>JBBIJF010000058.1:0-6100 GCA_037446115.1 Acidobacteriota bacterium | reverse complement strand
GGACGACGAGGGAGCGGCTGGTGAGGCCGTGTTTGAGGGCGTTTTGGGCGGAACGGGCCTTGCCCTCGGGGGTTTTGGGACCGGTGGAGAGCTGGGCGTTGGCGCGGTTGGCGGCGAGTTTGGCTTCCGAGATGGCTGCCATGGGGTGAATCTCCTTTGGAAATTGAAGTGAAGTTTCGTGAGGGAGCTCGAGGGGCTCCCGGAGGGAGTATAGCGGGGGCCGGAGGGGGAAGCGGGCGGCGGGCTTACGTAATCCACTGATAAGGCGTTAGATGCGAGCAACTGAAGCCGGTGAATGGTCCAAGGGTGGGGAGAGAGGAAAGAGGTGGAAAAGGGAAAAAAGTGGCGTGACACACTGCGCTTGAAGTTGGCAGAGGGCAGGCGGAGGGCTTGTTAGAGCAGCTCTCAGGCGCCCGCTGCCCGCAAGCCCGGCCTAGAACGGGAAAATCTGCTGGAGCTCTTCTTTGCTCGGGCGGCGGCCGTATTCGCACAGCTCGAAGGCCTGGGCGTAGCGGATCTGGGCGCCGCGGGCTTGGCCGTAGCGGGCGATGAGGGCGTCGCGGTAGCGGTCGGCGTAGCCGGCGTAGCGTGCCGCCAGGTTCTTGCGTACCTCCTCGTGACGGCGCTTGCGGCCGGCTTGGTCGGCGGGATAAAGACCCGCGTGGCCGTTGGCGCCGCCCTCGTGGATCTGCGACTCCATCACCAGCAGCGCGTCCAGTGTGGGCTCGATCACATCGTCAATCGAGACAGCGACATCGGCATGGAACGGCACGGGCTTCTCGAAACGGTCCGGAGTGTAGAAATACACGGGGTTGCGCTTGAGCGGCGGCGTGTCCGGGCAAAAGAAGGGGACGGTGACCATATAGGCCGAATCCTGGACGAGAATCGAGGTGTAGCGGTGATCCGGGTGGTAGTCCCACGGGCGATTGGTGATGACGACATCGGCGTTCCACTCGCGGATGAGGCGCGTGATGATGCGGCGGTTTTCCAGCGTGGGCATGATTTCGCCGTCGTGAATGTCGAGCACCTGTGTCGTAACGCCGAGGCGGCGGGCCACCTCCTGGACCTCGCGCGTGCGGCGCTGGGCCAGCGGTCCGCCGGCCATCTGCCAGTGCCCGATATCGCCGTTGGTGGTCGAGACAAACTTGACATGGTGGCCGAGACGGGCCCACTTCAGAGCGACGCCCGCGCCGCGGTACTCGGCATCATCCGGGTGGGCGCCGAAGATGATGATGCGGAGTTTGCCGTCCGCCGGGGCCTGCACGGAGGCCGGCGCTGCGGCTTTGACCGCGGCGGCCTGAGGGCGTAAGGAACCTGCGAGGAAGCCGGTGAGGGCGGCGCCGCTCACGGCGACAAGGAACCATCCGGTTTGTGCGCGCATCGTCTGTTGATCTCCTTTCCGCGCCAAGGGGCGCTTCAACGGGCAAGGATACCAATGCCGGCGAGCGTGGCGGCTTACTGAAGCAGCGCGGCGAGCAGCGGTTCGTCGGGCTCTTCAAAGCCGCGGTAGCGGAAGCGGTCGCCGGCGGGAACGACGCGGCCCATCCAGTCGGTGGGGTCGGTCCAGATGACCTGGCGCGGCTCGATGGCCTTGACGAGGTCGGCCAGATCCCAGCGGAGGCAGAAGCCGGGCATGACGGCGGCGTGCAGGTTGCGGTGGAGCGGCTGCTCGAGGGCGGCGCGGAGGCTGTGAGGGGTACGCTCGAGCCAGATGCGCACCAGGCGCTGATCGAGGGCCGCAGCCATCAGCAGCCAGACTCCGGCTTCGCCGCGCGCCACGCCCCGGATGGCAACCGGGTCTACGTCCAGCCGTGAAGCGAGCAACTCCACGCCGCGGCGGATGTCGTAGGCGCGCATGCCGGGCAGATTGCGGCCGATCAGCCAGGCGCGGGTGTTCATGAGCCAGTCGCCGGAAAGGCGCCCGCGGTCGTCGGGGCGGGGCAGCCCCCGGGGCGTGAGGGCGAGTACGACAGCGCCTCTTGCCGCCAGACGCCGCGCCAGCGGGGACGGCCCGGCGCCGGTTTCGACGCTGAGGACGGCGGGCTTGCGGCCGGCCGTGCGGGGCACGAGCAGCGTCCCGGTGATTTCCAGTCCGGGTTCGGTTTCGAAGGTTACGGGTTGCGTGGTGTAGTCGGCGGAGGGAAGGATCTCGCCGGTTTTGATTTCGAGCGGAGTTTCCCGAACGGGATTCATCAAGCTGCGCAAGTAGTCGAGCAGTTCCTTGACGTTGAGTTCGCCGGCGGTGCGGCGACTCTGGAAGCGCTCCAGGATGATTTCGTGGATCTCGCGGCTGCCTTCTTCGGAGACCTGACCCGATTTAGACGCAAACAGCAGGTGGTCGGCGAGGGTTTCGACCGGCTGTTCGCGGAAGTCGGCTTCGCCATTTTTGAGCCAGCGGATCATCCACTCATAGATGGCTTCCCTGACCTCGAGGGGCGTGCCGTGCGTTCCGGGCCCGACCACCCAGCGGATGCGGTCTTCGGCGCCGTAGATGCGGTACCAGCGGCGGGCCTCCTCGTAGATCTGGCGCGCTCCTTCGAGCGGGAAGAAATCCTCGATGGTGGAGGCAATCAGCCAGGGTTTGGGGGCGAAGAGCTGGATGTAGTCGGTCTGGTCGAGTCCGGAGGAAAGAAAATTGGGCAGGCTCTGTTCGGAGTCACCGACCGGCCCGGAGAAAAGCACGCGGAAGGAGGTCATGTAACAAGCCGGCGCGGCCACTTTGACGCGCGGGTCGAGGGCGGAGATATAGGTTGTGAGCGTGCCGCCTCCGGAGCAGCCGGTGCAGCCGATGCGCTCCGGGTCCACTTCGGGGCGACTTACTAAGTAGTCGAGGGCGCGCATGCCGTCCCAGATACGGTAGCGGGCGAAGCTTTCTCCGGCGAGCAGGCTTTGCGCTCCGGCCATGAAGTGCTGCTCGGTGGCGCCGCCGGCGAGAGAGCGTCCGAGGCGGCGGTCGTAGGCCACCAGGCGCTCGCCCTGGCCGATGGGATCGTAGGCGAGGACGACGAAGCCCTTCAGAGCCAGGTTGGCGGCGATGCGCTGCACGGCGGGTTTGCCCTGCTCCCAGTGGCCGAGGGGGAGAAGGATGCCGGGATACTTGCCGGGCGCGGCGGGCCGGTAGAGGTTGGCCGTGACGTAAAAGCGGGGGAGGCTTTCAAAGATGACTTTTTCGATGACGTAGGAGGGCCTTTCGATTTTTCCTGTGACGCGCGCATTCAGGGGCCCGGTGTAGTCCGGCAGCCCGCCGAGCAGTTCGAGGATCTTGTCGCGGACGAGCTGCTTGCGCCGCTCGGCCTCCTCGACGGTGCGCACGGCGGCGACCTGGGCGGCGCGGCGGTCCAAGGCTTGCTGCGCCAGGCGGTCCATCCAGGCGGTGAGCCGTGATTGTGCGTCCTCGGTTTGCGGGAGGGCGACCGCCGAACAGAGCAGCATCCAAGCCAGGGTGCGCATCGCGAGAGCCTCGGTTGTCCATGATACGTCAGGGGCCGGCGGCGAGAATTCGGGCGAGGATGTCGGGGATTTCAAAGACGGCGCGGTTGCGGAGGGCGGCGGCGCGGGCGCGGAACTCGGCCAGCCTGCCCGGCTGGAGCAGCTCGGCCACGGCGGCTGTGATGCGCCGGAAACTGGAGAGGACGATTCCGACGCCGTGCTCGAGGATCCAATCGGCGTTGTAGCGCTCCTGGGGGAGGGTCCAGGCGTTGCGTTCGACGATGACGGGGAGCCGCATGGCGAGGGCTTCGCTGATGCTGCCCGGGCCAGGTTTGCCGATGAAGAAGTCGGACAGATGCATGTAGTAGGGGATCTGGTCGGTGAAGCCTTCGACGGAGACGGGAAGGCGGGTTTTGAGGGCGGCGAGGCGGCGGCGCAGGCGGTCATTGCGGCCGCAGATGGCCACCAGCTGGAGGTCGAGACCGGAGCGATCCAGGCGGTGCACGATCTCCGCCATGACGGGCGATCCCTGGCCGCCGAACAGGAGCAGGCCGGTGGGCAGGGAAGGATCCAGGCCGAGCTTGCGCCGTTCCGATTCGCGCTCGGCGGTGACGGGCTCGTAGAAGCGCGGGTGCAGGATCATCCCCGAGACGCGGAAGACGCGCTCGCGGGAGTGTCCCATGGCCAAGGCCTGAACCACGGCTTTGTCGGTCCCGCAGACGAGGTATTGGCGCTGGCGCTCGATCCAGAAATGGGGGGGATAGTCGGCAAGGTCGGTAAGGACGGTGACGAAGGGTGCGGCGGGGCAGGCGCGGGCGAGGCTTTCGCAGAGGGCGCGGTTGAAGTGGGGGACGAAGGAGACGACCAGATCGGGCCTGCGGGTCTGCCAGTACTGCTCAAGCAGGGAGACTTCCTGGCGGTGGTACAGGCGGACGAGGGCTTGCAGCAGGCGGAGGAGCTGGGGCGAGCCGAGCGTCCAGCGTTTTTTGAGAAACAGATTGTAAACGTCCTGGAGGCGGGTGCCGAACCACTTGCGCGCCAGGTCGAGCGGGTCGAGGAGCTCCTGGAGGTTGACGAGGCGGACGTCCCACGGCCGGCCTTGCCGGGCGATGACGAGGTCAAGCGCCGTGGCTGCGGCACGGTGACCGCCGCCGGCGTCGAAGAAGATGAAGTCCAGTTTCTCCACCCCGAGTTGATTGTTTCATATGGCTGCAACGGGGGTTTCGTAGACTGAAAGGGAAAACGGTTCCGGATGTGGAAGTTCATTACGGCGGGTGATCACGGTCTGATGCGGCGCGTGCACGACTGGGAGCCGCCGCGCTGGTTCCGGTGGTGGATGGTGGGGGCGACGCGCGCCGGCGACGGCTGGCTGTGGTATGCAGCCGGGGCAGTGGTGCTGCTGTTCGGGGGACCGCAGCGCTGGGCGGCGGCGGGGGCGGCGGGACTGGCGGCGGGGGCGGGGATTCTGCTGTTTGCGGGCCTCAAGCGCCTCATCGGGAGGCCGCGGCCGTGCGCGCTGGCGCCGCATGCGTGGTCTACGCTGCTGCCTCCGGACCGGTTCTCGTTTCCTTCGGGGCACTCGATCACGGCGTTCGCGGTGGCGGTGTCGTTGGGGCTGGCTTATCCGGCGGCGGCGCCGGTGCTGTTGTTGTGCGCGGCGAGCGTGGCTGCCTCGCGGATCTTCCTGGGCATGCATTTTCTGAGCGACGTCGTGGCGGGCTCGGCGCTCGGGGCCGTGCTGGGTTACGCTGCGTGGCGAATGCTCAGCTAGCGGCTTTCCGAGGGCGTTTGCGGCGGCCGGGAGTGTAGGGTGAAAGGTGGGTGTGCGATGGAGGATCCTTTTGGCGCGTGGATCACGGCTTGGGCGGCGGGCGCGGTCCTGGGCGGGTTGCTGGTGTGGCTGTACCTGCGAGGGCGGCTGGTAAAGGAGCAGGCCGCCCGGCAGGTCGCGGAGGCCCGCCTGGCGGCCGCCGAAACCGCCGCCCACGAGATGGGCCAGAAGTTCCAGGCGCTGGCGGACGCGGCCCTGCGTTCCAGCCAGAGCACGTTTCTCGAGGTGGCCAAGAGTGCGCTGGAGACGGTGCGGGCGCAAATCGCGGGGGATCTGGCGGAGCGCCACACTGCCATGAAGGGGGTCGTCGAGCCGCTGGCGGCCATGCTGGAGCGGATGGAGTCCCAGGTGCGGGAGCTCGAGCGCGCGCGGGAGCAGGAATTCGGCAGTCTGCGCGAGCAGGTGCAACGGCTGTCGCGCGAGACGGCGGCTCTGGCTTCGGCGCTGCGCAGCCCGCAGGCGCGGGGGCGCTGGGGGGAGATCACGCTCCGGCGCGTTGCGGAACTTGCCGGGATGGTCGAATACTGTGACTTCGTCGAGCAGGAGACTTACGGGGCCGGCGACGGGCGGAGGCGTCCGGACATGATTGTGCGGCTGGCCGGCGGGCGCACGCTGGCGGTGGACGCGAAGGTTCCCCTCGCGGCGTATCTGGAGGCGATGGAAGCACCGGACGAGGCTCGGCGGAACGAAGCGCTCCTGCGCCACAGCCAGCAGGTGAGCCGGCATGTGGAGCAACTGGCCAGCAAACAGTACTGGAGCCAGTTGCAACCTGCTCCGGAGATGGTGGTGCTCTTTTTGCCGGGCGATCATTTCTTGAGCGCGGCACTGGAGCGAAACCCG
>JBBIJF010000057.1:0-8512 GCA_037446115.1 Acidobacteriota bacterium | reverse complement strand
CGCGACCCCCTCACCGACCCCACGCTCGAAGCCCGCCTCAACACCCTGGCCCGCTACCAGGCCCGCGCCGAGCGCTCCTTCTACCGCGCCCTCAAAGAACTGCGCACCCTCGAAACCCAGCGCGTCGCCAACCAGATCTACGCCCGCGCCACCGGCGAAGAGCTGCCCGATCTGGCTGACGCCGGCGAAGTGACCAAACGAACCCACCGCTACCGCCTCGAGCAGCTCTGGGCCGATCTGTTTGACCTCAACGAACGGCAGGAAAACGCCTGGCTGGCCCGGCAGTTGGCCGAACTCCGCCGCCCGGCCGGACCTCCGGACCCGCCGGAGGCCGCTTGAGCGAAGTCCTCAGGAGCGAAAAGGAACCAAACGAACCCACGGCCGCCGCGGGTGTGCGCTTCCCAACGCTTTCAGCTACACTGAACCCAGGCGCCGCCCCGCGCATCGCTTGCTTACCGGCGCCGCAGGAGAAGCCATCGTGACCGCCGGCGCTACTCTGACCGCCGCAGTGCTCCTTCCGACCGCCCTTGTGGCGCCCCTCGTTTGCCTTGAGTTGCGCTACGCTTCACAGTACTCCGCGACGTTTCCCTATCCGTTGTTCCTGACCCTGTGGCTTCTGGCGGCCGTTTCCGTCCTTGTTGCCGCGCCGCTTCTCCGTGCGGTCCGCCACGGACACGCCGTTCTCGCACACCCCGTTGTGTTCGCCCTCCGCGTTGCGCTTCTGGCGCTCGCGGCCTTGCTTTGGGTTGCCCTCGTAGCCGATCAGTGGCCTTGCTTTATGGGCGCTCCCGGCTGCGACTGACCTCGTCGGATCCGCCGGCCGGGCCTGCCCCTTTCCGTTCGCCGGAAACACCGCCTGCAGCCGGGACTTGACTCTGGAGTGGACTCCAGGGTGCATCCTGGAAGCAGGAGGATTTTCATGAAAGCACAAAAACTGGGATGGCTCGCCATGGGGCTCGCTTCCTCTTGCTGCGTCATCCCCATTGCTCTGGCGCTGATCGGACTGGGCGGAACCGCACTGGTGCGGTTCTTCGGAGTCTATCACTGGTGGCTGCAGGCGGGTGCCGCCGTGTTGCTCGGAGCCGCATGGTGGTTCTTTCTGCGGGAAAAGCGGCGGCTGGCCGGCCTCGGCGCGGCGGTCAAGAACGCAAGGCTGACCGTCACGGTCCTTAGCCTGGCCACCGCGGCGCTGGCGGGCTTCAGCGCGCTGAATATCTGGGGCGCCACGCGCCTGGCTTCCGCGGGCCCGCCCGTTCAGCAAGCCGGAGGGCACACCGTGGTGATCTCGGTCAAAGGCATGTCCTGCGCAGGCTGCGCTTTGCACGTCGAAGGCGTGGTGAAGACGCTCGACGGCGTCTCTTCGGTCCGGGCCGACCTTGCCCGCGCCGAAGTCCGTGTCACGTATGACCCGAAGCGCGTGACGCCGGACCGCATCGTCGAGCAGATCCGGACTAAAACGCCGTACGAGGTCCGGCTGGCCGCGGGCCGTCCCGAAGGAGGCCGCTCGTGATCTTCAACCGCCGCGGCTCGGACGCTCAATTCGACCTGTTCATTCTCGGCGGCGGCTCCGCAGCCTTCGCCGCGGCTCTCACCGCCGCCGAACTGGGCGCGCGCGTGGGACTGGCGGAGGCGCGCGTTCTGGGCGGAACCTGTGTCAACCGCGGGTGCGTGCCCAGCAAGAACCTTCTGCACGCCGCGCAACTGTACTGGAACTATCGCTGTCCGGAATTCCCCGGACTGCCCCGCGGCGCCGAACCCCCCGACTTTCGAAGCGTCATCGCCCAAAAGCGCGACCTCGTCGCCGCCATGCAGAAGGCCAAGTACGTGGATGTGCTCGCCGCCCATCCCTCCATCCGGCTCTTCCACGGCCGCGGACGCTTTGCCTCCCCGGATGAGGTGATCATCCAGGCCGATGGCGACGAGCACAGGGTCACCGCTCGCAACTTCCTCATCGCCACGGGAGCGTCCCCGCGGACTCTGCCCGTCGAAGGCCTCGACCAGATCCGCCCGCTCGACTACGAATCCGCCATGGAGCTCGAGGAGCTTCCCGAAAGCGTGCTCGTGATCGGCGCCGGACCGGTGGGGCTCGAACTCGGCCAGGTCCTCCACCGCTTCGGGGCCCGCGTCACGGTTCTGGAAATGATGCCCCGCATCCTCCCCGGCGAAGAACCGGAGATCTCCGATGCGCTCGCCGGCTGGCTTTCCGGCCAGGGCATCGAGATCCACACCGGCGTCCGCCTCCGGCGCGTGTGGCCGGACTGCGGCGGCGTGGCCGCGGAGGCCGAAACTCCCGATGGCGTTCGACGCTTCGAGGCCCGGCGCCTTTTGCTGGCGGCCGGCGTCGAGGCCAACACGCGCGATCTGGCCCTGGAGGCGGCGGGCGTGGCCGCCGACCCCCGCGGCTTCGTCGCCGTCAACGGCGAGATGCGCACCTCCGCTCCCAACATCTGGGCCGCCGGCGATTGCACCGGCGGGCCGCTTCTGGTCACCGTCGCCGCCGAACAGGGGCGCATCGCCGCCGAAAATGCTTTGACCCGCAAAGGGGCGAAGTTCGACTCCCGGTTCGTCCCTCACGCCGTGTTCACCTCTCCGGAGGTGGCAAGCGTCGGTCTCGGCGAAGCCGAGGCGCGCCGGCAGGGCCTCCGCGTCGAAACCAAGCTGATCTCTTTCGAGCACGTACCCAAAGCTGCAGCCGTGCGCGACACCCGCGGCTTGCTCAAGCTCGTTGTGGATGACCGTTACAGGATCGTCGGCGTCCACCTCGTCGGCCCGCACGCGGCCGACCTCATCCACATCGGCGTGCTGGCCGTCCGGCAACGGTTGACCATCGCCGATCTCCTCGGAACCACCTTCGTCTATCCGACCTTTGCGGAAGTGTTCAAGATCGCTGCCATCGCCTTCCGTAAGGATGTCACCAAGCTGAGTTGCTGCGCGCAATAACCCGCGCGCGCCGCGCCGGTGCTCCGCACGCGAAACCGGCTTCCTTGCCGGTTACACTAAACATATGCGGACCGTGGCGGCCTTGGCGGCGCTCGCCTGCGCCGTACCGTTGTGGTGCCAACAGCAGACGCGGGAGCCCGGTCCGGCCATGCGGAGAGCGATCGCGGAGTTCAAAGCCCAGAGCCAGGCTCTCGGCCTCCGCTCCGGCGCCCTCCGCGGCTCGCCGGGCAACACCGCCGGCCGGCGGCGGTGGCGCGGCCGCATCTTCGAAAACTTCCGCAACGACTTTCTCGACGCCGTGCCCCACGAAATCGTGCAGCGCGGCGGAACCCGGTCTCTGCTCCGCCGAAACCAGTTCGGCTTCCATCTGAGCGGCCCGTTGTGGATCCCAAAACTCTACGACCGCCCAGCCGGAGCCACCTACTTTTCCTTCTCCTACGAAGGCGTCCGCGAGCGGATCTCCCGGAGCCTGCTCGCCACCGTCCCCACGCTGCCGGAACGCACCGGCGACTGGTCACAGGTCGTGGACCAGGCCGGCCGGCCGTTGCCGATCTACGATCCCCTCACCACGCGTCCGAACCCGGCCTTCAATCCCGCCGCCCCGGTGAGTCTGGACAACCTCGAATACCTGCGCGACCCTTTCCCGCAAAAACGCATTCCCCCCAGCCGCCTGGACCCTGTGGCGCAAAACGCCCTTGCGTTTTACCCGGCGCCGAATGCCTCCGTGGGCCCGTTTTTCCGGAATAACTACTTCATCGTCGCCCCGGAGACCAACCGCGCCAACGGCATCCTCACCCGCGTGGATCACACCCTGCGCGAACGCCACAAGCTGACGGCCACGCTGTCGCTCTCCAACGGCTTCCTCGGAGCGCCGCGCTGGTTTCCGACCCCTGCCAATCCCGGCGCCCCCGATCGCAGTTTCCACACCCGGCGCGCCTCCGTCGAGCATGTCTTTACCCGCTCCGCCCAGACCGTGAACACGTTCGGTTTCGAAGCAGAAACTAGCGGCTCCGAGAGCGGCGGCGCCGGCGGCGAAGGCGGCTCCGCTCACGAGCTCGCGCTTTCCGGAGTCGGCCAGGCGGCCTTTCCCCTGTTCCGTATCGCACCCTACCTCTCCATGGGCCGGCCGTTCCCCGTTTCCAAAACCGCGCGGAACACCTTTATTTGGACCGATGCGTTCTCCACCCGCCGCGGCAAGCACACCGTGCGCCTCACAGGCCGCTATGCCCGCTACCAGGTGCACAGCTACTGGCCCCAGTACCCGGCGGGCAGCTTCCGCTTCGGCTCAGGACTCACAAGTCTGCCCGGCATCGTCAACACCGGACACGCCTTTGCCAGCTTCCTGCTGGGTGCGGCCGAATTCGCCGAAGTGAGTCTGGTTACGGCGCCGTCCTATTTTCGCCGCAGTGCGGCGCGGCTCTCCCTGCGCCATCAATACGAGGCATCGCAGGGCTTGCAGATCACCGTAGGGGTCACCCTGGCCTGCGACACCCCGCGTACCGAAAAGTTCGACCGCCAGTCCACCGTGGATTTCAGCCTCCTCAACCCGGCCAACGGCCGGCCCGGCGCGCTGGCGGTCGCCGGGCGGGGAGGCATGGGGCGCGCCTTTCAGCCCCTGCTGGTCAAACTCGAACCCGGCCTCAGCCTCTCCTGGACCCCGCGCGGAGACCAGCGGACCGTCGTGCGGCTCCGGTTCCAGCGCGATTACGGAACGATTCCTCTTTACTCCGGACAGTGGGCCACCCAGGCCTTCAACGCCTCCCCGGCCTACATCTCCCCGAACGTGCAGCTCGCTCCGGCCGTCCAACTGGTTCGCGGCCTGCCCCCGCCGCCGTTTCCTCCGCCGGATTTGCGGCCGGAGGCGGCCAACGACACCGTGGCCGATCTCGTGGACCGCAGCGACCGCCAGCCGACCTACCAGTCGGCCGGCCTGAGCATCGAGCGCGAGCTGCCGGGGGCGATTCTGGTTACCGCCGGCGCGGCGTACTCGGGCGGCAAAAACATGCTGGCGGGAAACGCCGCGGCCAACCCGAACGCCATCCCCGTGGATGCTTTGCGTTTCCGGGACCGGCTGAATGACGAAGCCTTCAACCGCTCCTTGCGGCCCTACCCGCAATACAAGGGCTTCGATGTCAACGGGCTGTGGCCCCTCGGACGCTACAAGCGCGCCTCAGGCTACCTCCGCCTCGAGAAGCGCTCCACCCACGGGCTGACGCTCAACCTCTATTACGAATTCTCCAAGCAGATGGATGACTACTCGGGCCCTTACGGCCGCCAGGAGTTTTACCGCCGCGAAAACGAATGGTCGCTCACCGCATGGAGCCGCCCGCACCAGTTCAGCCTCAACTACACCTATGAACCCCCGATCGGTCCCGGCCGCGCACTGCTGGCGTTTTCCGATTGGCGCCGCTATCTGGTCGAGGGCTGGTCCCTCAGCGGCATGACCTCCATCGTGAGCGGGGAACCCCTGGCGCTGCGCCCGCAGTTTAACAACACGGGAGGCGTCATCGCCGCGTTGCGGGTCAACGTCGTCCCCGGCGTGGATCCGCGCGTGCCGGATCCGGGGCCGGAGCGCTGGTTCAACCCCGCGGCTTTCGACCAGCCGCCCGACTTCACCCTGGGCGACGGACCGCGCACGCATCCCGTGTTGCGGACGCCCCTGTTGCAGAATCACGATCTGGCTCTCAACAAGCGCTTCGCCCTTTCGCCGGAACGCACCTTGGAGATCAGCGCCGTCGGGCTGAATTTTCTCAATCACGCCAACTGGAACGACCCTGACGAGGTGATCGGACCATCTTCGGCGCCCAACGTCAACGCGGGCAAGATCATCGGCTCGCGGGGCGGCCGGGTCATTCAGCTCGGAGTACGCTTCAGCTTCTGATGCGAACGCTCGCAACGGTTGCTCTGGCGGCGGCCCTTGCGGCCGCCGCCCCGAAGACGCGGCGCGAACGCGTGGCGATCCCTGTCTGGGCCGACGGCCAGGCCCTGGAGCCGGCCGCAATCGAGGCGCGCCTGGCCGGCCAGCAAGTTCGCGTCGAGGCCGTCCGCGGGCCCGGCGACGATCTGCTGCTGCTCCTGGTGCTGGATCTTTCCGGCGATGTGGGCCTCGCCGAGACGGCCCGCGAGGCTCTGGCGAAGGAAGCCGAGGCCCTGCCGCCGAATGCCTGGGTGGGCCTGATGCGCGCACACGACGGATTGCGCGTGCTCCTGGATCCGGCCGGCGGCCGGACCGAACTGGCGCGGGCGATCCGGGAAACCGCCCCGGGCAGCTACGCGGGCCTGCTCGACAGCGCGCAGACGGTCATGGAGCTTGCCGACCACATCCTGCGCAAAAGCGGCGTGCGCGTGGCCGTCCTGTACGTCACCGACAGCGACGTGCGGCGTTATCGCGAGGACTTCACCAACCCGGTGATCAACGCCAGCGACCCGCGCGATCTGAGCCGGCGCTTTCCGGAGGGGCTCATCCAGGAAAAGATCCGCAAAGTGGACGCAACCCTGGCTCGTCTCGAGGCGCCGCTGTTCATCGTCCACCTCGATTACCGCAGCGACCGCTTGAATGAAGCCTATCAAGCCGGCCTGAAGCAGCTGACGGCCACCACCGGAGGGGGAAGCGAGTTCTGCCGCTCCCAGGCGGAGATTCCCGAGGCGATCCGCCGCTCGCTCGCTCGCATTGCGTCGCACTACAGCGTCGTGGTGGCGATGCCGCCGCGGGCGCCCAGGGTCATCCCCGTGGAACTCCGCGCCGCCGGAAGGACGCTCGTGCACCGCACGCAGGTTGCTTCTGAGGGGAGGTGATACCATTTGGCCATGGGGGCCCGGGCGTGGTCGCGGCTGTTCGGCGGCATCCTGGCGGCGCTTCTCTGTGCCCTTCTCGGATTCCTTGCCGCCCTGCGCTGGACGGCTCGCTCACCGGCGCCCGCGTCCGAACTCGAGCGGCTCCAGGCCGACAACCAGGCCCTGCAACGGCAGATTCAGCGCCTCCGGAGCGAAGCGGTTGCCCGCACGAGTCCCCCGGTAGCGGCTGCGTCGGAACCTCCGGCTGCGCGCGCCACCCCCCAGTTGCCTCCGGGAGCGCTCGAGGCTATCCGTTCTGCGGCAACGCTTCAGGACAAGCTCGGCGCCGCGACAGCAGCGCTCGAGCAGCTTCAGCTCCGCAAAGCGGAACTCGAAGCGCGCCTGGAAGCCCTCAGTGAGGAAAACCGGTCGCTGGCCGAGCGCGAGCAGGCTACCCGTGAAGCGCTCGAAGGAACTCGGCGGCTTGTCGAAGCTCTCCAGACCGAAGTCCGAACCAAACAGGACCGCCTGGGATCGCTGGAGTCGTCCCACCGCGCCCTCCTCCGCCAGAAGGAGGACGCCGAGCGGCGTCTGGAACGCTCGGCCCGCATTCTGGCCGAGCTCGAGGAGCTCAACCGCCGGCGGGACGCGCATCTGACCTTGCTGTTGCGGCGTTACCGCGAGCTGACCGAGCAGTATCGCAATCTGGCCGCTCGCCTGGAGAGCCCCGGCGAAGGCGCAGTCTCCGGAGGCGGAGAGCTCTCTCGGATCCAGAACCTCGTGTCTCTGGCAGAAGAGGATTTGCGGCAGCTGCAAGGACTGAATGCCCAGGCGCAGGCGCTTTACAAGCAGCTGCGGTAAACCCTCCGCCCGGCGGCCCAGCCGGCCCATGTTCGGGCCCGCGCGCTCCAGCTAGGGATGTTCGCGCGGCCAGATCCAGGCGAAGGCCCCCGCCACGAGTCCTTCCATTGTCGCTCAAGGGCGGGTTCTTGATGGCAACTGGCGCATCGGAGGATTCGCCGAGCAGCTTCTGCACTTCTCGAACAAACCGAGACGAAGTGCTGAGGTGTCCGGCAGTTTTCAAGCTCCATCCTCACGAGCCGCTCGGGGGCGCCGTCCGGCCTGCGTCCGGCGACGACGAGCAGTTCGCCGCCGGCCGGGTCCGAGAATACAGTTTCGTTCTCCAGTGAAGGCGGGAGGGTGCCGTCACCGGATCACACCGGCACAGGGCCGGCACCTACCGTCACTTTTTGTCCAGCGGCAATCCCGCCGGCTATCCACAGTGCGGCCACACTGACTACGGTGCCGGCTCAGAGCCTGCGCTTGTGCCAAATCATCATGAGCTCAGTATGAGCCCGTTCTTTTTTGTCGAGCGATTTGATGTAGTTTCATGCCTGAGCTTTTCGGCCCTAGTGCCTTGCCTCCTGCCGGCAGACGTTTCTCGCTTTGAGGATTCCCCCGAGCATCCTCGAGGCCGGAAGGTGCTCTGGGGCCGCCGCGGAGGGCGGGAACCGCTCCCGGGCCGGCACGCGGGCGGCTGTGCTGGCTCGGGGATTTCACAGCGATTGGAGAAATGCGAGCAGTGCGTCGCGGTCGTGCTGCGAAAGCTCGAAGAAAGCCTGTCGGGCGCGTGCGGCTTCGTTGTCGTGCCGGCGAATGGCTTCCTCCGGAGTGGCGGCGCTGCCGTCGTGCAACAGCGGGCGCCGGAAGCGCAGGCCCCAGAGCGCCGGCGTGCGGATTTCCTGCGGCCCGGCGTCGGCCTGAGCGATGCCGTCGCCGGTACCGATGTCGTGAAGAA
>JBBIJF010000056.1:0-9670 GCA_037446115.1 Acidobacteriota bacterium | reverse complement strand
ACTTCATTCAACACCACCCCCGCAATCTCGGCCCGAAGCCGCCGCAGGGTCGCCAGCACAGAGGCGACCGCCTTCCGGCTCGTCTCCCCGGCCCGCGCTACGACCACAACCGCATCCACCGCCGTGGCCATCTCGAGCGGCTCGGCAAAGCCGAGCAGCGGCGGCGCGTCCAGAAGAATCAGGTCGTAGTGCCGTGCGGCCTCTTCCAAAACGTCGCGAAGCGATGTCCCGATCAGATCCGAAGCGCGCCGCGACGGCGGGCCCGCGGGCAAGAGATCCAGCTCCGGATTCACCCCGGAAGGAACCACCGCCCCCCGCCAGAACACCTCCCCCAGCAGCACGCTGGACAGACCGGACGAGGAAGGCACCGCAAAACGCCGGTGCACGCTCGGCCGGCGCAGATCCGCGTCAATCAGCAGCGTACGCCGGCCCTGGGCGGCGTGCGCCAGCGCCAGATGCGCCGCAATCGTGGACTTGCCCTCGCCCGGCGCCGCGCTCGTCACCAGTAGCGACCGCAACCGCCGTTCGAAATCCGCCAGCAGAATCGAGTTGCGTAGCGTCCGGATGCTCTCCTCATAACCCGTGGTCGCGGCTTCCTTCCCGAGCAGGGACTCCCCTTTGCCGTTCTGCCGGGCCGCCAGTTCCACCGGGCGCCCTCGCCAGTCTTTGACCAGAGGCAGCGTCCCGATCACCTCGGTCCGCAGCACCCGCGACACCTGCTCCGGATCCCGCACCGTGTCATCCAGCGTGTCGGCTGCCACCGCCGCCACCACCGCCAGCAGCACCGACAAGACCAGGGCCAGCGCCAGGTTGAGTCCCATGCGCGGAAACACGGGTTTCACCGGGGGCCGCGCCGCATCCGCCAGCCGAATCGCGCTGTGCTGAAAACTGGCGTTGATCCCCGCTTCCTTGATCTTGCGCACCAGCTCCTCGTACAGCTTCTTGTCCGCCTCCGCCTCCCGTTTGAGCGCTTGGTATTCGAAGGACCGAGCATTCAGCCGGTCAAACTCCGCCTTGGTTTCGTTTACCGCCCGCTCCAGCATCTGTTCCCGCCGGAGCGCTTCCTGATACTCAATCTCAATCCGCTCGGCGATGTTGCGCTTGGTCTCGCCGAGCAGCCGCTCGATCTCGGCCAGCTGCGCCGCGGCTTTTCGGTACTCGGGATGGTTAGCGCCGTACTGAGCCCGCACCCGGGCGAAAGTTTCCTGGGCCTCGTTGCGCCGCTCGGTCAGCCGCCGCAGCGACTCGCCCTGGCTGGATGCCTGCGCCGCCTCCATGTCCCCGCTGCGCACGGACTGCCACGCTGCCTCGCGACGCACCCGCTCCGCCTGAGCGCCCGTGTACTCCGTGTTGAGCTGGAGCAGGCGCGCCGAAAGGATGCTCGTCTTTTCTTCCGGATTGATGACGTTCAGCTCCCGTTCGAACTGCGCCAGCGCCGCGCTGGAGCGCTCCATCTTGGCCTTCAACTCCTCGAGCTGGCGCTCCATGAACGCCGACAGAGCTGCAGACGACCGGAGGCGAATCCGGTAGGTGTGCTCGATGTAGGACTGCGCAACGGCGTTGGCTACTTCCGCAGCCAGCTGCGGATCGGAGGACCGGTAGCTGATCAGCAGCAAATACGTGTTAGGGGGACGCGTCACCTTCAGCTTCTTGAGCACGACCGGCGCCTCGGCGGCCCGTCCGGAACGTACGGCATCCGGGGGCGCTTCCCAACCTTCCACCTCCTGCAGCCGGTACTTTTCCGCCACGGGCCGCAGCACGCTGTCGGACTGAATCAGTTTGATCTGCGTGGCCAGGAACTGGTCGGCGTCGTTGGCCGGCGCCCGCAGCGCCTCCTCGCCGATAATCCCCGAGGGCGCCTGCCGGTCCACGTCCACCGTGGCTGTCGCCTCGTAGATCGGTGTCAGGCGCGCCGAAATCACCGCCGTGGCCACCAGGCTGGCCGCCACGAAAGACAACATGCGCCACCGGTGGCGCCGCAGAAGCCACAGATAATGCGCCAGCGGCGGCGCCTGCTCGGCGCTCGCCGGCTCGCCGGCCCACACTTCCGCCTCGGTGCGAACGCTCGACGCCGGCACGGGCGCCGGAGCATCGTCGTCACTACGCTTCAGGCCCCGCATGGCAATGTTGTGTTTTGAGCTCGCTCTGCGATGGATTCCGGCCACGCATCGCACTGGCGTGCAGCGGCCGCGAGGCCACGCCAGGCCGAGCGGCGCTCATCGTACTTGCTCCAGCCGCGCCACCAGTCGCCCCACCTGCGCCTCCAGCCGCCGAATCCGCCCCGCCAGGCGCTTCAGCGCCGCCTGGGCCGCTTCGTCGCTGCGCGTGGAGCCAGCGCAACCGATCACCGCGTCGCGCACGTAATCGGACAGGCTCCGCGCCGCATCGCGACGGCATGCCGCCAGCAGCCGCTCATACTCCGTCTCGCTCAGCCGGAAAATGACCAGTCGGTTCCTCGGTTCCCGGACCGCCATGCAGCCGCGCGGCTTCCTGGAGGAGGCGCGCATCCTCGAAAGCTGTGCCCGCGGGCTGCGCCCGGACAAAGCTCACGCTCTGTGAGTCCCATCCCGGAACCCGAATGCACACACTCCTGTCGTCGGGGGAGGAAATCTGGGGGAGGTCTTGGGCCGCCACGCCGCCGCACGCCTTCCTGGCGCTGCAGCCCAAGCGTCTGACAATCAGTATACGGATTGCGCGCGCGGTGTCAAGAAAAAAATCACGAGCATCATGACCGCACTGCCAAGACCAGCGCCGCCACCTGGCGAGCTCGGCTCAGACGGATGCGCTTTTCCGTTCCGCGGAAAGAATGGCGGAGACGAGCCCGTCCACCGTGTACGGATCCGCTTGCGCCGCCACTTCGAGCCCCAGGCTCCGCACCGTGGCGGTCGTCACCGGTCCGATCGAGGCGATGCGCACCCCTTCCAGCAACTGGCCGCCTGCGGCCTTCACAAAGTTGCGTGCGGTCGAGGAACTTGTGAACGTGATCCAGTCCGGCTTGCGCGCCTCGGCGAACACTTCCCGTGCCCGCGCCGCAAGGTCAGCAGGAGCTTCCGTGCGGTACGCTTCCACCACATCCACTTGGGCGCCGCGGCGGCGCAGCTCCGCCGGAACCAGGTCGCGCGCCACAGCCGCGCGTGGCAGCAGAATCCGCTTGCCCTCCAGGTCTTCCCGCGCGAAAGCCCGTACCAGGCTTTCGGCTACGTACTCCTCCGGCATCAGATCCACCTTGAGATGGAGCGCTTCCAGGGCGTGCCGCGTCGCCGGTCCGATGGCGCACAGGCGCGCTTTCAGGGCGCGCAGGTCAGAGCGCGAGGCGTCCAGGCGCTCCAGAAAGTAGCGCACCCCGTTGGCGCTCGTGAAAATCAGCCAATCGTAGGAACTCAGACAGGCCAGCGCGCGGTCGAGCGGGCCGTAGTCGCTTGCCGGCCGGATCTCGATGGCCGGCAGCTCGACCACGTCGGCCCCGAGCGCGCTCAGCCGGCTCGAGAGTTCCTCGGCCTGCCCGCGGGGCCGCGTCACCACGACGCGGCGTCCGAAAAGCGGCAGCCGCTCATACCAGTTCAGCTTCTCCCGCAGACGTACCACCTCGCCCACGATGATGGTCGCCGGCGGCTTCATGCCGTGTTCCTCAATCAGGCGCGGCAGCGAGGCGAGCGTCCCGGCCAGCGTCTGCTGGTCGCGGCGCGTCGCCCAGCGCACTGCGACGGCGGGCGTATCCGGCGCGCGGCCGCGCGCCATCAGCTCCGCCGCAATCTGCGGGAACGTGGTCAGCCCCATGTAGATCACCAGCGTCTCGCTCAGTCCCACCCGGCTCCAGTCGATGCGCCCCACGTCGTGGCCGGTGACGAAAGTGACCGCGGAGGTGTGCTCCCGATGCGTCAGCGGCACCCCGGCGTAGGCGGCCAGGCCCAGAGGTGCGGTCACGCCCGGCACGATCTCAAACGGAATGCCCGCCTCCGCCAGCGCCTCGGCCTCCTCGCCGCCGCGGCCGAAAATCAACGGATCCCCGCCTTTCAGGCGTACCACCGTGAGACCGCGGCGCGCCCGCTCGATCATCATGCGGCAGATTTCTTCCTGCGAGACCGTGTGCGCCGCCCGTTTCTTGCCGACGTAGATGCGTTCGGCCTGAGGCGGCGCCGACTCGAGCAGCGCCGCCGGCGCCAAGTGGTCATAGAGAACCACGTCTGCGCTTGCGAGCACGCGCCGTCCCTTGACCGTGATGAGTTCGGGATCGCCCGGACCGGCCCCGACCAGGTAGACCTTGCTCATACGTTGGGCGTGCGCAGGGCCGTGCCGTACACGGCTTCCAGAATGCGGTTGGCCCCGGCCTCCAGCAGCCGGCGGCCCAATCGTGTCCCGATCCGCTCGGCCTCCGCAGCCGGCCCGCTGTCTTCCAGGTGGATCCGGCTGGATCCGTCCGGCGCCGCCACTACGGCTTCCAGATGGAGCGCGCCGCCGGTGAGGCGGGCGCACGCTCCGAGCGGCACCTGGCAGCCGCCTCCCAGAGCCCGCAGCACCGCGCGTTCCGCCGTCACCGCCGCGCGCGCCTCGGGATCATCCAGGCGGCGGCAGGTCTCCTGCGCCCGCCCGCCATCCGCACGGGTCTCCACGGCCAGCGCGCCCTGGCCCACCGCCGGACACATCACCGCGGGTTCCAGCACCTCGGCGATACGGTGCTCCTGGCCGAGGCGCTTCAGGCCCGCAGACGCCGCCACGATGGCGTCGTAGCGTCCTTCGTCCAGTTTGCGTAGCCGCGTGTCCAGATTCCCGCGCAGCGGCTCGATTTCCAGATCAGGCCGCAACGCCCGGAGCTGGGCGGTTCGGCGGAGAGAACTCGTGCCCACACGGGCTCCGGCCGCGAGATCCCTCAGGCGCGCCCCCACCACCGCATCGCGCGGATCTTCGCGTTCGGCAATGGCGGCGATCGTCAGACCGTGCGGCAACTCGGTCGGCAGATCCTTCAGGCTATGCACGGCCAGATCCACGCGCCCCTCAAGCAGGGCTTCTTCGATCTCCTTGGTAAACAGACCCTTGCTCCCCACCTGCGCCAGCGGCACGTCCGTGATCTTGTCGCCCGTGGTCTTGATAATCTCGATCACGCAGACCTCTCCCATCTCCTCCAGCCGCTGCTGGATCCGCCGAGCCTGCCACAGGGCCAGTTGCGAGCCGCGCGACCCGATACGCAGCATCTCATTCATCCAGACGGAAAATGCGCCGGATGACCTCGACCGTCTGCACGCCGTCGGGGTCTCCTGCGTGCCGCCGCAACTCGGCAATCGGCGCGTGAGCGATCTTGTTGATGAGGCCGCGCGTCAGCGCCTCCACCGCCTCTTGCTGCTGCGGCGTGAGGCTGCCCAGCTTGCCGCGGACGCGTTCCAGCTCGGCCTGTCGCCACTGCTCGAGCTGCTGTTGCAGGCTCACGATGGTGGGCGCCACGTCGCGTGATTTCAGCCGCGCCAGCAAGCGCTCCACCTCGGCGGCGATGATCTCCTCGGCCTGCGCCGCCTCTTTGAGCCGCTCCCGGCGGTTGGCCTCCACCACACGCTGGAGATCGTCGATGTCGTAGAGGAACACGTTGTCCAGTTCGTTCACCGCCGGGTCAATGTTGCGCGGCACGGCGATGTCGATCAGGAACACCGGCCGGTTGCGCCGGGCTTCGATCACGCGGCGCATGTCCTCTTTGTGGAGGATGTAATGCGGTGCGCCGCTCGAGGCGATGAGGATGTCAATCTCCGGCAGCCGGCTGAGGAAGGCGTTGTAGGGAATCGTGGACCCGCCGAACAAACGTGCCAGTTCCGCGGCCCGGTCTTCGGTCCGGTTGGTGACGAAGATCTGGCTGGCGCCGGAGCGGTGCAGGTAGCGCGCCGCCAGTTCCGACATTTTACCCGCGCCCACGACAAGCACCTTTTTGCCGGCCAGCGAGCCGAAAATCTCCCGGGCCAGCTCTACGGCGACGAAGCTGACGGAAACCGCACTCCGGCCGATTCCGGTTTCCGAGCGGACGCGCTTGGCCACCCGGAATGCGGCGGTCAGCACCGCCTCGAGCTCGCCGCCCAAAGCGCCGTGCGCCTTGGCCGCGGCATAGGCGGCTTTCATCTGGCCGAGGATCTGCGGTTCGCCCACCACCATGGAATCCAGGCTCGCGGCCACGCGGAACAGGTGGCGGACCGCCTCGCGGTTCTCGTGGTGGTACAGGTGCGGATCAAGGAGCCCGGGCTCTAGGTGGTGCGACGCGGCCAGAAACCCCGCCACCAGGGCGCGCATGTCGGTGGTTTCCTCCGAAGCCGCCGCCACCTCGACGCGGTTGCAGGTGGACAGAATCAGCGCCTCCCGCACCCCGTTCGACTGGCGCAACGCCTTCAGTGCGCCCGGAAGCGATCGGGCGTCAAAAGCCAGGCGTTCCCGCAGTTCCACCGGCGCCGTGCGGTGGTTGACGCCTGTGACGGTGAGCTTCATCCTTTGACCAGCAAATTCCGCAGCCCGGAATGCGCCGCCCAGGTCAGCGCCGAGCATCCGACGACGGCGATCGCCAGGAAGGCCGCCTTGCGCCCCCGCCAGCCCGCACTCACCCGCAGGAACACCATGAGGAGGTAAAACCCCCAGGTCACCAGGGAGATGACGATCTTCGGTTCCCGGATCCAGCGCGTGCCGGACTCGATGAAAGCCCACGTACTGCCGGCCACCACCGCCAGGGTGATCAGCACGAAGCCCACCGCCATGGATTTCGAAATGAGTTCGTCCAGCGTGCCAAGCGGCGGCAGACTCTTGAACCATTCCGGCGGCCGCTTGCGTTTCAGATGCTGTTCCTGAATCAGGTAGGCAATCGAAGCCGCTGCCATCACCAACAATGCGGCATAGCCGAGCAGCACGAGTGCCACATGCACCGTGAGCCAGGCATCGCGCACCGCCTCGCTGGTCCACGTCGTCACCGGATTGCCCAAGCCCCCGAGCAGGGTCATCACAAAAACCAGCGGAAACAGAAACACGCTCAGCGTTTCAAACTGGTAGCGCCAGTTTACGATCAGGAAAACCACCGCGATCAGAAAGGCGCAAAGGGAAACCGACTCGTAAACGTTGTTCAGCGGGAAGTGTCCGGTGTACAAGGCCTCCTCGACGATGGAAACCATGTGCAGGACCGTCCCCACCGAGAAGGCGACCAGGGCAGGGCGGAATAAGCCGGAATGGCGCCGGAGCAGCACGGCAACCGCGTGGATCAGTCCGGCGGCATAGAGGGCTGCGGCCACACGCAGCCACATCGTGCTGGTTTCATGCATCACAGGAACCGTTTCGGCGGCGCAAAGGGTTCGTTTCCCAGTATAACGCCGGGCCCTGGGTGAACCCGCGCATCACGGCGGGGGGCCCCGGGGCTTGGCATAATGGCGGCCATGGAGAAACCTCTGACAGGTAAAATCGCTCTCGTCACCGGAGGATCGCGCGGCATCGGCCGGGCCATCGCGGAGCGTTTGCTGCGCGAAGGAGTACAGGTGGCTATTTGCAGCCGGTCGGCGGCCGCAGTCGGCCAGGCGGTCCGGGAGCTGGCTGAGGCGACGGGTGGAATCGTGGACGGTCAGGCAGCGGATGTGGCCGATCTCGAGCAGGTCCGCCGTTTGTTCGGCTTCCTAGACCAGCGCTTTGGAGCCTTGGACATATTGGTGAATAACGCCGGCGTCGGAATCTTTGCCTCCGTAGCGGATCTGACTCCGGAGCAGTGGCGCCGCACCATTGAGACCAACCTCACCGGAGTTTACTACTGTTGCCACGAGGCGCTGCCGCGCTTCCGGAACCGCGGCGGCGGCTTCATCATCAATATAAGTAGCCTGGCTGGAAAAAACGCTTTCGCCGGCGGTGCCGCCTACAACGCCTCCAAGTTCGGGCTCAACGGTTTCAGTGAAGCGCTCATGCTCGACCACCGCTACGAGGACGTCCGCGTATGCTACATCATGCCGGGCAGCGTCGCCACGGACTTCGGGCGCCGCTCGCAGGACGAGAGCTGGAAGATCGCTCCTGAAGACGTCGCCGAGGTGGTTTCGCTGGTGTTGCGCATGCCGGCGCGCACGCTCGTCAGCCGGGTGGAGATGCGGCCTTCCAAGCCGTTGCGGTAACGGCGGGTGAGATTTGTTGCACGAAACCGAGCCTCCGCAGCACATAGTTGTTGGGGGCTGCTGCGATAAACCTCGGCGATTCCGCCGATAGGTTAGGGTGAGTGGCAAGCCGGTTGCACGGAATCTCGGTGGAAGGCCCCGGCTGGTGAGGAGGGGCGGAGAAGTTTTATGGTGCGGCTGAACAAAGTGCTGGATCCGACGCGGACCGGGCGGGACGCGGAAGCGCTCGAACGGAACCTGCGACGCCTGATCGTGGGCCAGGACGAAGCGATCCAACAAATTGTCAATGTCTATCAGATGTACTTGACCGGGATGACCAGCCCCGGTCGCCCCGTGGGCAACTTTCTGTTCCTGGGACCTACGGGATCGGGCAAGACGCGGATCGTCGAAGCCACGGCCGAAAGCCTGGTGGGGACTGCCCGTGCCGTCATCAAGATTGACTGCGGCGAGTTTCAGCACAGCCACGAGATCGCCAAGCTCATCGGGTCGCCTCCGGGCTACTTGGGCCACCGGGAGACGCACCCGTTGCTGAGCCAGGAAGTGCTCAACCAGTACCACACGGACCGCGTCAAGCTGAGCTTCGTGCTGTTTGACGAGATCGAGAAGGCGAGCGACGCGTTGTGGAACCTGCTGCTCGGCATCCTGGACAAAGCCACCCTGACGCTCGGCGACAACCGCCGCGTGGATTTCTCCCGAGCCATGATCTTCATGACCAGCAACCTCGGCGCGCACCAGATGAGTTCCATTTTGAGACCCACTTTGGGATTTGCCGCGGCAAATGCCCCGGCGGATCCTACGGGCCGGACCAGCGCCAAACTGACGGGCAAGATCACGCGGGCGGGCGAGGAGGCGGCCCGGAGGAAATTCACGCCCGAGTTCATCAACCGTCTGGACAAGATCGTGGTGTTCAAGCCTCTGGGCGAGCCCGAGCTCAAGAAGATTCTCGACATCGAGCTGGGCCTGTTGCAGCGGCGGGTGTTTGAATCCACAGGTGCGAACAGTTTCGTATTTCAGGTGACTGAGCCCGCCCGGGAGTACCTGCTGCGCCAGGGCACGGACCTGAAATACGGCGCTCGGCATCTGAAGCGGGCCATCGAACGGCTGGTCGTGCAGCCCATGTCGAATCTGATCGCGACGGACCAGTTGCGGGGCGGAGATCTGCTGCGCATTGATTACGACGCCGAGCGCAATTCGATGACGTTCGTCAAAGAGGCCGAGGGCATCGAGCTGCATGCGATGGCGGCCATGGCCGGGCTTCCTGCGCCGCTGGCGGTGGAAGCGGCGGCCAGCACGGCTCCGGCGGAAACCTACAAGACGGCCCGCACCTCACGCCGGGGCTGAGGCGTTTTCCGCGCGCCAGGGCCGCGAACCTGAGACGCCGCCACCCGGCTGGGGAGAACTCGGTTTTGTGGGCCACCGGGGGCCAGGATGTGGCATTTCGCCCCAGCTCCGGGCGGCTCCTGCTGTGCTACAATCTCGCTGAACCCACACGGGCCCGTAGCTCAGTTGGTTAGAGCGCTACCTTGACACGGTAGAGGTCTGGCGTTCGAGTCGCCACGGGCCCACCA
>JBBIJF010000055.1:0-10537 GCA_037446115.1 Acidobacteriota bacterium | reverse complement strand
GAGAGCGTGCTTTCGTAAGACTATCCGTGAAACCCGTCATTGCAGTCACAATCGGAGATCCTGCGGGGATCGGTCCCGAGGTCGTCGTGAAGGCGCTGGCCGATCCGGAACTCGCTCCGCTGGCGCACTGGAAAGTGGTAGGTGACCAGGCCGTGCTTGGCTGGGCTTCGGATGTCACGGGCCTGCGCCTGCCGCCGGATACTGAGGTTGTGCATGTCGGCGGGCTCGAGCGGCAGAGCTGGACGCCGGGGCGACTCAGTGCCGCCTGCGGGCGAGCCGCACTGGCCTACATCCGCGAAGGCGTGAGTCTGTGCCTGGAGGGCCGTGCCCATGCGCTGACCACGGCGCCCGTGAACAAAGAAGCGGTGGCGCTGGCTGGTGAGAAGTTTTCGGGCCACACCGAATACATTGCCGCACTTTGCGGCGTGCAGGACTCGCGCATGCTCCTGGCGGGAAGCCGCTTACGGGTGGTTCATGTTTCCACGCACATCCCGCTGCGCCAGGCTTGCGATGTGGACCCCGCGCGGGTGCTGCGCACCATCGAGCTGGGCGGCGAGGCGATCCGCCGGATGGGCTTCGAGCAGCCGCGCATCGCGGTCTGCGGCCTGAATCCGCACGCCGGGGAAAACGGCCTCTTCGGCGAAGAAGATGCTCAGAGGATCGCCCCGGCGGTCACAGAAGCGCGTGCACGGGGCTGGGAGTGCTGCGGACCGCTGCCTGCCGACACCGTTTTCCTCCGCGCCGCACGAGGAGAATTCGATCTGGTGGTCGCGATGTATCACGACCAGGGCCACATTCCGGCCAAGCTCCTGGATTTCGAAGGCACGGTGAATGTGACCCTCGGGCTGCCCGTCATCCGCACCTCCGTAGATCACGGCACGGCTTTTGATATCGCCGGGCGGAATGTGGCAAATCCGGCCAACATGAAAGCGGCCCTTCGCCTGGCGGTCCGAATGGCGCAGTCGGCGTCAACGAGCGGAGGCGGTCGGAGCCGCCGTGAAGTCGGGCCGCCGTCTGGTTAGCTCGCGCGCCGTATAATCCCCTGTATGCGTAAGGTGTTGGGGGTACAACTGTTGCTCGCGGCGGCTTGGCTCGAGGCCGCGGTCCTCCGCGTGGAGCTCAACGAGCGTAGTGACGTGCTTGAAGGAAAGGCCTTCGGCTCGGCCGGACCCTACGAGCGCATCGCGGCGAAAGTCCGTTTCGCCCTGGATCCCAGGCTCGCTGCGAATCACATCATCCGTGACCTCGAATACGCCCCGCGCAATGAAGCCGGCTTGGTCGAGTTCTCGGCGGATCTCTACGTGCTCAAGCCCCGCGATCCGGCCAAAGGAAACGGCACGCTTCTGTTTGAGGTCGTCAACCGGGGCCGCAAGCTGATGCCGGGGACGTTCCACCGGGTCTCGTCGCTCGATCCCCGCGAGCCGGCGGACTTCGGCGACGGTTTCCTGCTGGAGCAAGGCTTCACCCTGGCGTGGCTTGGCTGGCAATGGGACGTGCCGGAGGAGCCTCACTTGCTCCGGCTCTACGCACCGGTTGCCGGCCACGGACAGCGGCCGCTCCGCGGGTTGGTCCGCTCTGAGTTCATCCCCGACCGTCCCGCGCGCAGCTTTTCTCTGGCGGACCGGACCATGCTCGCCTATCCGGTGGCGGATCCGAACGACGGCGCCGCTCAACTCACGGTGCGCGAGCGCGCGGAGGGACCGCGGCGCACCATCCCGAGAGGTGACTGGATGTTCGCCCGCGAGCACGACGGCCGGCCCGTGCCGGACCGTGCGCACGTCTACTTGCTGAAAGGCCGCTTGGAACCCGGCCGGATCTACGAAGTCGTCTACACAGCCCAGGACCCGGTGGTCGTGGGCGTGGGTCTCGCCGCGGTCCGGGACTTCGTTTCGTTCCTGAAATACGGCGCTCCCAACACGGGCGCCACCTTGCTCGGCGACCAGCGGCGCTATCTCAAGCGGGCCATCGGGTTCGGGAGCTCGCAAAGCGGCCGCTTCCTGCGCACGTTCCTGTATTTCGGATTCAATGCCGATGAGCAGGGCCGCAAGGTCTTCGACGCCGTCTGGGCCCATGTGGCCGGCGCCGGGCGCGGCAGTTTCAACCACCGTTTCGCACAGCCCTCGCGTGACGGACACCCTTTCCTGAATTTTTTCTACCCGACGGATCTATTCCCGTTTACGGATCTGGAGGAGACCGATCCGGAAACCGGCCTTCGCGGGGGCATCCTGGTGCGCGCCGCAGCGGCCAACGTCGTCCCGAAGATTTTCTACACCAACGGATCCTATGAGTACTACGGGCGGGGCGCTTCTCTGATCCACACAAGCGCGGACGGAACGCAGGACGCGCCGCTCGCGTCCGAAACCCGAATCTATTTCTTTGCAGGAAGCCAGCACGGTCCGGCCGGGTTTCCGCCATCCAGGACCGGCACGGCTCACCTGACCAATCCCAATGATTTCCGCTGGGCCATGCGAGCGCTCCTGGTGGCGCTCAACCGCTGGATCACCGATGGCACAGAGCCGCCGCCCTCGCGGTATCCCCGCCTGGCGGACGGGACGCTCGCCGAGCCGGCCGCCGTCCGCTTTCCGAAGATTCCCGGCGTCCGCTTCCCGGAGCGCCTGCATCGGGCCTGGCGCGTAGACTACGGGCCGGATTTTGAGACAAAAGGCATCGTCACCTTCGAGCCGCCGAAGCTGGGCAAAGCCTTTCCCACGCTGGTACCCCAGGTGGACGCAGACGGAAACGAGACGGCGGGTGTGCGGCTGCCGGATATTGCGGTGCCGCTCGCCACGTACACCGGCTGGAACTTCCGAGCCCCGTCGCTCGGAGCCCCTGAGGAACTGTACAGCATGGCGGGCTCGTTTCTTCCGTTTGCCGCCACGAAGGCGGAACGGCTGAACCTGGGCGATCCGCGACCGTCCGTCGAGGAGCGATACGGCGGCCGCGATGATTACTTGGAGCAGGTGCGCGCTGCGGCGCGCCGGCTCGCCGCCGAAGGGTTTCTGCTCGAGCGGGATGTGGACGCGATGCTGCAGCGCGCCAGCGAAGTCTGGCGCTTCGTGACGCGCACCCCGTGAGTGCGTCCCCGGGGGCGGTACGATGGAAGGTAATGCATCCCAGACAACCGGGTGAGCCGCCCAGGCAGCCCATCGAGGGCGTGGAATATCTGATCGCCGTGGGATCCGGTAAGGGCGGGGTCGGCAAAACGACGGTCGCCGTGAATCTGGCCATCGCCCTGGGACGCCTCGGGCACCGCGTGGGCCTGCTCGACGCGGACGTCTACGGGCCCAACGTACCGCTGATGATGGGCATTCGCGAAACGCCGCTGGCGCGCGGCGACCGTATCGTTCCTCTGGAAAAACACGGGATCCGGCTCATGTCCATGGGGTTCCTCAACCCCGGCGACCGCCCGCTGATCTGGCGCGGCCCGATGCTCCACAGCGTCATTCAGCAATTCCTGCGCGGAGTGGAGTGGGGCCGGCTCGACTACCTCGTCGTGGACCTTCCCCCGGGGACCGGCGACGTGTCGCTCAGTCTCATCCAGACGGTACCGCTGACCGGCGCCATCGTGGTCACGACCCCCTCTGACGTCTCGCTCGAAGATGCCCGCAAGGCCGTGCAGATGTTCCGCCAAGTGCGCGTGGAAGTGCTCGGCATCGTTGAAAACATGAGCTACCTCGTATGTCCCCACTGCCGCCAGCGGATTGACGTCTTCAGCTACGGCGGCGGCAGGCGGACGGCAGAGGCGATGGGTGTGCCCTTTTTGGGTGAGGTCGCGCTGGATCCGGAAGTGCGGTTGGGGGGCGACACGGGCTCGCCCGTGGCGCTGCGCGACGGTGACGATCCCCGGGCGGCGGCCTGGCTTGACCTTGCACGGGCAACCGCGGCGCGCATCGCCGAGGCGGGTCCGCCCAAAGGCCCTGCTCTGGAGATTACGGACTGAGCGCGGACGCAACAGATTGCCCCAGCGTGCTGGCCTCCCTGACTCCACCGCGCACGGACCGGGATATGCCTGTGCTAGGCTGTGGAGCATATGCGCCGGTTGCTTCGAATCCCCCCGGCGGGGCCGGTGGATGCCCTGTGGCGGCCCACCGCAGTTTGTGCTTTGATGAGGACATGAGGCGCCGCTGCGACTCGCTCCAAGAGACGTCTTCATGACCCCTGGAAGGCCCTTTCTACCCCGCCGTCCGCGAGTCCGGGAGAACGTGAATGAAGGCATCACCGCCCGCGAGGTGCGCGCGGTGTTCCCCGACGGGACTGTAGAAATCATGCCTACGCACCTGGCCCTGCAAAAGGCGCGCGAGATGGGCTTAGATTTGATTCTGGTGGCGCCTACGGCCGAGCCCCCCGTAGCCAAGGCCATGGACTACGGCCAGTGGCAGTACGAACAGAAAAAGAAGCAGCAGGAAGCCAAGAAGAAGCAGCATGTCATTCAGGTCAAGGAATTGAAATTCCGGCCCAACACCGACGACCACGACTACGAGTTTAAGAAAAATCACGCCATCCGCTTCCTCAAGGAAGGCAACCGCGTCAAGGCGATCGTGCAGTTCCGCGGGCGTGAGATCGCCCACGTGGAGCTCGGCCAGAACCTGCTGATGCGGTTCGTCAAAGACCTGGCCGAGTACGGGCAGGTGGAAGGGCAGCCGCGGCTGGAGGGACGGTTTGCGCACGTCATCATCAGCCCTCTGAAGTCAGCGAAAAAAGCCGGAGAGAGGAAGCCTGCGCCGCCTCCGGAAGCAAGCCCCGCTTCAGAGGCCTGACCGCGGAGCCCGCTCCAGCGGAAGACGCACCTCCACCGTCGTGCCTTTGCCCGGCTGACTGGCGATGCGGATATCACCTCCGTGGGACCGAAGGATCTGCCGCGCGCCGAAAAGGCTCCAGTTGCCTGCGGCCACGCGTCCTCCCACCACGCGAAACCCGGGATCGAACACACGTTCCAGTTCCTCGGGCCCGATGCCACGCCCGCTGTCGGCGACTTCGATGACGGCCTCCGAACCCGCGGTCCGGGTCAAAACGCGGATGCGGCCTGCGGTGTCCCGGCACGCCTCGATAGCATTGCGCAACAGAATCGCGAAAACCGCCGTAAGCTGCCGAGGCCGGCAACGCACGGGCGGCAGATCTCCAAAGTAAAACTCCCAGGCGAGTCCCTCCGGTGCCTCGCTTCCCAGCATGGCGATGACGTCGCTGGCCAGCTCGTTCAGGTCGGCGCTTTGCACTTCCGCTTCGTCCAGGTGGGCAAAACGTTGCAGGCGTGCGATGACGGCTTGCATGCGGTCAATGGAGGCGGCGAGCGTACGCTGCAAACTCTGCTGGAGATCCGCCAGGGCTTGCTGGTGTTCGGGAGCGGCACGCTCCCGCTTGAGCGCCAGCACGCCCAGCGAATCCAGAGTGCTCTTGAGCGCTCCCAGGGGCGAATTCAGCTCATGGCTGAGAACGGCCGCGAGGCGCTCGAGCGTGGTGATGTGCTCGGCTACGAGGGCGCGGCGCTGGCTCTCCCAGCGTTCGCGTTCGATCTGAATGCTGGCCACACCCGCCAGTACGGTCAACAAGTTGAGGTCCTCGGCCGTGAAGCGCTGGCCGCTGCGGGGCGTGTCTACATAAATCAGACCGAGCACCTGATCCTCGGTCTGCAGCGGAGCGGCCATCAGTGAGCGCAAGCCCGAACCCGCGATGGCCGAACTGGAAGCCAGCTCCGCATCCCGAAGCGTGTCTTCCACCAGCAGGGACGTGCGCCCGCCGATCACCCGCTGCCGGACCGTCTCACTCACGCGGACCTTTTCGCCGCGCACTGCCTGAACCGTGAGGTGTCCCTGCTGGTCCGGGCCCAGCAGAAGGCCGCGTTCCGCATTCACGGTTTCCAGGGCGAGGTCGAGGGCGAGCGGATAGAGCTCTGCAAGCGGGCGCCGCAAGGCCAGTTCCCGCGCCGCGCGGGCAAACACGCGCAAGGCCCTCGGAACTCCCGAGCTGTCCGCAGCGGGAGCCGCTAGGGCGTCCGCCAGTGAAACCGTCATCTCCGGCGCCCGCGTTTGCGGCAATGCTCCGGCGTCGAAAGTGATCACCACACCCCCGGCACGAATCCGGTCGCCCGGAATCAGGCGCTGCGACCCGGCAACCGGGACGCCGTTGACGAACGTCCCATTCTTGCTGCCCAGATCGGTCACCGTCCAGCCTTCCGCGTCCGGCTCAATACGCAAGTGCCAACGCGACAGACCGGCATCGTCCGGGAAGCTGAGGTCGTTGTCTTGGGCGCGGCCCAGGGAGAGGGGCCTCTCCGGCAGGCGGATGCTCCGGAGGCTGCCATCCGCGCTTCGCACCACAAGCTCGGCCATGATCTACTCGATCCCGAGGCGCTCCAGAATGGCTTCAACATCGGCGGGTCGCAGGCGCACGTCCTCTCGCATCCGGCCGGGATTCTCACGTTCGTCGAAGGCGCCGAACAGAGCCATCTTGGCGAGCGCGTAGCGCTCCGTGGCGGTGAGCGAGCGGCCGTGACGCTGCTCCCAGGCCGCCACGGCTTCGGCGCCCAAGAACACGGAGACGGGAAAGAAGGTCCTGCGGTCGGCCGTCACCGCGAAGACGTACTCGGCGCCCCGCTCGCGGCCGCGCGCAGCTTCGCGCTGGCCTTCGTAATAATACTGGTACACGTAACCGCTCTGCGCCGAGTAAGTCTTCTGGCGGCGCACCTGCGGAGCCCCCGTCAGGGGCGCCGGTTTCCTTCGCAGCCAGCCCCACATAGGCGCACTCGCGACCTCCCATCCTTCATCCGGGAGCCGCACGGCTCCTGGCCGTGAACTTCTGAAGCTGAGGCCGCAGGTTCATGTTTCGGATCAGCCGGTGCAGGTAGTTCGGGTGCAACCCCAGCCGCTTCGCCGCCTCCGTGAGGCTGCCGCCGGCCTCCTCAACCGCCTCCAGGATGAGCCGCCGCTTGGTCTCGACCACCGCAGCATGAAACCGGTTGGAGGCCGGGTCGCCGGGCCGGGCAGCCTCCAGAAGGGTTTCCGGCAGATCTTCGGGTAAGATCACTTCGGTCGCACCCAGCACCACGGCGTGCTCGACGGCGTTTTCCAGTTCGCGCACGTTGCCCGGCCACTCGTAGCGCTCCAAAAGCGCGCGCGCCTCCGGCGAGACCCCGACTACCCGCCGCCGCACCCTGGCGGCGAATTTCGTCACGAAGTACGCGGCAAGCAGCGGGACATCTTCCCGCCGCTCCCGCAGCGGCGGCAGCGTGAAGGAAACGACATTGAGGCGGTAGTAGAGATCGTGACGGAAGTTCCCGGCGCGGACGGCTTCTTCCAGATCACGGTTTGTGGCCGCGATGAGACGCACGTCCACCTTGAGCGGCCGCGTGCCTCCCACCCGCTCGAACTCCCGCTCCTGGAGTACGCGCAACAGCTTCACCTGCATGCTCAGCGGGATCTCTCCGACCTCGTCCAGGAAGAGCGTACCTCCGTCGGCCGTTTCGATCTTCCCCCGTTTCTGCGCGATCGCCCCGGTGAAAGCGCCTTTCTCATGGCCGAACAGCTCGCTTTCCAGCAGCGTCTCCGTCAGAGCTGCACAGTGGATGGCGACAAAGGGTTTCGAGGCGCGCGGACTGTTATCGTGGATGGCGCGGGCCACCAGCTCCTTTCCCGTTCCGCTCTCACCCCGGATGAGAACCGTCGTATCGCGAGGCGCCACCTTGGCAATGAAGCGATAGACCTCCCACATGCGAGGGCTTTCGCCAATCATGCTGTGCTCAATGCCGGCCTCTTCTCGCAGCCGCTGGTTCTCCTGCTCCAGCTGGTCGAGCTTCAAAGCCTGGTGAAGGACGGCCGCCGCGCTGTCAGCCACCGCGACCAGGAATTGCAGGTGTGCGTCGTCAAAGCAACCAGCCGGGTCGGTCGTGTCCGCGTACAAGACTCCCAGAACGCGATCGCCGGTCCGCAAAGGGACCGCCAGCCATGACCGCGCTCGCGAGCTCGCCAGAGTTTGAGACGAACCCTGCTCCGCAGCTGCGGGTACCTCAGTGCCCAGAACGGCGTTGCCTTCGGCCAGCACGCGGCGCACGATCGAACGGCTCACGGGCCTGTCGCCCGCCGGTTCCCCGCTCCGTTTCATCTGGAACGCCGAGGCCAACTGCTCTGGTGCGGCTCCCGCCAGAAAAATGGCCGCCCGTTCGGCGGGAATCACCTCGAAAAGCGCCTCAAGCAGCCGCGCCTGTAAGGCTTTCAGCCCCGAGGCCGCATTGAGGAGGATCCCGATGCGCACCAAGGCGCTGAGGTCCCGCACCACACGCTCGGACAGAGCAAGAGGCGCAGCCTGTCCGGCGGCGCGAACATAGACGGACTCCTCCGGACGCAGTTGCACGACGGTTCGGCTGACGACGTCTTCTTCCAGGCTGCGCATCGTAGGTTCGGCGTGCTCCCCCTCTTCGCCGCCCGGGGCGAGAATCACGAACACGGAATCGCCGATGCGAACCGAATCGCCGGGCTCCAGATGCCGCTCTCGGACCGGAACGCCGTTGACAAACGTGCCGTTGCGGCTCCCTAAGTCGGCGACCACGCAGCACGTCTGGAACGCCCGGAACACGCAATGCCGGCGCGATACGGATGGATCCGCAACCGCAATCGGGCTCTGCGGGTCTCGCCCCACGTGGAGTTCATGATTCGGCTCGAGCACGAACACCCGCCCCTTCAAGGGCCCTGCGATCGCCGCCAGCCGCAATTGCATTCAGAAGGTCTCTTGGCTCAAGTATAGCTCGCCTATCCTTAGTGAAAACGCTGCTATCGAACCGGATAGGGATTCCATGGCACGGGCCAACGGGTCCGGAGTCAGACACCGCCGTGCAGCGCTGTGCATCTCCCACGATGTCAGCCACTTGGGACGCAACCTGCTTCGGATCGCGGCGTGTGGTCCGGCAAGTGCACATACCAGGGTGCTCCCGAGGCCGCAAGGCTGGAGCAGAAGGAGAGATTGAAAATGAGTCGCCGAATCGTGATGTTGATGGGAGTGGCCGTAGTTCTGGCGGCCCCCATAATCTTTGCGCAGCTGCAGCCGGCTCTGGAAGCAGAGATTCCGTTCACCTTCGAAGCGGGCAAGTCGGTGCTGCCCGCCGGTCAGTATCGCGTAACAGCCGGGCCCAGTCAGGGCGTGATCGAACTCGCCTGCCCGGACTCGAAGGTGCGCATGTTCGTCGGCACGAACGCGGTCCGCTCCCTGGAAACCGTGGGAGAAGGAAAGCTCGTGTTCCACCGCTACGGCAACCGTTACTTCCTGCGGCAGATCTGGACCGTGGGCACAGACACCGGTCGCGAGCTGATGTCGAGCAAAGCCGAGAAAGAGCTGGCCCACTCTGCCGGTGCCGGCCAAACCGTCGTTATTGCGGTGCGCTAACCCACACCCGTTGGTGATCCCCCGCACGCACCCGAGGCAGCCCGGAGCGAAAGCAGTCCCGGGCTGCCCTCTTGGTGTCTCGAAGTCATTTCCTCCGCCATTGCAAAACAACCCGGCGTCACGGTCGCATCCAGGGGACTGCCCACCGCCCGCAGCGCTCCCGTGACATCCGCCCGTAATCGCCAGGGTAGACCGTACCCCAGCGGCTGTCGCCTCCGGAATACGCTGCGGGTCCTCGAAGTGGGTGAACGATGAGGCCGAGCCTTTAGGTGCCGTCCCAACCCGCGGGCCGCCGGCAAGAGACTACTGGACCTGAATGGAGGACTGTTGGATGGACGGCCCACGGGTCTGACAAGTCTCTGGTCCCTCAATGACGCCGGTGCCGTCTATGTACCCTGACACTTGATTCGTAGCCGACGTCGTGACGAGCCAGTACACTTCGCATTCCCGGTTCTGCACGTCCGCAGAACAACCCTGTGTAGAAACCAGCGGCTCCACGTTGAACACGATCTGTTTTTCTTGCTCATTTGGCCTCTGACTGAACTCCCGACCCAGGAAAATCGTCGAAATTTGGCATCCACTACTCCTTCCTCCCCTGACATAGAATCGAGACCGTCCCTTCTCTCCATCTTGCCGGGCAATCGGACCCGCGGAATCCCACCAGACCCGGGAGAGGTACTTGAAAGCCTCGACGTTTTCCGATGCCTGGGCTGCGACGGCTGCTACAAATGCAACAGCGATCGGGCAGTATTCGGTTGTGCCTTCGTTCTCGGCCTCGAACTGTCCGTCTTCGCATTGACCGTCAGAGCAGAGAGGAAGATAGGCCGTCGCTTGACCATAGCAATAGGGGCTGTAATTGTCAGACGAGAAAGCAGACCGTGTTCGCCCGGGGTTGTACACGTTCACGGCAACTACGGGCAGGGTGTGACCGGCCGTGCAGTTCGTATTTGCCACGGAGGTGGCCGTGACCGACCCACACCCGTGCCTGCCGTCTCACCACCTGAATGTGTCCGTCCAGCTTGAGCGCATCCGAGGGAGACAAACGAATTCTCAGATCTGAAATGACGCGGCGGGCGCCGCCTGAGCTCCCCAGTGAGGCCTCTTCTCCGGACGTCCACCTCTACGGAAGCTCTGCTTCCACAGGTGCCGAGCGCCCGCTCTCATTGCC
>JBBIJF010000054.1:0-12263 GCA_037446115.1 Acidobacteriota bacterium | reverse complement strand
TGAAGCCAGTTTGCACGCGGCGAGCGCGATGAGGATCACCTGATTTCCGCGACTCTTAAGTCGCGGCCCCATTGAAGCACGACAGCGGATATGACGCTCTGTCAAAACTTCCCGATTTCCGCGACTCTTAAGTCGCGGCCCCATTGAAGCTGTTGGAGGAAGAAGAAGATGATGGCGCGATTCCATTTCCGCGACTCTTAAGTCGCGGCCCCATTGAAGCGTTCCCGAGCGACCGCAACGTGAGATGCGCCCTGAGATTTCCGCGACTCTTAAGTCGCGGCCCCATTGAAGCCCCTCCCGGCAGGACCATGGCGGGCCAGCTCAGCACATTTCCGCGACTCTTAAGTCGCGGCCCCATTGAAGCATGGGAAGGGGAACCTCTATTACAACCCTGACCTACTCATTTCCGCGACTCTTAAGTCGCGGCCCCATTGAAGCAAGTATCGTAATGTATGGTGTCCACATAGTTTACTCCATTTCCGCGACTCTTAAGTCGCGGCCCCATTGAAGCTGGGGTGCTCCAGGTATCGGCAAGACGTCAGCAATATTTCCGCGACTCTTAAGTCGCGGCCCCATTGAAGCACCTAAGCCACGTTAGGCTGGTACGTTCATCTCTATTTCCGCGACTCTTAAGTCGCGGCCCCAGTGAAGCTCTGCAATGCTACGGGTAACGGATGGGATATCGTTTTATTTCCGCGACTCTTAAGTCGCGGCCCCATTGAAGCGGCCGTAGCTCCGGAGACCGCCGCCGCGGTGTGGTATTTCCGCGACCCTTAAGTCGCGGCCCCATGGAAGCGCGGGAAGGGTGGACTGGCGTTAGGGATAGCGGTGGGGGCGGAGAGGGCCGCGGCTTAGGAGTCGCGGAAGCCGCCAGGGTTGGGCGGCTCATGATTTTGCGGCGAGGGAGTGCGTCAGCCGGAGGTCGTTGCGGTCCGTCGGGAGGGCTCAGATGACAGTGGTGACAAGTTGGGGTCTGGCAGGTCGAGGATAGGCTGCAGAGAGGGTGCCGGAAGACTGGCCGCGGCTCAGGGCGTGGCGCCAATGCAAAGCATGCGTCTGGGTGGCGGCTTCCATAGCTTTGGCGAGGGGCCCTCCCGGTCGTCCACGGCCGCACGGTCGCCGTCGCGTGGCGACAAAACAAACCGAAGCCGGCCGTGGCGCGGGTCCCGGCGGGTCAATGGGTCGTTCGCTATGTTTCGGCATCCCGGTTGCCGCGATGCGAAGCGCGGTCCACCGGACTTGCCGTTCGAGCGAAGCCAAATACCGGCTCGGGGGGTCCGCTCTGCCCGCTATGCGTTCTTGCGCGTGGCCGTCTTGCAAAAACGAACCCAAGCCCACGACGTTTCGCCTGTGCCAGACTAGCCGGTAGCTGGCGGCGTGGCTGGCCTTCCACAGCCCGCAACCGGATAATTTGACCAAACGAAGCCACGCTCCCAACTCCGACCGTATTGCTCCCCCACTCAAACCCGCCAACCCAGAATGCGGGTCGGGCCCCTTACCCCCCACCGGCGGGGATCTCCGCGCCCCGTGCTACACCTCGACGGCTACAACCTCGTGATCCCCGACCGCCGGAACTCCCACCCGCAGCCAGCCGCTAGATATTTCCGCGCGCGGCCGTGTTCCCGCCGCGAGCAGCCGGACCCCACGCACCCGGATCCCTGCCGGCAACCGCAGGCGGACTTCCAGCGGACCCGCGGGCACCAACTCGCGCAGCGGGCCTTTCATCATCATCGGATTCGTGAGGTTAACCAGATGCACCGTCATCGAATCCCGCTGCCGCCACACCGTCACGTCGAGTACCCCCGGTCCCGTAACCTCCACCACCGGATCCTCATTGAGCGCCCATCGTACCGCGTTCGCCAGCAGACGGCCGTGATCCACGCACATCACCTCCCAGAAGGTGCGGTCCACGTCCCAGGGAAAATACACCACGCGGCTCGTGCCCAGCTCTCGCACGTACAGCTCGGGTTGGTCAGTCTTCGGCACGCGGGGGTAGACCTTCTCCATCGGCAGGTCCGGGTAGGACGGAATCAGTGTGAGCGGCGCCACGGCGAGCTTGTCCCGCGGCGCGGTCTGCAGACGCCACACCCCGTGAATGATGCGCCCCGCATCCTCGAGCCCCGCCAGCACCGGATGCCGCGTCTCGGCTTCGATGCGCAGGTACGCGTTTCGCATCGGCCCTTCCAGGCGCCCGCCGAAGCGAGCTCCGAACAGATCACCCAGACCGAAGTCCTGCCGCCGCTCGCCGTTCTCGTCGTACAGCGATGTCTCCAGCGTCGCCAGCACGCTGCCGCCCCGTTTGACGAAGGCCCGGATCTGCGCGCACTGGGCCTCGGAGAGCGCCGCGACGTTGGGAAAGATCAACAGCTTGAACCCCGCCGTGTGTGCTTCGTCGAGCAGGCCGTCGTGTACCATCTCGAACGGAATCCGGGCCTCGATGAGCGCATGGTAGAGGCCGCGGATGTGGTCCTCGACCTTCTGCTGTGCCCGCTCGCCTCCGTAATACCAGGCCGTCTGCTGCGAGTACACCACGGCCACGCGAGCCAGCGACGCTTCGTTGCGCAGGTAACGCTCCCATTGCGCGTAGCGTGTGTACAGTTCCTCGATGACCTTCAGCCACCTGCGGTCGTAGAGTGTGCCGGAAAACTTCACAAACCACGGCCGGAACCCGTTGGCCACGCCGTCGCTCATCCAGATGCGGATCTCGGCCGGGCTCTGCACGGAGTCCTTCCAGCGATACGGCTCTTCCAGTCCCACGCTGGTGATTCCCGCGATCGGCTTGCGCCCCAACGTGGCACGGTACTCTTTGGCGTTCTTGCCGGCAGCCCACGGCGGCGTCAGACCGCGGCGCGCCTGCCGGTCCGCGAACAGCGTCGGCGCCAGCTCTCCGATGGTTTTCATGTCGAGCTCGCTCAACGCCCCACCGCCGGCATTGGCGATGAAACGGGCCCGCGGGTTGATCTTGCGGATCTCGCCGTCCCACAGCCGCCAAAGCTCGAACAGGCGCTGCTGCCGCCAGCGGAGGTAATGCCGCCGCGCCGGATCCCGCGGAGCATTGCTCCGCGGCAGCTCGAGTCCGCAGTAGTCGCGAAAGTTCCGCCGGCAGTGCTCGCAATAGCACATCCCCGAGCCCGCCCAGCGGTTCGTGAAAATCCCGTCCACCTGGTACCTCGACACGATCTCCTTGTGAATCTCGGTCATGAACTCGAAGTTGTACGGCCCGAGCGCGCAGGTCACCCACATTTCGGGAGACGCCCAGTGGCGGCGCGGCCGGCCCTCGGCATCCACGGCGATCCAGTCCGGGTGGGCTTCGAAAACGTCTTGATAGGTGGCGTGCGGGTCCGTTCGCGCGATGACGACCATCCCCAGCTTCCGGCAGCCCGCCACCAGTTCGCCGAACGGGTCCGTGTCGCCCATCCAGGCGCTGCGGTGGTGAAACGGGATTTTCGTCGGGTAGTACGCCACGCAGCCCCCGGCGCTCAGACAGGCGGCGTCTGCGCGGATGCGGCGGAAATAGTCAAGCCAGAAGCCGGGGTCATACTTGCCCGGGTCGTCTTCGACCAGCACGAGCTGTGCCCATCGCATCGGCTTGTCGAACCATTGCTCCACGCCGGCCGGCGCCGCGGCCAGAGCCGGCACGCCCGCAGCGGTTTGCACGAATTCTCGGCGCGTCATCTGGCGAACCTCCTGAGATCCCTCCATCATAGACGCGGACGCCCTGCGCCATAATGGGTCTTCTCCATGCGTGCGCTTCTGGCCATGGTCACGGCGGCGGTCTGCGCGGCAGCGCAGGAATGGCCCTATTACGGAGGGGATGCGGGCGGCGCGAAATACTCCCCGCTGAAACAGATTCATCGTTCCAATGTCGGGAAGCTCAAAGTCGCCTGGATCTACCGCACCGGTGACTGGAGCGACGGCGTCCGCTATCCGGTTCGCAGCGCCTTCGAGTGTACGCCGCTCGTCGTCGAAGGCGTGATGTATGTCACCACGCCCTTCTGCCGCCTCATCGCGCTGGAGGCCGAAACCGGCCGCGAATTGTGGACCTTCGATCCCGCGATCGACCGCAGCAGGCCGTACAACCTGTTCGTCAACCGCGGGGCCGCCTGGTGGTCGGATGGGAACGACCGGCGCCTGTTCTACGGCACGCTCGACGGCCGGCTCCTTGCCATCGAGGCCGCCACCGGCCGTCCCGTCCGCTCCTTCGGCGAGGGCGGCTTTATAGACCTGCGCAAAGGAGTGGCCGACAGCTACCCCGGCCGCGCTTACTCGCTGACCTCGCCGCCTGCGGTTTATAAGAACCTCGTGATCTGCGGCGCACTGACTTCCGACGGAGAGCCGCAGGGGCCCAGCGGCGATGTGCGCGCTTTCGACGTCCGCACCGGTCGCCTCGTGTGGCGTTTCCACGTCGTGCCGCGTCCGGGCGAATTCGGTCATGATACCTGGGAGGGCGATTCCTGGAAAGACCGCGGCGGCGCCAACGCCTGGTCCATTCTCAGCGTGGACCAAGAGCGGGGCATCGTCTACGTGCCCCTGACCTCGCCTTCCTTTGACTTCTACGGCGGCGATCGGAAAGGCGCCAACCTGTTCGGCGATTCGCTGGTCGCTTTGGAAGCCGCCACCGGCCGCCGCCTCTGGCACTTCCAGACCGTCCACCATAACATCTGGGACTACGACCTTCCCGCCCAACCCAATCTGGTCACGGTGCGGCGCGACGGGCGCGACATCCCGGCCGTGGCGCAGGTCACCAAGACCGGCTTCCTGTTCCTGCTCCACCGCGTCACGGGCGAGCCGCTGTTTCCTGTCGAAGAGCGCGCCGTGCCGCCGAGCGAAGTGCCGGGCGAACAGGCCTGGCCCACGCAGCCGGTCCCTGTGAAACCGCCTCCTTTTGCCCGGCAGAGCATGCGGCCGGAGGAGCTCACCGACGTCACGCCCGAATCGCGCGCGTTTTGCGCCAAACTCATGGACGGCGCCGTGCTCGGCAGCCTGTACACGCCCATCGGGCTCAAGCCCACCATTCTGTTTCCCGGCACCAATGGCGGCGCCAACTGGGGCGGGGCCTCCTTCGACCCGGAAACACGTACGCTCTACGTCAACTCGATGGACGTGGGCATGGTTTACCGCATGGTCAAGCGGCCCGAGGGTGCCCGCATTCCCTACCGCGCCCAAGGACCGGGCACGGAGAGTTCCCGGTTCTGGGACCCGAACCTCTACCCCTGCCAAAAGCCGCCCTGGGGACACCTGACGGCCATTGATCTGGACAGCGGCGAATTCCGCTGGCGCGTGGTGCTGGGTGTTGTGGACGAGTTGCGGGCGCGAGGGCTGCCGCCCACCGGTGCGCCCAACATCGGCGGCTCCATCGTCACCGCCGGCGGACTGGTCTTCATCGGCGCCACCAACGACCGCCGCTTCCGCGCCTTCGACAAAGATACCGGACGCGAGCTTTGGAGCCACCTGCTGCCCGCCAGCGCTCACGCGACGCCCATGACGTTTCTTGGTCGCAGGACCGGCAAACAGTTCGTGGTCATCGCGGCCGGAGGAGGGAACAAATACAACCGCGAGTATACCGATCACTTGGTGGCTTTTTCGCTGCCGTAATGATTGCGGCCGCTGCGGGAGAGATTCCCTTCTCTCACAAGCGTCACGCCGCTTTAAAGCTTCGCTGCGTTGCATGCCACCCCGCAGCGAGGAAGGCCGAGCGCGCCGGGCTTCCGTCCGTAGCCGATTGTTTGCGCTGCCATCGTGTGGTGCTCGCGGGCCGGCCCCTCATCCGGCGCCTGGCCGGGCAGCCTGCCAACGCTACGCCGTTTGCTTCCGCCGGCCGCGTGCGCCTGGCGGATTTCGTCTTTTTCAGTCACGCGCGGCACACCGCCAGAGTCGAGTGCGACCTCTGCCATACGGGAGCCTCTGGCCAGGAAAGCGGGCCGATTGCGGCGCCGCTGACGATGAAAGCCTGCATGGACTGCCACGCTGCCACGCGCGCCACACTGGCCTGCAACGCCTGTCATGAGTTGGGACAATAAAGAAATGCCTTGCCGGTTTTTCTTGTCTCTGGCGCTTCTGTTGTTACTGGCCCCGCTCGCTCCGGCGGTCCAGCCGAAGCTGATCGTATTGATTGTCGTTGACCAGTTCCGCTACGACTACCTCACACGCTTCCGTTCGGAATACACGGGTGGCATTGAGCGCCTGATGCGCCAAGGCGCGGTATTCACGAATGCCCACCTGGAACATTTTCCGACCGTAACGGCGGTGGGCCACGCCACGGTCCTCACCGGGGCCACGCCGTCCCTGAGCGGCATCGTAGCCAACGAATGGTACGACCGCGACTCCGGCAGGCGGGTGACCTCCGTGGGGGATGCGGAGATGAAGCCCGTGGGGGCTGCTTCCGGTGAGGGCGCCTCCCCGCGGCGGTTGCTGGTGAGCACCGTGGCGGATGAACTGAAAATGGCGGGGCGGGGAAGGCCGCGCGTCATCGGCATCTCGTTCAAGGACCGGAGCGCGATTCTGAGCGTGGGGCGCTCCGCCGATGCCGCTTACTGGTTTGACGAACGCAGCGGTCATTTCATCTCGAGCACTTACTATATGACGGAGCTTCCCGCGTGGGTAAAGGACTTTAACTCCTCCGGCGCGGTGCAGCGCTACGCTGGCGCCGAATGGAAAGCTCTTTCCGGCGGGAGCCTTCTGGGAAAACTGCCGCAGACCGCAGGCACATCGCTCTACGCTGCGGTGGAACGGAGCCCGTTCGGCAACGAACTGCTGCTTGCGTTCGCTGAAAAAGCGGTGGAGGCCGAGCAGCTGGGCCTGCGGGATGCGACGGACGTATTGTCCGTCAGCCTCTCGTCGAACGATCGCGTCGGTCACGAGGCGGGGCCGGATTCGCCCGAAGTGCGCGACATCTCGGTGCGCACCGACCAGGCGCTCGAGAGCTTTTTCCGTTTCTTGGACAAGCGGCTCGGCCTGAACAACGTTCTGATCGTGCTCACCTCCGACCACGGCGTGGCTCCGCTTCCGGAACTACAAGCCGCCCGGAGGATGCCCGGGGGCCGGATCTCCGAGAGAAATCTCCGCGCCGTTGTGGAGCAGGCTCTCGCGCAGCGTTACGGGGCAGGGAACTGGGTGCTCGATGCTTCCTACGGCTCTTTCTACCTCAACAACGAGCTGATCGGGCAAAAAGGTCTCCGGCCGGGGGAAGTACAGGAGACGGCGGCGGAAGCTCTGCGGCGTGTGGCGCATGTGGCGCGCGTATATACGCGCGCGCAACTGGAGGCCGGGCGGCTGCCCATGGACGCGGTGAGTCGCCGCGTGGCCAACGGGTTTCATGTCCGGCGCTCGGGGGACGTGATCACGGTGCTCGAGCCTTACTGGATCTTCCTTCAAAAGGGCACCACGCACGGAAGCCCTTACAGCTACGACACCCACCTGCCGGTGATCTTCATGGGTCCGGGGATCCGTCCGGGCCGCTACCATCGCATGGTGGCAATTAACGATATTGCGCCGACGCTGGCCACGCTGCTGGACGTGGAAACCCCGAGCGGTTCGGTCGGCCGGGTTCTCGAAGAGATGCTGGCGCCCCCATCGGTGCCCGCGCGCGTCAGGCCAACTCCAGTGCAACCATCTGATGGCCGGCGAGGCGGGGCACGGTGAAATGCGCGCGGCCGTCGCGGACCTCGTGAGGAACCACCCTCCCCTCGGGCACAAGCACTACGCGTGAAACGCGCCGCGGCGCACGCACCGAGACGTTGACCTCATAGAGCGGGATGACGTCTTCGATAACATCGAAGTCCTGCCCGCGGCGCTCGGGGATGTAGTGCAGCAGATGCACGACCCAGCGGTGTTCCCCGGCCTGTTCGTTGATGGTGGCGATGACGGAGCTGGGCGCTTGCAAGCGCAACAAGGGCTCGGGCAGCAACAGGGCGATGGCATTGCCCACCAGAGCCTTCACCCAACGCGGCGCGTTGCGGTAATACTGCGTGAAGACCGGATGCGCAAAGTAGATCGCACGGCTGCTCCGCACCACCGCCGGGTAGCCTCGCTTGCCGGCGGAGGGCGTGTGGCGGTGCGAGCAGAAGTGCCGCCACGTGCGGTTGAAATAGGGCAGCACCGTTTCTGCCAGCACCTGGCTGCCCGCCAGCGGCTCGACCTCTTTGCCGCGGAGGTACATGACGTATTCGGTCTCGCGCAGCCCGCGCGCCATCACGCCCCGGGGCAGGATGAAATCCGGGCTGTAGGGGGCATCGCCCTTTAGACGGACGCCGAGCGATGGTGTGGCGAACCGCCCCTCGGCCGGCTCCAGGCCGCTTGCGAAGGAGGCCAGCACGCTGCCCCCGGCTCGAAGGTAGTCTTCAATCTTTGCTGCCAGTTCCGGCGTCGCCGGGATTTCGTCGGGCAGGATGATCAGTGTGTAGCGGCTGAAGTCGCTTTGGGAATCCAACACGTCGAACTGGTAGGCCAGCTCCTGGAGCATCCGCACTGCCCCGTATACGGAGGGGTAATTCGTGCGCTGGTAAGTCGGCGCAAACTCTTCGGGGTTGAGCACGCCGATCTCGGTGACCGGCTTCGCATCCCGGCACCATGGCTCTTTCTTTTCCACTTCCGCGTAAACCGCGCCGATCAGTTCGTAGGAGGCCGGGTCCATCTTGCCGGAGGGGTGTAGCTGGTCGCCGACCGAGCACTTCGCGCCGAGGGCGAGCATCTGGAAGCATTCGAATTCAAGGGCAGCCCGGTTTTTGTAGGAGTGAAAGTCGCCCCAGGAGGTATGAAACTTTCCGGTCATCCCCAGGACTTCCACTCCGAGGGTCCGGCTGTAGCGCGCCGTGAGGGGAAAGTGCAAATAACCCCAGCCGCCGCTCGGTAGCGACTCCAGTTCGAAATGTGTGAACAGCGGCGCCACGGCCCGGTGGCGCGGCCCGATGTGCCCCGAGTTGTAGAAGATGGTGGCTTTGGGATGGTAGCGGCGCACCAGGGCCGTAAACTCCCGTTTGAATTCGTTCACGGTCTCGAGGGCATGGCGGAGGCGATCGCTCTGGCGGGTGGGATCCAGGCCCGCTTTCTCCATCCGTTCACGGCACCAGCGGGAATTGCACTCGCGAGGATGGACGATGTCAAAGAAAATGCCGTCCACCGGCAGCGTGGTCAGCACCTCCTCGACGTGCTCCCGCAGGAAATCCCGGTAGGGAGAGTTCAGGCAGAGGTTGCGGTAGAAGCCGGGTTCATAAAGCGGAGTGCCGGTCGGATTGCCTTTCTCGTCGAGCACCAGCCACTCGGGATGATACGTGGCCGAGTAGTGGTCCCATTCGACGGTGATGTAAATCGGCACACGGATGTTGCGGCGGTGGCAGGCCTCGATCTGCTCGGCCAACAGATTGCGCTTGAGATGGGGATGCCGGCGCTCGGGGTGTTTCTTCGTGTCGAAGTAGATCCAGCCGTGGTGGCATCGGGCGAAACAGGTCACGGAGTTGACGTGCGCCTTCACAAGGAGGCCGGCGAACTCGTCAGGGTCGAAGGCGGCGCCGACCTCCTCGATGTGCTCGCTGGTGTGGAAGTCCAGGTGAATCTGGCGGAAACGCAGGGGAATGCCCTCTGGGAGAGGCGGCTGCGCGGCGGGCGATGCCCCTCCGGGCGCCAGCCAGCCCGTGGAGGCGGCGAGTTTCAGGAAATCGCGGCGAACCAGTTCGGGCATTTGAGTCCTCCGGCTGAAGAACACAGTATAGACAAGGGCGTGCGCGGGCCCGGCTGCGGCGGGACCGGTGGGCCGTCCGCGCGAGGCGGCGGACCGGCCTCCTGCGCCCTCATTGCCTTCACTTGCACCGCCTCTCGGCGGAAATCTACACTTGGAAATCTACGCATAGATCCCAGGAGCAAGCAATGATCAAGACGAAAATGACCGTGCCTTTCTACGGGCACGTGCGGCAGTACCACAACATCCAGGCGGAGATTGACGCCAACATCCGAGAGGTTCTCGAGAGCGGCCAATACGTCATGGGGCCCATGCTCAGCCGCTTTGAGAAGGAGTTTGCCGCGTTTCACGGCATGAAGCACGCCGTCGGGGTGGGCAACGGCACGGACGCGCTGTGGCTGGCCTTCCTGGCGCTCGGCATCGGGCCCGGCGACGAGTGCATCACCACCGTAAACACGTTCTTTGCGACGGCGGAGGCGATCTGGATCGCCGGGGCCACGGCGGTGTTTGTGGACTCGGACCCGAAGACCAACTGCATTGACCCGTCCAAGATCGAGGCGGCCATCACGCCGCGCACCAAGTGCCTCGTACCGGTGCATCTCTACGGGCAGTGCGCCGACATGAAGGCCATCCGCCGGATTGCGGACAAATACAATCTTCTGGTCGTCGAGGATAACGCCCAGGCCATCTGCGCGCGCGGGGACGGCTTCCGGATCGGCGAACTGAGCGACGCCGTTTGCACGAGCTTCATCACACAGAAGAACCTGGGAACATTCGGCGACGGCGGGGCCGTCCTGACCAATCACGACGAGGTCGCTCGCCGCATCCGCAAGCTGCGCAATCACGGCTCCGAGAAGCGCTCCGTTCACAGCTTCGGGTTCAACAGCCGCCTGGACGACATCCATGCGGGTGTGCTCAGCGCCAAACTGAAACATATCGAGGAGTGGACGGAGTTGCGGCGGAAATGGGCGGCACGGTACTCCGCCGGTCTGGCGGGCGCCCGGAATATCACGCTTCCCTACGAAGCGCCCGGCTATCGTCACGTCTACCACCTTTATGTGATCGAGACCAAGCGGCCGGAACACCGGGACCGACTGCTTGAGTATCTGAACGACAACGGCGTGGATGCCAAGTGTCACTACCCGATCGCCATCCACCAGCAGGAAGGATACCCTTGGGGCAAGCCCGCGCGGATCGTGGGTTCGCTCGAGAACTCCGAACGCAACGCAGCCTGCTGCATCTCGCTGCCGATGTTTCCGGAGCTGACCGAGGAGGAAGTGGACTACGTGATCGAGGTCCTGCTCGAGTGGGACCGAACGGTGAACTGAGATCATGCCCCGCAAAGACAAGTACACGGTTGTCGTGGTGGGCCTCGGCAAGCGCGGGATGCATCATGCCCAGGCCTTCCAGGCAGACGGGCGTTTTGAGGTGGCGGGTGTGTGCGACGTGGATCCCGCGCGCCTGGATGCGGCGGCCGAGAAGTTGGGCGTGCCGGTCAAGGGGACGGATGCGGCGGAGGTCGCAAGGGCCGTTCGGCCGGACGTGTTCTGCTTTTGCACGCTGCCCAACTTGCGCGAGCCGATGGTGCGCATCGGGATCGAAAGCGGGGCCCGGCTGATCGCCATGGAAAAACCCATCGCGCTGACCAGCGCCGAAGGCATGCGCATCAAGAAGCTGCTGGATGACAGCGGGGTCAAGGCGGTCGTCAGCCACCAGCACCGCTACGGCGAGCACTACCGTAAAGTCAAGGAGGTGATTGCCAGCGGAGCGTTAGGCCGCATCCACACGGTGTATGGGACGGCAACCGGCTGGCTGATGCACATGCTCTCGCACTTAGTGGATTACATGCGCTGGTACAACGGCGACTCGGAGGCCGAGTGGGTGATCGCCCAGGCGGCGGGACGGGGCAAACTGGACGACGTTCACCCGTCGCCGGACTACCTTGCGGGATTCATTCACTTCGCCAACGGCGTGCACGGCGTGGTGGAATGCGGCGCCGGGGCGCCGGATGTTCCCGAGGTGAGCTACTGGTGGCGGAAGTGCCGGATCGGGGCGCAGGGCACCGACGGCTTCGCCGAAGTGCTGACCGGGGGCGGCTGGCGGGCGGTGACCCAAAGCGGGTCCTGGTCTGGCGGCGGCTCGATGAACTACGACCTGGACATGCCGCCGTACATACGGCAGATTGCCGAGTGGCTCGACGACGAAAGCAAGATCCATCCCTGCCATTTTGGAGCGGCCTACAAGGGTTTCGAGATCATGATGGGTATGTGCCGCTCTGCGGCGGCGGGCGGGCAGGTGGCGCTGCCTCTCACCGAGGTCTGCGACGAACTGGCCTTGCTGCGCGAGCGCCTGCCGGACCGCAAGGTGCTTTTTTCGATGCCCGAGAACGCCAAGGAATACGGCTCCTGATTCCGGGCCGCCGCGGCGGCGACTGTTTTCGCGGCTCCCGGCCCGTCAGTGCCTTCAGTCACAATGGAGCGACCAACCCTGGTTCGCAGTAGCGCGGGTTACGCTGCGAATTAGGAAACCCGCGGCGCAGAGCCGCATACGAAAGGAGTTGGTCGCATGTCTAAGATACGATTTGTTGGTC
>JBBIJF010000053.1:0-12348 GCA_037446115.1 Acidobacteriota bacterium | reverse complement strand
CGCGACCCCCTCACCGACCCCACGCTCGAAGCCCGCCTCAACACCCTGGCCCGCTACCAGGCCCGCGCCGAGCGCTCCTTCTACCGCGCCCTCAAAGAACTGCGCACCCTCGAAACCCAGCGCGTCGCCAACCAGATCTACGCCCGCGCCACCGGCGAAGAGCTGCCCGATCTGGCCGACGCCGGCGAAGTGACCAAACGAACCCACCGGCTCCGCCTCGAAGAGATCTGGGCCGACCTCTTTGAACTCAACGAGCGCCGTGAGGGAGCCGCCTGGACCCGCCGGCAGGCCCGGGAACGCTTCCCCTCCCGCACCGAGCCTCCTCGATGGGAGCAGATTTTGCAAAACGAACCCAAATCCTGACCACCGTCCGGGCTTGTTCCGACCCGCACGCCCACGCCTGCAACCCTCTAAACACGCGGTCGCGCATCGCCCGAACACGCCGCCGTGCCGCGCCGTACGGTGTCGGGCCGGTTGCACCCCGGGCTTACACTGGTCGTGCGCCGCAGCGGCGCCTCGAAGTCCATGCCCGCCGAGTCTTCACCTACCGGTACGAAGCCGTCCGAAGCGCGCCCGATGTTGCGGGATCGCGCGCGGAGGCCGAACCCCTGTTGCGGAGTCCGTTCCGCGAATGACGCCACGATCCCTCGGGCGGCCGCGCGGGGAGATCCGCATGCTACCATGAGTGTGGTATGGGGATCCCGAATGTGAAGCGGTTCCGGCCCTACTGCCCGGAATGCAAGGAAAACTTCACGGTCATGGCCGTGCTGCCCAAAGACGTCGACGTGGCAGCCTACCTGGAAGACGTGGTCAAGCGCCACGACCACAAAGCCTTCCAGGAATCTAAGCAGACGCACTATAAAATCCGCGTCGGCCAGCAGAAACAGAAGAGGCGCGCCTAAGAGCCCTCAGGACAGCCGCGCCCGCAGTGCCCGCAGCGCGCGCAAGGCTTCGTGAGCCACCCTCGGGTCCGGATCTCGTGCCGCCTTCTCCAGCACGGGAATGGACTCCCGGTCGCCGCTTTGTGCCAGCACCTGAGCGAGTCCGATGCGCTCCTCGGCCGTGCCGCCGAGCAGCGGCTCGTACAGCAGCCGGCGCACCTCCGGCTTTCGCGCCGCCTCGATCAGTAGGGCACGCGCCTCGCCCACGCGAGTGCTGGAGTTGAGCGTGTTGATCAGATAGCGCAGCGGGCCGAATTCGCTCAGGTCGGCCTTGCCCAGCATGACGAGTGCGAAGGCCGCCGACAGGCGCGCGGAATTGTCCCGCTCCTCGGCGAACATCTTTTCGAGCGCCGCCAGGTCCTCGGGATCCTGAATCCGCCCCAGACCCTCGGCGGCCGCCTCCCGGAGCTCTCCGTCGCGGTCGCTGAGATGCTTCCGCAGCAGCTCCCGGTTGGCCCGGTCCGGCAGCATGGCGATCGCCCGCAGGGCGGCACGCCGCACGCCCTTCTTGCCCGTGCGGTTCAGGATCTCCCGCAGTTGCGGCAGTGCATCCATATGGCGCAGCAAACCCATGGTCTCGATGGCCGCCACTTGAACCCGCTCGTCCAGATCGCGCAGCAGGAACGCGACCCGGGGTGCCGCCGCCGGATCTCCGATCTTCTGCAGCGCCACCAGGCACTCGTAGATCACCTGGCTGTCCTTGGTGTGAATCGCCTCGAGCAGATCCGGCACTGCGGCGCGGCCCCGCAGGATTCCCACGGCGCGGGCCGCATTCGCCCGGGCTTCCATGCTCGCTCCGCCCCGCGCCAGCTTGCCCAGGGCCGCAACCACCTCCGGCCGCACTTCCACAAACGGGTCCACGACCTGGTCGTTGGTTTCGACGAACCTTCCTTTGATCCGCCCGCCCACCCGTCGCAGCGAAGCCGTCAGTCCGGTGCGCACATAACCCGGTACGTAGAAATTCACCAGACCGTCGGTGGCCCGGATCTGCACCTCGGGATCGGAATCCCGCGTCGCCTGAATGAGCGGATCCAGGCTGTGCTGCGTGTCAATCTCGACGATGGCTTTGACGGCTTCGATGCGGACCTCGACGTCGGGATCCGAAAGCAGTTGGGTGAGCTGCGGCAGCGCGGCCGTGCCCTGGGCCGCCAGTTCCCGTGCGGCCCGCTTCCGCTCGCCCGGATTCGGACTGCGGATATCCTGCGCGCCAAGCACGAGCGCGATCGGAATCACAAACACCATCGTGCCCCGGATCATACTTCCAAGGTACCGCACCGGACCCCGGATCACCGGGATGTCATCCGGGCGTGTGCTACGATAAGGATTCCACCAACTTACGATGATTCGCCCGTACCGCGGCATCCAACCGAGGGTGGCCGCATCGGCTTACGTGGATCCCAGCGCCGAACTGATCGGGGACGTGGAGATCGGCGAGCGCTCCAGCGTCTGGCCCCACGCCACACTGCGCGGCGACGTCAACACCATTCGTGTCGGAGAGGAGAGCAACATTCAGGATAACTGCGTCCTCCACGGCGAGCTGGACCAGTACCCGGTGATCGTGGGCAACCGCGTCACTGTCGGTCACTCCGTCGTGCTGCACGGCTGCGTGGTCGAAGACGACTGTGTCATCGGTATCGGCGCCATCGTGCTCAACGGGGCGCGCATCGGGCGGGGATCCGTGATCGCGGCCGGAGCGCTCGTGCCGGAAGGAATGGTCGTGCCGCCGGGCAGCCTCGTGATGGGCGTGCCGGGCAAGGTGCGCCGCGAACTGACCGAGCAAGAGCGCGAGCGGTTCCGCACCAACGCCGCCAACTACATCCGCTACCGCCAGCATTACAGGGAAGCCGCGTCTTGATTCGATCCGTCAAGGGCACCCGGGACATCCTGCCGCCGTCGAGCGCGGTCTGGAACCACGTGGAAGAGCAGGCGCGCCGCGTCTTCCGCGCCTACAACTACCAGGAGATCCGCACGCCGATCTTCGAAGAGACGTTAGTCTTTGCCCGCGGCGTCGGAGAAGACACCGACATCGTCACCAAAGAGATGTACACCTTCCAGGATCGCGACGGAGCTTCACTCACGCTGCGTCCCGAGTGCACCGCCTCGGTGATCCGCGCCTACATCGAGCACCGCCTGGACCAGCAGCCCGGCTTGGTTAAGCTCTACTACATCGGGCCGATGTTCCGCCGCGAGCGCCCGCAGAAGGGCCGCTACCGGCAGTTCTACCAGATCGGCGCCGAGGCCATCGGCTCCGAGTCGGCGGCGGTGGACGCCGAAGTCATCGAACTCACCGTGGAAATCCTGCGCGCCGCAGGGCTGGAGAATTTCGAACTGCTGTTGAACTCTGTGGGTTGCCCGGAATGCCGCCCGCGATTCGCTTCCGCGCTCCGCGAGGCGCTCCGGCACGTCTCCGCGCGCCTGTGCCCGGACTGCCGGCGGCGCGCGCAGACCAACCCGCTGCGGGTGCTCGACTGCAAAGTGGAGGCAGACCAGCCCGTGATCGAAACCCTGCCTTCCATCCTCGAGTACCTCTGCGAAGCGTGCCGGAACCATTTCGCCAAGGTGCAGGAGTATCTCCGCGACCGGGACATTACGTTTCAGATCCGTCCCCGGCTGGTGCGGGGGCTCGACTACTATCGCCGCACCACCTTCGAGATCGTCCACGGAGCGCTCGGGGCGCAGAACTCGGTGGCGGGGGGCGGGCGCTACGACGGCCTGGCCGAAACGCTCGGCTCCAAGGTCCCGGCGCCCGGAATCGGCTTCTCCATCGGTGAGGACCGGCTGGTTCTGGCCCTCGAAGAGACCCGGCCGGGCGTCTACGCCCCGGGCGTGGACCTGTTCCTCGCGCCGTTGGGAGAAGCGGCGTTGCGCCACGCCGCCCCCCTTGCGCGCGAGCTGCGGCGCCGTGGCCTCGTCGTGGAGTTGGCGCCGGAGACGCGCCTCAAGCGTGCCCTGGAGCTGGCCAACAAACTCGGTGCCCGCTATGCCCTTATCATCGGCGACGAAGAACTGGCTGCCGGCCGGTACGCACTCAAGGACATGGGCTCCGGTCGGCAGTGCACGGTGACGCTGGAGGAACTCTACGAAACACTGAGAGCGAACGTGCAGCATGCCTGAATCGGTTCCCTTGGATTTCCTCGGAGACTTGCGCCGCACCCACACCTGCGGCGAGCTGCGCGCCTGCCATGCCGGCTCGCGCGCCCTCCTGATGGGATGGGTGCACCGGCGCCGCGATCTCGGCGGCGTCATCTTCCTTCACCTGCGCGATCGCGACGGCGTCACGCAGGTGGTCTTCCACGCCGAAGCCGATCCGCAACTTCACCGCAAGGCTGAGTTGCTGCGGTCCGAGTATGTCGTCGCCGTCGAGGGTCGCGTCGAACGCCGCTCTCCGGAAACCGTCAACCCGGCCATCGCCACCGGGGAGGTGGAGCTGGTCGCCGAAAAGCTCTGGATCCTCAACGACTCCAAGACGCCCCCCTTCCCCATGGAGGACAACGTGGACGTCGCCGAGGAAGTGCGGCTGAAGTACCGCTACGTGGATCTGCGGCGGCCGCGGATGCAGCGCAACATCATCCTGCGGTCCCGGATCTCCTTCGCCGTGCGGGAACAGCTGTACTCCATGGGCTTCCTGGAGATTGAAACGCCCTTCATGACCCGCTCGACGCCGGAAGGCGCCCGCGACTACCTGGTGCCGAGCCGCCTGCAGCCGGGCTGCTTCTACGCCCTGCCCCAGTCGCCCCAGCTGTTCAAACAGCTCCTGATGGTGAGCGGCTTCGAGAAGTACTTCCAGATCGTGCGGTGCTTCCGCGACGAGGATTTGCGGGCGGATCGCCAGCCGGAGTTCACCCAGATCGACCTGGAGATGGCGTTTCCGCAGCCGGAGCGCATCTTCGAGGTGGTCGAGCCGGTGGTCCAGGCCGCTTGCCGCGTGGCCGGCTTCGATGTCCAAATCCCGTTCCCGCGCCTCACCTACGATGAGGCCATGCGCTCCTACGGCAGCGATAAGCCGGATCTGCGGCTGCCGCCCTTTCATACGGTCGAGGATCTGTTTGCGGGCACCCCGCTGGCTCCCGGCGATTTGCCGCTCGTCGCCATTCGCGTGCCCGGCGCCGGGGGCGCGAGCCGCAAGGAACGCGACGAACTCAAGGCCTACGGCAGCGAGCGCGGACTGCGCGTCTACGACGATCCCCGCCGCCTGGAGCGCGACTTCCCCGAAGCCATGGACGCCGTGCGCCGGCGTACCCGAGCCGGGGCAGACGACCTGCTGGTGCTGGCAGGCTGGCAGGGTCCGCCGCAGGGACACCGGCCCGCCGAGACGGTTCTGCAAGCCTGCGGGCAACTGCGGCTGTTCGCCGCACACAAGTTCAACGACCGGCACAAGCTCCTGGACCCTCGCCGGCTGTGCTGGCTGTGGGTGGTGGACTTCCCCATGTTCGAGTGGAACGAAGAAGAACAGCGCTGGGATGCCGCGCACCACCCGTTCACCTCGGTGCACGAAGAGGACCTCGACAAACTCACCACCGATCCGGCCGCATGCCGGGCAAAGTCCTATGACCTGGTGCTCAACGGCGTCGAACTCGGCTCCGGCTCGATCCGTATCCACCGGCGCGACGTGCAGGCAAAGGTGTTCCGCGCGCTCGGTTTCAGCGACGAGGAGGCCCGGCGACGCTTCGGGTTCCTGCTGGATGCGCTGGAATACGGCGCACCGCCGCACGGGGGCATCGCCCTCGGTCTGGACCGCCTGGTGATGATCCTGGCCGGAGAGAACACGATCCGCGACGTCATTCCCTTTCCGAAGACCGCCAGCGGCACCGACCTGATGTGCGACGCACCCGCGCCCGTCCCCGAGCGCCAGCTGCGGGAACTCGGCATCCAGCTGTTGAAGCGCCCCTGAGCAAGTCCCGGCATGAGGCCTGCGTGAGCCGATGCGCATCTTGCTGACGGCCAACGCCTCCTACCTGCCCCCTCGCGGCGGGGCTACGCGCAGTAACCTCGTGTGGCTTCAGTTACTGGCCCGTAGCGGTCACGCCTGCCGCATCGTGGCGGCTTCGCTCACCCGCGACCCGCAGGCCAAACTCGAACAGTTGCGGCAGGAGGCCATCCCTGTGGAGAGCCTGCGCAGCCAGAACGGCGTCGAGACGGCCGAATACCACGGCGTCCGGATCTGGGCCGCCCCCGACCCGGCCGGGCGGCGTCGCCTGCTCGATGAACAGATTCGAGCGTTTCAGCCGGACTGGGTGCTGGTCTCCTCCGAGGATCTGGGGCAACTGCTGCTCCGGGAAGCGTCGCGCCAGGCGCCCGGGCGCGTGATCTACCTGGCTCACACGCCGCAATTGTTCCCCTTCGGCCCGGCGAGCTGGAACCCGGATCCGCGCACTACGGAGCTGGTGCGCCGGGCGGCGACGATCGTGGTGATCGGCGAACACATGGCCTCTTACATCGAAACCCACCTGGGGCGCAGACCGGAGGTGATTCATCCCCCGGTGTACGGCGAGGAGCCTTTCGAGCGCTACGGGCGTTTCGATCAGGGGTGGATCACGCTCATCAACCCTTGCGCCGTCAAGGGACTGCCCATCTTCCTCGAGCTGGCGCGGCGTTTTCCACAATGGCCCTTCGCCGCCCTTCCGGGATGGGGAACAACTGCCGCGGATCGCCGGGCGCTCGAGGCCCTCCCGAACGTGACACTGCTGGCGAACGTACCCGACATTCGCCTGATTCTTGCCCGCACCCGCGTGCTGTTGATGCCGTCGCTATGGTACGAGGGTTTCGGCTTGAGTGTGATGGAGGCGATGCTCCACGGCATCCCCGTGCTGGCCAGCGATTCCGGCGGGCTGGTGGAAGCCAAAATGGGCACACGCTTCGTGATTCCCGTACGGCCCATCGAGCGGTACGAGGCGGCCTTTGACGAACACGGCCTGCCGCGCGCCGTGGTTCCTCCGCAGGAGGTCGGGCCCTGGGAGCAGGCCCTCAGCGCTCTTTTGCAAGATCGCGACCTTTACGAAGCCGTGGCTGCCGAGTCGCAGGCGAAGGCTCTCGAGTTTGTGCGGCGGATCCATCCCGAGGCGCTCGAGCAGTTTCTCATCTCGCTGCGCCCCGCGGCCACGACGCCTCAGGACTCGGAAACGCGGCGCACCCTGGCGGAGCTCTCTCCGGAAAAACGAGCACTGCTGCTGACGCGCCTGCGCCGGAAGGCATCGCGCGAGATGTCCGGTTAGATGCGCATCCTGCTCGCACACAACTCCCCGTACTATCCGGCCCACGGCGGCGGCGACAAGTCCAACCGCCTGCTCATGGAGGCGCTCGCGGCCCGGGGCCACGAGGTTCGCGTCGTGGCTCGCGTGGCAGGCTACGGCGAGGCCGCCCACCGCGCCTGCCTCGACGCACTGGCCGCGCGCGCCGTGCCGGTCCACTCCGAGCAGGAAGGTGTGGTGATCTTTCGCCTCAACGGCGTCGAGGTGCACACCGTCACGACACATCCCAACCTGCGCGCTTACTTCACAAAGCAGATCTCGGAGTTCGGCCCCGAGGTGATCCTTGCCTCGACCGACGACCCGGCCCAGGTGCTGCTGGAAGCGGCCCTACGGCAGGAAACCGCGCGGGTCGTCTACCTGGTGCGGGCGACTCTGGCGTTGCCGTTCGGTCCGGACTGCGCCTTTCCGAGCCAGACGAAAACAGAGCTGCTGCGGCGCACCGACAAAGTCGTCGGCGTGAGCCGTTACGTCGCCGAGTACGTGCGCCGCGCCGGCGGCATCGAGGCCGTGCACGTGCCGATTTCGCTGCTGGAGCCCGGGCCCTATCCGGAGCTCGGCCGCTTTGACAACGAGTTTGTGACCCTGGTCAACCCCTGCGCCGTCAAGGGCATCACGATCTTCCTCGAGCTGGCGCGCAGAATGCCGGAGGTGCGCTTTGCGGCGGTGCCCACCTGGGGGACGAACGCGGCAGACCGTGCCGCGCTCGCCCGGCTGCCCAACATCCAGGTGCTCGAGCCGGTGGATGCGATTGACGAACTGCTGCGGCGCACGCGGGTTCTGCTGGTTCCGTCCTTGTGGGCGGAGGCGCGCTCCCGGATCGTGGTCGAAGCGATGCTGCGCGGAATTCCGGTCATGGCCAGCAACGTCGGCGGCATACCGGAGGCCAAGATGGGCGTGCCGTACCTGCTCCCGGTGCGGCCCATCGAACGCTACCACCCGCGCCTCGATGAGCAGATGGTCCCGGTCGCGGAGGTGCCTGAACAGGACATCGCCCCGTGGGAGGCGGCGCTGCGGCGGCTGGTGAGCGATCGCGAGCATTGGGAACAAATCGCGCGGACGTCGCGGGCGGCGGCGCTGGCTTACGCAGAATCGCTCAGCGTCGAGCCGTTTGAAGCCCTGCTCCAGGACGTGATTCGGACGGCGCCTCGGCTGCCTCGGGAGTCCCGAGAAGCCAAAGCCGCACCGGCTGGCGGCAATCCGCTGGAGAGGCTTTCGCCGGAAAAGCGTGCGCTGCTCGCCTTGCGACTCCGGCAAAAGCGGGCCGACGGCGGCGTATGGTTTCCCAAAGCCGAATGGCGGAGCGGTCTGAAGCTGCGGCTGTTTTGCCTGCCCCACGCCGGGGGCGGAACTGCATTGTACCGCGGCTGGCAATCGCATCTTCCGGATTCCGTATTGCTTGCGCCGGTACGACTCCCCGGGCGCGAGAGCCGCTTGAGTGAAAAGCCGTACGAGCGGATGGAAGAGCTGGTGGCAGCCTTGGGCGAGGCCATCCAACCCCATCTGGACCGGCCCTTCGCATTTTTTGGACACAGCATGGGAGCGGGCGTCGCCTTCGAGCTCACCCGCTGGCTGCGCCGCCGGGGTTTGCCTTTGCCAAGCGCCTTGATGGTCTCCGGGGCGCGTGCGCCGCAACTCCGGCTCGCTCCCCTGCCCCCGGTTGCATGGGACGATCGCACGCTGCTTGTGGAGCTGCGCCGGCTCGGAGGCATTCCTCCCGAGTTGACCGAACACGAAGAGTTGAGCCGGCTGTTGCTTGCCGCCCTGAGAAGCGACCTGAACCTCTACCGCAGCTATGTCTGCCACGCGGAACCGCCGCTGCCCGTGCCGATCCGCGCCTACGGAGGCGCTCAGGATCCCAACTTGCGGCCGGAGGAACTCGAAGCTTGGAAAGAGCAAACCACGGCGGGATTTGCACTGGCGCTCTTACCGGGAGGCCATTTTTACCTGTTTTCGAGGGAATCGGGTTTCCTCGAGAGACTGTCAGAGGACTTAAAGGAGCTGCTGGAGGCCCGCAACAGGCCGGAAGCCTGAGCCGGCTCAGCGATCACGACCGCCCGCCGTTCCGCTGGGGCGCTGAATCGGGGCGGTGGAGGACTGGCTGGGAGTGGTCGGAGCCGCAGCTCCCGCCGCCAGAGTTCCGGAGGTTCCGGCCGAAGTGGCGGGGATCGTCGTGTAGCCCCGGCCGGCGTCCCAACGCCCGAGCCCGGAGTAGTTGATCGTGGGCGGCGGCTGGTAGAGCGCCTCCACTCTTTGCGGACTGTAAAACCGGAAGCCGTAGGGGCTCACGTAGATGCCGCCGGCCGGAACATAAGTGAGCAGGCCCAGGTACGGGTTCCAGCTCCAGCCTCCCCGGCGCCACTGCCAGCCGGCCTCTGCCTCTCCGAGGGACCGTGCGGCGTAAACGTTGGCCATGGCCAGATACTCGGCCCGGCGCATGCTCCAGCGGTCCAGGGCGTCGGTCTGGCGCCGGTCGAACTTCTCAACGGCAAGCTCGCCGGCCAACCTGGCCTTGCGGCCCTCTTTGACTTCCGCCCGTTGTCCGCCCAGCTCGACCACTGCCTCCCCGGCAAACACGCGCAACTCGGGCGGATCCGAATCGAGGCGAAGCACGCCTTTTTTGCGGAGAGTGATCGCCGCGTCGCCGAACACGAGGGTAACCGAGCTGTCCCGGTCCAGGTCCGCCCATTCCAGCACTATGCTCCCTGACAGGAACTCGACGCGTGCGGCCGCTAGCAGCGTCGAAAGCATGCGGATGGAGGTTTGCTCGCCCACGCGCAGAAAGACTCCCGGGTTCAGCAGGACCTCGGCCCGACCTTCTTCCGTGCGCAGAACCTGCTGCTCGTTGAGTTGCGGGAAGTGGCCCACCCTGGGCTCGGCAACCTGCCCGTCAATCAATACACGACCCTCGGTATAGTGGACGAGGCCGGCGCGAGCGGAGATCACATGCTGGCCAAAGGAGCAGACCGAGGCCAGAATCCCCGAAAGCGCGAGATGAGCCGATCGGCGCATGGGACACCCCTCCTCATGATCGCTCGTTCCTGGAAGAAGATCAAGGACGCTGGGCAGGGAAAACGAAAACGGCCCGGCTTGGGGCCGGGCCGTTGCGGCTCTGAACCGGGCAACGTCCTACTCTCCCACGCGGTGGCCCGCGCAGTACCATCGGGGCTGAGGGGCTTAACTGCCGTGTTCGGGATGGGAACGGGTGTGGCCCCCTCGCTATGGTCACCCGGAAGAGCCCCGGATGCAAACTTTGGGACCGGATACCGGTGAGTGCGTCTCGTGCGCGCCACTTTCGAATGCGGAGGACGCGAGCGGCTAAGCCGAACGGGCTATTAGTAGCGGTTAGCTTCACGCATTGCTGCGCTTCCACATCCGCCCTATCCACCTGGTAGTCTTCCAGGGCCCTTCTCGAGCGGTTGACCCGCTTGGGAGACCTCATCTTGGGGCGAGCTTCGCGCTTAGATGCGTTCAGCGCTTATCTCCACCGGACATGGCTACCCAGCGGTGCCCCTGCTGGGACAACTGGATCACCAGAGGTCCGTCCACCCCGGTCCTCTCGTACTAAGGGCAGCCCCCCTCAAGTCTCCTGCGCCCACCGCAGATAGGGACCGAACTGTCTCGCGACGTTCTGAACCCAGCTCACGTACCGCTTTAATGGGCGAACAGCCCAACCCTTGGGAGCTTCTTCACCCCCAGGATGCGATGAGCCGACATCGAGGTGCCAAACCGGAGCGTCGATGTGAACTCTTGACTCCGATCAGCCTGTTATCCCCGGCGTACCTTTTATCCGTTGAGCGATGGCCCTTCCATACGGGACCACCGGATCACTAGGGCCTGCTTTCGCACCTGCTTGACGTGTGGGTCTCGCAGTCAACCCGGCTTATGCCCTTGCACTCGACGGCGGATTTCCAAACCGCCTGAGCCGAGCTTCGCGCGCCTCCGTTACCCTTTAGGAGGCGACCGCCCCAGTCAAACTACCCGCCTATCAGGGTCCCTCTCCCGGATCACGGGAGCAGGTTAGAACCACAGAACGATCAGGGTGGTATCTCACCGGCGGCTCCCCCGAGCCCGAAAGCCCGGGTTCTCAGCCTCCCACCTATCCTGCGCAGACCGCCCCATAGTTCACTGATAGGGTGCAGTAAAGGTGCACGGGGTCTTTCCGTCTAGCGGCGGGCACCCGGCGTCTTCACCGGGACCACAAGTTCGCCGGGCGGGTTGCCAAGACAGTCCTCACGTCGTTACGCCATTCGTGCAGGTCGGAACTTACCCGACAAGGAATTTCGCTACCTTAGGACCGTTATAGTTACGGCCGCCGTTCACCGGGGCTTCAGTTCGGAGCTTCGCCTTGCGGCTAACCCCTCCCTTTAACCTTCCGGCACCGGGCAGGCGTCAGCCCCTATACGTCGTTTTCGACTTTGCAGAGACCTGTGTTTTTGTTAAACAGTCGCGTGAGGCGTTTCCCTGCGGCCCGCCTTGCGGCGGGCGCCCCTTCTCCCGAAGTTACGGGGCCAATTTGCCTAGTTCCTGAGCAACCCATCACCCGAGCGCCTGAGAATACTCATCACGTCCACCTGTGTCGGTTTAGGGTACGGGCGCCCCAGCCCATCCTTAGGGGCTTTTCCTGGCAGGCGGCCGGGCGGATTTGCCTCTCCCGGCCTCCCTTCATCCGGCTTCGAATGCGGTCCTCCGCCGGACTTACGGGCTGCGTCCCCCCATCGGTCTTTGCCGGGCTGGTGGCGGTCACGGAATGTTAGCCGTGTGTCCATCAGCTACGCCTTTCGGCCTCGCCTTAGGTCCCGACTGACCCTCAGCGGACGAACCTTGCTGAGGAACCCGTAGACTTCCGGCGACCAGGATTCTCACCTGGTTTATCGCTACTTATGCTGGCAGAGTCACTTCCCAGCGCTCCAGCGGTCCTCCCGGTCCGCCTTCACCGCGGCTGGGAACGCTCTCCTACCGCCCGCAACAGGCTGCCGCGGGCCCACGGCTTCGGCGTCGCGCTTGAGCCCCGTTGGATTGTCGGCACCGTGCAGCTCGACCAGTGAGCTATTACGCTTTCTTTAAAGGATGGCTGCTTCTAAGCCAACCTCCTGGCTGTCTGAGCCTCTCGACCTCCTTTCCCACTAAGCGCGGATTTCGGGGCCTTAGTTGATGGTCTG
>JBBIJF010000052.1:0-15183 GCA_037446115.1 Acidobacteriota bacterium | reverse complement strand
TGGTGAGCCGGGCGGGACTCGAACCCGCGGCCCTCTGCTTAAAAGGCAGATGCTCTACCGCCTGAGCTACCGGCTCGAAGGGCAGGCCTTCCGCCTCCCAGCATAGCAAGCTTCGGCGCGGTGGCAAAATGAGAAGCATGCCGGAACCCATCCTGCTCATCGCCAACGGAGATCTGCGACTTTCGGCCAACCAGAAATGCTGGCCCGCACAGCAGCGGGCCGAGGAGGCCGTCATCGCCGCCATCCGCCGCGAGGGCCGCGACGTGCTCCGCGCCCACCCCTTCGATCCGGCCAAAGGCCACGGCTTCATTGACTCCCAAAAGTACGGCATGGAGGTCTTCCGCACCATCCCCGAGCACGCGCCGCTCGTCGTCGTCGAGGCCGTCTGGCAGTACAGCCATCACATCCTGCACGGCCTCTATACGCACAAAGGACCTATCCTCACCGTCGCCAACTGGAGCGGCGAGTGGCCGGGTCTGGTCGGCTTGCTGAACCTCAACGGCTCGCTGACCAAGGCCGGCGTCCGCTACAGCACCCTGTGGAGCGCCGACTTCAACGACAGTTTCTTCTTGCGCGGCCTGCGCCGCTGGCTCGCCGGCCAACCTGTCGTCCACGACACCAGCCACGTGCGCAGCCTGCGCGAGCTGCGTCTTCCTGAGGAGGCCGAACGCACCGGCGCCGAGCTGGCCGAACAACTCCGGCGCAACAAAGCCATCATGGGCGTCTTCGACGAGGGCTGCATGGGCATGTACAACGCCATTATCCCGGACGAACTCCTCCACCCCACCGGCGTCTTCAAAGAGCGCCTCAGCCAGTCCGCCCTCTACGCCGAAATGCTGCGCGTGCCGGACGAGGAGGCCCGCCAGGTCCGCGCCTGGCTGGACGCCAAGGGCATGCGCTTTCTCACCGGACCCAATCCGGAGACGGACCTCACCGACGAGCAGATCCACCAGCAATGCAAAATGTACATTGCCGCGCTGCGGATCGCCGACGAGTTCGGCTGCGACACCATCGGCATCCAGTACCAGCAGGGCCTCAAGGATCTGACGCCCGCCTCCGATCTGGTCGAGGGCCTGCTGAACAACTCCGACCGCCCACCCGTGCGCCATCCCCGCAGCGGCAAAATCCTGTACGAAGGCCAGCCCCTGCCGCATTTCAACGAGGTGGACGAGTGCGCCGGCCTGGATGCGCTCGTCACCAACCGCGTTTGGCGCCGGCTCGGCTTTCCGCCCGAAACGACACTCCACGACGTGCGCTACGGCGAACCCTACGCCTGGGACGGGCGCGAAGAGTTCGTGTGGGTCTTCGAAATTTCCGGCGCCGCGCCTCCGGCCCACTTCATCGGCGGCTACGCCGGAGCCGTCAGCGAGCGGCAGCCGCCCATGTACTTCCCGCTCGGCGGCGGCACGCTGAAGGGCATCAGCAAGCCCGGCGAGATCGTCTGGAGCCGCGTCTTCATCGAAGACGGGCGCCTCAAGGCCGACCTCGGCCGCGCGCAGGTGGTCGAGTTGCCGCGCGAGGAGACCGAACGCCGCTGGGCCATCACCACGCCGCAGTGGCCCATCATGCACGCGGTCACGTACGGGATCACCCGCGATCAGATGATGGCGCGCCACAAGTCGAATCACATCCAGGTGGCCTACGCGCCCGACGCCCAGGCCGCCAACTTCGCGCTCGCCGTCAAAGCCGCCATGTTCCGTGAACTGGGCCTGGAAGTGAGCATCTGCGGCTCCCACTGCGGCTTGTGAGGCGGCAACGGTGCAGCCGCGCCGCGCGTTATACTGCTGAGTTCGATCGGAGCAGCATCCCATGCGAGTCGGAATCATCGGAACGGGAGCCATCTCTCATAAACACGCGCAAGCCTACCGCAACATCGGCTACCGGGTAACGGTCTGCACCGACATCAATGAGGAAGCGGGCCGGAAGTTCGCCGAGACGTACGGCTGCCAATTCGTGCGCTCGTACGAAGAAGTCTGCCGCCACGCCGAGGTGGATTACGTGGATGTGTGCACCTTTCCCGACTTCCGCCTGCAGCCGGTCGAGGCGTGCGCCGCTGCGGGCAAGTCGGTGCAGGTCCAAAAACCGATCGCCACGAACCTGGAAACCGCCCGCCAGATGATCGAAACCGCCCGGCGCGCCGGGATTCGGCTCGGCGTGGTCAGCCAGCATCGCTTCGACGACTCGAGTTTGTTTCTCACCAAAGCCATCGCCGCCGGCCGGCTGGGCAAGATCATACAGGCGGACGCGTACGTCAAGTGGTACCGCGCGCCGGAGTATTATGCGCGGCCGATCAAGGGAAGCTGGGCGGTGGAGGGGGGCGGAGCTCTCATCAACCAGGCCATTCACCAGGTGGACGTTCTGTTGTGGCTGATCGGTCCCGTCCGCGAGCTGTTCGCCTTCTGGCAGCTCGGCGCCCTGCACAAGATCGAGTCCGAAGACGTGATCACCGTGGCGATGCGCTACGCCTCCGGGGCCACGGGCGTGATCCAGGCGTCTACGGCCATGTGGCCCGGATACTCCGAGCGTATCGAGATCCACGGCACCAAAGGCACCGCCATCCTCACGGGAGACAAGCTGACCGCCTGGGACGTCCGCGACGATTTCGGCGAACCGCCGCCCCTGGCCAAGGAGGTCATGTCGGGCTCCTCGGATCCCATGGCGATTCCGCTGGCTCCGTTCGAACGCCAATTTCTCGATTTCGGTGAAGCGGTCCGCACCGGGCGCAAGCCGCTGGTTTCGGGTGAGGAAGGCTACCGCGCCCTGGAGCTTGTCCTCGCCGCCTACCAGTCCTGCCGCGAGGGCCGGAAGGTCACGCTCGATGGCGGCTTCTGAGCGCCGGTGTACATGGCGGCGGTTGCGGGTGCCGGCCTCCAGCGCCAACCTCGGTCCGGGCTTCGATGCGCTCGGGCTCGCCCTGGGGATCTACCTGGAATGTCGCTTCCGGCCGAGCGACGCGTTGCGCATCTGCGCCTCCGGCCGCGACGTCGCCCTGATCTCGACGGGGGAAGATAACCTGATCTGGCAGACGGCGCAAGCCGTGGCGCGCGGAACCCGCAGGGAGCTCACGCCCGCCGAATTGAACATTCACAACGAAATCCCCATCGGCAAAGGTCTGGGTTCGAGCGCCGCAGCTCACACCGCCGGCGTAGTCATCGCCAATGACCTGCTCGGCCTGGGCTGGGACGCACCCCGCATTCTGGAAGAAGCTGCGCGCCTGGAGGGCCATCCTGACAACGTGGCCGCGTGCGTGCTGGGCTCGGTGGTGGCCACCGCGGTGGACGCCGCCGGAACCGCCTGCGCCGTCCGCCTGGAGCTGCCCGAGCACTTCGGCGTGGCCGTGGTGGTGCCCGACTTCGCCTTACCCACCTCCGAAGCCCGCTCCGTGTTGCCGGAATCCTATCCCAAAGAAGACGCGATCTTCAACATCCAGCGTGCCGCACTGCTGGTGGCCGCCCTGGCCGCCGGCTCCACGGACGTCTTCCCCACGGCGCTCGAAGACCGCCTGCACCAACCCTACCGCCTCCGGCTCGTGCCGGGAATGAAGGATATTCTCCAGTTGCGCGCCCCGGGCCTGCTGGGATGCTGCCTGAGCGGCGCCGGCCCTTCCATTTTGGTCTTCTACGAGCGCGGCGCCGAAAAGGTCTGTGACCTCGTACCGGAGATTTTCCGCACGCATGGCCGGGACGCACAGATCTTCCGAACCGAAGTGGCCCGCCGGGGCTACGAACTCTCAACCGAGGTGTGCTGAAGCCATGCAGATCGCTCGCCAGTGGCTGCGCGCAACGGGACTCCCGGACGCTGATCTGCGAGATTGTCCGGACTCGGCCCAGCGTTTCCCGGACGGAGGGCAGTTCCGCATCGAGATTCCGTCTACCGAGGGTCCTCGCTCCCTGGCGGCGGTTCTCGAAGAGGCCGAGCGGCGCAACGTGCCCGTACACCGCGTCAGCCAGGGCAGCGGCATCATGCTGCTCACCGACGCGGAGATCTCCGAGATGCTCGCCCTGGGCCGTAACGCCGCCATCGAAGTGAACCTGTTCATCGGGCCGCGCGCGACCTTCGACATCGGCGCACAGGCTTACTCGCAGGCCGGCAAAACCCTCGGCCTCAGCCTTCGCGGAGCGGACCAGCTGGTTTTCGCGCTCGAAGATTTGCGCCGCGCCGTCACCTTGGGCCTGCGCAGCGTGCTCGTCTCCGATCTCGGGTTGCTCGAGATCATCGGAAAGCTCCGCGCGGCCGGAGAACTGCCCCGGGCACTCATCATCAAGACGTCGGTGATGATGGCTCCGGCCAATCCGGCCAGTGCGCGTTTGCTGGCGCACCTCGGAGCGGACACCGTCAACATCCCCTCGGATCTGACGCTTCCCCAGATCGCCGCCATCCGCGCCGCGCTCGGCAAGGTTCCCATTGATTTCTACGTCGAGGCGCCGGACAACATTGGCGGGTTCATCCGTCACTACGAGATCCCGGAACTGATCCGGGTGGCGGCCCCGATCTACCTGAAGTTCGGCCTGCGCAACGCGCCGGATGTCTACCCGAGCGGAACGCACCTGGAGTCCACGGTGGTCGCCCTCTCGCGGGAGCGCGTGCGCCGGGCTGCGATCGCTCTGGAAATGATCTCGCGCTACTGCCCGTCGGCGGCCATCTCTCCGCGGCCCGCTACGGGCCTCGGCATCCCAGCACCGCCGGCCTGAGCGGCATTCTTCAGACGGCACACCGAAAAGCGCGCATTGGTAAACACCGGTTCGCAGCCCGGGATGGGCCGCGGCGGCCTCCGAAACACCAGGTAGTCAATGCCCAGTTCACGGTAGCGCTCGGGGCCGGATGCATCGAGCCCTGCGGCCGTCTGCTGCCACCGGCGCCACCACTCAAAGCCCAGCTTCGGAAGAAAGTTGATCTGCCCGCCCGCTTTCCAGTCCACATACACGGCTCGCAAGGACTTTGCGCGGAAAATGCCGGGATACAGTTCCTTGCCTGCATCAGGGAAGAGAAACACGGCCTCCCTGGGAGTCGCCTGCCGCGCCCACCGTGCAAGCTCGTCCAGCTCGGGGCTATCCAGATGGGGATAGTTCCGCACGCGCGCAGCGTGCGGAAGCATCGGGAAGGGCAACAGCAGCGCCACCAGCAGCGCCGCGCCGCGCCACCGCTTGCGCGCCGATTCGGCCCAGGCCGCCAGGATGAAGACGGCCGCCAGTGCGGCCACCACCGCCAGGCGCCGCCGCACCAGGGGACTCGTCAGGTCCGGCACCAGGAGCTGGAGAATGCGGGGACTCGCAGGCACGGCAAAGGCAACGATGAGCCACGCCGCGGCCTCCCAGAATCTGCCCGCACCGGCCGCCCGCAACCCCGCCGCCGCCCCGAGAATCACGGCGAAGGCCGTGACAAACAGCACCGCACGCGCCGGCTGGATCTGCGGTATGAGCACCCACTTCATCCGGTCCAGCAGCACGTAGGAGAGCGGAATGCTCAGGATCCCCCAGAGCGGCATGCCGACCAGAAAAAACTTGAGATCTTCCGGCGCCAGTTTGCGCAGGCGCCAGAACGCACCCAGCGACACCAGCCAGAGAAACGTGTAATGCCGGTACCAGTAGGGGTCCCACATCGAAATCCAGTTGTAGGGCGCGCGGAGGCGCTGGAGTTGTTCGAGGGCGGGCTCGATCGTCCCGAAAAAGGGCTGGGGCTCCGTCACTCCCGGCTGGATGCGCGAGAGAATCATCATGCTCAGAACGGCGAACATGAGCGGCGCAAGCCCGAGGATGTGCCGCGTCATGATCGCGGGCCGCGTGGGCCACAAGGCGAGGCAAAAGTAGACGAGCCAGAAGGGAATGGTGGTCGGAGCGTGGTAGAGGAAGGCGAGCGAGGCCGTCAGCCCTGCCGCCAGATCCCGCCCCTGCGCCACGAACCCGACTGCGAGCAGCAGCAGCGGTACGGCGAAGCCCCGGGGCACGGGCTCGTACTCCACAGTAAGCACCGCCGGGCCGGCAATCGTCGCACCGAGCGAAAACACGGCTGCGGCCAGCAGCGCCATGGGCCGGGACAGTCCCAGCGAGGCCGCGATCAGGAAGACGCCTAATGTCCCCAGTGTGCGGAAAACCAGCTGCTGGAGCACGAGTACGCCCTGAAAGTCCAACCCCGTCAGCCGCCGGAGCAGGAGGGCTGCTTCGTCGTAAATCGTAAAGGCTACGTGCGGCCGCTGAGCGAGTGGTTCCCGGGTAAATACGCTGCCGTCCCAGTAACGCTCCAGGATGGGCAAGTAAATCTGCGTGTCCGAATACAGGTAGGTGTGTCCTGGGAAGAGAAAGAAGCCGGCGAGCGTGATCGCGATGATCGCCGCCGCCACCCCCACGCGCGCACGCATCACCGGGCCGGCGTCTTCTCCATCTGGCGCCGGGCCCAGACTCGTGCGGGATTCAACGCCAGTGACTTCTCGAAGGCGGCCTTCGCCTCCGCATAGCGCTTCAGGCTGCGCAGAGCGATACCCATCCACAGGTAGGCCTCATCCGAGCGGGGATCGAGCTCGACCGCTTTCTGAAAATCCCGTAGCGCCGCCTCGGCGCCCCCGCCCATCGCGACCGGCAGGTAGTAATTTCCGACGCCGCGGCTCACGTAGGCGGCCGCAGACTTGGGATCCAGTTCCAGGGCTTTGTGGATGGAATCGCGCGCGCAGCCTGCGTACTGGAAGGCCCGCAACAGGTCGAACGGGACGGCCTGGCCGCACAACGTGCCCAGAATCCGGTGATACTCCGCGTTATTGCCGGCCAGCTCCACCGCCCGCTGCGCGGCCCGAATGCCCTCCTGGACTGCCGCGCGTGCCTTGTCTCTTTGACCCAGCTGCCAGGCCACCTCCGCCAGGTAGGATTCCGCGACGGCCGCCCGATAATGGGCTGCCCCGTCCTTGGGCCGGCCGGCTGCTTCCGCAGACAGCTGCGCGGCCGCCGCCTCGAGCGTGCCCAGATCCTGCCGGTCCCGCGCGGCGCGCAGTTCGTTGATCGTCACCGCGCTCAAGATCGCAGCGGCAATCACGCCGATGGCGGCCTTCATAAGCTCCAATTCTACCAGCCGGCAGACAGCATCTCGCCGCCGGTAAGTTCGGCCGAGAGTTCTTTGCTGATCGCGCGCGGCCTGTAGTTGGAATCCAGGAAAAAGATTCTTCCCAGCTTCTCGATGCGGCACCGCCCGTGGTCCGGCCACGTCTCCTTGCCATCCACACGCCGCGGCGCCAGCAGGCACTCGAACCCCAGCTCGGCGATGCGCTCCGGCTCCGTACGCGGCGGCAGCTCCACCGTGGTCCGTACCCAACCGTTGCGCGCGACGGCGTAATCCGCCCGTCCAAGATGGGAAGCCCGCCAGCGACCTTCATTCTTCAGCCGCACGCGGGCCGCAACGGCAGCGTCCTCCACCGCCAGCTTCATCTCCACGTACAGATAGCTTCGGGGATCGCCCACGCGTTCTCCGCCCGTCGCGCCGAAGGCGCGCAGTTTGCTCTCGCGCTCGAGCTCCTGAGCCGCAACGCGGTACAGCACCGGGTCGGCATCCATCACGCGCTCTCGCGAGCCGCCGCTCAACTCCACCAGGCTCGGCGCAAGCTGGTAGCGTAACGTGGCCCTGCCTGAGCCGCCGACCATGTTGTTATCCGTGATCACGTAGAGCAAGGGATGTCCGCCCTCGCGAACTCCGGAAAACTCCTCCTCCTTGTGCCCTTTGCCTTGGATGACGGCCCGTTCCGGTTTTCCGTCCCGGTCGAAGTACACCCGGTAGACCCATTCGATGTCCGTGGTGCGTCCCCAGCGAGCCATCAGAGCAGGCGCCGGTGTGCCCCCGTCTTCGTTGGAGAACACCACCGTGTATTGGAGCACCTCCCGGCCCGCCTCTTCGAAACGCTCGCAGTAGGCCACGAGCGGCACGTCGCTGAACCGGACAAGCGTGTCAGGCCGCGCATAGAGCACCGGAGCATGAGCCACCACGTGGTACTCCGGCTCGCCGGGGCGCAGCCGGCGAAACGCGGCGGATTCCACTTCGAGTCCGGAGCCGGGCGCCGACCATTTCGGGTCGCGCTCGACATGCACCGTGTGTTCTCCTGCTCCCAGCTCGCCGAGAAAGACGCGGTAAACATAGGCGTCTTCTCCGGCAAACAGCGTCACGTGATGGATCGGTTTACCGGCGACCGAAATCGCCGCCACCGCCGCCTCGCGTCCGGGCCGCGCAAAGTCCGATCCGGGAGAACGCATGCGCAGCTCGGCCACGACCTCCGCGGGCCGATCCAGGCGGAGGGGGAATGTCGCGCCGTGAACGAGTACGGCACAGGCCAGACCGGCGATGGCTCGCATTCTCCCAGCATACAAGCCTCGGCCGCGAGCAGCCCTCAGCAGCAGTTCCTCACCGGGGCGGCCGGCACGGCGGGTTGCGGCGCCTGACACCGGAACGGGCCGAAGTGCTTGCGCGGAGGGGTTACTTCGAAGTATCGAGCCAGGCGGGTCTCCGACAGTATCCGGGCTGTGTTGCGGCAGACCGGAGTCGGCCGCCCCGCCTCAAACACGTGCCCGCCGTCCAAAACGAAGCGGGCTTCGCAACCCGGAACGTTACCCAAGTACACGGCGGTCTGCCCGTAATCCTCGCAACGGCGATCAAGCGGTTCGCGGAACTTAAAGCCGCGCACGGTCAGCGAGGAGAACACCGCCGGCTCGCCGCGGACTTCCGTCTGCACCACGGTTCGCTCGACCACCCGTACGTCGCGGAATCCGGCTTCTTCCATACAGTCAAACCAGTCGGCTTCGTACATCGCACCGCCCAGGCACTCGGCCACCAGCTCCGGGTCGTCACGAAGGGGCTCCGACAGGCGACGATCGGCGACGATATCGGAAATGAAAAACTCTCCGCCTTCTTTGAGTACGCGCCGGATGGTCCGGAACACCAGATCCTTGCGCGGCGAAAGGTTGATCACACAGTCGGAAACGACCAGGTCTATGCTCTCATCCGGGACCGTGGCGGCAACCTCGATGTAGTCTTCGACGAAGGCCGTATTGGGCGCGGGGTATCCGAAGCGCCGCGCCACTTCCGGGGCCCAGCGGCGCGCCACTTCGAGCTGTTCCGGAGTCATGTCCACTCCGTAGACGAATCCGCGCGGGCCGACTCTGCGGGCCAGGATGAACGCGTCTACGCCCGCGCCCGATCCGAGATCCAGCGCGGTGAGCCCGGTCAGCTCATCATCCGGAATCGGGCAGCCGCAGCCGTAGTGGCGATCGCGCACCTCCTCCGGCAGCAACGCCAGGATTTCCCCGTAGCGCTTCCGGGTCTCCTCCGTGCAGCAGGCTTTCTGAGAGAAGTCGGCGGACCGCTTCAGGCGGCGCCCATAGAAATCGCGAAGATACTCGCGCAGATCCTCCCCTACACTTAGTCCGAAGTGCTGAACCATAGCAATGTCTTCTTTCGCCGGAAACGGCTCGCGGGTTACGGCGCCGCCTCCCGGAGGTACTTGCCGACGATCGGTTCCAGCTTCTTCCGCGTCGCTTCCGGAATCCGCGCCCGCTCGGTGATGATCGCGTGGCGGAGCGCCGACCCGCACTGGCAGCTTCGCTCCTCCGGCATGTGCGCCACGGCTTCCGCCACCACGCGGGCTGCGTTCTCCGCATTGCGGGTCAGATTGGAAATGATCTGCTCCACCGTTACGGCATCGTGCTCCGGATGCCAGCAGTCGTAATCGGTCACCATGGCGACCGTCACGTAGCAGATCTCCGCCTCGCGCGCCAGCTTGGCCTCCTGCAGATTCGTCATCCCGATCACGTCCATCCCCCAGCTCCGGTACAGGTTGGACTCAGCCAGCGTGGAGAACGCCGGGCCCTCCATGCACAGATACGTACCGCCCTTCTTGACGTTGACCCCCGCTCGGCGGCACGCCTGGTAAAGCACATCGGAAAGCTGCGGGCATACTGGATGAGCAAAGCTGATGTGGGCCACAAGTCCCTCCCCGAAGAAGGTGGAGGCCCGCCCGCGCGTGCGGTCGAAGAACTGATCCGGAATGACAAAATCGAGCGGCCGGTGCTCTTCTTTGAGCGATCCGACGGCGCTCAAAGAGATGATGCGTTCGACACCCAGCACCTTCATTCCATAAATGTTGGCGCGAAAGTTGAGCTCTGACGGGCTGATCCGGTGCCCGCGCCCGTGGCGGGCAAGGAACGCCACCTCTTTACCTGCAAGGCGGCCGACCATGTAGTGGTCCGAAGGGTCGCCCCACGGCGTCTGGATGGCCACCTCCTCCTGCGCCGTGAAACCGGGCATGGTGTACAGCCCGCTGCCCCCGATGATCCCGATCTTGGCTTTCAACTTAACCTCCTTCGATCAACTCCAGCAAAACTCCCCCTGCCGAGGAAGGATGCACAAACACGTAGCGATGCCCGCCCGCTCCCGTCTGCGGCTCATTGAGAATCCGCGCGCCGGCCTGGCGAAGCCTGAGGAGCGCGGCGCCGAGATCCGGCACGCGCAAGGCGACGTGATGCAGCCCCGGCCCGCGCTTTTCCAGGAAGCGGGCAATCACCGAATCCGCCGCCGCAGGTTCCAGCAACTCGATGCGGGATTCCCCTGCCTCCAGCATCGCCACACGGACTTTTTCGTGCGGGACCTCCTCGATGCCCGCCAGGCGCAAGCCCAGCGTACGCTCCCAGAACGCGAGCGCGTCATCCAAAGCGCGGACCGCTACCCCCAGGTGATCAATCGCAAACCGGCCCGGGCGCGGCCGCAGCCGCCGGCGAGCGCCGGCTTTCTCCTCCGCCGCGGCCCACACCGCCTCCATCAGCGCTTCCAAACCGGCGCCCTCCGTCGCCACGGTTCGCAGCACTCGGGGCGCCCGCGGTCCCGAGTCTCCGCCGGAGCTAAACAAACTCCGAATCTCCGCCTCCAGCCGTTCCGCTCCCGGCAGGTCCGCCTTGTTGACGACGAACACGTCGGCGATCTCCATAATCCCGGCTTTGATCGCCTGCACATCGTCGCCCAGCCCCGGCACCAGCACCAGCACCACCACGTCGGCTACGCCGGCGATCTCGACCTCGTCCTGACCCACGCCGACCGTTTCGATCAGCACCACCTCCTTGCCCGAGGCGCCGAGCAGCGCCGCCAGATCGGCCGTGGTCCGCGCCAGCCCCCCCATCGCGCCTCGCGTCGCCATCGAGCGGATGAACACGCCGGGATCATCGTGGTGCCGCTGCATGCGGATCCGGTCGCCGAGCAGCGCCCCACCCGAAAACGGACTCGACGGGTCCACCGTGAGGATGCCGACCGTGCGCCCCGCGCGCCGGAGGTGGCGCGTCATTTGATCCACCAGCGTGCTCTTGCCGGACCCCGGCGGCCCCGTCACGCCCACCACCAGCCGCGGGCCCTCGAGAGCTTTCAACTGCTCCCGCAGCGCCTCCGCCTCCGGCGCCTCGTTCTCGATCGCCGTGGCGATCCGCGCCAGCGCGCGGACGTCGCCACCGCGCATCTTCTCCATCAGCTCTCGCATGCGTCTTTAAGCAGCTGCCGTGCGATCACCAGTCGCTGAATCTCGCTGGTGCCCTCCCCGATGGTGCAGAGCTTCACGTCCCGGTAGAGTTTTTCCACCGGGTAGTCTTTGATGAAGCCGTAGCCGCCGTGGATCTGCACGGCCTCCCCTGCGGCGCGCACCGCCATCTCGGAGGCAAACAGCTTGGCCATGGAGGCCTCCTTGGTCATGCGCCGTCCCCGGTCCGCCATCCGCGCCGCCCGGTACGTCAGCAGCCGGGCCGCATCCAGCGACACGGCCATGTCCACCAGCTTGTGCTGGATCGCCTGGAACTCCGCAATCGGCCGGCCGAACTGTTTGCGCTGCCGCGCGTGCTTGATGGAAGCGTCAAAGGCTCCTTGCGCGATCCCGATCGAGAGGGCCGCGATCGAGATGCGCCCGCCGTCCAGCACCCGCAGACTGTCCACAAACCCCTGACCTTCGCCTCCCAGAAGTTGCGACGCCGGCAGACGGCAGTCCTCGAAGATCACCTCGCCGGTCGAGGTGGCCCGCATCCCCATCTTGGCCTCTTTCTTACCCAGACGGAAACCGGGTGTGCCTTTTTCGATGATGAACGCCGAAATGCCACGATGGCCCGCGGCGCGGTTGGTGACCGCCATCGCCACACAGACGTGCGCTTCCGCAGCGTTCGTCGTGAACGTCTTGGCCCCGTTCAACACCCATTCCGATCCCTGCCGCACCGCCGTGGTCCGCGTCCCAGCAGCGTCGGAACCCGCTTCCGGCTCCGTCAGCGACCAGCAGCCCAGCCACGCTCCCGAGGCAAGCTTCGGCAGGTAGCGCCGCCGCTGTTCCTCCGTGCCGGCCAGGTAGATGTGATTGGCGCACAGCGAGGTGTGAGCCGCCACGATGAGGGCCACCGAGGGATCCACCCGGGCGAGTTCCTCCAGAATGATGCAGTACTCCACATAGCCGAGACCCGCCCCGCCCAGCTCCTCCGGAAAGATCGCCCCCAGATAGCCCATCTGGCCAAGCTTCGCCACGATCTCGGCCGGAAACGTTTCCTCTTCATCCCAGCGCCGGACATGGGGAGCAATCTCCCCCTCTGCAAATTCCCGAACGAGTTGCCGGAGCTGGATCTGCTCAGCGCTGTAGTCGAACTCCATGCGGGGTCAGACGATTTCCTCCCGGGCGGGATCCCACCGCATGGTACGCCCCTGCCGGTAGCTTTCCACCGCCATCCGGCAGGCGATCGAAACGCGGAATCCGATCTCAAAGGGACAGTTCGGCTCCGCGCCGTTCCGGATCGCATCCAGGAAGTTCTGCATATGGGCGTTAGGAGCGCTGCGCGTCTGCCCCAGAATCTCCTCGCCCTCCGGGCGGTTCACCTTCTGCGGCAGATAGCGGATCTGCTGGCTGCGCACAATGGTCCCGTCCGTGCCCAGCACGAACTCACCGTAGCCCAGGTGGCTGTTGCCAAACCCGGAGTCCCAGCTAAACAGAATCTCCTCCGGATGTTCCATGGCCACGTTCATCGTGTCCGGAACTTCGCGGCCGTCTTTCCACAAATACAGGCCGCCGGTCATGGTTACCGCCGTGGGAATCTGCAAATTCAGAGCCTTGTACCAGAAGGCGAGCTGGTGGCACATGTTCTCATACACGTTGCCGCCCGAATAGTCCCAGAAAAAGCGCCAGTTGATGTAACGGTTGGCGTCGAAGGGACGCTCCGGCGCCTCGCCCAGAAACGCCTTCCAGAGGATGTTCTCCGGCGTCATGTCCGGATACACAGGCCGGGACCATTGCGGTTTCCCGTGCGGCGTGTTGCGGTAGTGATGGGCGTGGATCGCAGTGATCCGCCCGAGATAACCCGTCTTACAAAAGGCCACCGCGTCCGCCATCTGGCCGGAGCTGCAGGCCTGGTGGCCGATCTGCACGACCTTCCTGGCCGCCTGCTTGTAGGCCGCCCGCATCCGCTTGGCGTGCTCGACCGTGAAGGCCATGGTCTTTTCCTGATAGACGTGCTTGCCGGCCTCGAGCGATGCCACGAAGTGTTCGCAGTGCAAATGCTGCGGCGTGGCGATGATCACTGCGTCAATGCTCTGGTCCTCGAGCAGATAGCGGTAGTCCAGAAACGTCTTGGCCGAGGGCACCACCCTCCTGGCGTCTTGCAGGCGCCGCGTGTACACGTCCGCAAACGCGACAATTTCGGTGTTCGCACACGCCAGCGCCTCCTGAACCAGCTCCATGCCGCGCGCCCCCGGCCCGATCACACCCAGCCGGATCCGCTGATTGGCCCCCAGCACGCGCCCGGGGCCGGCGGCCGCGGCCAGGCCGCCTGCGACCGTCCCGATGAAGCGGCGGCGCGAATCCCTGTGTTTTGCCTCTCCCATGTCGGTTCCAGGCTCCTTCATCTTAACAACTTTGCGCCCAGCGCCCGGCTTGCAAGCCCGGCGCGGACTTTACCATGCTCAAAAGAGAATGAAACCAGGCGCACCCTGCGTTCTTGTCGCAGCGCTCTTAATGGGCTGCGGCCCGAAACCGGTTACGCTCGATGAATACAACACGCGGGTCGTTACGCTCCCGGGCGGACAGCAGATCCGTGTCGAGGTCATGATCCACCCCACCGACCTGATGCGCGGCATGATGTTCCGCGACTCGCTGGCTCCCGACCGGGGCATGCTGTTCGTGCACGCCGAGCCGGGCCCGTACACCTACTGGATGTACCAGGTGAAAATTCCCCTCGACATTATCTGGATGGACTCCTCCCGCACGATCCTGGAGATTTCGGCCCATACGCCGCCTTGCAAGACCGTGGCCAGCGAATGCCCCCACTACGGGGGTAATCCGCGCACGCGCTATGTGCTCGAGCTCGCCGCAGGCATGGCCGCCCGATACGGGCTCAAAGTCGGCGATACACTGAACTTTTGACGCTTCCCTTGCCATCCCGGTCGAGGTGCCGGAAGGAATGAATCGCGAACAACTGCGGCGCCTGCTCGAGCAGGTGCGCTTGGGAAAGTTGAACGTGGATGCTGCTCTCGAGCGGATGCGGCACCTCCCGTTTGAAGATCTCGGCTTCGCCAAGGTGGACCATCACCGGGCGCTCCGCCACGGCATGCCGGAGGTCATCTTTGCCAAAGGGAAAACCCCCCAGCAGGTGGCTGCCATCGCCGGTTCGCTTCTCGAACGCGTTCCGAACGTCCTTATTACGCGCGCCGACCGACCCACGGCCTCCCTCGTCAAGCGCAAGTTTCGCCAGGCGGAGTACTTCCCGCTCTCGGGCGCGCTGCGCATCTGGCGCGACCGTACGGTACTGGGCAAAGGTACCATCGCCGTAGTCTGCGCCGGCACGAGCGACATCCCCGTGGCCGAAGAAGCACGGGTCACCGCCGAAGTCATGGGGAACCGCGTCGTGGCCATTCACGATATCGGCGTCGCAGGCATCCACCGCCTGATGAGCCACCGCGAGCAACTCATGGAGGCCCGCGTCGTGGTGGTGGTGGCGGGCATGGAGGGAGCATTGCCCAGTGTCGTCGGCGGCCTCGTCTCCTGCCCCGTGATCGCCGTGCCCACCAGCATCGGTTACGGCGCCAGTTTCCACGGCCTGGCCGCCCTGCTGGCCATGCTCAACAGTTGCGCCAGCAATGTCGCGGTCGTCAACATTGACAACGGATTCGGCGCCGGCTATGTGGCCAGCCTGATCAACCGCGTCTGAAGGAGGC
>JBBIJF010000051.1:0-16373 GCA_037446115.1 Acidobacteriota bacterium | reverse complement strand
CCGGAGTTCACCACCAGGTACCGGCCGCCCGCGGGTGCTACCACGACCAGGCCGTAATCCGCCGCTCCGGGATTCAGCTCGATCGGAAACCGGTCCCGGAACCGCGCGATCAGGCGGTTGGTTTCCCAGGTGCCGAACAGCACGAGGTTGGACTCCCGGAGGTCGTCTTCGCTGACTTCCGTGTCGGCCGCCACCCGGAAGGAGGCCAGTACGGGCGTTCCCGGTCCGGACCACGTGGCCGCCGCTTCTGCCTCCGCACGGCGCCGCCGGAGCTCGGCTTCGTCTTTGGCTCCGCCGGTTCCGTACACGTAAATGTGCCGCGCACTCACCGCTTCGAGCAGCGGCCCCTCAGCACCCGGCCGCTTGGCGCCCGGGGGCGGAGCATACCTGCCCGCGTGCCAGGAGCCCCCCTGCCTTGAAAGCGACACGGCTGCCTGCGGCTTCACCTTGACCACGCTGCCGTCAATCTTCACCGTAACCGCGCGGGCGCGGTCGAACCGCGGGTGGCCGCCGAGATCGAACGTCAGACCGGCAACGCCACGGGTTTCCGCCTCGAGCTCATTGATCCCGGTGAAACGCACATCGAGCGAAGCCGGCTCTCCTGGTGTCAGCCCGTCAATCTCCACCCAATAGGCGCTCCGGTATTTATACCAGCGTGTGAAAAAGCGAACGCGGTCCGGATAGCGGTTCCTCTGAAACTTACCGAACCAGTCAAAAATCCGTCCATCGGCGTAGGCATAGTCCCAGGAATTATGTCGCACGCCGGGATATTCCAGGTACTCCACCGGACCGCCGAGATGAAACAGCTCCTTATACCATTTCCGCGAGACCGCCACCGGCACCAGCGGATCCTGGTCCCCGTGGAACAAACGCACGGGGAGATTCAGGGCGTTGGGGGCGAGCTCCTCGGTTCCCGGGGGCGCAGCCGGACACACCGCCGCGATAGCGGCCCATAGATCGGGCCGGGTCAGCCCGAGCCAGAGCGTCCCGCCGCCTCCCATTGAAAGTCCGGTCAAATAGACGCGGTCTTCGTCTACGGGGAAGCGCCGCTTGACATCCGCCAGCACGTCGTACACATCCTTCTCCGCCAGACCCAGATACCCCATCGTGCCGCGGGCAAAGGGCGCCGCCACGATGAAGTCCACCTCGCGGAGCGGCGGAAAATATCGGCTCGCTTCCCCGTCGGACTCCCCAGGCCGGTTTCCCTTACCGAACACACGGCGGAGATTCAGTCGGTGGTTGGAAAAGGCGCCGTGGAGGCTGATCACCAGAGGATATTTCTTTCCCTGTTCGAGTGACTTAGGAAGATATAACGCGTACGGTTGTTCGGAGTTATCGGCATCTGAAACATAAGTCAGAACCTGCGGGCCCGGCCTGTAATTCTGCCCGGGCAGCAACCGGACGACCAGCCCGAAGACTAACAACCACTTACTCACCGGCCGCCTCCCTGAGCACTCCCGGAAGCCAGCCCCGGAACCACTCGCGAAACTCCGCCAGGCGGCGGGCGCACGCTTTGCCTGGCGGCACGGCGTGCGGGCCGGTCTTGACGCCGCGCTCCGCCAGAGCCTCGCGGATTCCCGCCGGCACCGGAAGCGGTTCGATGGCCTCCAGAAACTCCTGCAGCCTCGCCTCGAACCGGGCCTTGTGCTCCTGCCGGCCGGCGAGGATGGCGCGATCCAGAGCCGCCAGCAACTCCGGCACCGCGCACGCCACACCGGAAACCACGCCCGCCGCTCCGGCCTCACGCAGCGCCGTAAACACCCGGTCGTTGCCCGCCAAAAAGTGCAGTGGAGCGTCTCCCCGCAGCGCCCGCAAGCGCTCGAAATATCCCAAATCTCCGCTTGAATCCTTGATGCCTGCCGCGATGCCGCAGCTCATCAGCTCCGCCACCGTCTCGGGAGCCATCGGATTTGTGAAGAACGGAATGTTGTAAACCAGCAGCGGCAGCTCGGTGCCGGCGCTTGCACGAAACTGCCGGTAGAACTCCGCAATCTCCTCCTGTTCGTACTGAAAGAAATAGGGGGGCATCAGCAGCAGCGCCGCGGCTCCGCTCATCACCGCCTCCCGGGCCAGCAGCACGGCGCCGTCCAGACACGAGTGGGACACGTTCACCGCGACGGGAACCCGACTGCGTTTGATGCCGAGGCGGACCAGATGGCGCCGGTCTTCCAGCCCGAAGTGGACAAATTCGCCGGTCGAGCCGAACAGCGCGATCCCGTCAATCGGATGCTGTCCCAGAAAGTCCAGCAGCTCCAGCGCGGCGGCCAGATCCACCACGGGTTCGCCGCTGCGGCGGGGCGTCACCGCAGCCACGTACACGCCCTGCGGTAATGCCGTCTCGGGATCGCGGCCGCGCTTCATCAAGGACAAATTCCATTCTCGCCGGAAATCGGCACCCTCGCCACATGCTCGTCTTCCGGGTGCGTGTGCCGCGGGCCGCTTGCGTGCGCCTGCGATTTCGCGGCGGCGTTTGCTCGAAGCACGCTTGCTGCAGTATCTTGCTGAAGGGAGAAAAGTCCATGACCGAACTTGACCGGAGAAGATTCCTCGCCGCGATGATGGCCGCTCCGGCCTCCGCCGCTGCCCGCCCCGTACAGACCGGCGCCGCACCGGTGGCGGCGGCGGTCATCGGCACCGGCAACCGCGGCGCCTATCTGCTGCGCGGAATTCTGGAACAGCCCGGCGTGAGAGTGGCGGCGCTGTGCGACATCAAGCCGGACCGCCTCGATACGGCCGCCACGCTGGCCGCCCGCGACAAGCCCCGCACCTACACCGACTACCGCCGCCTGCTCGAGCAGCCCGACGTCGGTGCGGTCTTCATCGCCACTCCCTGCGATCTGCACGTGGAGATGGCTATCGCTGCGCTGAAGGCCGGCAAGCACGTCTACTGTGAAAAACCCGTCGGGATCACGCCGGAGTCCATTCGAGAACTCCTCCGCGTCGCCCGCCAGTCCAGGAGCGTGTTTCAAATCGGCCAGCAGATGCGCTCCGACGCCCGCCTGCGAAAGACCATCGAGAAAATCCACGCAGGCGCCGCCGGCAAGGTGGTCATGATCAAGGCCCAACGGCACGCCGCCGAAGACCTGGACCATCACGGCCCGTCGGCGGACTGGTTCTTCAACGCCGCCCGCTCCGGCGACGTGATCGTGGAAATGTCGGTGCATAATCTGGACGTCTGCAACTGGGTCGCGGCCGGCCGCCCCGAGCGCGCCGCCGGCTTCGGCGGCACCCTCGTCTGGGTCAACGACCCGCCGGGGCGCACCAACATGGACGGCTATACCCTGAGCTACGAGTACGCCAACGGCATCAAACTCTCCTACACCCAGGTCTTTTTCCACCCGCGCGGCCTGCCGGGCGGCGGCCAGTACTGCTACGTCTACACGACCGAGGGCGCGGTGGACCTGATGAACGCCACGTTTTATCCGCGCAGCCGCGACGCCGCTCCGGTCGTGCTCGCCGAACCTGAGAAGACCCCGCCCCATGCCCATGTGGCCGCCTTCTTTGAAGCGATCCGCTCCGACAGCCGGCCGTTCGCCGATCTGACCGTCGGTGCCACGGCGGCCCTCACGGCGATCCTCGGCCGCGAAGCCATCTACCGCCGCAAGGTGATGACCTGGGCTGAGCTCGGCGTCCAGGAACTCTGAAGCAGAAAGGCAGTGCTGGGATGAAAATCCTCACGGCAGGAGTTGTTGTTCTCGCTGTGGCTCTGTTTCTGGCGGCTTTGCTGCGCGGACAGCGTACCGGCGACTACCGCGATCCGGACTGGAGCTACGAAGAAGGCTGGACGCCGCTGTTCAACGGCAAGGATTTCACCGGCTGGGTCGTAATCCTCGGCCAGCCGGAGGGCAGAACCCGGCGCTACCGGCCTCAGGAAATCGCCGAGCAGGACACCTTCGCCGTGCGTGACGGCATGATCGTCACCACCGGCAAGCCGAACGGCTACGTGCGAACCGTGGACGTCTTCGACAATTTCGTCTTCCACGTCGAAGTGCGCTTCACCGAGTCCGGCAACAGCGGCGTTCTGATCCACGTCCAGCAGGACGCAGTCTGGCCCCGGGCCATCGAGTGCCAGCTCTATCAGGCCCATATGGGCCGCATCTTCCCCATCCAGGGCGCCACCCTGGACGGCGGCGAGATGATTCACGCCGCCGCCCGGCCCCCCGGAGAGTGGAACGTCTACGAAGTCTACTCGGAGGAAGGCCGGGTCGCGACGGTGCTCAACGGGGTGCTCGTCGGCCTGGCCTCGAACGCCAATCCGCGCGTGGGCTATATCTGCCTGCAATCGGAAGGCGTGCCGGCTGAATTCCGCAACATCAAAATCAAGCGCTACACCCCCGCGCACCACCTCCGCCCGAAGCCGTAAAGGCCCGTGTTCATCGGGGCTGCAACGCTCCGGAGGCAATCCACGCCGCCGCGCGGGCGATATCCTCCGACAGCGGGCGGTCGTGCTCGAACGGCGCAGAGATATCCCGCAAGGCGGCACGGGCAGCTTCAATGCGCGGACCGGAGCGTAGCGGTCGCAGCAGGTCCAGCGCCCGCGCCGCCGCCAGCAGTTCGATGGCCAGCACCGCCCGCGTGTTGGCCGTCACGCGCTTGAGCTTCAGCGCCGCAGCCATGCCCATGCTCACAAAGTCCTCCTTGCCGCCGCTGGTCGGGATCGAGCCCACCGAGGCCGGCGCCGCCAGCGTCCGGTTCTCAGCCACCAGCGCCGCCGCCGTGACCTGCAGCATCATCAACCCGGACTCCAGTCCGGGACGAGACGCCAGAAACGGCGGCAAGCCCTCATTCAGTGCAGGATTGACCAGCCGGTCCGTTCGCCGCTCCGAGATCGCCGACAGCGCCGTCAGCGCCACCGCCATCGAATCCAGGGCAAAGGCCAGAGGCTGGCCGTGGAAATTGCCGCCGGAGATCACTTCCTCTCCGAAAACCAGCGGGTTGTCCGTGGCCGCATTGAGTTCAACGGCGAAGACCCGCCGCGCCTCGGCCAGCACGTCCCGGACGGCGCCGTGCACCTGCGGCGCGCAGCGCAACGAGTAGGCGTCCTGCACGCGGCCGCACCCCAGATGCGAAGCCCGAATCTCGCTTCCCTCAAGCAACGCCGCCATGTGAGCCGCACTACGAGCCTGGCCGGGGTGCGGCCGTGCCGCGCACAGGCGCGGGTCGAAGGCGCGGGGCGTTCCCCGCAGCGCATCCACCGTCATGGCGCAAATGAAGTCTGCCGCGTCCACCAGAACCTCCGCCGCCAACAGTTCCAGACAGCCGACCGCCAGCATGGCCTGCGTGCCGTTGATCAACGAGATTCCTTCTTTGGCCTCGAGCACGAGCGGCTCCAGGCCGGCGCGGCGCAGCGCCTCCGCACCGGGCAGGCGTGCGCCCCCGTATTCGGCTTCGCCCTCGCCGACCAGCACGAGAGCCATGTGCGCCAGCGGGGCCAGGTCTCCGCTGGCTCCCACGCTGCCCTGCGACGGAACCACGGGCGTCACGCCGCGATTCAGCAGCGCGCACAACTGCTCGGCCACCACCGGACGAATGCCCGACAATCCCTTGGCCAGCACGTTGGCGCGCACCAGCATCATCGCGCGCACCTGTTCCCGGCTTAGAGGCTCCCCCGTGCCGCACGCATGGGAGCGCAGAAGGTTGCGCTGGAGCAGCGCGACTTCCTCCGGCGCGATGCGTACGTCCGCCAAGTGGCCCACACCCGTGTTGACCCCGTAGACCGCCGCACCGGAGGCCGCCAGCCGCTCCACCACCTCGCGCGACGCCAGCATCTTCTGCCGCGCCTCCGGCGCAATCCCGGCAACTTCGTCACCGCGCGCCACCGCCGCCACCTGCTCGAGACTCAGCGACTCGCCGTCGAGTAAAACCATATCCCCGTTATAGACCGCCGCCCGTATCCGCAGGGCCCCGGGTCGCTACACTCATTTCGGGAGAAGGCGATGCCAAACCTGCCGTTCCGGGCCACGGCGGCCGGTTCCGCCTACGAAAAGATCCGACCTCTGCCGGTCGCCGTCCTGCTGGACAACGTGCGCAGCATGTACAACGTCGGCGCTTTTTTTCGCACCGCCGACGCCGCCGGGGTCGAAAGACTCTACCTGTGCGGCATCACAGCCTGCCCGCCGAAGCGGGCCATCTCCAAGACTGCGCTGGGCGCGGAAGAAACCGTGGCGTGGGAGCATTGCTGGGATCCGCTCGAGGTCCTGGCGCGCTTGCGCTCGGCCGGCTACCAGATCGCAGCCGCCGAAACCAGCCCGTCCGCCCTGGACCTCTTCGACTGGATGCCGGCCTTCCCCGTCTGTATCGTCTTCGGACATGAGGTCGGCGGCGTGCGCCCGGAAGTCGCTGCCTTCTGCGACACGCTGGTCCGCATCCCGATGCTCGGGCGCAAGGAATCCCTGAACGTGGCCACCGCCGGCGGCGTCATCCTATACGAGCTGTTGCGCAAGTACCGGGCTATGATGGAACGGACGGGACACTAGCATGGTTCGCACCGCCATGGTCGCCGCTGGGCTCGCGCTTGCGGCATCCTGGGCCCTTCCGGCGCAGACCTCCCTCATCTGGCCGGTGCGTGGCGCCCGCGAAATGGTCGTCGCGGCCAACAACTTCGAAGCGGAAGCAGGCTACCGGATCCTGCTCCAGGGAGGCAATGCGGTGGATGCGGGCGTGGCTGCGGTGCTTGCTGCTGCGGTCACCGAACAGGCGCGCTTCGGCTTGGGCGGCGAGATGCCGCTGCTCCTCAAGATGGCGGGCAAGCCTGTGGTGGCCATCAGCGCCGTGGGCACGGCCCCTGCCCGCGCGACGCCGGAGTATTTCCAAAACCGTGCCCCGGAGCCCTGGGAAGATCCGGGCAAAATGCCGCCCATCCCGGCCCTCGGCTTGCGCGCAGCCATCGTCCCCGGCGTCTTCGACGGACTGATTCTCGCCTTGCGCGAGTTCGGAACGATGTCGTTCGCCCAGGTCGCAGCGCCGGCCATCGAGTACACCGAAGGTTTCCCGCTCGGCGATGAGTTCGCCACCTTCCTCAGGACCCACCGCAGAGTCCTCGAGCTGTGGCCCGCTTCGCGCGACTTCTTTCTTCCCGCGGGCGAGCCTCCGGAACCGGGGGCGCTGTTCCGCGCCCCGGCCCTCGGCCGCACTCTGCGGGAGCTCGTTGCGGTCGAAAAAAGGACGCGCGGCAACAGGACCCGAAAGCTCGACGCCGTGCGCGACTACTTCTACCGCGGACCCATCGCGCGCCGGATCGCTGCTTTCTCACAAGAAAACGGCGGGCTGTTAAGCTACCAGGATCTGGCGAGCTACCGCGCCGAAGTGGACGAGCCCCGCTCCACCAGCTACCGCGGCTACGAAATCTTCAAGGCGGGCTTCTGGACCCAGGGACCGGTGATGCTGCAGGCGTTGAACCTCCTGGAAGGCTTCGACCTCAAAGCCATGGGCCACAACACGCCCGAGTATCTGCACACGCTCGTCGAGGCCATGAAGCTGGCTTTCGCCGACCGGGACGCTTATTACGGCGACCCGAAATTCGCCCCGGTGCCCGAGGCCGTCCTGCTTTCCAAGCAGTACGCGGCCGAAAGACGCAGGCTGATTGATCCCCGCCGCGCCTCGCTCGAACACCGCCCCGGACGGATCGCCGACCCTGTGCTGCCCACGAGCGCCAACGGCGTCAGCCCCGACCAGGACACGACTTCCGTCAATGTCGTAGACCGCTTCGGCAACGTCTTTTCCGCCACTCCGAGCGGCGCCTGGCTGCCGTCGGTCATCGCCGGGGATACCGGAATCCCCCTTTCAACCAGGCTCCAATCCTTCGTGCTGACGCCCGGCCATCCCAACGAGCTCAAACCGGGAAAGCGGCCGCGCGTGACCCTGACCCCGACCATCGTGCTAAAAGACGGCCGGCCGGTGCTGCTGATCTCCTCGCCGGGAGGCGACAACCAGGACCAGGCACTGATTCAGGTGCTCCTCAACATCATCGAGTTCGGCATGACCCCGCAGGAGGCCGTGGAAGCTCCCCGCTTTCAAAGCGCGCACTACTACAGCTCCTTCGCTTTCCATGAGTTCACACCCGGCCGGCTGGGACTTGAAGCCCGGATCCCCAAGGAGACCGCCGACCAGCTCGCCGCCATGGGTCACGCCGTCCACCTGCAGGGCCCGTGGGGCAACTCCTCGGCCCCCGCCGTCATCCTGATCCGTGACGGCGTGCTGGAAGCGGGCATGGATCCCCGGCGCGGGCGCTTCGCCTTCGGCCGTTAGCTCAGGACTTCAGCAGCGGAAACGCCGTCACGCGTAGCTTGGCCGCTCCGTAGGGAATCAGCGTCACTTCTTCGACGGGTTCCTGGGACACGGTCGGGCTCTGCGGGAGCGGCCCTGCGGCCGCCGCCACCAGCCGCCACTCGGGGATCCGCCGCGCCCGGGCCGTCAACTCGAGCGGCGCGCCCTGAGCCGAATACAGGATGTCGCCGAGCGGCTTTTCCCGCACCCGGACGCTCGCGCCCGGATTGCCCGGATCGAGCACCAGCCCGTAGTTCCAGGGCGTGGTGGGATGCACTTCCCAGTCTGCATGTGGTTCCTGTCCCTTGATCTTGCGCCAGTCCTCACCCACGCGCAAGGAGAATACAAGCGGGCCCCGCAGGAGCACCACCGAGTTCCGGTAGTGCCGCTCCGTGCGCAGGGGCATGGGGAAAGTGAGCTCCACCACGTCGCCTTTCTTCCACGTCCGGTTCACGGTGTGGAAGCTCCCGGGCTTGACGCCGGAGATGGAGCGCCCCGCCACGCGCAACGTGGCGCGGCTAGCCCACCCGGGAATGCGCAGGCGCAGGGGGAATTGCGCTGCGGTCTCCGGCTCGACTACAAGCCGGATCGTCTCGCGGAACGGGTACTCAGTGTCTTCGACAATGGCAACCCGCACGCCGCCGCGCACCTGCGCCGCAACGCGGCACGGGCCGTAGGCCACCGCCGCCAGCCCTCCGTCCGGCGTTGCCATCCACAGGTGCGAAACAAACTTGGGCCAGCCCTGGTGCATGTTCGCGGTGCAGCAGCCGAAGTTGTTCTCCAGTCCGAAAATGTTGGCGTCCGGACCGTTGGTGGTCCATTGCCGCGATTTGTCAATGCTGCACAGCACCTGGTTGACCTGCTGGTCGTACTGCCGCGCCCACATGTCCGGCTTGAAAGGAGCCGGCAGAGCGTTAAAGGCGATTCGTTCCAGCCGGTCGCCGAACAGGGGATCGCCCAGGATCGCCAGCAGTTGCTCGTAGGAGAACATCGCTTCGACCACGGCGCAGGTCTCCGTGCCCTGCGAAGGATCCAGTCCTGCATAGTGCTCATCGCCGCTGTGGACGCCGTTGGGCATGCCGTGATGGCGGTCCATGACTTCCAGCAGACGATAGATCGCGTTGCGATCCGTCGGATCGCCGCTGATCTGCCACCACACCGCGGAGGTCTTCAGGGCCATGGCGTTGTTCACCACGTGGGTTTTCAGCGTGGCTTCGGCCCGCGAGACCTTGTGCGGGTAGCGGAAGTCGGCGAAATGCGCTTTCCAGTCGAAGGACTGCTGCCGGAGCAGGCGCGCCAGCTCGAGCAGCTTGCCGTCGCCGGTGCGATTGTACAACCAGACGATGCTCAGCACCTGATCGGCGGAGCGGTACGAAGCCCACTCGACCAAGGGACGCGCGGCTGCGTGTTGCAGGTGGTAGTGCAGGTAGCGCGTCATCAGGGGGATCACGCGTGGATCGCCCGTGGCCTCCTCGTACTGAGTGAGCACCTTCAGCATGATCATGTTCGGCCACCAGTCGGTGGCCTGCCACTCGCGGGCGTACTTTCCCCGGCGCGGGTCCGGGCCGATCGCCCCGTCGGGGCGCTGATTCTCCAGCGTCCAGTTGACCCATTGGCGAGCCTTGGCGATCAGCCGCTCCTCCCGCAACAGATAGGCCAGCGGCACCAGCCCGTCCAGATAATAGGGTCCGCGCTCCCAGCTTTCTCCGGTGCCTCCGAGCCAGCCGCTGTTCGGCCCGAGGTCAGGCCAGAATTCATCCAGATGTCCGGTGAGGCCGGCGGCCTGAACCTCGAGCTGCCGCCGCAGCCAGCCGCGCGGTTCGATGGCCCCCAGCGGGAGCGGCGCCAGCGCGTTCGGCTGCAGCGGCGCCCGATTCCACTGCGGTGCGCTCGCCGCCTGCTGCGGCCAGGCACGCCGAACTGCCCCGGGAACCGCCAGTGAGGCCAGAAACTCTCTGCGCCGCATCGTCGTGGATCCGGCCGGAGCCCTCAGAACACCACCCTGGCGCCCAGTTGGATGATCCGCGGATCGTACTGGCCGCCCGAGAAGCCAAACCGGGAACTGGACAGGTTGCCGTCAGGGTTAAACAGGTTGACGCGATTGAAGATGTTGAAAAACTCGAACCGCAGCTGCAGCTTGCCCTGCTCGCCGAGCCACGGCAGTGCGTTGTTTTTCAACACCGCCAGATCCGTCTTCCAGAACCCGGGCCCGCGGAAGTAATGCCGGGGAAGGGTGCCCAACGATCCGGGTTCGGGCAGCGGAAAGTCGCTGGCTTTGAACAGACCGCTGAGGTAGCGGCTCCGCTCATAAGTTACCGGCAGGGCTTGTGCCGGCGCGTTCGGAAGATCCCAGTTCACTCCGTCGGCGTTGAAATCGCCGCTGCCGGGCCTGTAGCCGATCACCTTTCCGCTGGCGTCGAGCAGCGGCTGGAACGGCGCCGTAGTGAAGACGTTGAAGGGCCGCCCGCTCTGGATGATGGTCAGCGTGCTCAACTCCCATCCGCCGAGCACATGGCGCGCCCAAGCCGTCTGTGAAGAGGGCCCCGGGATCGTGTAGGTGCCTACCATGGCGACGCGGTGCCGCACGTCCCAGTCCGACGGTGCACGGAACCGCTCCAGATTGTGTTGCGTCGGCGTGGCGATACCGGGATCCCGGTTCACGCGGGAACCGGCCTGTCCCAGATCCTCCACCTTCGATAGCGTGTACGACAACTGGAACGAGCCGCGCTCCGCAAAGCGGCCGCGCAGGCTGAGAATAATCGAGTTATAGTCAATCTTATTGCCGTTCCATTCGAAGAAAATCGTGCCGAAGCTCGGATTCAGGCGGTCCAGCCTGCCGTCCAGCAGATCGCCCGCGAACCGGTTGAAGTCGTGGCCGAAGATCCCGTCGCGGGTGCGCGAGCCGCTGTAGGTTGCACCGGCTACGAGACTTCCCAGAAGCTGCCGCTCAACGCCGACACTGTAAATGTAGGTGTCTGAGGGCTTGATGTCGCGGTCAATCGCCCCTACGGTGGCGTTCAAGCCGATCAGCCCGCCCCGTTCGTCCACACCCAGCGTCGGCAGCGTGGGAAGCACCCAGCCGTAGGGGAACTTACGGCTTGTGCCGATGGAAAACACCGGCTTGATCGGGCCGTCGCGCCGCAGGTTGAGCTCGATTAACCCCGGAGGATTCCCGCGGACGCGATTGGCTTCTCCAAGCGGAATCCAGTCGTGATACAGCCCGATCCCCCCGCGGACCACCCACTTGCCGTCGGAGCGCGGGTCCCAGGCAAATCCGAATCGCGGGCTCCAGTTGTTGGTAACCCGCCCGGCGTAGATCCCCTCGTCCGTGGTCCGGACCACGGCGTTGGCGAAAGCCTGGTCGATTTCCTGCGGGCTCTTCAGCTCTGCAAAGGGGCGCGGCAGAAACAGGTTCGCCAACGGAACGCCCTTGTTCTTGTCCCGGGTGACGTTGCCGTAGTCGTCCCAGCGGACTCCCAGCGTCAACGTCAGATTCGGCCGGATCTTCCACTCGTCCTGGATGAACCAGCCGAACGTGTTCAACAGGTGACGGTAGCCTCCCGGTCCCTCCTTGCCGGTGAGCGGATCAATTCTGGGACCCACCTGCAAATACGGATCGTCCCGCACCAGCTCGAGCAGGTTGTTGAATGTGAAGCTCGTGCGCCCGTAAACGTCGTTGAACCGCGCGTCGTCGTCGCCCGCCCATACCTCAAAGCCGAACTTGACCGAGTGGGCTCCGCGGATCATGCTCACCACGTTGCGCCAGTTCCAGTTGTTCTGAATGAAGGTGGCCGGACCCCAGGTCGGCGAGATGCCCAGATTCTGCCCCACCACGCTGATGTTGGGCAGCTCCATGGGTATGCTGGGATCCAGACCGCTGTTGCCCTGAACGCGGATCCAGCCGAAGGTGAATTCGTTGAGAAGCCTCGCCGAAAACGTGTGGGTCCAGTTGGCCTGCACGGCCGTGGAGAAGTTATCGTTGACCGTAGAAAACCCGTTACGGAACAGAATTTGCTCCGTGTCCAGGTTGGTCTTGTACAGGTTGACGTAGAGCCGGTCGTTGTTGTTGTTCAGGTATTGATCGCCCCGTAGGTTCCATTGCAAGGCGTTCCGGAAGGGGCTCGGGCGGGCTCGCCCCTCCAGAATCATGGGCAGATCGCACGGAATGAACGACGTGGCCGCGGTGTTGCAGCCCTCCGGGCCGGTTCCGAAAATATCCCGGGCGTAGCGAAGCACGCCCGTGACGCCGACGTTCACCGGGTAGCGCTCCGAGAGAATTTTCGTGCCGATCGAGTTGGGGAACTTTTGTTTCGCCCAGTTGACGAACTCCGGGCTTTCAAAGGTGCGCACCACATCCGCACTGGAGGTCTGCGAACGCAGCGTCTGTACGGAGCCGAACCAGAACGTCTTGTTCTTCAGGATCGGGCCGCCGAGACTGGCATCCAGCAGGTGCTTTTTAAACGGCGGCCGTTGCGCCGGAGTGAACACCGTCCGGGCAAACAACTTCTGGTTGTTGAAGTAATATCCCGCGCTGCCGTGATACTCGTTGGTGCCCGACTTGGTGGTCATGGCGATCTGCACGGAGCTGGCGCGGCCGTGCTCCACGCTGAAGGTGTTGGTCTGAATGGAAATCTCCTGCACCGACTCGGGATTCGGCGCTAGGTTGGTCACTCCCTGGATAATGTTGCTGGTAACGTTCAGCCCGTCCAGCACAAACTGGTTGCCGCTCGAGTTGCGCCCGTTGCCGCTGATGTCCACGGTCACCTCCGTGGAGAAGTTGTCCGGAGCATCGCCCGGCGCGCCGCCCCCCACAGTCCCCAAACCGGTCACTCCCGGGGCGATGGCGGCCAAACCCAGCATGTTCCGGTTCGGCAGCGGGATGTCGGCCAGGGTGCTTTGCTCGATGGTGGCGTGGGTGCGCGAATCCGCCGGATTGAGCACCGGAGCTTCCCCCACCACGACCACCCGCTCTCCGGTGCCGCGCAACTCCAGCCGCAGCGTCACGTCCGCCGTCTGCGCCGTCAGCAAGTCAATCGTCACGGTCTTCGGCTGGAAGCCTTCCGCCTCCGCCACAACTTCATAGCGGCCCGGCGGCAGGCTGCTGAAACGGTAAACCCCGGTGCCGGTGGTTGTGGTGGTGCGCTCCACCAAGGTATCGAGATTGCGGAGCTTCACCGTGGCATTGGGGATCACCGCCTGGCTGGGGTCTAACACCACTCCTTGCACGTTGCTGCTAAACTGGGCGACCGCCGGGAGCATTATCAGCAACAGCCATACCACGCTGGACAGCAGCCTGCCGCTCAAGCCGCGGGAACAAACCATCGGAACTCTCCTTTCCACTCTGGTGTTAAACGGTTAACCTGATTATACGGCCCACCCACGGTTGTGTCAAGCCAAATCAATTAGTATGATGAGAGGACTCGGAGCCCCGCTGCCTGCCACCGGCAGCAGCGCGAAGGTGCCGTAAGCGCTTTACTCGGTTGGAACACAGAGACAAATCGCGACCCGCCACCATCCGGGACGTCGCCCGGCACGCAGGCGTGTCCACCGCCACCGTCTCCCACGTGCTCAACCACTCCAAACCCGTCCGCCGCGACACCGCGGCTCGCGTGGAGCGGGCCATTCGCGAGTTGGGCTACCAGGCCAACACCAGCGCCAAAAGCCTCGCCTCTGGCCGGAGCGCCATCGTGGGGCTGGTCGTCTCCGATATCGAGAACCCCTTCTTCCCCGAAGTGACGCGCGCCTTCCAGGAAGCGGCTCATTTGCGCGGGCAGGAAACCATCGTCATGAGCACGCACTACGATCCGGTGCGTACTCTGGATTGCATCCGCAGGCTCGCCGCACTCCAGGTCGCCGGAGTGGCCGTACTGACTTCCGAAATGCATCAGTCCGCCATGGACTACTTGGCCCGAAAAGGCATCCGTGCGGTCTACCTCGATGTCGGCAAGGGCGGCCCCCACACCGCCAACATCGCCGTGGACTACTCCTCGGGGATTCGCCAGGCGGTCGAGCATCTGCGCCAGCTGGGACACGAGCGAATCGCCTTCATCAGCGGTCCGCCGGAACTGGTCTCTCTTCGTATTCGCCGCGACGCATTTCTCAGTGCTGCTGCCGCCTGCTCCATTCAGCCCGCCGTCATTGAGTCCGACTTGACCATCCACGGCGGTTACTGGGCCTGCGGGCGCGCTCTGTCGCGCTTCCATCCCACCGCTGTGATGGCGGCCAACGACCTGATGGCCATCGGGGCCCTTCACGCCGCCTACGACCATCACCTTCGCGTACCCGAAGACCTTTCGGTCGCCGGCTTCGACAACATTCTGTTTTCCGAATACACGCAGCCCACGCTGACCACGGTGGCGATTCCGCGGCGCGATCTTGGGGAGATGGCCTTCCAAGCCCTCTGGGACCTCTTGTCGGGAGAACATGTGGAGGGCCGGAACTACTGCCTCACAACTCGTCTGGTGGTCCGCGAATCCACAGGGCCGGCCCTCCACCGGACCGAGCCACGCAGGCCGAGCGGCGCCTCGGCAACTCGCGACGATCCGGCCACCCCCGGGACTAAGGCGGATCCGTCGGAGCCTTGACCAGTCGGTAGCGCAGCGTTTGCTGCTCCTGCGCAGCATCCTTCCGGATCAATTCACGGACCCGCGACAGCAGTTTCGGTAACTCCGCTTGTCGGCCTGCCGCCCGCAGCGCCACCATGAGCTGGTAAACTGCGGTGCGGTCTTCCGGATCCAGTTCGATCGCCTGCTCCAGTTCCCGGATCGCCTTTTCCGTCTCACCCGCCTGCAGATACAACTTGCCGAGGAGCGCACGCGCCGGAACCAGTTTCGGATCGCTCTGCACTGCCCGCTCCAGGGCCTGTTGCGCCTCGTGGAATTCCTCCGTGCCCGGCGTCGCCCCGCTCCGTACCAAAACCTGCGCGAGCATCCAGTTTGCCCCCGCATCCCGAGGGTCTTGCCGCAAGTATTCACGCAGCTTGGTCGCCGCTTCCTCGTCCCGGCCCAGCCGCTGCAGCACCACGCTCAGGCCCACCTGACCAAATCCCTTTTCGGGCTCGAGCTGCGCCGCCTTCTCAAAGTCGGCTTCCGCCTGGGCGAAGCGCGCCAGCTGCCCGTTGACGACGCCCCGCATCGCATACAGTCGGGAGGATTGCGGAAGGTTGCGGAGGCCCGCCTCCAGGACTTCAAGCGCCAGGTGGGGCGCATCATGCTCCAGGCAAATCACGGCCAGATCTACATAGTGGCGCTCTTCGGCCGGATAGAGCCGGATGGCTTGCTGCAACAGGCTGACAGCGCGCGGTGTCTGCCCTGGCGCCTCCAGAGCTGCCGCTGCCAGACTCACCACATCCGAGTCGGGCCGTTCCGTGCCCAGCAGCGGCTCCAGAACTGCCACAGCCTCACCCGCGCGTCCGGATTCGTACAACGCCAGAGCCAGGTTGTACAGCACGGCGCCATCCTGCGGTCGCAGGGCGCGCAACCGCTCGAAGACCGCCGCCGCCCCTTCCGGACGTCGCACCTGCATCAGGCAGTAACCGTGCTGCCAGAGCGCCGGAGCATTGCCCTCCAGCGCCGTCGCCGCAAGGTCGAAGTGCCGCACCGCCGTCGCGCAGTCGTTCTTCTCGTAGGCCAGCACGCCCAGCATGGCGTGCGCCGTCGGATTGGCGGGCTGCTGGCGGAGTACGGCATTCAGCCGGGCTTCCGCTGCGGGGTCCCGGAGCTGGAACTCGAGCTCAGCCGCCCCCAGTAAGGCGGGCAGGTACTCCGGAGCAGACCGGAGCGCCTTGCGGAAGCAACCGAGCGCTTCACCGCTGCGCCCCAGGCCGTTCAGCGCCATCCCTTCCAGCGTGCGCAGCCGGGGGTTTTCCGGAGCGGATCGGACCAGCGGCGCCAGTAATCGCAGTGCTTCTTGGAACTGTTTGCGCTCGAGCGCGCGCAACACGGCTTCGACGCCGGCAGCCTGCGCCCACAACCCGGTGGCGGCCACAAACACCGCCAGCCTGCTCGTTCGCCGCTCCATTTTCTGCGCTGACCACCCCATTCTCGCGCAGTTCTCCGGCGCCCTGCCCGCAGTCCCCTGTGCAAGAATAATGGGCAGCGCATGGTGCG
>JBBIJF010000050.1:0-18307 GCA_037446115.1 Acidobacteriota bacterium | reverse complement strand
TGAGTGCCGCTCGGCGGCCTGCGGCTCGCCGGTGGTGTTTACCGCTCGGCCGCGGGCCGGGTGCGGTACTCAGCGAAGCAGCGCAACAAGCCGGTCCTCGAAGGTGTAATCCGGACGCCGAGGAGGCCGACTCTTGTACCATTCATAGGTCCGGCGCAACCCTTCCTCGAAGGGCGTTGCGCGGAAGCCGAGCATGCGCTCCACCTTTTCTGTTCGCATTGTGATCGGTGGCAGATCGAAGTACTCGCCAAAGTAGAGGTTTGTACCGAGAATCCGGCCTCCGGCTTCCAGGATCTTGCGTCGGGGCGCAAAAACCAGTTCAGGCTCCGCGCCGGCCGCACGTGCCATCGCCGACACCGCCTCCAGCTGTGTCACCGGCCGAGGATTGGCCACGTTGAAGGCATGCCCGGCGGAGCCGGAGTCCTCGAGCACCTTCAGGCAAACCCAAACCAGATCATCCACGTAGACAAACTGCATCCAGCGCTCGCCACGCTCCGGCACGATGATCGGCCGGCCGTCCCGCATCCGGTCCCAAAAAAAGGCTTCGCGGTAGAAGGGATTGTCCGGTCCGTACACGAAAGGCGGGCGCAAGGTAACCGCCGGGACTCCTTCCTCCCGGTGCAGGCGGAACAGCATGCGCTCACTCGAGGCCTTATTGCGCACATACGGCTCGGGATGGTCTTCCGGCGCCAGGTTGTCTTCCTCGCGATGATCTAACCCTTCGCCGTATGCCGCCACGCTGGACATGAACACGTAACGCTGAAGGCCCGGGCCGCAGGCACGGACTGTGGCTTCCACGTGCGCCGCCGTTGTTCCACGCTGCCAGTCGTAGACATTGTCAAAGACAACGTCGAAGCCCCGGTTCCGAAGCACGGCGCGCATGGCCGCCGGATCATTGCGGTCCGCCACCAGATTCCGCACTTTGGGACCCAGATCGTGAGAGGTCTTCCGGTGTAAGACCGTGACGTCGTGCCCCCGTTCCAGCAGCCGAGCCACCAGCCGCCTGCCGATAAACAGGGTGCCCCCGATGACCAGAACGTTCACCGGCTTTTCCTCAGTCGTAATACTCCAGACCGAGGTGGGTGATCAGATCTTCACCCCTCATCCACCGCAGCGTGTTCTTCAGTTTCATCAGCTGGATGAACAGATCGTGTTCCGGATAGAGGCCCGGGGCGGTCATGGGCGCCTTGAAATAGAAGGAAAGCCATTCCTGAATGCCCCGCATGCCTGCACGCTGGGCCAGGTCCAGGAACAGCACCAGATCCAAAACCAATGGGGCAGCCAGAATCGAGTCCCGGCACAGGAAGTCAATCTTGATCTGCATCGGGTAGCCCATCCACCCGAAGATGTCAATGTTGTCCCAGCCTTCCTTGGAATCGCCGCGGGGCGGGTAATAGTTGATCCGCACCACATGGTGGAAGTTCTTGTATAGCTCTGGATATAGCTCCGGCTGGAGAATATACTCAAGCGCCGATAGTTTGGTTTCTTCCTTCGTCCGAAACGAACCGGGGTCGTCGAGCACTTCACCGTCCCGGTTGCCCAGAATGTTCGTGGAGAACCAGCCCGTCAGGCCGAGCATCCGCGCCTTGAGCGCCGGGGCGATCACCGTCTTCATGAAGGTCTGGCCGGTCTTGAAATCCTTGCCGCACACCGGTACGTTGCGTTCCCGCGCCAGTTCTAAAAGCGCGGGGATGTCCACGGTCAGGTTCGGCGCCCCGTTGGCAAACGGGACTCCCAGTTTTAGCGCCGCGTAGGCGTAAATCTGGCTCGGTGCAATATCGGGATCGTTTTTCTGGAGCCCACATTCGAAATCTTTGAGCGTCTGGTGGACCGCCGTGGGCTTGTGGTAAACCTCGGTCGAACCGCACCAGATCATCACCAGTCGCGCCGCGCCGCGCGAGGACCGGAACTGTTCGATATCGTCCATGAGCATCTCGGCCAGCTCCATCTTGTTGCGCCCCTGCTTGACGTGAGGGCCGTTGAGGCGCCGCACGTAGTTCGGGTCGAAGACCGCCTTCATCGGCCTGATGGCCTGAAGCGGTTCCCGGACGCGCTCGAGGTGCTCCCGTTCGAGCACCCCCGCCTTCAGAGCCGCCTCATACACGCTGTCTTCGAAAATGTCCCAGCCTCCAATGACCAGATCCTCGAGCCGGGCCAAAGGCACGAAGTCCTTGATGCGCGGACTGCGTCCTTCGGTCCGTTTTCCCAATCGGATCGTGGCCATCTGCGTCAGCGACCCGACGGGCAGCGCCCAGCCGGCCTTGACGGCTTCCACCCCGGCGATAAAAGTCGAAGTCACGGCTCCCATCCCGGGGATCAGCACTCCAAGTTTTCCTTCAGCCGCAGCGATCCGGACGTTGTCTTTGCCTGGCAACTGTTCGTTTCTCCTCGGACGAAAGTAGGCTTGCGCGCACCCGGCCTTCCCCATCAGGACGCCCGCGCAGGCCCGATGTTATACTAACACTTCGATGACCGACACGGCGACGATGACCATTCGGGCTTTGGTCGTAGACGACGAGCAACTGGCCTGCGAGGAGCTCGCTTACCTGCTCCGTGAGTTCCCGGAGGTCGAAGTCGTGGCCACGGGCGCCAACGGCCTGGAGGCGTTGAAACTCATCGAAGAACACGAGCCGGACCTCGTGTTTTTGGACGTGCAGATGCCCGGTCTGGACGGTATGGGGGTGATCCGCCAGGTGCGCGAAAAGAAACTCCCGCTGCCGCATTTTGTGCTTGCCACCGCGTACGATCAGTACGCCGTGGAGGCGTTTCGGCTGGAGGCCACCGACTACCTGCTCAAGCCCGTCAACAAAGAGCGTCTCGCCGAAACCATGGAGCGGGTGCGGCGGGCCTTTCAGGACCGCCACCGGGCGGCGCACGTCGTTCCGCCCCAACCCGTCCGCCCGCATCGCACCAAGCTTCTGGTCAAGAGCGGCAGCCGGAATTTTATCGTGGACGCCCAGGACGTCATTTACGCCACCATCAATAACGGCCTCATCACGATTGTGACGACGGCGCTTGAGGGCTATTCGAACTACCGCACCATCGAGGAGCTGCAGGCGAGCCTGGACCCGGAGACCTTCTGGCGCGTGCATCGCTCCTACCTTGTGAACATCAACCACATCAAGGAAGTGATCCCGTGGTTCAAGTCCAGTTATCAGTTGCGCATGAACGATAAACGGCAGACGGAAATTCCGGTGAGCCGTGTGCAGACCAAGCGCCTCCGGGCTCTGTTGAAACTTTAAAGCTGGCCCCGGGCCGGGCTCAGATTCGGATCCCGAGACTCCACAGTAGGTAAGCAGCCGACTGTCGCAAATACACCCACCAGGAAGCGCTACGGCGCCCCGACGGGGAAGGCCGCGGCGACCCATATACCTTGAGGCCGAGCGACTCCAGCATCTTCTTGGCCCGGAAGATATGGTAGCCGTCGCTGACGACGATGCAGGAAGACAGCCCCATGCGCCGCATGATCTCGGCCACGGCCGCAAGGCTTTCCGCCGTGGTGCTACCCTCCTGCTCGGCCGTGATCACCTCGGAGGGAACGCCGCGCTCGGTAAGGTACGCCTGTCCTACTCCGCCCTCGGTGAAATGCGGATCTCCGCCCGCCCCGCCCGTAGTGATGATCCGGGGTGCGAGACCTTTGCGGTAGAGTTCGAGACCGTGATCCAGGCGCGCACGGTAGACCGGCGACGGCCGCCCGCGATATTCCGCCGCCCCCAAAATCACAATCACATCTGCGGGCCGTGCCTCGTCCGTGGCCGACTGGCGGCGAATTTCGCGGGCCACGCTCACCAACCACGCGCCGGTCGCCGTCAAGGCGATACCTGCTGTTGCCGCCATCAGCCGTTTCATGCTGCGCTATGATCGAAGCGTCCCGGAGACCAGTGTATCCGCTCCTGCGCCGGGGCGGCGGCGTACACCATGGCGACGGTGGAAGTCATCACGAGCACTTCGAACCCACTCATCAAGGACGTTCGCCGGGCCGTGGCGCGCGGCGGATTGACGGCGGATGGCTGCTGCGTTGCCGAAACCTTGCACCTGCTGGAAGAGGCCTTCCGCAGCGAATCCGAAGTCCGGGCGGTGATCTGCGCGGAATCGGCGCGCTCCGCCGTGCAAAAACATCTTCGGAGGCTGGGACAGGTGCGCGTGGCCATCGTTCCCGACACGGTCTTCCGCTTTCTCTCCACCGTGGATCGCAGCCAGGGCGTTCTGGCCCTTGTCCGCCCTCCGGTCTGGACGCTGGCCCAGCTCTTTCACGGCCACGTCCTGGTGGTCGTTCTTGACGGAATCCAGGATCCCGGCAATGCCGGTGCCGTACTGCGTACCGCCGAAGCCTTCGGCGCGACCGGCGTCATTCTCCTCAAAGGAACCGTCAGCCCATTTAACCCCAAAGCCGTTCGCGCCTCCGCGGGATCGTTGTTCCGTCTTCCCTTGATCTGGGGCGCCGACGCCGATCTCACCATGGCCGCCCTTCGCGACAACGAGCTGGACGTCTACGCCGCCACTCCGTCGGGACGCACCCTGGCGGCTCAGGCAGATTTCCGGCGGCGCTGCGCCCTCATCATTGGAAGTGAGGCGCGGGGCGTGCGCGAGACCCTGCGCTCCGGAGCCGTGGACGTACGAATTCCCACCGTGCGGGTCGAGTCCCTCAACGCCGCTGTCGCCGCCGGCATCCTGCTCTACGAGGCCTGGAGGCAAAGGACCCAGGCGCCATGAGCCTTTTTGACACCGCACCTCCCTCTGCAAGCCGGCCGCAGCAGCCGCCGCTCGCCGACCGGATGCGGCCTCGGTCCCTGGACGAATTCGTGGGCCAGGAGCACCTGCTTGCACCCGGCAAGCCCCTGCGCGTGCTGATCGAGCGCGGCGAGCCGCACTCCATGATCCTCTGGGGACCCCCGGGCACGGGCAAAACGACGCTGGCCCGCCTCATCGCCGCCTCGGCCCGCTGTGATTTTATCCCCTTCAGTGCGGTCCTCAGCGGCATCAAGGAAATCAAAGCCGTCATGGCCGAAGCGGAGCGCAATCGCCGCCTCGGACGCCGGACCATTCTGTTCATTGATGAAATCCACCGTTTCAACAAGGCCCAACAGGATGCCTTCCTCCCTTACGTGGAGCGCGGAGATGTGATCCTGATCGGCGCTACGACGGAGAATCCTTCGTTCGAAGTGATTTCGGCGTTGCTTTCTCGCGCCAAGGTCTACATGCTGCGGCCGCTTACCGTAGCGGAAATCGTGGCTTTGCTCAAGCGTGCCCTCGAGGATGCAGAGCGCGGTCTCGGCCGGCTCGGCATGACCGCCTCCGAGGAGCTGCTCGAGCAGATCGCAATCTATGCCGGCGGAGACGCGCGCGCCGCTTACAATGCACTGGAACTGGCTGCGGCCGCTTCCGAAGGTCCGGTCCTGTCGCCGCAAGCAGTGGAAGATGCCATTCAGCGCAAAGTACTGCTGTACGACAAAGCGGGTGAAGAACATTACAACCTCATTTCGGCGCTCCACAAGTCGGTCCGCTCCAGCGACCCGGATGCCGCTCTGTACTGGCTTGCGCGCATGCTGGAAGCCGGCGAGGATCGGCTCTACATCGCGCGGCGCCTCGTTCGCATGGCCATCGAGGACGTCGGGCTGGCCGACCCCGACGCCCTGCAACAGGCCGTGGCGGCCATGCAAGCGGTTCATTTCCTCGGCATTCCCGAGGGAGATCAGGCTCTCGCCCAGGCGGCGATCTATCTTGCCTTGGCTCCCAAGTCAGACGCAGCTTTCCAGGCGCTGAACCGGGCGCTTGAGACCGTCGAGAAAACGCCTGCCGAACCAGTACCCCTCCATCTGCGCAATCCGGTCACGCCTCAGATGCGCCAGTGGAGTTACGGAGCGGGCTACCAGCATGCCCACGACTTTGAGGACGCGATCCCCGCGATGGAATGTCTGCCGCCATCCCTCTCTGGCACAAGGTTTTATCTGCCCTCCGACCGAGGCCGGGAGCGGGAGTTCGCCGAGCGCCTCCGCTCGATCCTGAAGGCCAAAGCCAAAGGTCAATAACGGGTTCCGGCGTGAATCCGCCCTGTGAATGTAGGGGGAACCCCTGAAAATTTGCCTTGGACACGAAACGCTGCGGGGGTACTCCCGCACTATAGGACGTGGAACCAATTTCCTATTGTTTGCACCATGCAGACTGGGGATCATGGAAAGGGGAGGAATACAGTGATCTGGGCGGCAACACAATCAGCCGGTGCTTTGCCCCACCGCAGCTCCGACAGGCGCGCCAGTAGTCGTTTTCCCATTGAGTGCGAGCTCCGCTATCGGTCATGGAGCCAGGGCAAGATCGAAGTGGGTTCGGGTCGCACGGTCGACATCAGCAGTGGTGGAGTGCGGTTCAAGACCGATTCCCCTTTGCCGTCCGGCAAGAGGGTTGAAGTTTCCATTTTCTGGCCCGCACAGCTTGACGGCAAATGCAATCTCAAGCTCGTAGCGAGCGGGCGTGTGGTGTGGACGCGCGGCGACAATGTTGCCGTCCGTATCGAGAAATACGAGTTCCGGACGGCAGGCAGCGGAAGCCTCTGCGCCGTTGCGTCATAATCGGAACTGGGCGCGGGCCGTAGCTTGGTAGTCTTCGGCCGCGCCCACGCCGTGAAAACGCTGCTGTCGCTGATCCTCAGCGCGATCCTGGCTGCCGCCCCGGCTGCGGAGGCGCCTGCAAAGTCCCGCCTGTCTTGGAAAGACGCCTCGCCCGTGCTCGATGCGATGCGGGAACTCTTGCCGCCCGCCCTTGCCCGCCGCGCGAACGGAAGCGCAGCTTGGGAAACCTGGCTCGAGTCCGAAGACGCACAAATCCGGGCGCGCCTTGAGCGCGGAGAGGAAGATTCGCTCGTGAACTTCCTGCTGTTCGGCGCCAGCTTCACGCAGCAGCCTCGGCTTGTGCGGCCCGACGTCGGAAGAAAGACCGAGGAGCTGGTCGCCGCGCGCATCTCGGATCTGCTGCGCGCGCTCGAAGCCCCTGGTGCGAACGAGCACCTGCTGTACGCGCGATCTTTGCTGGCGCGCAAAGGCTACCGGCTCGGCGGCGTCGCCGCCCGCCAGCAGGCGGCTCGCTACCTGCTTGGACAGCTTGCCCGCGTCCGTCAGGAGCAGCAGGAGTACAAGCGGGAACTGGCCCTAGCGTTGTCCCTGCCGGACGCAACCCGGCAGTTCGCCGCGCGCTCCACCTTGTACCGCGACCGGGGCCTGTCGCTGGACACTTCACTGGCGCCCAACTTTGCCGCCGAAGAGGCCCTGAAAGAGCTTAAGGCCCGCGGCCTGCTCAAGCCGGGTGCCATTCGCCGCGCGGCCGTCATCGGCCCGGGGCTGGAATTCACGGACAAGCGCGGCGGCTACGACTACTACCCTCCCCAGACCCTTCAGCCGTTTGCCTTGATGGACACCTTGCTCCGGCTGCGTCTGGCCGCCCCGGGATTGCAAGTCACGAGCCTGGACATCAGCCCGCGTCTGAACGCGCATCTGGCGCACGCGCGGCGACTTGCTGCCAAAGGGCGAGGCTATCGCATCGAGCTTCCTCTGGATGCCGCAGTCACCTGGAGTCCGGGATTTCGGGGTTATTGGCAGAACTTCGGCCGATACGTGGGCACGGCTGTGGCACCGAAAACGCCTCCACCCACGGCCGGCCGGGTAGAAGCCAGAGCCGTACTCGTCCGGCCTGACTTCGTTGCCCGCCTCCAGCCCGTGGACCTCAACGTCATCGTTGAACATCTTGACCTCCCCGAGTCTGAGCGCCTCGACCTGATCGTCGCCACCAACGTGTTCGTCTACTACGACGCCTTCCGCCAGGCACTTGCCCTCGCCAACATCGAGCGGATGCTTCAAAGGGGTGGCGTTTTGCTCTCCAACAACGCCCTGCCCGAATTGCCGACTTCCGCGGTGAGATCCGCCGGTTACACGACGGTGGTTTACTCCGATCGCCCGGAAGACGGTGACCACATGATTTGGTACGCGCGTCGCTAGACTTTATTTTTCAGTCGGATACGGAAATTGCTGTGAAACCGCCGCTTGCGGACGAACTCGTGATGGGTGTGTTGACATTGATATGTCATAGTGCTATGCTGAGGATAGTTGATATTGATTTGCTAAGATTATGGACCCGAACCGACTGACAGAGAAAGTCCAACAGGCCCTGCACGCCGCTCAGTCCAAGGCGGCCCGCTTGAGCCATCAGCAGATTGACGTCGAGCACCTGTTGGCGGCCTTCCTTGAGCAGGAGGGCGGCCTGGCTCCAGCCATTCTCACCAAGGCCGGCGTCGCAGTCGACCTGCTGCGCCGCCGGATCGAGCAGGAGCTCGACCGCCTGCCGAAAGTCTCCGGGCTGGCCGGACCGCCCGATCAGGTGTATATCACCGGGCGACTGAACCGGCTGCTCGCCCAAGCCGAAGAGGAGGCCAGGCGACTCAAGGACGAATATGTCTCCGTCGAGCACTTCCTGCTGGCCATGACGGAGGATGGCGGGGCTACCGGGCGCCTGTTCAAGGAGTTCGGCCTCAGCCGCGAGCGCCTGATGAAAGCCTTGCAGGAGGTCCGCGGCACGCAACGGGTCACCTCGCCGACTCCGGAGGCCACCTATCAGGCCCTCGAGCGCTACGGCCGCGACTTAACTCAGCTCGCCGCTCAGGGCAAGCTGGATCCCGTCATCGGCCGCGACGACGAGATCCGCAGGGTCATCCAGGTGCTTTCGCGGCGGACCAAGAACAACCCCGTGCTGATCGGCGAGCCGGGGGTGGGTAAGACCGCCATCGTGGAAGGGCTGGCGCAGCGCATCGTGCGCGGCGACGTGCCCGAGGGACTCAAAAACAAACGCGTCGTGGCTCTGGACATGGGCGCGTTGATTGCAGGCGCCAAATATCGCGGGGAATTTGAGGAGCGCCTCAAGGCCGTGCTGAAAGAGGTCCAGGCCTCCGAAGGGGAGATTATTCTCTTCATTGACGAACTCCACAATGTCGTCGGGGCGGGGAAGGCCGAGGGCGCCATTGACGCCGCCAATTTGCTCAAGCCCATGCTGGCCCGCGGCGAACTGCACTGCATCGGCGCCACGACCTTGGATGAGTACCGCAAGTACATCGAAAAAGACGCGGCCTTGGAGCGCCGGTTCCAGCCCGTGTTCGTGGATCAGCCTTCCGTGGAGGACACCATCTCCATCCTGCGCGGGCTCAAGGAGCGCTACGAGGTCCACCACGGCGTGCGGATCAAAGACGGCGCGCTGGTGGCGGCCGCCGTCCTTTCCAATCGTTACATCTCGGACCGTTTCCTGCCCGATAAGGCCATTGACCTCGTGGACGAAGCCGCCGCGCGCCTCCGCACCGAGATTGACTCCATGCCGGCGGAACTCGACGAGCGGCTGCGGCGGATCATGCAGCTGGAAATCGAGCGGGAAGCGCTGAAGAAAGAGACCGACGCGGCCTCGCGCGAGCGGCTCGCAAAGCTGGAAAAAGAGCTGGCCGACCTCAAGGCGGAAGCCGACGCGCTCAAAGCGCAGTGGCAGGCCGAAAAGGAGACCGTCCAACGCCTGCGCGCACTGCGCGAGCAGATCGAACAGACCAAGCACTTGATCGAAGTCGCCGAGCGCGCCTATGACCTCAACAAGGTCGCGGAGCTGAAGTACGGCCGCCTGGTCGAACTGGAACGGCAGCTCAAAGCCGAGCAGGATGCCCTCGAGGCCCGTCCGGGCCAGGTCCGGCTCATCAAGGAGGAAGTGGACGAAGAAGACATTGCCGAGGTCGTCAGCCGCTGGACGGGGATCCCGGTAGCCAAGCTCCTGGAGGGAGAGCTGCAGAAGCTCCTGCACCTCGAAGACGAACTTCACAAACGGGTGGTCGGCCAACACGAGGCGGTCAAAGCCGTGGCCGAAGCCGTGCTCCGCGCCCGCTCCGGGCTCAAAGACCCCAACCGCCCCATCGGCAGCTTCATCTTCCTGGGGCCGACCGGTGTGGGCAAAACGGAACTGGCGCGCGCTCTGGCGGAGTTCCTCTTTGACGACGAGCGTGCCATGATCCGCATTGACATGTCCGAGTACCAGGAAAAGCACACCGTGGCGCGCCTGATCGGAGCTCCGCCGGGCTACGTCGGCTTTGAAGAAGGCGGCCAGCTGACTGAAGCGGTGCGCCGCCGCCCCTACTCGGTGATCCTGTTCGACGAGATCGAAAAGGCGCACCACGATGTCTTCAACGTCATGCTCCAGATTCTCGATGACGGGCGGCTGACCGACGGGCAGGGTCGCACGGTGGACTTCAAGAACACCATCGTGATCATGACCTCCAACATCGGCAGCCACCGCATCCTCGAGTACCGCGGCGCCTTCCAAGGATGGGAGTATGAGCGCATGAAGGAGGCCGTCCTCGAGGAGTTGCGCCGTCACTTCCGGCCGGAGTTCCTCAATCGCGTGGACGAGATCATTGTCTTCCACGCCCTCTCGGAAGAGCACCTCAAACAGATCGTCGAGATTCAGCTCGAGCGGCTGCGCGCGCGGCTGGCGGACCGGCACGTCCGCCTGGAACTGACCGATGCCGCCCGGCAGCACCTGGTGCGCACGGGCTACGACCCGGCCTACGGCGCCCGGCCGCTGAAGCGCGCCATCCAGCGGGAGATCGAAACGCCGCTGGCGCGTCTCCTGCTCAAGGGGGAGGTCCGCGACGGCCAGACCGTTCTCGCAGACCTGGATCCGGCTCGCGGCGAACTCGTCTTCGCGCCGCAGCCCGTCCCGGTTACCGAGCCGGCTGGAGCGGGAAGGAGCCGATGAAACCTCAGGGAGGAATCCTGTATGTCACGCCGGGCTTCCGGCGTACGTCCAACGGGAAGGGAGGCGAATTGTGAGTGAGCAAATCAAAGTTCTGCCGGTGCTGCCGCTGAAAAACAGCGTGCTGTTCCCGCATTTGCTCCTGCCGCTCTCCGTCGGCAGGCCGGCCTCGGTGGCCGCCGTGGACGCCGCGCTCGCCACGGAAGAGAAGGAAATCCTCATCGTCGCCCAGCGGGATGCCACGGTGGAAACCCCCGGCATCAACGACCTGTTCCATATAGGCACGCGGGCCGTCATCAAGAAGATGACCCGCACCAGCGAAAGCACCATGGAGGTCATCGTCATCGGCCTCGAGCGGGTCATGATCCTGAAGCTCGAAGAAACCGAGCCCTATCTGAAGGCGCGTGTTCAGCCCGCTCCGGTGCCCGATGAGATGACGCCCGAAATCGAAGCCCTGCGGCAGGAGGTGATGGAACTGGCCGGAAAGGTCATTGCCATGTCCCATCCTCAGGCGCCGCAGGAACTGGCCCGACTCCTTGCGGCTACTGAAGATCCCCTCCGTCTGGTCTACTTGTTGGCCTCCATGTTGAACCTGGAGCTGGACAAGGAGCAGGCGCTCCTCGAAGCGCAGTCGCGCGCCGACGCCCTTCGGCTCATGCACGCTTATCTGGCGCACGAATACCAGGTTCTGGAGCTACGCAACAAGATCGCCACCGCGGCCCAGACGGAGATGACCAAGGAGCAGCGCGAGTATCTGCTCCGGCAGCAGCTGCGGGCCATCCAGCAGGAGCTCGGTGAGAAGAGTCCGGAGCAGGCCGAAATCGAGATGCTCCGGGAACGCCTCGCCAAGACCGATCTGCCCGAGGAGGTCCGCAAAGAGGCCGAACGCGAGCTCTCGCGTCTGGAACGACTGCCGCCCGCCGCTCCCGATCACCACGTGATCCGCACTTACCTGGAGTACGTGCTCGAGCTCCCCTGGCGCGTGAGCACGGAAGACCAGCTGGACATCGCCCGCGCGCGCCAGATCCTGGACGAGGATCACTACAATCTCAAGGAAGTCAAAGAGCGCATCCTCGAGCATCTCGGTGTACTCAAGCTCAATCCGACGGCCAAGGCGCCGATCCTCTGCTTCGTGGGTCCGCCGGGTACCGGCAAGACCTCCCTGGGGCAGTCCATCGCGCGAGCCCTGGGCCGCAAGTTCGAACGCATGAGTCTCGGCGGGCTGCACGACGAGGCGGAACTGCGCGGCCACCGGCGCACCTATATCGGAGCCATGCCCGGTCGCATCATCCAGGCCCTGCGCCGGGCCGGCGCCAACAACCCCGTGCTGATGCTGGACGAGGTGGACAAGCTCGGTCGCGACTTCCGCGGCGATCCGGCCGCCGCCCTGCTGGAGATCCTCGACCCCGAGCAAAATAAGACGTTCCGCGACAACTACCTGGATCTGCCTTTTGACATCTCCAAGGTCCTTTTCATCACCACGGCCAACACGCTTGACACCATCCCGCGTCCGTTACTGGACCGGATGGAAGTGCTGCGCCTGCCCGGTTACAGCGAAGAGGAAAAAATGGCGATCGCACGGCAATACCTCATCCCGCGTCAGATCCGAGAGGCGGGCCTCACGCCGGAGCAGTGCCTGATCGAAGACGCCACCGTCCGCGCCATCATCCAGCGCTACACGCGCGAGGCGGGCCTTCGCCAGCTCGAGCGCGCCATTGCCCGGGTGTGCCGCAAGGTGGCCCTGCGCTACGCCGAAGGCCAGGCCGAACCGGTCCGGGTCACGCCGGAAATGCTCCCGGACATGCTCGGCCCGGAGCGGTTCTTCCCGGAACAGCTTCGCAAAGAGCTGCCGCCCGGCGTGGCGACCGGCTTGGCTTGGACCGAAACGGGCGGCGACGTGCTCTATGTGGAGGCCACGCTGCTGCCCGAGGGCAAAGGGCTCACCCTGACAGGGCACCTGGGCGAGGTCATGCAGGAGTCGGCCAAGGCCGCCCAGAGCTTTGTCTGGTCGCACGCCGATGAACTGGGCATTGAACGCTCGTTGTTCAAGGATTACGGTGTCCACATCCACGTGCCGGCCGGGGCGATCCCCAAAGATGGACCCTCGGCGGGCATCACCATGGCCGTCGCACTGGCTTCGCTCTACAGCCGCCAGCCCGTCCGCAGCGACACCGCCATGACCGGCGAAATCACTCTAACGGGACTGGTGCTGCCGGTCGGCGGGCTCAAGGAGAAAATTCTTGCGGCGCGCCGCGCCGGCATCCGCAGGGTCATTATCCCGCGTCCCAACCAGACCGATCTGCGGGAGCTGCCCGATGAAGTCCGCCGGGAGATGGAGTTCGTCCCCGTCGAGCGGATCGAGGAGGTGCTCGCCGAGGCGATTCCGGCTCTGGCCGAGCGGCTGGCGGTCAAGGCGGCCTGAAACCTACAACACCACCACGTGGATTTCGCCCGGGCCGTGCACGCCCCGCACCAGGATCTGCTCGATGTCGGCGGTCCGGCTCGGCCCCGTGATCAAGACGGCCGAACTGGTGAGCTCGCTCGGGCGCGGCAGCAACGCGAACAATTCATCCAACCCGGTGAGGATGCGCTCTTTGGGAACCACCGCCAGATGCACTGGCGGGAGCAGGGAAATCATGCGTGCTTCCGCGGCTGACGCAAGCAGAACCACCGTGCCGGTGTCCGCCAGGGCATAGTCGGCCCCCGTGATGCCGAGCTCGGCCTGTACACAGGCCGCTTGCAACGCGCTGTAGTCCGAGAATGCCCACTCGACCCCCGGAAGGCCCGTGATGCCGCAGTCTCGCAGCACCGTGGCGTTCGAAGCAACGGCCCGCCTGCCGTCGAGCAGCCGGGCTGCGTAGTCGCGCACCTCTTCAGGCGAGCGGGCCCGGCGCGCTTTTCCCCCGAGCCGGCTTACGGAGCCCACGAACGCCTCGATCCGCGCCTCCAGATCCGCTTCCGGGACCCGCAGCCGGACCGGCGGCGCCTCCGCCGGAGGCTGGCCCGCGCTGCGGCCCAGGGCGGTGCGAATCTTGTGAAGAATGTGATCCCGCGACATCAGGTTCGCTCGACGCGCGGACGTACGCGCCACCGCTGCCGCAGACTGCGCGGGGCCGGCGCCGGCAGGTCGCGCTCCTTCAGCCAGGCGCGCAGCGGCCCGACGTTCAGCAAGCCCGGCAGCGCGCGCAGCCAGCCTTGGCTCCCTTCCGGAGCCAGAGCGGAGGCCGCCATCCCTGCAAACTCGTAAAGTTTCGGCCGTGCCATGAGCCAGGCCCACAGGCGGAACGCCGTTCGCTCCCAGCGCGCTTTGCCTTCCCGGCCCACCGCTTTGGCGATCTCCCGCCGCAGCAACAGCAGCATCTTCGGAATGTCAATTTTTACCGGGCACACCTCGCCGCAGGCGCCGCAGAGGCTCGAGGCGAACGGAAGCCAGGGTTCGTGTCCGGTGCCAAAGTACTGCGGCGTCAGGATCGCGCCGATCGGGCCCGAGTAGACCCACGGATAGTTGTGCCCGCCGATCTTGCGGTACACCGGGCAATGGTTCAGACACGCCCCGCAACGGATACAGAACAGCGACTCCCGTTTCTCCCGATCTGCCAGCACCCGCGTCCGTCCGTTGTCTAGCAGTACGACGTAGAACTCGTCCGGTCCGTCCGGCTCCCCCTCCCGCCGCGGGCCCGCCAGCACGGAGGTGTACACCGTCAGCGGCTGACCGGTAGCGCTGCGCCCCAGCAGTTTCAAGAACACGGCCAGATCCTGCGCCCGCGGAATCACCTTCTCGATGCCTGCCACCGCCACGTGGATCCGCGGAATCGTCGTGGTCAGCCGCGCGTTGCCTTCGTTTTCTACCAGCACCACGGCTCCCGAATCCGCCACGAGAAAGTTGGCGCCGGTCAACCCGATGTCGGCCGCCAGGAATTTCTCGCGCAGCGTGGCGCGTGCGATGCGGGTCTGCCGTTCGGGGACCTCTTCGCGTTCCACGCCCAGAGTGCGGCTGAAGACCTCGGCCACGTCGTAGCGCGTTTTGTGCAGGGCCGGGGCGACGATGTGGTACGGCCGCTCGCCGGCCAGCTGGAGGATGTACTCGCCCAGGTCCGTCTCTACGGGCTCCAGTTCCCGTTCCTCGAGCTGCTCGTTGAGATGAATTTCCTCCGTGGTCATGGATTTGGATTTGACGATCAGCCGTGCGTTTTTCTCCCGGGCCAGAGCGGTGAGGAAATCCACGACTTCGCCGCCGTCCCGGCACCAGATCACACGGCCGCCGCGCGCCAGGACCTGGCTTTCGAACTGCTCGAGATAAAAATCCAGATTCTTCAGGGTGTGCTCCTTGATGCGGCGGGCCTGCGCCCGGAGCTCTTGGTAGTCGGGCAGGACCTCAGGCGCCACCGCCTCCCGGCGCTTCTCCATCAGTCGCCCGGTGGCCGTATAGATGGCCTCCTGGAGCACGCCTTCGGCCAACACTCGTTCGAAGCGCTCGTGCGGAATCCGCATCATGGCGACGCTGTTCACCGCAAAGCCAGCACCTCGGCAAGGTGCAGCGTGCGCACGGACGCACCGGCGCGCAGCAGCGCGCCGCGCAATTGCATCAGACAACTCGAATCGGTGGAGACCACCGTGTCCGCGCCGGTGCGCAAAATGGATGCAATCTTGGTGCGCGCCATGGCGCCGGAGATCTCGGGGAACTTCACAGAAAACGTACCGCCGAAGCCACAGCACTCCTCGGCAATATCCATTTCCTTCAATACCAGCCCCCGCACGTGCGCCAGCAGCCGCCGCGGCCCTTCCCGGATTCCCAGCTCCCGGAGCGCGTGGCAGCCGTCGTGGTAGGTTACGATGCCGTCGTAGCGCGCGCCGACGTCCTCCACACGCGCCACCTCCAGTAGAAACCGCGAGAACTCCCACACGCGCCCGGCCAACGCTTCGGCCTCCGCCAGGACCTCCGGCTCCTTGTGAAACAGCTCCCGATAATGGCGGCTCACCATCGCCGCGCACGAGCCGGAAGGAACGACCACATATTCGGCTTCCCGAAATACCTGGAGGCAGTGACGCGCCACCTGCCGCGCTTCATCCCAGTAACCACTGTTGAAGGCGGGCTGACCGCAGCAGGTCTGCCCTTCCGGAAACTCCACCGTCCAGCCGAGGCGCTCCAGCACCTCCGCCACTGCCAGCCCGACCGAAGGGAACAATTGATCCACCAGGCAGGTTGCAAACAGCGACACGCGCCGTGCCATGAAGCTCCGATTGTAGCACCGGCAATTCGCAGGACCGCACCGCGGATCTGGGCGGGGCGCTGCCGTATACTCTCGGTGAGAATCGCCGTATGGCCGCCTACCTCGATGTGATCGCCGCCAAGGCTTTCCGCACCGTCCCGGGCATCGAATACAACCGCACACTGGCGGACCTGACTGAGGGCGGCAAGAATCCCGACCGGCTCGTCTTTTACGAGGTCGCACTCGGAGAAGGCAAGTCCTGGGAGTGGCTCCGCGATCACCTCTACCCCGCGTTCGTCCGCTATCTCCGAGACAAGGACATTCCGCCCGAGGACCCTCAGCGCGTGGTCGTCCCTGTGTTCCACAGGGACCGCTGTTTTCTGCTCACCGGCCGTGCGTTCCTCGACGTGTTCAAGGAAATCGAGGGCCTCAACGACGCGGCCTTTCACTTCCGGGTCCTCAAGTGGCTGGCCGTCTGACCACCTCCGGGCTGCGCCTGCATAATGGTGGTGGGAGATTAAGATTAATAGGACCGTGCGTTCCCGTAATACGTCCAACGCGGGCGGTGTGCCCGTTGTGGTGCTGGTGATTCTGGCCGCTGTGGCTGTCGGACTGGCAGGCTTCTGGTACCTCGAGCGGATCTCCCGTGAACCGGTTCGGAATGTGCCGGTGCTCACGCCGGAAGCCAAAGCTTACGTGCGTCACCTCAAGCTCAGTGACGTGGCCATGACCGCCAAGGAAACCTACCTCAAGCAAACGCTTGTGGAAATCACCGGCAAGATCACGAACACCGGTGACCGCCCCCTGCGGCTGGTCGAAATCAACTGTGTCTTCTACGACCCTTACGGCCAGGTCGTCCTGCGCCAGCGCGTAGCCATCGTGCGCCCGAAAACCGGGGGATTGAAGCCCGACGAAACCAAAGATTTCCGGCTTGCCTTCGATGAGATTCCGGAAAGCTGGAACCAGCAGATGCCCCAGCTGGTGATTGCGCAGATCCTGTTCGGCTAAGCGATCGTGGACCTCGCCGACCTGGCCAAAACGCTCCGCGACACAGGTGAGCTCCGCCTGACGGTCAAGGTTACTCCCAAGAGCGCACACAGCGGAATCGCCGGATGGATGAGCCGCGGCGTCCTCAAGGTCCGGGTGCAGGCCCCTCCCGAACGGGGGAAAGCAAATAGGGAGCTCCGGGAACTGCTCGCCCGCCAGTTCGGTGTGCCGTCGCGCAATGTTTCGATCCTCTCCGGCGAGACCTCGCCTCTTAAGCAAGTGCTCGTTCGGCGGCAGGGGACTGTTTCAGGGAGCGATGGGTAGGCGCACGGGCGCGGTCGTGCTTCCACCGACTTCGGCCACTACCGTCGCGTCGCCGGCAGGCACACCCTGGGGAACCACGAGGTTGAACTGGTAAAGACCGGCGCCTGCGAGTCCCGCGAATTCCACCGTGGCCGGCAGCCCTCCAATCAGAACTCGTACAGGATGGGTCAGAGGAGCAGCGCCTGAGAACACCCGGCCCGCAGGGACTTGCGGATTCGTGGGGCCGAATCCGGTGCCGAACAGCAGCAAGTGCTCTCCCGGACGGGCAGGCCGCGCCGCCACCCCGCCGCCGAACCACTCGGGCCGTCCGACGTAAACAATCTGGCCGTTTTCTCTCTCGGCAACAACCGCCGCCGCAAACGTTCCGCCCCCCTGTGGAAAGCGGAAAAACGCCGGTGCGACCGCGCGCACTTCGGCTGTGAAGGCCGCGCTCCGCCGGCCGCGGTGGATCACCTCCACAGGAACCGGGCCCTCCGGCAGCCCGTCGGGCGCCTGAACATTCAGCTGGCCGGGACTCACGAAATAAACCGCCGCAGGCTTGCCGTCGAACTCCACCTGAACCCCGTCGAGTTCCTTCGGCAGTGCTCCGTCCTGGATTTCGTCTTCGCGCCAGATACGCGTCGTCGTAGCCAGATCTTCGCCGAAAATGCTGACCCAGGCCCCGGGACTCACCCGGGCCTCGAAGCTTGCGCCGTTGACTACGGCTTCCACACTCGGGTGGTATCCCAGGTCCCTGGCGATGCCCTCGCCTTTGGTGGCGAAGAACGCCACGATCGGAAAGTGATCCGAGGTGAGGGTCACTTCCGGGTCGTCCGGGTGGTCTGTGAGGATTTCGGTCGCCACCCGGCGCGCCTGAATCAGCTCCTCCATCACATCTGCGGAAAATACGCAGTGGTCGTAGTTGCTCACCGGGCTCCCCAAGGCGCTCCGGCTGGTCGACTCATGGACCGTCACCACAAAACGGCGCTCCCCGCTCTGGAACCGGGGATCATCGTCAAAGATCGGATCGAGCGTGATGCCAT
>JBBIJF010000049.1:0-18496 GCA_037446115.1 Acidobacteriota bacterium | reverse complement strand
GCTACCGGCCGCAGTTTTACTTTCGGACGACGGACGTCACCGGGACGGTGAAGCTGCCGGAGGGCACCGAGATGGTGATGCCGGGAGACAACGTGAACCTGACGGTGGAGCTGATCAGCCCGGTGGCGATGGAGAAGGGGCTGCGGTTTGCCATCCGGGAAGGCGGCCGCACGGTGGGCGCCGGCACGGTGACCGAGATTCTGGAGTAGGGCACGCGGCGCGCGGCGCGCATCCGGAGCCGCCGTCGGCGAGCCGGGAGCTACAGGCGGAGACATGTTGAAGGAGCGCTTGAGAGACCGTATTCGGATCCGGTTGAAGGCATACGATCACCGGATTCTGGACGAATCGACGAAGGCGATCGTGCGGACGGCCGGGGAGACCGGCGCGCAAGTGGCGGGACCGATCCCGCTGCCGACCGTCAAGAATCGCTACACGGTGCTGCGCTCGCCGCATGTAGACAAAAAGTCCCGGGAGCAGTTTGAAATTCGCACGCACAAGCGGTTGCTGGACATTCTGGAGCCGACGCAGGAGACCGTAGACGCCTTGATGAGGCTGGACCTGCCGGCGGGCGTGGATGTGGAGATCAAAGCGTTCGGGAAGAAGTAGGCGGCGGCGCCCGGCCGGCGCGGTGACGAAGGCCGCGGGCCGGGACCGCAAGGGTGCTGAGGTGCTATGAGCCCAGGAATCCTTGGCAAAAAAATCGGGATGACGCAGGTGTTCCGGCCGGACGGGCAGGTCGTGCCGGTGACGCTGCTCAAGGCGGGTCCGTGCGTGGTCGTGCAGCGCAAGACGCCCGCCACGGACGGCTACGATGCCGTGCAGCTGGGTCTGATGGAGTACGTCAAGCCCAGGCGGATCAACAAGCCGATGGCCGGCCACCTGAAGAAGGCGGGCGTGGAAGGAGTGCGGTTTTTGCGAGAACTGCGCCTCCGGCCGGGGGACGCCGATCTGAAGACGGGCGACCGGGTGCTGGTGGATCAGTTCAAGCCGAACGACCGCGTGGATGTGACGGGGATCAGCAAGGGGCGCGGCTTTGCGGGATTCGTGAAGCGCCACCACTTCCGGGGCGGCGATGCCACGCACGGCTCCATGTTCCACCGGGCGCCGGGTTCGATCGGCGCCTCCAGCTTTCCCTCGCGGGTGTTCCCGGGCTTGCGCATGGCCGGCCACATGGGCGTGCAGCGCGTCACGGTGCGCAATCTGGAAGTGATCGAGGTGGATCCGGAAGAGAACGTCCTGGTGGTGAAAGGGGCGGTGCCCGGCCCGAACGGCGGCTATGTCATCGTGCGGCGTGCGAGGAGATGAAATGATGCCGCGGGTGGACGTCTTTGACCTCGACAACCGCAAGGTGGGCGAAGTGGAGCTCTCCGACGCGGTGTTTGCAGCGCCGGTGAACGAGGCTCTGCTGTACGAGTCGGTCCGGCATTACCTGGCGTGCCTGCGGCGGGGCACGGCCAAGACCAAGGTGCGGGGCGAGGTTTCCGGCTCGGGCCGGAAGCTGTGGCGGCAGAAAGGAACGGGGCGGGCGCGCATGGGCTCGATCCGTTCGCCCCTGTGGCGGCACGGCGGGACGGTGCACGGCCCGGTGCCGCGCGACTACAGCTACCGGCTGCCGCGCAAGATGCAGCTCGGCGCACTGCGGGCGGCCCTGTCGGCCAAGCTGCGCGACGGCGAGATGAAGGTGATCAAGGAGTTCTCGCTGCCGGACCACAAGACCCGGACCGTACGGGCGGTGCTGGAACGGCTCGAAGCGCGGCGCACCGTGCTGCTGGTGGACAGCGAGGACAATCGAAACCTGATGCTGGGCTCGCGCAACCTGCCGGGCGTGACGCTGGTGGCTTCCCGGGAAGTGCATCCCTATCTTTTGCTCGGCCATCAGCAGGTGCTGATTTCCGAGGCCGCGGCCCGGAAGCTTTCGGAGGCGCTGGCGCCATGAATCTTTACGAAGTCATCCGCAGGCCGATCGTCACCGAGAAGGCTGTGGCCAAGAAGGAAACGGCACGGACGTTGTGTTTCGAGGTGGCGCGCGACGCCAACAAGACCGAGATCAAGCAGGCGGTGGAGAAGCTGTTCAAGGTCAAAGTCGAGGAGGTGCGGACGCTCAACCAGCGCGGCAAGCTGCGCCGCCGCGGCCGCTTTGCGGGGTACCGTCCGGACTGGAAGAAAGCTTACGTGAGACTGAAGGCCGGCGAGAAGGTGCCGGAGTTTGCGGAGATTTGAGATGCCGATCAAAAGCTACCGCCCCACGACCTCCACGCGGCGCTTTCAAACCGTGCTGTCGCGGGAAGACATCACCAAGGAGCGGCCGGAGAAATCGCTGGTTGAAGGCAAGAAGAAGTCGGGGGGGCGGAACAACCGCGGCGAGATCACCATCTGGTTCCGGGGCGGCGGACACAAGCGCCGTTACCGCATCATTGACTTCAAGCGGGACAAAATCGGGGTTCCGGCGCGGGTGGCCGCCATTGAGTATGACCCGAACCGGTCGGCGCGGATCGCCCTGCTGCATTACGCCGACGGCGAGAAGCGTTACATCCTGGCTCCGGTCGGCCTGAGCGTGGGGCAGACGGTCCTGTCCGGGCCGGATGCCGATATTTTGCCCGGCAACGCGCTGCCGCTGGCGAACATTCCCGCCGGGACGGTGGTGCATAACATCGAGCTCCGGCCTGGCAAGGGCGGTCAGATGGCCCGGGCGGCGGGGGCCCAAGCGCAGGTGGTTTCCAAAGAGGGCGAGTACGCGCTGCTGAAGCTGCCTTCCGGGGAGATCCGGAAGGTTTCCGTGCGGTGCATGGCGACGGTGGGCCAGGTCGGCAATCTGGACCATGAGAATGTCTCGCTCGGCAAAGCGGGCCGCAGCCGCTGGCTGGGGCGCCGGCCCCACAACCGTGGAGTTTCCATGAATCCGGTGGATCACCCGCACGGCGGAGGTGAGGGAAAGACGTCGGGCGGGCGGCATCCGGTCACCCCGTGGGGCCAGCCGACGCGCGGCTACAAGACGCGGCGCAACAAGCGCACGGAGAAATGGATCGTGGCGCACCGGACCAAGAAGAGATAGAGAGGAAGGACGGCGGGAAACGATGGGCCGATCGCTGAAAAAAGGACCGTTCGCCGACGACCACCTGGTCCGGAAGGTGGCAGAGTTGAACGCGCGCAACGAAAAGAAGGTCATCCGGACGTGGTCCCGGCGCTCGACGATTTTGCCGGAGTTTGTGGGGCATACCATTGCCGTCCACAACGGCAAGAAGTTCATTCCGGTGTATATCACCGAGAACATGGTGGGGCACAAGCTGGGCGAATTCGCTCCCACGCGGACGTTCAAGGGCCACCCGGTGAAGTCCGCGACCGAAAAGTCGTCCAAGCCGGCATGAGGGACGCCATGCAAGCCAGAGCGGAAGCAAGATACATTCGAGTTTCCCCCCGCAAGGCCCGCCTGGTCGTGGATCTGATCCGCGGCCGCAAGGCGGGCGAAGCGCTGACGGTGCTGCGCACGACCAACAAGCGCGTGGCCCCGCTGGTGGAGAAAGTGCTGCGCTCGGCGATTGCGAACGCGCAGCATCAGTCGGCGGATGTGGACGTGGACCAGCTGGTGGTGCGGGAGGCCTACGTGAACGAGGGACCGCGCATGAAACGCATCCGTCCGGCGCCGATGGGGCGGGCTCACCGCTACCAGCGGCGCATGGCCCACATCGCGGTGACGGTGTCGGACGAATGAGACGGCCAGGGGGTTGACGATGGGACAAAAGGTTCATCCTTACGGGTTCCGGCTCGGATACACCAAGACCTGGCGCTCGCGCTGGTTTGCCAAGCACGACTACGCCCGGCTCCTGCGGGAGGATCTGGAGCTGAAGGACACGCTGCGGGAGCGGCTGAAGGCGGCGGGCGTCAGCGCCATCGAAGTGGACCGGCCCGGCAACAAACTGCGCATCACCATCCGGACTTCCCGTCCGGGGATCATCATCGGACGCAAGGGGGCGGAAATCGAAAAGCTCAAGCAGGAGCTGGCCCGGAAGACGGGCCGGGAAGTGTTCATTGATATTCAGGAAGTGCATCGTCCGGAGCTGGACCCGCAGCTGGTGGCCGAGTCCATCGCCCTGCAGCTGGAAAAGCGTGTGGCGTTCCGGCGCGCCATGCGGAAAGCCGTGGATTCGGCCTTGCGGTTCGGCTGCAAGGGAATCAAAGTGCGCGTTTCCGGGCGGCTGAACGGCGCCGAGATCGCACGCAGCGAGTGGTATTTGCAGGGACGCTTGCCGCTGCACACGCTCCGTGCCGACATCGAGTACGGCTTTGCGGAAGCGTTCACGACCTACGGCGTGATCGGCGTGAAGTGTTGGATTTACAAGGGCGAGGTTCTGGAGTCTCAGATGCGTCCTTCGCTGTTCGGCGAGCCGGAGCCGCGCCGCCAGCCGCCGCGGGAGCGCAGGGAGCGGCGGGCGCCGGCGGCCGAGTCCGGAGGACCTCCGATCCAGCCGCCGCCGGCGGAGCTGTCGCAGCCGGCGCGTCCGGCAGGGGCAGTGGCGCCGCCTCTGAGCCCGCCCCAGCCGGCCTGGAAGGATGAGTTGAAGCAGCAGGCGCCCGAGGCGGCTGAACACGCCTCGCCGGAGCCGGGCACGGAGGCGGAAGGCGGGTCGCAGAGCTGAACGGCAAGCGGAGGTGAATGACCGATGTTGATGCCCAAGAAGGTCAAGTACCGCAAGCAGCAGCGCGGTCGCATGAAAGGCAAGGCCTGGCGCGGCGCGGAACTTTCCTTCGGCGACTACGGGCTGAAGGCGCTCGGCTGCGCGTGGGTGACCGACCGGCAGATCGAGGCGGCCCGGGTGGCCATGACGCGGTTTATCAAGCGCGGAGGCAAGGTCTGGATCCGGTTGTTCCCGGACAAGCCGGTGACCAAGAAGCCGGCGGAAACTCGTATGGGGAAAGGAAAGGGTGCACCGGATCACTGGGTGGCGGTGGTGCGCCCCGGCAAGATCCTGTTTGAGATGGAAGGCGTCAGCCGCGAGGTTGCCGAGGAGGCCATGCGCCTGGCGGCGCACAAGCTTCCCGTTCCGTGCCGGCTGGTGGTGCGCCCGGGTCTGGAGGGCTGAGATGCGAGCGGAGAAATTTCGCGAGCTCGACACCAACGAACTCCAGGTTCAGCTCCGGGAGATCACCGAGCAGTTGTTCCGGCTCAGGATGCAGTTATCGCTGGGGCAGACCGAGGCCCTGAAAAAATACCGCGCGCTCAAGAAAGACCGGGCGCGCGTGTTGACGATTTTGCGGGAGCGGGAGCTGGCGGCGGCCGCCCCGGCGGGAGGCAGGCGATGAGCGAAGCCACGGCAGCGTCGCGGAAAAACGAAAAGGTGGGCGTCGTCGTCTCCGACAAGATGCAGAAGACGATTGTGGTCGAAGTCAGCCGGAGAGTGCCGCATCCGCTGTACAAGCGGATCATCACCAAGCGCAAGAAGTTTTATGCGCACGATGAAAATAACCAAGCGCGGATGGGGGATGTGGTCCGGATCGTGGAGTCCCGGCCCTTGAGCCGGCTCAAGCGCTGGCGGCTGGTGGAGATCGTGCGGCGGGCCGCGCAGGTCGCCGTGGAGCCCGAGGAGCTGGAGGCGGACAGCGTTGCGGGTGCGCCGCAACGCCCGGCCAAGTCGTAAGGAGAGAGCACCATGATCGGAATGCGAACCATTCTGGAGGTGGCCGACAACAGCGGGGCCCGAAAGCTGCAGTGCATCCTGCCCCGGGGCGGCGACGTCGGTTTGCGGGCCGGCCTGGGTGACGTGGTGACGGCGAGCGTCAAGGAGGCGGCTCCGGATTCGCCCATCAAGAAGGGTAAGGTGGTGCGCTGCGTGATCGTACGCATGAAAAAAGAGACGCGTCGCAAGGATGGCACCTACATCCGGTTCGACTCCAACGCGGCGGTGCTCATCAACGAGGCGGGCGAGCCGATCGGGACGCGCGTCTTCGGTCCGGTGGCCCGCGAACTGCGCGACAAGAAGTTCATGAAGATCGTTTCTCTGGCGCCGGAGGTGATCTGAGATGGCACGGCGTGCGCAGCCACGCAGCATCCCCCGGCGGATCGAAATCCGCAAGAACGACATTGTGAAGGTGATCGCCGGACGCGACCGGGGCAAGACCGGCCGGGTGCTGAGCGTGGACCGCCGGCGGGGTCGGGTGCTGGTGGAAGGGGTGATGCTGGTGAAGCGGCACACCCGCGCCAATCCGGCGCGCCAGATCAAAGGAGGCATCGCGGAGCGGGAAAGCCCCATCGCGGTCTCCAACGTCATGATTGTGTGCAGTTCCTGCAACCGGCCCGTGCGCATCGGCCACAAGGTCGAGATCGTGGCGGGCAAGGCCCGGCGGACTCGCATCTGCCGCAAGTGCGGAGCGCCGCTCGAGCCGAAACGCTGAGAGGCGGAAGCCAAAGCAACTATGGCCGCAAGACTCAAAGAACTTTATAAGGAGAGGGTGGTCCCGGCCCTGATGAAGGAGTTCGGCTACAAGAACGTGATGGCGGTGCCGAAACTCGAAAAGATCACGGTGAACATCGGGCTGGGGGAGGCCACGCAGAACCCCAAGCTCATGGACGGCGCCGTAAACGAACTGGCGCTCATCACCGGCCAGCGCCCTGTGGTGACCAAAGCCCGGAAATCCATCGCCGCCTTCAAGCTGCGGGCCGGCATGTCCATCGGCTGCATGGTGACGCTGCGCGGGGACCGCATGTACGAGTTTTTCGACCGCCTGGTGAACGTGGCGCTGCCGCGCGTGAGGGACTTTCGCGGAGTTTCGACGAAGTCTTTCGACGGGCGCGGCAACTACACGCTGGGCATCCGCGACCAGCTGATCTTCCCGGAGATTGATTACAACAAGGTTGACAAACTGAAGGGGATGAACATTTCTATCACGACCACCGCCCGGACGGATGCCGAGGCGTTATCGCTGCTCCGGCATTTGGGCATGCCGTTCCGGCAGTAGGAGGTAAAGAAAGCACGGATGGCCACGACTGCCAAGATCGCCAAGGATTTGAAGCTGCTGAAGGCCAAACAGGCCGGCAAGCCGAAGCTGCGCTGCCGCCATCGCAACCGCTGTTTCCGCTGCGGGCGACCGCGCGGCTACATGAGGAAATTCGGACTCTGCCGGATCTGTTTCCGCCAGCTCGCCTTGGCCGGGGAAATCCCCGGAGTGATCAAGGCCAGTTGGTGAACGGCAGAGGAGGGCGGCAAGATGACTTCTGATCCGATCGCGGACATGCTGACGCGGATCCGCAACGCGCTCAAGGCACGGCATCCCAAAGTGGACGTGCCCGCCTCGCGGCTCAAGCTGGAGATTGCCCGCATCCTCCGGGAGGAAGGCTACATCCAGAACTACAAGCTGGCTGAGGAAGGGGCGCGGAAGCTGATCCGGATTTATTTGAAATACGGGCCCGATAACCGCCCGCTGATCTCGCACCTGGAGCGGGTTTCCCGGCCGGGGTGTCGCGTCTACGTAGGCAGGCGGGAAATTCCGCACGTGCTCGGCGGGCTGGGGATCAACATCCTGACGACGCCGCAAGGAGTCATGACCGGGCGACAGGCGCGCAAGGCGGGCGTGGGAGGAGAGCTCCTGTGCCAGATCTGGTAGCGGGCGGTTTGCGGGCCGGGAGGAAGCCATGTCGCGGATAGGGAACAAACCGATCACGTTGCCCCCCGGCGTCAAAGTGCAGATCGGCCGGGAACTCGTGGTGGAAGGGCCCAAGGGCAAGCTGGCCGTGCCAATTCCGCCGGGAATCCGCGTGGAGCGCCGGAACGGTGCGCTGGTCGTGCAGCGAGAAGCGGACAAACATGCGGCGCTGCACGGTCTGACGCGGGCGCTCGCCGCCAATGCCGTGCAGGGCGTTTCAAGCGGCTTCAGCAAAGAGCTGGACATTGTGGGGATCGGATACCGGGCCGAAGCCAAAGGCCGGATCGTGACCTTCGCCCTCGGCTACTCGCATCCTATCGAGATGCTGCTGCCGGAGGGAATCGAAGTCAAGGTGGAGCGGCAAACGCACCTTGTGGTGAGCGGCGCCGATAAACAGCTGGTCGGGCAGGTGGCGGCCAACATCCGGGCGCTGCGGCCGCCGGACCCCTACAAAAACAAGGGCATCCGCTACACCGGAGAGGTGCTGCGCAAGAAAGTGGGCAAGACAGGTGCCGGAGCAAAATGATCAAGAAGCTTTCCCGAAATGAAATGCGGCTGCGGATCCACCGCCGCATTCGCAAGCGCGTGCGGGGTACGGCGGAGCGGCCGCGGTTGAGCGTGTTCCGCAGCTTGCAGCATATCTATGCGCAGGTGATTGACGACACGCGGGGCCACACGCTGGCGGCTGCGTCTTCGCTCGAGGAAGGCGTGGCGGGAGGCGGGAACCTGGCCGGGGCGCGCGTGGTGGGGCGTCTGGTGGCGGAGCGGGCCTTGGCCAAAGGCATCCGCCGGGTGGTCTTCGATCGCGGCGGCTATCTGTATCACGGGCGTGTGAAGGCCCTGGCGGAAGCGGCGCGCGAGGCGGGATTGGAGTTCTAGCCTATGCCGGCCATTCTCACCAAGCGCATCAGCCCCCAGAACCTCAACCTCAAAGAGGAGGTGGTCTCGATTAACCGCGTCACCAAGGTGGTGAAAGGGGGCAAGAACCTGAGCTTTTCGGCCCTGGTGGTGGTGGGGGATCCGGAGGCCAAAGTGGTAGGCTACGGGACGGGCAAAGCCAAGGAGGTTCCCGCCGCCATTAAGAAAGGTATCGAGGCCGCCAAAAAAAATCTGCGGAAGATCAATGTGCTGGAGAGCACGATTCCGCACGCGGTGCTGGGGAAGTTCGGAAAGGGCCTGGTGTTGCTCAAGCCGGCGCCGGAAGGCACGGGCGTCATCGCCGGAGGTCCGGTACGAGCGGTGATGCAGGTGGCCGGGATTCCGAATGTGGTGACCAAGTGCATCGGATCGCACAACCCGCATAATGTGGTCAAGGCCACCATGGATGCGCTGGAGCAACTGCGGGACCGGCAGGCGGTGGCCGACCTGCGCGGCGTTCCCCTGGATCAACTGCTGTAGGTGAGCGATGCCTCAGGGAACCATCAAGATCAAACTGGTGCGCAGCCCGATTGCCACGCCGGAACGCCACAAGCGGATCGTGCGGGCTTTGGGCTTGCGGCGTCTGAACCAGGTGGTGGAGCGGCCCGACACGCCCGTGTTTCGCGGCATGGTGGCCAAGATCCCGCATCTGGTGACCGTGATCGGGGAAGGGAGTACGCAATGAATCTGAGTCAGCTCAAGCCGCCCCCCGGACAAAAGCACGCCAAGCGGCGTGTGGGGCGGGGAATGGGTTCCGGGCGCGGCAAAACGGCAGGCCGCGGAACCAAAGGGCAGCGGTCCATATCCGGATTCCGGCAGATGCGGGGCTTTGAAGGCGGCCAGATGCCGTTGCACCGCCGGCTTCCCAAACGCGGATTCACCAACGTGTTTCGCAAAGAATACGCGATCGTCAACGTCGGGCGCCTGCAGGAGCTGGAAGGCGACACCTTCACGCCCTCGGTGCTGATGGAAATGGGCGTGATCAAGAATCTCCGCGACGGCCTGAAGGTACTGGGTGAGGGCGAGTTGAACCGCCCGGTCGTGGTGCGCGCGCACCGGTTTTCCAAGACGGCCGTGAGCAAGATCGAGGCGGCGGGCGGCAAGGTGGAGTACATCGAGTCCGCCGGCGGGTAGCCGGGCCTAAGGACGCCGTCGAAAGGCGGATGGGTTATGAGGAAATTCTTCGAGGCGGTTGCGAACGTCTTTCGCATCCCCGATCTCCGCAAACGCGTGCTGTTCACGCTGGCGCTGCTGGCGGTGTACCGCGTCGGCGGCCATATTCCCACGCCGGGCATCAACACGTACCGCCTGGAGGAGTTCTTCCAGCAGAATCAGGGGACCCTGTTCGGCTTCATTGACCTGTTTTCCGGCGGCATGTTCCGGCGGCTGACCATCTTCGCGCTGGGGATCATGCCCTACATCACGGCGTCCATCATCCTCCAGCTGCTGACGGTGGTGATCCCCACGCTCGAGAAGTTGCAGAAAGAGGGGGAACTGGGCCGCCGCAAGATCACGCAATGGACCCGCTACCTGACGGTGGGGCTCTCCATGATGCAGTCGTTCGGCATCGCTACGGCGCTCCAGTCCAGCCAGGGCGATTTCGTGCTGAACCCGGGCTGGGGCTTCATCCTGATGACGATGCTGACGCTGACGACGGGCACAGCCTTCATCATGTGGCTGGGCGAGCAGATCACCGAGCGGGGGATCGGCAACGGCATGTCGCTGCTTATCTTCGCGGGCATCGTGGTGGGGCTGCCTCACGCCATCGGTGAGATTTACACGAACGTGTTCGTGACGCGCCAGTGGAGTCCGCTGCAGACGCTGATCATCCTCATCATCATGGTGGCGGTGGTGGCCTTCATCGTTCTGGTGGAGCGCGGCGAGCGGCGCATTCCCGTGCAGTACGCCAAGCGGGTGGTGGGGCGGCGGATGCTCGGGGGCCAGTCCACGCACCTGCCGCTCAAGGTCAACGCAGGGGGCGTCATTCCGGTGATTTTCGCCTCCTCGATCCTGGCGTTTCCGCAGACGCTTGCCCTGGTGCCCTGGGTGAAGAACAATCCCTGGCTGAGCGGCATGCTGGCGGCGCTCGGAACGCGGGAACCGCTGTATATGGTTCTGTTCGTCGCCGGGATCGTATTCTTCTGTTTCTTCTACGTTTCGATCATCTTCAATCCGAACGAAGCGGCGGACAACATGCGCAAGTACGGCGGCTTCATTCCCGGGATCCGGCCGGGACGGAACACCGCCGAGTACATCAACAAGATCCTGACGAAGATTACCCTGGTGGGCGGGCTGTACCTGTCGTTGCTCAGTCTGATTCCGCAGATCATGATTTCCGGCATCGCCCTCCAGCACCTGCCGTTGGTGGGTAACTGGATTGACGCTCATTTCCCGCGCTGGCTTCTGGACGGCCTGGGGGTGACGTTTTACTTCGGCGGCACCTCCCTGCTGATCGTGGTGGGGGTGGCCATGGATACGGTGAACCAGATCGAGGCGCAGCTGATCATGCGCCACTACGAAGGATTCACGCCGCGGGCGGGACGGATTCGCGGCCGACGGAGCGTGTTTTAAGATTCAGCGGACTTTCCGCCGCCCGCCAAGAACAGATCGAGTCCCGGCGTATGACGGGAGAAGACAGCCGGGTGGCCGTGGTGCTGTTCGGTGCACCTGGATCAGGCAAGGGAACGCAGGCCAAAGCCTTGGCGGACCGCTTCGGCCTGCTGCACATCTCCACGGGCGACCTGCTGCGGGAACATGTGGAAGCCGACGACGAACTGGGACACGAGGTCAAGGCGCTGATGGAGGCGGGGCAGCTGGTTCCCGACGAACTGGTCAGCCGGCTGGTGGAAGCCGAGATGGACCGGCCGGAGGCGCAGCGCGGCGTGATTCTGGACGGATATCCGAGGACTCTGGCCCAGGCGGAGAAGCTGCACCAGCTTCTGGGCGCGCGGGGGATCCGCGAAGTGGTAGTGCATTTGAAAGTGGATTACAATGAAGTTATAGCGCGGCTCGCGGCGCGGCGGCAGTGTGCCCGCTGCGGCGCCGTCTATAACCTCGTGTCGAACCCGCCCAAGCGGCCCGGTGTTTGCGACCGGGACGGCGGCGCGCTGGTGGCCCGCCCGGACGACCGGGAGGAAGTGATCCAGAGGCGGCTGGAGGCTTATGAGCACCAGACGCGGCCACTGCTAGATTACTTTGCGCGCACGTCGAGCCGGTTTCATGAGGTGGAAGCCAACAGCCGGCCCGTGGAGGCGATCACCGAGGAGATCGCCGGGCTGGTGGAGGCGCGATGATCACGCGGAAGTCGCCCGAAGAGCTGGAGAAGATGCGGCGCGCGGGGCTTCTGGTGTGGCGGATCCTGAACGAGCTGGCCGCGATGGTCCAGGAAGGTGTGACCACCTACGATCTGGAAAAGGCCGCGGAAAAAATGATCCGGGACGCCGGGGCACGACCCGCGTTCAAAAACTACTTCGTGCCGGCGGTGGGGGCCCGGTATCCGTTCGTGCTTTGTACGTCGGTCAACGACGAGATCGTGCACGGCATGCCTTCGCCCAAGCGCGTGCTGAAGAAGGGAGACGTCGTCGCGATTGATACCGGCGTGGAGCTGGATGGCTATTACGGCGACTCGGCCATCACCGTACCGGTGGGCGAAGTCAGCGAAGAGACCCGGCGCCTGTTGCGCGTGACGCAGGAGGCTCTGGAGGCGGCGATCCAACAGGCGCGCGCCGGCAACCGGCTGTTGGACATTTCGAGCGCCGTCGAGCGGCACGTGACGGCGAACGGATTTTCCGTGGTACGGGAATTTGTGGGCCACGGCATCGGGACGCAGCTCCATGAGGAGCCGCAGATCCCCAATTACGTGGATCGCAAGAACGACAACCCGCGCTTGAAGGAAGGCATGGTGCTGGCGATCGAGCCGATGGTCAACGCGGGCCGTCCGGAGACGCGCATCCTCAAGGATGGCTGGACGGCCGCCACGCGCGACGGATCCTACTCGGCTCATTTTGAGCATTGCGTGGCGGTGACTTCGAACGGGCCGTGGGTGCTGACCCGGCCTTGAGGGGTGCGATGGAATACGGAGAACGGCGTGAGGGGCGGAAAGGCGTGCGAGCGACGGTGCTCGAGCTGCTGCCGAACGCGGCCTACCGCCTGGAGCTGGAAGACCGCTCGCAGGTGGTGGCCCACGCGGCCGGCGCCGGGAAGGTGAATTTTGTGCGCCTCCGGCCCCGGGACCAGGTGCTGGTCGAGCTTGCTCCCCACGATCCCGGGCGGGGGAGGATCGTCAGAGTTTTGGAGCCGCGATAAGCGCAGGCGGTCATGAGGAGGACGGCATGAAAGTGCGGGCATCGGTGAAAAAGATTTGCGACAAGTGCAAGGTGATCCACCGCCACGGTGTGGTGCGGGTCATCTGCAGCAATCCCAAGCACAAGCAGCGGCAAGGCTGAAGGGAGAAGGGAAATGGCCAGAATTGCAGGCGTGGATCTTCCGCCGAAGAAGCGGGCCCTCATCGGGCTGACCTATATTTACGGGATCGGCCGCTCGCGGTCCAGCTCGATCCTGTACCGCGCGGGTGTGGATCCCGACAAGAAGATCGGTGAGCTGACCGAAGACGAGATCACCCGGATCCGGCAGATTATTGAGGAGGAAGGGGCGGTGGAAGGCGATCTCCGCAAGGAGATTCAGATGAACATCCGGCGGCTGATCGAGATGGGCACCTACCGCGGGCTGCGCCACCGGCGCGGCCTTCCGGTGCGAGGCCAGCGCACGCATACCAACGCGCGGACCCGCAAGGGACCGCGGCGCGGCACGATCGCCAACAAACGGAAATCCACGGCCAAGACCTGAAACGCAGCTTGAGGGAAAATGGCGAAAGCACCAGCGAAGAAAAAAGTTTTCAAAAAGCGAGAGAAAAAGAACGTGCCGGTGGGCATCGTCCACATTCAGGCTACGTTCAACAACACGATCGTGACGGTGACGGATCCGGCGGGCAACGTCGTGGCTTGGTCGAGCGCCGGCGCCCTGGGTTTCCGGGGGTCCCGGAAGGGAACGCCGTTTGCCGCCCAGCAGGCGTCGCTGGCGGCGGCCAACAAGGCTCGTGAGATGGGGATGCGAACCGTGGACGTCCACATCAGCGGGCCGGGTGCGGGGCGCGAGTCCGCCATCCGGGCGCTCGCCACGGCCGGCCTGGAGGTGAAGGCGATCCGGGACGTGACGCCCATCCCGCACAACGGGTGCCGCCCCCCGAAGCGGCGGCGCGTCTGAGGCAAGCAGGAGGAAGGTCTCCGAGGGGACTGTAAACTGCACCGGAGCAGGACAACAAGGAGGTAACCTTGGCTCGGTATCTCGGCCCGGTCTGCCGGTTGTGCCGGCGTGAGGGCATGAAACTGTTTTTGAAAGGCGAACGCTGTCACACGGAGAAGTGCGCCATCGAAAGGCGTAATTTTCCGCCCGGGCAGCACGGCAAGGCGCGGCGGCCCAAAGTGGTGGGCTATGGTTTGCAGCTTCGGGAAAAGCAGAAGCTGCGGCGCGTCTACGGGGTGCTGGAACGGCAGTTCCGGAACCTGTTTGAGAAGGCGGCCCAGATGAAGGGTATCACGGGCGAAAATCTGCTGGCGCTGCTCGAGCGGCGACTGGACAACGTCGTCTACCGCATGGGGTTCGGCACCAGCCGCGCCCAGTGCCGCCAGCTGGTGCGCCACGGCCATATCCTGGTCAACGGGCGCAAGGTGAACATTCCCTCTTTCACCGTGAGACCCAACGACGTCATCGAGGTGCGGGAGAAGAGCAAGCAGAATCCGACGATTCTGGCGGCCCGGGATGCCACGGCTCACGCTCCCGTGCCGAGCTGGCTGGAGGTGGACCGCGAGGCCCTCCGGGGACGGGTCATCGGCATGCCGCGGCGCGACGAGATTGTGCAGATCCAGTTGAACGAACAACTGGTGGTGGAGTTGTACTCCAAGTGAGGCAAGGGGCGCCGGAAGTGCGGCTCCGGCGCCGGGAGCAAGGAGATGGAATCTATGTTCCGAGCGTTTCAAAAGCCCAAGCGGCTCGTAGCCAACACCGAGACGTTGACGGACCGCTACGGCATGTTTACGGCGCAGCCCTTTGAACGGGGCTTCGGCACGACCATCGGCAACAGCTTGCGGCGCGTGCTGCTGAGCGCCATCGAAGGGGCGGCCATCACGGCCGTGCGCATCGAAGGGGTTCCGCACGAGTTCAGCCCGATTCCGGGGGTGACGGAGGACGCCACCGACATCATCCTGAACCTCAAGCAGGTGCCGTTCAAGATGAGCGGCGACGGCGTGCGCATGGCGCGGCTGCACGTGGAGCAGCCCGGCGAGGTGTTCAGCGGCCAGATCGAGACCGACCCCGATGTGGAGGTGCTCGACCGCAATGTACACATCGCCACGGTGGGCGAAAACGGCAAGCTCCACATCGAGATGCGCCTGAAAAAGGGGCGCGGTTACGTGAGCGCCGATCGCAACTTCGACGAGGATCTGCCGCTCGGGTTCATTCCCATTGATTCGGTCCACTCGCCCGTGCGGAAGGTGAACTTCACGGTCGAGGCGGCGCGTCTGGGCCAGCTCACCGACTACGACAAGCTCACCCTGGAGGTCTGGACCAACGGCGCCGTCTCGCCCCAGGATGCCATCGGCCAGGCGGCGAAGCTGATCAAGGACCACATGAACATCTTCATCAACTTCGAGGAGCTGCCCGAGGCTGCCGAGGAGCCGGGCGAGCGGGCGCTCAGCCAGCTTCGCGAGATTCTGAACCGCTCGGTCGAGGAGCTCGAACTCAGCGTGCGCTCGTACAACTGCCTGAAGAACGCCAACATTCAGACGATCGGCGACCTGGTGCAAAAGACCGAAGCCGAGATGCTCCGCACCAAGAATTTCGGCCGCAAATCCCTCAATGAGATCAAGGAGATCCTGGCCGGTCTCGGACTGTCCCTCGGCATGAAATTTGACGCTCAGGGGCGTCCCATCTTTCCGGCGGCCGCGATGCGGCGTGGGGCCGGCGAGGAGCAGCCGGTGGGCGGAGGGCCGCGGGAATTCGAAACCGCTGCGGAACGGGAGGCTCAGGAATGAGGCACCGCAAGGGTGGATTCAAGCTCGGCCGGGACCCGGCGGCCCGCAAGGCACTGCTGAGAGGTCTGGTGACGAGCGTCATTGAGCAGGAGCGCGTCATCACCACCGTCGCGAAAGCCAAGGCGGCCAAGCCCCTGGTGGACAAAATGATCACGCTCGCCAAGCGGGGAACGCTTCACGCACGGCGTCAGGCGGCCGCTTTCCTGGAGACTCCCGGTTCGGTCCAGAAGCTGTTCGACAAGCTCGGGCCTCGCTTTATGCCACGCAACGGCGGCTATACCCGTGTGGTGCGCCTGGGCTGGCGCCGAGGAGATGGCGCTGAGCAGGCCATGCTCGAGCTGGTGGGAAGCGAACTGGTCAAGCGTGCAGCCGAACGGCGGCGCCGAAGGGAAGAGCGATTAAAGGCCATGCAAGAGGGTCGGGAGTCGGAGGAAGGCCGGGAGTAGCCGCACAAATAGTCTTTATCTGATTGAAGGCGTGCCATTTATTTTCGGCACGCTTTCTTTTTCGTCTGCTGTTGACAAAATCTCACTCATATTTTATGATAGTAATTGGATAAAGGAGGTGAGAGGGCCTATGGCAATCACGAAGTACTCCAAACAGGATCCCTGGCGGGAGCTGTTCGAGTTCCCGTCGCTGCAGTTGTTCGATACCGTTTCCCGGCTTCTGAGCGAGCCGCGGTCGCAGCGGCCGTGGAGTCCGCCGGTCGATGTGCTGGAAACCGATGATGCGGTGATCCTCAAGGCAGACCTGCCCGAGGTGGACATGAAAGACGTGGACATCCAGATCGAGAACGACACCCTGACGCTCAAGGGCGAGCGCAAGTTCGAAAAGGAGGAGAAAGGGGTCGGCTATCACCGCATCGAGCGCGGCTACGGCTCCTTTGCCCGCTACTTCACGCTGCCGGACACGGTGGACACCGAGAAGGTGAAAGCCGAGTACAAGTCCGGGGTGCTGACGATCACGCTGCCCAAGAAAGCGGCGGCCAAGCCGCGGAGCGTCAAAGTGGAAGTGGCGAAGGAGTGACGAGTAAGGCAATCGGCCGGCACGCTCGGGTCCCCGGGCTTGCCGGCCGAACTTGTCATGCTCCTATTCAGGAAGTTTTGCGCTTGCGCCAGCCCAGCAGCAGGAGCCCAGCCCCGACCAACCCGAGGGTTGCAGGTTCGGGGATCGGGTTCGGGTCGTTGACGAACGATTCGCTTCCACCCGACTGAAAGCCTTGGACGTGAATGCCGATCCGCAGTGCTCCCGAGCTGAGATCGCCGATCACATCGTTCCAAGTCTTATTGCTTTGCAGGGTGAACAAAATTCCCAGGGCTTCGCTGGGATTGACGCCCTTCTGCTGGACCGGTGCGTCGGAATCAGCTGAAAATCCCTGCGTCACCTGGAAAGCCGGGCTGACGTTATTGGCTCCCGGAAGGTTTGACGGCGTTGCTCCCTGACTGAAGCTCACGCCGGTCATGTTGAAGATCGAGAAAAGGGCCAGCAAGGAGCCGTCGTCAAAATAGACGTCGGTAATAGACGAATTGGCCGGTCCGATGTTGTAGAAGCGGAACACGACCTCATTCGTTTGAGGGGTGATCGTCTGTGTGCCGACGGTGGTCGAGCTTCCGAAACCTACGACGTCCACGAAGAGCTGAGCTTCGCCGATGAGGCAATTCGCGTTGCTGTTGTTCGTGATGCACTGGAAACCAAAAGTCAGCACGCTCGCCTGAACGAGTGAAACACTCGCGCAAAGACCAACACAGAACAACACCGTTTTCGCCACTCGCCACGCCTTGATCATTGGGCTCCTCTCAGGCGATTGTAGCCCGGGAGGGCCCGATTTACCGTGGTTCTTGCGTACTGCGATTGCGATCCACAGGGGGCTTTCGTAATAGAACGAAAATCCTAGAACCCTCGTACAAGCCCGCCTTATCAGGTGCATGGGGACGGCAAGGCGTTCGGGCTGAAATTTGACGCCCTCGCCCCGCCTTGTGTCAAAATCGTCCTTGAGAGGGTGAGACACACATGAACGGCGTCAAGACCGTGCTGCTGCTCGGATTGTTGAGCGGGCTTCTGCTTGTGGGCGGCGAAGCCGTCGCCGGGCGCGACGGCCTGTACCTGGGCCTGGGGCTGGCGGTGCTGATGAACGGGGTCAGCTACTTTTTCTCCGACAAGATTGCTCTTCGGATGTACGGCGCCCGGCCGGTGACGGAAGCGGAGAATGCCCAGGTGTGGCGGCGGGTGGCGCCGCTTGTCCAGAACCTGTGCCTGAAGATGGGAATCCCGATGCCGAAGCTGTGGCTGATTCCCGAGGCTTCACCCAACGCTTTTGCCACGGGGCGCAATCCCAGTCACGCCTCGGTGGCGTTCACGGCAGGTCTGCTCGAGCTGATGGACGATCGCGAACTGGAGGGCGTGATCGCCCACGAGCTTGGTCACATCAAAAACCGCGACATCCTCATCAGTTCCGTGGCCGCGACGATTGCGGCGGCGATCACCATGCTGGCCCGCATGGCGTTCTTCTTCGGCGGCGGACGCCACGAGGAGGACAACCGCGGCAACGCCTTCGCGCTGCTGTTCATGATGATCCTGGCGCCCATCGCCGCGCTGTTGATCCAGATGGCGATCTCGCGGACGCGGGAATACTCCGCGGATGCGACCGCGGCCCGCTATGCCGGCGGCCCGTGGGGGCTGATCAGCGCACTGCGCAAGCTGGAGCACTGGTCCAGGCGTATTCCTCTGGACGCCTCGCCGGCAACCGCCCACATGTTCATCATCAAGCCGTTCAGCGGCCAGGCTCTGATGCGCCTGTTTTCCACGCATCCTTCTACGGAGGAACGGATCCGGCGCCTGGAAGCGCTGGTGTAGGT
>JBBIJF010000048.1:0-22403 GCA_037446115.1 Acidobacteriota bacterium | reverse complement strand
CCGAATCCGGATAGCGGGAGGCCAGCTCCGTAAAAGCACGCTGCGCCTCCGGGGCTTGCCGCAGCAGGCGGTATGCTTCGGTCAACAGATACAGGGTGTTTTCGCCGTATTTTGTGTGGGTGCGCAACGATTCCAGGATTGCGGCGCTTTCGGAAAGACGGCCCAGGTAAAAAAGCGCGACTCCTTCGAGATACCGGGCCTCCTCAGCCAGCGAAGTTTCTTGGGCGGCCGCTTTGAGCGGGGCGAGCGCCTCGGCGAAGCGGTTCATCCGGAACAGCGTGAGGCCGAGATTAAACTGGAATGTCTTCTCGGCGGGCGCCAGCCTCGCCGCCTCGCGAAACAGATTCAGCGCGGCGCCGTAGTCACCCTGCCGGAGCGCCTGAACTCCCGCCTCGTTGAGGGCTGCCGGGCTTTGTCCGGCTCGAAGGCCCGGCAGCCCTGCCAAGAATGCTGCGCCGGCCAGCAGGCCGGCCCGCCGCGCCCTCACTCCTCAATAGTACAGCTTCAGGGCAAGCTGGATGCTGCGGGCGTCGCGCGCCGAGTTGGCGCTACCGAAGCCGGCCGCTCCGAACGAGGTCAAGTACCCGTTGAACTGCGTCGTGTTGAATGCGTTGAACAACTCCAGCCGGAATTGCAGGTACGTGGAATCCCTGCCGAAGATCCTGGAGAAGTTCTTAAGGACCGACAGATCCCAATTCCGCAGCCCGTCGCCATACACGATGTTGCGTCCCGCATTCCCGAAGGCACCCACCGGCGGGCGGGCGAACGCAGCCGGATCGAAGAACCGCTCGCGTGTTCTCTGGTCACCGGGCAGGTTGGGATTGCGGACCACATCGGGACGGTAGAACGTACCCCCGACACCCGCGTTGTCGCCCGGCAGGGTGACGTTAAACGGCGTTCCCGTCTGGTAGCTGGTGATCCCCGACAGCTGCCACCCGCCGAGCACCGCCCTCAGAGCACCCGAAGCGTTGCGGAAGAACGGCAGGTCATAGAGGTAACTGAGCACCAGCATGTGCCGGCGGTCGAAGTTGCTGTTGCCCCGTTCGGCCTTGGGATTGTAGCTGTTCTGGTGTGCATTGCCCGGAACGTCGCCGCTCACGTAATCAATCGCGTGGGACCAAGTGTAGGCAGTCTGCAGCGTGAGGCCCTTGTAGTTTTCCGTACGGAAACTCACCTGCAGCGAATTATAGTTCGAGTTGGTCCCGTTGTAGTACATGTTCAGGTTTCCGTAACCCCGGAACGGCCGCACCTGGTTCACATTGGCGCGCCCCGCCAGCACGAGAGCCGCACCCTCGGGGAACGGCTGGTTGAGGTTCCGCGTGCTCTGGAGGTACGTACCCTTGGTCCCCACGTATGCGACGGAAAACACGACCCCGCTGGCGATGCGGCGCTGCACACCGAAGTTATACTGGTGAACCTGCGGCATGTTGTAGTTGAAGTCGTAGATCGTCATATTGGGCGGGAACAGAGCCCGCGCACCGCCGCCCGGGTTGCTCAGCAACGTGTTGAAGATACTCGCCGTTGTTGCGAACGGAGGATTCGGAGCTACGTTGTAAATATCGTTGCCCTGAATCCCCTCCGTGAACATGCCGTACCCGAGCCGGATGACGGTGTTGTCCCCGATGGGCCGCCAGGCGATACCGATGCGCGGCATGAACAGCTTCCAGTGGTTTTTGACGAGCCCGCGCGGAATGCCGTTCTTGCCGGCCAGTCCGATGCCGTTTAGCAGGTCTCCGGTGCCTTCCACAATGCGGCCCGCTGAGTCCACCTGCGGCGCCTTGGCCGGGTCATAGCGTTCGGGATAGAAGCTCGCCACGCGGTCTTTCTCTTCGTAGGCGTGTGGCATGGCAGCCCACTGCAGCCCGAGGTTCAACGTCAATTTGGGAGACACGCGCCATGTGTCGTTGATCCACAACACGCCCCGGCGCGTGAGGTATTTGGGCATGGTTTGCTCGCTCAGTTCGTTGTAGGAGAATGCCCTGCCCAGCAGAAAATCCGCAAACTCGTGGCCCGTGACGCTTCCGTTGAACGTGAATGATCCCTGCGTGGGCCCGAACAGATCCTGCGCTTTGGTGTAAGGCATGAACTGGCCGCCGAAGGTGAGGGTGTGATCGCCCAGATTCATGATCACGTTGTCGCGGTAATGATACGTGTTCAGCCAGTTGTCCCACGGCCAGGAGCCGAAATCCACGTTGACGCCCAGCGCCGGTCCGTTCAGAAAGATGTTGGGCAGCCGGTTGGCGCGGTTGTCCGGAAACAGTTCCGGAATCTTCAGTTCCGCCGGCCGACGGAACGTCCCCGTGGGCGTCAGGTTCAGCGGCTGGCGGAGGAAGTTGAAGGATGCTTCATTGACCACGCGCGGACTGATGGTCGAGGTGAGCTGCCAGTGAAAGGCCTTGGGATTATTCGTGAAAAGCGTGCCCACCGTCGGGTAGGTGGAGCCCGTCCACATCGTGGTGGCTTCCGTCTGCTTCACCCAGTCGAAAATGAACCGGAAAAAGACCTGGTGCTTTTCCGAGATGTGGTGGTCAATTCGAAGAATCTCGTCGCGTACGTTCGTCGGCGTGGCGAAGGAGCTGGCAAAGAAGTTGCCCGAAGTGGGCAGCGGAAACAGGAAATCCGGCGCGCCCAGGATCCGGGCGTTAGGGTCAATGCGGTCGGCCGGGATCCGGTTCCCGGGGAAGGGCTGGTTGTTGTTGTCCGGATCGCGGAGGGGATTCGGCCAGGAGCTGAAGTCGCCGTCCCGCATGGCGCGCGGCACGGCCGGTACGAAGAACGTGCGGCCCCGGCGCAGCTTCCGCCACTCCTGAGACCAGAAAAAGAACGTCCTTGGCTCGCCTTTGTGCAGCCCGGGGATCTTCACCGGCCCGCCGATGTTGTACCCGAAGGTGTTCAAGCGGAGGTGAGGTTTGGGCCGTCCGGCAAGATTGGTGAAGAAATTCGCCGCGTCCAGCTTGTCATTCCGGAAAAACTCGTAAAACGTCCCGTGAAATTCCCGCGTCCCCGACTTGATCGATACGTTGATTTGCCCCGCCGTCCCGAAGCCGGTGTCCACTTCCGTATTCGCAGTCTGCACCTTGAATTCGGCAATCGCATCCATAGAGGGGAGCACAGCGATGCAACCGCCGCATCCGCGGTCGTAGTTCTCCTGTCCGTCTACGCGCCAGACGTTCTGCGACGCACGCGTACCGTTGAAGGAAATGCTGGCGTTCGAGCTGACGCCCACCGGCAGATTGAAGGGCGGCTGCGTGCTGGAGGCGCCCGGCACCAGGGCGGCCAGGTTCAGAAAGTTCCGCGTGTTGGTGGAAAGGGCCACCATTTGCGTCCCGGTGACCATCTCCCCCACCACCGCGTTTTCGGTCTGCAGCGCCACAACCGGGGCGGTCACTTCCACGGTTTCCGTCAGTTCCCCCACGTCAAGCTGCATGTCCACACGGATCTGGTCGCGAATGTTGAGCGTGATGTCGGTTTTGCGTGATGTCTTAAAACCCTTGGCGCTCGCCTCCACGGTGTAGGTTCCGACGGGCAGGCCTGCCGCCAAGAAGTTGCCCGTGGCGTCAGTCGTCAGGCTGCGCACGAGCCCTGTCTCTTGCGAAATGATTTTGACTTCGGCGTTGGGTACTGCGGCTCCGGTACGGTCCGTCACCAATCCCACTATGGAGCCCACATTCTGTGCCCAAAGGCTCGAAAACCCAAACCACGTCACTCCGAGTACAATCAGAGCGCGGAAGCGAGACATACATTCCTCCTAATGCGCGAGAGTTAACGACCCGCATTTAGTATAAAGCTGAGAGCATCGGGTGTCAAGGCGAATATTCAGAGAAAATTGGCTGCAAATCAAACCGTGTGCGTAAAGGAAATCCCGCTCGATCAGCGCGGCGCCCGCTTCCGCTTGAGAGCCTGGCGGATCTGTTCGAGCGAAGTGACCAGCGAGCTGCGCGACAGCCGGCTCACGACGGGATTCACCAGCCACCGCAGGTAGGCGGGCACATTGCGGCTCAAAGCCAGAGCTTCGAGTTCGGCATAAACACCGCCGTCTTCTTCCAGGTAGCGTGAGATCGAATAGACACGCCACAGATAGCCGCTGCCGGTGTCCGGGGGAAGGACCTGTTCATTGGGGCCGCCCGGGTTTCGGACTTCCTGAATGCGAACGCTGCGCGCCACGCCGAACCAGCGCCGCGCGTCAACTGGAGAGTCGGTGGACTCGTACACCCCGTCCACCGCAGCCGTTACAAAAAGCACCTTCTTGACCCAGCGCATGGAAAAGCGGTAGCGGTTTGCGTCCCGTTCCAGCAGCTCGGACCGGACGACCGTCGGCTTGAAAAACTCGCGGTAGTTGTCATAGTCGTGAACAACGGCCAGCACTTGGCCCAGGGTGGCTTCGGGCAGGAAGACGGCGCCGATCCAGTCGTGGATCAGACCGCCCGGAACGTCTCGGCGGCCTCCTGGAAGCTGGGGCGCCGTAAGGATTTGACCCCGGCGCAGGCGTTCGCGGCGGCCCCCGACTTCATCAGCCCACAGGAAAGGGCGCTTGCCGTCCAGGCGCTCGCGAAGACGGGCTTGGACCGCCTGGAGGTGCTGTTGCCAGGCCTCCAGCGCTTCCGGACCCGGACCGGCCGCCGGGGCTTCGATCGCCAGCCCGACAAAGAAGGCGCCTCCGAGCCACCGTCGCAGCACCGGCCCCACAAGCCCATTCTCTCGCGCTTCCGCACGCTTCCGGCGTGCTGTATCCTAAGCTCGTATGGCGTTTGAGTCCGAGAAGACCATGTTCGAGATCTACCGGGAGACGGCCTACACCGGGCGATACAAGGTGGTCTATTTCACGGAGCTCAATGAGCACAACAAAGAGACCGAGATCAACCGTGCGATGGCGGGCGAGCACGTCTTCGACGGGTTTCTGAAAAACTTCCGCAAGGACGAGGCCAAGGAACTCATCGAGCAAATCCTCGAACGCCTCAACAACGGCGAGAGGTTGGATGCGCAACAAATTCGGCAGGTTTTGGCTCCTCACCTGGCCGAATAGCCTGGGACACCTCTCGAAGGATGGTCGCCGTTTTTTCCCTCACCCGCCGCGCGGTTCAGCGGCCACGACTCAGCCGGCGGAAATACTCGGCCACTGCTTCGGCATAACCAGGCGGCGGAGGTTCCGAAGACGTGATTCGCACGCTGCCGGAGCCTTTTTCTTCGAGTTGGCGGCGCAACCGGATCTCAAGCTGCCCGAGCAACGGAAGGATTTGCGTTTCCAACCGTCCGAGCAACTGCGGGTTGCCCGGAAAGCGGCTCGGGTCGAGCTGTTGCATGGCCCGAATTAGCGCCTGCAAATCCTGAACTGCTTCTGGGTCTTCGCGCAGGGCTTGCCTCAGGCCGGCCAGATCCCGCAAGCTTTCCCGACGCCAGCGCTCGAGGTCCGCAAGGGTTCCTTGGCGCGGCTCCAGCCCGCCCGCCGGGGGAATGAGGTCGCCGGCGTTCCAGGCGGAGTGAACCTCTCCCGGGCCACCGGCATGCCACGGACTTCGTTCCAATCCTCCACGTTCCCGGGTGCCTCCTTCTCTGCCGGCCGAACCTTGCTCGCCCTCTCGGCCGGTTTCACCGGGCCTGCGGCCTTGCTCCCCTCGGGAGCCGCGTTGGGGGACCTGCCCGCGAGCCAGCTGTTCGGCACGCCGCCGCAGACGTTCGAGTCGTGCTACCGCTCCTTCGAGCCCTGCCGGTGAGCGCTCAGGGCTGCCCTCGAGCGCCGCCTGAGCCTGTTGGACCTGATCCCGGACCTCCTCCAGGGCACGGGTGATCGGCGCTTCTCGCGGCGGAACAAACGATCCCATGCCGCGGCGGAGCAACTCCGCGTTGTAACGCATACGGAGCGCGACTTCTTGATCCTGGATGCTCGCCAGCGCCTGGCGGAGACGCGAAGCGGCGTTACGTTCCGTGCCTGCCAGCTCCCGGGCGGCCGTCTTCAGCTCCTGCTCGAGTCGCTGCAAGTTCTCCAACATACGCTGGCGTTCCTGAGCCAGCGCACGTCCTTGCCGGGCCTGCTCCGGGGTGACGCCGGGGCGAAGGGACGGCACGCTGCCGGCCTGGTCGCCCGAAGTGCCGTACAGCTCCCGCAGGCGTTGCTCGAATTCCCGCTGCTCGCGGGCCAGTTCCTGAGCCTGTCGCGCCAGATTGTCCAGCCGGGCGGAGGCCTCCTGCCGATGCATCCCGCGCATCAATTCCGCCGCCTCGCGGAGCCGTTCGGCCGCACGGCGCGCCTCTTCGCCCGAGGACGCAGACGGCTGCGGCGAGCCCGCGCGCCGCATGGACTCTGCAGCCTCCCGAAGCCGGCGCAACGTCTGCTCCACTCGCGCCTCCGCGCCCGACTGGCCGGACCGTGCGGAACCCGACGCCGAGCTCTGACCCGTCTGTTGGGCCTGGGAGCTGCTGCGCGAGAGCTGTTCGATGCGGCGCTGCAACTGCTCCGTCTCGCGCCGCAACAACTCCTGCTGCCAGCGCTGCTGCAACGTCAGTTGCTGCTGGCGGTTCAGCGCCGCCAGTTCCTGCTGGCGTCGCGCCAGCTCCTCCAGCCGGCGGAGCGCCTCTTCCACCTCACGGTCGCGCTGTTCTCGAGAGGCGGCTGACTGCCCGGTCTCGTACTGGTTCTTTTCCGTATCCAGTTCCAAATCGAACAGGCTCTCCAGATCTCTCGCGCCGCCGCCTCCTCCCCCGCCGCGACTGCCGAACGCCACCTGAATCCGGCGGAATGTGGCCTCGGCTCGCAGCAAATGCTGAAGCGCTTTCTGTTCGTGGGGCAAGGCCTCCCGCCATTGGCCGGCCTTCAGCTTCTCCGCTGCGGGCTCCATAGCCTGGGCTGCCCTTTCCATGTCCTCGGAAAAGCTCTGAAATTCCTGGTTCGTGGCAGAAAGCTGGCGGCGCTGCATGCGGCCGGCGAGCGAACGCGCCTGGTCGCGAAGTCGGGCCTGCATTTCACTCAGGAATTTGGCGTTCTCGGCGGCCTGCTGCCGGTTGCCCGGCGAGCGCAGCTGGTTCCAGGTGGCGGCAATGATCTCCTTCTGCCGCTGGGAAATGCGGCCCTGCTGCTCACCCTCCATCGCTCCGCCGCCGGCCATTTGTTGCGATTGGGTAAATTCGCGCTCGAAAGGTTGCGCTTCCAGGAAGAAGATGTCCGTGCGCGAGCTGGTGCGCGCGTCCCTGGCGCTGGCATAGACGGCCACGACGTCTCCGGGCGCGAGCCGGAAATCCTCCAGGTACAGCACCGCCGTGCCTTGCGCCTCGCGCCCGCCTTTTCCTTTCAGCAGAGGGATGGTCTGCTCGGGGCCTCCGTTGACAGCGTAGTGAAGCGTCAGATCGCGGAGACCGAAATCGTCGCCGGCTTCGACGCTCACGGTGACCTCTTCGATGGGGCTGACCCGCGCGTCCCGCCCCGGGCGTGCGATGCGGACCACGGGCTCGGAGTCTTTTTGCGCCTCGATAAAGTAGTCGTCGCTCAGCCGCACCAGCTCGCCATGTTCGCGCACGGCCAGGTGGTAGACGCCGTCTTTCTCGATCTTGAGCCGAGCTCCGCTCCACAGGCCGCCCTTGCTTTCCAGGGCGATCTGCTGGCCGTCCTCGACCACAAGCACGCCGCCCGACAGGGGACGGTCCGTCCGCACGGCGATTTCCGCCTCCGTTCCCTCTACGGCTCGCAAATCGCCGCCGGGATCCTCGACAGATTCCGGCAGCCCGGTCCAGGCCGGGAAGCGGTATGTGACGCGGATCTGCCGGACGGCCGGCAGGTCTGCCGCCGAGAGCGTGTAGGTTTTCGAGCGAATCTTTCCGGCGCTGACGTAGTAATCCACGGTCTCAGGGATCGCGGCGAAGACAAACGCGTAGGCGGTGGAACCCTCCACGGGCAGCATGGGCGCTTCCTCCCATTTCGTCACGCCCCGGTAGCGGGCGAATAGGCGCACCGAGGAGGGTTGAAATCCGACCGGGCGGGCGGTGATCTGTTGGGTGCCGCCGCGCCGCACCGTGCGATTGCCGGGTTCCACGACGATATCGTAGAAGGGGCCGACGGCCTCCTTACCGTGGCGCGCCCACAGCATGGCTGCGCCGTAGCCGAGAAAACCGGGGCCGGCAAGGATCAGCCACAGCAAGACGCCCACTGCCGCCACCGCAGCGGAGGCGAACGCCAGCAGGCGTCGCGAGGGCAGCACCTCCGACGGTGGAGCTTTTTCGGCCACGGGCGCCGCATCCGCGGCCACCAGCTCCAGGAATGGATCCTCCTGCGGATCGCGGCGCGCCTCCGCCAGCGTAAGGAGCCGCTGCTCGAAGGCGGTAACGCGCTCTTCCGCCAGACGGGCCGAACGGCGCCGATTGATCGCCAGCGCGGGCACGATCAAGGCGAAGGCGACTGCGAAGGCCAGGGCCAGAAACAGCCCGAGTCGGCTCCACGCAAGGCTCCGCTCGGAGAAGGCAAATGCATTCGTGATGAGCGCCAGCGCCACGGTGGCGGCGAGCGCTATCGCCGCCGCAGCCGCGGTGCCCCGCAACAACACCGCCAGGCGAAACCTCCGTTCCAGGTCTCGCAGGTATTGATCGAGTTGCTCCACCCAGTTCATGCCGCCTCGCTTGACAGGGGCAAATAGCGGTTGGCGACCAGCGATTCCGCCAGTGCCACGAGCATAGCCGCCGCCAACAGCGGCCATGCCAGCACCCGCCGTGCGGTTTCTCCGCTTGCGGCGGCGCCGGTTGCCGACCCTTGCCCCGTATTCTCCCACAATGAGAGCGTCTCTTCCGGAATTACTGCAAAATCCGACTCGCGGCGGTCCGCGTTGACAGCCACCAGAAAGGTTCCCTCGCTGCGCCGCACCTCGAAAAATCCTTCGCGCCGCACGGCCGCGTGCGTTGCCTTGGCCGCCTCCGCCAACGTGAGCAGCCGGCGGCCGTCCGGATCAAAGACTTCGGCGGCGGCCGGATCGCCGGGTTTGCGCAACGGGATCATTCCATCCACCACCGCAGTCGCGGGATGGGCTTCGATGCCCGCCAGATAACGCGCCGTCTGCTCGACGAAGGGCACAAAGGAGGCGTGCAGCGGAAGGTCGTTGGAAATGTTGTCGAATGTGGAGCTGAAGACGAGCACCCGCCCGGCGCCCGCCGTGACTTCGGCGAGCAAGGGAGTCTGATCCGAGAGCTTGGCGATGACGTGCCCCTCTTCCAGGCGGGCGGCTGCCACGTAGTAGAAACGCACACCCGCCCAGCGACCCCCGTGTCGCGCCGAGGGATGGCCCGCATCCAGCCACTCGACGCGCTGGGAGGCACCCCCCGCTGCGTTGCGCGTACGATCCACGGCATGCCCCAGGACCGGCACGCGGCCCCGGCCGGCGGCCGACGGGCCGAGCGCCAGCCAGAGCGATCCGCCCCGCCTCACGTAGTCCCGCAATGCCGCTTCGAACGCAGGCGCAATGCCGGCCGCGTCGGAAAGCACAACGAAAGCATACCGGGACAGTGACGCGCTGCCGGCAGTTACAGCGGGAACGGTCTCCACGACAAAGGAAGACTCGGCCGAAGCTTCGAGAGCCGCACGGAAGTACAGAGGCGAGCGCTGATCTCGCGCTTCGTGGACAAAGAGCACGCGCAGCGGCTCGGCACGTTCCAGGGCAAACAGGAAGCGGTCGTCCGGGGGGAACTCGTCGTGATCTTCCAGCCGCACCTCGGCGCGGTTCCAACCGTAGGGAGCCTCGAGCGAGCCAAACTCGACCGCGGCCCGCCCGCCCGCCGGAACGCCTACCGTTTTCGTCTCGAGCACCCTGCCGTTGACCACCAGAGAAACCCGGCGCGAGGTGGCCGGAGTCCCAAAACCCGCCACCGTAGCCTTGACGCGGACGGTGCTGAGGTCGGAGACGCGCGCAGGCGCTGTGACGGATTCCACGGCCCAGTTGGGCAATGCACGGTTCTCCACGCGGTGAATCACGAGCCGGACTCCGGGCGGAAGCTCCAGATCGCGGAAGCTTTGGGGCAGCCCGCTGCGCTGCAGATCGCTGAATACATGCAGTTCGACCGGCCGCGTAACGGTTCGAACCAGCGAGCGCACCGCCCGCACCAGGTCTGCGTAGGAGGCCCGCGAGTCGCTGGCGGGAATCGCACGCAGGGCAGCCTGGAGAACGGCGCGGTCGCCGGTCTGCTCTCCCTCCAGTCGCACCTGACCGGCGAAGGTGAGCACCTGGGCGCGGTCGGTGGGGCGCAGCGCGGCGATGACGCGTGCGGCTTCCTGCCTGGCCCGCTCGAGGCGGTCCCCCTGCCGCATACTGAAGGAATGATCTACGGCCAGCAGCACCAGCTTGCCACCCTGACCGACCGGGAGCGGCCCGCCGGGAAGGAACGGCGACGCGAATGCCAGCGCCAGCAAGATCACCAAAGCCGTGCGCAGGCTGAACAGAAGCAGATAGTGAAGGCGCCGGTGCTTGACCGAACTCTGGATCTGCTGCTCGAAGAACATCAGCGAGCTAAACGGCTGCGGAGTGCTGCGGTGCTTGCGCAGCAGGTGGAACCACACCGGCAACCCCACTGCCGCCAGACCCGCCAGGAACCAAGGAGAGAGGAATCCCATCACATCCTCCCCTGGCGGATGGTGAGATATTCGCGGAGCGCCTCATCGAGGGGCCGGTCGGTGATTAGCAGGAAGTAATCCAGGCCCGCCGACTTGGCCCGCGTGCGCAATTGCTCGATATGGCGGCTGATCCGGCTCCGGTACTCGGTCCGGGCGTATTCGGGTGAGACTTCGAGCGTCTCCCGACTTTCCATGTCCACAAGCAGCAGCGGATGGCCGAAGCTCGGCTCGACTTCCTCCGGATCCAGCACGTGGAAAAGAATCAGCTCGTTTCCGCGGTGCCGGAGCGGCTCGACGGTGCGGACCACGGTCTCGGGCGATTCATAGAAATCCGAGACCACCACGACGATGCCGGGACGCTGCAGGAACTGCTGGAAGTAGAAGAACGGCTGGGCGAAGTCGGTGCGCGCTCCCGGACGGCACTCTTCGATGGCATGCAGCAGCCGCATGAGTTGTCCGTGGCGCGAACTCGGCCGGACGTAATTGCGCACTTCGTCGTCGAAGACGATCAAGCCCGCCGCGTCGCGCTGCTGATTGGCCAGGTAGAACAACGAAGCCGTCAGGAAGCGCGCGTAGTCCAGTTTGTTGACCCGGTGCGAACCGTAAGTCATCGAAGCGCTCACATCGAGCAGCACCGTCAGGCGCGTATTGGTCTCCCCGCGGTAGCGTTTCAAGAAGCAGCGTTCCGTGCGGGCGAAGACGTTCCAGTCCACGTGCCGCAGGTCGTCGCCGGGCGCATACGCACGGTACTCGGCGAACTCCTGGCTGAAGCCGAAGTCCGGCGAGCGGTGAAGGCCGGCGATAAACCCCTCGACCACCGTCTTGGCGACGAGGTCCAGGCCCGAGATGCCGGCCAGTACCTGCGGATCCAGGAACCGCTCCAGCACGCCTCAGCCTCCCCGCGGCGCCGGAATCGCCTCCAGCAGCCGCTCCAGGATGTCGTCGGGCTTCAGGCGGTCGGACTCGGCATGAAAGTTCAGCAGGATCCGGTGCCGCAGAACGGGTTTCACGAGCGCGCGGACGTCCTCGTAGGTGACGTGATAGCGGTGGCGCATCAGCGCGCGCACTTTGGCCGAAAGCACCAGGAACTGCGCGGCGCGGACGCTGGCGCCGAAATTGACGTATTTTTTGACGAAGTCGGGCGCCTCGCCGTTGGAGGGCCGGGTGGCCCGCACCAGTTCGATGGCATGGCGCGCCACCGATTCGGCCACGGGCACCATCCGCACCAGCCGCTGGAACTCCAGGATCTCGCCGGCGTTGGTCACCGCCTCCACCTGGGCCGTCTCCGTCGTCGTCGTCAGGTTGATGACTTTCAGCTCTTCTTCCGGTGAGAGGTAATCGAGCAGGGTGTTGAACAGGAAACGGTCCAGTTGCGCCTCCGGCAGGGGATAGGTGCCTTCCAGTTCGATGGGGTTCTGGGTGGCGAGGACAAAAAAGGGCGGTTCGATCTTGTAGTGATTGCCCCTCACGGTACAGGAGAGCTCCTGCATGGCTTCGAGCAGCGCCGACTGCGTCTTGGGCGGAGTGCGGTTGATCTCGTCGGCCAGCAGCACGTTGGCGAAAATCGGACCGGGCACGAAGGTCCAGGTGCGCCGCCCCGTGGCGGGATCCTCCTCGATGATGTCCGTGCCGGTGATGTCGGAAGGCATCAAATCCGGCGTGAATTGGATGCGCTTGAACACCAGGCCCAGGGTCTGCGCGATGGTGCGCACCATCAGAGTCTTGGCCGTGCCGGGCATGCCGGTGATGAGGCAGTGACCGCCGACAAACAATCCGATCAGAATTTGCTCCAGCACGTCATCCATCCCCACGATCACCTTGCGGACCTCGCGGAGGATGCCGTCCTGGACCTGTTGAAAGCGCTCGATCCGGCTCCGCAGTTCGACCGGATCCAGTTGCGGGGTGACGGAGATCGCCATGAAGCTCTCTATCCTTTCATCGGCTTTCGGGATTGAGTTCCAGTAATAATTTCTGAGCCGGACGGTAGCCCGGGGCGGCCTCGAGGGCCAGCAGAACCTGCTCCCGGGCTTCTTCCAGGCGGTTGGCGGCCCGATAGGCTTGTGCCAGATAAAAGTGCGATGCGGCACGGTCCAGCGGCCGGAGGGCTAACAGGGAGCGGTAGGCGCGGATGGCTTTCGAGGCATTCCCTTCGGCCAGCCAAAGGGCGCCGAGCTTGCGCTGCAACTCTTCATCCCGCGGGTAGATATTGAGCAGGCGTTCCAACGCCTCGGCGGCCTCGCGGCGGCGTCCCGCTTCCTCCAGCAGCGCCGCCAGCTTCTTGATGAGCTGAGGATTCCGCCCGCCGGTCCGGCTGTAGCGTTCGAGCTCTGCAATCGCCGCAGCCTTGTCGCCCTTGGCTAGATGAGCTTCGGCCAGGTACTCATACGCACTGCCGTGCTCGACGTAATCCGGGTAGAGGTCGCGCAATGCGGGACCCTCCCGGAGCACCTCTTCGTGGCGGCCTGCACGGGCCGACGCGGCCAACCGCTCCATGCCCTTGCGCCACTGGTCAAACCCTTCCACGGTGCGGCGCGTTCGGGCCTCCAGCCAACCGAGAAACTGCCGGTCTAACTCCTCCGGCTTCAGCCCCAGAGTCTGCTCGATCACCTCCGGAGTGCCCTTGCGGGCTGCAAACCCCTGCATCATCTCCAGCAGCTTGTCGAAGCCCCACGTTTCCGCAATAAATGCGCAAAGGCGGCCGGCCTGGAAGTAAGAAACGACCACTTGGCCTGGGTAGGAGGGGCGCACGAATCCGCGGTCCAGCTGCGTGACGGGCAGAAGCCTCTTGTCGCGGATCGCCCGGATGACCTCCGGGGTCATGCGGTCTCCCCAGTCGGGTGCGACGGCGGTTTCCTCGTACACCGCCAAGCCCTCGGTAAACCACCGCGGCGCACGGTGCTTGGTGGCGGCCAGGACGAAAACGTGGCTCATTTCGTGCCATAAGGTGCTCGCCCAGTGGAACTCTCCCGGTTTGCGGGCGTTGGGGGAATCCATCGCCACGACGTATCCGAAAGTCACGCCCAGCGCACCCAGACCGGGCATGCCGAGCGTGCGCACCGCGAAATCTTCGTGGTCCGGGTAGGCTTCCACGCGCACGGGGCGCTCCAGGCGCATTCGGTATTTCCGCTCGTAGGTGCGGATCGCCCGCTCGAGTTCCGCCTGGAAGTACGGGCGCAGCAGTTCTGCGTCGTATTTGTGTAGCCTCAGGATAATCTGCCCGGTCGTAAACGTCTCGAAGTTCTTGTAACTGTCGAGCAGTCGCAACGGGTTGACTACCGAAGCATACTTTTCTCCGTTGTGGTAACAGTACTCCAGATGCCAGCGGGCCTCCTCATCCAGGCCCAGCCGCATGAGATTCACGCCGAGCTCCGCCCGGGCCTTGTGTAACTTGGGGTTGAGCTCGAGGGCCTTGCGGTAGAAGCGAACCCCTTCCTCGTAGCGGCGGTTCAGTACAAAAAAGTGCGCGGCGGTGGCGTAGGCCTCGCCGTAAACCGGATTGATCTTCAGGATGCGGCCGATCCAGGGCGTGTCCTCGCGGTCCGCCAGCCAGTCTACCGTGGCGCGAACCGCCATCGCCTCCAGGCATTCCGGATCGATGGCCAGAGCCTTGTCCGCCTCCTCAATCGCTTTTTGCTCGTCGCCGTCCTCGAGCGCGAGTCGCGCCAGAAGCACCCGCGCTTCGGCCAGCTTCGGATCCGCCGCGAGCGCCTTTTCGGCCAGCTCGATGGCACGGCGCTCAAAGCCGTCGGAGGCGACCAGGGCCAGACCGAGCAGCGCTCCGGCGTGGTTCGGTTCCAGCTTCAGAGCTTCCTGGAACAGCTCGGCGGCATCCTGTCGCTGCGTCCGGTCCAGAAACAGCCGTCCCCAGCGCACGCGATAGAGGGCGTTCTTGGGAGACCGCTCCACCGCCGCCGCAAACTGGCTGCTGGCTTCCTGATAGCGTCCGAGGCCCCAGAAGCCCTCTGCTCTCAAATAGGGGTCCGCCGCTGCGGTAAGGCGCTCAAAGCAGCGCGAGGCCTCAGCCAGGCGGCCGCGGTGTTGCAGGCGCCGGCACTCCTCCAGCGTTTGAGCCGCCATCGTGAGCTGGAGCAAAACCGCCGCCGGCAGGTACTTGCCCACAAGCCGGGCCAGGCTTCTGAGTTTGCGCTTCACTTTTCTAAAGCCTCCTGCGTGCGGGCCAGTTCGACCAGCAGTGCCGTGAGCCGGCGCCGGTATTCCTCAAGGGGCATGGCGGCCTTTTCGTACTTGAGACGATCAATTTCCTGTTCGAGCTGCTCTTTGCGCGCCAGCAGCTTGCGCTTTTCCGGATCGCGGGCGGCCGCCTGAGCTGCGCCGAAACGCAGCAAGGTGAAGTTCGCCGCCAGGCGACCCTGTTTCTCTTCTGCAGACGGAGCGCGCGCGCCCTCCCCCTGGCCTGTGTCGTCCAGCAGGGGGTGTTCCGTTGCGATCCGTTTCTGTGCCTCGTAGAATTCGGCGGTCTTCCGCTGGGCGTAGCGGAAAGCCTCCAGGGCCGTAATGGCCTCGTTCTTGTCGGTATCCGCCGAAGGATCCCGCAGCGCCTCAGCCCAGTACCGGGCGAAGACCGTGGCGTTTTTCTCCGTGCCGCTTTTCGTGGCGGTGATGACGATCCGGCCCGGACGGCTGAGGGGCGCCAAGGAGGCGCCGCTGGCGCTGGTCATGTTGACGACGAGCTGGCGCTGTGCCGGAACTTTGTCCAGCAGTCCGGCCAGCTCGGCCGCCGTGACGTCCGGTCCGGGCAAGTTGAATTTGTATTCGAAGCCGTCGAAGGTGCCGTGACCGATGAGCATCACCACTAGGTCGTCGCGCGCGCCGCACTCCTGCGCGAGACGCTCGAACGCCGCCCGCAGGGCCTCCCGCGTGGCGGCAGGTCCGGTCAGGTTCTCCAGGCGCGCTTCCGCCCGGCTGGCGCGGAGCGTGTTTTCGATTTCTTTGGCCCAGGCGGCAAACCGTTGCTCGTAGTCCGGCTCACCCCCCAGTCCCGCAACCGTGAGAAAGCAGGTCGCCGGCAAGCCGATGGGCGCCAGCACGAAAAACAACAGGACAATCCTCATACGGTGCCCCATTTGCGCCGCAGGAACCACTCCGCCGTTCGCAGAACGATGAGCAGCAGGAACACGGCAGGCATGTCCCAAAGATCGCGCGGTTCGCGGGTTGTGATACCTGCTTCGGAAAAGGAGATCTCGCCCGGAAGTTTGGCCAGATCGCGGGGGCGGTAGTACCGGCCGCCCGTCTCGCTAGCGATCCGTTCGAGCAGTTCCCGGTTCTGTTCGAGGCGGAAGTTCTCGGCCATCCCGTCTTCGCGCCGAAAGACGAGGGTGTCCCGGCCGAGTTCTTCGCTTCCGCGGCGGACGGCGACTTCGGCCAGGTACGTGCCGGGTTTCTCGGCCAGCCATTCCCCGCTGTAGACGCCCGGCTCGAGCGAAGAGGGAGCCAGCTCGATCTCGCCGCCCACGCCTCCGGGGCCGGAGACATGCGCCACCACGGTGGCGTCGGAAACGGGTGCGAAGGACTTGTCGCGGGCTTCGACGCGGAGCGGCACGCGAGCCGTGTCCGAGATGACCGGGTGCGGCGTGGAGAGGCGCACCGGGCCCGGCGAGTCGGTGGCGAGCCAGCGCAACAGTTGCTGCCAGAACATTTCGTGCGTGCGGTCGGTGTGATCCTGCAGCATCTGCCAGCGCCAGCTCCCGCCGGTGGCGAAGACGGCGGTGCGGCCGCGCCCGTAATTCTGCGTCACCAGCAGAGGCAGGCGCTGGCGCCCGCTGTTCCATTCGGCCAGCACCACCGCCCCGGCCTTCGGCGCTCCCACCTCCTGGTAGTCCGCGAGGGCGGGAAGCTTCTTCCAGCGCTGGACGTTGCGATCCGGGTCGTCTTCCAGACGGCAGATCAAACTGTCGCGTCCCTGCGGCGTCAGCTCGACTGCTGCGCGATCGCGATGGAACGTACCTTTGCGCGCGGGCAGAGTGACCGGAAGCAACTCGGCCAGCACGGAGGCACCGTAACCTCCGTCCGCCAGCGCCGTCCGCCCGCCGAGAAACAGGAGTCCGCCGCCGCGGCGGTCCACAAACTGCCGGATCAACTCCTGCTGGGCCGGGGTGAAATAACTCACTTCCACGGCGCCGAGAATCAGGCCATGAAAAGCAAACAGTTCCTCGGGTCGGGAAGGGAATCCGGCTTCGAGTTCTTTCGGATCGGCGATTCCCTGCCGGTAGATCTTGTTTTGCGTGGTGCGCAGGATGCTGACGAGCTCCAGGTTGCGGTCCTCTTCGGCAGCCCGGCGGAGAAACTTCATCTCCCAGCGGGGCTCGCCCTCCATATAAAGGATGCGCCGCCGGGATGGCTCGACGTTGACCAGCCGCGTGACGGCGTTATTCAGCGGGTTCTCTTCGCCCTCGAGCGGCGAGATGGCGATTTCGAGGTCCTTGGCGCCCGCCACGCCGGCATTGAAGGCGACCACCTCGGTTTGCGGCACGCCGTCGCGGCCCAGCGTGAGTTGTTGCGAGGCCAGGATCTTTCCCGCCTCCTTCACGACGAGCTGGGCCTTCTGCCCCGCATAGCCTCGCTGCCGAAAGGTCACCTGCGCGCTCAGCCGGGAGTCGGCGAGGGTGCGGGCCGGGAGCACGGCATCCACAAGTTCCAGATCGCGCTCCATGCGTTCGCGGCCCACGCCGAGGGTGTGCACGGGAATGCGGCTGCGGCGGATTTCCGACAGGGTCTCCAGATCCACGCCGCCGGAGTTGTCGGAGCCGTCCGAGGCCAGCAGCACGGCTCCGATGGGTACGCCGGACGACTCGGTGACAATCTGCTTCAGGGCCGCTCCGATGTGCGTAGCCGGGATGGAAGCCGTCAGCTGGTCCAGGCGCTCGATGCGCTCGAGGTCCCGTCCGAAGCGGTAGAGGCGCACCTGGAATTTCTCCCGCAGCGCGGCCAGCGTCCCGGAGTTGAGCGCCGCCACGACCTCCTCCCGCCGCGTGCGGCCGTTTTCCCGTACACTCATGCTGCGGCTGTCATCGATCAACACCGCAACGACGTTCTGCTGCGGTTTGAGCGTGGCGACGCTTACGGCGGGCCGCCACAGCAGCAGCAACAGCAGGGCCGCCAGCGCCGACTGGAGTAGCCAGATCACCACGGGACGCCATCCGGCTTTCCCGCCGGAGGAGCGCCGCAGGCGGTGCAGGATCGTCCCGGCCAGCAGAACCGAAACCAGGGTGAGTAAAGCGCCGAGCCACCAGACAGGCCACGGGGACAGGAACACGTAATCCCCCCTGGCAAACACCGTGGGCGGATACTTGAACAGGAATTCGAACATGGCCCGGCGCCTGTGAAAAAGACCTCAATGCGTCATCGCATAGATGATGTAATTGATGCCGATCCGGTACGCCAGCGAGGCGTAGCGTTCCGGGTACTGCGGCAGATCCGCCCATTCCCAGGCGTCGCCTAGATCCATGTTGTGGCAGATCGCGACCATGATGCGGCCGCGGTCGTCATAGACGGCTTTCCAGGCCGGATGGATGCCGTCCTGCTCGTAGGTGAGGCCGGTCGAGAACATGATGATGCCGGGCACCTGGAAGCGCTCGTCCAGGTCGTAGAGTACGTGGAAGATGGCGTCCTTGTCCGGCACGTCCACCACAGGGCGGTCCGGGAAAACCCGGTTGAGGCTGGCCATGAAGATGTCCCACTCCCAGGTTCCGTGGAAATCGTCCACCATCAGAAAGCCGCCGCGCAGCAGATACTCGCGCAGTTTGGCCGCCTGCGCGTCGGAGAGATTCCAGTGGCCCACCTCCACCGCGTAGACCCAGGGGTAGTTGAAGATCTCATCGGTGTCCAGATCCACCACCTCTTCGACGGAACGCACGTGAATGCGCGTGAGCCGGCGCACCCCTTGCAGAAACTGGCGGTCCGCTTTCGGGTAGTCCGTGGACCATGCTCCGCGGAAGCCCCAGTAGCCGCCGTATCGGACCGAAGGATAGCGCAGCCGCGCAAAATAGAATTCGGTCTTCTCGCCCGCGTCGGGAGGGATGGGTGCGGGGTTGTCTTCTTCAAACGACAGGAACGGAAGTCCGCGGCGCTGCCAGGCCCAGAGAAACGCTGCTCCGAGCAGCAACAACACTGCGGTTTGGAGGAGGCGAACCCGCATCACCGGCCCCGCCGATGCCATCAGAATAACACACGCCCTGCCGGAGCCACGGCCGGCGCCCTGCGCTACCATTGTCAAGACGCTGGGAAAGGGCCATGGGTTGCTGTCAGGAACTGGAAAATCTCGCCGGCCTGGGGCTGGTGCGCATCGGTCCGATGCATCTGCTGCCGCGCGGGCGCTTCCTCACCGAGATGGACACGGAGTACTTTTTCGTGTTCGGTGAGGACCGGCCCAGTTATGTGGGGATGAACTACTGCCCGTTTTGCGGCCGGGCGCTGTCGCGCGAGCTGTGGAATCGGGAAAAGAAAAAATAGTAAAGCGCCTGATCTAGATCCCCGGCCTGCTGCGCGTCGGGCATCGGCGATTGGGCAGTCGTTCTCCGTGGAAGCTCCGGCTGCTGCCCATTGCAATCGCCCTCCGCTATGGGGGCCTGGTCCTTCGGGTCACCGCAGGAGGCGCGCGCAGGCGCCGGGCCCGGCTTCTCCGGGATGAGGCGGAGGCTCCTGGTATCAATTTCCGCGCCCACAAGGTAACCCACCGCCGGCGGGGCAACTCCCAAGACTGCCACGCTCGCTGCGGGCGAATTCAAGTCGCCCACTTTAGACACGAAGTAGGGTATCGCCAAGGTAAACCTATGGCCAGCAGTGCTCGGGCGGGTCCCTGACGCCAGCGGACCGTGAAGCAACAAACCAGCTCCCGCCCCACCTGCGTGCGGCCTTTGGGGACCAGATTGGGATCGGAGGTGCGCTTGACCTCGACCACCAGCGCCTGCGGCAGCACCTGCTCCACGCGGCCGCGGATGTGCACGCCGTTGGCCAGCACCGTCTCGATCTGGCGCTTCTCCAGCGCCAGCTCCTCCCAGCGGACGGTGACCATCTCGGGCGCGCCCGCCTCGAGAGGCGCGGCCCACAGCAGCGCCAGGGGAGGAATGCCGCCTTCCTGCAGAGCTCTGTCCTTGGCTGGTACACAGGCTCCTCAGCACGTAGGTTCGACATTCGTCGGAGGCTGCTCCGGAGTGACTGCAGGGGGACCGGGCTCGGGCTGCTCCGCTACGATCTGAACCACGAAATGGCGCTCGCCACCGGCCTTACCCAATCGGTAGCCGAGGTAGGAAAAAGCCGAGATCACTCCTGCGGAGAACAGTGCCTTGAACGAGCCTGTAAAGTCCTCGTGCCAAGACAGCCGCGCCACCGGTATCCCCGCAAGCCCGCCCAGGACCATGCCGACGAAACGGCCTTTGGTGCGCCCCTGTGTTCGAATGCGCAACCAAAGCTCTTTCGGCACTTGCTGCAAGCCACGAGGAAACCGCGTCGGGTTCGATGTGGCGTCAATGTCGAGCAATCGGACTCGGCCGTTACCTTGCGGACTCGACCTCTTACGTAGCTTCCGTCGGCCAGCGTGGCCTCGACTTGCTTTGCCTCAATCAGGGCCGGCAGCTCCTCGCCTTTTGCTGCGATGACTTTCTCCGTTGTCTCCGCCGCAAGCGGATAGCTGGAGAGCAACGCCGCCAACACTGCGAACCATCTCGACCTCATACGTATCGCCCGCTGGGTGGATATTACCATATGCAGTTATACTGAGGATTACCGAACCGCAGGTATTCACAGTTCACACTATCCTCGTAGATGCCATAGTCCACGATCATCGCCATCTCTGCAAACACCTTTACCTGCCAGGGCGGATCATAGGAAGTTGGACTCCCCCAAGGGCTCCCCGCGGCCTGGCACCATCCGACGTCGCAGGTCAGATTCACGCTCGTCGCAGGAAAATACATCGTTCGGATAAACTCGTCGTCGTCCCACCTATCCAGCTCGTAAAGCGTCATGTAGTTCGTTGCTTCGCCGTAGCTCCACACTTCCTTACAACCTCCTTCGTCACAGATGCCGTCCAGGTTCGTGTCGCGAGGGCAGTCTACGGCTATCTGAACAGTCTTAACCCCATGAACTCCCTCGGGGCGGTCCGTTTGCTGCGCCCAACAATTGTTGTAGTTGTAGAGTGAACAATTAGGCGGCGAGTACCGCCAGTCCACCGTGCAGCTGTTCCACTCATACCAGTTGCCGTTGCAGCGGACACCGCAATCACCGTCGTTGTAGCACACATAGTCACCTCTGCACCAGCCTTGAAACTGGTATCCGTCTATCTTGGGGCCGTAGTTCGAGGCCACACCCCAGTTGCCAAAGGGCACACTGTGGGGCCAGGAGCATTCCTGATCGAACGGTCCATAGCCGATCCGATTACGGTTCAGGCCGGACACCTGGAGACGGCAGGTTTGCGCGTGAAGTTCAAAGCCGCACAGCCACACAAGCGCCACCAATTGACAAGCTTTAATCCAGTTCACAGATCCCTCCCGCTGAAAATCTCGGTCACGGTAGGACCACGGTGGCCTCCGCTACTTGTCCTTGCGCCACACTCACCTCGAGCCGGGCCGGTCTGACACCCGGCCTCGAGACGACCACCATCGCCTTGCCGGGAGGCACACCGCGAAACTCCGCCGTGCCACTGCTGTCGGCGAACGCCAGCCGCTGTGTAGCCTCGAAGAAGGCCCGCAACCGCCGCTGATCCGGACTGTAGGGCACGGCGTCGGCCTCGGCGCGCAGCCGCACGGCCGCGCCTGCGGCCGGTTCGCCGCCAGGTGCAAGGACCCGTGCACGCACCACCGCCCCCGGCGCCGCGGCGCGCAGCAGTAGGCCCTCCAGGCTTGCCCCGTCCAGAGTGAAGGGACCGGCGAACGAAGGCGGGCGGTCTTCGGCCGAGGCCGCCAGCAGGAAAGGCCGACCCCGGGCCACGTAGTGCAGGTTGAAGAAGCCTTCTGAATCGGTCTGCGCGGTCACCTCGGTCTCGTAAACCACGCGGCGCCCCTCCGCGGGCTACTCTACCCGCACCTTGGCCCCCGGCACTGCAAAGCCCTGGATGTCTACGACCCGGCCCTTCACCGAGGCCGCCCGCGGCAGGCTGAAGTCCACCGTAAGAACAGTATCGGGCGAGGAGACGACAATCTCGCGTTCGGCGGAGACGTGGCCGTCAGCGCGTGCTACGACGACGAGGCGGGCAGCGGTGGGAGCTTCGAGAGAAAAACGTCCCAGCGAATCCGTGGGTTGAGTCTGGGCTTGCACGCGTCCTGGACCGGCGATGAGTTCCACATATCCGGCCAACGGGCGTCCCTCACTGTCCCGTACCTGTCCATTGACCTTGACAGCGGCGTGCGCAGCGGGGAGAGCTACGAGGAACATAATAGTGGCATATGTCGAATGACATCTCGAGTCTCTCATGCAATCCTCCACAAGGTATCGTCCATTCTCTTACCACAGGCAGTTATACTGCGGCTTTCCGAAACGCAAATATTCGCAGTTGACGTCATCCACATACCAGCCGGTGTTGACCACCATGGCCATCTCGGCATAAGTGAAGGCGCTGGAGGTGCGGGCCGCGCACCCCGTGCCTGCGGCATAGCGATAGCCCGGCTCGCAGAAGAGATTCACTTCCGTCGGAGGGAAGTACAGCGTGTCCACGTAGTCATCGATGCCGCAGGGCCACGGTCCTGCATCGAGTTCGTAAAGCGCCGCCCAATTGTTGGACTCTCCGTAGGCCCACACGTCTTTACAACCGCCCTGGTCGCAGTCCCCGTCGCCGTCGGTATCCTTCGGGCAGTTGACCCAGACGTCTACGTAC
>JBBIJF010000047.1:0-25873 GCA_037446115.1 Acidobacteriota bacterium | reverse complement strand
CGCTCCCGATGTGCTCGAGCATCGCGGCCCCAATGCCGTACTGCCGTGCCCGCGCCGCGATGGCTTGCAAGTTCGACAGCGTCACGCCGCCGTAACGGTGGTAAGCCAGCTCAACCAGATTGCCGGTGACACCCGGCACGCTGATCATTGCATCAAAGTACGTCCGCGCGTTTCCCATATCCGCGGTGGAGGGCGCGATGAAACGCGGCCTGAAGCCGTAGGCGCGCAATCGGGCAGCCGCGGCGGCGATGGCCCGCCCGATTTGCGTGCCTCGCCAGTAGGGAGTGTTGTCCGGCTCAAGAATGACCTCCCAGTAATCCGGCACCCAGCCGTACTTGCCTTGCAAATGCAGGTAGGTAGCCAAAACAAATTCCGCATATTCTTCCGGTGAGTCGTCGTGCACATAACTAAGGCCGAAGGGACAGCCTGTAGCCGTCATCTCCTTGGTGAACGCTACGTAATTGAGGTTAACTTCCAGCCGCTGTCCTTGAGCCAACATGCGCTGCTGCAGAGGCAGCACGACTCTTTCGATCGTGTCGTCGAGATCCGAAAAATGGAATCCCGCCCAGTTGATAGTAAAGGGGTCCCCATTGTCGTTCACGGTGGAGTAGCGCACGCACCTCCACAGCTGGTAGCTGATCTGACCGTTGCGGTACTGAGTCCAAAAATCCTGGGAATTTTCCGTGCCGCTGCGCACCTCCACGCGCAGGCGCGTGAGCCGCAAGTCGTAGGCGGCTTCATCGAACACGACGTTCCGGAAGTTTGCAAACGCGGGATGGTCCTGCCCTGCGTATGCGGTGGCTTCCCAACCTCGCAGAGTCTGGTAGCGGATCCCGCGGTTGAGGGTGATGGTGTTGGTACTCTGTGCCCCGACGGGCGTCAGAAGCCACGCTGCGACGGCTGCAGACATGGCGGAAAAAAGTACAGGAAAAGTCGTTTTTGCCATGAATTTTTTGTCCCTTGTCGCAATTTCACAGTAATTCCATCGAAAATGTGCCTCGGCCGGAACAAGATTCTCACGAGCGATGTCACGATCGCGCAAAATGCGCCAACTGTAACCGGCATTGTTATCGTGAGGAGACGCGCTCGAGAAATTTGTTCCGCTGAGGCGCGGCAGCGTGCATCTGGTGTGCCACTCGTCGCAACCAGATTGCGGCGTCGGTTAGTGAGTAGCGAAGTTCCATGCCCTCTGCTACGCTGGCGCCGACGCGAGGTTGCGCGTCGCGGGCAGCCTGATAGCATGGTTCCATGACACGCCGAAGCTTTCTTTCCGCTTGCACCACCGCTGCGGCAGTCGCCGCGGCACAATCCGTTCCGCGCAAGGGGAGGCTCAAGCAGTCCGCCACACGCAGTTGTTTTGGGAAGGGCGCCGCGCTCGAGGACATCTGCCGCGAGGCGGCCCGGCTGGGGCTCAAGGGACTGGATCTGATCCGCCCGAACGACTGGCCGACGCTCAAGAAGTACGGTCTGGTGCCGGCGATGGCGCCGGCGGGAGGTCACACGCTCACCGACGGCATCAACCGCAAAGAGGCGCACGACAAAATCGAGCCCGGTTTCCGCGAAATGATCGACCGGGCCGCGGCCTTCGGCGCACCGAACGTCATCGCGCTCTCCGGCAACCGCCGCGGCATGTCGGATGAAGAAGGGATAGACAACTGCGTGGCGTTCCTCAACCGGGTGAAGGCTCACGCCGAGGACAAAGGAGTCACCATCTGTCTGGAGTTACTCAACAGCAAGGTCAACCACCCGGACTACCAGTGCGACCGCACGTGGTGGGGCGTGGAAGTTGTCAAACGCGTCAATTCGCCGCGCGTCAAACTGCTGTACGACATCTACCACATGCAGATCATGGAGGGAGACATCATCCGCACCATCCGGAACAACATGCAGTGGATCGCTCACTTTCACACCGCGGGCGTGCCGGGCCGCCACGAGATTGATGAAACGCAGGAGCTCAACTACCGGGCCATTGCGCAGGCGATTGTGGACGCGGGGTTCACGGGCTTTCTGGCTCACGAATACAGCCCGCTCAAAGATCCGCTCGCCTCTCTGGATCAGGCGATCGCCACCTGCGACGTGTGATCGCGTAAGATGACAGGCGGGGATGTGGTTGCCGCTGGTGGTGTTGCTGGCCCAGCTGCCGCCGGATTTGGCGCGAGAGCGCTGGTTGCGTCTGGGATCGGGGCCGTTCGAGGTGGTGACGAATGCCGGCGAGGGCGAAGCACGCCGTCTGATCCAGCATCTCGAGCAAGTGCGAACGGCTCTGGCGCGGCTGCTGGGCAAGGAAGAGCTGCTGCCGGTCTGGCCCATCCGGATCGTACTGCTGGAGTCCCCACGGCAAGTGGCCGCGCTCGGCTCGGCGCCCACTCTTGCGCTGGGGCGCGACGCCTACACGGGGGTTGCCCCCAAGGGCCCTTTGCCCGCTCCGCTGCTTCAGGGCTGTGTGCGCGTGCTGATCGAAGACGGCACCAGACGGCTGCCCCGGGAGCTGGACGAAGGATTGGCGGCGCTGTTTTCGACTGCCGAGCTCGAGGGCTCCTCCCGCGTCGTCGTCGGGCGTCCCCCGCCGGAGCGCGGGCGGAGCTGGGCAAAAGCCCACTGGCTGGTCGTGCCTCCGGATCATTACGGCAAGCTGCGCGTGCTCGTCCGGAACCTTGAGCAGGGCGTGCCGGAAGATGCAGCCTACCGCAATGCGTTTGCCGCCGGCCCCGCCGATGTGGAGCGCCAGGTCGCAAGCTATCTGACCGGCGGGCAGTTTGGAACCGTGGCGCTGTCGGGACGCCCGCTCGATCCGGAGAAGGAGATTACTGTGACGCGTGCCGAGCGCGGCTTCAGCCTTGCCGTGCTGGCCGACCTGCCGGCGGCGATCCGCGAGCGCGTCGAGGAAGCCCGGCGCGGCTATGAGGAAGTGCTGCGGATTGCGCCCGGCTCGACGGAAGCTCTGGAAGGACTGGGGCTGGTGGCGTTCGAGTCGGGCGAACGCGAGGAGGCCGGACGGCGGCTGGCCGAGGCGGTCGCGCGCGGGAGCTTGAACGCGCGCGTTCACCTGGCGCTGGCGCTCCTCGAGCCGGATGCCGCCAAAGCCCAGGCGGCTCTGGCGCAGGCTGCCCGGCTCAATCCGCGCTGGGCGAGGCCGCACTGGGAGATGGCGCGCCGGGAGACGGATGCGGGCAAGAAACTGGAGCTGCTCCAAAGGGCGGCGTCCCTGGAGCCACGCAATCCCGAGTACTGGTTGGCTCTGGCGGAGGCCCATCGGGAACACAAGAATTTCCGCGAGGCGGCGCGCGCCTGGGCCGCCGCCGAGCAGGCGGCGCCGGATGAGGCCTCCCGGTTGCGCATCCGGGAGCTCCGCGCTCAAGGAGAGGTTCGCCGGAAACAGGAGGAGGAAGCCGAGCGGCTTCGCGCGGCTGAGGAAAAGCGCAGGGAGCTCGAGCGGCTCAAGGAGCAGGCCATGGCTTCGATTCAGGCGGCGCTCGAGAAAGCGAACCAGGCCAACCCACCCGCACCCGCAGGGAAGGTTGAGCCGTGGTGGGACGACCTGAGACCGCGCCAGAAGGCTGAAGGAATGCTGGAGCGCGTAGACTGCCTCGGCAAGCAGGCGCGGCTGGTCATTCAGACCGCCACCGGCAAGCCGCTCCGTTTGTTGATCCGCGAACCGTCCGCAGTCGTCGTCCTGGGAGGGGGAGACCGGACTCTTTCGTGCGGCCCGCAGCGAGGCAACCGGAAGATCCGCGTCGAATACGTGGTCCAGATCGACTCGCGGCTTGCCACGGCAGGCGAAGCGCTGCTGATCGAGTTTCCCGAGTGATTCGGCGGCTGCCTGCCCGCTGGTTCGTCGTGGGGATTTTCGTGCTCTCCTCGTCGTTGAACTACCTGGACCGGCAACTTCTGGCGGCGCTGGCGCCGTTGATCAAAGTCGAATTCGGACTCTCTAACGCCGACTACGGCAAGATCCTGGCGGCGTTTTCGCTGGCGTATGCGGCCTGTGCGCCGGTGGCGGGACTGCTGATTGACCGCTTCGGGCTCAACCGCGGCATCACCGCCGGCGTGGCGTTGTGGTCGCTGGCGGGGATTGCGACGGGACTGGTTTCGAGCTTTCCGGGCCTGGTGGCATGCCGGGCGGCACTGGGCGCCGCTGAGGCGAGCGGCATTCCTGCGTCGGGGAAGGCATTTCACACCTATTTGCCCGCGAGTGAGCGTGCGTTCGGTCCGGCGTTGAACCAGGTCGGCCTCAGTCTGGGATCCGTGCTGGCTCCGCCGCTGGCGACGTGGCTGGCGCTCGCATACGGGTGGCGGACAGCCTTCGTGGTTGCCGGCGCGCTCGGATTTCTGTGGATACCTCTGTGGCTGTGGGCCTCTGACAAAGCGCCGCGTCTCGGCGAAGACCCGACGGCTGTCCCGGTGCCGGTGACGGGCATGTTGGGAGACCGCCTGCTCTGGGGCATGGTGGCGGCCAACGTGCTGAGCATGACGGTCTATACGCTCTGGACGAACTGGACGACGCTGTACCTTCAGGCCGCCCACGAGCTCAGCCTGGCGGAAGCCAACCGGCTGGCGCCTTACCCGTTCGCCGCCGCATATGCGGGTGGGCTGTTCGGGGGCTGGCTGTCGCTGCGTTGGATCCGCAGCGGCATGGATCCCCTTGCGGCCCGCCGCAGGGCCTGTGTGGCTAGCGCGGCTCTGGTCACTCTGACGGCGGCGATACCGTGGCTGCCGGGACCGCAGTGGGCGGCGGCCGGCGTCAGTCTCAGCTTCTTCGCGGTAACATCGTTCAGCGTGAACCTGTACACGATGCCGCTCGATGTCTTCGGCCCGCGGGCGGCTTTCGGCGTCTCCATGCTCACCTTCGCCTATGGGGCCATGCAGGCCCTGATTTCGCCGTGGATCGGCGCTACGGTGGACCGCTGGGGTTTCGCGCCGGTCATCGTAGCCGTCTCGCTGATGCCGGCGGCCGCCTGGATGGTTCTGGCGTTGACGCAGCGTTCGAAATGAGGTCGCTCAAGCAGCGGCTCAAGCCATGGTTCTTCGGCCTGCTCGGCAAAGAACCGGAGGCCGTCATCGTGAGCGTTCTTTCAGGTGACGAACAGCAGGGGCGTGCCATGGCGAGCGAATTCGAGCGGCTGGTGCCGGACCGGCGGCATTACGTCGTAGCGCTGGCGCCTGCGGAGGGCAAGGTTGACATCCTACTGGAGCCGGGCTCGGTCTGGCACCTCTACCGCCAGTTGCGGCGGCATTTCCGCCGTCTGCGCGTGGGCATGGCGGCGGTCCTGTTCACTCCCGATCCCGCCTTCCGGGCTTTACGGGCGGCGGCATTCTTGCTCGCGCCCCGCAAGATCCTGGCCTACAACCAGCTGCTGGAACGCCACCATCTCCGGTTGCGGACGTGGATCGCCTCGTGGCTGTTCCTGCGAGGGGTGCCGGCAGACCGCATTTTCCTTCGTCCCTGGTGGTTGTGCCCCTGGAAGAGGGAGCGCACTGTGGAGGCGGGTTCCTGGCAAATTCTGGAGGGCCGGCCCGTGACTCGCGGGCGTGCGCGCGTGGCCGTGCTCACGCCGTATTTTCCGTACCCGCTCAGCCACGGCGGAGCGGTGCGGATGTTCCATTTGCTGCGCGAAGCAGCCCGGGAGTTCGACATCTTCCTTTTCGCCTTTACCGAGGCGGGCCAGCCGGTGGAGCCGGGTCCGGTGCTGGAATTTTGCGCGCGCGTCACGCTGGTGGCCAAGCCCCAATACCGGGAGCCGCGCTGGTCGAGCCTTGCCCCTCCGGAGGTTCTGGAGTACCGCTCCGCCACCATGCGGCGCCTGCTCGAGGAGGCGCGGCGAACCGAGGGTGTGGAACTGCTGCAGGTCGAGTACACGCAACTGGCCTCCTACGGCGGCGACGTGCTCGTAGAACATGACGTGACCTTCGATCTGTACGAACAGCTCTGGCGGAGACGCCGCACGATCGCGGCCTGGTGGGACTGGCAGCGCTGGCGCCGGTTTGAACGCAAAGCGCTTTCGCGCTACCGGCGGGTGGTGGCGATGTCAGAAAAGGACGCCGAACTCTTACGCGACGCCGCCGTCGAAGTGATTCCGAACGGGGTGGATCTGGAGCGCTTCTGTCCGGAACCGGAGCCCGAAGGCGCACATTTGCTGTTCGTAGGTTCGTTCCGGCATCTGCCCAACGTTCTGGCCTACCGTTTCTTTACGGAGGAGGCGTGGCCGCGGGTCCGGGAACGCTTCCCGCAGTGCACGCTGACGGTGGTGGCGGGTCCGGACCCTCTCCTGTACTGGAAGCAGGCGACGCACACGCCGGCGCCTCCGGAAGACCCGCGCATTCGCCTGCTGGCCTTCGTCGGCGACGTGCGGCCGTTGTATGCGGCAGCCAATGTGGTGATTGTGCCGACGCCTGTTTCGGCGGGTACGAATCTGAAGGTCCTTGAGGCGATGGCGATGGAGCGCGCGGTGGTCTCAACGCCTTCGGGATGTGCGGGCCTGGGGCTGGTGCACGGCGAAAGCGTTTGGATCGCCGAAACCGGAGCGGCGTTTGCGGAAGGCGTCTGCCGCCTGCTGGCGGACCCGCCGTTGCGCCGGCGCCTGGCGCGGGCCGCCCGACTGCTGGCAGAACGCCATTTTGACTGGCGCATCCTCGGCGAGCGCCAGCGTGCGCTGTGGAGAGAGCTGACGCGCACCGAACCGGCGATCCGGATGTTGAAGATCAGCGATCTCGAGGATGTGCTCCGGATCCAGGCCGCATCGCCGGGAGCGGCCGTCTGGAGTCCGGAGAGCTACCTGCACCACCGTTGCTTTGTTGCGGAGCTCGGGGGCCGCGTGGCAGGTTACATTGTTTTTCAGCGCGCCGGCGAGGGGGAGACCGAGATCTTGAACCTGGCGGTGGATCCGAGTTACCGCCGCCGCGGCGTGGCGTCGGCCCTGCTGCGGGCCGTGCTGGAGCGTTACCCGGGCCGGGTCTGGCTGGAGGTACGGATTTCCAATACTGCCGCCCGCAGCCTCTACCGCAAATTCGGGTTCACGGAAGCGGGCATCCGGCAAAACTACTACGCCAACCCCCCGGAAGACGGTATTGTCATGACGCTGGCGTCGTGTTAATGTCTGAAGTGGCGGTCCGCCGGCAGGTTAGCGGCCGCCGCGTGGGACTCGATGAACCGAGTAAAGACGGCCCGCCAAGCCCGCGCTCCGATTTGGCCACTCGAACTGAATATCCCAACAGGGAGGATGCAAGCCGAATGGCACTCACTCAGGATGAGCTCAAAGCGCATCTGATGGAAACCGACGAGGAATTCCGCCGCCTGGCAACCCAGCATTCCGAATACAGCAAGAAGCTCGAAGAACTTGCTGCGCGCCATTATTTAACGCCTGACGAACAGGTGGAAGAGGTGCGACTCAAGAAGCTGAAGCTGCGGCTGAAGGACGAAATGGAACGGATCCTCGAGCGGTACCGGTCCCAACAGGTGGCCTGAGCCGTCAGATGCGCAACCGGTAGGGCAGCGCTCCACGGAGAGAGCTTGTGCCGCGCCGGAAGGGCGGGTGTGGCGCCGGCCTGTCACGGCACTCACTCGTTAAGACTTCCAATCCCCCCAACAAAACCCACCCGGCCGGGCATCTTAATATGGCGTACCGGGGAATCCGGGGAAAGGAGTCGTGTGATGAGTCGAGCTTGGTGGATCACGGCTGCGGGCCTGTGCCTGGCGGCGGGAGCGGCGTGGAGTCAAGAGACGCGCTCGATGATTTTCGGCAGGGTCATGGACCCGCAGGGAGGGGTCGTCGTAGGAGCGGCGGTAACCGTCAAGAACGTGGACACGGGTGTAGCGCTGCACTACCGGACCAACGAGGCGGGTTATTACGAGGCCAACCTGCTGATTCCGGGAACCTACGAAGTGAGCGCCGAAGCGCCGGGCTTCAAGAAGCTGGTGCGGGGTGGAATCACGCTTCCGGTGGCTTCGCGTCTGGAGGTGACGCTGACCCTGGAAGTGGGCGCCGTGGCGGAGACCGTGTCGGTGACGGCGGAGGCGCCGCTGCTCGAGACCAACGCGGTGAGCAGCGGCCGCGTGATTGACAACAAGTCGCTGATGGAACTGCCGCTGATGGGCAACAGCGCCCTGCTGCTGGTCAAGCTGACCCCGGGGGTGCAAACGGGCGGTGTAAACAATTATCTGGCGCTGCACTCCAACATCGGCGGCTCGGACTACAGCGTTTCGGGCAACGTGGGGCAAAACGGCTGGACGCTGGACGGCTCTCCCAATCAGGGGCCGAGCCGGCGCGTGGCCTATCTGCCCTATAGCGACGCCGTCGCCGAGTTCAAAGTCGAGTCCACCAACTTCGATGCCTCCATCGGGCAGACGACGGGCGTGGTGATTACCATGATCTCGCGCTCCGGCACGAACACACCTCACGGGACACTGACATGGCAGCACTGGCAGCAGCGGTGGCAGGGTACGCCGTTTTTCGTCAAACAGAACTACTATCGCCGCATCGCGCAGGCTGAGGCGGCTGGCAACACCGCTCTGGCCAATCAGTTGCGCAACACCGACAAACAGCTCCCCGGGCGCTCGAACAACTGGGGCGCCTCCGGAGGAGGGCCGGTTTGGATTCCGAAGGTTTTCGACGGGCGGAACAAACTGTTCTGGTTCTTTACGTACAACGGTTTCAAAGACGTCAAGACGGAGGAGCCGAGTCAGCTCAACCGCACCGTGCCGACGCTGAAGGCCCGGGAAGGGGATTTCAGCGACCTGCTCAGCCTGCCCAACGGCGCCCGTTACGCGGTACATGATCCGACGACGATTCGCCCGGATCCGGCCCGCCCCGGCCACTTTATCCGCGACCCGTTCCCGGGCAATGTGATCCCCAAGAGCCGGTTTGTGAATCCGGCCTACGACGTCATCTCCCAGCTCTATCCCAAACCGAACGTGCCTTTGGCGCCGGGTCAGGAGCCCGTCAACAACTACCTGGCCGCGGGGACGCCGTATAACTGGGATTACAAAGCCTTCTCCAACCGGATTGACTATCAGATCAGCGACAAATGGCGTATGTTCGGACGCTGGTCATACAACAACTTCGGTCCCGAGGACCGGCTGGACTGGACGTATGAAACCGCGCGCGGGCTCAACCAGAACGGTCTGGTCCGCAACAACAAAGGCGGCAACATTGACGTGGTTTACACTCAGTCCGGCACGACGCTGTGGAATTTCAACATCGCCATAAATCAGTTCCGTGAAGGGGGCGTGCAATTGAAGGCGTGGTCGTTCAAGCCGAGCGATCTGGGGCTGCCGGCGTATCTGGACCAGAAGGCCGGAGATCTGCACATGCTGCCGCTGATGAACATCAGCGGCTACTCGCAGATCAGCCCGGCCGGACGCGGCACCTGGACGCGCTTCCGGATCTTCACCACGAAGCTGGAGCTGTCCCATATCCGCGGCAATCACTCCCTGCGGGCGGCCTTTGACAACCGCAATCACTATCGTACGGGCGGCGGGGGCGGCAACACCAGCGGCAACTTTGTGTTCAACCAGAACTACGTTCGCCGCAACGACGACACGTTCACGCCGGCAGCGGATCTGGGACTGGGATGGGCGGCATTTATCCTGGGCATCCCGAGCTCGGCTTCCATCCAGACGAACGACACCTACGCCATGCACAATCCCTATTACGCATGGTTCTTGCAAGACAGCTGGCGCGTCACCCGCAAGCTCACGTTGAATTTAGGACTGCGGATGGAGTACGAGCAAGGTCCCACGGAGCGCTATAACCGGGCCCTGGCGGGCTTCGATCCCAAGCTTGCCATTCCTCTGGCGGCCGGCGCCCAGGCCAACTACGCCAACAATCCAGTCCCCGAGCTACCGGCCAGTCAGTTCGTGGTGGCGGGCGGGAGCCTTTATGCGGGCGTGCCGCCGGCCTCGCGACGCATCATCAAAAACGAGCTGATGTGGCTGCCGCGCATCGGCGTTGCCTACCAACTCAACGCCAAGACCGTAGTGCGCGCCGGTTACGGAGTGTTCTACGACACCATCAACGTGCTCAACTTCGGGCCGAACCAGTTTGGCTTCTCGCGCCAGACGGATGCGGTGATCAGCAATGACTTCGGCCAGACCTGGAACTTCCCGGCCAACGCCAACCCCGCCAATTTCCAGAGCCCGCTGCGGGATCCGTTCCCGGTGCGGGCTGACGGTACGCGATTCGATGCGCCGGTCCGGGAAAAACTCGGCGCCATGGCGTTTGCAGGACGCGGCTATGACTACATTGACTTCAATCAGCCTCACACGCGCCAGCAGCGTTGGCAGATCGGCATCCAGCGCCAGCTCGGCACGAACATGGTCATCACCGCCAGCTACGTGGGCACCTACGCGGATCACATTTCGCTCCAAACCAAGAAAGACATCCTGCCCGGCCAGTACTGGGCCGACGGACTGGTGCGCAACGACGCGATCGCGAGCAATCTGAACGCCAACGTTCCCAATCCGTTCTACTTCCGGAATCTGAATCCGGCCGACTTTTCGCCGGAAGTGTGGGCGGCCATCACGACGAACAGCTTTTTCACCTCCACGACGATCCGGAAGCATCAGCTGTTGCGGGCGTTCCCGCACATGACGTCGGGCAACGGCCTGCGGCCCACGGGAGACTTCGGCTACTACAACCGCTCCGATGAGTTCTACCTGACTTTCGAAAAGAGGTTTTCCAAAGGCTGGAATCTGAACCTGAGCTACACGGCGATGAATCTGCGCGAGGCTGACATTTACCTGAACGAATTCGACCCGAAGCCCACCGAGCGGCCGTCGAACGACGGGCGGCCCCACCGGTTCATCATCACCGGCATCTACGAGTTTCCGTTCGGAAAAGGGAAGCCCTTGCTGGGCAATGCCGGGCGCGCCCTGAATCTGCTGGTGGGAGGCTGGCAGATCGCCTCGACGTATGAATTCCAACCCGGGCCGCTGATTGCCTTCGGCAACCTGTTCTACTACGGGCAGGATTTGAACGAAATCAAGAACGCGGACCGCAGCTTCGAGCGGTGGTTCAACACCGCCAACTTCGAGCGGAATTCGGCCCGAGGGCCGGCGGCGTTCCACCGCCGGGTCTTTCCGACGCGGATTGACGGGCTGCGGGCTCACGCGACACACCAGTGGAACGCCAACATGTCGAAGAATCTGCCCTTCAATGAGCGCTGGAACCTGCAGCTCCGGCTGGACGCGCTGAACGTGCTGAACCGCTCGCAGATGGCGGCGCCCGTAACGGACCCTTACTCGACGAACTTCGGCCGCATCACGAGCCAGACCAGCGCCACCAACCGCTGGATCCAAGTGCAGGCGCGCTTGACCTTCTGAGGCGAAACGCGAGAACATACGGAACGCAATGGCGGACAATCTATTGAGCAGGAGAAGTGTGCTGGCGGTGTCGGCGGGGGTGCTGGCTCGCGCCGCCGGGCCCAACGACCGCATCCAGATCGGCGTGATCGGCACGGGAGGCCGGGGCACGGACCACTTGCGGGAGCTGGTGCGGCTGAAGGATCTCAATGTGACGGTCACGGCCGTCTGCGACGTCTACCGACCCAACCGGGAACGTGCCGCAGCCTTCGTCGAGAAGTCCTTCGGCGCCAGGCCGCGGACCACGACCGATTACCGCGAGCTGCTGTCGTGGAAGGAGGTGGACGCGGTCATCATCGCGACGCCGGATTTCAGCCACCCGATCATCCTGAAGGCGGCCCTCGAGTCCGGCAAGGACGCTTTTGTGGAGAAGCCGTTTGCCACCACGTTTGAAGACGGTAAGGCGGCGTACTTGGCTGCGGTGAAAAGCTCGCAGGTGGTTGCGGTGGGGACGCAGCGGCGCAGCGACGGGCGGTTCATGGCGGCGGCAAAACTGGTCCGGGAGGGCGCTCTGGGCAAGGTCACACGCGTGGAGTTCTGCGTGAATTTCCATCAGCCGCGCTGGAAGCGACCGCCGGAGAGTATCGATCCGGCGGATGTGGACTGGAAGATGTTTCAGATGGGCCGCATCGAACGGCCGTTCGATCCGAGCCTGCTGCGCGAGTGGCAGCTTCATGCCCCGCTGACCACCAACGGCATCCCGGGGCTGTGGATGAGCCATTTCATTGATCTGGTGCCGTGGTTTCTCGGAGACCCCTATCCGGCCGGGGCGGTGAGCAACGGAGGCGTGTATCTGTGGAAGGACGGCCGTACGACGAGCGACGTGTTCTACACGCTGCTGGACTATCCGAGCGAATTCGTGGTGCTCTTCGAGATGAGCCTGACGAATTCCGCCGGGAACCGGACCATGTGGTTCGGGACCCGGGGCACGCTGGACTGCGAGAGGTGGGTGCTTTCCGGGGAAGGCAGCTCCGCGCCGGACCGGATTCCGGGGGAGACGAAAATCCAGCCCGAGCCGGCCAACTCGCACCTGCACAATTTCCTCGAATGCGTCCGCAGCCGCCAGAAGCCGCGGGCGGATGCGCAAGCGGGCTTTTCGCACGCTGTGGCGGGGATTATGGCGGCCGAAGCGTTGCGGCTCGGGCGTCGCGTACGCTTTGACAGCCAGCGCCTGGCGCTTCTCTAATCCGATCTGGTGCCAACCGTGCGACCTGCCCGGACACCCGCGGCGAGGGCGCGGGCGGGCATGCGGCGCGGGGCGCGGTACAGCGTTGCGGCACGCGCCAGGGCCCTAGCAACGGCATGGCGCAGGGAGTCCGGCGCCAGCACCTCCACGTCGGGGCCGTGGCGCAGGATATCCATGAGGATTTCACGATCCTTGGAGTACGGGACTTCGAGCAGGAGCGTGCCGTCCGGCAGCAGGCTCTGGCGCTGGTCGGGATGCCACACTTCGCGGCTCACCCACCGGGCGGCCTCCGGGCTGAACTGCAGTAAAGCCCGCTCTGTGGCAGGCCCCGCAAAGATGCCATAAGCGACGCCGAGGCTGGCATTGAGTTCGTCCTCGGCCACCTCCAGCGCCCGCTCGGCCAGGATCCTGGCCCGCCGGATGGAATCCAGCGCGAAACTGCGGAGCGCTTTCCGGTCGTGACACCATGCCTGCAGGTACCAGTTTGACCGGTACGAGATGAGTCGCTGGGGAGACACCACGCGCTCCGTGGCGGCGCCGCGGGAGCGGCTGAAGTAATCCAGCCACAGTTTGCGCCGTCCGAGCGTGGCATGACCGACCAGCTGAAACCACTCAGGCTCCACCGGGCGGATGCCGGCGTGAAGAATCCGGAAACGCCGGCGTACTTCTTCGGCCGGGGCGGGCATTTGTTGCAATAACTCCTCCACACGCTTCCGCAACGGCGCCAGATGCTCCCGCAGCAGTCCGGCGTGAAGTTGTTCCAGGATTTCATGCATCAGCAAAAGAGCGCTCAGCTCTGCTGCGGTAAACCACAGGCCGGGCAGGCAATACTCCGGAGCCTCCGGTGAGGGGCTCCCGTAGCGGTAGCCGCCCGCCTTGCGGTCCCATTCAATGGGGGCGTGTAAGCGGCTGCGCATGAACTCCAAATCCCGCTTGAGAGTCGCAGGCGAGACTTCCAGCGCATCGAGCAATTCCTGGCGGGAGGGCGGCTTACGGCGTCGGAGAAGACGATCGATCTTGTAAATGCGCTCGATCTGACCCATGAGGCTCTTATAACGATAACACGGCCTCATTCCTGCCGGCGACTTACAAGAGAGGCCGCCCGGGTTGTCCGGCTTCCGGGCGGCCGAGTGACACGAGAATTGACTTTCTGTTAACGGACCCGCGGAGTGATGTCAACCTTTTCTGCCGGTCCGAGCCGCCGGGCGAGTTCCTGTTCGGCTTTGGAACGACCGAGAACCCGTCCCTCCGTGCGGCCGGGAAACCAGATCGCCCGGAGAAAGTGGTCCTCTCCGTAGCGGTGAAAGGTGAGTTTGCCGCTGTGTTCCTCACGGCTTCGGGTCTCCCGGGCCGTGGACAGGGCCATGGCCTCCTCACCGCTCTGCCTGGAGAGCAGTTTCAGCGTGCCCAAGGCGGAATCCAGGGTTACCTGGTAGTCCCCAGGCGGAAGGCGGTGCTCGCCCACGACGAACGAAAAGGGGATCTTTGCGCCCATGATCGTGGTCGTTTGCGAGCGGGCAAGCGGTGCCGCCAGCGCCGCAATTCCCAGTACGGTCGCAAAAACGAGATGCTTCATCAACAACCTCCTCGCGCACTGAGGGGCAATTCAGCGACCCTTTTGCAAGTCTCGCTATATGCGGTAGTTGAGGGCGAGCGGCCTGCGGCGGGATCTATCCGTTCCGATAGGCAAGAGAACCGCTTGGATAGCCTAGCGGCCGGAGGAACCGAAGCCGGCGGCCCCGCGCGCGCTTTCCCCCAGTTCGCCCTCCACCCACTCGACGCTCTCGTAGCGCGCCACGACGAGCTGGGCGATGCGCTCGCCCTTGCGGACGTGGTAGGGCTCGCGACCGAGGTTGAGGAGAATCACGCGAATTTCGCCGCGGTAACCGGGGTCAATGGTGCCGGGGCTGTTGGGGAGAATGACGGCATGGTTAAGAGCCATGCCGCTGCGGGGGCGGATCTGGGCCTCAAATCCCGGCGGGAGCTCGATGGCCAACCCGGTGGGCACTAAAGCGGGCACGTGCGGCTGGAGCTCGACATCCTCAACGGCGCACAGATCCATGCCCGCGTCGGCATCAGGGCCGTGGGCATAGGCGGGCATCGCAGCATCGGGGTGGAGCCGGCGGATTCGAACGCGCATGGATTAGTATCATAGCGAACAATGCTAGAGGAACCTCGCCGGCGCGTTGTGTCCGTGGGTCCGCTGCCGCCCGAAAAATGCGCCTACGCGCTGGCGCGCTACAGTCGCTCGGCGGATTCGATCCGGCAGTCGCTTGAGTGGGTGCGCTCGCACGATTCCGAGCGGTTTCTGGAACACTACTATTTTCAATACGGGCACGCTTCCATCGCGGATCTGGGACACCTGGTGCTGTGCTTCGAGGGCATCTCGGAGCTGGCGGCGATCGAGGTCGAGGACGAGCCGCTGTGGGACGGGCAGGCGAAGTCGTCGCGATACCAGGACTTTTCGCAGACGGGCTTCATCACGCCTCCGGAGTTCACCGCAGAGCAGGCCGCCCGCTACGGGGACGCGGCGCAGCGCCTGCTGGCCGCCTACACGGAGTTGCACGCCCGCGCGCTGGCTCACTTGCGGAAGCAGCTTCCGCGTCCGGCTGAGATGAAGCCCGAGGCGTACGAGCGCAATCTTTCGGCCCGGGCGTTCGACGTGGCGCGCTACCTGCTGTTTTTGGGGGTGCCCACCAACGTGGGGCAGATCACGAGCATACGGACGCTGGAAAAACAGATCCGGCGGCTGAAAGCCTCCGAGTACGCCGAGGTACGTCGCGTGGGCGAAGAAATGACCCGGGCCTGCGCCGAGCCCCCGGACTGCGTCTGGGACGGAGGAGCAGCACCGGAGCCGCTGGCGCCCACGCTGGCACGCCACGTGGAGGCGGACTGTTATCTGAGCCGGACGCGCAGCGAGCTGCGCCTGTGGGCCGAGCAGAATCTCCCTCCGCCGGCGAGCCTCCCGCTCGAGGAGGTGGACCTCGTGCGCCCGCAGGACACGCCGGCGGACATCGTGGCGACACTGCTGTATCCGGTCACGGACCGCCCGTTCCGGGAGCTCTACGAAATCGCCCGTTCCTGGAGCGCGGCGCGGCGCGCGGAGGTGCTGGATCTGGCGGTGCGTTCCCGGGGGCGCCGTGACGAGTTGCTCCGCAACTTCCGCGGCAATCTCTACGCCTTCGATATCGTGACCGACATCGGGGCCTACCGGGACCTACACCGACACCGCCGCTGCCAGCAATTTCGCCAGGCCTTTTCGACGCACCTCGGTTTCGAGGTCCCGCCCCTCGTCCGGGAGGGGGGAATGGAGAGTTGGTATGGGTCCGTGATGCGCGAGGCGCTCGCCACGGCTGAGGCGCTTCCGGCGCCGGGTTCCCATTATCTGGTGCCGTTCGGCGCCAGGATGCGCTTCCTCATGAAGATGGATTTTGCCGAGGCCGAGTATATCGCCCGGCTGCGCAGCGGCGTCAAAGGGCACTTCAGTTACCGCCACATCGCCTGGCGTATGAAGCAGAAGATGGAGGAAGCGGAGCCCGAGCTCGGCCGGTTGATCGAAGCCACGCCGCCGTGGGTAGAGGATCCGCTGAAGCGGTAGCCCTCCGGGGGATCAAGCGGCCGGCTTCATCTCCGCGCGGGCGCGCGCGATTACCGCGAGGTACTGGCGCGCCTTCTCCTCGATCAGGTCGAAGCGGCCTTCGGAGACGCTTTTGGCGTCCACAAGCTCGGCGCCGACAGCCACGGCGCAGGCTCCCGCCTTGAGGAACTCCCCTGCCGTCTCGAGATTGACACCCCCGGTGGGGATCATTTCGATGTGCGGAAAGGGGGCCTTCAGCGCTTTGATGTATTTCGGCCCGCCCACGTTGCCACAGGGGAAGATCTTGACGATGTCGGCGCCCGCTTCCCACGCGGTGAGGACCTCGGTGGGGGTGAGAGCGCCCGGAATCATGACTTTGGAATAGCGCTTGACCAGCTCGATGGTGGAGACCTTCAGGCTGGGAGTGACAAAGAACTCGGCGCCGGCGAGCATCGAAGCCCGGGCGGTCTCGGGGTCCAGAACCGTTCCCGCACCGAGGACCATCCGGTCGCCGAACTGGTCCGCCACTCTTTCGAGGGCACGCAGCGCGCCGGGCACGGTCATGGTGATCTCGGCGGCGCGGATTCCGCCGCGGTAGATGGCTTCCACGGAACGCACGGCGGTCTCGGCGCTCGAGGTCCGCACCACCGGGACGATGCCGATGTCACGGATGGAGGACAAGATGGCTTCTTTGGTCATGACATTTTGATCATAGTCCGCCCGACGACCGGAGGGGCCTTCGTTACCTAAAGCCGAGAGCAAGGCGATAGAGATGAAACCCGGGGGCACGCCGGCCAGCGGTCAGGGTCAGACCGAGGGAAGGCAGAAACCCATCATCCGCCGAGCCGACGTCCCCCAGCCCGCGGTAGCGAAACTACGGTCCCATCAACCTGGCGCCGGGCTCCCCGCCCGGACGTTCGACCAGAGGCACCGTCGGCGGCAGGTTCGGATGGACAATTCGCTTGTATTCGTCGCAGAACGGGCGCAATGAGCTCTGGGCGCAAGCCAGGGTGAGCATGTCGAAGACAACTTCCAGGCGCGTGTTGAAAGACTTGTGCGCGTCGGCAGCAAGCTGATCTTCGAACTGTGCGGCCAGCCCGGCCCGGCCCGTCGCCATGGCGAGCTTGGCCAGGGTTCCCGCGGCCGCGTAGGGGTCGTATCCCGCCCCAAGAAGCAGGAAGACGCCCCGGAGATCTGCGTCGAACTCGGGGTTGCCGGGATACAAATCCAGCCGCCCGCCGTTGGACTGTTGGTAAATGTGGCCGATTTCATGGGCAAGCGCAAAGGCCAGTTCGCTCGGCGAGTCGCTGACCAGCTGTGCGAGCCCCAGCGTGATTCCCACTTCATTTCCGGCCCGGGCGTAGGCATTGACGACGCGCTCGGGCAGGATCCGAAGGCGCGGAACCGAACTCAGTATCCCGGTGGAGAGTGCCGCGTTTACCACCCGCGAGTAGGCCAGCCATATCTGATCCGGGTGGGACTGCGGCCACATAAAGCGTCCGGGCGGAAGGCTGGAAAGGGTGCCGGAGGCGTCGCCATTCAACGTCCAGGCTACGAAACGGTCCACCGACGGATCCGAGGCCCTGACGTTTAGCACCCCATCAAAATCCAGGTTTTGAAGGCTCGGAAACATCTGCCACAGGTTGAACGCCCGGTGGCCGAGCGGAGGCAGGCTGACCTGAGCGGGGCCCGCCAGCAAACGGCCGTCCCGGTCGCTGACTGCGAGCTCTACGCTGGTGGGCGCGTTGGCGAAGGGGTTGGCGATGGCTACGCCGAGGAAGCGGTTTGCGGCGGACACGTACCGGAAGGTGGGCAGCGTGGGTTCCGCCGTGATCTCCTGGCGCGGTACGCCCCGGTTAATGGCGCGGAACGCGACGGTGGCCTGCACCGGGGCCGTAGCCAGCGCAACCGCCCATCCCACGACGATGGTGGAAGAGGCGATCCGACTCCGCAGGATGCGGATGCCTTGAGGCGGAACGAGAAACTCATGGCGGCTGGACGGACCCGAACCTAAATCCAGGGCCAGCGGCCCGCCGCTGTCGTCGAACAGGTGAAGCGCAACCGACGCCGAAAAGGGGTTAGGATTGACGAACGTGAAGGTGGTCTGCCACTGAGCTTCGAAAGTTCCCCCGTCGGCCAGCTGAGGGAAGTAGAGGTTGACGTGCGCGCTCTGAGGCTGTAATTGGCCAAGCGCCGGCAGGGTGAGGAACACAGCAGTCAGGATTCGTGCACGCATACGGATCCTCCCGGGTCAGTTCAGCCGCACGAGCAATCCGAGGGTCGTGCGCCCGTAGAAAAGGCCGTGTTGTCCAAACAACACGCGCGCGTCGTAGTCGAGACCGAGTCTGTGCGTGAGATGCACCCGGAAACCCGCGCCCGGACCTCCGATGAACAGGGAATCGCTGGCGCCGACGGTGATTCCCAGAACATCTGCACCGGCTGATGCCCGCAGTATGCCGGCCGAGCCGGTGAAGAACGGCCTAAACCGCGCGGAAGTGGGAATGGTCAGCTTGACTCCGCCCGTCATTTCATGGGCCCGGACCTTTACAGAGGTGAGCACACACGAAACCCCGGCGCAGGAAAGCACATCCGCTTTGCCAAGAGCGTGCCACGCATAGGCACCGACGAGCGACAGATACCGGTGCAGGCCCAGGTTGAGCTCCGCCTGCGCGGACGGGGCCACAGTGCGAGGGGCCCAGTCCTTGCCGATGCTCAAGCCCCCGCCGAACTGGAGCGCGACGGTACCCAGGCCGAACTCCCGGTCCTCCACCGTCCCATCAAACCCGGCGCCTGTTTTGCCAGGCGCAGCCGGCTGCTCCGGCGGAGCCGCCGGCGGCGGTGTGGAAGCCGAGGGGACGGACGCGCCGGCTGCAGCGGCGCCGCCAGCCGGCGACCGGCCCGCCGCCCGGGCAGCCATCGCCCGAACGATTTCATCCGGTACACGTGCGTTCTTGAGCCAGATCAGGCTAGCCGGATCCACATCGAACCGGCATTCGGAGCGGTGAATGACGTCCAGGATCAGGTCCGTGGCCACTCCTGCCCGCACCATCTCGGCTACGGTTTCATTTGTAACCATCTGGCGCTGGTCCTGCGCCGGTAGCGCACTGGCCAGCGCCAGCAGCAAAACGTAAGGCTTCATCGCGATCCCTCCTGCAATCAGGTGAAGTTCACTTTCAGGTTGCGGCTTTCGGTGGCTCACAGATTGAGCCTGCCAGGGCAACAAATACCGGGGCCAGCGGCCGGGTGAGTACCGGGGGCTCCCGGCGCAGGGGAACACCTCAACGCCGACCGGAAATCCGGCAATCCAGGGATCCAGAAGGCGCCGAGCCAACAAAACCGGATGTCGCGGGCATCTTCTCCTCTGAGACAGGACCGCGGTAAGCTTTCAGGAGATGCCGGGGCGGCAAGTGGCGGCGAGTGCGGCGACGGCGCGTGCACGGGATGAGCAGGAGGCCGTAGAGCGCTTTGTGCGCCAGCCTGGCGAGGAGTCTTATCGCGAGCTGTTCCACGTGCTTGCGCCCCGCCTCATCTGTTATTTCCGGGCGCGGGGCTGCGGGCTGGAACTGGCCGAAGATCTGCTGCAGGAGGTGATGCTCACCGTCTACCGCCGGAGCCGGATGCTCCGCCACGCCGAACTGTTCCGGCCGTGGCTGTACAAGATCGTGCGCAATGTGCTGCTGCAGCATCTGCGCCGGTTGCGGCGCGAGGTGGCCACGGTGGACCTGGAGGCGGCCGCGCATGAACCGTCGAGACCGGAGGCCGACCCGCTGGCCGGCTCGCGATTTCGCCAATGGATGGCGGCATTGGCGCCCGACGAGCGGGAGATCATGACGCTACGGTACGTGGACGAGCTCGAGTATCACGAAATCGCCGACATTATGGGGATACCTGCGGGCACGGTGCAGTGGAAGGTGTTCAACGCGAAGCGCAAACTGGCACAACGGTTTCGAAACGGACAAGGCTGAAACGGATGCGACACGGAATCTCGGAGCAGAAGTGGGTGGAATTTCTGGACGGCGCCCTGCGCGCTGACGAGGCAGCGGAGATTCGCGCGCACCTGCGCGACTGCCCTGGCTGCCGGCAACTCGCTTCGGAGTTGTCCCGATGGCGGGAGCTGCTGGCGGAGGAAGGCACGCGGCTTCGGGCGGCACTGGGAGAGCCGGAGGCGGACCTGGATGCCATGCTCCGGCGCTGTCTGGCGCAGATCCGCCGGTCCGGAGCGCCGGAGCGAGCCGACGCGCGCTGGACGCTCACCGAAGCGCTGGCCGTGCTGCGCTTGCTGATGGAGCCGATCTGCGGGCCGGGTACGGTGCGGGCGGTCGTGGACCGCGCGGTGGCGCGATCTGCGGCCACAGGACGCGTATTGACCTGGAGTGACTGGGGGCGGTTCGTCGGGAATCTGAGCGAGGCGACGTCGGCGGTCTGCGGTTCCGCCGTCGGCCGGCTTGTGGAACGAGCCGGGCTCTCGCTGGCGCCGGAGGCCCTCACATGAACCACCGCCGGACCCGTGCCCTGCCCTTGTGGATCCTACTGGCTGCCGCCGCAGCGGCCGGCACGGCTTACGGCACGCTGCTGGCCTGGCACCCCGGCAGCCCCGCCGTACGGCCGTTTCAGAGGTTGCTCCATCTGGCGGCGGCAGCGGCGTATCTGAGTGCGGCCTTCCTGTGCCGCAAGATCACGGCCGACCACCGCGAGGGAACCTCAATGCGGCTGGCATGGGGTCTCATCACGGCCAGCGCCGCATTCGCGGTGGTGCGGCATTTTTTTGAATGGCTCGTGCTGGCCACCGGTTGGATTGATACACACCTCACGACGCTGGTGAGCCTGCGGCAGGTTCCGATCGTGTTGTCGCTCGTTGTGTTGACCGCCGGGTTGGTGGCGATGTGGTTCTCGTTTGCCGCAGTGGGCATGGGGGTGCGCTTCCGGCCCTCAGACGGACTGTTGCTGGCCGGCATTCTGGCGTTCGTGCCGGCCATCCTGTCGCTACGAGAGGGGATGCACGATGCCCGGTCGGCCTATGCGTGGATTCGTTACCTGCAGGCCGCCAGTCCCGCGCTGCTGGCGGCTCCCGCGCTGGTGGCCGTCGTGCTCCACCGCATCCGGCAGGAGATGGGTGGGGGGGAGATGTCGGCCTCCATGCGATACCTGGCCGCATTCCTGGTGGTGCGACTGGTATCGCTGTGGCTGGGGCTGCTGCCGGGTGCACCGGCTGCGACGGTGCTCTCGCGGACCCTGTGGTGGGCCGCTCCCTGGCTGTTTCTACTAGCCGTCTGGCGACGCTGGCAGGTCACGGTGTTTGCCGCGCAACTGGCCGAGCGTTACGAGAAGGATCCGGAGGCCGAACTTGCAGGCGTCACACGGGTCCTCCGCGCCATGGGGCAGGCGGCCGCGGTGAGGCGCTGACAGGCCCGGCCCCGGAGGTGCTACTTGCCTTCGACGAAGCGCCGCTCGATCTCGGGCCAGTTCACCACGTTCCACCAGGCGGCCACATATTCCGCGCGCCGGTTCTGATACTTGAGATAGTAGGCGTGCTCCCAGACGTCCAGGCCCATGACGGGGAACTTCCCCTCCATGAGCGGGCTGTCCTGGTTGGCCGTCGAGTAAACGTCGAGCCGGCCGGCCTTGTCCCGGGTTAACCAAGCCCAGCCGGATCCGAAACGGCCCATGGCGGCTTCCGTGAATTTCTGCTTGAACTGATCGAAGCTGCCGAACACACTGTTGATGGCCTCTGCCAGCTTGCCGGAGGGCTGTCCGCCGGCCCGGGGCGCCATGATGACCCAAAACATGGAGTGGTTGACGTGACCGCCGCCGTTGTTGCGCACGGCGGTGCGAATGTTATCCGGCACAATCGCGCATCCGTCTGCCAGCAGCTCCTCGATGGTCCTGCCCGCGAGATCCGGCGCGGACTCGAGGGCTTTGTTTAGGTTGGCCACGTAAGTGCCATGATGTTTGCCATGGTGAATTTCCATGGTCATTTTGTCAATGTACGGTTCCAAAGCATCGAACGGATAAGGCAACGGCGGTAATTCAAACGGCATACATCCCTCCTTAAGAAGTAGCGTTTTCGTAAAAGCCCCTCAGACGCCGGCGGCGCCGCCGGCGCGTTCAAACGCATCGGCGAGGCGCAGCATGCCCGCCTCGTCGAAATGTCTTGCCAGAATCTGCATCCCGACGGGGAGTCCCGCGGCCGTTTTGCCGCACGGCACACTCATGCACGGAATGCCCGCCAGGGAACCGGTAATGGTGTAGATATCCGATAGATACATCTCCAAAGGGTCGTCAATCTTCTCGCCCAGCTTGAAGGCCGGAAACGGCGAGACGGGCGTCACGATGGCGTCCACTTTTTGAAAGGCCTCGGCGAAGTCGCGGGCAATCAGCGTCCGGACTTTCTGAGCCTTCAGATAGTAAGCATCGTAGTAGCCGGCGCTCAAGACGTACGTTCCCAGGATAATGCGGCGCTTGCACTCGGCCCCGAAGCCCTCGCCGCGCGTTTTACGATACATGTCAATGAGCGTTTCCGCTTCGAAATTGCGAGTGGTATAGCGTACCCCGTCGTAGCGGGCCAGATTGGAACTGGCCTCCGCGGTGCAGATGATGTAATAGCAGGCGATGGCGTAATCCGTGGTCGGCAGGCTGATGTCGTAGACTTCGCATCCCAGTTTCTTGAGCACCTCCACCGCCCGGAAGATCACGTCAGCGGTTTCGCTGGAAAGGTCCTTGAAATACTCGCGCGGAAGGCCGATTTTGACTCCGCGGACATTGCCGTCGAGCAGCGCGGGGTAGTCCGGCACGGGAGCGAAGGCCGAAGTCGAGTCCCGCTCGTCGCGACCCGCGATGACTCGCAGCAGGATGGCGTTGTCGCGTACGGTTTTGCCGAAAGGCCCGATGTGATCGAGGGAGCTGGCGAAGGCCACCAGACCGTAGCGCGAAACACGGCCGTAGGTGGGCGTCACTCCGCTGATGCCGCAAAACGACGCCGGCTGGCGGATCGAGCCGCCGGTGTCGGAGCCTAACGCCACCACGGCGGTTCCTTGCGCCACGGCCGCCGCCGAGCCACCGCTCGAGCCGCCCGGGACGCGCCCGGGATCCACGGGGTTGCGTGTCGGGCCGAAAGCGGAATTCTCCGTCGACGAGCCCATGGCAAACTCGTCGCAGTTCGTTTTGCCCAGGATGACACCGCCGGCCTGTTCCAGGCGCACGACCGCCGTGGCGTCGTAGGGAGGAACGTAGTGCGCCAGCAGCCGGGAGGCACAGGTGGTGCGGACGCCTTTGGTCAGGATGACGTCCTTGACGGCGACCGGCACGCCCGCCAGCGGGCCGGGATCTTCACCGCGAGCGATCCGTTCGTCCACGCGGCGCGCGGCCTCGAGCGCGCGTTCGGGACAGAAGTGCAGATAGGCGTGCGTACGAGCGTCTTCGGCCTCGGCAAAGCGCAGCATCGCAGTGGCGAGCTCGGTGGCGCTGAAGCGCTTACGCAACAGGCCTTCGCGCACAGAATCAATAGTGAGCGACCGGAGCGTGGCGGCGTCCATCGCGGCTCTATTTTTCCACGACTTTCGGCACTTTGAAGAAGCCGGCGCCGGCCAACGGGGCATTGGCCAGCGCGGTCGAGTTGTCAAACGTCTCGCGCTCCTGGTCGTCACGGAGCGTGGCGGTTTCTTCGGCCTCGTAGAGGACCTGGGCCATGGGCTCGACACCTGCCGTGTCGAGCTCGTTGAGCTTGTCCATGTAGACGAGAATCTCTTCGAGCTCGGCCCGCATGCGGCGCAGCTCCTCTTCGGTCAGCGCCAGGTTGGCGAGATCAGCCACGTAACGGACTTCCTGCTCGGTGATCTTCACGCGGAACTCCTTCGCTTGCCAAGTGCGGGCAAAGGCGGCGGCGACGCCTTCTCCGTCCGCGCACTCCGGCGGAGCCGGGGCCGGGGCTCGGAGGCCCACTGCGGCATCCGGCGCACGACCGGGACGCGGAACTCGATCTCACGTACGATCCCCGGGCCGATGACCTCATCGAGGCGGCCGAGGATCTGCCGCTCGAGCAGCCGCAGATGACCTTGCCACACCGTGTCTTCGGCTTCGACCACCAGCCGTGAACCAGAGAAGCCCAGTGCGCGCGCGTGGGCGGCGACGCGCTTACCTACGGCGACGGCCCAGCCGCGACAAACCACGTCCTCGAGGGACACCGTGCCGGGCGGCAGTTTCACTCTGGTGATGATTCTCCCCGCGCGCTCCATGGGTTGGCGGAACGGATCATTGTACCATGCGGTTATGCTGGTGCTCGCATCACGGTCACCGCGCCGGCAGGAAATCCTGGCCCGCGCCGGCATCCCCTTCCGGGCGGTGGCGGTGGATGTGGACGAGGGCGCTCTTGCCGGCGAGAGTGCCGAGGAACACGTGACCCGGCTCGCGCGCCTCAAGGCGGCCGCCGCGCCATCCCGCCCGGAAGAGGTTGTGCTGGGCGCCGACACGATCGTGGTTGTGGGGGGCGAGATGCTCGCCAAGCCGTCAGATTCCGCCGAGGCAGCCCGGATGCTCAGGAAACTCTCCGGACGGGAGCACCGCGTGCTAACGGGCATCTGCTTGCGGCGCAACGGCGAGTCTTGCGTGGATGTCGAAGTCACACGCGTGCGTTTCGCGGCGCTCTCGGAGCGAGAGATCGCCGATTACGTGGCGAGCGGCGAGCCTTTGGACAAAGCCGGCGCCTACGCCATCCAGGGGCTGGCGTCGAAATTCATCGAAAGGATCGAAGGCTGTTACTTTAACGTGGTGGGCTTGCCGGTTGCGCTGGTCTACCGGCGGTTGAAGGAGATGGGCGCACTGCCTTGATTCACAGTCGCACCTTGGGGTAGCGGCGGCGCATCCAGGCCACGAACTCCGGCGGAACCTCCATGGTGGAAAGTCGCGGCTGCCGCACGAGGGCCCAATCTTCGAACCGGCCGGCGCTTTTGATCTCCGCAAGTGTGGTGGGAGGATCGAGCCTGGTGAGGAAACGGAAGTCCGCGACGGTGAGCTTCGGGTTCTTCGGGTCCGGCCGCGGTTCAGAGGCGACCTCCGCCAGACCGACGATGGCCGACTCACCGCCGCTGTGATAGATGAAGACCTTGTCGCCCGGTCTCATCTGGCGGATGGCTTTGAGGGCCTGGGGATTTTTGACACCGTCCCAGACGGTCCGCCCCTCCCGCTCAAGATCAGCGAGCGAGTAGGTTTCCGGATCGGTCTTGGCGAGAAAGTATGCCGCCGCCATCGCTCGAACGGTAATTGTACAGCAGGGACGCATTGCCGGCACAGAGCAGGAGGCTTGCAAGGCGGCCCGGGATCACCAGACCTTCACCCGCGCCCACCTGTTTCCCTGCGGCACGTTGCATCTCGCATTGATCCGGCGACGCCCCACGCCGAACAAGTCGCGTGCGGCCATCCGGACGCAAGCTCCGCGCGAGTGACTGCCACCGGCCAGCTCCGGGGCAGGTGTACGCCCTGCCTTGTCAGGCAACCACCGCGTAGATGCGGTTGGCACCCGTGAGGTCCCTGCCGGCGAAGACAAACTTGAAGGCCTGCCAGCCGCCGAAGCCGACCACTACGGGATCTGACACGTTGCCGGAGGTGCCGGCATCCCCGTAGGAGAGCAGCCGACCCTGCCGGTCCACCGCGTAGATGCGGTTCTCGCCGGCCAGATTGGCGCCGGCGAAGAGGGATCGGAAGGCCGACCATCCGCCGAAGCCGACCACCACGGGATTTGAAACATTGCCGGGGGTGCCGG
>JBBIJF010000046.1:0-26012 GCA_037446115.1 Acidobacteriota bacterium | reverse complement strand
GGCGGAGGCAGCGGAATGCCCTGCGGCAGCACGGCCCCGAGGTTCACTGTATCTTGGGGCACTACGGTCGGGCTGAACGCCGGCAAAGAGCCGCCTACCACTAGCGTGCTGAGCACCGCCAGGGCAAACAACAGAGAAACCGTCACGTAAACCACTGAGTTTTCAAAGATGCGGGACATGGCTTTTCCTCGACAGATCAAGGATTTCTTCACTCCACCCGGGCCGCCCCCGGGGTTTAAGGGCTCCGATGTAGTGAATTGCCCTTATTTTAGCCCAAAGAGCGCCTGAGCTCTCCTCAGATCATCACTTATTCCATCGGGAATACCACCGTGGGAGGGCACTACTCCGAAGGACAGTTCCCGCGGAGGCCGGAGGGCTACCGGCGGCCAATTCCGCCGGCGGAATGCGGCTTACTGAGGGTATCGCCCCGGATCCCCGGCCGGAGATGCCGGAATCCACCCGGGCGGCTGCAAGCGCAGGTCGGCGGTCACCTCGTCGAGCATCGGCAGGGTCGTAATCTTACTTTGAAGCGCGAAAGCCGTCAGCAGCAGGTTGTCGCAGATGATGTTGATCAGCCGCGGGATGCCCTGCGCGCGCTGGTGGATTCCCGCCAGCACGTTCGGCGGGAATACGGTCTGCTCTTCCATGCCGGCGCGGGCCAGGCGCCACCGGATGTACTCTACCGTCTCGCGCTCGGAAAACGGCCGCAGAGTGTAGCGCAGAACCACGCGCTGCTTGAGTTGCCGCAGATTCGGGGCGTCGAGCTTCCTGTCCAGCTCCGGCTGGCCGGCGAGCACGATCTGAAGCAGCTTGCCGCTGCGGTCTTCCAGATTGCCCAGCATGCGGATCTCTTCCAGGACGTCGAAGCTGAGATCGTGCGCCTCGTCCACAATCAGGGCCGTAATGCGCCCCTCGGAGGCGTTTTGCACCAGAAGATCGTTCAGAGCAAAGAGCACCTCGGTCTTCGAGCTGCGGTTGCAATTGAGCTCAAAGTCGTAAGCCAACATCTCGAAGAACTGCTCTACCGTGAGCCGGGAGTTAAACAGAAACGCGAAAGAAACGCCGTCTCGCTCCAGCGTGTCGCGAAGGCACTCGAGCAGGGTGGTCTTGCCGGTGCCTACCTCTCCGGTCAGCACGATGAAGCCTTTGCGCTGCTCGACCCCGTAGACGAGATTGGCCAGCGCCTCCTCGTGCTGCGGGCTCCGGTAAAGAAAGGCCGGGTCAGGGCTGAGGTTGAACGGGTTCTCTTTGAACCCGAAAAAGGTGTTATACATCGGGACCGAACAAGGCGCCAGCCGCGGATCTCACCCTCGCATCTTACCACGGAGCGCGGCAAAGATCTTTACGGCGTAAGCTCCAGCAACGCCCATCCGGGAAGCGCCGCCGGGCGGTCGTTCACAAAGACCACGCGCCTTGTCTTGGGAAACGGCACTCCCGGAGTCACGCTGGCGCCGTAGAGAGGCGAGCGGCGCAGGAGGCGCCGGTAGAGCTCATCTCCCGTATCCGTCCAGGCGACCTTCGAAAGCAGGCCGGCTCCCCAACCGAGCACGAGCAGACAGGCATCGTCGCGGCGGCGGACCTCCGCGAGCCGGGTTTCCAGTTCATCGAGGCTCCGCCTCACCAGCTCCAGTCCCGCGAGCGCGGCATACTCCCGATGGAGCGCCAGCAGGCGGGCGGCGTAGCTGTTTGCCGCCTCCAGAATCGCGCAGCGAGTCGGCGGGTGTCCCCAGTGAAGCGTGCGGGCTACCTCGGGGCTCTCCAGAAATCCGCGCTCCTGCCACGTACCTTCAAATACCGTGCCGGGCATCGCCATCTCGGCAAACCAGGGCGTACTCTCTTCCGGCCGTCCGCCCGGAACCGTGCCGCGCGGGCTCGTCTTCCATCCCAGTTCCAGCTTGCCTCCGCGGGGTGCCAGCGTTGCCACGCGGAGCAGGTAGATCCGGAAGCCGGATCCGGCAACCGGAGCCGAGTCCGAGGCCCCGAACCAGCGCATCCGGCTGCTCCCTTCGAGTCCGAGCCTGCGTTCTTCGGCGATCTCCGCCGGACGTCGGGGCGGGCGATCCCCCTCGAACTGCGCCGCGACGGCCTCCAGGGCTTTGTGATCCATCGCCGCCGCCAGAGCTGCTGTGTGCAAAGCGCCTTTGAGTGCGCTGCCCGGCAGATAGGGGCCCGCCGGACCGGCCGCAAAAGTGGGAATATGCAGGCTGTCGCCGCGCGCCTGCTCCCAGTAGCGCGCACACGCAGCACTCTCAAAGGGAACCCGCCGGCCTGCGTAGCTCTGCGCGAAACCGCCCCAGGAAGCAAATTCCAACCGCTCGGCGCGCTTGAGCTGAGTCAGGTAACTGTCGAGACGAGGTCCCTTGGCGAGCAGGCGGAAGATGCGGCGCTGATCGAGCACACTCACCTGATCCTTCCAGACCATGTAATCCACGGGCGACAGTTTTTGTCCGTCTCCCACAAGCAACGGCGTGAGACAGGTCAGGCGATACTTCATGGCGCCACCGGTAACGGCACAGCAAAGGCGAAACTGCCCCGATACACCGGGTGAGGAGATCCCGCCGGGGCGACATCGAGCGCACGGCCCCGGGGCGCGTGCGCCGCCACCAGCACGGAACCTTCGGCGATCAGCCGCGTGGACCGCTTGAGCGCACCCTGCGCCGCGGGGCTGCTCATCCGGCCGGAGCGGACGATCAGGCTGTAGTTGCCGCGCTGCCAGTCAATGTCTTCACCGGGTGCCGGACTGAAAACCGACAGCAGCCACCAGGCGGCCTCCGTCTCTGCGGCTGCCTGGTTGTCCTCCGCCGTTCCGGAAGTCGCTGCTTCGGCCTCCAGCGCGTCGTCTTCGAACTCGACGGCCGTGGCATGGCCCCATCCAGCCGAACGCTTGCCGCCGATGCCGCAGTCGGCCAGCAACCGCAGCGCGGCTTGGACCGGCTCGGACCAGCGCCGCCGGGCTTCCTCGGATGCAAAACGGACGGCACCCCAGACGCCCGCCCCGGTGCGGAACTCCAGGCACGCCGCGCGGTGCACCTCGACGCCCGCGCCGAGGCGGTCCACCGCCGCAAAGGCGCGCAAGGATACCTTGAAGGGCCCGGCAGGATCCGCCGCCGGTAGCAGACACTGGCTTTCCCCGTCGACCACCCAGGCATCTTCTTCGAGCGCCTGCCGCCTCGCCAGCGAACGCACGGCGCTCAGCGGAATAAGGCGCGCCCCTTTCCAGCGCACCTTGGACGAAGGCGCAAGAGGCCACAGGGTGCGCGGAGGCGCCACGAAGAGCGTCCTGTGATGAAAGGGGAACAGCGAGGAGAAGCGCACGGCCGGACCCGCCGGATCTTCGAAGACAGCCTCGAGCCACTCCGGGAGCAGTCCCAGCAGATTCATCGCATGCGTGACGGCGGCATACACAGCGTCGCTGTGGAGTATGACGTCCGCCAGCCCGGGGGCCCCGCATTCCGAGCCGAACCGCCACGGGCCGCGCGGCCAATAGCGGAACGTAAAACCGCCAGGCGCCATCACGAGGTCAGTTTTTCCGCGAAATCGGGGGCGTTCAGCAGGGCCTGCAGTGCGCCGACATCGGCTCCCGCGAGCAGTTCTTTCTCCGGCGCTCCTGCGGCATAAAAGGAGCGGCCCCGCCAAACTAATCGCAGATTGCTGAATGAGACGCGGCCGCTGCCCCGGGAACCGCCGCCGCCAAGTGAGTCGTCTTCAAGGAGCCGGAGCGCCTCGGCCAGACGCGCGGGCAAGACTTTGTCCTCCTCGCAAAGGATGTCCACGACGAAACGGACTTTGAAACGCGCCCCGGCCGGCACCCGCTCCAGGGTGCGGGGATTGGCCTGCGACGTGATCCGGTCAATGGCGTTTTCGCTTTTGACTTCGGTGAGCTCATCGTCCAGGTTCTCGCGCATCTGCGGCGTGATGCTGTCCGGGTCGAGCGGCGCATCATAGACGGTGAGGCGGGCCGGCGTCGCCACCGCACCGTCCAGCGGCTCTCCTTCCACACGCTCCAGACGGCCCGGACTGCGGCCGAACAGCAGGCAGATCTCGTCATCCGGCCGATCACTCTGGTGGATCCGCACCTCCTGTCCTCTGCGGCGCGACAGATACACAAGCTCGGAGGGAACGGCGAGTCCGGAGGCTTGCTCCAGCAGCGACCGCAGGCGCCCGCGCAACGAGCTTCCCGGAACGTAGGGACGCCCGAACGAGTCCTTGACGACCGGGTTGTCGGCGCCGCCGATTTCGAGCGATCCCTTCCCTGCCCCGATATGCAATCCCGTCTCGCAGCGGAGTTCCCCTTCCAGAATCAGTTTTCCGATCAGCTTCAGTTCGGTTTGCGCAGTGTGGGCACTCATGAGTTTCTCAGGTCATCATTCGTTGTAGGCGACGATGGCTTCAAACAGGTCGCGGAACCGCTCATAACCCCGCGGGTCGTTCTTGCGCGTGACCTGCAGCAGCAGCTTCTCCAGGCTGTCGAGGCTGCGCAGTGAGTGGCGCGCGATGGTGTACGCCAGCCGGGCGCGGAGCATGACGAACTGATGCTGGCGCTCGGGATCGGGGGCGCGGCAGGCCCGGCGCACGGCATTGTACAGGCGCCGGAGCTGGCTCTTGGTACCTGAATCCAGATCCCGCATGCGGCTGACAATGCTGTGGGCCTGGTTGTCCAGGTACAGACTGTCGGCGATCAGACGGTCCAGATCAATCTCGGGAGGTCCTTCGGCGCGGCCACGGTCCGCGCGCCGGTCCTCGCCCCGTCCGGTTTTTCCTTCGCGCGCCGGACGCGGTTCGCGGGTCTTGGTTTCCTGTTGGACTTCCGCCATGCCTCACACCTCGGTCAAGAGTTTGGTCCACTCCAGGGCGACACGGCCGGCCGGCCGCAGCCGCCTCTGGCCCGCCGCTTTGGTCACGATTTCGTTCAGAAGCTGACTACGAAGTTTCTGAGCCTCACGGCCGCGGCTCTCCGCGAACGCACGGCTCAGAGCCCGGTGCACGCGCCAGGGCCGCTCGAGCTGGCCTTCGGCGGCCCGGGGGGCGGTCGCGCCTTCCCGCCGGTAGAACGCGCCGAGCTCCACAAACAGCGGCGCGGGCGAAGGCAAAACCGAAGCTGCCTGCCGCATCGTCTCCTGCAGTTCCGACGCCAAGGCCAGCTGCCGCCATTCCAGGGTACGGCCCATCACCCAGATACAGTCCTTGCCGGCGGACTTTGCCGCATCCAGCCTCCGCCCCGCCTCTTCGTAGACCGCCAGGGCCGAAGCTTCCGGCTCCGCAGCCAGAGAAACCGCCATTGTAATCGTCTTGCCCTCGGGACCCGGAAAATCCTTCAGATTCTCCTCGGTAAAGCGGTGAAACACTCTTTGGATTTCGCGCGCCAGCGGGATCAGCACGTCCCAGGAACCGTAGAGCGCGAAATCATCGCCGCCCGTATACAAGATCACGGCCTTACGCCAGTACTCCGGTAGCGAGCAGAGCAACTCCAGCTCGCCGGCGAAAAACTGCTTGTACATCACCGAGAGCTGCACGTGTTCTTCGATGGTTGTGGCGCGGCGGAGCCGAATTTCCAGATTGTCCACGTCGCCCCGCAGAACACCCCAGCTCTTGCGGCCGTCGGCGCGGCCGGCCAGCGTTGCCGGTGCCGCCGGTCCGCCTGCCTCCTCTTCGGGGGCGGCGTGGCGGGCCAGAGGAATGGCTTCCGCAGAAGGCGTGGAGCTTACCGGCCAGGTATGCTTGCCGGACTCGATGGCAATCCGGGCGGGCGCCTCGGGGCTCCATCCGACGGCTCGTGCATCCTGGAGTCCCATCGCCAATTCCCGGGCGAAATACGCGGCCGGCTGCGGATCGGCTTCTTCGAACGGCTCCAGTAGCGCGCGGCTCCGCCCGGCCAGGGGTGCTCCCCGCTTGCGCGCCATCTCGTCCACGATACGCCGCCGCACGACGCTCCAGTCACCAAGGTTTTCCGTGATACCCCAGATCAGGCGGAGGCGGCCGCCGCTGAGCTGTTCCATTCCTTCGCCGGCCGCGCCCAGGAAATCTTCGGCCGTGCCGCGTGTCTCTTCCGGAAGAACCAGCAGGAACTGCCCGCCTCCGCTCGAGCCGAGCAGAACCCGCGCCAGGCCGAGCTCGGCGAGCAAGGCCCGCGGAATCACCTCGCTCAGCAGGGTCACCCACCGGCAGCGCCCCAGCAGGACCTGCTCTTCAGGCGCATCCGCTGGCACCGGCGACAGAATAAACTCTTCCGCCCCCAGAATCTTTCCCTGGAGGAAGATTTGAAGCGCCATGGGGATTGAGACTGTACCGGAAGCCGTCAGTGTAACATGCCGCTGCGATGCCGAGTGCGGTTAAACTTCGGCTGCGCGTTCGTCCAACTCGCAGGCGTCCTCAGAAGGCCGGCCGGGGCCGATATCCCGGGCGGGCCCGGATGCGATACTTCTTGGCGACGTCCGAGACAATCTCCACCGTGATCTTGCGGAACCCTTCGTTGGGGTTCGGCGCCGGGTAGTAGGTGACAGTATAGGAGTTGCCCAGGTCTTCGCGTACGGACTCGAAGGCCTCCACCTGCTTTTGCCAGGTCTTGGCGAAGTAGGCCCGGCCGCCCGTGCGCGCAGTGATGCGGCGAAAGACGGCGCTCGAAATGGGATCTTTGTTGACTTCGTTCGTCGAGATGACGTAGATCGGGATGCCTTCGTCTTCCGCCACCGCGCGCACGTCGTCCGGCGCCACCATGCTGGCGTTGTCCGGCCCGTTTGAGAACACGACAATCACCTTCCGTCCGGGAACTTTGGCGGCGTCGCGCAGGCACAGCAGCAGTGCGTTGTACAAAGCGGCGTCATCGCCGGCCACGGCCTTCCGCAGGCCGAGGATCGCCTCGTTGCGGTCGCGCGTCAGCGGCGCCGCCCGCGACAGGTTCCGGCTGAAGGTGTACACCGCCACCGAATCGGCGCGGTCCAGACCCCGGATGAAATCGGCGATGGCGTCCGAGGCGTACACAAAGCCGCGGTACATGTAGTTGCTCGTGTCAAAGAGGATGAACACGTTGGTGCCCACGAGAGCGTCGGCGCGGCCTTCCAGACCTTTGGGATCCTCCGAGCCGCCGGGCGATCCGATCAGGGGGCGCGTGCTGCCGTCGGCCAGGACTTGCACGGCCGGCCGGTTGCCCTCGGCGAAGGTGGCGATCTTCTGGACGATTCCGTCTTCGAGAATCCGGAAGTCACTCGGCTTGAGTCCGTTGACGTACCGCCCCTTGCTGTCCGTCACCGTGAACGTCAGCACGACCATGTCCACTTTGACGCGGAACACCGGCCGCTCCTGAGCCCACGTGCGCGAGCCCGGTGTCAGTGCCCAGGCGCCCAGGAGCAAGACCCATGCGAGAAGCATCGTCAGGTTTTTCACGGCCGATCCCTCCGGCTATTCCAGTGAAGCTTTCTGATCCACGAGCATTTCTTTTCTCGCCCGCAGGCGGATGTCTTCGCCCACATTGCGCAGCGAGCGCAGCACTGCGGGCCAGTCCTCCAGGTGCGTCGCAAAGATTCGTTCCACGGTCTGCCGTGTCCATTCCGGAATCAGCAGATTCAGTTGCGCCGGCGGCAGGTGCATCTCATCGGCCAGGGCTGCCCAATACAGGGTGTTCGACTCCCAGCTTTCCGCCATGATGCGGCTGGAGTAACCCATGAGCGTCGGCAGCGTGCGCAGATAGAGGAGTTCGGGCTGGTAGGAGTTGGTCAGAGTGGGCTTGGGCGTGCCAAAGGCCCTTGAGATCACCTGATAGTTGATGCGGTCCGGCGCCTCGGCTGCCATCCGCCGGATTTCGGCGGCAAAGAGGTTCTCCGGCCCGGTTTTCGATTCCAGAATCTCCCGCGCCAGGGCGAAAGCCTCGAGCGGCGTGATGCTGTTCCAGGCCTCCCGTACGTCGAACACCTCCAGGGCGGACGCCACGCGGCGGACGCGGGCCGGCAGCGCCAACCGGCTCAGGCTCTCCAGCACCCGGCGGCGCAGCTCGGAATCGAGCGACGCCTCCGCCACCAGCGATTCGGCGTAGCGCATGTGCAATCCCACCCAGTGCATCTGGGAGGGACTGACGTTCCACCAGCGGGGGATCTTGGCGCTCAGGATCATCTGCGGCACCAGATCGCCCCAGATCAGGGCCTGCTCGCGCGAGGGCACCATGAAGTTCTGCTCCGCCTCGGCCAGCGCGTAGGCCAGGCCCGACAGCGAACCCACCAGCCGCCCTCCGGCGTTCGAGGGCCAGCCTGAACCGAACACGTCCGTGGCGCGCCACGTCTGATTGGTCCCCTGCATGCCGAGGAAATCGTGGCTGCGTACGAACTGGGGGTTGGTGTAAAGCACCTGGGCGCCCGGCGGCGCGTAGTGCGCATAATTCAGTCCCACCAGCGTGTCGCGCAACAGCGGCGCCAGCGAGCCGCGGATCTCGGCGAGCCGCCCGGCATCCGTTCCGGCACGTTCGATGGCCGCCTGCAGGTTCAAACGGCGCTGCGCTTCAATGTGCCGCTCCGTCCAGTATCCGAAGGCGAAAGCGTTGCGCTCGACGCTGCTCAGGAACGTCCGCGGGAGCTGGAGCTCGGCGATGCGCGACGCGATCCGGTTGATAAGCGCCGTGTTGAGTTTTTCGCCGCGCCCCAGAGCCTCCAGATGGTCGGCCAGTTCGAACAGCGTATTGAGCGAGATGAGCTTCTGGGCCTCGAGGATGCGCGTCATCTCCTCGACCAGACGCGCGTGCGCGTCGGGGTCCGAGGGCTGGGCCGTGCCGGCCAGAAGATCCAGCAGGCGATCCTGCGGGCGCTGGTCTGCGGGAACCCCCGCCGCCTTCAGCAGGAGCGCGACGCCGTTGCGTCCGGCGTCAAACAGCTCCTTGGCATCGTTGATTTCGGCGAACGGCGCCAGCAGGCCCGCCAGCGCCGCATCCGCTTCCGAAGCCGGAATGGCGCCCTGTCGGCACAGAATCTGCCAGATGCCGACGAGCGCCTGCATGGTTCCCGCCGTATCGGCGCGCAGGGCCGAGTTGCGGATGCGGTCAATGCTCTCGGTGGCGTCCACGAACTGGAGGATGGTCTTGTCGCTGACGGTGGGAGCATCGTTAAAGATGGAATACTGCGCCCCGAGATCGCGGTACTTGCGCGCCAGACGGTCCACCGTGGCGGCCTCGAGCGGTTTACTGCGGTAGCGGTTAATGTCGCTCAAGGCCATGAAGATCTTGAGCGGTTCATTTTCCACGGCTTTGCGGCACAAGGCGAAGAGAGCCTCGATGAGGTCGTCCGGCTGGGTCCACGTGCTGGCCAGGCGTGTCAGCCGCCCGTCGTATTTGCCGTGCGGGTGCTTGATGAACAGATTCTTCCAGATTTCCAGGTTGCCCGGGATGTGGGGCCGGCCGTCGGGGTCCAGGCGCAGCCGGTGCGTCAGCAGGAGCATCTCCGTGTTGGCGCGGAACACGGGACGGGCGGGGCCGGGACTGGTGACGCGGCCCCGCACCGCCATGTAGAAGCGCTTCATGCGCTCGGGCTCGGTGAGGTAGTCCTTGACCGGGCCGTGGATGCGGGCCAGCGCGTCAAAGAAGCTCGCCAGCCAGCCGTCGTCTTTGGAAATCAAGCGCTCGAAAAACTCGGCGCCTTTGCTCGGCGAGACGCCGACGAGTTCTTCCCAGGCCCGTTCGGCGCGCGCGCCGCCTGGCACCAGCGCTCGGCCGTTGCGGATCTCGAACATGCCGCCGTAGAAGTCCAGCACGTGGGCGAAGGCTCGCAGCCGCTGCACCGGCACGGCCTTGCGCAGCTCATCGGCCGTTTCGCGGTCCAGTTTCGACAGCCCCAGATACAGCCGACACAGAGCCGGGTCCGCCAGGTAGGCGTCAATAAAATCCCCGCCGCCCTTTTCCCGTGCGCCCAGCCAGTAGTCGGCTCCGTAAAGGATCGGCACACGCGTGGGCTTGAACTCGTAGACGAACGGACGATTGGTCCGCAGGGCCTGCTCGAGTTCCGCCACCGGAAATCCGGAGTCGATCGTGAGGAAGGCGCGCGTGGCGTTCACGGTCTCCAGCACCACTTCGCTGCCGCAGGCGCCGCGCATGCGATAGCCGAGAATCCGGAGCAATTCCCCCGCCTGCGGCGACTCGCACGATTCCACGCGAATGACCTTCTCGGCGCCGGCGAAGCGCTCCAGCTCGCGCGCCTGCGAGATGTAGCGCACGAGCAATTTCATGTACTCGGTGGGTTCCAGGGCCTCGTTGCCCGAGGAAGCCTGGTAGCCGTTGGTGACCACGTTGCGCGCCAGGGCCGCAAGCAGTTCCCCGGGAGGCGTTTCCTGAGAAACTGCGGCCATCCGCGCGAAGGACTCAAACGGGCCCGGGATCTCGATGTAGGGACCCTCCGCGGCAGGAGGCGTCTCCAGGCGCACGCCGGCCGGCCACTCGCCGCCGCCCGCAGCCCGGTAGGCCTCCAAATAGCGCGCCGCGCCCGCCCTGTCGCCCGCCATCAACGACAGCAGAACCAGGCGTCGCGCGGTGGCGGCGCGGGCGCTGCGCTGGTCCGAGCGATTCAGAAGTCCCAGAAGCTTGTCGTAAACTTCGCGCGCCGCCGGATCGCGATAGCGATCCAAAAACTCTGCGTATGCCGACAACACCGCGGCATCATGCGGGGCATTCTCCGCCGCGCGGCGCAGCAGCTGGCGCGCTTCGGCGGCCTCCCCCCGCCGTTCCAGTTCTCGCGCCCTCGCCACCACGTCCTGCCCCGCCAGCGGGTGCAACGAAGCCAGGACACCAAGAACAACAAGCCGAATCCGCCTCATGCTTGGCCCTCTCTTGGTCGCCGTCTCGTTCTCTTTGGCTACTTAATGTACCACTTTTTCGACCGGCGGCGAACCCGGCGGCCATTCTACGGCAATCGCCTGCCGCCCCACAACTCGCCAGATGTAAAATTGGCAGTCCGGGGCGACAATAGAGTCTGAGGCTGCGCCGATGAAATCCACCATCCTGTTGGCACTGCTGGCCTGGTTTCCCGCCGCGGGCCAGGAAACGAAAATCGCGGTCGTGGGTCTGATTCATTCTCACGTCTGGGGACACCTGGGCCGGATGATCAAGGGCGGGCCCGCGCAGCTGGTGGGCATTGCCGAAAGCCGCGCGGACTTGATCGAGGAAGCCAAACGCCGGGGGGCTCCGGCGTCGGTATTCTTTGACGACTATCGCAAGATGCTGGACCAGGCCCGGCCGGACATCGTCTGGGCGTTCGTCGAGAACAACCGCCATCTGGAGATCGTCCAGGCCTGCGCGCCCCGCAAAATCCACGTCATGTTCGAAAAGCCGCTGGCCGCCACGTACAAGGACGCTCTGGCCATCCGCGAGCTCGCGCGCAAGCACGGCATACAGGTCATGACCAACTACCAGATGGCGTGGTGGCCCTCCCAGTACGCCGCCAAGGCTCAGGCGGACTCCGGCGCGCTGGGCCGGCTGTGGCGCATCCGCGGAATCGTCGGCCACGGCGGTCCGGGCGGCCCCACCGGGCTGAATCGCTATTTCTTTGAATGGCTGACCGACCCGGTCAAGAACGGAGCCGGAGCGCTGGTAGATTTCGGCTGCTATAACGCGCTATGGGCGCTGTGGTACCTGGGGCGGCCCGAAAGCGTGTACGCGCAGGCCAACCACCTGCGCCCCGAAACCTTCCCCAAAGTGGAGGACCACTCCACCCTGGTGCTCCATTACCCCAAGGCCGTGGCGATTCTCGAGGGAAGCTGGGACCTGCCGAGAAGCTTCCAGGATCTTGAGGTGTTCGGGCGCGAAGGGAGTCTGTACATCACTCAGAACCGGGTGGAGTTGCGCAAGGGACGCGGTGCACCGGAGGAAGTTCCTCTACCCGCCTTGCCGCCGGAACGCGCCGAACCGGTGGCCTACATGATCCATTGCCTGCGCTCGCGGCAACCGCTGGAAGGTCTGGTGAGCCTGGATCTCAATGTCCAGGTGTGCGAAATCCTCGAGGCGGCCAAGATCTCGCTCCGCAACGGGCACGCCGTGAAGCTGCCGCTCAAGGCGGGCACCTGAAGCCGCCTCTCAGCGTTCCAGCTTGTAGATGGTCAGCCCCGACAGCAGCTTCGGGTAGAAGTCGGTGGACTTCTGAGGCATGACGCCTCCGGAGAAGGCCACGCGAGCAACCTCGTCTACGGTGGCGGGCTTGAGCAGAAAAGCCAGAGCCGCCTCGCCGCACCCAACGGCCTCCACCGCCTCGCGGGCCGATCGCACATAGCCCAGGCGCCGCTCGGCGCGAACCGCCTCTTCGTCAATTCCGAGCAGTTCCTGGAGCAGCCGGCGGTGCAGAAACGAGACATCCAGCTCCTCCGGATCCCGCTCGGCTTCGAGCAGCCACAGGCCGTCTCGGGTAGCAACGCCGATCCGCACCCAGCCCGCACGCGTCTCGCCCAGCTGCTCCTGCAACGCTGCCAGGGAGGACGACTCCGACAGGCGAAAGCGGGACCGGGCGGCGTCGAGGAAGCCGCCGGCGTCGCCGTCGCGCACCAGGCGGTGCGTGGCCAGGATGCGCAGCCCGGGCGAATGCAGGTTGACAAACGTCATCATCACCTTGCGGGCATCCTCGAGTTCGGGATGTTCCCGCGCAAACGCCAGCGCGGTTTCATAGCGATGATGGCCGTCTGCAATCAGAAGCTTCTTATCCGCCATGGCGCACCGGATGCGCTCCACCCGTTCGGGTTCCGCGATGCGCCACAGGCGATGCACGGCTCCGTATTCGTCCACGACCTCGGCGTCCGGACAGGCGCAGGCAGCTTCATCCAGCAGGCGGTCCACCACCCCCTGCGGATCCGGGTAAAGCATGAAGATCTGGCCGAAGTGTGCGCGGGTGTGCCGCAGCAATTCCAGCCGGTCCTGTTTCGGCCCGGACAAGGTGTGCTCGTGGCGATAGACCACGCCCGCGGCGTAGTCCTCCACGGCGCCGAGCCCGATGAAGCTCTTCCGCGTGAGCCGCTCTCCCGTTTCCGGATGGGTGAATTCCTGGAAATACGCGAACAGCGCGGGCTCCGGCTCCTGAACCAGGATGCCGCAGCGGATCCATTCCTCCAGATAGCGAGCGGCGCGCGTGTAAATGTTGTCCTCAGCAGAATCCCCGGCCAGCCGCGGCCCCAGGATCACGCGGACAATGTTGTACGGACTCAGCGAGAGGTACCGGGCCTGCATCTGCGGAGTGATCTTGTCGTAGGGCTGCGTGAGCAGATGCTCCAGAGGACCGGCCGCAGCCGCATACCGATACGGTCGGAACGGGAAAACCTGAGCCATGACAGATTGACTTCGGGGGAAATTTCAGGATAACAGACTCCGGCGCAGTCTCCTTGCTGTCGCGTCGAATCGGCCTTGAACCCACGCCTACTTGCGCTCCCGCACCCCCGGCCCGATGGTTCCGTCCCATCGCGCATCGCCCTGCGGGCCGTAGTTGCCGAGCTTGTCCCAGTGCTGCCGCGTGATGCCGTTCAGATCCCACACCACCAGGCCGTCTTTCACGGTCAGCTCCGCCACGAGCTTCTGCGTACCCCGCAGGCGTGCTCCGTAGACGTCCACAAAGCCGAATTCCCCTCTCAGGACCCGCAACACGGCCACGTCGGCCACGGCGCCGGGAGTTAAGTGCCCCAGGTCCTCACGCCGGATTTGGCGGGCCGGGTTCCAGGTGGAGCGCAGAATCACCTCCTCCAGTGACATCCCCATGTTCAGGAACTTCGACATCACGTTGAGCATGTCCTTCATGCCGGCGTTCATGCTCCCGATGTGCAGGTCCGTCGAAATCGAATCCGGCACGAAGCCCTGACGCACGGCAGGCACGGCATGCCGGAACACGAAGCTTCCCCCGCCATGGCCCACATCAAAGATCACGCCGCGCTTGCGGGCCTCGAACAGATACGGCTCGACGCGCCCCTTGTCATCCAGCATCGGCACCCAGGCCAGATAAGTGTGGGTGTAGATATCACCCGGGCGTAGCTTCTTGAGGACCAGATCCTGGAACGGCCGTTCCGCACGAAACGCTCCGAAATCCACCATCACCGGAACGCCGGCCAGCCGCCCGGCCTCGACGGCCCGCTCGACTGCGGTCCAGTCCGGAGCCTGATAATGGGCGGTCTTGATGCCGACAATCCAGTCGCGGTAGCGCAGCACCTGCTCGGCGGCGGCCTTGGGGTCCATCTCCGATGTATCCTGTTCCGGCGGACCCGCCATGCCGGCGCCTACGATGTTCAGCAGGGCCAGCACGCGCGTGCGCGAACGGTCAATGACCCGCCGCTTGAAGTCGGGAAAATTCTTCCAGCCCGAGCTGCCCGCGTCCACCATCGTCGTGACCCCGCTGCGAAAACTGTGATCGTCAGGGAAAACGCTGTTGCGGCCGGTGTAGGCCGGACCTTCGCCGGCGAAAACGTGAACGTGTATGTCCACCAGCCCCGGCGTGACATACAGGCCGGAGACGTCTACCACTTTGTGCGCGCGCGTCGCAGGGATGTCCGCCGCGACTTCCGCCACGCGGCCGTCCCGGATAGCGACGTCGCGCCGCGCGTTAAGGCGGTTCTTCGGATCGATGACGTGGCCGCCCTTGAGCAACAGGTCGTAGTCGGCCTGCGCCAGCAGGACTGCGGCGGCGAGCAACAGACTGAGAACCTTCATGGCGGCCATTCTAGCTGATGTCGTTACCTGCGCCGCCGCTCGAATTCCCAGGCGGTGGCTACGATCTCCCGGAGCTCGGTGTAGCGCGGCTGCCAGCCGAGAGCGGACCGCAGCCGGCTGGGGTCGGCCACCAGCACCGGCGCATCGCCGGGACGCCGCGGTCCGACCACACGCGGCACTTGGCGTCCCGTCACCTCCTCGACGGCGCGCACCACCTCCAGCACCGAGTGCCCCCGCCCTGTGCCGGCGTTGTAAGCGGCCGAAGCGCCTCCCGCCAGCAAGGATTCGAGCGCCAGAACATGCGCGTCGGCCAGGTCGCTGACGTGGATATAGTCGCGGATGCAGGTTCCATCCGGCGTGTCGTAATCGTCGCCGAAAATCGTCACCGGCTCACCCGTGCGCACGGCCCGGAGCAAAAGGGGAATCAGATGCGTCTCCGGATCGTGCTCCTCGCCGAGACCGGCTTCCGGGTCGGCGCCGCAGGCATTGAAATAGCGCAGGGAGATGCTGTGCAGGCCGCGGCACGGGTCCAGCCACCCCAGCATTTTCTCCACCATGACCTTGGACTCGCCGTACGGACTCACCGGAGCAAACGGGGCCTCCTCAGTCACGGGCATTTGTTCCGGCGTGCCGTAAACGGCCGCCGTCGAGGAGAACACGAGCTTGTCCACGCCCCCAGCGAGCATGGCACAGAGCAGCGAAATCGAACCTCCGACGTTATTGGCGAAATAGAGCTCGGGCTTCTGCACGGATTCCCCCACCGCAATATAGGCGGCAAAGTGGATCACCGCGTCGAAGCGTTCGGCGCGGAACAACCGCACCAACTCGTCCGTCTGCTCAAGCGACAACTCCCGCAGGCGTCCGGGCGGAACATTGTGGCGGTGCCCGCGCGACAGGTTGTCCACGACCCAAACGTCATAGCCGCGCCCGAGCAGCGCGTGCACCGTGTGGGAGCCGATATAACCGGCGCCTCCCGTCACCAGGATTTTTGCCATAGCGAAAAGGCAATTGTAGTATCCCGCCGCCGTTTCCCGGCCTCCTCCGCCCGCGCCACGCCGCTCTTCCTCTTGCGGAAGCTCAAATGCAAGCGGCCCGGCGTTCGCTCCCGGAGGCGGACGTGAAACCTTCCGGGAGACCCGTGTAGTAGGATGGCGCGGGAATGCCGTCCGGCGCGCAACTTTTCATCACCGCCCTGGAAAGCTTGGGAATCCGCGAACTGTTTACCCTGGTTGGCGATCATCTCAACGAAGTCCTCATCGAGGCGGCCCGCAAGCAATTCCGTATCTTCGATTTCCGGCATGAATCCGGCGCGGCCCACGCAGCCGACGTCTGGGCGCGGCTCAACCGCCGCCCCGCAGTCGCACTTGTCACCGGCGGGCCCGGCCACACCAACGCGCTTACGGCGGTGGCGACGGCTCAGCTCGCCGGAAGCCCGTTAATCGCCGTCAGCGGGGCCCGGGCCACGACCTTGGCCGATCGCCAGGGCTTCCAAGACATTGATCAGCCCGGCTGTGTCCGCCCGCTCGTCAAATGGGCCGGCCAGCCGCCCACGCCGACCGACATCCCCTTCTATGTGGGCCGGGCCTGGCGCGAGGCGGTCTCCGGGCGCATGGGCGCCGTGCACCTGACGCTTCCCGTAGATCTGCTGACTGCGCGAACCGAAGCCGAGCCCGCCATGCCGTCACCCCCACCGGCCAGTCGCTGGGCGCCGCCCGCTCAAGACGTGGAGCGCGGCCTTGCCTTGCTGCGCCGCGCGGAACGTCCGGTCGTGATTGCGGGTAGCGGAGTCTGGTGGGCCGGTGCCGGCCAAGAGCTGCGCCGGTTTGCCGAACGCACCTCGCTGCCCGTGTACACGATCACCATGGCCCGGGGAATCCTGCCCGACGACCACCCGCTCTGCATGGGCTATGCGGACCCGGCGCTGAACCGCGCCGCCTGGAGAGCCTTCCGGGAGGCCGATGTCATCGTGGTGCTCGGCAAGCGCATGGACTACCGGCTGGCCTTCGGCGGCCCGCGCCTGTTTTCTCCTACGGCCAGGTTGATTCAGGTTGATATCTACGCACCGGAGCTCGGCATGAACCGTGCCGTGGAAATCGGTCTGTGTGCCGACGTGCGCCAGGCGCTGCGCGCGTTTTTGGATGCTCTCGGCACAGAGACCTGGCCCCAGCGCCCCTGGCTGGATCGCCTCCGGAAGTTTCGCAGCCAGTGGCAGGGCGTTCTTGAGCGCGCAGCCTGCGATGAGGACGCACCGCTTCATCCCGCGGCGGTGTTCCGGAAGCTCCGGACTCTGTTGCCGCGCCGCGTGCTTTACTCCTGGGACGGCGGTGATTTCGCGCACTGGGGACGCGCCATACTGCCCGCGCGGCAACCGGGCGGCTGGGTGCGGCTCGGCCCGCTGGGCACGATCGGCGCTTCCCTGCCCAATGCCATCGCCCTGCAACTTGCCAATCCGGGCAGGCGTGTGGTTGCAATTACGGGCGACGGCGCGCTCGGATTCTACCTGGCCGAACTGGACACGCTGGCGCGCCTCGCCCTACCCGTCGTGATCGTGGTGGGTAACGATGGAGGATGGGGCCTGGAGCGAGAGTTGCAACGGGAGTTCTATCCCGGTTGCCCGACCGTAGCCTGCGAGTTGACTCAAGCCCGCTACGACCTGATCATGAAAGCCTTCGGCGGCGGCGGGGAGACCGTGGAAACTCTCGAACAGTTCTACGGCGCCGTCGAGCGCGGCCTTCGCGGAGAGGGGCCCTGCCTGATCAACGTCAAGATCCGCGGCGCCCGTTCCCCGTTCACCGAATGGCAGATCGAGGGAAAACGGCGGCCTTCGGAATCCAACCTTGCCCGCTCTCCGTAGCCATGCGCGGAGGGAATCCCCCACTCAACCGGCGCGCAGGCGCCGCATTTGCCGGACCCATGCCAGGAAACGCAAGACATCCGTCCGCCGGACCCACAGGAACCGCCAGAACTCACGAAAATCGATCGCTTCGGCCGGTATGCCCCAATACGTCTCGATGCGCCAGCGCAGATAAGGGCTGCGCCAGGGCCGCAGCCGGAAGCCCCGCGCGGCCAGCCAGAGGAAGCGGAACATCTAGCGCCCGGCGGCCTCCCTGGCCGGGCGCATGGAAGTGGCCTTCCGCGGCTCAGGCGTCGCATAGTAGCCGCTGCGCGTGCGCACGGTGGGCCGGCCCGGGCCATCTACCGTCACACGAATCTGGCGGAACGTTCCGTCCAGCTCCTGGCGCGAAGGCGTGTACCCGATCACGTACTGGTTGCGAATCTCATGCGCGACCTGAAGTGCGATCTGATGGACTTCCTCCACTTCTTTCGGGTAGTACGCAAGGCCTCCGGACGCCGAGGTCAGGGCGTCCAGCGCCCGTTTGGCCCGCTTCGCCTCCCGGCGCTCCTCCTCGCTGAGCAGTCCGATGGCGTAGATCAGCACTTCGCTGTCGTGAGCCTTCTTGACCAGGCGTTCGAGCGGGATCGAACTGGTGTTGTCGTTGCCATCGGTGATCACCACGATCACCTTCTTGTCCAGCTTGGCCTCGTCTTTCATGTAGTCAATGGCCAGGCTCAACGCGTCCCGCATGGCCGTACCACCCCGGGAGTCAATCTGGGCCAGTCCCTCCTCCATCTTCTTGATGTCGTTGGTGAAGGGCGTGTCCAGAAAGGCCTCGTCGTTGAAATTCACGATGAAGACTTGATCCTGCGGGTTCGAGGCCTTCACAAGCGCCAGCGCCGCTTTTTCCACCTTCTGCCGCTTGTCTCGCATGCTGCCGCTCGAGTCAATGACGAGGCCCATGGCCACCGGGATGTCTTCCCGCCGGAACAGCTTGATCTGTTGCTCCACGCCGTCTTCGTAGACCTTGAACGCCTTCTGAGGCAAATCGGTGAGCAGCCGTCCGTGACGGTCCAGCACGCTGGCGTGAAGGAGGACGAGCCGCGTATCCGCGCGAAAAACCGGTGTCTCCTGCCCGCGGCCGCAAAAGGCCGCAAGCAGCATCGCGCCCAGGATCCTACTGAGTCGGAGCATAGTAGCCCATCCGCCAGAACGCCCGCAAAGGCGGCAGTCCCTTGGGTTGGACCAGCCGCACCCGCACCCGCCGGTACTTGCCGTCGCGCTCCTGATTCGTCGGCGTGTAGCCCAGCACGTACTGGTTGCGCAGCTCGATGCCGATCTTGGCGGCAATGTCGGGCAGATCGTTGAGATTCTCCACGGCGTAGTGCCGCCCGCCCGTTTGTTCCGCCACTTCGGAAAGCAGGCCCGGCCCGGCCAGTTCCTCCGGCGTCCGCCCCCGGGAATAAATCGGCTCAAAGATCCCGATGGCGTAAATCTGCACGTCGGCTTCGCGTACCAGATTCTTGATTTCGCTTTCCGTATACCGGCTGCTGTTATCTCCTCCGTCGGAGATGATCAGCAGCGCCTTGCGGGGATTGCGGGCCCGCTTCATTTCGTGCAAGGCCAGGTAAATCGCATCCAGCAGGGCCGTCCGGCCTTTGGACTGCGTGAAGGTGAGGCGGCTCTGAATCTCCTCAGTGTTGGTGGTGAACGGCACCGTCAGCTCCGGCTTATCGTTGAACAGCACCAGGAAGAACTCATCCTCCGGGTTGGCGGTCTTCATGAACTGCGCCACGGCCATCCGCGACTTTTGCAGTTTGGAGCCCATGCTGCCGCTGGTGTCGAAGACCAAGCCCACCGAAAGCGGAGCATCCTCGCTGGCAAAGTGTGTGATCGTCTGTTCGACCTTGTCCTCCTCCAGACGAAAGTGCTCTTTTTCCAAGCCGGTGACGAAGCGGTTCATGGGGTCGGTGACCGTCACCGGAATCAGCACGAGGTTGGTGTCCACCCGGATGTTGGCGCCTCGCGGCCCCTCGTCGGCGGCGCGAGGCTTCGGTCGCGGAACAATTGTTACGCGCGCATCCTGTGTCCCGGCCCGCTCGTTCCGGTCGTCGGCCGGCGTCGCCCATCCCGCCCCAATGGCCGCCGACCCGAGCGCCCAAACAAGTCCGGCTGTCGTCGCTCTCCGAACCATTGCGGCCCTCCAGCGCGGCTGCGGCTGCCTTCAGTATAGCACGGCGCCTTTTCACGGACGCTCTTTTCGTGTGGTATCATCGGTTGTGCCGCAGACGGTTCTGGGCGTGATTCCTGCCCGGTTCGCCTCGTCCCGCTTCCCCGGAAAAGCCCTCGCCTGTATCGCCGGCAAGACCATGGTCCAGCACGTCTGGGAGCGGGCCGCGCGCGCCCGTTACCTGGCGAAGCTTGTGATCGCCACCGACGACGAGCGCATCGTCCATGCCGCACGCGCGTTCGGAGCCGACGTGCGCCTGACGCGGGCCGACCACCTCTCCGGCACCGACCGCGTGGCCGAGGTCGCCTCCGCCGAAGCGGCCCCGATCGTCGTCAACATCCAGGGCGACGAGCCGCTGATTGACCCGGCGGCCATTGACGCGGCGGTGCTGGCGCTGCTCGACGACGACGCCGTGCCCATGTGCACGTTGAAGAAGCGCATCGAGGATCCGCGAGAACTGGCGGACCCCAACGTCGTCAAAGTGGTCAGCGACCGTTCCGGCAACGCCCTGTATTTTTCCCGCTCCCTGATTCCTTTCGTGCGCCACGAGCGCACGGAGCATTTCAAGCACATCGGCCTGTACGTTTACCGGCGCGATTTCCTGTTGCGGTACTCCAGCCTTCCGGTCGGGCCTCTCGAGCAGGCCGAGCGGCTGGAGCAACTCCGGGCCCTGGAGAACGGCTACCGGATCCGCGTCGTGGAAACCGACTATGAGTCTCTGGGGGTGGACACGCCCGAGGACCTCGAGCGCGTGACCGCGCTGCTGGAGGCCCGGCTGGCGGCGGGGTGAGGGGCAGGGGTGGCGCGATGAGGACCGGTTATGGCTAAGTACATCTTTATCACCGGCGGCGTCGTCTCCTCCCTGGGAAAGGGAATTGCCGCAGCCTCCATCGGGTGTCTGCTCGAGAGCCGGGGCCTGCGCGTGACGCTCCAGAAATTCGATCCGTACCTCAACGTAGATCCGGGCACGATGAGCCCTTTCCAGCACGGCGAGGTCTTTGTCACCGATGACGGCGCCGAGACCGATCTGGACCTGGGCCACTACGAACGCTTTACGCACGCCCGCCTCACCCAGGCCAACAACGTCACCTCCGGGCGCATCTACGAGCAGATCATTGCGCGCGAGCGCCGCGGTGACTACCTCGGCAAGACCGTACAGGTGATTCCTCACGTCACCAACGAGATCAAGGCCGCCATCCGCAAGGTCTCCGCCGGCGCCGACGTGGTCATCGTGGAAATTGGCGGCACGGTGGGCGACATCGAATCCCTCCCCTTCCTGGAAGCGATCCGCCAGATGCGCCACGAACTGGGCCGCGAGGAGACCATCTTCATCCACGTCACGCTGGTGCCCTGGATTGCCGCCGCCCACGAGCTCAAGACCAAGCCCACGCAGCACAGCGTCAAGGAACTGCGCGCCATCGGTATCCAGCCGGACATGCTGCTGTGCCGCTCCGAGCGGTTTCTCCCCCAGGATGTACGGGAGAAAATCGCGCTCTTCTGTGACGTGGATGTGGATGCCGTCATCACCGCCCGGGACGTGGAGTCGGTCTACGAGGTGCCGCTGGTGTTCGCCGAGCAGCGTGTGGACGAGATCATCTTGCGCCTGCTCCGGCTGGAGGCGGGCCCGCGGGATCTGACGCAGTGGACGGCCATGGTGCACCGCATGCGCCACCCCTCCGGCCAGGTGGACATCGCACTGGTCGGCAAGTACGTCGCCTACGAAGACTCCTACAAGAGCCTCCGGGAAGCCTTGCTGCACGGCGGCCTGGCGCACGACGTGCGCGTCAACATCCACTGGATTGACGCCGAGGGACTCACCGAGCCGGGCTACGAAGCGCAGCTGGCGGCCTTCGACGGAATCCTGGTGCCCGGCGGCTTCGGCAAACGAGGAATCGAGGGCATGATTCAGGCGATTCGCTTCGCCCGCGAGCGCAAGGTGCCCTACTTCGGTATTTGTCTGGGCATGCAGACCGCGGTCATCGAGTTCGCCCGCAACGTCTGCGGCCTGGCCGATGCCAACTCCACCGAGTTCGAACCGGCGACGCCCCATCCGGTCATCTTCAAGCTCCGGGAACTCAAGGGGGTGGATGAGCTGGGCGGAACGATGCGCCTCGGCGCCTACCCCTGCGTGCTCGCCGAAGGCAGCTTTGCCCACCGCGCCTACGGTGAGCGCCAGATCAGCGAACGCCACCGCCACCGCTACGAGTTCAACCGTGACTATGAAGAGATCCTGACCTCGCACGGATTGCGCATCGCCGGACAGACGCCCGACGGCGTCTACGTGGAGATCTGCGAGATTCCCGACCATCCCTGGTTTCTCGGCTGCCAGTTTCACCCCGAGTTCAAATCCCGACCGCTCGAGCCGCACCCGCTGTTCCGCGCCTTTATCGGCGCAGCCCTCGAGCACCGGCGCGCGCGCCTGGGACAGCCGGTCCGCGCAGCCGCACAGCTCACGCATGCGGATTGAGCTGACCACGCCGAAGGGGGAGCGGATCGTCTTTGGAGGCGGCGCACCGCTGGCGCTGATCGCCGGTGCCTGCGTGATTGAAAGCGAGGAGCACGTGCACTTCCTGGCTCAGGAGATCGCGCGGCAGGTCGGAGCGTTCGTCTTCAAGGCGTCTTTTGACAAGGCCAACCGCTCGAGCCTGACGTCCTACCGCGGGCCGGGCCTGAAGGAGGGCCTGCGGATCCTCGGCGGCCTGAGACGCGAGGGCTTCGCCATCCTCACCGACATCCACGAACCGGCCCAGGCGGAACCGGCGGCCGAAGTCGCCGATATCCTGCAAATCCCCGCCTTCCTGTGCCGCCAGACCGACTTGCTGGTGGCCGCCGGCCGCACCGGGCGAATCGTCAACATCAAGAAGGGACAGTTCCTGGCGCCGGAGGACATGCGCCTGGCCGCCGAAAAAGTGGCCTCCACAGGTAACGCAAAGATCCTACTGACGGAACGGGGAACGACCTTCGGCTACCGCAACCTCGTCGTGGACATGCGCGGGCTTGTGACCTTGCGCAGCTTCGGCTGGCCGGTCATCTTTGACGCGACCCACAGCGTGCAGCTTCCCGGAGCCGGAGCCGCCGCTTCCTCCGGACAGCCGCAGTTTATCGAGCCGCTTGCCCGGGCCGCCACCGCGGTGGGGATTGACGGGGTCTTCGTCGAGGTCCACGAAGCGCCCGAGCGCGCTCTTTCCGACGGCCCCAACGCGCTGCGGCTGGACCTGCTCGGGCCGTTTTGGCGGCGGTTGTTGTGCTTGGATGCGCTGGTCAAGTCCGGGGAGTTCCTCAACGCCTCCGAGCCGCCGCGCGTCACATTCAGTAGCGATGCGATACGCTAGAGGTATGCAAGCCCGGCGCGAGCGCACAAAACGGCAGGGCTTTACCCTGATCGAGCTGCTCATCGTCATCGCCATCATCGTCATCCTGATCAGCGCTGCGGCCCCCAAATTCAGCCAGATTCTCATGAATGCCCGCGAGACGGCAGCCGCGCGTCACATTCAGACGATTCACACCGCTCAGGCGCAGTATTCCGCCCAGTTCGGACGCTACGCCACCTCCCTGGCGGAACTGGGGCCTCCCGCCAGCGGCCAGCCCGGTCCTTCCGGCGCAGACCTGATTCCCAAAGACCTGGCCGAAGGAGAGAAAGGCGGCTACCGGTTCACGCTGGAGGCCACGCCCCAAGGCTACAAGATCACGGCTGTCCCCACCGCCTACGGCAACACCGGCCGCCGCACGTTCTATTCCGACCAGACCATGGTGATCCGCGAGAACTGGGGACAGGAACCTGCCACCGCGGCCAGCCCGGAGATGAAGTGACCGGGGCGGGCTCCGGGACGCCGCAGTCTCGTTTCGGGCAAGCTTGGTGGGCTTGCCGTGCTAGGCGAGTTTTCTGACTTACGGCTCGGGCGCCTCGTAAGCCGGGCGGCATTGTGGGCTGGCCTCGTTCATGAGCAGGAACGTGATCAGCGCCGACGGCCTGGGTGCGCTGGCCGGGGAGTGGAAACGAGCACCGGTCGGGGTTCACGTCTTTCTGTGGCGGGCGTGGAGGTGTTGATCGTCGCCATCGTGATCCCTGCAAGCGGCGGGAAAACCCGATGAAACTCGGCATCGGCTCCTACACCTACACGTGGGCGATCGGTGTGCCGGGCGCCCGGCCGGAGCAACCGCTGACCGTACGTGGCTTGGTCGGCAAAGCGCGTGAGCTGGGTGTGAGCGTGGTGCAATTCGGTCCGAATCTGGAATTTACTTTCGCAGACTGCGAGGCCGCACGCCGACAGGGCTTGGAGCTCGAGATCGGCACCGTGTCGCTGGATCTCGAGGAGCAAATCCTACAGGCGCGCGCGGTCGGCGCATCACTGTTGCGAACCGTCCTGCAGGAGGAAGGCCCCCTCACGGTCCCGCTGTCTGAGATCGAAAGCAAACTTCGCGCCTTGCTGCCCGTGTTGGAAGAACAGCAGGTCCGGTTGGCCTTGGAAAACTCGATCATACCGGCCCGGCAGATGCGGGCGTTACTGGAAACGATCGGGCATCCGGCCCTTGGCGTCACCCTGGATACCGCCAATTCGCTCGCCATCAGCGAGGGTTGGCGACAGGTGCTGGCCGAGCTGGCTCCCTACACTTTTTGCTTGCACGTCAAAGACTACGAACTGCGTAGGGAGTGGCACCGCATGGGTTTTCGCGTAGAGGGGCGGCCGGCCGGCCAGGGCCGGCTCGACATCCCCGATTTAATCGACACCCTGCGTCAAGCAGGAGCAACGTGCAACGCGATTCTCGAGCTCTGGACGCCGCAGCAAGCGACCTTGGCCGACACCATTGCGCTTGAGGACGCCTGGGCCCGGCAAAGCATTTCTTATTTGCGAACACTGATCAAGGAGTGAATGACATGCAAGCTTGCGTTGCCGTTCTGGGGGCAGGTGGGAAGATGGGCACCCGCGCCGTCGAAAAACTGGTCCCCGCCGCTTCCCGATTGCTTCTGTGCGAAGCTGACCCGGTCAAAGCTGACGCACTCAGGTCGCGCGGTTTTGCAGTGACTCCGGTGGAACAGGCAGCGGTCGAAGCCGACTTTGTGTTAATGGCAGTGCCTGACGCGCTCATCGGAACCATCGCGCGGGGCCTGGTCCCGCTGCTGAAACCCGGCGCCGTGTTGATCATGTTAGACGCGGCTGCGGCTTACCTGGGGGAGGTACCCTCGCGGGCCGAAGTCACCACCATGATTGTCCACCCCTGCCATCCGCCCTTTTTCACCGAACAAGCCACGCCGGAAGCGCGCCGGGATTACTTCGGTGGCATCGCCTGGCAGGATCTGGTCGTGAGCCTCCTCGAAGGTGTCGAGGAACGATTCCAGCAAGGCGTGTCGCTTTGTCGGCGAGTCTTCGCGCCTGTCCGGGAGGTTCACCGAGTAACTCCTGAACAATTCGCCATGCTGGAGCCCGCCATGTCGGAAATCGTCGTGGCGGCGGCGGCGGCGTGGATGAAAGAGGCGCTGGAGGAAGCCGTGCGGCGAGGTGTCCCGCGCCCGGCGGCGGAGGCGTTCATGGCCGGCCATGCCCAAATTGCCCTCGCCATCGTCTTCGGAGCTGAGAAATCCCCGTTTTCCGACGCGGCTCAACGCGCCATCGCATGGGGCACGCGAAACTACATCGCCCCGAACTGGCGGGAGATCTTCGAGCCCGAAAACCTCCGTACTGCCATCCGGCAAATTCTGCAGCCGTCGTTCAGCACCCGTCTTGGTGCCGAGATCGGGGCCGAGCGGGCCAGTCAATCTTAAACCGGTGGCCCTTACGGCAGGACGCCGCTAAAAGAGGCGTTTGCAGGATCCCGCTTCCCGACGGCCGCGGCACGAGAGCGCAAGCGCCGGATTAGAGCGCCAGGCGAGCCACGCTTTCGATGTGATAGGTCTGCGGGAACAGATCCACCAGCGTCAAGCCCTCCAGGCGATAACCTCCGCCCACCAGCGTCCCCAGGTCTCGCGCCAGCGTGGCCGGATCACAGGAAACGATGGTGATGCGCGCCGGGCGCAGCCGCAGCAGGTGGCCTGCTACGGTCTTTCCCAGGCCCGCGCGCGGCGGGTCGGCGAGCACGAAGTCCGGCGGCGCGCTGAGCGCCTCCAGAAACTGCTCGGAACTCGTCCGGACAGCCTGCACGGGCAACCCTGCGCGCGCTGCATTGTATTCCAGATCTCGAAACGCGCTGCCCCCGGATTCCACGGCGGTCACCCGCCGGAACCGGCGCGCCAGAGGCAGAGAGAAAAGGCCGACGCCCGCATAAAGGTCCACAGCCGTCTCCCCTTCCGCTCCTTCGAGCGCGCATTCCAC
>JBBIJF010000045.1:0-26099 GCA_037446115.1 Acidobacteriota bacterium | reverse complement strand
GAGCCGATCACGTCGAGGTCGTCACCGATCACGTCCGAGAGCAGCAACGCCAGCACCGTCGCCGGGGCCGCCAGACGCGCCAGCTGCCCTCCCTTCAGCTCCGACAGATGCTTGCGCACGGCGTTGATCTCGTGGATGGTGGCGCCGCATGCCAGCAGAAGCCGGGTGGTCTCCTGTTTCTCGGCCAGAGTAACCGGCGGCGCGGGGGCCGGCAGCAATGCGGAGGCGCCTCCGGAGATCAGGCAGATCACCAGATCCCGGGGTCCGGCCTGCCGTGCGATTGCGGCGATCCGCTCCGCGCCCCGCACTCCGGCTTCGTCCGGGACCGGGTGTCCGCACTCGTTCAATTCGATGCGCCGCAACGGGCCGGTGTGGCCGTACTTGACGCTGACGAGTCCGCCGGTGATCCGCCGCCCGAGCAGACCCTCCACGGCACGGGCCATCGAGGCTCCCGCCTTGCCCGCCCCGACCACGAAAATCCGGTCGAAGGCGTCGAGCCGGTAGCGGCGGTTGCTCGCGCGGAGCACACTTCCCTGAACATGCAGGTGCCGCTTGACCGCTTCGGCGGGGTTCGCCGCTTTGAGCGCCACGCGAAAGATCCGGAGGGCATGTCGCCGCAGCATGCGTTCCATGGACAGCTCTCAGAATATGGGCAGGCGCAGAATCGCTGCCACCGCCTCTTCGGGATCGTCGCTGACGATCGGGATGCGGTAGTCGGCCCGCGCGTAGCTCTCGCGCCGCGCGTAGTACAACACCTCGAGTTTGTTCGGGTCGCGTGCCAGCGGCCGGCTGGACGGATCCTGAAGCCGGCGGCGAATGATCGCCAGCGGACAATCCAGCCAGATCGTGACTCCGTTGTTTTCCAGCAGCTCGTAATTGGCGGGCTGTCCGAAGGCGCCGCCGCCGAGCGCTACTACGGTCGGCTTCCCGGTCTGAATCATGTGGACGCGCTGGCGAATGGCCTCTGCCTCCAGCCTCCGGAATTCCTCTTCACCCCGAGTATCGAAAATCTCGGCGACGGTCAAGCCCGTGGCCGCCTCTACGTCGGCGTCGGTGTCTGCAAAGCGCCACCCCAGGCGCTCGGCCAGGCGCCGGCCGATTACCGTCTTGCCGCACGCCATGAAGCCGACCAGGTAGATGCCGGGGGTGCGCTTGAGCTTGAGGATCATTCCTCTTGCTCCAGGGTTCGATGGAAGGCTGCCAGCCTCCGGTCGAGAAAGGAGGGAAACAGCCGGTCGAAAGCGATGAACAGCCGGGCGATCCCCGGCGGCACCACCGTGCGCGCTTCCCGCTCCACGGCCCGGACCATGGCCTCGGCGCACTGTTCGGCCGTGATGCCGAAGCGGCCCCGGCCCGGGATGCGCCGGGGCGGATTTCCCCCGAGTGCGTGTGCGGAAAAATCCGTAGCGACATAACCCGGGCACACCGTCACGACCCGGATTCCGTCCCCGAGCAGTTCCCTCCGCAGTCCCTCGCTCAAGGCGATGAGAGCGGCTTTGGAGGCCGAATACAGGGTCAGCCACGGCAGGCTCACTTTGCCCGCCACGGAGCTGACATTCACGATCACGCCGCTTCGCCGGGCGCGCATCGGCGGGACCACCAACTGGATCATCCCGAGCGCCGCGAAGAAGTTCACCTCGAACAGTTGCCGCGCCGGCTCAGGCGGCGTGCGCCAGGCGGGCCCGTAGAGGCCGACTCCCGCGTTGTTGATCAGAATGTCTACCGTCCCGAAACGCTCGAGCGTCCGCCGGACGACGAGCTCGCGCGTCTCCGGGCGAGTGAGATCTCCGGCCGTGATCAGAGCTTCGTCGCCGCCGACCTGGCGCAGCTTGTCCTCGGAGCGCGCCGTCAACGACAGCCGCGCGCCGCGGCGGCGGAATGCTGCGGCGCAGGCCGCACCGATTCCTTGCGAGGCTCCGGTGATGAGAACGACCTTTCCGGTGATTTCCATACTGCGGGCGCCGCGCGCATCGCACCCGGCGCATTGCTCCGCCCGCCGCGCGGCAGACATAATGGTATCACGCAGGGTTGTCGAAGCCGGCGAGGTTAGGCCGCACCATGGGGCAGCATCTGTTCATTGACGCCGACGACACGCTGTGGGAGAACAACGTCTATTTCGAGCGGGCGATTGAGCAATTCATCTCGCTGCTTGCGCGATTCGAACGGGCTCCGTCGGAGATCCGCGCCCTTCTCGACGCCATCGAGCACGCCAACCGCCAGACCCACGGCTACGGCTCCCGCGGCTTCCTCCGGAACCTCCGCGAGTGCTATTTCCGGCTGGCCGGGGATGCCGCTCGCCCCGAGGATCTCGCGCGCCTGGACTCCATCGGCCGGCAGCTCACCGCCCACCCCATCGAGATCATCGAAGGAGTTCCCGAAACCCTTGCCTACCTGGCGCCGCGCCACCATCTGGTTCTGTTCACGAAAGGCGACCCGGCCGAGCAGCAGGACAAACTGGAGCGCTCGGGTCTGAAGCCGTTTTTCTCCCGCAGCGTCGTGGTCCGGGAGAAAGACGCGGCGGCCTACCGGGCGTTGCTCGACGAGCTCGGTCTGGCGCGCGAGCGAACCTGGATGGTGGGCAATTCGCCGCGTTCGGACATCAATCCGGCCCTCGAAGCCGGCTTGCGGGCGGTCTACATCCCTCACCCGCACACGTGGCGTCTGGAGCAGGAGGAGATCCGGGATGGGACGGGCCGCGTGCTCACGCTCTCCAGCTTCGCCGAGCTCCGCAAGTACTTCTAGTCAGGAGCACTCGCCCCGGACGAGGTCCTCGTACGTCTCCCGGGCACGGATGACACGCCAGCTGTTGCCTTCCACCAGCACTTCCGGAGGCCGGGGCCGCGAGTTGTAGTTGGAGGAAAGCACAAACCCGTACGCCCCGGCGGTCCAGACCGCCAGCAGGTCGCCGGGCAGTACGTTGTCCAGTTCGCGGTCCAGTGCCAGAAAGTCACCCGACTCGCACACCGGTCCGACGACATCGGCTCGAATCCGGCCTCGATCGGTCTGGCGCGCCGGGAGAATCTCATGATGGGATTGGTAAAGCGACGGCCGCAGCAAGTCGTTCATGGCCGCATCCACCACCACGAACTCGCGGGCCTGCGTGCGCTTGCGGTAGAGAACGCGCGTCAGCAGCACGCCGGCCTCGCCCACGATGGAGCGTCCGGGCTCGAGAATCACCACCAGGTCGCGGCCGGCCAGTTTGCGCCGGATCGCCGTGGCGAACTCGCGGATGTCGGGCGCGCGATCCTCCGGCCGGTACCGCACGCCCAGCCCCCCGCCCAGATCCAGGTGGCGGATGGGGATGCCTTTTGCACGGAGGCGCCCGGCGAGCTCCAGCATGCGGTCTGCGGCTTCCAGCAGCGGAGCCGTGTCCAGAATCTGAGAGCCGATGTGACAACCGGCCCCTTCCGTCACCAGATGGCGAAACGCCTGCGCGCGTTCGTAGACACCCTCGACTTCGGAGATGTCAATCCCGAACTTGTGCTCGCGGAGGCCGGTGGAAATATAGGGATGCGCTCCGGCGTCCACGTTGGGGTTGACGCGCAGCGCAACGCTGGCTTTCACGCCGCGGCGGGCGGCCAGAGCATCAATGAGCGTCAGCTCCGCCTCCGATTCGCAGTTGAAGGCAAAGATGCCGCTGGCCAGCGCGTAATCAATTTCTTCGGCGGTCTTGCCGACGCCCGAGAAGACCACGCCGGAGGGATCCCCGCCCGCCCGGAGCACACGGAACAGTTCTCCGCCCGAAACAATATCGAAGCCCGAACCGGCCCCGGCCAGCAGGGCCAGGATGTGGAGATTCGAGTTCGCCTTGACGGAATAGCAGATGCGATGGGGCACGTCGCCGAGACCTTCGTCGTAGGCCCGGTAGCGCTCCAGGATCGCCCGGCGCGAGTATACATAGCACGGCGTGCCGGTCCGGGCCGCGATGTCCGCCAGCGCAGTCTCCTCGCAGAAAAGCGCACCGCCGCGATATTGAAACACCCCGGAACCGTCCACCATCACCTGACCCTCAGCACCAGCAACGTCTGATCGTCGGAGATTTCGTTCCCGTCCGCGAATGCATCCAGACTGCAAAACACTGCCTCGACCAGCCGGCCGGGCGGCTCGCGCCAGTTCCGCTCGAGCACCTCGGTGAGCCGCCGCTTGCCATACTCCTCCCCGGCCGCATTCTGCTGGTCCACGACGCCGTCCGAGTAGATCACCACCACGTCGCCGGCCCGTGCCGCAAAAGCCGTTTCCTCGTACTCTTGGGTCTCGAGCAGGCCCAGCGGGATGCCCTCGGCACGCGGCCGGATAATCTGACCCTCGCGGCAGATCAGCGGCGGCAGGCTCCCCGCATTGGCCATAGTTAGCGCCCGCCGCGACGGCTCCCACAACAGCACGAGCAGCGTCACGTAGCGCGCATCCACGCGCCGCTCGATCAATGCCTGGTTAAGCGACCGCATCAGAGCAGCCGGGCGGCACGTCTGGGGCGCCAGGGTGCGCAGCAGGCCGCTTACCATCGCCCCATAGAGGGCGGCCGGGGCACCTTTACCGCTCACGTCGCCGGCGGCAATCAGCACATGCTCGTGGCTGTGGGTGAAGAAATCGTAGAGGTCGCCGCTGATCTGGCGTGCCGGCCGCAAGCCTACCGCCGTTTCGAGGCCTTCGATCTCGGGAGCCTGCTTGGGCAGCAGCACCAGCTGCAATTCGCGTGCGGCCGCCAGATCCTGCTCCATGCGGCGCTCCCGCTCGGCGAGCTCTTCGTACAGCCGCGCGTTCTCCACGGAATTGGCCACCTGGGGCGCCAGCAGCGACAGCGTGCGCACGTGATCTTCCGTGAAGAACCCGATGTGCTCGCTTTCCAGATCCATGACGCCGATGACGCGGCCGCGGGCGATCAGGGGCACGGCCACCTCCGAGCGGATGTCCGGGTGGGAGGGGATGTAGCGCGGGTCGGCCAGCGTGTCGTCCACTTTAATGACCTGGCGAGCCTCTACGGCCGCCCCGGTAATCCCCTTGCCGAGCGGGATGTTATCCAGCCGCGCCCGCTCGTCGTAACGGTAGCTGAAGCGGTGCCGTAAGAGGCGGCGCTGCTCGTCCACCAGCAGCACGCTGAAGGAATCGTAGGGGATCAGCGCGCGAATCCCTTCGGCGATCCGCCCCAGCACTTCATCCAGGCTCAGCGTGGAGGAGAATTCCTGCGACAGCCGCGCCAGGGTGCGGAGCGTGCGGTTCTGGCGCTCGACGCGACGGTAGAGCCGGGCGTTGTCAATGGCGGAGGCCACGCGGGAGGCGATCAGGCGCAGCATCGAGCGCTCGTATTCGCCGTAGGCGTTCAGCCGCGTGGACTGGATGTCAATGACGCCCACCAGCTTGTTGCGCGCCACCATCGGCACCGCCAACTCTGAGCGCACCACGTCCACGGCGTTCAGATAGCGGGGATCCTTGCGCACGTCGCCCACCAGCACCGGCTCGCGTCTCTCGGCTGCGTAGCCGGTGATCCCTTGGCCCAGCGGAATCCGCAAATTCCGCACGACCTCTTCCCGGTGGCCGATGGCGTAGCGGATGCGCAATTCGTTGCGCCTCTCGCTGTAGAGCAGGATGGCGAACAGTTCGAACGGGATCACCTTGCGCACGATGTCGGCGACGTTGGCCAGCAGCCGGTCCAGATCCAGGGTCTCCGAAGTGACGGCCGCCACCTCAAGGAGAAAATCGAGGAGTTCCGAACGCTGCCGGAAGCGGGTTGTGGTGTGGGCGGAATCGGACATGGCGAACCCGTCAGGCAGCGCCTTCGACGATCCGCACGCTGGCGCTGGCGCCGATGCGCGTCGCGCCCGCCGCCACCATACGCCGCAACTGCTCCAGAGTGCGGATGCCGCCCGCCGCCTTCACTCCCATCTCCGGTCCCACCACCTGGCGCATCAGGGCCACATCCTCGACCGTGGCGCCGCCCGGACCGAAGCCCGTCGAGGTCTTGACGAAATCCGCACCGGCCAGTTTGGCCAGCACGCAGGCGATCACCTTCTGCCGGTGGTCGAGCAGCGCCGTCTCCAGAATCACTTTGACGAGCGCCCCGGCGCGGTGGCAGACCTCGACGACCGACTGAATGTCAATCTTCACCGTGTCGTAGTCTGCCGAGCGGAGCGCTCCGATGTTGATGACCATATCCACTTCGCTCGCCCCGGCCCGGATGGCCGCCTCGGCCTCGGCGCACTTGACCTCCGTCATACTGGCGCCCAGCGGGAACCCCGCAACCGTGCATACCTTCACGGAGGTGCCCCGCAGAGCCCCCGCGGCCAGCGGCACCCAGTAAGGATTGACGCAAACCGTAGCGAAGCCGTGCCGGCGCGCCTCTCTGCAAAGCTGCAGCACGTCGCTGCGCGTGGCTTCCGGCCGCAGCAACGTATGGTCAATCAAGCCTGCGATGGATGGTTCCGCAGCCGCTGCCGCGGGGCAGCATGACAGGCGCGCGGCCCCGGCCGCCGCCATCAGGCGGGCGTTGGCGGCACAAGTTGCGGCATCGGGCGCATCGCACCCCGTACAGCACGCCGCACCCACGGCGGATTGCTGCCCGGCCGAGCCGGCCAGCCGGGCGAGGATCTCTTCGCCGATGGCCGCTACGATTCGCTGGAATTCGGGCTCGTCCAATTTCGATATTGCTGTTCGATCTCGGAGATCTTCTGGATTCGAAGGGAGTGTCTGCCGCCGGCGAACGGCGCCGTCAGCCAGGTGCGGAGGACCTCTTCGGCCTGGCTCGCCGTCAGCAGGCGGCTTCCCAGAGTCAGAACATTGGTGTCATTGTGCTCCCTGCTGGTGCGGGCGGAAGCCTTATCATAGCACGGCGCCGCGCGGATGCCGGGAATCTTGTTGGCGGCGATGGCCGATCCCGTACCCGCTCCGTCCACCACGATGCCGCGCGCCGCCCGTCCGGCCGCGACCAGCTCCGCCACTTGGCGGGCCACGTCCGGATAATCGGCGGGTGTCTCCTCGTAGACGCCGACATCACGCACGAAGTAACCGTATTCTTCCAAGACCGGCTTCAAAGCTTCCTTCAAGCGGTAGCCGGCGTGATCCGCCCCGATGGCAACCGTGCGCTCGGGCGGGGCGAGGCCCGAAAGCTCGCCCGCCGCCACCTCGACGATCGTCACTCCGCGTTGCTCGGCCAGCTCCCGCGCCAACGGTGTGACAATCGAGCCCGCAGCCACGCGCAGTTCGCCCGCCAGCGGCACGTCGCGCGTGGTGATGACGGGGGGCATGGAAGCACCATTGTACCGGATCGCTTCGCACGCTAACTGCGGACCAGCCGCCAGAGGTTTTCCGCGCCGATGGCGGCGCCGGCGACCATCACGGAAGCCGCAAAGGCCCGCCGCAGCCCTCGATCGGAGAGACGGCCCGCCAGTCGCAGTCCGGCCTGTAACCCGAGCAAGGCCGTGCCCAGGAATGCCAGCGTAAGCCGCGCGTCCAGCGGAGCATGACTCCATTGACCGGCGAAGCCCGCGGCGCAGTTGAGCGCAATGACGGCCAAGGACGTTCCGGTGGCGGTACCCATTTCGAGTCCCGCCACCAGCACGAGCGCCGGCACGATCAGGAAGCCTCCTCCGACGCCCAAAAAGCCTGTGAGTGCGCCGACGGCAAGCCCCGCCAGCAGACACCGCAGCGGGCGGCAACGTCCCGCCGCAGGATAGTCCCTTGGTCCGTGCAGCAGGGAGGCGCCCACGGCGAGCATCACGGCGGCGAACAGCAGCATCAGAACGCGGGGCGGTACGCGGTGCGTGAGGCCCGCGCCCAGATACGCTCCCACGGCGCCCGCTGCGACGAAGTACAGCATTGCGCGCAGGTGGAGGCGCCGCCGGCGGTACTGCTGGATCGCTCCCACCAGACTGGTGCCGCCCACAATCGCGAGCGACATGGCTACGGCGTTGCCGACCGGAATGCCGGCGGCGTACACCAGTACGGGCACGGCTACGATCGAACCCCCGCTTCCGAGCACACCGAGGCAGAGACCCACCAGCCCGGTCAATAGCATCGCGATCCACTCCCCCGCGTTCATCTTCCTGTGAGAAAGCCCGGTCCCCAGTTCAGAAGAGCACAAATCCCGGGGGCGCGCAACCCGGATGTGGGGAAGTTTGCGGGTCCGGAAACGGTTGCGCTGAAGGCCGCCCGGACCCGCGGAGAAGACTAAGAGAGATCGGGATTGGAGAACGAGTTACGGAGTTTTCTTCTCCTCCTTTTTCTCTTCCTGCGTCTTTCCTTTCTTCGTCTTCTTGCTCTTCTTGGCGGCCTTCTCCGTCTGCTGTTCCTGGGTCGCCGTCTGAGCCTGCTGGGCTGCAAACGTGGCTGGAACAGTCAGGCCCGCCAGAGCCAGTAACATCAACAGCTTCTTCATCAATCACACCTCCTTGTGACGGGCGTCTGCTTGGCCCGCCACTTACGATCTTGCGGCGCAGGGGCTGTGGCGGGGAATAGCCTGCTCGGGCTAGGAAGCTCACCGAAATGGGATGAAGGGCGGCGGCCGCGGCGTCTAACCCCAGCGGGGTCGTGGAACTAGCCCGGACGGGGGATACGGCGCAGAGGCTTTCCGCGCGAAACTAGAAACAGGACGACCATGCACGACGTGTCCGAATGGCTGGCCCGCCTCCCAAGACTCTTCGGCGGCCAGTCCCGGCGTGCGGCCGTCCAGATCCGGGACGTCACGCACCGCAACATCCTGCGCGTATTGCTCGCCGGATTCACGCTGGTGATCCTGCTGCTCTTGGCGGCCGGTTACGTGGGCGTGCGCAGTATCCGCTCCATACGGGAAAACGCGTCCACGATGGTGGAAGAGCAGGCCGAGACCAGCCGGCTGATCGAGGAGGTCCGCCGCGAGCAAAGGGCGCTCAACGCGGTGCTCTACAATCTGGCGCGGGGCCCGGAATCGGTGGATCGTGATGAGATCCTCTCCCAACTCAAGGCGACCTCCGAGAACGTCCGGCATATCCTCGAGGAAACGGAAGGCACGGCCGAGGAGAGGCTGGGACAAGAACTGCGCCAGGCCACCGAAGCCTTCACCGCCGAAGCCACGCGCCTGCTGGCGCAGGAGGCTCCCACGACGCTGCTGTCGCGCGATCTGATCCGGCGCCACCAGCAGGTGCTGCAGATCGTGACGCGGCTCATGGCTTCGAGCCACGAAAAGGCGCAAGCGGCTCAGCAGATGATCGACCAACAATCGCAACAGCTCTTCAGCCGTTCTTTTTCGCTGCTCGGCGCCTGCCTGCTGCTGGCGGCGGTTTTTGCCACGCTCACGGTCCGCGTGGCGTCGGACCTCTTTCGCAAAATGGAGTGGCAGGCCAGCGAACTGAGTCGCGTTTCCTGGTACCTGATGGAACATCAGGAGACGACGGCACGGCGTTTCTCCCACGAGCTCCACGACGAACTCGGCCAGTCACTCACGGCCGTCAAGGCCAATCTGGTTTCGCTCGCTTCCCAGGGCGTGAGCTCCCCGGCACTCGACGACTGCCTGCGCCTGGTGGAGGAGGCGCTGCGCAACGTGCGGGAGCTGTCTCACCTGCTGCGCCCCATCATTTTGGACGACTTCGGCCTGGATGCCGGCCTGCGGTGGCTCGCCGAGCGCTTCGCCCAGCGTACCGGAATCGAAGTAAACTACACTTCTCGTTTCCACGAACGCCTTCCCGACGAGACGGAAACCCACCTGTTCCGCATCGCGCAGGAGGCGCTCACTAATGTGGCGCGCCATTCGGGAGCCACCCAGGTGAGCATGGAGCTGGGAGCCGAGGGCGGCGAGCTGTGGCTGCGGATTCGGGACAACGGCCGGGGCCTGCCGGAGGCGGCGACTTTCGAATCGGGCATGGGTATGACGGGCATGCGTGCCCGGGCCCGTAGCGCCGGCGGGGAGTTGCGTGTGTCCTCCACGCCCGGTGCGGGGGTGGAGATCCGGGCTCGCGTGCCGCTCAAGACCTTGCGTCATGAACCCCAACAAGAAGATTCGTATCTTGCTCGCCGATGATCACGCGCTTGTGCGCCAGGGTTTCCGGTTGATTCTGGAGACCCAGCCGGATATGGAGGTGGTGGGGGAGGCGGCCAACGGGCGCGAGGCGGTGGAGCTGGCGCAACGCCTTTCCCCGGATGTGGTGATCATGGATGTGGGCATGCCGGAGATGGGGGGCATCGAGGCAACGCGGCGTCTGGCGCAGTGCTGTCCGCGCACGGCCGTGCTGGCGCTGAGCATGCACAAAGACTCGGTCTATGTGCGCGAGATCTTGCGCGCGGGGGCCCGCGGGTACCTGCTCAAAGACGCCTTCGACCGCGACCTGCTCGCCGCGGTGCGCGCCGTGGCCCGGGGCGAAGGCTATCTGAGCCCCGCCGTTTCGGAGGCGGTTCTGAGCGACTACCGCCGCAGCGTCTCCGATCCCCTGGACCTGCTGACGAGTCGCGAACGGGAGGTGCTCCAGCTTCTGGCCGAGGGCAAGACGAACAAAGAAATCGCCTCGATGCTGAACCTGAGCATTTACACTGTGGATGCGCACCGCGGCCGCATCATGGAGAAGCTGAACCTGCACAGCATCGGCGAGCTCGTGCGATTTGCTCTGCGTCACGGTCTGGTGGACTGACGCCTTCAGCGGGCGAGCTTGCGTTTGCGGAGTTCGTCCACGGTGACGGCCAGAATGATGACGGCGCCGATGATGGCCTGCTGCAAGTAAGGCGAGATGCCGAGCAGGTCGCTGCCGTTCGACAGCAGGCCCATGATGAAGGCGCCGATCAGGGTGCCGATCACGCTGCCCTCGCCGCCGCGCAGACTGCCGCCTCCGATGACCACCGCGGCGATCACCTGAAGTTCGTAGCCCTGGCCGGCGGTGGGCTGGCCGGTCATCAGCCGCGAAGCCTCGATCATTCCGGCCAGGCCCGTCAGCAGCCCGCAGATGGCGTAGACCGCCGTGGTATGAAACGCCACCGGGATGCCGGCGTACAGTGCCGCCTCCGGATTGCTACCGATGGCGAAGGCGTAACGTCCCAGGCGCGTGTGCTCCAGCAGGAAGTGCGTGACCGCAGCGCAGACTACCAGGATCCAGAGCACGAAGGGCACGCCCAGCAGGTTGCCTTCGCCCAGATAGGAAAACTCCTGGGGGATGCGGTGCACGGGCAGGCCGTTGGAGATGATCAGGGTCAGGCCGCGCACGATGCCGAGCGTGCCCAGCGTGACGATAAAGGGTGCGATGTTTAGCCGCGTGATGAGCAGCCCGTTGATGAGTCCCCAGAACAAACCCACGAGGATGCCGATGGCGATGCCGGCCGGGATGGGATAGCCGCGTTCCATGGCCATGGTGCCGAGCAGCCCCGCCATGGCCAGGATGGCTCCCACCGAAAGGTCAATGCCGCCGGCGATGATCACCATGGTCATGCCGAGCGCCATGACGTTAATGACGGCGGTCTGGCGCACTACACTCGCCAGGTTCGTTTTGGTGAGGAAGTAGGGTGATGCGAGGGACAGCCCCACGAACAGAATCACGAGACTCAGGGAAGGCAGCAGGCGCTGAATCATGAGCCCGGTTCCCGAATGCTCGCCTCCTGCTCCAGCATGGCGTGGCGCATGATTTCCTCCTGCGTGGAGCCGCGAGGCAGTTCCGCCACCAGACGGCCCTGGCGCATGACCAGGATACGGTCGGCCACCTGAATGAGTTCGGGAAGCTCGGAGCTGACCATGAGGAGGGCGGCGCCGGAGCGGGCCAGTTCGTCCATGATGCGGAAGACTTCCCCTTTGGCGCCCACGTCAATGCCGCGGGCGGGCTCATCGAACAGAAACACGCGCGCTCTCGAAAACAGCCACTTACCCACCACCACCTTCTGCTGGTTGCCGCCGCTGAGTTTGCCGGCGAGCTGACGCCAGGATTCGGCACGGATGCGCAGCCGCGCGATTAGTTCCGCCGCCGCCCGCCGCTCGCGGGAATGATCCAGAATGCCGCGGGGGCTGACGGCCTCAAGCCGCGCGTGTGTCAGGTTGTGGGCGACCGGGAGCAGCACGGCCAGCCCGTTCCGCTGGCGGTCTTCGGGAATCAGCGCCAGGCCCGCCGCCACTGCCTCGCGCGGACTGCGGATGTGTACCTCTTTGCCCGCCACCCAAATGCGGCCACCGTCGGCCGGATCGAGTCCGAACAGGACGCGGCAGAGCTCCGTGCGTCCGGCGCCGACCAACCCGGCCAGTCCCACGATCTCGCCTGCGCGCAGGTGGAAGCTGATGTCGTGGAGCACACCGCGGCGATTCAACCCCTCCACGCGCAGCAGCTCCTCACCCGGAGGGAGCGGCTCGCGGTGATAGACAGCTTCCAGCTCGCGACCCACCATGTGGCGAATGATCTCCTCGGTGGAGAGCTCCGCCAGCGCCCCGGTGTGCACCGTTTCGCCGTCCCGCAGGATGGTGACCCGGTCTCCGACGGCGCGGAGCTCCTCGAGCCGGTGGGTGATGTAAATGACGCCGATGTTGCGATCGCGCAGGGTGCGGACGATGCGGAACACCTCCCGGGTTTCCGCTTCCGACAGGGAAGAAGTCGGCTCGTCGAAGATCAACAGGCTGGAGCCGTGCCAGATGGCGCGGCAGATCTCCACCAACTGCTTTCCGGCCGGGCTGAGCCGCTCGACGCGCCAGTCTGCCTGAAGCGGGAAATGGTGCTCTTCGATCAGCCGCGCCGCCTGTTCCGTCATCTTGCGGCGGTTAACCCATCCCAAGGCACGCCGGTCCTCGCGGCCGAGGAAGATGTTTTCGGCCACCGTCAGATGCGGGGCCAGCAGCGACTCCTGGTGGACCATGGCGATGCCGATGGCGGCGGCCTCCGAAGGCCTGCGGAAGCTCACCGCACGGCCCTGCCAGCGCATTACACCTCCGTCCGGCTGCACCATCCCGGCCACGATCTTCATCAGGGTGGACTTGCCCGCTCCGTTTTCACCGAGCAGCAGGTGGACCTCGCCCGCGTTCGCGCGCAAGTCGCCGCGGCGGAGGGCGACGACTCCGCCGAAGCGCTTTTGGATACCCTCGAGCTCGAGCAGCACGAAATACCCCAGTGTAATAAAGCCACGGCGCCCCCGGGCCGACTGGACTCCATCGTCGCCCGAGCGGCTCCCCCGGCGATGCAGGCGTTCGCATGGGCTTTTTGGCGTGGGCGGCGGCGTGGCGGCCGGGTTGGTGCCGCCCACATCGTGCGAGCCGTGCCGCCGGGGCGAGCGAGAGACTGGTACGTTCTCAATCCTCGGCGGAGTCGTCGCCGATGTCCGCCAGCCGGTTCTCGAACTTGGTCAGATGGTGCAGGAACACTAACTGGATCCGCCCGGTAGGGCCGTTGCGCTGTTTGGCGAGGATGAGCTCCGCCACACCGCGCAGGTCCTCGCGGTCGGGCTTGTAGACTTCTTCGCGGTAGATGAAGGCCACCACGTCGGCGTCCTGCTCGATCGAGCCGGATTCGCGAAGGTCGCTGAGCTGCGGCCGGTGGTCTCCCGGGCGGTTCTCGGGGCCGCGGCTCAACTGGGAGAGCACGACCATGGGGACCGAGAGCTCCTTGGCCAGCAACTTCAGGCCCCGCGAGAGGGCGCTCACTTCCTGCACGCGACTGTCGTAGCGTCCCTTGGCGCTCATCAGCTGGAGATAGTCCACGACCACCAGATCCAGGCCGCGGTCGGCTTTCAAGCGCCGCAGCTTGGCGTGCATGTCAATCAGACTCGTAGCGGAACCGTCGTCAATATAGAGTGGGGCTTCCACCAGTTCCAGGGCCGCGGCCTGCAGGCGGCGGCGCTCAGCGGCGTCCAGGAATCCCAGCCGGAAGCGATGGCTGTCCACGCGCGCGGCGGCGCACAGCATGCGGGTCAGCAGGGACTCCTGCGACATTTCCAACGAGAAGATGGCCACGGTCTTGCCCAGCTTGACGGCGACGTGCTGGGCGATGTTGAGGGCCAGCGCCGTCTTGCCCATCGAGGGCCGGCCTGCGATGATGATCAACTCGCCGGGGTGGAGCCCGCCCGTCAGCTCATCGAAACGCAGAAAGCCGGTGCTCAGGCCGCGCAGGCGCCGGCTCGGATCCAGGAACGCGTTGAGGCCTCCGTGAAATTGCTCGATGACCTGCCCCGGCGTGACCAGCCCCTCTCTCACCGTGGACTCACCCAACTTGAGGAAGGCTTCTTCGGCGCTGGCCAGGATCTCGGTCGGTTCCTCTTCCCCCAGCAGGCAGCGGTCAATGACCTTTTGCGAGGCGAAGATCATCTGCCGCAGCAGGCTCTTGTCCTTGACGATGCGCACATAGCTGTCGAGGTTGTAAAGCTGCGGCAGGCCGTCGTCGAGCGAAACCAGGTAGCTGAGGCCGTCACAGGATTCCAGCTGGTTGTGCTTCATCAGCTCGTTGGCCACCGTGACCCGGTCGATTTTTTCGCCGCGGGCGTGAATTTCTCCCATCCGCCGGAAGATGCGGCGGTGTTTTTCCAGGCTGAAGTCGTCGGGCTCCAAAACGGCCGCCACCTGGACGTAGGCGGAGTCGTCGAGCAGGATGGATCCGAGGACAAAACGCTCGGCATCCAGGTTGGCAGGCAGGCCTTTGGGCAGTGCGACGTCGGGTGAGGCCATGGTCAGCCGATTCAGGTTACGCGCTGTCAGGGTGCACCGGTTGTTTTTTCCACAGATTTTTCCCTTTTCCCCTGCGTGAGTCTCGGGGCGGCCCCGGTGGATAACGGCACCGCAGCGGCAAAGACGCAGATGGCGGCAACCCGGACGCCATCAAGCGGATAGGAATTCGGTCTCCGGATTTTCCACATCCCGTCCGCAAACAAGAACACCCTCTATCGTTTTTATCACATCAGTTTCGCCAAATCTTCACCGCAGGGTTCAGCGGCGGCGGGTCACGCGAAGGATGCCCTGGTCCGCGTCTACGACCGCATGATCGCCCGTGCGGATCTTTTCGAAGGGATTTTCCTCGAGCCCGGCCAGCATCGGGATGCCGTTGACGATGCAGCCGAGCGCGGCGAGGCTGTCCACTTCGATGTTGACCAAGGCCGCCGGAGCTTTACCTTCCAGGGCCGCCAGGCGCAACATCATAGGCGTGGCCGAGGAACCCTTGGTCGCGCGAATGATCAAGATGCGCCCGGCCAGCGACTGGCCCTGGAGCGGATGGCCTACAGCGATCACGCGGCCGGTGACGGCATCCACTTCACCCCAGAAGGAGAGGGTCGTGTCGGCGATCAGCACCTCCCCTTCGGCGCGCCCGCCGACGACACCCTTTCCCCGAATTTCGAAGGTTTCAGTCATCGCCCAGCCACCTGCCCGCCACTGCCGCGCGGATGCACGGGCCGGTCTCCGCCACAATCACTTCGGCGCCGGTCATTCCGCGGGCGTAGTGTGCCTGTTTGAAGCCGTGCGTGACGATGCGGCGGGCGGGGATGCGCATGTTGGTGGGGCAGGTGTCGCAGAGAATTCGGCCGCCCGCCTCTTCGATGATCCGCGTGTAGCCCATGGCGTCGGCATTGGCTTTGGTGGCTCGCGCCGCATCCACCCACAGCCGGACTCCCGGCGCCACCCGTTTGCCACGGAGCAGCGCGGCGATTTCTGCGATCTCCCGGATGGAGGCATGCGGGCAGCCGAGGATGACCGAGTCAATCTCGTCGCCGGTGTAGTGGCGCAACGAAGCGTAGGTCTCACGTAGGGCCCGGTCATCAAAGACCACGAAATCTTCGGGCACTCGGCCGTGAAAGGCGGCCTCGAGGGTGGGGGCTTCGGGCGTCACCCCGACGATATGGCACATGCTGACGCCGCCGGTGGTTGCCAGAGCCGCGCAGAGCTGCTTGGCCTCATCCTGGGTCGGCCGGCGGACGCCATGGAAGACCGGGATGCCCAGACCGGCCAGTTTTCCGGCAAAGTAGCCGAGCGCCCCCCAGTCCGTGGTGCTGTCCAGATCCGCCGTCACCTCCACGCGGAGCGTACCTTTGCGGTTCTCATCCAGCATGACGCCGAACTCGGGCACCCACCCGAGCAGCGAAGCGGCAATGGCGCTCTCATTGCCGTGGCGCACCGTGCGCGCCCCCAGAATGGAGTTGGCGTAGACCACGGCGGAGGACTCGGTCCAGGCGCAGATTTCGCCCTTGAGCGGGACGTTGCCCACCAGATACGGCGCACAGGTGAACGTGGGGATGAAGCCGGCTTGAGCAGCGAGTTCGGCCAGCTCTTTCTGGAGGCGGACCTGTTCGGGATCGTTTTCTGGTACGTCAAGCGGGTCGAGGGTGACAAAAGCGGTGTGCACCGTGCAGTAGCAGCCCGGGGCGGTACGGTAGGAGCACGCTTCCCGCAGTTCGGCCACGTACTGCTCCACCGTCTGACGGGAGGCGCCGCGCGCCATGAGATTCGGTACAGGGAGCAGCGCGTGCGTGTTGTCTACCGGCACCAGCCGCCTGGCGCCCATGACCTCGCCCCACGCCACCAGCCATTGCATGAGTCTGGCCAGATAGGGCCCGCGGGCGCCCTCGAGCACCGCCTGCTGCTCCGGGGTGAGCTGCATGGGAGACCTTTGTTGCGATTATGCACCAGGGCGGCGGTGCAAAGGGAGTTGTGGGACGTGATCCGGCGACCTTGGGTGATCCCGCTCCGGCCGCCAGTGCAGGCCGCTTACTTCGCTGCTTTTGTCACACGCTGCGGCAGAAAGTGAGCGTGGTCGTCGCCCGGCGTTGGCGGGAGCACGGTGGGAGCCGGTGCGGCGGATATGGGCACGCCGTCGCGAAAGCGGATCAGCTCGCCCGAGAGCGGATGAACGCGGGGCCCCGGGAGCACAATGCCGAGGAGGTTGAGGGGGTCGGCGGCGGAAAGCGTGACTACTTCGCCGTTCTTCTCCGCCCGGCGGACGGCGCGCAGCGCTTCGACCGCCTCGGGCAAGGCGAACTGCTCGCCCGGGAAACCGTCTACGAAGCGACCGCCGCGCAACTCACCTCGTGCCTCCATGCGGCGATAGACGGCAGACAGCTCGCGCCAGGGAGGGGCGACCGCTTCCCGGGTAAGCACTTCGCGCAGCACGACTCCCCAGCGTTTTAGGAATTGCCGGGCGAGCGCCTCCGTGTTGCGGGCCCCGGAAGCGGCGCACAGCAGCGCCCACCGGCCGCCCGCGTGGCGCGGGCGGGCCTGGCGCCCTCGGCCTTCGCCGCGCCGCCGTTTGGGATCGAGCAGTGCTCGCAGATTCTCGAAGCCGTCCGCCGTGACCAGCCCGGCCGCCACCAACTCCCACAGGGCGTCCTCCACTTCGCTGGCAAGCCGGCCGGTAGCTCGCTGAATCTCGCCGAAGAAACACGCGCCGCGGCGCTCGAGCGTTTCGAGCACGTCGCGAGCCGGATGAGACAACGCCTCCGGCCGCACTGCGCGCCCGGTGACCAGCAGATCCGCCTCTTCGCGCAGGAAGAGCGACACCGGCGCGGCCCGCGTCGGCCGCACTCTCCGGGCGGCTCCGTTGTCCCGTTCCAGGGCCGGATGTTCCGACAGTCTGCCCCACATCACTTCGCCGGACAGGCACAGCCGGTCGAGGAACTCCGGCTTGTACTGGGCGACGCGGACGGGGAGGACGTGAGCCTCCCAACCCGCCGCGGGAATCTCGAAGCCTTGAAGCTGGCGGATCGCCTCGACGAGGCCAGCGACACGATGCAGTTTCGTGCCCGGCGCTACATGCTGCCAGCGCAGCAGGAAGCGCAGGTAGTCGGCGGCACTCACGGGTTCGATCTCGCGGCGGAGTTTCCCGAGCGTGAGGCGGTGAATGCGGGCCAGGATCCTGCGGTCGCACCATTCGATTTGCTCGCCGCGGCCGGTGAAACGGCCGCGCAGGATCAGGCCGGCGCCCTCCAGCCAGGCGAGGGCTTGAGCGACAAGCTCGCTGTCCATGGCCAGCCGCTCGCTCAACTCGGAAGCCCGCAGCGGACCGGAAGATTCGAACCAGCCGCGGAGCACCACCGCCGCGCAATCTTCCCGGGCATCGGGCACCTCGCCCGGCACGGCCGGCAGCAGCGGCGCCACCGCGGCCTCAGGCCAGAGGCGGCGTGCCAGCTCCAGCCGTTCCGCCGCCACCCACAGCGCGTGCCCGGCAGTGCGGAGGACGGCGGCGCGGCGCTGGCGCCGCAATTCCTCAAAAAAGTCCGACCATTCCGGGGACGGAGGGAGGACGATGAGGGTGAGCAGCGCGTCATGCAGCTCTTCGGCGTCGCGCACCACGGGCCGTACGTCCGCGGCCACCTGTACGATGATCTCGGGGTCGAGTGCGCCGGCGCCTGCGGCCAGCTCGTCGGGGAGGGTGCGCCGGAGCTGGACGGCCCGCGCCCGTCGTTCCTCCAGCGGCGCGTCATCCAGAAAAGCGTACGGATTGGCGTTGAGGATTTCGTGGCAGAAGACGGAGGGCTCGGCCGTGTCCACCGCGACGGTACGGATGTCGCCGCGCTGTATGGCTGCGAGCAGTTCGCGGAAGCCGCTGAGGTCCATGGCTTCCTGCAGGCAGTCCCGGATGGTTTCGTTGACAAGCGGGTGATCGGGGATCCGGATGTCGCCCGCGAGGTTCTCGGCGCATGCCGCCTGGTCCGGAAACACGGCAGCCAGCAAGTCATCTGCGCGCATGCGTTGGACGGGCGGAGGCACTTTGCGGCCTCCCGCGAAGCGCAGCACGGCAAGGGCGCGCGATGCGTTCCAGCGCCAGCGGACGGTGAACATGGGTGCGGCGAGCAGCGCCTGAGTCAGCAGATATTCCGCGGTTTCCGGTTGGACGAACTCGAAGACGATCTCGAGCGGGAACGAATGCTGATCGCTGAGCGAGATGACGATGCCGTTGTCGGTGGCGGCCGCCTGAAGCTCCAGGTTGAAGGAGCGGCAGAAGCGTTTCCGCAGCGCCAGGCCCCAGGCACGATTGATGCGGGCGCCGAAGGGGGCGTGCAGCACCAGTTGCATACCGCCCGATTCGTCAAAGAAGCGTTCGGCCACGATCGTGCGAGTGGAAGGTACGGCGCCCAGAGCTGCCGCTCCCGCGCGCACGTAGGCCACGGCTTGAGCCGCAGCGGCGCCGCTGAGGCCGCACTCCTGCGCGAGCAGAGCCCGGGCCTGTTCCGGCGTCCCGCGGGCGAGGTCTTCCCGCAGCCGGGCAACTTCCTCGGACAGTTCCCACGTCCGCCCCGGGGCCTCGCCTCGCCAGAAGGGAACCGAGGGCGGTGCGCCCCGGGCGTCCTCCACGCGGACTTTGCCTGCCTCGACGCGCCGGATACGCCAGGAGGTTGTGCCGAGCAGAAAGACATCGCCGGCCAGACTCTCCACGGCGAAATCTTCATCCACGGTACCCACAACCGTGCCCTCCGGCTCGGCCACGACGGAGTAGTTGGCGGTTTCCGGAATCGCGCCGCCGGAAGTGATGGCCGCCAGCCGGGCGGAGCGGCGGCCCCGCAGCCTGCCATGCACTTGGTCCCGGTGCAGATAGGCGCCCGAGCGGCCGCGGCTGGTGGCGATTCCTTCGGCCAGCATGGAAACGACGGCTTCGAACTCGCGCCGTTCCAGTTCGCGGTAGGGCCAGGCTCTCCGGATCAGCTCGAACAGTTCGTCTTCACGCCACTCTTGCGCGGCACACTCGGCCACGATCTGCTGCGCCAGCACGTCGAGCGGCGCGGGGGGGATTTCCAGCCGGTCCAGTAAGCCGCGCCGGATGGCGCGCACGAGGGCCGCGCACTCGATCAGTTCGTCGCGCGTGGTGGCAAAGAGTCGCCCTTTGGGTGTGGCTCCGGTCCAGTGGCCGGAGCGCCCGATGCGCTGCAGGGCGACGGAAATGGAGCGCGGCGATCCGACCTGGCAGACCAGATCCACGAACCCGACGTCAATGCCGAGCTCGAGGGAAGCCGTGGCCACGATGGCACGCAGTTCGCCTCGCTTGAGCCGTTCCTCGGCGGACTGCCGCAGCCGCCGGGACAAGCTGCCGTGATGGGGGAAGACCGCATCCTGTCCCAAGCGCTCGCCGAGGTGGTGCGCCACGCGCTCGCACAGGCGCCGTGTGTTGACGAAGATCAGCGTGGCCCGATGCTGCGCCGTGAGCGCCGCCAGCCGGTCGTAAATCCGCTCCCACATGTCGTTGGTGGCGACTGCGCCGAGTTCGTCGTCCGTGATCTCGACCGCCAGATCCATGGGGCGCCGGTGGCCCGCGTTCACGATGTGCGCCTCCCGGCTGAGGAAGCAGGCCACTTCCTCGACCGGCTTCACCGTGGCCGAAAGCCCGATGCGCTGCGGCCGCCTTCTGCCGGCAGCCTCCACCAGCGCATCCAGCCGCGCCAGCGACAGGCTCAGATGCGAGCCGCGCTTGCTGCCCGCCACTGCATGGATTTCGTCCACGATGACCGTGCGGGCCGTGGCCAGCAGCCGACGGCTCTTGTCCGCGGTGAGCAGAATGAACAGCGATTCAGGGGTCGTCACCAGGATGTGCGGCGGTTCCTGTAGCATCTGGCGCCGCTCCCAGCCGGGGGTGTCGCCGGTCCTGACCGCCACACGGAGCGGGGGCAGCGGCTGCCCGCGCGCGGCTGCCAGTTGGCGCAGTGCCGCGAGCGGTTCCTCGAGGTTACGCCGGATGTCGTTGCTCAGTGCCTTGAGAGGTGAGACGTAAACGGCGTGAATCTCATCGGCCAGAGCGGAGGCGCGGGCCCGGCGGATCAGTTCGTCCACGCAGACCAGGAAGGCCGCCAGGGTCTTGCCGGACCCGGTGGGAGCGGTGATCAGGACATCACGGCCCTCGCGGATTCGAGGCCAGCCCAGGCGTTGGGGTTCGGTGGGTGCGGCAAAGCGCTCCTCAAACCACTGGGCAATCAGGGGGTCGAATTCGAGCCCGGCCATTGGGGCGCTGGTATCATTCTAGCGCCCGCGGAAGCGCAGTCCTCACGGGGAAAGCGCGCACGTCCGGAAACCGGCGAAGAAATCCCGGCGCTCTTTGGAGGCAAAACAGCGGGCAGTAGTGCGTGCGATGCGAGGCCGGGTGGCCCAACTGCCTCCACGGAGCACGCGGAAGGCCTCTCCGAAGCATCGCTCGGGACAATCCTGGAGCGGCTCCGGTTCATAATCCGGATACGGGCGGGCAGCGTCTGCAGTCCACTCCCATATGTTGCCGATCATGTGGCGGCAGCCGAAGGCACTCTCTCCGCCCGGTGCGGCGCTCACCGGGACGCAGCCCAGGCCGCGGGCGTCAAGGTGAGCAAGCTCGGGCGTGGGCGGTGTCTCTCCCCAGGGATAGGGGCGCTTGCTCCCGTTCGGGCCGCCTGCGGCGGCCATTTCCCACTCGGCTTCCGACGGCAGGCGCCGCCGCGCCCAGCGGCAATAGGCTTCCGCCTCATACCAGTTGACGTGAACCACGGGCAACTCTTCTTCCAACGGGACGACTAAATCGAAATGCCGGAAGAACCAGTAACCGCCTTGGCGAAGCCAGTAAAGGGGATGAGCGGCGTGCTCGCGTTCCCGCCAAGCCCAGCCTTCTTCGCTCCAAAGCTCACGCCGCCGGTAGCCGCCGTCTTCGACGAACTCAAGAAACTGACCATTGGTGGTCGGGACTCGGGAAATCGCAAACGGCTTGATTTCCACCACATGCGCGGGCTTTTCGATATCGAATGCCTGAGGATCCTCCGGGGCGGCCCCGAGCAGAAAGGTTCCGCCCGGAATGACGACGTCCTCCAAGCCGACCGGGCGCCCGTTGGCCGGGTGGGGGTCCGGTCCTTCCGGAAGTTTCGGCTCGGGCAGTCCGAGAGCCTGGCGTGTCCGAATGGAGGCTTCGGCGTGCAGATCTTCGTGCGCCGCGGCCAGCCAGTACAGCCGGGCATCCCGGGCCGACAGCTCGCCGGCAGCGAGGGCCTGAAGTGCCAGATCGAGGACCTGCTGCATGTAGCGCAGCGTCTCGGCCTTGGAGGGCAGTGAAACCTCCCAGCGCCGGTGCCGCGGGACGGCGGAGGCGTCCCACAGCGATTCGGCGCCCACACGGACGGCAGGCGCCTGGTGCAAATGCCGCAACAACAACTTTTCCTGGAACCAAGCCACATGGCCCATCTCCCAGAGCGGCGGGTTCACAATCGGCAGCGCGGGAATCCGCAAGCGAGCGTCGTCCAGGTCCGCCCAGATTTCCAAAGTCCGTTTTCGCGCATCGCGTAGCAAGGCAGCCGCTTCGTCGGAATGCATCCCAGTGTCCCCTCGGAGGCACATATTACCTCAGCAGAGGGCGCTTTTGGAGAAAAACCACGAAAGCTGATGTAACCGAGTGGAGCGACCGATCATCTACATCGGAGGAGAGTCGAGCGGAGGGAGGTCCTTGGATACCGAACTGCTCCAAGTGAAGAGTCCCGTATTGCCTGGCGAGGTGCTTATGCCGGTTGACGTGCGCAACACGGTCGTCGAAAAGGAGCCGGAACAGACTCCGACGGTGGAGTGCCGGCTCGCGAAGATCGTGCGTGCGGCATGCGACGGATGTGGCCGCATCGTCGGGCCGGGCCAGCTCCACTTGCCGGAGGAAGACTACGGCTTCTGGTGCGAAAACTGTTGCCCTGTTTGCAGTCCCTTAGCGTCCATCAAGATCAATAGCCGGGCCGCGTGAGGACAAGCGGACGGCCGACCTTTCCGTGCCTGTAACCTCAGGGCGAGCCAGACGCGTTCCCCTCGAAGGGATCTTTCTAGCCCGCCCAAACCGTTTCACCGCCTTGGTGCGCTTGGCCGGCAGACGCATCCCGGTGCATCTGCCCAACCCGGGCCGGCTGACGGGAACGCTCCAGCCGGGCTGCGTGGTTTTGCTCGCCGGACCGTTCCCGCCGCCCAGGCGCCTGCGTTACACGCTGGTGGCGGTGCGGGAAGGCAAGACGCTGGTCGGCACGGTCACCACCTACGCGAACCGGCTGTTTGTCATGGGATGGCGGAGGGGGCTGTTCCCTGAGCTGGGCGGCGGGCCGCTGAAGGCCGAGGTCCGGCGAGGGAACAGCCGGCTTGATTTTCAGGTGGGGAGGACGCTAGTGGAGGTCAAGTCCGTGACCTTGGCGCGGAACCGCATGGGCCTGTTTCCAGACGCCATGACCCAGCGGGGCGCACGCCATTGCCACGAGCTAGCCCGGTTGGCGCGCCGGGGTACGCCCACCGCCGTCGTTTTTGTGGCGCAACGCGCTGACGTAGACCGCATCGCGCCGGCTCCGGACATTGACCCGCGCTTCGCCGAGGCGTTGCACCGTGCGGCCGAAGCGGGAGTGATGCTGCTCGGCTGCGCCGCCCGGATGAGTGCCTTCGGGGCGCGCGCCCTGCGGCGGGTGCCAGTGACACTCAGTCCCGACTGAGGGCATAGCTGACGCCGACCAGGGGCGTGAACTGGTGAAAGATGCCCCGAGGCGTGGCCAAGGGCGCCGGTTCGATCAGGCGTTTAGGGAACGGCGTCATGTAGTCGCGGAAATCCACACGCAGCGAAAGCCCGCGCCGTAGACGCACTTTCAGCCCGCCTCCGCCGGAGGCGAGGAAGGTGAACTGGTCTTTGGAGCGGAGGCGCGCCACAAGCTGTAGCGGAGCGTCCGGGTTCTCCGGGCCGGTGACCTCATACAGTTTGGCGCCGAGCCCCGCCGCCAGATACGGGCGGATCCGCCGGGACGGCGCGCTCAAGAAGACGACCAGATCGTAGTGAAAGGCGTGCGATTCGCCCTGAACGTTGGTGCGGAGGCCGTCTGAGGCCAGAAACGGATCGCCATCCTGGTAGGTGTAGCGGAACTCGCCCGCAATCCATTCGCGGTTCTCGGCGACGAAGGCGCTCACGGCAAAGCGGTTCCGGACCCCGGCCTGGACCTTACCCGCCGGTGCGAACACGCTCCCTCCGCGATAGATTCCGTAACCGGCGGCCACACCCAGCTCCCAGTCCTGCCCGCAGCACCCGACCGCACAAATCAGCCACAATGGCAAGCCACGCCGCACACAGCCAGTAGACACTCGACGGCGGCCCGGCGCAACTTCGCTTCCGGTTGACTTCCGGCGCCGCATGTCGTTAGGCTCGGCACGATGATGTCGAAATTGTGCTTCGTTCCGTTCCTGCTCGTGCTGGCCGGCGTTACGGCGGCGGCCGTGCGCACGGCGCCGACTTCCGGCTACCGCGACTGGCGGGTGTACGGCGGCGGGCCGGAGAGCATTCGCTACTCCGCGCTGCGGCAGATTCATCGCGGCAATGTTCATAAGCTGCGCGTGGCCTGGACGTACGACACCGGGGACGCCTTCGAAGGTTCGGAGATGCAGTGCAACCCCATCGTCGTGGACGGCGTGCTTTATGCGACGACGCCCAAGCTCCGTGTGATCGCTTTGGACGCGGCCACCGGCAGGCTGCTGTGGCGCTTCGATCCGCACGGCGGAGCGCCGGTGAGGACGCGCTTTCGCAACCGCGGCCTCACGTATGCGAACGGAAGAATTTACGTCGCGGTTCGGCAATGGCTCTACGCTCTGGACGCGAAGACGGGCAAGCCCGTGGCCGGTTTCGGCAACAACGGACGTGTGGATTTGCGCGAAGGTCTCGGGCGCGAGCCCGCCACGCTGAACGTATCGGCCACGACGCCGGGCATTGTCTACCGGGACCTGCTCATTATGGGCAGCATCGTTCCCGAGGATCTGCCGTCGGCCCCCGGAGACATCCGCGCCTACGATCTGAAGACCGGGAAGCTGCGGTGGAGTTTTCATACCATCCCGCATCCCGGCGAGTTCGGCTATGAGACTTGGCCGCCGGAGGCGTGGAAATACTCCGGTGGAGCCAACTGCTGGGCAGGCATGAGCCTGGACGAAAAGCGCGGTTTGGTCTTTGCGGGGACCGGGTCGGCGGCCTTTGACTTCTACGGCGGCGATCGAATCGGTGACAACCTCTTTGCCAATACGCTGCTGTGCCTGCGCGCCGCGACGGGCGAGCGGGTGTGGCACTTCCAGGCCGTCCGGCACGACGTTTGGGACCGGGATTTTCCGGCGCCGCCCAGCCTGGTCACGGTGGTTCGCGACGGCCGGCTGGTGGATGCCGTCGCGCAGATCACCAAGTCCGGTCACGTGTTCGTGTTCGAGCGGGAGACCGGCAAGCCGCTGTTTCCCATTGAATACCGCAAGGTGCCGGCGTCGGACATTCCCGGCGAGCGGCTGGCGGAGACGCAGCCCTTCCCTTTGCTGCCTCCGCCGTTTGCCCGCCAGCAGCTCACCGAGGATTTGCTGACGGGCCGTACGCCCGAGGCCCGCGCGGCGGTGCTCGAGCGGTTCCGGAAGCTGCGCAGCGGCGGCCAGTTCACGCCGCCGAGCTTCGAAGGGAGCATCATCTTTCCGGGGCTCGATGGCGGCGGAGAATGGGGCGGGGCGGCCTTTGACCCCGAGACCGGGCTGCTCTATGTGAACTCCAACGAAATGGCCTGGGTCCTGCGTCTGGCCGAGCGTCCCAAACCCGGACCCGCACCGAGCGGCAAGCAGCTTTATCAACAGCACTGTGCCGGTTGTCACCGAAGCGATCTGCGGGGCAACCCGCCGGAGTTTCCGTCGCTCGTAGGTCTGGGGCGCAAGTATGACTACGACGAGATTTTGCGTTGGATTCGGGAGGGTGGGGGACGGATGCCCGGATTCGGCCACCTGGGAAGAGCGGCGGTCCGGGCAATTGCCTCCTACGTAGCTTCCGGCAAAGAGGTTTCTGCGGTGGCGGCGGGCGGTCCCGGCGTTCCCTACATGCTGGCCGACGGCTACAGCAAGTTTCTGGATCCGGACGGCTATCCGGCTGTCAAACCTCCTTGGGGTACTTTAAATGCGATCAACCTGGACACCGGCCAGATCGTTTGGAGCATCCCGTTCGGGGAGATTCCGGCGCTTGCGGCGCAAGGCTACCGCAACACGGGTAGTGAGAACTACGGCGGACCGGTAGTGACGGCGGGCGGGTTGCTGTTCATCGGGGCCACGAATCATGACCGAAAATTTCGCGCCTTCGACAAGCTGACCGGGGAGCTGTTGTGGGAGACCACGCTTCCTGCGGCGGGCAATGCCACGCCGGCCGTCTACGAGGCCCGGGGCCGGCAGTTCGTCGTGATAGCGGCCGGAGGCGGCAAGTGGGGTTTGCCTTCGGGCGGGACCTACGTGGCTTTCGCGCTGCCGGAGGAATAAG
>JBBIJF010000044.1:0-26301 GCA_037446115.1 Acidobacteriota bacterium | reverse complement strand
CCGCAGCCGCGGGCGCCGGCGCCCCGGCAAGGCCCGGCGAAGGCTCAGCTGCTAACCGGTGTTCTTCTCTGGCCGCGGCGCGCGAGCTTTCCCCTGCTCCGACGGTTTGTCGTTCCGCACGACGCCGCACTGGCGATTCAGTCGGCGCGGGCGCCGCCTCACGCTCGGGAGCCTTCGCCTCCAAGGCCGGCGTCGGTGCCTCCCGCCGCAGGGCGATCTGGCGCGGCGGCTGCGGGCGCTCGCTCAGGAGCAGCGCGACGGCGGCGAGCAGGACGGCCGCACCACATCCCGCCGCAGCCCAGACTCGCGGGCCGAGCACCCACGACAGCATCCGTTGGCGCAACGACGGCTCAAAGTTTTGGAGAGCGTCAAGCAAAACCTGCCGTGCGGCGGGGTCATCCAGTAACTCCTTGAGAGACTGCTCCCGGGCCAGAGCGTTAAAGACCGTCTGATCTTCCAGTGCGGCTTCGAACAGTAGCCGGCGCTCCTCGTCGCTGAGCGTACCCGTGGCGTATCCGCTGAGGAGTCGCTCCAGCCGGTCGAGCCGCATCAGCCCGCCTCCTTGACCCAGTCGCCGAGAAGCTTCATCAGCTTCCGGCGGCACCGCAGGTCCCACACGTAAAGCGTGTTGAGAGATCGAACGCCGAGCGCCTGCTGGATCTCGGCAAAGCGCTTCCCCTCCAATTTTAGGCGGAGCAGCTCCCGGCAGCGCGGCGGAAGCCGGGAGACGGCCGCCGCCAGACGTTCCAGCATCTGGCGGCGCTCGAGCTCTTCGTCGGGGTTCGGCCGCGGGTCGGCAAGCGGCAGTGCCCCTGCGCTCAGGCTGCGGTCCTCCCCGCGCCGGTGAATCTTGCGCCAGTGCGCCGCAAGTTTGCGGCGCGTGATCTCGAGCGAAAGCGGCACGAGTTCTTCCAGCGCTTCGACCGCCGCGTACTTGGTTTCGAGCAGCAGCATCACGTCCTGAGCGATATCCTCGGCGGCATCCCTCCCTAAACGGGATGCCGCGTAGGCCACGATCCTTTCCCGCAGCTTTGCCAGAACCTCTTCTCTCGCCACCGTGGCCGCCAGAAGTATACTACGGAAGGCTTATGTGGAAAGCTGCAGGTTCGCTTCTGTTCTTCGCCGGGGTGTGCGTGGCCGGCGTCGAGGAGTTCAACGGCCGCTGGAATATTACAGTGTTCGGTGAGGCACGCAACCGGGCTTGGTGGCTGGAGGTCAAAGGGGCCGGAAGCCCGCAGCCGGAAGGCTGGTTTGTCGGCGCGCCCGGAGGCGGGCTGGACCGCATCCCGAACCTCGAGATCCGGGACGGCGAGCTTTCATTCAGCTTCGAGCGCGGCTTTCGCGTGAAGGCGGGCGAGCCGCCGGTAAAAGCCAGGGGTTTGTGGCGGGCGCGCCTCAAAGACGGCAAACTCCATGGCACGTTCGAACTGTCAGGTTACGCGACGCCGCCCCTGAAGTGGATCGGCGTGCGCGCGCCTCGGATCACGGACCGGGACGACGGAACCTGGCGCGAAGGCAAGCCCGTGGAGCTGTTCAATGGCAAGGATCTCTCCAACTGGCTTCCCATGATTCCGGGCCGCGAGCTGGGCTGGACGGTTCGCGACGGCATCATGACGAACGTCGAGGGGGCCAACAACCTGGTTTCCAAAGACAAGTTCTGGAACTTCAAGCTCCACGCCGAATTTCGCCTGGGCCCGCGAAGCAACAGCGGCATCGGGCTGCGCGGGCGCTACGAAGTCCAGATTGTGGACGACTACGGCAGGCCTCCCAGCAAGCAGAGCAACGGCGCCATCTACAGCCGCATCGCACCTTCCGAAAACGCCAGCCGGCCCCCGGGAGAGTGGCAAAGCTTCGACGTCACACTGATCGGCCGCGAGGTCACCGTGTTGGTGAATGGCCGCAAGGTCATTGACCGCCAGGAGATCGAGGGTCTCACGGCCATGGCCCACGATCCGAACGAGGGTGAACCCGGCCCGATCAGCCTGCAGGGTGACCACGGTGTGGTCGAGTTCCGGAAACTTACGGTGACTCCGCTGGTGCGGTAAGTCGGGCGTTCCGCTTCAAAACTCCAGGCGCAGGGAAACCTGCCCGGTCCGTCCTCCGCCGAAGTCCACGCCCCGCGCGCTCGTGATGCGCCCGAAGTTCGAATCGGCAATATTCAGGTTGGGATCCGCCAGGTTGGTCCAGTTCGGAAGGTTGGTGAAGCTGCCCTCCAGGCGCAGATCCAGTCCCTCGCGCAGCGTGAACTTCTTGCTTAACGCCGCGTTCAGTGCGAACGTGCCCGGCCCGGTCAGAATCCCAACGCCCGAGTTGCCGAAGCGCCCGATGGGAGCCGGGTCCCGTCCCGGCACCGCGCCGACATTGCAGCGGAACTGATCGGCGCCCGGCGTCCGCCCGGGGCACACAAAGGCGTTGCGGTCCAGCCACCTCTCCCGTGTCGGATTGTCGAGCGACCCGGAGGCGATGCGGTCGGGCCGCTGCGCTCCACGCGTGGGTGCGCCGCTTCCGGAAGGATCGCCGCTGCCGCTGAAAACCGGTGTCAGGTACGGGCCGCTCTGTAACGTCAGCACACCGGAAAACTGCCAGCCGCCGAGCACCGCGTCTGCCAGGCGCCCGGCGCCCGAAAGCCAGCGCCGGCCCTGCCCGAACGGCAACTGCCACACGAACGTGTTCAGGAAACGATGCCGCCGCGTGGCGTAGACGTTGCCCCGGTCGCCGCGCCGGTCCAGAGAATTCGTCACCCGCCCTCCGCCGGTTTCTCCGGCAAAACCGCTCGGATTGGGCCCGGCGTTGTCGGCAAGACTCTTCGCCAGCGTATAGGAGGCCCCGTACGTCAGCCCTTGAGCGAACCGACGATTCACCTCCACCTGGAGCGAGTTGTACAGTGCGTTACCGCCCGGCGCGCGCGTGAAAATCAGACCCCAGTTGGGAAACGGCCGTTCCAGGCGCGAGCGCTGCGCAAAGAACGTCGTCGAGGGAGCCATCATGTTGATGTCCGGCGCCCAGGGCAACTGGTAAGAGCGGTTGCCGATGTAGGAGATCCGCAAACCGGTCGTTGAACTCAGCTCGCGGTCCACCGACAGCCCCCACTGCAGCATGTGCGGCGGCTTGAACTCGATTTCATTGGCGGTGCGAAACTCGAACGTCCCCAGCGAGCCGCCCCGCACCCCGCTGCCCGGCGTCCGCGTCTCCGGCAGCACGAACACCGGCCGGCCGTCGGCCCCAATGTTGTTGAACAGTCGCACGTCGGTTTGCACAGTGCCCGTCAGTGAGAAGAAGACCGAGCCGAGCAACAGCATGTTGTAGATCCCGCCGCTGCCGCGAATCGTCGTCTTCGGGTTCAAGCGATACGCAAAGCCCAGGCGCGGCAAAAACTCCGTCTTGAAGGTCTTGCGCAATCCCTCGGGCAGTCCTGCCTCTCGGGCGGTGACGAACGGCGTGCAGCCCACGCCCTCAATCTCCGGCCCCGGACAAGCATTCACCGAAAGGAGCGTCCCCGGCGCCACGAACTGCATCGCTCTTGGGTCCGACATCAGGACCACGCGCCCGGTACGCGGGATGCGCGGATCGAAGTTGGCGATGTTGAGTCCTGCGTCCGTAAAGCCGGGCTGCAACTCGTAGCGCACGCCGATGTCCACCGTGAGCTTGTTGCTCACGCGGATCGTGTCCTGGGCATAAGCCTTGTAATGGGTCGCCCGCCCGTCGTTGTCTTGCGAGACGACCGCGATGCCCGTCCGCGCCGGAACGCCCAGCAGGAAATCCGCGAACGGGTCGCCGCTGAAGGCTCCGGTAAAGAAAAAGTCGCCGTAGTTGTTTCCGGTTGTGAAACCCAGGTCACTCACGCTGCGCAGCTTGCGCAGCTCGAAGCCGAACTTGAACGTATGGGCGCCGTGCACCCAGGTGACGTTGTCCAGAATCTGGCTCGTCGTCGAAAAGGTGAATCCCGGCCGGCCCTTGGCGAAGCTCGTGTACAGATCAATGCTGAAGTTCGGAAGGCCGTTAAAAAAGATGTCCCGCTGAATGTCTTTGAGGTTCAGGGAATTCGTGAAGCCGCGGCCGTCGAAATTGAACACGCGCGAGGCATCCGAGCGCACATGACCAAACCGGAATTCATTCAGCAGATTGGGGCGGATGGTGTAAGTCCAGGACGCGGTTCCCTGCCAGAACTTGTTCGCCAAAGTATCATTAGGCAGCAGCAAGTTATTCGGACTCAAAATCGGATTGTTCTTGTAGAAGACGCGGCCGAAAATGGCGTGACTGCCGCCGATGTGCTGGTCCGCGCGGCCCTCGTACTGATCCGAATCAACACTGGTTGAGCGGTTATCCCGGTAATTTCCGCTGGTGCGGCGGTCGCTCGGACCGCTGTTCGGAAGGGGATAAAAGGGCAACACCGCCTTGGCTACGTCGTTGATCCGGCTTTCAGGGATGACGTTTCCCGGGAAGGGCTGGCCGGTGAAAGGATCCCGCACCGTGACGCCTTCGCGGTTGAAGTCGCCGCTCCGCACGAATTGCGTCGGCACCGTGTTCTGAATCGTGCCCTGGCGGGGAAATCGCAGCGATTCCCAGGTGAAGTAGAAGAACGTGCGGTTGCGGCCGTCGTAGACCCTGGGCAGATAGACCGGCCCGCCCAGGGTGGCGCCGAAGGTGTTGCCGATCTTGCTCGGCAGCGTGGCCTGACCGAAGCTGCGTGCGTCCAGGGCGCGGTTCTGATGGTACCAGAACAAAGCCCCGTGCGCCTGATTGGTTCCGCTCTTGGAAATGACCGTGATGTCGCCCGGCTGGCCGTATTCGGCCGTGTTGCCCGCGCCCTGCACGCGCAACTCGCCGATGGATTCCACCGAGGGGAACAGGTCGCGGTTAGGCGAATTGTTGCGAATCTGCGTGATCGAAATCCCGTCCACCGTGGTCTCGATCTGGGCCGGCAGCCCGCCTTGCACCGACAAGTTCAGCCCGTTGTCGGCCTGCACCCCGGGAAGTACTTGCAGCATCGCGTACGGGCTCGTGCTGCCTGCGCCCCGGACGTTGGTGGGCAGGTTCAGGACCTTCTCCAGGGTCAGCGTCGAAGCGATCGCGGGATTGTCCGTGGCGATCACGCCCGCCGCGCTCGTCACTTCGACGGATTGGGTGAGCTCGCCGACCTCCAGCGTTGCATCCACGCGCAGGCGCCCGCGGGCCGCAACGTTCAAACCGCTGGCCGTGTAGGTCTTGAAGCCCGGCGCCGTCACCGTCACCTGATACGGCCCCGGCACGACGTTTTGAAACTCGTAGCTACCGTCGTCCCCGCTTCGGGTTTCGCGGCTCACGTTCTGCGCGGTCTGCGTGATGCGAACCGTCGCGTCCCGAATGGCGGCGCCGGTGGGATCGCGCACGTCCCCCAGGATCACGCCGAACGTGGATTGGCCGTAGCCCACCGCCACGTTCACCAGCAAAAACAGCACCGACCCGATATTGCGTTGCATGTGTGCCTCCTCCGCCGCGAAGACGCGTCGGCCAGTCTACACCACCGGCGGCGCATGGCGCAAACGCTCATCGCCTCCACAACCAGTCTGGTCAGTCTTCGTTACAAGTTGATGGACAGTTATGTGAATTTCTACGCCGTCGGATCAGCCCCAGCCCGTCCTGAACTGATAGAACATTACGGAAAGGACACAAAGCGTATGGGTGAAGGCCACGTTGCGGGAATCCTCACAGTGGACGCCTTGCGCGCCGCCGTCGAAGCGGGAGCGATCGACACCGTTCTGGTCACCTTCACGGACCTCTACGGGCGCCAGCTCGGCAAACGCCTCGATGCGGGCTTCTTCCTGGAAAACATCGCGGAAGCCGGCACGCATGCCTGCAACTACCTGCTCACCGTGGATATGAACATGGACCCCGCGCCGGGCTACCGCTTCGCCAACTGGGAGAAAGGTTACGGCGACTTCCAATTAGCGGCGGATCTGTCCACGCTGCGTGCGGCGGCCTGGCTGGAGAAGACCGCCGTGGTCGTCTGTGACGTGGTGGATCCGCAAACGCACCGGCTGGTCGAGCTGGCTCCCCGCTCCGTGCTCAAACGCCAGATCGCTCGCGCCGCCGGGCTCGGCTACCGCGCCATGATCGGCTCCGAGCTGGAATACTACATCTTCCGCGATTCCTACCGTGAAGCGGCGGCGCGCCAGTACCAGCGCCTCGAACCGGCCGGCTGGTATTTGGAGGATTATCACGTCCTGCAAGGCACGCGCGAGGAAGCCTTGAACGGCGCCGTGCGGCGCTACCTGAGCCGCTCCGGCGTTCCCGTCGAGTCCTCCAAGGGGGAGTGGGGCCGCGGGCAACATGAACTGAACTTGCGGTTCGCAGAGGCGCTCGAGATGGCCGATCGCCACGCCTTATTCAAGCAATGCCTCAAAGAGACTGCCGACGGCATGGGCATGAGCGTCACGTTCATGGCCAAATTCGACGCCGCGCAAGCCGGTTCGAGCTGCCACGTGCATTGCAGCCTGTGGCGCGACGGGGCCAACGCGTTCCCGGGCGAAATCTCTCTCGGGCCTTTCCAGGCCAGCGACGTGTTCCGCTGGTTTCTGGCCGGCTGGATCGCCCACGTTCCGGAGTTCATGGTCTTCTACGCCCCCACCGTGAACTCCTACAAGCGGTTCCGTGCCGGGTCCTGGGCGCCCACCCGCCTGGTCTGGAGCTACGACAACCGGACCGCGGGCTTCCGCGTCGTCGGTCACGGACCCTCCCTGCGGATCGAATGCCGCATTCCGGGCGCCGACTGCAACCCCTATCTGTGCTTCGCCGCCGCCCTGGCCTCCGGGCTCGACGGCCTTGCGCGCCGCCTCGAACCGCCCCCCATGTTCTCGGGCGACGCCTACCAGGCGCAAGACATCCAGGCGGTGCCCGCCACTCTGCGCGATGCGGTGGCGTTGTTCGAGTCGAGCGCGTTCGTGCGCGAGGCGCTCGGGCCGGAAGTGGTCGAGCACTACGCCCACTTTTTCCGCCTGGAGCAGGAGGCCTATGATGCCGCCGTCACTGACTGGGAGCGCACGCGCTATTTCGAACAAATTTAGAGCGCCGGCCGGACTCCCGTGTCCAGGCGCACGTGGAAGCTCTTGGGACGGGTCAGATACAGGAAGCCCAGATGCGACAGCGTACAGCCGTGGCCGCTGTCCTTGATCCCCACCCACGGAAGCTCGGGATCCAGGTAGTCGCACCGGTTCAAATACACCGTGCCCGCCTCCAGACGGTGGGCCAGCCGCTCGCCGCGTGCGCCGTCTTGCGTCCAGACGGAAGCCGTCAACCCGTAGGGGCTGTCGTTCATGAGCGCGACGGCTTCCTCTTCGCTCTCGACCGGCATGATGCCGATCACCGGCCCGAAGCTCTCCTCCCGCATCAAGCTCATGGAGTGATCCACGTTCACGACGACCGTCGGTTCAAAAAAATACCCCGGCCCCGGCATGCGCCGCCCGCCGGTGAGCACCTGGGCGCCCTTGGCCACCGCCTCGCCGAGCTGGCGTTCCAGAAACTCCACAGCCTTGCGCTGCGCCAGAGGCCCCATCGTCGTCGTTTCGTCCTCCGGATTTCCCACCCGGTACGTCTTCACTTCGGCGACAAAAGCTTCCACGAAGCGCGCAAACAGGGAGCGCATCACATAGATCCGCTCGACTGCGCAGCAGCTTTGGCCCGCGTTGTAAAAGGCCCCGTCCACCAGATTCTCCACGGTGAACTGAAAATCGGCGTCTTCACACACCAGGGCCGGATCTTTGCCCCCCAGCTCCAGCCCCATGTCCAGCAGTTGCGCCGAAGCCGTCTGGTACACCTGGCGGCCGCCCTCCACTGATCCCGTGAAATTAATGAAGTCCACCGCGCGCGCTTCAATGAGCTTGCGCACCACGCCGTGATCCACGTGGATCGAGGCGATCAGCTCCGGCGGCAGATCCGTCTTTCGAAACGCTTCGACAAAAGCATCCCCGCACAGCGGCGTCAGGCGCGCGTGTTTGATTAGTACGGCATTGCCGGCTAGCAAGGCCGGCACCACTACATTCACCGCGATCAGCAGCGGATAGTTCCAGGCCGGAATGTCCAAAACGACGCCCAGGGGTTCGTGCCGGATGAAGCGGCGGAAGCCGGGCTTGGGCGGGAGCATTTCATCCTGCAAGGCGGCCGGCGCCAGCCGCAGCATGGTTTCAGCCCGGTCCAGCATGGTGTCCACCTCGCGTCGGGCCTGGGCCACAGGCTTGCCCATCTGCCGTGTGATGTCGCGCGCAACGCGCTCCTTCATCCCCCGAAAGACCTCGACGAACTGCCCGACGACGCGCACCCGCTCTTCTACCGGCACCTCACGCCAGACCCGCTGCGCCGCGCGCATCCCACGCAAGATTCGCTCGAGCTCGGATTCGGCCGTCGCCTCTATCGTGCGGAACGGTTCTCCTGTGGCCGGATTGATGAGCGTCCAGGCGGCGGGTGTGGTCACGGATCCTCCCTACCAGCTTTCCTCATACAGGCGCAGCAAATCTTCTTGCGTACACGGCCGGATGTTGGTTTTATGGCACGGATCCTCGTACGCTTTGGCCGCAAGAGAAGGCAGGCTCTCCCGCGGCACGCCGTGGTGGCGCAACCCGCGCCGGATGCCGAGCCGCTCGATGAACCCCTCGACCTCCGACACGGCCTGCCCGGCGGCCTCCCGCACCGTCATGGCGTGCACCGGCGCGCCGAACAGCGCCGCCAGTCGCGCATAGTGCGGCGCGGCCGCCTCCAGATTGAACCGCATCACCGCCGGCAGGCACAGGGCATTCGCCAGGCCATGGTGGAGCCCGAATTCCGTGGAAAGCGGATGCGCCAGCGAGTGAGCTGCGCCGAGGTCCTTTTGAAACGCCACGGCGCCCATGGCCGCCGCCACCTGCATGTAGCCTCGAGCTTCAATGTCGGAGCCGTTCCGCGTGGCGCGCTCCAGGTACCGCACGATCAACTCGAGCCCGTGGATCGCCACCGCGTCACACAAAGGATGGAACACGGGACAGGTCAGCGACTCCAGACAGTGAGTGAACGCATCCATACCCGTGGCCGCGGTCAAATGTGCGGGCAGGCTGACCGTCAACTCCGGGTCCAGGATGGCGCGCCTCGGCATCAGATGCGGGCTGAAGATCAGGATCTTGCGGCCGAGCCGGTGTGAGGTGATGACCGAGGATCGGCCCACCTCGCTGCCCGTGCCCGCCGTGGTGGGAATCGCCAGGATGGGGTCGTACGGTCCTCTCATCCGCTCGACGCCGCCCGCTTGCGCCTCCAGTTCCGTCAGAGGCCCGTCGTGCCGCACCGCCACGACCACCGCCTTGGCCACATCCAAAGCGCTGCCTCCCCCCACGCCGAGCGCCCCGTCGCAGCCCCGGGCCCGGTAAAGCTCGGCCGCAGCCAGCACGTCCTCTTCGGTAGGGTTCGGGTGAACCTGGCTGAACACCTCTCGCGCCACACCGCCCTCGTCCAGCACTCCGAGCACGGCCGAAAACACCGGCGTCCGCGCCAAGCCCGAATCCGTCACCACGAGCGGCTTCCGCACTCCCGTCTCGCTCAGGCACCGCGGCAGTTCCCGCAGCGCCCCGCAGCCGAACAAAACGGTCGTCGGAAATGAAAACACACTCAGTCGCTCGAACATCCGGCCCTACTTCAGCGCCGCCCGCGGCAGCACGATCTTCTCGATCCAGTTGCGAAACTCGGTCTGGCGAACCGTTCGCGACAGCACGTCCTCGTCAATGTCGAGCTGCCACCGGAGGTCCTTGCGGCCGGGGTCGCGATGCAAGGCTTCCAGTTTCTCCACGTAGGCCGACAGCTCGTCGCGGCTTGCGAAAAACCCCTCCGGGACGAGCTTGGGGGCCCGCGCCACGATCAGCCGCGCCATTTCGTGCAAGTCGTACTCGGGGTGGTATTGGGTGGCCCAGAACACGCCGCGGCCGTGCCGGACTTCCAGCGCCTGCACCCCCGTGAAATCGTTGGTCGCCAGCAGAACTGCGCCCGGCGGCAGGGTCGCGACTTCGTCCAGGTGGCTGATGAAAGCGTTGAAGACCTCCGGCTTACCTTCGAACATGGGATGGCGTAGCCCATCGGCAGTCAGCCGGATCTTGCGCGCCAGGCCCATCTCGCGTCCCCTCGGGTTGGCGCGCACTTCCCCGCCGGCCGCCACCGCCGCCATCTGGATGCCCCAGCAGGTTCCGAAGGCGGGCGTGCCGGCCTCATAGCAGCGCCGCGCAAATTCGATCTGACGCACGACCCGCGGATCGTCGCTGTGATAAATGGTCAGATTGCATCCCGTCCACAGGATCCCGTCGTAGGATGCGGGGCCGCGGCCGTCCGGAAGTTTCGCCTCATCACTCGGAAGCCACACGTCGTACTCCGCGTCCGGCAAATAGTGCTCGAGCATCTCCGCATACAGCCGCCAGGCCGGCTTCATTCCTGCCGCCTGCAGTTCGTCGCGGCTCGCCTTCGGGTAGCCGTCAATGATCAGAAATCGCAACGAGGCCATGGCACCCTCAACAGCCGTTCAGGGAATGGATCATCTCCGGCAGGCGGGCCAGGTCCGAACAGACGGCATCGGCGCTCGTGTGGCCACTGCCTCGGTCCACAGCGGCCGTGACCAGCACCGCCCGGCAGCCGGCCCGCCGCGCGCCGGCGACGTCGTTTTCCTCCCGATCACCCACGTGCACAAGTTCCTCCGGCCGGCAACCTGCCAGTTCCGCCGCACGGTGAAACAGCTGCGGCGCGGGTTTGGAACAGCCGGCTTCGTCGGAGAAAACAAACCCGGCAAACAGGTCGCGCAGCCCGTAGCCCGCCAGCAGCTCCCGCAGAGCCCGGCCCGGCGTAAAAATCGCGTCGGAGACGACCACGAGCCGGTATTGTCCCGCCAGCGCCCGGAGCGCCTCCGAGGCCCCCGGTACCAGGTCCGGACGCACGCGTAACTCCATCTCCTCATGCAGCCGCACCAGTTCGTCGAATTCTCCCGGCGGAAGCTGGCGCCCGAGTCCCGCCAGCACGATCTGGAGCCGCACGCGCACCGGCCACGTCACCCACTCGTGCTTCCACACGTACCGGAATGCGGCGTCCGCAGTGTCGTAGGCCGTGTCCACGGCCGCGCGGTCCACCGGAGCATGGCGGCTCAAAAAGCGGTAGACAAGCTCGCGCCGCTCGACCGACTTGGGCGGCAGTCCCAGGGCGCGCCGTTTCGGCTCGTCGGAGTCGTCGGCCAGAATCGTGTCCCACAGATCGAAGGAAACCGCGCGGATTTGAGCCATGCTGCCGGACAACTTCCCCAGTCTAGCCTGCCCGGAGCGGCGCTACAAATTCGCCTTCCCGGCCCGCGCGCGGCGCCACAACAGGAATGTGACGAAGGCGCCTAAACCCGCCAACCCCACCAGCATGCCCAGAATGGGCGCCAGCGCTCCGCCGGAGGCCTTGTACATCCAGCCTACGACCTCTTCTTGCACGATCGGCCCGACCGAGCCCATCCCGTTGATGATCCCCGCGGCCGCCAGCGCCCCGCGCCGGGAGCCCACGTCAATGGCCCCCACGCCGGATACCAGCGAATCCGGGCCGAACAGCAGAAAGCCCGCCAAGCCCATGCCCAGCGCGAAGAAGAACACATTCTTCGATCCCAGCGTCGCCATCAGCACAAAGCTCGCCGTCATCAGGGCCAGCATCAGGAAGCTGAGAAACGCGCGACGTCCGTGGAAGACACGATCGGAGACCACGCCGGCGACAATCACCCCGGCAAAACCGCAAACTTCGAACACCGTGGACAGGTACCCTGCCTGATCGCCCGCCAGTCCGAAATTCCGCCGCAAGAAAAACGGCGCCCAGCTCCACAGCGTGTAGCGCAGGAATTTGATCGTGAAGTAGATCACGCCCATGATCACGACGCTGACCAGCACGTCGCGCGACCAGCCCAGCCCGTCGGAATCCTCGCGTGCGGCCGGCCCGCTGCGCTCCTCCTCCTCTTCGAGCGGCGGCAGTCCCACAGCTTCGGGGCGGTTCGGGTGCAACGCCAGCACCGCCGCCCAGATCGCCAGTAGCGCCAGGCTCCCGCCGAAGTAGGACCAGCGCCAGCCGAGCCGGCCCAGCAGATACGCCGCCAGCGCCGTGGACACCAAAGAGCCGACCTGGTAGCAGGTTGACCACACCCCCAGAACCGTTCCCCGCTCCTCACGCCGAAACCAGAACGCCAGGCTCCCGATGCAGCCCGGCCAGCCCGTGCCCTGCGCCATTCCATTCAGGCTCAGGAACAAAAGCAGCGTCCAAAAGCCGTTGGCGATGCCGAAGGTGAAATTGGACACGATCGAAATCGCAATGCCGGCCAAAAGCAGCAGCCGCGGGCCCAGCTGTCGCCCGAACCAGGCGCTCGAGAACTGCCCCACGGCGTAGGCCGCCAGATACGCCGTTCCCAGGTGAGCCAGCTCCACCGAAGAGAAGGCGAGCGCCGTCCCCATGTCTGCTTTGGCCACATAAAACGGCTTGCGGCAGAAGTAGTAGCCCGCATAGGCAAGCCACGTGGCGGCGAAGATGCGGACCTGCCAGGGACGGTAGCGCACAGCCACATCGCTCGCCGCGGCCGCGGATACGGCGGCTTTCCGGTCCCGGAAACGCACCTGACGATTCTGCCACACGCGGCTGCCGTTTCTCGTGGCCGCGATATGGAGCGGAACGGCCCGGTGCTGGGAACGGCAACTGCCGGCCCCGCTCCGCCCGCCAGTGTGCTCTTGTATGCGGACCGCCTCCGTTCACCGGGCCGTCACGGGGCCCGGCGGAACGACTCCAGCGTCCAAACCTCCTGCTGTTCGCCTAAGGAGTGCCGCAGGATATAGAGGTTCCCGTCGTGCGCCCGCACGCGGAACCAGGTGTCGTGAGGGCCGTACCACTGGTCGAGCACTTCCTCGATCTCATAGCGCGCCTCCCCGATGTAGAACCGCAGCGGCCGCTCATCCGCCTTGTAACCGGAGTAGCACTCGACGCGAACCCGAAAGCGCGCCTCCCGGGATCTCACCGCAGCCGTCCCTCCCATCGCAACCCGGCGCGCCACAAGCGCGGAGCGCCCACCACCGGCGCCGGCGTGAAGCCGGCCAAGTACCGGCGGTCCAGCAGGTTTTCCACCGCCACCGACGCCGTCAAACCCGGGCGGATCTGGCGGCGCACAAACAGTTGCACCGTGGCGAACCCGGGAAGCAGCAGCTGGTTGCGTTCGTCTTCGAACTGCGCGGAATAGCTGCGCACCCCGGCGCTCGCCAGCGTCGCTCCCCTCTGCCAGGCAACCTGCAAAGAGCCTTGATGGCGCGCCACCTGGGGCAGCCGCGCTCCCGAGCCGAAGCGGGAATCCGCCAGCAAATAGTCCGCCTCGCCGACCCAGGCCCCGCGCCGGTGGCGAACCCGCAGCTCCACACCGCGCGCCAGCGCCGCAGCAGCATTCTGGCGCTGTCGTACGATCAACGACGGCGAAGCGCTCAGCGTCACGTTCGTGATCAGACCCGCGAGCGAGCTGTGGTACAGGGTCAAGCTCGCCCGTGTCCTCTCCGCCGCCCAATCCAGACCGGCTTCGACTCCCACGAGGCGCTCGGGGCGTAGTTGCGGATTGGCCTGCGTGACCGCGTTGCCCACGCGGAACTCGCGGAACAGTTCGTTGAGCGTCGGCGCCCGAAAACGCCGGTAAACAGAAGCGCGGGCCCGCCAGCGACCGCGCGCGGCGGCAAATCCGGCGCTCGGACTGAGGAACCGCCGCCCCTGCCCCGTAAAATCGTGGCGCACGCCCAGGAACACTTGCGCCGGCCCCCGGTCGAGCGCCAACTGGCCGAAAGCGCCGTGCTGTGTCAGGAGGCCTCCGCCGATGCGCAAACCCGCAGGAACCAGCGCGTCCCTGCTGTAGCCTTCCGTGCGCACGAAGTCCGCGCCGGCCAGCAGGCCCCAGCCGGTCCCAGTGCGGCTCCAGAGTGCGGCGGCGCCCGTCGCCTCGGCCGGCACCGTCTGGCGGAACGCCAGCCGTTCGGTGTTGCGGTCCGCGCTCAGGGAGGAAAAGGTGCTCCGGAATTCCTCGCGCGTGTGCCAGGCCGCCGCCGACACGTGACCCGCACGCGTTTCGGTGAAGTAGCGCGCCGCGAGCGTTCCCAGACCGGTGGAGTTGCGCTGGAGCACGGTTCCGTTGCGGCGTTCCTCAGCGAGCAGGTCGAGGCGAAGAGAAAACTGCCGGCCGGCGCCCAAAAGATCGAGCGCGGCGCCGGCTGCCACGAAGTCCACCCCTGCCTTGCGATCCGCCGCCCCGCGGACCTCTGCCGGGACCACGTAGTAGCCGCCCGTGCGGAACGCCCGGGCGGCCGACGAAACGACCCAGCGCCGGGCAGGGTGCGAGAAGCCGGCCGAGAGCTGGTGCGAATCGCGGTTGCCGGCTTCATAGGCGACGCGCAAACTTTTCGACTGCGCCGGACGCGAAAAGACCGCGATGACGCCCCCCAGGGATCGATCCCCAAAAGCGCTGGCCGTCCCCCCGGAGGAAACCTCGACGCGCTCCACCTCCTCCGGCACGATGCGGGTCCAGTAGACCCAACCCCCGAACGGATCGTTAAGCGGGACGCCGTCGCGCACCACCAGCGTCCGGCTGGCGCCGCTCGAGCCCAGTCCCCGCAGCGAGACGCCCTGCGTGGTGGGGTGGGCGGCCAGGCTGGAGGTCCTTCGAAAGAGACTGAATCCCGGGACATCGCGCAGCCGGTCGTCCAGGTTGACACCGGGCTTGCCTTCCAACTCGCTCGCCTCCAGGATCCGCACGGCGGCGGCCGTCTCCGTCGCAATTCTCTCAACCACCGTGACGCTCGTGCGCACCGGCTCAAGCGGAACGGACTGGGCTTCGAGCAGACCCAAGCACATCAGGATCCACAATGCACGCCGCAGTCCAGGTTTCGGCGAACCGCTGCGGGCGCGCCGTAAAGACGATGCGGTAGCTGTGCTCCTCATCCGGTCCTGCGGGAGGTTCGGCCGGCCGCGGCGCGACCAGCGCCAGATACCTGAGGATAGTATAGATGTCGCCGGTGGCCGGCACCGAGATCTTGAACTCCTGCGTGCTGAACCGCAGGCGCGCCTCGCGTTCCAGCAGCCGCCAGGCCAGAAACGCCGCACAATCCACAGCCCGTTCGAACCATTCCCGCGCCTCCGCGGGCACCTCCAGATCGAGAAAGATCTCCACCAGCGGTTCCTGTTCCCGGGCGAACTCCCGCACTTGCAACTCGCCGGTGTGCGCCGTGGCCTTCCAGTCCACGTAGCGGATGCTCTCGAACGGTTCGTAGGGACGAATGCGGTGGAAGTCATGGCCCCGGCCCCGGAAGTGAGCAGCCAGGTCGCCCGTCACGGCCGAAAGCAGGCCATCGAAGCCGGGTTGGGGATCCAGGCACGGATAAACCAGAATGTCCCGCCGTAACGCCACGCGCGCGCTTCGCTCCAGAAATCCGAACGGAAAGGCCGTGGAGACCTTGAAGCCTTCGTGGCGGTGCATGCCACGACGCGCAAACCGCACCTTCACGCTCTCCTCGACCACGGCCCCTCCGCGCAGCAGCGGAAAATACACCGTCGCCGTCAGCACGCTCTGACCCGCACCCGAGACGCGCACCGAAAAGGAGGGGATCCAGCGCTTGAGGTTCCGCACCGCCAGCCGCGCGATCACCTCCCTGCCCGCCGAAACGTGCTCGGGGAGCCGGAAATCCAGCTCCAGCCCCGCCAGCGACAACCGCCCGATGAAACTGGACACCATCAGCGTCGCCAGCAGCGCCGCCAGAATCAGAAACAGCAGATTGTTCGCGGAAACCGCGGCGGCGAACGCCATGGCGATGATGGTGGCCGTGAAGATGAGGCCTCCGCCCGTGATTTTCCGCCGCGTGGAAACCCTCTCCCAGAGGTCCCGCAACCAACCCGCCGCCACACCCGCATCATGGCACAATTGGAGAGCGAGGCGAACACTATGGTGAGATTAGCGGTTGTGCTCTCTGTGGCTGCCGTGGCGGGCGCCGCCGGCGGCGAATGGAAGCAGCTCTTTAACGGCAAGGATCTGGAAGGCTGGAAGATGGTCGGACCGGGCCGGTTCGTCGTCGAGAATGGCATGCTCAAGACCGAAGGCGGCATGGGACTGCTCTATTACGAGCGGGAGAAGTTCGGCAACTGCACCATCCGCGTCGTCTTCAAGACCGCCACCAATCCCGCCAACTCCGGCGTAATCATCCGCCTCCCGGAGCCCCCGCGCGATCCCTGGTACGCGGTCCACAACGGCTACGAGGTCCAGATCGAGGAGCGCGGCGACGAGTGGCACTCGACCGGCGCCATCTACTCGCTCAGCAAGGCCCGGAAGGGCTTCCAGAAGCCGACCGGCGAGTGGAACACCATGGACATCGTCCTGCAAGGGCAAAAAACCATCGTGTATCTCAACGGGAAGAAGGTCAGTGAATTCGACCCCAGCCAGCCCGTGCCGGAGCGCAAACAGTGGTACGAGCCGGTGCGCGGCCCCCGGCCGGATTCCGGCTACATCGGCCTGCAGAACCACGACGCACGCTCGACGGTTTACTTCCGGGAAGTGAGCGTCAAGCGTCCCTGAGGCTTCTCAGAGTTCCAGCTTCCCTTCGTACACCATGTCCTTCAGCTTGAACTTGCGCCGTATGTCTCCGCCGGCCAGGCGCAACGCGAATTCGACTTCCTTGTCCTCCAGACGGATGACATAGCCCCCGGGCCCCGTTCTCGGAAAAACCAGAAAGAGCGTGATGCGGTTGTCCTGGCGGCTGAAACGCACGTCCGCGGCGTGGAGCGGCTCGCGGTCCTTGATCTTGAGCACCGCTGCCGCCTTCAGCTTCTCCGGTTGGGCGCCGCGCAGAAACAGCGGCGGAACTCCCGCCACGCCGATGACGTAGGTTTGCTGTTCCGCCGAGAGCATCTGCGCCGCCTCGGGCGACGTCGCCGTCTCGGCGCCGAACCGCGCCCGGGCAAGCGCCTGCCGGACCGGCAGCGCCGTCTGCCAGCGGATGATGACGGGAACCGCAGGGGGTACGTCCGGACCCTGGAAACCTCCCGGACGCCCGCCGCCACCCGGCTCCGCGCCTCCCTCGCCGCCGAAGCCACCGCCGCCCCCTCCTCCGCCCGGAGGCCCGCCCATGCCGCCGCCCCTTCCGGAGCGACCGCCGCCCATCGGGCCCATCGGCATGCCGATCCGCACGTCCACACTCGCCGCCCACGGCGAGTTGGTCAGCATCTTGTTGACCTCTTTCTCCGTCCACTCGGTGAACTTTTTCTTCTCCCAGAAATCGTCCGCCCAAAGCGCGACGGCCAGCAGGGAACCAACAGCCAGTATGAGTTTGCTCGTGCGCATCCGGATCACTCCCACTGGCAGCATACTCCGTCCGAAGCCACTGGGCAAGGGGACCGGGAGGTTGTTCATCGAAGTGCGTAGAACACGCACGCCGTGCCGCCCAGAATTTTCTCCCGCACTTGCATCGGCTGCGGGCCCAGCATCTGGGTAAACGCGGCCAGCGACTCTTTCCACTTCGCTGCCCCGCGAAGACAGAACGGCCAGCCGCTTCCAAACAGAAGCCGTTCCGGGCCGAAACGCTCGAGCAGAAGGCGCACCAACGGCGTCAGGGCGATGACGCTCTGCTCGAGGCCCTCCGGCCGCAATAGGCCGGAAAGCTTGACGCAAAGTCCGGGCAGGCACGCCGCCGCTTCCACGGCCTCAGCCCACTCATCGAGTGGCTCCGGCCGGAGCGGCAGCGATTCGAGATGAGACACCGCGGCTCGCAGCCCCGGGACCCGCTCCCAGAGAGCCGGCAGCCAGGCCAGATGGCGCAAGTCCAGCGCCAGCTCCACCGGCAGCTTCCGGCGCGCCGCTTCTTGGAGCAGCAAGATCGTTTCCCGGTCCGGCAGACGCTCGGCGCGCACGAAAACCGCCTTGAACCGATCGCACCGCATGAACTCATCCAGCGCTTCCGGCGGGCTCGCCCCGGCCACTCCGCCGGCCACGCCCAGAACGATGTCGGAGCCGCCCGCCAGTTCGAGCAACCATCGCGTCTCGCCGGCGTCTGCGGTCCGGGACACGGCGACGCAGCCGTCAAAGCGGTTTCGCCGCAACGGACCGCTCAGGTGCTCCGGAAGGAAGCGCCGCCGGAGCGCATCCGGGAGCCCCGGGCAGGGAAAGCGCTCCGGATCGAGAAACGTCACGTGGGCGTCCACCCGCATGGCGGCACAACTCCCAGTTTCCCTCGCGGCGGCCTCTGTGCCATAATGCGGGTGAGCAGAGGAGCTGAGGGATGCCGGCAACCGTTGTCAAGCACCATCCGATGTCGGAGGGGATCACTACGCCCCGCAAGAAGCGGCCGAAAGAAATCGCCGTCATCACGGAGTGCTGCACGGGCTGTGCCGGCTCGCCGGCCTGCATTCCCTACTGCCCCGTGGCCGAGTGCATGTACTGGGTGCCGGACGAAGAACATCCTCCCTTCGGGCGCGTGGAGGTGGACCCGGAGCTCTGCATCGGCTGCAAAAAGTGTACCAGCAAAGGCCCGGACGGAACCTTCCTGGACGGCTGCCCCTGGGACGCCATCGAGATGGTCCCCATTGAAGACGTGGAGGCACGCCTCGGCTACCGGATGGCGGTCTAATTACGGAAATCGCACTCCTCTTACGGAAATCGCACTCCTCGCCGCAGAGGCCGGATCCACCCGCCTGCGAACGCAGTTGCGCAACGGACACACAGGCCCTCGGTTTGTGAGATAATTCACAACCGTTACACATGGCCATTTGTGCTGTTACGGCGCGGCACTGCGGACAGTCACGCAAGGTGCCGATGCTGATTTGAGGAGCCAGAGGAGAATCGTCCGTGCAACAGACAGGGCTATTGCTGTCCGTCTCGCAGAACCTTCGCCGCGGAGCTGCCTGCGGGGCACTGTGCTGGGCCGCGTATGCTTCGGTCGAGGCCTTTCTGGCCTCCCTGGCGCCGCGGTTGCTCCCTGCCGGCTACATGCGCCCCCTGGAGAACTCCCGGTTCACCCTTTTCGTGTTCGCCATCTTCCTGCTGGCAGGCGCCGCATCCGGAGCCGCGCTGGGCCTGCTCGAATGGCTGCTCCGGCGCCGGCGTCCCTTCGGCTTTTCGCCGCCGGCAAGCTTCTTGCCCTCCTGCGCGGCGTTGAGCATCACCGTAGCCTTGACCATCCATCTGAGCCGGCCGCACGTACGCGGGGAACTCGGCTTGGCGGCGCTGGCCCTTGCGATCGTGCTCGCCGCCTTGCAGCTTGGCGGCGTTCTGTCGGAGCGCTGGGCCCGGCGGGCGGCGTTTATCGCCAACCCGTGGGCTGCGAGCCTCATCCTGCTCGGGGCGCTCTGGGTGACCTGGACGTTTCTGTGGGAAGCCCGTGAACTGAGCCGATGGCTCGTCGCGGCCGGAGCCCTCGTGACCGTGGCTCTGGCCTCCTGGGCCCTGCGCGCCCTCGCGCGGCGGCTCGCAACTCTGCTCCCCTTGCGGCCCGGCCTCCTGGCGGCAGTGGCGGCGCTCGCAGTCATCGGCGCAGCCGTCTATCCGCCGCCCACCCGCTCACTTCGAAATCTGAACGCCACGCCGGCCGCCGGCAGCGCGAAGCGCCCCAACGTCCTGCTGGTGGTGCTGGACACCGTCCGGGCGGACCATTTGTCGGTGTACGGCTACGACCGCGACACCACGCCCTTCCTGCGGGAGTTCGCGCGCGGAGCCACCCTTTATCGCCGCGCCTACGCCACAGGGGCTATGACGCTGACCTGCCACGCCTCCCTGTTCACTGGTCTGTATGGAAGCACGCACGGCGCACACCTCGCCGACCCTGCCCAGGACCCGGACGGCGACTTCGGAGCCCCGCTGGCTGACAGCCACGTGACCTTGGCGGAGGTGCTGTCCGAGGCCGGCTATCTGACCGCCGCCGTCGTGGCCAACCACGCCTACCTCAGCGAGGGCTTCAACCTGAATCAGGGCTTCCGGTATTACGAGGTAAGCGCTCCTTTCTGGGGAAGGCAAAAACCGTTTTTTCTCCGGCAGCCGGTGCGTACGCGCCTGGCGCAGTGGCTGGCGCCGGAGGAAATGACCCGCGATTTCAGCGCAGCCGGGGACATCAACCGCCGGGCGCAGGCGATCCTTGAGCGCGTCACGCGCCCCGGGCGGCCGTTTTTCCTGTTCCTGAACTACATGGACGCGCACCAGCCCAATACTCCGCCGGCGCCCTTCATCCACATGTTCGCCGGCCGTTCAGAGGAATCATTCGTGGACTTCGCGGATAAAGCGATCGAGGTGACCGCGTTACGCCGTCCACTTTCGCCATCCGAGCGCGCCCAACTCATATCCCGCTATGACGCCTCGCTGGCCTACCTCGACTCCTGCTTGCGCGGTCTGATTGAGGAGCTGCGCCGGCTGGGGCAGTACGACAACACGCTCATCATCCTCACGTCAGACCACGGAGAAGCCTTCGGACGGCGGAATCACCTGTTCCACGTCATGTCGGTGTACAACAACCAGATCCGCATCCCCCTGCTGATCAAATACCCCGGCCAGCGCCAGGGCATTATCGTAGAACAGCCCGCAAGCCTGGTGGACATCTTTCCCACCGTGCTCGACACCGCCGGGCTTCCTCTCCCTGCGCCGGTCGAAGGCGTATCCTTGCGCCGCCCGGAGGCCGCCGCGCCCAGAACCTTGCTGGCGGAATCGTACCCGAATGCGTTCCTCGTCCAGCTTCATCCCCGTTTCCGCCGCGTCGAGCGCGCCGCGATCCGCTGGCCGTACAAACTCGTCGCAGACACCCGCGGCAAGCGCGAGCTCTACGACCTGGAATCCGATCCGGCCGAAACCCGCAACCTCTACGCCGCGCATCCGGCCATTGCCGCCTCCCTGCTGGCGGAACTGGAGCGGCGCGCGGCCGCGAAACGACAAGCGCCGGCCCGCCGGCGCGACGCCGAAACCCTGCGGCGGCTCAGGTCCCTGGGCTATACGCAGTGAGTTACCGCGGACGCACGAGTGCCGGCCGGGAGGCACATTTCTTGCTATCCTGGGAGGAATTTCGTGATCCGTGCTGGAGGCGACAAGTCGCCGTGAGAGGGGCAGAGATAGTGCGCTCACCGAAGGGCATGGAAGAACCTCTGCCGCCGCACCATTCCCTTGCCGGCTGGATCGGCGCGGGCGCCGTTTGGGGTGCACTGGCGTGGGCGGCTTACGCTTGCGTGGAAGCGCTCTTTGCCGAACTGGCGCCGCGGCTCCTGCCGCGAGGCTACATGCGACCTTCCTCGAATGCCGAATTCACAGCCCTTGTGTTTGCCGTCTACCTCTTGGCCGGGGCTGTATCCGGAGCCGCGCTCGGACTTGTCGCCTGGCTGCTGGCACGGCGGCAACCTTTCGGCTTTCGACCCCCGCAATCCTTCCTTCGCTCATGCGCGGCCCTGAGCGTCACCGCCGCTCTCACGCTGCACCTGAGCCGGCCCTTCACCCGCGATGGTCTGGGGGCCGCAGCGCTTCTTCTCTTGGCGGTGTTTTTCATCCTCCAGACGGCAAGCGCATTATCCGATCGGTGGGCGCAACGTACCGCGTTTCTCGCCAACCCCTGGAGCAGCAGCGCAGCCGTCCTGGGATGTCTTTGGGTGACGTGGATGTTTTTCGGCCGGAGCGATCCTTGGGCCCGCAACGCGGTCGCTGCCGCCGGCTTTCTCACCGTGGCCCTGGTTTCTTCGGCGTGGTGTACCCTCTGGCGCCGCATGAACGTTGTCACAAGCCGGAATCCGGCCGCGCAGGTCGTGCTCACCGTTCTCGTCGCCGGTGTGGTCCTGACGGCGGCTTTTCTTCCGCCCGCCTCCGCCAGACTCGCCAACCTCAGCCCGGGCCGGCCGGCAAGTGCAACGAAGCGTCCAAACGTTGTCATCTTAGTCTGGGACACGGTGCGCGCGGATCATCTGTCGGCATACGGGTGCGACCGAGACACCACGCCTTTCCTGCGGAATTTCGCGCGCGGAGCCACCCTTTATCGCCACGCCTACGCTACGGGGGCTATGACGCTGACCAGCCACGCCTCCCTGTTCACGGGCCTGTACGGGTTCACGCACGGAGCGCATCCGGCCGACCCTGCCCAGGACCCGAAAGGCGATTACGGAGCGCCCCTCGCCGACAGACACCTCACGCTCGCGGAAGTACTTTCACAGGCAGGTTACGCTACGGCCGCCGTCGTGGCCAACTATGCCTATCTCAGCGAAGCCTACAACCTTCATCAGGGCTTCGCTTATTATGAAGTTCCGACGCCATTCTGGGGAAAGCACCGCCCGTTCTTCCTTCGACAGCCCCTGCGAACCACTCTCGTGCGAACCTTCGCTCCACGGGAAGCTTCCCGGGAGTCGAGCCCCGCCGGAGAAATCAATCAGAAGGCGCTGGACTTGCTCAACCACTTCGCCCGGATCCGGCGACCGTTTTTTCTTTTCATAAATTATCTCGACGCCCATGACCTGATCCTGCCACCGCCGCCATTCGACACACGGTTTCCCGTAAGCACCCGCCTCGGCATGGACGCGCCGGCGCTGTGGAGCGACGTCGCGGGACTGCGGCGCCCGCTGACCGCGGCCGAGCGGGCGGACCTGATCGCCTATTACGATGCCGCGATCGCCTACGTCGATTCCGCTCTCCGAGACCTTGTGAAACGTTTGCGCGAGCTGGGCCTGTATGACGACACAACCATCATTGTCACGTCGGACCACGGACAGGCCTTCGGGAGCCGCGGCCACCTCTTTCACATCATGTCGGTGTACAACAACCAGATCCGCATCCCCCTGCTGATCAAATACCCCGGCCAGCGCCAGGGCATTACCGTACAACAGCCCGCAAGCCTGGTGGACATCTTTCCCACCGTGCTCGACACCGCCGGGCTTCCTCTCCCTGTGCCGGTTGAAGGCGTATCCTTGCGCCGCCCGGAGGCCGCCGCGCCCAGAACCTTGCTGGCGGAATCGTACCCGAATGCGTTCCTCGTCCAGCTTCATCCCCGTTTCCGCCGCGTCGAGCGTGCCGCGATCCGCTGGCCGTACAAACTCATCGCAGACACCCGCGGGAAGCGCGAGCTCTACCACCTGGAATCCGATCCGGCCGAAACCCGCAACCTCTACGCCGCGCATCCGGCCATTGCCGCCTCCCTGCTGGCGGAACTGGAGCGGCGCGTGGTCGCGAAACGACAAGCACCGGCCCGCTCGCCGGACGCGGAAACCCTGCGGCGGCTGAGGTCCCTGGGCTATACACAATGAGTGCCGGTTCCCTCCACGCCTGATGCAGCTCGCCCGGACTCCGTTGGCAACCTGGGGGATCGGCGCCGCGGCGCTGGCAGCGGCCGTCCCTGTGGCCTGGCTGCTGTCCCGGCTGGAATCGGCCTTCCCCGATCCGGAGCGCCGCGTCCTGGCAACGGCGGTGATGTTTCTGCTGTTGCTTGTCGCACCACCGGCGGCATATGTTCTCAGGCGGCGCCGTTCGGCCGAGCCGGGCCAGACCGCCCTGCTTCTGCTCGTTCCCGCAACCGTCCTGATGTGCGGCACATGGTTGTACTCGACGCTGCCCGCCATCCTGTTCCCGGCTGACATCCTCATCTGGTCCGAAAGCGACTTCGTCAACGACATCATCAAGTTCCGCACGGGCTATCCGCTGTATACGGACGAACGCAACAACGAGTCCTTCACGTATCCGCCTGGGGCGCAGCTGATCACCTACGCACTGGCCGCGCTGGCCCGCAAGCCTACGTCCGTTCCGGCATACCGAATCATCCAGGTATGTTTCGTCCTCGGGGCGCTCGCCCTCGCCTCTGCCTGCTGTCAGAAGCTGGCCCGCATCAGCGGCCTCTCCGTCGCCGGCCCCGCCTCGAAATTGTGGCCCGTGCTGACCGTACCCCTCCTGTTTTTGGCGGCGACCAATCCCCTGACGAACCCGTTCACACACAACTTGCACAACGATGCGCTCTCGCTGCTCGTCTGCGCGGCGGCCTACTACGTCTTGCTGAACTATGTGCTCTGCCGCAGCCGGAGCTGCCTTTTCGCAATGATCGTTCTGCCCGGAATCGGCTTTGCTGTGAAACAGAGCCTCCTCGTTTGGCTGCCCCTGTTTGTACTGTACCTGGCCGCTTTCGACCGGCCGCGCTCCTTGGCCCGTGTACTCACTGTGCTTGTGGCGGGCTCGGCTTTCGCCGCCTTGCTCATCGCCGCAGGCTACTTGCTATGGGGCGAGCCGTTTCGCTATTGGGTGTTGACCGTACTCGGTGCGCACGGCGTATCCCCGCTGCGGGGTTTCCGGCACTTACTAGCCATATCCCCGTATGTGGCCGCCGGGTTGGTGGGGGCATGGGCCTTGCTACGAGGCGCAGCACTGCCCGCGTTGCTCGGTCCGTGGTTCGTCTGGCTGCTGCTTACCCTGACTGAAATCTACTCGAGCGGCATTGCCTGGATGATGAACCACATCGGGCCGGGCTCGATGCTGGCAATGGTCTGGTTCCTGGTGGCGCTCCAGCGGATCTGGCCGGCCCTGCTCCGGCCGGTCGCTCGGAGCACAACCTGGCTTTGCTGGTTTCGGGCCGCCTTGACAACTGTCGGACTCCTTCTGCTGTTCGGAGGTATGGGATTCATCCGCGTACCGCTACCCGCCATCCCGCGAGAGGCCTATGACTACGTGACGCAAATCGAGCGCCAGTTTCAAAGTGCCCCCGCCCGCTCCATCTTGCTCGATGCCGGTTCCTGGATTTACCTCGCGCGTGGCGTCGTCATGCGCGATCGCGCCCCGTGCATCGGAGAGCGCGGTTACTCTCATACCGGCGACTTCTCGGGAGTTTTAAAACGTATAGAACGTCGCCATTACGCCAAAATACTCGTCCGCCGCCTGCACTCACCCGATTTTTGGTACGATCATTTCCTGTGGCCGAAGTCGAGTGGAATCCGTGAAAAACTTCTGGACCACTATGAGGAGATCGAGCGCATTCCGGCGGGATGGCAAACGCAACCCACCGAGACGCCTCCCTATCTTTTCGATGAGGTCAGCGTCTTGGTGCCAAGACCGCAACCCACCGCGCCCGCCCAGGACCGGCGCTAGAATCCCTGTGGGGAACTTCAGACCATGACGGCAGCCACCAACCGGGCCCCGGGGATCCCCCTCACCGAACTTCTCACTCTCGTAGCCTGTCCCCGTTGTCATGGTTCCCTCGCCGGCGGCACAACCATTCTTCAATGCCGCCGATGCGAGGCCGTCTACCCTCTCGAAGACGGCATCGCCGACTTCCGCGTGGGCTCCAGTCACACAGCCGCGGAGGATTGGACCGATCACTGGAGGGATGCGCGCCAGCAGACAGCCGCACAACGGTTCTTTAGCTGGTACCGCAAGGAGGTGTTCTCGCGGACAGTCCGTTATTACTGCCATCGCTACTTTCCGGAGCACGGAGTCTTCCTGGAGGCAGGTTCCGGTACCTCTGAAACGTCCATGCGTTTGGACAAGCTGGGGGGCAAACGGGTTTTCATCGCGCTCGACATTGTGCCCTCCGTCCTGAAACGTTGTCACCCGGTCATGGATGTGCGCCTGGCTGGAGATATCGTCCAACTGCCGTTTCCCAGTAACAGCCTCGACGGGTTGTGGAATGTGGGAGTGATGGAACACTTCACCCATGAGGAGATTGACCGGATTCTTACAGAGTTCCGCCGGGTGCTCAAGCAAGAGGCGCGCCTCATTTTGTTTTGGCCCGGCCGGGATTCCTTACCCCAGAAGATGCTGAGTGGTATACAGAGCTTGATCCACCTTCTTGGCCGGAAAGAATTCCGTTTTCATCCGCCGGAGATCTCCCAACTCCGGTCCCTTCGCGAGGGCCGCCGCATCCTGGAACGGAACGGATTCCGCCCTTTGGATCTCGCATTCGGACTCAGAAGTTTGTTCGCCTTTAAGGTGCTCGTCGGATCTCCGGTTCGCCATTAACAGGATTGCCACAGAAGACCTACCGTCCCACCGGCCGGCACCGCAGAAGGAGCGCGCGGCTCGTGGCGCCTTTGGACAAATGATTCTGCTATCCTGGGCGGATGCAAGACGCCCTGCAAGTACGTGGCTCGGTAGGCCCTGAAACTGCACCCCGGCCTCGGAACGGCCGATGGAATAAGCGCGAGGGAAAAACAAATGTCGAACCATGACGCCCTTGGAGGCACCGAGGCTCCCGTCGCCATCACCGGCGGCGCCGGCTTCATCGGCTCCAACCTCGCCGACTACTACCTCCGCAACGGCCGCCGCGTCCTCCTCATCGACAACTTTTCCCGTCCCGGAAGCGAACAAAACGCCGCCTGGCT
>JBBIJF010000043.1:0-28570 GCA_037446115.1 Acidobacteriota bacterium | reverse complement strand
CAGGCACGATCCTTTTGACACCGAATGAACGTCGCGTGGCCGAAGACCGGCGCGACTGCTACTGGCTCTACGTCGTCACGAACTGCGCCAGCAAGCCCCAGCTCCAGGAGCCGATCAAGGACCCCGCCCGCTTCGAGTGGCACGAGGTTACCAGGGTGGCCCACTACTACCTATCCGTGGATACCCTCACCCGTCCCATGCAGGCGCGGGAGGGGCAGGCACCCTATGGAGGGGCGGAATGATCTCATCGAAGGGAGGTCGCTGAACATGCAGCTGAAAAGCTTCAGGGTGCTCTTTTACCGCCCCATCCTCGATTCCGGCTGGGTCGATGTGGACGACATCACGGTGGTCGTCGGCAAGAACGAATCCGGCAAGACTGCTCTGCTCAAGGCCCTCCACAAGTTCAACCCCTTCAGTCCCGAGCCTTACAACATCGACCGGGAGTGGCCCCGTGATCATCGCAAAGAGCGATCCCAAGACCAGGTTGTCGTGGAGACGAAGTTCGAGTTCACGGATACCGAGAAGCCACAGATCCATGAGTGGTGCCCAGCCAGCATTGCCCCCACCGGTGTCCAGATTTCGAAGACGTACAGGGGCGAGTTCAAGTTCGCATTTCTCCCGAGCGACTTGCCGAGCGAACCTCCCCGGGACTGGCTGGAATCCCGGGCACGCGATGCAATCCGCACGCCTGCGGATGAAGTAAGTGGCCAGCTTAAGCAGGCCATCAATGAGATCACTAACAAGACGATCCAAGCGATCCGTGAAGAAGGAGTCGCTGGCCTGCGGAAGGCCACGGATGCCTTGAGGGTCCAGATAGACAGCGCTCTCCAGAAGGACCATCAGCCCGATCAGGCGGAAGCGGCTAGGGTGAAGACCGTGCTCCAGAAGGTCGTTCAAGAAGCGGACATGGCTGCCGTCCGCGAGAAGCTGGAAGCGAAGGTTCAGGAGTGGCTCCCGACCTTCATCTACATGGACGATCACAAGCCGTTCCAGGGCGTCGCGTACCTGGATCAAGTCAAGCAGAGAAAAGACCAGAACCAGCTCACCGAACAGGACAAGACCTTCCTCATGATCCTGGAGATGGCGGGCCTGGACTTCGACCAGGAGTTCCAGCGGGCGACGATTCAGGACAGGGAACAGCGCATGCTGGATATGAACGACGCCTCGCTCACGCTGACCAAGCGGCTCGCCGACCACTGGTCGCAGAGGAAGTATCAGGTTCGATTTGAAGCTGACGGGCACCACGTCATCGCCTTTGTGAGTGACGAAGTGCAACCCGCGCTTGTTCCGCTGAACGAGCGTTCGAAGGGGTTCCAGTGGTTCTTCTCCTTCGATGTGACCTTCCTCTACGAGACGAAGGGCACGTTCAAGAACGCCATCATTCTCCTAGATGAACCCGGACTGCACCTGCATGCGGCAGCCCAGCGGGACCTGCTCAAGCGGATTCGGGAATACGCCAAAGGGAACCAGCTCATCTACACCACCCATATGCCGTTCATGATCGACATGGAGCGCCTCGACAACATCCGCGTCTGCGGCGAGAGCAAAGAGCACGGGACGAAAGTTTCTGCCGACTTCTACGCTGCAGATGAACATGCGCGCTTCCCCCTCCAGGCAGCCTTGGGGTTGTCGATCAGCCAGAGCCTCTTCGTCGGTCCGTTCAATCTGGTGGTAGAGGGGGTCACGGACTTCTGGCTTCTTTCGACGATGGCCGCGATTCTCCGGTCGGAGGGGCGGCCAAGTCTTGACGAGCGGATCGTGATCACGCCTTCCGGCGGAGCCACGAAGGCCGCCTATGTCGGAACGATGTTGCAGGGCCAGCAGCTCAACGTGGTCGTCCTTCTGGACTCAGATCCTGAGGGCCGGCGCGTGGCCGAGGGCCTCATCAAACAGTGGATTATGAAGGACCGCCATGTGCTGTTACTTGGCCAGGTTCTTGGGCGAGCGGATGAAGCTACCATCGAGGATCTGTTCCCGGTCGACTTCTACCTGGATTACGTCAACCGCGCCTACGAGAAGGAGCTTGGCGGAAAACCTTTGAGCCAAGAGGAAGTAAATCCCAACGCCCATTCACAGATCATCCGGCGGATCGATGACGCGCTTAAAGCGCGTGGGCTCCAGCCGAATTCCGAAGGGCGGGTATTCAACAAGGGCCGTCCTGCAAAGCTCCTTCTTGCCGAACTTCCGAAGTCGAGTGCGTCAGCGTTGCCCAGCGAACTGCTGAATGGATTTGAGCAGCTCTTCCAGCGGATCAACGACGCCATGCCCGGGCTGCAGAACAAGAGGACGGAGGGGGCTGGCGCATGATCCCCAAGGACTGCAGACGACTTGCCGAGATCGACTTCGCCCTGTCGGCGGTCAACGAAGCGTGCGTTCGGGAGAACAATATCAAGACCCGCGTGGACAGCGGCCACATCTCGCTACTCCACAGTTGGTGGGCCCGCCGCCCGCTGGCCTCCTGCCGCGCGCTTCTGCTGACCCTCTTGTTACCCGATCCCACCGATTCGCACTGCCCGGAGTCTTTCAAGGCGGTCGCCAGGAAAGAGCTCCAGCAGTTCCGAAAGGTTGGATCCTCAGACCTTGATCTGTTACATGCCCTCCTAGCGTTCGTCGCGGAACTCGCCGAATGGGACTTGGTGCGAAAAGGCGTTTATGTCGAAGTTGCACGGAGACTCATTCAGGCTGCACACGGGCAAACGCCTCACGTCTTCGATCCGTTTTCCGGCGGCGGCTCCATCCCCCTGGAAGGGCTGCGCCTCGGCTGCGAGGTGACAGCCTCCGAACTGAACCCGGTCGCCTGGCTCCAACTCAAGATCGCGCTCGAATGGTGCGGGCGCAAAGGTCCGGAGCTCGCCGATCTGTTCGAGGAATGGTCGGCTTGGGTCCTCAAGGACGTGGAAAGGAGGCTTGCCGAGTACTACCCGGCCGACGCCCAAGGGCGCAAACCCCTCGCCTACCTCTGGGCGCGCGTCGTGAAGTGCGAGGCCGCTGGTTGTGGTGCGACCATTCCGCTCGTCCGCAACCTGTGGCTGTCGCAAGCCAAAGGCCGGAAGAAGGCGCTCCGCATCTCTTATCCGGAGGGGGGCCTTGAGCCAAATGTCGAGGTCTACGAGCCGTCCAGCGACACGGAAGTCCGATCTGGCACGGTCGCGGGGAACAACGCGACCTGTCCGAAATGTCGCATGGTGACGGGCCGGGTACGGGTTCAAGCGCAGCTGCGCGACAGACGAGGTGGAGCGAACGACGGCCTCATGCTGGCTGTGGTCAGGCAGAACCCGGCCGGGAGGGGCAAGGACTACTTCACGCCGACGAAGGCCGACTTGGCCGCATATGAGAACGCCCGGAGCAGGGCGAATGAGGTTCACATTGAGATGCCGCCTGCACCTCCCGAGGGCGATACCGGGTTCCGCCCGCGGCCATTCGGGATCACCAACTGGGCGGATATCCTTGCACCCCGCCAGCGCTTTTCGCGTTGGGTCATCCACAAGGTCATCGAGGACGCGCTCAAGGAGGCGGAGAAGCAGGTAAAGGACAAGGACCTGCTCAACGCTCTGGCGGCATGCCTTTACACGGCCTACTCCGACAACGCCCAATACCACACCTCGCTCTGCGTGTGGCTGTCAGAAGGCGTAAAGTCGGTCTTCATCCAGGGTTCCGGCGTCCCGATGCGGGCCGACTTCGTGGAAGGAAATCCGTTGAGTCCGAACTGCGAAGGGCTCGGCTACTCCGTCCGAAGCGTTCAAAGCGCCCTCCGACACTTGGCATCGACGCGCTACCAGCCTTCGTCGCCGCTACTTGCGAATGCGCTCGACCCTATCCTGCCGGAGGAGTCGGTGGACGTGATTTTCACCGATCCGCCGTACGCGAACCAGATCCCTTACGCTCACCTTTCCGACTTCTTCTACGGCTGGCTCCGGCTCGGCCTACGCAGCCGCCTGCCGCAGGCCTTTACCGCAGTGCAGACCGAGAAGGCACGAGAGCTGACCGAGAACCGCGCGGTCAGTGACGGCGGCGTGCACGACCGGGTGTGGTACGAAAGTCGGATGAAAGAGGCATTCAGCCAGATGAAGCGGATCATCCGGGAGGACGGTGTCGGCTCGGTCGTCTTCGCGCACAAGGAGACGGACCGATGGGAGGCGCTGGTTTCGGCGCTGGTGGACGCCGGCTGGCGGACGACGGGCTCCTGGCCGATAGCGACCGAACGAAAGCAGCGGATGCGCGGACAGGGCTACGCCGCTCTGGAGACGAGCGTACACCTCATCTGTCGCCCGAGACCGGACAGCGCCCCGGTCGGCGACTGGGGCGAGGTCCTGCGCGAGCTACCCAAGCGCGTCGGCGATTGGATGGAGCGCCTTCAGAATGAGGGCATCCGCGGCGCGGACTTGGTCTTCGCCTGCATCGGCCCGGCGCTCGAAATCTTCAGCCGCTACAGCCGTGTAGAAACGGCCGACGGGCGCGAGGTCAAACTCGCCGAGTACCTCGAAAAGGTCTGGGAAGTGGTCGGCCGCACAGCGCTCGAGCAGGTGCTCGGCACCGCGGAAGCCCGCGCCCGCAACGGGGCCGCTGGCGCGCTCGAAGAAGACGCCCGGCTCACGGCGCTGTTCCTGTGGACCCTCCAAAGCACCAACGGCGAGTTCGCCGCAAGCGAAGAGTCCGAAGAAGACGAAGCCGCGGAGGATGAAGAGGAGGAGAGCGCGGCGCCCAAAGCCGGCAAAGGCTACAGCCTGGTTTTCGATGTGGTCCGGCGGTTCGCCCACCCTCTGGGCATCAACCTGCCCGAGTGGGAAGGCCGTATCATCGAAACGAGGAAGGGCGTCGTGCGTCTGATGGCGGTGAGCGAGCGATCCAAGCAGCTGTTCGGTAAGGACGGATCGGAGGCCGTTGCCGATCTGCTCGAGAAGGACCCGCTCGCCGTGACGCGGCAGCTCACATTGTTTGCCGACCAGGAGGATCAGCCGGTGGCGAGGACGAAGGCCAGGAGGCGGCGGACCGGAATGGATCTCTCCGAAGACGCGCCGGCAGCCCAGCCGGAAGCCACCACGCTCGATCGCGTTCACGCCGCCATGCTGTTGCAAGCCGGCGGGCGGACCAACGCGCTTCGCAACCTGCTCAAAGCGGAGCAGGAACGAGGGCCGTACTTCCTCCGGCTGGCCAACGCGCTCTCGGCCTTATACCCCAAGGGTAGCGAAGAAAAGCGTCTGCTCGATGCGATGCTGCTGGCCATGCCAAGGTGAACAAGATGCGCAGGAAAACTCCCAACATCGAGCGCGAAATCCAGAAAATGGTGCGGCGAATCGTGCGCCGGTTTCACCCCGAGCGCGTGATTTTGTTCGGATCGCACGCCCGCGGCGAGGCGGGGCCGGACAGCGACGTGGACCTGCTGGTGGTGATGCCGTTCAAGGGACTGAAACACCACAAACAGGTCGAAATTCGGGTGGCGCTGCACGATATCAGGATCCCCAAGGACATCATCATTACCACACCTGAGGATTTTGCGTGGCGCAAAGACGTGGTAGGCACCATCGAGTACCCGGCGGTTCGGGAGGGGAAAGTCCTTTATGCCCGAAGCTGACAGCACGGATCATGTAGTGGCGGAATGGGTGGCTAAGGCCGAAGAGGACCTTAAGACGGCCGCCCACCTTCTGAAACTGGGCCGCTCCTGCCCTACCGCAACAACATGCTTTCATGCGCAGCAATCCGTTGAGAAATACCTGAAGGCGTACCTGGTCTTTCGGAGCACACCCTTTCCCAAGACGCACGACATCGAAGAGTTGGTCGCGCGAGTGCCGAGTAACGCCCGGCTGAGCTTGACCGTGGAAGAGCAGGCGCTTCTGACCGAGTACGCAGTTGGGCCACGCTACCCGGGCTGGAGGGATGTGCCGCTGGCTGAAGCCCGGCGGGCGGTGAGCCTGGCCCGGCGGGTGCGCAAGCAGATTCGCTCGCTGCTGCCGAAGCGGGCGCTGTCCCATCGCGCCTGAGGAGGTCGCCTTTGAATCTGGAGTGTTTCTGCTGACGAAGGCCAAAGCTCAGGCGCTCAGAGAGCGGGTGTCCCGGCGCCCGCCCCGGGGCCGAAACTGCAACCAAGTCCTCCGGGGCCGGGTCTCGGACCCGCATCCGAGCCCCAACCCGGCCAGGGGCCTCCCCCAGGGGTTGAAACGAAGACCATCCGCCTCGTCGGTGCTATCCCACCCGAGGTGTGGAATCGGCTGGGGACGAAAGTCCTGCCGAAGCTCCGGTCGGGTTCCGACCTCAAGGTCGGCGTCGACTTCTCCGTGACGGTCAACCGCGACTTGGCGGGGAGCCTGACGTCGGACCTCCGTCAGATCCTGGACGACCTGGGGCTTGCCGACAAGGTGCAGATCCGTGACGCCTGATGGGTCCGAGCCGGAGTTGCCGAGGAAGGTTGTGCTCGGACCCGGTGGCATGGCCGCCGAGCCGCCCCGCAACCCCCGTGACGATTACACCCTGCCGGAGGCCTTACATTGAACCCTTGCGACTTCCTTGCCGCCGCCTCAGCGCCCAACCCTGGTTGACACCATCAACTCCGCGCTTCTCCCCTCAACACCGCCGCAGAACCTCGCGCTACGGTCTTTATCCAAACCGCCCCGCCTCCCTTCGCGTGCTACCCTGAGAAGGCATGCGCGCGGGGGCGTTGTCACTCCTCGTCGCCTCGACGCTGGCGATGCCGAACCTGCTCGCGCAGCCGCAACCCGCCACACGCGCCGAAGAAATCCAGGCCGCCCGCCGCGCCCGCCTCCCCACCCTCCAGCCGGATGAGCCCTCCCGCCCGGAACGCATCCTGCGCGACATCAAGGACAAAAAGATCCTCGAGCGTTTCACCGCCGGCATCGCAGGCTTCCGGCTCAAATTAGGCGGCCTCGCCAGCGGCTCCGGCTTCGCCCTCGGACCCGAGTACCTGCGCCGGGACCTCGCCGGCGGCCGCGTCCTTTTCCGCGGCTCGGCCCGCGCCTCCACGCGGAAATTCCAGCTCTTCGACCTCGAACTGAACCTCCCGCAGCTGGCCCGCCGCCGCGCCTTCCTCGACCTCTACGCCGTCCGCCGCAACTATCCGCGCATTGACTACTACGGCCCGGGACCCGACTCGCACAAGACCGGCCGCAGCGCCTTCCGCCTCGAAGACACCGCCTACGACGCCACCGCGGGCCTGCGGCCCTGGCGTCACCTCAGCCTCGGAGGCAGCCTCGGCTACCTCCAGGTCAACGTCGGGCCCGGAGCGGACAAGCGCTTCGTTTCCAGCGACCGCATCTTTCCGCCCGCCCTGGCCCCCGGTATCGACCGCCAGTCCGACTTCCTCCGCGGCGGCTTCTTCGCGCAACTGGACTGGCGCGACCACCCCGGCGGCCCGCGCCGCGGCGGCAACTACCTCATCCGCCACAACTGGTACTCGGACCGCACCCTCGGCCTCCATTCCTTCCGCCGCCTCGACCTCGAAGCCCAGCAGTACCTCTCCTTCTTCAACGAACGGCGGGTCATCGCCCTGCGCGCCAAGTCCGCACTCACCTTCCCCGGACGCGCCCAGAGGGTGCCCTTCTATCTCCAGCCCACACTCGGCGGCTCCGAGGACCTCCGCGGCTTCCGTCCCTTCCGCTTCTACGATGACAACATGTTGGTGCTGAACGCCGAGTACCGCTGGGAGACCTTCAGCGGACTCGACGCCGCCCTGTTCTTCGACGCCGGCAAGGTCTTTCCCCGCCGCTCCCAGTTGAACCTGCACGACCTTGAAGCCTCCGCCGGTTTCGGACTCCGCTTCAACGTCAACAACAGCGTCTTTCTCCGCGTGGATGTCGGTTTCAGCCACGAAGGGTTCCAGGCATGGCTCAAGTTCAACAACGTCTTCTAGCCGCGCTGGCGGCCGCCTTCCTTGCAGCCCCGGCCGCCGCACGCAAATTCTACCCCGATGACCCCATCCGCCAGGAGCCTCCGCCCCTTCGCGTCGAAAAGGCAAAGTTCCGAAAGCTGAGCGACTACTACGACTTCTTCCTCAACACCTTCGCGCCCCCCGGTGAATCTCACACCCGCCGGCGCCGGATCCCGGCTCGAGGCGTCAACACCCTCGGCGAGGTACCCGACGGCGCCTGGTACGTCAACCGCCACGGCGCGCGCCGGATGAGCCTCGACGAGCTCGTCCGCGGACCCGATACCGGAAATCCCCCGGCCATGGACGGCCCCTGGACCGTGCTTCGAGCCAAGACCGAAGGCCTCACGCCCGGCCTCGTCATCGAAGACACGCGCGGGGAGCGCTACTGGCTCAAGTTCGATCCGCACACCAACCCGGAGATGGCCACCGCCGCCGACGTCATCGGCTCGGCCTTTTTCTACGCCCTCGGCTACCACGTGCCCGAGTATTACTTGGTCTATTTCCACCGCGACCAGCTCAAAGTGTCGCCCCGGTCCGTCTTCACCGACGCCTTAGGCAAGCGCCGCGCCATGTCCGCGCGCGATGTCGAAGAAATCCTGCTGGACGTGCCCCGCTTGCCCGACGGGCGGATCCGCGCCGTCGCCAGCCGCCGCATCCCCGGCGAGGAGCTCGGACCGTTCCGCTACCACGGCACGCGCCGCGACGATCCCAACGACATCGTGCCCCATGAGCACCGGCGGGAATTGCGCGGCCTGTTCGTTTTCGCCGCCTGGCTCGGCCACGATGACGCCCGCGCCATCAACACCTACGACAGCCTCATCGAAGAGAACGGCCTCCGCTACATCCGCCACTACCTGATAGACTTCGGCTCCATCCTCGGCAGCGCCTCCGTCAAGCCCAACAGCGCCCGCTCCGGCCACGAGCGCCTCTTCGCCTGGCGTCCCGCCGCACTGCAATTGTTGACGCTCGGCCTCTGGGTTCCGCGCTGGGCAAGAGCGCATTTCCCGGAAATCCCTGCCGTGGGCCGCTTCGAATACGCAATCTTCGATCCGGAGCGGTACAAGACCGAATACCGCAACCCGGCCTTCGAAAATCGCCTGCCCGACGACACCTTCTGGGCGGCGCGCCAGGTCATGCGGTTCACGGACGAAGAAATTCGCGCCCTGGTGCGCAAGGGCCAATACACCGACCCGCGCGCCGAAGACTGGATCGCCACCTGCCTGATCCGCCGCCGCGACAAAATCGGAAGAACCTACTTTGCCCGCGTGCTCCCCCTCGACGACATTCGTATCGAAGGGCGCCGGCTCGTCTTCGACGACCTTGCGGTCCGCCACGGCTTCCATCCGCCACGCACGTACACGATTGCCTGGTCGCGTTTCGAAAACGAAGCCGGCCGGCACATCCCGCTGGCAGGGGAACAAGGAGCGTCCGTGCCGCCGGAAGCGCTGGCCGCAGCGCCGGGCGAGTACTTCGCCGCCCAGATCCGCGCCGAAGATCCGTCCAAGACCGTGACGGCATACTTCCGCAAGACCGCTTCCGGCTTCGAACTGGTGGGTCTGGATCGCACATGGTGAGTCGCCGTCTCCTCCTGGCGCTTCTGACCGCCTCGGTCCCGGCCGCCCCCCAGAAGATCTACACCTACGTCGGCCGCATCGGCACGGATCGCGCCCTGCTGGCCTGGGGCACAACCCAAGGGTCCGGCAACACGATCGGACGCGATTCCACTCCGCTCGGAAAGGCCGAGGTTCACCTCGCGGGCCGCATTCTGCAAGCCTCCAGGAACTGGATCGAAATTGACGGGCTCGAGCCCGACCGCTCCTACGAGTACGAAGTCCGCATCAACGGGCGCAGTGCCGGTCGCGGCACATTGCGCACGCTGCCGCTTCGCACCCACCGGCTCGCATTCTTCGTCATCGGCGACTACGGCAACGCAAGCCGCGGCCAGTACGAGATCGCCGCGGCGATGTGGCGGACCTTTTCCGAGCGGCAGTCCTCTCCGAATCCGGTCCGCTTCGTGCTCACCACCGGCGATAACATCTATGCCGACTGGCTGCCGTTTCGGATTCGTTCCGGCAGCCGCGACCGCGACTGGGAGCGAAAATTCTTCGCGCCGTACGAGCCCCTGCTGCGCCACATCCCCTTCTACCCCACCCTGGGCAACCACGACGGCAACGAAAGCGAATCCCGGGCCGACCTTGCCGTCTACCTCGACAACTTCTTCTTCCCCGGCGCCCCAGGGCCCGCGCGCTACTACCAGTTCAGCGTCGGAGACCTCGCCGATTTCTTCGCCCTCGACACGAGCTCGAACACGCCCGCCGGCCCGCCGGCGCCCGCCTATCGCGAAGGCGGCGACCAGCATCGGTGGCTTGAGCGGGCCCTGGCTCAGTCCAAGGCCCCCTGGAAGATCCCCTATTTTCACCACCCGCCCTTCAACGCCGGGCCGGGCCACGGCGCCAGTTCGGAATCTTTGCGGCACCTCATGCGCCTGTTTGAGCAGCACGGCGTCGCCGTCGCCTTCAGCGGCCACGAGCACAATTTCCAGATGAGCACGTGCGATGCCCGTACCGGCGGGATCTGTTACGTCATCACCGGCGCCGGAGGCGAGTTGCGCGCCTCCGACGTTACCTCCCGGATGCAAGCGGCCTCCATCGCCGCCTGGGCGCCTGAGCGCCATTTCCTCTTGATCGAGATCGAAGGTCCCCTGATGCGCATCTATCCCCTGGCCTCGAATCCCGTCACGGTGTTCGATCCCTTGCGCCGGCCCGTCAAGACGCCGCTTGAGGTGAGGCTTCCAGAGGCAAGGCGCCCGGCTTCCCGGCGCACGGCAGCTCGATCCGCACCAGCGTCCCTTTACCCGGTTCGCTGCGGACCTCCAGCTCGCCGCCGTGCTCGCGGATGACCTGCCGCGCCCCGAACAGCCCCCAGTGGCCCGTCGCCACGCGCCCGTGCCGCATGTGGAACCCCGGTTCGAACAGCACCGCCAGGTCCTCTTGAGCAATGCCGCGGCCGTTGTCCTCGATCCGAACCTCCATGCGCCCGTTCAGGCAGCGGGTGGACAACACCACGCGCCCCTCCCCCTCGACCGCCTCCAGCGCATTGCTCAACAGGTGCGAGAACACCGCGCCGAGCTGCTGCGGCCGGCATACCAGCGGCGGCAGCGCCTCCAGGCGCAGCTCGAAGCGCACGCGCCCCCGCGCCTCCGGCTCGAGCAGCGCCACGATATCCGTCAACAGCCCGTTTAAGTCGGCCTCCTGAACCTCCGTCTTATCGAGGTTGCTCAACTTCTGCATGCGGGCCACCACCGCGCGGAGCCGTTCCAGAGAAGAGGCGACGGAGTGGCGGACTTCGCGCTGCAGTTGTTCCAGACGCGGCCGGTCCTCAGGCCCAGCCGCACACAGCCGGTCCGTCACCAACAGGAGCGTCTCCACGGCGCTGATGAGCGCCCCGATCGGATTGTTGAGCTCATGCGAAACCGCCGCCACCAGCCGCGCCATGGCCGCAGAGCTCTCCGTCACCGCCGCCCGGGCCCGCATCTCGCACAGCTCGTCGAAACGCCGCATCGCCTCCCGCCGGGCCTGGCGAGCCTTCAGGTGAGTCACCAAAACAACGACCGCGAGGACACCGCATAAAAGCGCCAGCCCCCACGTCAGCATCTGCCCAGGCATCGCTACTAGCTTAGCGCCGGAGCCAGCGCCAAACGTGTTACGCTTTCCTGTTGTCTGCTCCCCATATGCGCACGCTCCTCAGGTTTTGGCGGCAAATTTTCGACGTGCGCCCCGGAGAGCGCCTGCGCACGGCCCTGATGGCCTTACATTTGTTGCTGATCCTGTTTGCCTACTACATCGTGAAGTCCGTCTCGCGGGCCCTGTTCGTCAATCGCTTCGACATCGAGAAGCTGCCCTATCTGGTTCTGCTCATCGCCGTCGCCGGGGGCCTGCTCGCCTACCTGTACACCAGGCTGGCGGTGGCGCTTTCGCTCCGCGCGGCCGCCTCCTGGACGATGGGCGTTTCTGCGCCCTCCCTGGTCGTCTTCTGGGCGTTGCTCGGCCGGGACATCCCCTGGGGCTACTACGCCTTCAACGTCTGGGTCAGTCTGTTTTCCATCGTGCTGGTGACGCAGGCGTGGCTGATTGCTTCCAACGTCTTCAACTCCCGGGAGGCCAAGCGTGTCTACGGCCTGCTGGGATTCGCCGCGGTGCTCGGTGCATTTCTGGGGAGCCTGTTCACCAAGCTCACGGCACGCGCCCTCGGCCCGCGAAACCTGCTCCTTGCCAGCGCGGCTGTGGCCGTCTTCGCCTGGATCCCCTTCCGCGCCCTCGCCGGCCTGAAGGGCGTCTCTCTGGGCGCCGCCCGGGGAGCGCGCCGGGAGGAAACACAGCTCCACTTGAAAGACATTCTCGGAGCCATCAGCCGCCACCGCCACTTGCAGGTCATCATGGCCATCATCACCCTGATGCTGGCCGTGGATGTGCTCGTCGAGTTCCAGTTCAGCTACGTGGCCAAACAGACCTTCCCCGACGTCCGGGACCTGACCAGCTTTTGGGCCGGCTTTAACCTCTACCTCAATGTCCTCACCATGGCGCTCCAGCTGTTCGGCACGGCGCTGCTGGTCGAGAAGGCGGGCGTGGGAGGCACTCTGGCCGTCATGCCCGCGGCCATGGCGTCCGCGGCCGCCGCAATCCTGGCCGCTCCCAACATCGTCACCGCAACCCTTGCGGGGCTCGCGGAGAAAACCTCCCGCTACTCGTTCAACCGCACCGGATTGGAACTGCTTTACATGCCGCTCCCGGTCGAGTTGCGCAACCGCACGAAGGCCTTCGTGGACATTTTCGTGGACCGCGCGGGACGCGGTCTGGCCGGTGCCCTGCTGGTGGCGCTGGGCTGGGCCGGAATCCAGCAGCCGCGGCAAATCTCCGTGCTGGTCATCGCGCTGTGCCTGCTGTGGGGACTGCTTGCGGCGCGCGCCAGGCGGGAGTATATCGCCACGGTCCGCAAGCGCCTGGAATTGAGGCGCCTCGATCTCGAAAGCGCCCGCGTCGTGCTCAGCGATCCGGCCACCATCGCCCTGCTGGAGCGGACGGCCGCCGGAGGAACTCCCCGCCAGGCGGCTTACGCCCTGTCCCTGCTCGCCGAGGCGCCCGGTTACGACAGCCGGCCGCTCTGGGACCGGTTGGCCCCTTCGGCTTCTCCGGAACTCCGCGCCCGGGTCTACGAACTGGCGCGCGCCGCCGGCTACGCGGGACTGCTCGAAGCGGCGTGGAAGGAGCTCGGCTCCCCCGCAGGCCAGGCCGAACCCGCAGCCCGCGCCGCTGCGGCTTACGTCACCGCCCTCCAGCCCGAGGATGCGGCGCCCCGGTTACTGGAGCACCCCTGCTGCGCTGTCGTCGAAGCCGCCCTCGAGGTGCTCGCCGAGAAATCCCCCGCCTCCGTCCCCGCGGACTGGATTTTGAACAACAGCTCCAGCCCCGACCCCGCCCGCCGGCGCTTGGCCGCCTTCGCCGCCGGACTGGCGGGCTCAAGCGGCGCCGGCATTCTGGAACGGCTGCTCGTGGATCCGGATCCGGAGGTGGTTTCCGCGGCCCTGCGCGCCGCAGGCCTGGCCAAGAACCGCATGCACCTGCCGCGCATCATTCCCCGCCTGGCTGTACCTCGGTTTCGCGCCGCGGCGCTGTCCGCGCTGGTTGCCTACGGGGCTCGCATCGCGGGCACGCTCGGCGACTGGCTCGAGGACGACAGCATCGCCGTCTCCATCCGGCGCCAGATTCCGCGCGTGCTGGGCCGGATCCCGGATCAGCGTTCCGTGGAAGTACTGCTGCGTTCGATCGCCGCCCGTCAACTGACCGTCCGCATGGCCGTCCTCAAAGCCCTGAACCGCCTCCGGGAAACGGCGCCGCATCTCGACTACGGCGCCGCCTTCGTTACCCGGCAAATCTTTGAGGAAGCCCGGCACTATTGCGAACTGCATGCAGCCCTCCAGCCGTTACGCGCCGCCGCCCGGCCGCGCACCGCCGTCTCTTTGCTTGCGCGGTCCATCGAGGAACGGCTCACGCAGACCGTCGAGCGACTCTTCCGCCTGCTCGGCCTGCGCTACCCGCCCCAGGAAATCTATTCCGCTTACCTCGCCCTCCGGCGCCGCCGCCCCGAGGCCCTCCCGGCGGCGCTGGAGTTTCTCGACAACGTACTGGATCGGGAATTGAAACGGGCGTTGCTTCCCTTGCTGGACTCGCCGGCTCACCTCAGCGACCACGGACGCCAGATCTTCGGCGTCGAGCCGCGCACGGCCGAGTCCGCGATTCAGGAATTGATCGGTTCGAACGATCCCTGGCTGGCCGCATGCGCCGTAGCCGCCGCCGGCGAGCTCCGGCTGCGACATCTCGTGCCGGCCATCGAGCAGGCGGCGCGTTCCTCCTCCGGCGAGGTGGCGCCTGTAGCCCGCGCCGCCCTGGCCGTGTTGGCGTGAGAACCCCATGGCGGAACTGAACATCGTCGAAAAAGTGATCGCCCTCGAAGGCGTCGAGCTGCTCGGCAATCTCTCGCCCGAACAGTTGCTGCGCATCGCCTCCATCGCCCAGGAGGTCGCCCTGCCCCCCGGCCGGGTCGTCATCGCCCCCGAAGCCCCTCAGGAAGCTCTCTACGTGATCCTCGACGGCGCCGTCGAGCTGAGCCGCGACCAGACGCCCCTCCACATCGCGCGCCAGAACGAAGTGCTGGGAGCCTGGGCTCTGTTCGACGACGCGCCCATGCCTGTCCTGGCCCGCACCCTGGAAGACACCCGGCTGCTGTGCATCCGCCGCGAGGACTTCTACGACCTCCTCTCGGACAACGTCGAAATCATGGCCGCCTTGTTTTCGACCCTCGTCAAACGTTTTCGCCAGCTGGTGGAGGGATGAGGAATCCCGGGGCGGCGTTGCGCCATAATGAAGCTGGATCCGGCGCCGCCATGGAACACGACGAACTGGCTGCCCTGCGCGCGCAACTGGAAGAGGCCCATCGCAAGCTGTCCGAATCCTACAAGCTCGCCTCCCTGGGCCGCCTCGCGGCCGCCATCGCCCACGAGATGAATACTCCCATCGGCTCCATCCGCTCCAACAACGACGTCATGCGCAAATCCCTGGATGAGCTGGAGCGGCTGCTTTCCGGATTCCCGCCGGAGCCCGCTGTGGAACGCGCCCGCGAGATTCTGGCCACCCTCCGCACCCTCGCCTCCGTGGACAAGATCGCCTGCGAGCGCATCGCTTCCGTCATTCCCGGCCTCAAGACCTTCGCCCGCGTCGAAGAAACGGAACTCCACCGCGCGGATTTGAACGAAATCCTCCGCGGAGCGGTGGCGCTGGCTCGCTGCAGTTTCCGCACCCGGGTCACCCTGGAAACCGACTACGGAGAGCTCCCCGAGATCCCCTGCTACCCGCAGTCGCTCTATCAGGTTTTCTTGAACCTGCTGATCAACGCCGCGGAAGCCATCGAAGGCACGGGCAAAATCTCCGTTCGCAGCCGGCTGGACGGCGACCACGTGCACGTCGAGGTCTCCGACACCGGCAGAGGCATCCCTCCCGAACTCGCTCCACGGCTGTTTACGCCCGGCTTCACCACCAAGCCCATAGGAGCCGGTATGGGCCTGGGGCTCGCCTTATCGCGGCAGATCGTGGAGCGCCACGGCGGGCGGATTTATTTTGAGAGCCGCCCCGGCGCCGGCACGACGTTTCATGTGCAACTTCCCGCTACGCAGAACGCGGACCGGCAATCTAATCTGAGTGAGGAGGGCGGCACGCCGCCCGCGGCCATCTGAGGAGCTCGACTGTGTCTGTTAACGCCAAGCCCGCCGTGCTGATCGTGGACGACGAAGAGATGGTGCTCACCAGCATCCGGGCCTTCCTGAAACTCGAAACGGATTACGAAGTCCACGGCTTCACGGACGCCGAGCAGGCCCTCCGCTTCCTGGAAACCCGCCCCGTGGACGTCGCCGTCGCCGACTACGTAATGCCGAAAATGAACGGCATCCAGTTCCTGGCGCGCGCCAAGCAACTCCAGCCTGAAGCCACGCGCATTCTGCTCACCGGCTACGCCGACAAACAGAGCGCCATCCAGGCCATCAACGAAGTCGGCCTCTTTCACTACCTGGAAAAGCCCTGGGAGAACGCCCAGCTGCTGCTGGTGATCCAGAACGGCATTGAGCGCGCCCAGCTGCTCCGCCAGCTCCGCGACAAGATCGCGGAGCTCGATCAGGCCCACGACAACCTCAAGGGCGTGCAGGTCCGCCTGCTGCGCGCGTTCCTGTAATCCCCGCCAGACCCGGCACCGCCCGCATGGGACGCCGCGCCAGCTTCTTCTTACCCAGCTCGCCGAAGCGCGCCTTGGCCCGCGACTTGAGCAGGCGGAACTGCGTCTCGGTCAGCTTCATCTCCCGGCAGATCTGCTCCTGACTCTGGCCGAGCAGATAAAACCGCGTGAGGATTTCGCGGTCCCGCCGGGACACGCTCCGCAGCACCACCTCCATGATCTCCGCGCGCTGCCGGGCCATGGCGAGCTCCTCCGGCGTCTGGCGCTCGTCGGCCACCGGCGGCAGCCCCTCCAGATTCTGAAAGTCCCGCCGCGCGTGGACCATCTCTTCGATGTAGTTTGCCACCTGGCGCCGCACCACCGTGCGCACGAAGCCCATCAGGCGCTCCGGCTCCCGCAACTCCCCGCGCTGGATGGCTTGCACGACGACCAGAAACGTGTCGTGCACTTTGTCGTCCAGCTCCTGCGGACCGAGCTGCCGGCAGAGATAGTAACGGATCCCGCGCGAGAACAGCCGGTACAGGCGTTCCATGCCTTCGGCCTCCCCGGCCTGGATCGAAGCCACCAGCCCGGCCCAGTCCACACGCTCTGCGGATTTACTCTCTGCGGGACGGTTCCGCGCAGCGGCGCGGGCTGCATCCGAGAAGGCCGGCATGCCCGTTTACTCCTTGCCCACGACAAAGTACGCCGCCCAATAACCGGGGCGCGCCCGCCATGTGCCGGAGTGCAGCGCCGCCAGCTGAGCCTCCCGCAACGCTTCCCCCGGACTGCTGCCGCTCTGAAAGCGGCGGTAAAAGGCGGCAAAGAATTCTCCGGTCTCATCCGGCGTGGGCCACAGCGTCGCCAGCACGGCCCCGGCACCCGCGCTCAACCAGGCCCGGGCCAGGCCCATCAAACCCGTGGAGGGAAACACCGCCGCACGCCCGGAGCCGCACCCGCTCAACACCACCAGGCGCGCGTGAAGACCCATCCGGCCAATTTCGCCGGGCGTCAGCAAATCCGCTTCCCCGCTCGGACGCAGACCCAGGAAAAGATGAGCCCGTTGATGCGGGTACCTGCTCTCGATCGTGTGTGTGGCCAGGTGCAGTACTTCCGGCACGCGCCGCAACTGGTCCGCCAGCGCCTCCCGCGTTGCCCCCGCCCCGTCCAGCAGTACCGCTTCGCCGCCCCCGGCTCGCCAAACCCGGGCGCAGTTTTCCAGTTCGCGACGGCTGCCCACCAGTCGCGGCAGTTCGAGCCCGGGCTCCGGCGCTGTCGCGGCCGCCAGGCGCGGCCATAAACTCCAGCCAAATTCATGCCGCCGCCCGTTCCGCCCGCGGGGATCGGCGCGGTTGTAGATCCCATCGCCGAAGCCCACGAACCGCCCCGGGCCGCCTTGGCCCGAACGTACCCCCTCAAACAAAGAGGCGGCCGGCGCCAGAGAGATCACGTGCCGTTCCACCAGATACACCGGCCCCCCGGAGGCGAACCCGGTCACCAGAGCGGCAAGCGGTACATCGTAGAGTTTCCCGTCCAGCGTCAAGATCCACCGCGACTTGCGCTCGACCTCCCGCGGCAGGCTCCCGAACAGCGAAGCGTAAACCGAGGCCCCCAGTTCCCCGGCGGGTTGAGCCGCGCGCACGGCCTCCGCAAACCGGCGGCCGCGCTCCTCCAGATCCTGACCCGGTCCCAGCCGCCGCATTTCAAAAAGGTCGCGCGTAAGGATCCAAAGGTAGGAGTGCGGTTGGCCCAGTTGAAAGCTCAGTAACGCATCCTGCGGGCCGAGCCGTCGCTGCACCGCGCGAACGTCGCTCGCCGCCGCCCGGCCGCCCGGAGCGAGGTCTCCACCCGAGGCGGCTTCCATTTCCGTGAGCCGGTAGAGCGCTCCCGCCAGCCGCCGCCGCACCTCGTCCGTGTCCCGGCAAGCCAGCGCCGTCTCGAGCTGGCGCACCTGCGCCAGTTGCTCCCAATAGCTTGGAGGCAGGCGGCGCTGCCAGTCCGCCGCGCTGTTCAGCAACGCCCGCAGGCTGGCGGCTCGGTTCTCTTCGGCGGTTTCAAACGCCCTGACTGCCAGATCAGCCCGCTTGGTACGGAAATACTCACGCGCCAGGGCCCTCACGTAGGCTGTGTGGAGGTCGTGCAGCTCTCCTTCGGCGCCGATTCGGGCCGAGTCCGTCGGCAGAAGCTCCAGCCGCCAGCGGCGGGCAGCTTCGAGCGCCGCCTCGAATTCCGCCCGCGCCTCGGAACTCCGCCCCAAAGCTTCCAGCGCCAGCCCGCGCTGAAACCAAAGCCTCCAGCGAGGAAGAGCGCCGGGAGTGCGCTCCGTTTGCGCCAGCGCTTCATCGAAGAATCGCAGCGCCTCGGCGGGACGCCCCTGCCGGAGACGCAGAACCCCCAAAGTGTAGTACGAGTACTGCAACTCCGGCAGCCGGAACAGCCTCCGGAGCCGGAAAGCCTCCGTGAGCGCTCGCTCCGCCTCCTCGTACCGGCCCTGCCCCAGCAGCATGTACCCAAGCTGCTCCCATGCTTCGGCCTTCGTGGCCGCAGCCTGGCCGGCTTCCGCGTCCTCGCTTTCATCAAGCGCGCGCCCGAACAGTTCCGCTGCCGCCGCGTTCTCGCCCCGCCGCGCTCGCACGACCGCGCCCTGTAAGTACAGCTTCGCGCGGTAGGGGCTGTCGGCGGGAACCGTCTCAAGCGCTTCCTCCAGTGCCGCTGCTGCCGAGCCCGTGTCCCCAAGCTGCAAATAAAGAGAGGAGATGTTGCCGGAGAGTGCCGCTGCCACGCCCGCGTCCCCGATCTGCAAGGCTTGGCGGCGCGCCTCAGTATAGATCTGGATGGCGTCAAGATACCGGAAAGAGGCGAAGCGGCAGTTGCCTACGTTCATCAGAAGCCGGATAGCCGTGCGCGCGTCCCCCGCCCTCCTGGCCTCCCGATAGGCGGCTTCGAAAAGTTCCGCTGCTTGATGGTATTGCATTTGCGCCGCCAGAGAGCTTGCTTGCCGCCGTAACTGGTTGATCCGGTCCGGTGCCGGATCGCGCGAGATATTTTTGGGGGAGCTGCACGATGCCGCGGCGCAGACCCAGAAAAGCAACGCCACTGGCACTCCCGTCTTCACGCGCGCCGCATTCTACGTCAGGTAATAGAACGTCAGGCTGGCGTTCCTAGGAGTACCTACCAGATCTGGTGGTACTCCTAGGAAGATCATACCAGAAGTGGCCGGAAAATGTGGCCGCCGACTTCGTTCGGCGTAATGCGAGGAAGCAACGTGCGCCTGTGGCGCGCACGAAACGTCAGAAACCAACCCTAAGATCCACAGCCCGCAATCAATCCCAAATGATGATCGGAGGCATCGGTTGCTCCTGACTGGGCGCCGTTTGCCCCGTGGCCCGGTTCGCCCGATTTGAGGCTATCCGCCCCACAGTGCTTTCATTCGGCGGGTTAGGAGCAACCCTTTAGTGTTCAGAGGATTACAATTTGCCCATTCCGGTGACTCCCCGCTTGCACCCCCGCTTTGTGGGGCTCTTGGGCCCCCTCGGACTCGCTCTCGTGCGGGCGGCCGCCAAACCTGAGCGGGTGGAGGAGCACCCTACATCGGGCGATCCGTGGTGGTGTACACGTTCCGGTTAATATGCCGGTCGAGATTGATTACGTACGTCTCTTTGGCCTCGATGAAAACCGGCGAGTGGGTGGCGGCTATGATACGGAAGCCCCTGTGTTCGACCAGGTTCACCAGCCCTTGCAGGATCCGGCGTTGGTTGGCCACCGACAGCGCCATCTCGGGCTCATCGAGCAGCAGGATCGTACCATCCGGCAGGGAAGGAAAATTCTCGCTGAACATGACCAGCATCACCTGCCCGTGGCTGGCCATCTGCAAAAACTCGAGCATCCGCGGGTCATCCTTGAAGAAATCGAGCTGCATCCGCGGGTTGTGCTGTTCGGCATCAAACAGGAAGACCTTTCCGATCCGCACCTCGCCCGGCTCGAGCTTATAAACATATCCATCCACCTGCTCGCCCCGGAGCGCGTAGTAAATCGAGTGAAGCAAAGTGGACTTCCCGGAACCGTTCTCTCCCGTCAGCATCACGAGCGGGTGGGAGAGGTCCACAATCATCGGCATGTGAAAGTTCAGGCTCGTAAACACCGGGTGAGCCAGAATCTTAAGGAACATCGTGTGCCCGCCCCTCACATCAGGCGCAATCCTGGCGCGCCCGAAACGCCAGCATAGCAGGCGCCGCCGCGATTGGACAACTGACCGGCCTTGGGCCTCAGGCCCCCGGGCGCGCGTAAAGCCACAAGCCGGGTTTCACGGAGCCCGCCTCTCGAATCCTCCGAAAACCCTCCTCATCGAGGCGCCGCAGCACTCCTCGGTCCGGCGCCCCACGGCTGTCAAACAGCCACACGCGCCGCACGCCTTGAAACCCGACTTTTTCCGCGGGCCGCGCCGGGACCACCGAAAGCCGCTCAGCCTGTTCAGCCGCCCGGCGCTTGACGGGGGGCAGCCCTTCCACAGACCGCACGGGCGCTGCTTCGACCCGTGCTTGGCGCCCGTTCCGGTGCCGCAACTCCCAATACACGTGGCTCGCCAGGTCCGGATCACAGAGAACAAGGTCGCCCGGCTCCAGCTCCCGCGCCACCAGCTCGACGTGCCGCCGCAGAGGAGGCGTCCGGAGGGATTCGGCCATCCCCCACACCACCGACACCGCAACCCACGGAGCCAAAACACCGTAAAGCAGCTTGGCGCCCCGGCGGCCCGCAAGCTCGGCCAGCAGGATCAACAAAAGCCAGTAGGCTGGCAGAACCACCAGCAGGAACCGTGGCGCCAGAGCCGGCGTGTACGCCAACGAGAACACACAGAGCAATACAACCGGCACACCCGCGAACACAACCAGCGTCCACAACCACTGCGCCTGACGCTCCTGCTGCCGTCCGGGAGGCCACAAACGCCGCAGGGCCGGTACCGCCGCTCCGAGCAGCGCCAGGTGAACCAGCACGGCTGCCCCCACCGCCGCATAGCGCCCTGCTCCTTCCACCGGGAAGGAGCCCAGAAACTCGTACGCCATCATTGCCAGGCCTTTGTACGGCTGGGCAAGCAGCATCTCCACCCACCACAGATTTGTCTCCAGGCCGCGGGCGGCATACACCGGATAGACGTAAGCAAGCCACGGCAAAAAACTCAGAACGGGAACCGCGCTCGCCGGCACAAACACCCACCGGCGCACTCCGAAAAGCCAGTTCGCGGCCACAAAGCCCGCCAGAACCAGCAGCCCGGAATAGTGCGTGTAAACAAGCGCCGTCATGATGGCCGTCCAGGCTGCCAGTCGTCTCACAGAAGGCTGCTGCCGCCACAGCTCCCACACCACGAGAGCGGCCAGCGTCAGCAGCACCGCCAGGCCGTACATGCGCACCAGGTTGACGGCGCTTTCGACAAGCAGGTAGTGGCCGGCAAACAGCACGGCCGCCTCCCGCCATCGCGACGTGACGCGCCGCGCCAGCCACACAAACAGGACGAGCGCCGGCACATTGAACACGACCGGCAGCAGCTTCACCGTCCGGTCCGCCGCACCAAACACTGCGATCCAGGCCCGCTGGAGCAGGTAAATGAGCGGCGGATGAACCAGATCCTGCCGCACGGCCTCCATCTGGGCCGCCAGGGGCTGCTCGGCATAATGAAGCGCCCAGATCTCAGTGCCGATCAGCGTCCGGTTCGAAGTCGTCAGGAAGACCGCGAAATAGAGAATGGACAGCAAACCCGCCCAGACCCGCCAGTCTGCCGATCCTGAAAGACGTCCCATTCCTTGCCTCACCCGGCCGGCTCCTCCCCGCCGGCCGGGTAAGGCTCATTATAGTAACGGCAACGCCGGCAGGTTCGCGACCTCCGGTCTACCGGCAGGTTACAACTGAGGAGCGCACGCCGAGTTTCTTGAGAAACGTCATCATCGGGCACCAGTTGGTGAAGGCCGACTGGAACAGATTGAGACCTACGAAGGCCGTGAACCAGTACCACTTCGGGCTGACCCACGTGCCCAGCGCGAGGCTGAGGAGCACGAACGCTCCGGCAATCAGGCGCAACCAACGCTCCAGATTCATCTTCTAACCCTCCTTCGATTCGCCAGGAAATAAACGATCGGAACTGTCATGCGCGACAGCGCCAGCGAAGCCACTTCGCCCGCCATCAGCGAAATCGCCAGTCCCTGAAAGATCGGATCAAACAGGATCACCGCCGCACCCACCACCACCGCCGAAGCCGTCAGCAGCATCGGCCGGAACCGGACGGCCCCCGCATCCACCACGGCTTCCTCCAGCGCCATCCCTTCCCGCAAGCGCAGCTCGATGAAGTCCACCAGAATGATGGAATTGCGCACCACGATACCCGCTCCCGCGATGAAGCCGATCATCGAAGTGGCCGTGAAAAACGCATTCAGAAGGCCGTGCGCCGGCAGGATGCCCACCAGCGAGAACGGAATCGCGGCCATGATCACCAGCGGCGTGACGAAGCTTTGAAACCACCCCACGACCAGCACATAAATCAGGATCAGAACCGCCCCAAAAGCCAGCCCCAGATCCCGGAAGACTTCGTAAGTAATGTGCCACTCCCCGTCCCACTTCATGGCATAGCGCGAGTCCTCGAACGGCTGGCGTGCCATGTACTGTTCCACCGCGTACCCCTCCGGGACGCGGATCTGCGCGATTTTCGGCCCCACCGCCAGAATCGCGTACACGGGACTTTCCATGGCCCCCGCCACATCCGCCGTCACATACGTCACCGGCATCAGATTTTTGTGATAGATGCTCTTTTCGGTGACGACCTGCTCGGCGCGCACCAGTTCCCCGAGCGGCACCGGCCCTCCGGAACGGCCCGGTACTTTCAGCGTCAGCAGTCGCTCCAGCTCGGACCGGGAAGCACGGCTGAGCCGGAGCGTGATCGGAACATCCTCCTTTTCCGCCTCCGCGTGTAACAGGCCCGCCCCTTCGCCGGCCGAGGCGATGCGGAGCGTCCGCGCCACGTCCTCCTCCGTGATGCCGTGCAGCGCCGCTTTCTCCTTGTCCACGATCAACCGGTACTTGGGCTGGTCGTCTTCCACGTACCAGTCGGCGTCCACGATCCCCTCGGTGCGGTCAAACAGATCCAGAATCTGCCGGGCGATCTGCAACCGTCCCGCTTCCGTGGGACCGTAGACCTCCGCCACCAGCGTCTGGAGCACCGGCGGCCCCGGCGGCACCTCCGCCACTTTGATCCGCGCACCGTGCCGCCGCGCCACCGGCACGAGCTGCTCCCGCACGCGCTTGGCGATGTCGTGGCTTTGCAGATCGCGCTCCTGCTTGCCGAGCAGGTTCACCTGAATGTCGGCCACGTGGGAACCCCGCCGCAAAAAATAGTGGCGCACCAGACCGTTGAAGTTGTACGGCGCAGCCGTCCCCACATACGTCTGCAGATTCACCACCTCCGGCTGCCGGAGCAGAACCTCCGCCAGTTCACGCGTCACGCGCCCGGTCTCTTCAAGCGTCGTCCCCTCCGGCATGTCCACAATCACCTGAAATTCGCTCTTGTTGTCGAAGGGGAGCATCTTGACCTGGACGAACCGCACGTAGATGAGGGCGCAGGAAGCCGCCAGCAGCAGGGTCACCATCGCCAGAAACCCGTAACGAAGAACCGGGCGGTGGAGCAGCGGCCCCATCACACGCCGGTACAGGCGGGTCAGGCGGTCTTCTTCCTCTCCGTGCACGTAGCCTTCGCGCACCCGCAGCACCCGGATGGCGGCCCACGGCGTCACGATGAACGCCACCACCAGCGAGAAGATCATCGCCGCAGAGGCCCCGATGGGAATCGGCCGCATGTACGGCCCCATCAGGCCCCCCACAAACGCCATGGGCAGGATCGCCGCAATCACCGTGAGCGTCGCCAGAATCGTGGGATTGCCCACTTCGTCCACCGCCTCGATGGCCACCTGCGCCGGCGGGCGCCCGGCATTGGCCGGCATGCGTGCGTGGCGCACCACGTTCTCCACAACGACAATCGCATCGTCCACCAGGATGCCGATCGAGAAAATCAGGGCAAACAGCGTGATCCGGTTCAGCGTGTAGCCGTAAAAGTAGAACACGGCCAACGTCAACGCCAGGGTGACCGGAATCGCGATGAACACGATCAGAGATTCCCGCAAGCCCAGCGTGATCCAGATCAGCAGGCTCACCGAGATCACCGCGATGAACATGTGCAGCAGCAGTTCGTTGGACTTCTCCGCCGCCGTCTCCCCGTAATGTCGCGTGATGGTGACCTCCACGTCGGCCGGAATGACGCTGCCCTTGAGCGACTCCACTCGCTCGAGCACCCGGTGCGCAACGTCAATCGCATTGGTTCCCTTGCGCTTGGCCACGGACACGGTCACCGCCGGATAGAACGCCTGCCCCGCCGCGAACTGCACATACTGCGAGGGCTCCTCGCCCCCGTCCGTCACCTGCGCCACATCCCGCACGTAAACCGGCCGCCCGCCGTGGACCCCCACCACCACCCGTTCCACGTCCTCGGCGCTGCGCAGAAACTCCCCCGTCTCCAAAACGAATTCCCGGTTGGCCGAGGCGAAACTGCCCGAGGCCAGCCGCCGGTTGGCCGCACGCAGCGCGCCGTAGACCTCGAGCGCCGAAAGCGAGTACGCCGCCAGTCGCCCCTCATCCAGCGTCACGCGGAGCTCCCGGCGCTGCCCGCCGATGATCGTCACCTCCGATACGTCGCGCACTTGCTTGATGGCGTCGTGCAGTTGCGCCGCGATGCGCCGCAGTTCGTAGTCCCCGTAGCGCCCGCTCCACAGCGTCAGCGCCAGAATCGGCACGTCGTCAATGGAGCGCGGCTTGATCAGCGGCGGCGAGGCACCCGGGGGAATCAGATCGAAGTTGGCGAACATCTTCTGGTTGAGTTTGACGATGCTCTCCTCTTCGTCCTCTCCCACGTAAAACCGCACGATGGCCAGCGACTGTCCCGGACTCGAGGTCGAATAGATGTATTCGACGCCGGGAATCTCCCACAGCAGCTTCTCCATCGGCTTGGTGACGCGCTCTTCCACCTCTCGTGCCGAAGCCCCCGGCATCGCCACGAAGATGTCAATCATCGGCACCTTGATCTGCGGCTCCTCTTCCCGCGGCAGCATCCAGACCGAAAACGTCCCGAGCGCCACCGAGGCGAGGATGATCAAAGGCGTGAGCTTGGATTCGATGAAGGCCGCGGCCACGCGGCCCGCCAGGCCGGGCGCTTTTCCGCTCACGGGCGGACCTCCACCCGCGCCCCGTCCCGGAGGCGCTCCGGAACCGGATAGATCACCCGCTCGCCCGGATTCAAGCCCGAGAGAACTTCACGCAGGCCGCCCTGGGACCCTCCCGTGGTGACCATGCGCGTCCGCGCTGTGCCAGCCTCGGCCACGTAGACAAACTCGAGCTGCCCGCGCTCCTGGATCGCTCCTTCCGGCACCGCCAGCAGCTTCCGCGTCCCCAGCGGGAACCGCGCGCGGCCGAACATCCCCGAGCGCAGCCCCGGCAGAGCAGGCAGATCCGTCTTCACCGTGTACGAACGCGCCACCGGGTCCACCGCAGGCACGACTTCCGTCACCCGGCTCTCGACCGCCTGCCCGAGCGCCTCCAGCACCACCGTAACTTTGTGTCCCGGCCGGATCTGCGCGATCTGCGACTCCGCCACCGCCGCCTCCAGCCGCCAGGCGCCTTCCCGCTCCAGCGTGATCAGCGGCGTGCCCGGTGTGGCCAGGTCGCCGGCGTCCACCCGTTTGGCCGTGACCCGCCCGTCGAACGGCGCGTGAATCTCGGCGTAGCTGCGCATCACGCGCGCCGCTTCCAGTGCCTGCTCCGCCTGCCGGATCTTGGCGTCGAGCTGGCGCCGCTTGGCCACCGCCATCTGGAACGCCGCGAGCGCAGCTTTGCGCCGGGCGGCCGCTTCGTCGAACTCCTGGTTGGAAACAGACCGTTTCTCAAACAGATCCTCCATCCGGCGGAACGTCACCTCCGCGAGCTCCAGGTTGGCCTTGGCCGCCGCTACGCCGTTGTCCGCCTCGGCCACCGCGTTCCGGGCTTCCTCTACGGCTGCTTCAGCCTGGCGGTAGGCAGCGTCCAGATCGCGCGCATCCAGCACCACGAGCGCTTGCCCTTGGCGTACCCGGTCCCCTTCCCGCACGGCGACCTCACGCACGTAACCCATCACTTTGGCCGCCACCGTCGCCTCCACTCTGGGGCGCACGGTGCCGACAGCCTCGTACAGCACCGGCCACTCCACGACCTCGGCGCTCCGCGTCTGGACCGAAACCGGTCCGGCTGCGCCGCTTGCGGCCTGCTCGCGCGGGTGTGTGCAGGACAGCGTCCCTGCTGCGATGATGAGCGCGACAGCAAATCTCATATCTCCGTCCTCACTTCAAAACCTCCGACCCCGGTCCAAGCCGTCCCGTAGCCAGCTCCAGAGCCGCGGCCGCCAGTCGCTGGTCGTGGACCGCAGCCAGACGGCGCAGGCGCGCTTCCAGAAGAGCGATCTGGCTCCGCAGCAGCTCCGTCACCGTGGTCAAGCCCGCTTCGTACCGGTTCCGGATGATCCGCAGGTTCTCTTCCGCCATGGCCACCGACGCCGAGGCCACCTCGACGCGTTCTTGCGCCGCCTTGAACTCGCTGTAGGCTTTCCGTACTTCCAGGCGCAGCGCGGCGCTCGTTTGGCGTTGCTGCGCTCGGGCACGAGCAACGGCTTCGGAGGCCTCGCGGATCCGGGCCCGATCCGCAAACCCGTTAAAGAGGTTCCAGCGCACGAAGGCTCCGGCAAACCAGTTCGCTCCGCCGCGCGTGAGGAAACGCTGGCGGTCCGCTTCGAAGCTCGCCCGAAACAACACCTGCGGGCGCAACGCCGCCCGCGCCGCTTCGGTTTGGACCTCCGCAAGCTCGGCCGCCAGGCGGCTCTGGCGGCTCTCGGGCCGGTTCTCCTCCGCGCTGGCCTCGTGCTCGGCCAGCGGCGACTCCTTCAGGCCGGCGGGCACGAGCGGCGTGCTCAATTCGTGCTCCGCATCGAGCGGCAGGCCCAGTGCCTCGTTGAGCGCCGCGCGCGCCACCCCCAGCTCGTAACTTCGCCGGATTTCCTGCTCCCGCATGGCCGCCAGATGCACGCGGATCGCCAGCACGTCCGCATCCGTCGCCATCCCCGCCGCGCGCAGCGCCTCCGCCCGTTTGAGATCCGCCTCGGCGGAACGCACCGCCTCGCGCGCCACGCCGAGACCCTCTTGGCTCACCACCACGCCGAAATAGGCCCGCACCACGCCCGCGATCAGTTGCATCTCCGTACGCCGCCGTTCCTCACTCGTGACCCCGCGCCCCAACTCGGCCGAGCGCGTCGCCGCGCGGGTTAACCCCCCGTCCCAAAGCATCTGTTCCGCGGTCAGTTGGGATTGGAAGTTGTTGAGGAAGTCCGGCCGGTTCAGCAGCCCGATGGCGAAATTCTGTTCGGTAAACCGGTGCTGCGTCAGCAGCGAGCCGAACACGAAAACCGGGTTGTTGCTCCGCTGCCAGGATTCCCCATAGTGCAACTTGGGCAAATACCCGCTCCGGGCCTGCTCCAACCGGGCCGCCGCAGCTCGCTCCGCCGCAGCCGCGGCCTCCACAGCCGGATGCTTCTCGAGCGCCAGCCGCACGGCATCTTGGAGCGAAAGTTGCGTCTGCGACCACAAAGGCAGCCAGAGCACAGCGAGCGTTGCCAGTCTCATGTGGGTTGAATGCTCCGTTGTCCTGTCATTGACAAAGGATGCAAATCTCTGCCCCGAGTGACGCACACTCCCCCTGTCACCTGGCGGCCGGATCTGCATCTGTCGTGGTGGAGAGCGTACCGCATGCAGACTACCGCCCGATACCTGGATGGCGCAAAATTCGAAAATAGACTGCGGCCGCCACCGGCTCATCTGCGACCAGCCCGAGGAAAACGGCGGCGAGGACGCCGGCCCCAGCCCCCCGGATTTCCTGCTGGCTTCACTGGCCGCTTGCGCCGCCTACTACGCCCTCCGCTACCTCCAGGCGCGCTCGCTGCCCACCGAGGGTCTCACCGTCCAGGTCGCCGCCGCCAAAGCTCCCAACCCGGCGCGCCTGAACTCCTTTCGGATCGAAGTCCGGTTGCCGGAGCTAGAAGAACGTCACCGCGAGGGCGTGCTGCGCGCGGTCAAGTCCTGTCTGATTCACAACACGCTCGTCCACCCGCCCCAGATCGAAACGGTTGTACGGCCGGCCGTGGCCCAACCCGCAGCTTGAAAAAGGCGGCGCCGGCCCTGCGCGGCCTCCTCAGAGGCGGCTCCCGCCCACCCCGGGTTCTGCCCAGTCACAGCGATTCCGATCATCCTATCCCTTTGCGCCATCAGAAGGATCGCATAGCTCCCCGCCCGGCGATGCGCGCCCCCTGCTACCATCCCCTCGGGAGCC
>JBBIJF010000042.1:0-29460 GCA_037446115.1 Acidobacteriota bacterium | reverse complement strand
GGTGAGCCGGCATGTGGAGCAACTGGCCAGCAAACAGTACTGGAGCCAGTTGCAACCTGCTCCGGAGATGGTGGTGCTCTTTTTGCCGGGCGATCATTTCTTGAGCGCGGCACTGGAGCGAAACCCGAAGCTGCTGGAGGAGGCGGTTCGGCAGAAGGTGCTGCTGGCGACGCCGCTGACGCTGATTGCGATCTTGAAAGGGGCGGCCTTCGGCTGGCGCGAGCACCGGCTGGCCGAGAATGCGGAATTGATGCGTCAAGTGGCGGCGCAGTTTTACGAGCGCGTGCAGAAGTGGGCAGAGTATTATGCCGAGGCGGGCCGGCATCTGGAGCAGGCGGTCCAGGCATATAACGAGTCGGTGGGTTCCTGGGACGCCCGGTTGTTGCCGGCCTTGAGCCGCATGCATGAACTCGGTGCGGCGGCCGGTGATGAACCCCGGAGCCTGAATCGGGTGGACATGCATCCGCGGGATCCGCGCTTGCCCGAGGAGCGCTGAGGATCCCGCATGCTGCGGAGCGTACTGCTTTATCTTTCCCGGAACCGAGGTTTGCGGCGGTGGGCGGAGCATTCCCGGACGGCCGGCGTGTTGACGCGGCGTTTTGTGGCGGGCCGCACGCTGGAGGAAGCGCTGGCGGTGTGCCGCCGGCTCAACCACCGGGGGCTGCTGGTGACTCTGGACCGGCTGGGTGAGAACGTGAGCTCGGCCGAGGAGGCGTCTGCCGCCGCGAGGGCGTATCTGGAAGCCTTGGATCAGATCGCACGGCAGGGTTTGCGGTCCACCGTGTCGGTGAAGCTGACACAATTCGGCCTGGACCTTTCGACGGAGGCGTGCCGGCAGAACCTGGAGCGGGTGGTCGCCCGCGCGACGGCCGCGGAGACCTCCGTGGAGGTGGACATGGAAGCCAGCCCGTACGTGGAGCGGACGCTCGCGCTGGTCAGGGAGATGCATCAGCGACACGGCCACGTGCGGGCAGTGATTCAGGCGTACCTGCGCCGCAGCAGGGCCGATGTGGAGATGCTTTGCGGCGAGAAAATTCCCGTGCGGCTGTGTAAAGGCGCCTATCGCGAGCCGGAGTCCATTGCCTTCCGGAGTAGGAGAGAAGTGAACGCCAGCTTCCGGCAGCTGGCCGAAATTCTGTTGTTGCGCGGGGTGTACCCGGGCCTGGCGACGCATGATCCGCGGATGATCGCGCACGCCTGCCGATTTGCGCGGGAGCAGGGGATCGCGCGGGAGCGGTTCGAATTCCAGATGCTGTACGGAATCCGGACCGACCTGCAGCGGCGACTGGTGCGGGCGGGCTACCTCGTGCGCATCTACGTTCCTTACGGGGAGGCATGGTATCCGTATCTGATGCGGCGGCTGGCGGAGCGTCCGGCAAACGTGCTGCTGGTGCTGCGCAATCTTCTGCGGAGGTAGCGGCGTGGCGGCGGAGCGGGGGCTGCGGCTGGCGGCGGCGGTGCTTTTGCTTGCGGGGCTGGGCTATCTCGGGGCGAAGATGGCGCCGGCCTACCTGCGGCATCTGGAATTTCAGCGCGCCCTGGAGGCGGTGGTGCGGGACGCGGATCCGGCGCGTCTGCCGCCGGAGGCGGTGGCGACGGCGGTGGTGGACCGCGCGGCGCGTCTGGGGTTGCCGGTACGCATGGGACAGGTGCGCCTGGAGCGGGCCGGCCCGGGGCTGCGCGTCACGGTGCGGTACACGGTGCCGGTCGAGCTGACCTGGTACAGCGTGGACCTCCATTTCCGGGCCACGGCAGGGCGCTAGCGGCAGGCGGCGCCACATTTCTGCGAGAATAATCGTCGAGGAAAAGCACAGTGGCGATTCGGTTCCGCGTGCCGCGAAATGCCATGCTGGTACGCTTTCTGATGCACCCGGTGGGGAAGCTATTGCTGGTGCTGGCGTTGTTATGCGGCGCCGTGGGGCTGGGCACGTTCACCTATTACTACAGCAAGTACGCGCGGCTCATTGACGAGAAACTGGCCCGGGGGCCGTACGAGACCACTTCCATGATCTTTGCCGCGCCGAAGGTCGTGTGGCTCGGCGAAGAGATCACGCCGGAGGAGATTGCGGCCCAGTTACGCCGGAGCGGCTACACGGAATCCAGCACGAACCCGCTGGGCTGGTACCACCTGCGGGAGAACGCCATTGAGATTTTTCCGGGACGGGATTCCTACTTCGATCCGGAACCCGGAGTGATCAAGTTTGCGGGCGGGCGCGTGGTGGAGATCGTCTCGCTGCGGGACAACACGGCGCGCACGCAGTATTTGCTCGAGCCGGAGTTAATCACGAATTTATTCAACCGGAACCGGGAGAAGCGCCGCCCGGTGCGTTTCGAAGACATCCCGAAGGTGCTCGTGGATGCGGTGATTGCGGCCGAAGACAAACGGTTTTTCCAGCATTCGGGTTTCGATCCGCTGCGGATTGTGAAGGCCGCCTATGTGGATCTCAAGGAGCGGCGGATGGAGCAAGGCGCCTCGACGCTGAGCATGCAGCTGGCCCGGAGCCTGTGGCTGGATACGCGGAAGACCTGGCGGCGGAAGGCGGCCGAGGTGCTGATCACGCTGCATCTGGAACAGAAGCTGACCAAGGAGCAAATTTTCGAGTACTACGCCAACCACGTGGATCTGGGGCGGCGGGGGAGTTTCGCCATCCGGGGTTTCGGCGAGGCGGCGCGGGCGTACTTCGGAAAGGATCTGCGGGAGCTGACGCTGCCGGAAGCCGCGACGCTGGCGGGGCTGATTCAGCGGCCGAGCTACACCAATCCGGTGCGCTGGCCGGAACGGGCGCGAGCCCGCCGCAACGTGGTGCTGGCGCTGATGCGGGAGAACGGCTTCATCACCGAGGAGCAGTATGCGGCGGCCGTGACCGCTCCGCTGACGGTGGTGAAAGGGGGAGGGGAATCGAGCGACGCTCCGTACTTTGTGGATCTGGTCAATGATGAGCTGCAAGAGCGGTTTCAGGACCACGATTTTCAGGGCAGTTCGTACCGCATTTACACGACGCTCGATCTGAACCTGCAGCGGGCCGCGGCGGAGGCGGTGCGCCTGGGGCTGGAGGAAGTGGACCAGCAGGTCGAGCGGCGGTGGCGCGGCCGCAAGGGACCGCATCCGCAGGCGCAGGTGGCTCTGGTGGCGCTGGATCCGCACACGGGCGAGGTCAAGGCACTGATCGGAGGGCGGGACTACGGGCAGAGCCAGTTGAACCGGGCGCTGGCGAGGCGGCAGCCCGGGTCGGCCTTCAAACCCTTCGTCTACGCGGCGGCGCTGAATACGGCTCTGGAAGGCCGTTCCGAATATCTGACTCCGGTGAGCACCGTGCCGGACGTTCCGACGACCTTCTGGTTCGACGACAAGCCTTATACGCCGGCAAATTACAAGAACGAGTATCACGGCACGGTGACCCTGCGCGAAGCGCTGGTCAAGTCGCTGAATGTTTCCACGGTAAAAGTTGCCGAAATGGTGGGCTACGACGCGGTGGTGGATCTGGCGGTGCGCTGCGGGTTGAACATGAGGATCAAGGCGACGCCGGCGGTGGCGCTGGGGGCGTACGAGGTGACGCCGCTCGAAGTGGCGGGGGCTTACACGGTGTTCGCCAATCAAGGAGTTTACGTAGCCCCTAACTGGCTCAAGCTGGTGCGGGACCAGAGCGGGCGAATCCTGTACCAGTACAAACCTGTAGAGCGGACGGCGCTCGATCCGCGCGTGGCCTACATGATGGTCAACCTGATGGAAGACGTGCTGCGGCGCGGCACGGGAGCGGGCGTGCGGGCGCGGGGGTTCTGGCAACCGGCGGCGGGAAAGACGGGGACCTCACACGACGGCTGGTTTGTGGGCTTTACCTCGAAGCTGCTGTGCGCGGTGTGGGTGGGATTCGACGACAACCGGGAGCTGGGTCTGGAAGGAGCGCGGTCGGCGCTGCCGATCTGGGCCGAGTTCATGAAGCGCGCGCACCAATTGCGGGAATACCGCTCGGTGGCGCCGTTTGAGCCGCCCGACGGGGTGGTGACGGTGGATGTGGATCCGCTGTCCGGAGGACTGGCGACGCCTGCGTGCCCGCGGGTGCAGGCGGAAGTGTTCATCGCGGGCACACAGCCGGTGGAGGTGTGCCGGCTGCACGGGGCGGGCCAGGCACTGGCCACGCACGTTACAGGGTGGGAGTCGGCTTCGCCGGAGTCCGCCCCGGCGCCGCAAGTGGCCGCGGCGCCTCCCGCGGTGGCGGCTCAGGCCGCGACGCGCGCCCCTGTGGCGCAGGCCCCGGCGGCGAGCGGGCGCCCGGCACTGGCAGACAAACGAGCCGGCACGAAGCCCAAAAAAGGGTGGTTCCGGCGGCTGTTGGATGTGTTTAAATAAGGTGGGAGGTGGAGCATGACATCCACCGTCAAGGCAGCTGTCGCCGCCCTGCTGCCGGCCGGCCTGATGGCAGTCCTTAGCGTCCGCGCCCAGGAGTTGCCGGCGGCCCAGCAGGTTTCGACCAGCATTCCCCAGCCCGCCGGCATCGCGCCTGCGGCGCCGGCTCCCGCGCCGCTGACGCCGGAGAAACGCGGCGACGTCTACATGGCCCGGAAGATGTACCGGGAGGCCATCGAGGCCTACAGCGAGGCGCTGCGCGCAACGCCGCACCCCGTCATCTGGAACAAAATGGGGATTGCCTACCACCAGCTGATGGAGCTCGACACCGCCAAGCGGCACTATGAGACGGCAATCAAGCTGAACCGGAAGTATGCGGAAGCTATCAATAACTTAGGCGCTCTTTACTACGCCAAGAAAAATTACCGGCGTGCAATTAAGGAATACCGTAAGGCTCTGAAGATCAATCCGAACTCTGCTTCGATTTACAGCAATCTGGGAACAGCGTACTTTGCCCGCAAGAAATACAAGGATGCGTTCGCGGCCTATCAGAAGGCTCTGGCACTCGATCCGGAGGTGTTCGAGCACCGCGGTACCTACGGGGTGATGCTGCAGGAGCGCAGCGTAGAGGAGCGGGCGCGGTTTTACTATTTCCTCGCCAAGACCTATGCGAATGCGGGAATGACGGACCGGGCGCTGCTCTACGTGCGCAAGGCTTTGGAGGAGGGCTTCAAGGAACGGAAGAAGTTCCTGGAGGAGCCTGAGTTCGCCAGTCTGCAAGAGGTGCCGGAGTTCAAGGATCTGATGGCGTCGCCGCCGCGGCCGCTGTGAGGGGCGCACGGTTCGCGGCGGTTGCGCTCGTCCTTGCGAGCGGCTGCGGGTCCCGCCAGCCAAGCGAGCATGCCCGTCTGTGGCTGCTTCCCTTCGAGAACCTGAGTCCGACGCGATCGGAGGACTGGGTCGGAGCCGCGATTGCGGTCTCCGTGTCCGAGCAACTTGCCACTTCGACGCGCTGGAGCGCTCAGGTGGCGCTTTCTCGCGGCGATGCTCTGGCGGCGGGGAGCGGCGGCGCGGTGAACGGGTACTTCGCCGTGGAAGGCGGCCGGATCCGTGTGCGGGCGAGCGTCGAGGATCTGGCTTCGCAGCGTGAGATCCGCTCCGTGGCGCTCGAGGGCGCCCTGAACCAATTGCCGGAGCTGCTTGCGTCTTTGGGACGATCGCTCGATGCGTCGGCGCTTCGACCGGGCACGCGGAGTCTTCGGGCGCTGCGGCATTATGCGGAAGGGCGTCTTCAGGCGGGCCCGGCGGCGGCGAATTCGTACCGGGAGGCGCTTGCGGCGGATCCGGGCTTTGCGGCTCCTTACTTTCGCTGGGCCGAGCTCCTGCTTGCGCAAGGGGACCGGGCGGGCGCGGCGCGCGTGCTGGATCTGGCTGCGGGGCAGGCGACACGGTTTGGCGAAGTGGACCGGCTCCGGCTCGGCGTGCTGGCGGCGACGGTGCGGGAGGATACCGGGGCCCGGATCCAGGCTCTCCGGCAACTGGTGCAGTTGACACCGCGGGACGCGGCGGCACTGCGGTCGCTGGGTGCAGCGGAACTGGCCGCGGGCGAGGTCGCGCAGGGGGCGGCGCGTTACCGGGAGGTGGCGCGGCTTGAGCCCTTCAATCCGCTGGTGTGGAACGAGCTGGGATACGCCGAGGCCGTGGCGCGCAATGCGGATGCGGCGCGGCGGGCTCTGGAGGAATACCAGCGGCTGGCGCCCGGGGAGGCGAATCCGCTCGACTCGCTGGGTGACGTGAATTACTATCTGGGCCGCTTCGGGGAGGCGGAACGGTTTTACCGGCAGGCGTACGAGCGCAACCCGGCGTTCCTTGCCGGTGCACCTCTTTACAAGGCGGCTCGGGCACGCCTGATGAGCGGCGACTGCGAAGGCGCCAGCAAGATTTTCGAGGAATATCTGGGCGGACGCCGGAAGGCAGGCGATCCCTTCACGGCAGTGCGCCGGGCGCAGTGGGAAGGGCTGACGGGGAAGCGCGACGCGGCGGAGAAACGACTGCGGGAGGTGATCCCGCAACTCGGTTCTGCGGAAGCGGCGGCGTGGGCCGGCGCGCAGATCGCGGCGTGGCGGCTCGCAGACTCGGACTTGGCCGGGGCCCGGAAGTATGCCGGTGAGGCCGCGCAGCGGGCGCAGTCGGGCCTTGTGCGGTCCTGGGCGCGCCTCTGCCTGTTTCTTGCCGGCGGAGCGGCGCCGGCTGCCGAACTGGAAGCGCGCGCACGGCGCGAGTTTCCGTTTGAGGAGCGCGAACGGCTGGCGGCGATTGCTTACGGGCTGCTGTTCTCGCGGCAGTACGACGAGGCCGCCCGCGTGCTGGGCGAACTCCGGCGGCGGAGCGATCCCTTCTCGGGCGAGCCGCTCCACGTGCTGGAGGCCTGGGCGCTGATCGAAGCGGGCAAGGCTGAGCAAGGTTGCCCTTTACTGGGCGTCTACGGCTTCCCGTCTCCGTTCGGGGAGCACCCGTTGGCGTATGTCGTGTTTCCTCGTGTGTTCTTGCTGGAAAGCACCTGCCTGGACCGCCAGGGACGTGCCGAGGAGGCCCGCCGGCGACGGGCGTTCTACGAGCGGCTGCTGTCGCCCGGGGACTGACCGTTGCGGCCCTTGAGGCGGTCGTAGAGGTGGAGGTTGAAGCGGGTGCCGAGCGATTCGTGATACAGGCTTGGAAGGCCCAGGGCCTCGCGGAGGTCCTCCTCGAAATCGTGCAGGCTCTTGAGCTCGGCCGCCAGGGCAGGTTTTCGCCGGCCTTGCGGCGTGAGGAAGAACTTCTGATAGCCGCCGTCCACGAGCAGGGCGATCTCATTGCCTAGCCTGAGGCCCGCCCTTTCGATGCGCGGGCTCGATCCGGGGGCATCTTCGATGATGGCTGCCCACTCGCCCCGCTGGACGCGGGCGCGCCCGGGGGCCAGCGCCTCCACGGTGAAGCCGGCGCCGCGGAGCGATTCGAGGCGCTCGGCGAACGTGGGTGGTTTCGAAGTCTGTCGACGGAAGAACATCAGGTGCGAGCTTTCATTATAATGCCGGGGGTGCGATACATCCTCGCTCTGGACGAAGGCACGACCAGCGCGCGGGCGGCGCTATACGACGAGGAGGGGCGCCGGCTGGGGCTGGAGTCGGTGCCGATTGAGTGCGCCTTTCCGAGACCGGGTTGGGTGGAGCAGGACCCGGAGGGGATCTGGCGGGCGCAGCTCGAGGCGGCGCGGCGCGTGCTCGCGCGCACGGCGGTTCCGGTCTCCTCCATTGCGGCTCTGGGGATCACGAACCAGCGGGAGACGACCATCGTCTGGGAGCGGGCGACCGGCCGGGCAGTGGCTCCGGCGATCGTCTGGCAGTGCCGACGCACGGCGGAGTACTGCGAGCGCCTTGCCGGAGGATCCGCCGGGAGGCGCATCACGGCCAAGACGGGTCTGGTGGTGGACGCTTATTTCTCGGCCAGCAAGATCCGCTGGATCCTGGAGCACGTTCCCGAGGCGGAGCGCCGGGCCCGGGACGGCGAGCTGCTGTTCGGAACCGTGGATACGTGGCTGATCTGGAAGCTGAGCGGGGGCCGGCTGCACGTGACGGATCCGTCCAACGCATCGCGGACCATGCTGATGGATCTGGCCGCCGGCGCATGGGACGGGGAGCTGCTGGACCTGTTCGGCGTTCCGGAGACGATGCTGCCCCGCATCGTGCCCTCGAGTTTCGCCTGCGGTCCGGCGGCGGCAGAGCACTTCGGGGCGGAGCTTCCGATTGCCGGCATCGCGGGCGACCAACAGGCGGCGCTGGTGGGCCAGGCCTGCTTCCGGGCCGGGATGTCAAAAAACACGTACGGGACGGGGTGCTTCGCGCTGCTGCATACGGGCGGCCACCCGGCGTATTCGCGGAACCGGCTGGTGGCGACGCGTGCCGCCTCGACGGATGCCTCGCCGCAGTTTGCGGTCGAGGGGAGCATTTTTATTGCGGGCGCGGCGATCCAGTGGTTGCGGGATCAGCTCGGCGTGATCGCGACCGCGGCCGAGTCCGAAGAGCTGGCGCGTTCGGTGCCGGACAGCGGCGGCGTCTACTTCGTGCCGGCGTTTGTGGGTCTGGGCGCTCCGCACTGGGACCCCTCGGCCCGGGGACTGATTACGGGGCTGACTCGGGCGACGGGCCGGGCGCATATCGTGCGCGCCGCCTTGGAGAGCATCGCCTATCAGACGCGGGAGTTGGTGGAGGCTATGGAAGCGGATTCCGGCGAACGGCTGCGCGAGCTCCGAGTAGACGGGGGCGCCACGGCAAACGATCTGCTGATGCAGTTCCAGGCGGATATTCTGGGCCGTCCGGTGGTGCGTCCGGCCGATGTGGAGACGACCGCTCTCGGCGCGGCGTATCTGGCCGGCCTGGCGACAGGCGTGTGGAGGAGTACGGAGCAACTGGAAGGTTTCTGGCGGGTGGAGCGCATCTTTGAGCCGCAGATGAATGCAGCCCGGCGCGAAGAACTTTTTGCCGGCTGGCAGCGGGCGGTGGCCCGCTGCCGGGCCGGGGGCAACTGAAGTTGCTGTTACGGCAGCCGCAGACCGTGGACGAGGGAGAGCTGCCGGATCATCGTCATCAAGGTCTCCAGCTTGGCATCCAGCCGGGCTTCGGCGGCGCGGACGGCGAGCGTTGCGGCGTTGTCAGGCTCGAGCTGGCCGCGCATGATGCCCGCCGGGTGCGATCGCGTGTGGATGTTGACGTAGTAGCCGGCCGGATCGGCCATGATGGCTTCCAGCGTGGCGATTCCGGACGGGTCGTTGACGGCGCCGGTACGCAGGAAGGAACCTGAACCGGGACCGGCCGCGAAGGCAGAGCCGAATGCAGTGGGGACGACGACCGGGCCGGAGACGCCTTCGGCGCCGCGATGGATGTGCATGTTGGTCAGCGTTTCCTCCTGGCCGAGTGTGTAGTTGATCCGGAAGTCCACGACGGCGGACTGAATGGTTCCGCCGGCTGATTTTTGAAGAATGAACTCAACCACCGCCTCGCCCATGGCCAGAGTCCCGGCCGCCACAGGCGGAAGCTCCTTGGAGGAACTCAGCAGCGCGCGAAACCGGACGACTTCCACACTCTGGGCCGCGAGCACCAGCGGCAAGGCCGACACCAGAGCGCCTGCAAGTAACATCTTACGCATCAGAAAACCCCTCCTTTTTGAGAAACAGTACGGTACTCAGGCTAGCACGGACGCCGCGGTGCGCCCACAGTGTCATTGTTAAATTAGTTGTTAAATTCTCCGGGGGGATATTGCGGGGCACTGAGTAAGATTGTGGCCGGCGGGACCGGGCCTTCCGGCGGGGGCGGCTCCTGTATAATTCCCGGTATGGCAACCAGCAAGCTTGTGTTGGGTGTATTGGTGCTGTGGCCGCTTTTCGCCCAGACGCCGGGCGGGACGGCTCCGGAAGGTCAGGCGGCGCCGGAGCGCGAGCCGGGCCTGTACGGGCGCCTGGAGACGACGATGGGGACGATCGTCGTGAAGTTCTACGAAAAAGAGTCCCCGATTACGGTGAAGAACTTCGTAGATCTGGCGCAGGGTCGCAAAGCATGGCGGGATCCGAAGACGGGCCAGATGGTGCGGCGGCCGCTGTACAACGGGTTGACGTTTCACCGGGTGATCCCGGGCTTCATGATTCAAGGTGGAGACCCGACGGGAACGGGCATGGGGGATCCCGGCTTTACGATTCCGGACGAGTTTCATCCGTCGCTGAAATTTGACCGGCCCGGGCGGCTGGCGATGGCCAACGCGGGACCTCGAACCGGCAACTGCCAGTTTTTCATCACCGAAGTACCGACGCCGCATTTGAACGGAGCGCACACCATCTTTGGGCAGGTGGTGGAAGGGCAGGAGGTGGTCAGCAAGATTGCGCGCGTACCGCGGGACGCCAATGACAAGCCGCGCACTCCGGTGCGGATTACGCGCGTGGTGATCGAGCGGGTGGGACCCGCACCGGAACCTGCCAAGCCGGCGTCGGTCAAGAAGGCTCCGGCGAAAAAGTAAGGGGGAGCCGTCAGCGGGCTGCGTCCAGCGGGATTTCGAAGAAGAACAGTTCCTTTCCCGTTGCAGCGACGCGGATGCCGGAGATGACGAGTCTGGCGCCGGGGCGGTGCGGGGCCTGGAAATAGAAGAATCCGCCGGCGGATTCTTTGGGCGGCAACATCTTGGCGACGAAGGCGCGGCCCTCGATCTCCCAGGCGTCCAAGGGATTCTTGCGGCGCGAACTGCGTCCCGGCAAAGGCGGGAGCGGTCCGGGAACCAGGTCCGGGCGCCGGGGACCTGCGGCATAGCGCACCTCGGAAGCCGGGGTCGCCTCGATCCTCTGGCCTTCGGCGGTAACGTATTCCAGGCGCATGGTCTCGAGCGAGAGTGCCTGGGGGCCCTCGTTCTGCATTACCACCAGGATGGGCAGAACGCCGTAGCGGTTCGGATTGAGTTTTCCGAAAGCTTGGCGCGTTTTGGCCTCGGTGGCGAAGGGATCGGCGGCAATCGTAAGTTGTTCGAGGGTCTGGCGGGCCGGATAGGAGGCGGCCGGTCCGGGCTCGAAACGCTTACTGTTGTCGGCGCCGACAGCCGCCGCTATACTCAGGAAAAGAATCAAGCCGTTGCGCCTTCGCCTCATATACCTCCTTTACCGGATCCTCGAGTGGCTCGCGCTGCCTGCCATCGTAGCCTACTTCCTCCGACGGGTTCTGAAGGACCGGCGTTACCTGACGGGCTTTCCGGAGCGGCTCGGATTTCTGCCGTCGCATTGGAGACAGGACGCCGGCGGCGCAGTGTGGCTGCACGCAGTCTCTGTGGGCGAAGTACTGGCTTTGGTGGGGCTCGTCAGTTGCCTGCGCCGGCGGCTTACCGGCGCTCCGCTGTTCGTGTCGGTCTCTACGCTGGCCGGGCGCGCCGTGGCCGAACAGCGGCTCGCCCCGCAAGTTGAGGGAATCTTCTTTGCGCCGCTGGATTACTGTTTCGCCGTGCGGCGCGTGCTGCGGGCGATCCGGCCTTCGCTCGTCGTGGTCGTGGAGACCGAGATCTGGCCGAATCTTTACCGCGAGGCAAAACGGGCGGGATGCGGCTTGCTGCTGGTGAATGCTCGGATCTCCGAGCGTGCCGCGCCCCGCTACCGGCGCCTGAAGTGGTTTTTCGGGCCGGTGTTGGGGCAGGCCGACCGAATTCTGGCGCAAAGCGCAGCGAGCCGGCAGCGCTATTGTGAGCTATTAAGTTTTTCAAAAACAGTTGAATTCACAGGAAATCTCAAGTATGACTTTAACCCGCAGGCGGTTCGGACTTCCGCGGCCGTCGAGCAATGGCTCCGGCGGATGGGGCCGTCGGAAGTCCTGATTGCCGCCAGCACCATGCCACCTGCGTTCGCCGGCGATGTAGACGAAGATCAAGTGGTGATCGAAGTGTTTCGACAGCTGGCGGCCGAGCGCCGGGGTCTCGTGCTGATTCATGCGCCGCGCAAGCCGGAACAATTCGACGCCGTGGCCGAGAAACTTGCCCGGGCGGGCGTGGCCTTTGTGCGGCGGTCCACTCTGGGGCACGAGTTGCCGGGCTGCGTTCCGCCGTGCGTGCTGCTGCTGGATTCGGTCGGCGAGCTGAGCGGGTTATTTCAGATGGCGGACGCGGTCTTCATGGGCGGAACCCTGGCCGAGCGGGGCGGCCATAACGTGCTCGAGCCTGCCTTCTTCGGCCGTGCTGTGGTGATCGGGCCGCACATGGAGAATTTTCCGGAAGTTGCCGCAGACTTCCGCCGGGCGCGCGCCTGCGTGGAGATCGCCTCAGCGGAGGAGCTGGCTGAGGCTCTGAGGCGCCTGCTGGACGAGCGAGCGCTGCGCGAGGAGGTCGGAAGGCGGGCGAAGTCTGTCGCAGAGTCCGGGCGTGGCGCAGCGGAGCGTGCAGCGGAGGCGGCTTGCGAGCTGTATGCGAGCGCGATTCCGCGCTTCCGGCCGGCCTGGCCCTGGTGGCCTGTGTTGTGGGCATTGTCGCGGCTGTGGGTTGCAGGTGTTTGCCTCCAGCGGGCGTGGGACTCCAGGCGGCGCCAGCGCCTGGCGACTCCGGTCATCAGCGTCGGGAATCTGGCGATGGGGGGCACCGGCAAGACGCCGTTTGTGGCGTGGCTGGTCCGGTCGCTGAGTGCGGCCGGGCTGCGGCCCGCAATCCTCACGCGCGGCTACGGGCGCGGCGGGCGGGAGGATCCGCTCATCGTGGCGCCGGGCGAGCAGCAGCCGGTGGAGCAAACCGGGGAGGAGGCCCAAATGCTGATCCAGGCAACGCGGGCGCCCGTGGGCATCAGTGCGCGGCGCAGCGTTGCGGCGCGGCAGATCGAGGAACGATTCAATCCGGACGTCTTCGTGCTGGACGACGGTTTTCAGCACTGGCGGCTGGCCCGGGATCTGGACATCGTTCTGCTGGACGGCCTGGCTCCCTTCGGCGCCAATGGAGAGGTTTTTCCTTTGGGCAGCCTGCGCGAGCCCGCCCGGGCGCTCGAGCGTGCAAGCGTGATTGTTGTGACGCGCGCCGAGGCGGCCTGCCCTCGCAAGGGGATTGAAGCAGCAGTGCGGCGCTACAATGCGCACGCACCAATTTTTTATTCGCGCATCGTGCCGCTGTACTGGGAGGATGCGGCCGGCGGGGAGCGGTGGGAACCGGGGCGGCTGCCGTTCGGCAAGATGGGGGCGTTCTGCGGTTTGGGGAATCCGGCGGCGTTCTGGCGCACGCTGCGGCAGCTGGGGTATCGGCCGGAGTGGCGTCTTGCTTTCGCGGACCATCACCGCTACAGCACGCGGGAGCTCGAGCGCATGAAAACTTCGGCGCAAGCGCTGGGCCTCGAGGCGCTGCTCACGACGGAGAAGGACGTGCTGAACTTTTGCGAGGGTGGCACGGAAGTGCTCGCTCCCATCCGCGTGTGTCGGCTGAAGATGGATATCGAGGTCGAGCAGCAGGAGCGGTTCGTGGAATGGGTTAGGATGGCGTTGCGCGCCGGCGGGTTCCGTTCTGAGGCGAAGCCGATTTCTCGAGGTCCAGCAGCCGGCGCTTGAGCTTCAGTCCCCCGCCATAGCCTCCCAAGGCGCCGCCTGCGGCGATGACGCGGTGGCACGGCACCACGATGGCGACGGGATTGGCCCCGCAGGCCCGCCCGACGGCGCGAGCCGCTCCGGGGCGTCCCACAGCGCGCGCCAGCTCGCCGTAGCTGCGTGTGGCCCCGTAGGGGATGCGCAGGAGCCGGCGCCAGACGCGGAGCTGGAAGGGGGTACCGTCGAGATCGAGAGGCAGGTCGAACCGGCGGCGCTTGCCGCCAAGATATTCGGCGAGCTGGCGAACGGCTTCTTGGAGCAGGGGATCGCCGTCATCGCGCCGGGCCTCCTGCCGGCGCGGGAGACGGATTTGGGCCCGGCCGAATCCGATGCGGCAGATTCCGTGACTTGTCGCTGCAAGATGAAGCGTCCAGCCGTGGCCGAGTGTGACTGAAGTCCACCGTAGCATGCACCCAGTGTAGCGCCCGTTTCAGGCGTCGAGCACTTCACGGACTTTGCGTGCGAGGGCCGGCGGATCAAACGGCTTATCGAGACGCGGCTGGGTGCCGGCCGATTCCTGTTCTCCGGGATATCCGGACATGTAAAGGACTTTAATCTCCGGCCGGGCCACCGTGAGGCGGTCGGCCAGTTCCCGTGCATTCATATCGGGCATGACGATGTCGGTGAGGAGCAGGTGGATGGGACCCGGATGGGTCTGAGCCGCCTCCAGGGCCTGGCGGGCGTTCGAAGCCTCGAGAACGGAATAGCCGTGCTGCTCGAGGATTCGCACGATCAGCTGCCGGACCGCATCATCGTCTTCAGCCACGAGCACCGTTTCGGCCCGGCGTACGGGCCCGGGGTTTGCTTCCGCGGCTTGCGGGCCGACGGAACCTGCCGCCGCAGCCGGCAGCCGGATTCGGAAGGTCGCACCGGCGCCCGGGATGCTCTCGACGCTGATATCGCCACCGCTTTGTTTGATGATGCCGTAAACGGTGGACAGGCCGAGTCCGGTGCCTTTGGGCTTTGTGGTGAAAAACGGTTCGAAGATGCGGGCCTGGATGGCGGGATCGATGCCGGAGCCGGTATCGGAAGCCTCGAGCACGACCGCACGCCCGGACTCGGCCATGCGCGTGCGGAACGTCAGGCGGCCGCCGTGGGGCATGGCATCGCGGGCGTTGGTGGCCAGGTTCAAGATCACCTGCTCGATCTGGCTGCGGTCGGCGAGCACGGGGGTGGGTTGGGGATCGGTTTCGATGTCGAGCTGGATGTTCTCCCCGATGAGCCGCCGGAGAATCTCACTCATTTCGGTCAACACGAGATTCAGGTCGAGTCGTGAGGGGCTCAACACCTGGCGCCGGCTAAAGGCGAGCAAGTGGCGTGTCAGGGCAGCTCCCCGCTCGGCCGCTGCACGGATCCCCTCGATTTCCTGCCGCAGGGGATCGCGGAGGCTGAGGCGGTCCAAGAGCAGGCCACAATGGCCGTTGATGATGGTCAACAGGTTGTTGAAATCGTGGGCGATGGCTCCGGCGAGTTGACCGATGGCCTCCATCTTTTGCGCTTGGCGGAGCTGTTCTTCCAGGTTGCGGGTTTCTGTGATGTCGGTCAGGATTCCCTCGTAAAACAGCACGTTGCCCCGAGCATCTTTGACGGCGCGGGCGTTTTCGAGCACCCGCAACAGCCGGCCGTCCCGGCGGCGCAACAGCAGTTCCACATTGCGCAGCTCGCCTTCCCTTTCGAGCCGTTGCGTGTACTCGTCGCGAATTTGCGGATCGGCATACAGATAGCGGACGTCTGCGGCGAGGAACTCCTGGCGAGAGGGGAAGCCCAGCATCTCGACGAGCGCCTGGTTGGCAATCAGGACCTTGCCCGCGGGCGTGGTGCGGTAGATTCCGGCGGGGACGTTGTCGAGCAGGCGCCGGAAAGCCTCTTCGGAGGCGCGCAGCCGCAGCTCGGTTTGACGGGCCTGAATGAGCGCCAGGCGCCACTCCAGCTCGATCACCACCAGGCGCGCGAGGGTCTCCAGGAGGGCCTTTTGCTCGGCCGTCAATCCGGCGCGGGGAACGGTGTCCATCACGTCCAGGGTTCCGACACGGTAGCCGTCGGGAGTGATCAGAGGCGCGCCTGCGTAGAAGCGAATGCCGGGAGCGCCCGTGACCAGGGGATTGGTTGCGAAACGGGAATCGGCCTGGGTGTCCGGGACGACCATGACCTCGTCGGAATGAATCGCAAAGGCGCAGAAGGCGATCTCGCGCGAGGTGTGATTGACTTCGAGGCCGTAGCGGGACTTAAACCACTGGCGCGCCTGATCAACCAGGGAGACCAGGGAAATCGGGGCGTCAAAGAGGCGTGCGGCCAGGCGGGTGATGACATCGAAGGCTTCCTCGGGTGGGGTGTCGAGGATGGCGTAGCGCCAGAGGGATTCGAGCCGTCGCTGCTCGTCCGGCGGAACAGGCGGTTCCATGATCAGAGGGTTGCGGCGGGTGCGGGCGGCCGGGCACGGGAATGACGTGTCTGAGGGGGGACGAGGAGGCTGCCTCGGACTCCCGCGTCGCCCACCGCTTTGTTTTCTCCTCGCTCAAGCCTACCAGAAATGGGGCGCGGCTGTATAATGAAGGAGTTCCTATGCTCCGAGGTAACGGGGATGGTGCTGGCGTGGATGAGAAGCGAATCTTGTTGCTGACGCCTCGGGGGTTTTGCGCCGGCGTCGTGCGCGCCATTGATGTGGTGCGACTGGCGCTCGATGCGTACGGACCTCCCATATATGTGCGGAAGGAAATTGTTCACAACCGGCACGTGGTGGAAGAGCTGCGCGCGGCCGGGGCGATCTTTGTCGAGGAAGTGGACGAGGTTCCGGAGGGCGAGCGGGTGATTTTCAGCGCGCACGGTGTGGCGCCGGTGGTCCGGCAGATGGCTGCCGCCAGAAAGTTGCGGGTCATTGACGCGACCTGTCCGCTGGTGACGAAGGTGCACCTGGAGGCGGTTCGTTTCGCGCGCCAGGGCTTCACCGTGGTTCTGATCGGGCATCGGGATCACGACGAGGTGATCGGAACGCTGGGGGAAGTGCCGGATTCGAGCGTTTTGGTGGAAACCGAGGAGGACGCCAAGCGGCTGGAAGTGCCGGACCCCGACAAAGTCTGCTACCTTACGCAGACGACGTTGAGCCTGGACGAGACGCGGGAGATCGTCGCGCGGCTGCGGCAGAAGTTCCCAAAGATCCAAGGGCCGCCCGCCCAGGACATCTGTTACGCCACCGAGAACCGCCAGCTTGCGGTGAAGGCGGCGGCGCCCCTGTGCCAGCTACTGCTGGTGATCGGCTCGCAAAACAGTTCGAATTCGCAGCGGCTCGTGGAAGTCTGCCGGCGGATGGGGACGCCGGCCTACCTGATTGACGACGCAAGGGAGATCCGGCCGGAGTGGCTCGAAGGCGTGACCACGGTGGGCGTCACCGCCGGCGCCTCCGCGCCGGAACATCTGGTGGCCGAGCTGATCACAGCGCTCGGGCGCTACGGATACGGACGCATCGAAGAGCTTCAGATCAAGGAAGAAGATGTACGGTTTACGCTTCCCCCGGAACTGATCCAGCTTTCGAATCAGCCGGTTCCCAGCATATGAGTCCCCGCGTTCACGTTGGCGATCCATTGATCGCCGGGGCCGCGGACGCCTTGCGCCGGGCGGGAGAGTACCTGGCCGGGCTCCAACGGGCCGAGGGGTACTGGTGGGGAGAACTGACGGCGGATACGACGCTCGAATCGGACTTTGTCCTGCTCCAGCTGTGGCTGTACCCGCCCTCCGGCGGTAGCTGGAATCCGCCCACGCGGCCGCTGCTGGACAAGGCGGTTCGGTCCATTCTGGCGCGGCAACTGCCCGACGGGGGTTTCAACATCTACCCGAAGGGGCCCGCGGACGTGAGCGCCACCGTCAAGGCCTACTTCGCGCTCAAGCTCGCAGGCCTGCCGGCCGACGGGCCGGAATTGCGGCGGGCGCGGGAGCGGATCCTCTCGCTCGGCGGCATTCAGGCGGCGAACAGCTACGTCAAAATCAATTTGAGTCTGTTCGGCCTCTACCCTCGCGAATTCTGTCCCTCGGTGCCGCCGGAGATGATGCTGCTGCCGGGCAAGTTCATCTATCAGATGTCGTCGTGGACGCGCGCCATCGTGATTCCGCTTTCGATCGTGCATGCCGCCGATCCGCGCCGTCCGGTTCCAGAGGGTTTCACGCTGGAGGAGTTGTTTCTGCCCGGTGCAGAGCCGGGGTTCCGCCGCTCCGACCGGCTGCTGACGTGGCGCAACGTTTTCCTGGCGCTGGACCGGTTTGTCAAGTTCTGGGAACGGCACGGCTCGAAGGCCGTCCGGCGGCGCGCCATCCGGGAAGCGGAGCGATGGATTCTGGAGCGGACGCGGTATTCGGATGGCCTGGGAGCGATCTACCCGCCGATGATGTACGCCATCATGGCGCTGGACGTGCTGGGTTACTCCCCCGATCACCCGGACCGTGCGGAGGCCGAGCGGCAGTTTATGAATCTGCTGACGGACGACGGGGAGCGGTTCTTTTTTCAGCCGTGCTTTTCGCCGGTATGGGACACGGCCATCGCCAGTTTCGCTTTGGCCGAGGCCGGCGCCGCCTCCGAGGAGGCGCTTTGGCGGGCGATGCGCTGGCTGCTCGGCAAAGAAGTGCGCCGGCTGGGTGACTGGGCGGTGAAGCGCCCGGGGGTGGAACCGTCGGGGTGGTATTTCGAATTCGCCAACGAATTCTACCCGGACATTGACGACACGGCGATGGTGCTGCTGGCGCTGTCGCGGTGCCCGCAAAGCGGGGCGCGCGATGCAGCGATGGGCCGCGCCCTTCGATGGCTGCTGGCCATGCAATCCGGCGACGGCGGCTGGGCGGCCTTCGATGCGGACAACAATTGGACGCCGCTCAGCGAAGTGCCCTTTGCCGACCACAACGCGATGCTGGATCCCACCTGTCCGGACATCACGGGCCGCGTGCTGGAGGCGCTGTGTGCCTGCGGGTTGAACGGTGCTCATCGGGCGGTACGCCGTGGCGCCGCCTATCTCCGCCGGTGCCAGGAGCCGGACGGGAGCTGGTACGGGCGCTGGGGTGTGGACTACCTTTACGGCACGTTCCTGGCGCTGCGCGGCTTGCGTGCCGCCGGTGAGGATGAGCGCGAAGCCCACGTGCTGCGGGCGGCCGAATGGATCCGCTCCGTTCAAAATGCCGACGGCGGCTGGGGAGAAAGCTGCGCCAGCTATGACCACGGCGTATTCACGCCTGCCGAGAGCACGGCTTCGCAGACGGCGTGGGCGTTGCTGGGGTTGCTGGCGGCAGGCGACACCGACAGCCTCAGCGTGCGGCGCGGCGTGGAGTATCTGGTGCAAACCCAGAGGGCCGAAGGCGGCTGGCACGAGGAACTGGCCACGGGGACAGGGTTCCCCAAGGTCTTTTACCTGACCTATCACCTGTACCGGCATTCCTTCCCGTTGCTGGCGCTGGCGGAGTTTTTGCGGGCCAACCGCCAAGGGGACGGAGGCTCCCGATGAGATTTCCGCTGTCCATGACCGCCGGCATGGCGGCCTACATTTTCAAGAACAAGCTGCGGCCCCGTCCGGAATGGCAGCGCCGGGAGCGGCCTGCGGAAGATGCGGCCAATCCCTTCCGGATCCTCCATCAGGCAGGCTCCAACGGGGCGGGGCGGCCGCACCCCATGATGGACAAGCGCTTCCCGCTGGTGCTGATGCTCGAGCCGCTGCATGCATGCAACCTGACGTGCACGGGGTGCGGGAGGATCCGCGAGTATGAGTCCACGATCACCGAGAAACTGACCGTGGAGCAGTGCGTGGCCGCGGTGGAGGAATGCGGGGCGCCGATCGTCTCCATTTGCGGCGGCGAACCGCTGCTGTACCCGGAGATCGGGGAGCTGGTGCGGCGCATTCTGGAGCGGGACCGGCACATCTACCTCTGCACGAACGGCATGTTCATCCGCAAGCGGCTCGGTGAGTTCCGCCCGGATCCGCGCTTCTTCTTTAACGTGCATCTGGACGGACTGGAGAAGACGCACGATCTGTGCGTGGAGCGCCAAGGGGTGTTTCGGGAAGCGATTGAGGGCATCCGGGCCGCCAAAGCCGCCGGGTTCAAGGTCAGCACCAACACAACGATTTACCGGGAAACGGACATGCGCGAGATCGAGGCGCTGTTCGAGTATCTGGAGCCGCTGCAACTGGACGGGCACATGCTGTCGCCGGCCTACGGCTATTCGGCGGTCAACGAGCGGGAGATCTTCATGACGCGGGACGACATCCGGGAAAAGTTCAAGGACGTGGACCGCCTGGCCCGGAGGTTCCGGCTTAACGCCACTCCCGTCTATCTGGATTTCTTGCAGGGCAAGCGCGAGCTTCTGTGCACGGCCTGGGGCAATCCGACATACAATGTGCGCGGCTGGAAGGGACCGTGTTACCTGATTACGGATGCGCACTACCGTACGTTCGAGGAGCTGATGACGAAGACCCCTTGGGAGAATTACGGTCACGGCAACGACCCGCGCTGCGAGCACTGCATGGTGCACTGCGGCTATGAGCCTTCCGCCGCTTTAGGGATCAACCCCCGGCCGGGCGACGGCCTGCGCCTGCTCAAGTGGGCCTTGCGATAAGATTGCGATCGGTTTTGATCACAGGTGCGAGCGGATTCGTAGGATGGCACGTAGCCCGGAAGGCTTTGGAACGCGGCTGCCGGGTGCGCGCGCTGGTGCGGCGGGCCGGTGCGCTGCGCGACCTGGACGGCGAGGAAGTTCTCGGCGACCTGCGGGACGCCGGCGCCGTGGAGAAGGCCGTTCAGGGCTGCGAAGTGGTTTTTCATGTGGCGGCCGACTACCGCCTCTGGGCCAGGAACCCCGGCGAGCTGTACGCGTCCAATGTTCAAGGCACGCGCAATCTGCTGGAGGCGGCGCGGCGGGCGCGAGTGGAGCGGGTGGTGTACACGAGCACGGTGGGATGTATCGGCATCCCCGAGGGGGGCCTGGGGACCGAGGAGGTGCCCGTGCAGTTGGAAGATATGAAAGGCGCCTATAAGCGGTCGAAGTTCTTGGCGGAGCAGGCGGCGCTAGGATTTGCACGCGAGGGCCTTCCGGTAGTGATCGTGAATCCGACGGCGCCCGTGGGCGATCACGATGTCAAGCCGACGCCGACCGGAAAGGTGATTCTGGATTACCTGCGAGGCGCCATGCCCGCCTATGTGGATACGGGGCTGAATCTGGTGGACGTCCGCGATGTTGCGGCGGGGCACTGGCTGGCTCTGGAGCACGGACGCCCGGGCGAGCGGTACATTCTCGGAGCGGAGAATCTGACGCTGCGGCAGATCCTGGAAAAGCTGGCTGCGATCACGGGCGGCAGCGTGCCGCGGCTGCGACTGCCCTACGCCGCGGCCTGGATGGCGGGGGTGTTGAGCACGGCTTGGGCGGAAGTGACCGGCTGGCCGCCGCGGGCGCCGCTGGAGGGCGTGCGCATGGCCCGCAAGAAAATGTGGGTCTCGCACGCGAAGGCCGCGCGGGAGCTCGGCTACAAGCCCGGGCCTGTGGATGCAGCGCTCCGGCGCGCGGTCGAGTGGTTTCGCCATCACGGCTACTGTTGAGGCGCGCAGGGCATGGAGCGGGTCAACGTGCTGCTGGTGGCGGCCGAGGGCAGGGAACTCCGGGGGGTGCTCGGCCGCTGCCGCAACCGGCGTGGCCTCAACTGGCCGCTCGAATTTGCCTGGGAGGGGGAACTGGACGGGGCGCACGTGTGGCTTGCCGCCGGCGGGCACGGACAGCGCCTCGCCGCGCGCACGGCGGAAACAGCGCTAGGCTATGTGCGGCCGGACGTGGTGGTGAGCGTGGGGTTCTGCGGAGCCCTCGACCCGGCGCTCCAACCCGGACAGGTACTCGTGCCTACCAGGATTCAAGTTTGGGGCGAGGGCCGTTGTTACGATGCGGTCGCTCCCTCCGATGCGCCGCTTCCTGCCGCTGGGACGCTGGTTTCCTGCGACCACGTGGTGGCATCGGTGGAAGAAAAGAGCCGGCTGCGGTCGGGCGGAGCGGTGGCCGTGGACATGGAGGCTGCGGCCGTGGCCGCCGCAGCTGGCGCGGCAAAGACGGCTTTTTGCTGTGTGAAGGCGGTGACCGACCTGGCGTCGGAACCGCTAAGGGTGGACTTCAACGCGGCCCGCGACGGCGACGGCCGGATCCGGGTCGGGCGGGTGCTTGCCGGCGCCATCCGGCGCCCGTGGACGGAGGTTCCGGAATTGGTCTGGCTGTACCGCCGCTGCCGTCTGGCCGCGGAGCGATTGGGGGATTTTCTTGGCCGTTGCCGTTTCTAGCCAGGCGGTTCCGCGGCGGATGCGAGCCGCCGTCTACACGGGCTCGAGCACGGTGCGCGTCCAGGAGGTCCCTACTCCGGTGCCGGGGCCGGGGGAGCTGCTGGTGCGCGTGGAAGCCTGCGGCATCTGCCACACGGATCTGAAGAAGATCCAGCACAATCTTCTGCCGGGCCCGCGCATCTTCGGTCATGAGACGGCGGGAGTGGTGGTGGCCACGGGTGAGGACGTGTCTTCCTTCGCTCCGGGGGACCGCGTGGTGGTGTTTCATCACGTGCCGTGTCTGGACTGCTTTTACTGCCGGCGGAAACTGTACGCACAGTGCGCAACTTACAAAAAGGTGGGCGTGACGGCGGGCTACGAGCCCTCCGGCGGCGGTTTTGCCGAGTATGTGCGCGTGATGAGCTGGATTGTGCCGCGGGGAGTGGAGCGCATTCCGGAAGGCGTGCCGTTTGAGCGTGCCTGCTTCGTCGAGCCGGTGAACACGTGTCTGAAGGCCGTGCGGATGCTGGCTCCGCAGCCGGAGGAAACAGTGCTGATTCTGGGGCAGGGTCCGATCGGGCTGCTGTTCACGATGCTGGTCCGGCGGGAAGGCGCCACCGTGGCAGCCACCGACACGATCGCCCGCCGCCGCGCCCTGGCGTTGCGGTTCGGCGCCGCCGCGGCCTGGGATCCTTTGGGTTCGGACGTGGCGGGCGAAGTCGCGAAGATCACGGAGGGCCGCGGGGCGGACGCAGTGATCGTAGCCGCCTCGGCGCCGGGCATCGTGGAGCAGGCGCTGCGTTGTTCGCGGCCGGGCGCGCGGATTCTGCTGTTCGCCCAGACCTCACGGCAGGAGACGATCGAGGTCTGCGGCGCGGACATCTGCGTGGCGGAGCGGACGCTCGTGGGCTGCTATAGCGCGTCGGTGGATCTTCAGAAGGAATCCGCCGCTTTGGTCTTCAGCGGCGAGCTGGCGGTGGAGGAATTGATCTCGCACCGCATCCGGCTCGAGGAAATTCAGGCCGGTATCGAACTGGCGTTGCATCCCGGTGAGGAATCATTGAAAATTGTGGTTCAGCCACAAAGGCGGTTTGCGTGAAAACACAGATGATGGCCGCCGTGCTCTACGGCAAAGAAAACCTGCGCGTGGAGGCGGTGGAGGTTCCCCGGATCGGCCGCGGGGAACTGCTGGTACGAGTGAAGGCGGCCTTGACGTGCGGCACGGATGTGAAAGTCTTTCTTCGCGGCTACCACGCCCGCATGATCGTGCCTCCGGCGGTGTTCGGGCACGAACTGGCCGGGGACGTGGTGGCGATCGGTGAAGGGGTGCAAGGGTTCCGGCTGGGCCAGCGCGTGGTGGCCGCCAACTCGGCTCCGTGCCAGCAGTGCTATTACTGCGCCCGCGGCAACGAGAATTTGTGCGAGGACCTGCTGTTCAACAACGGTGCCTATGCCGAGTATATTCGGATCCCGGCGCGCATCGTCGAAAAGAACACGTACGAGATCCCGGATCACATCGGTTACAAGGATGCGGCCCTGGCCGAGCCGCTGGCCTGCGTGCTGCGCGGTCTGGAGGAGACGGGCGTGCGGAGCGGGGACACGGTGGCGGTCATCGGACTGGGGCCGATCGGGTTGATGTTCGTGCGGCTGGCCAAGGTCCGCGGCGCGCGGGTGATCGCCCTGGGCCGCCGGCCCAAGCAGCTCGAGCGGGCCGAACGTCTGGGCGCCGATGAAATGATCTCGACGGCGGGAACCGCCGACCCGGCGCGCGCCGTGCGCGATCTGACTCACGGCCGCGGCGCCGACATCGCCATCGAGGCCGTAGGGACTCCTGCCACCTGGGAACTGGCGGTGCAACTGGTGCGGCGCGGCGGGACCGTGAACTTTTTCGGAGGGTGTCCGAGCGACACGCGAATCTCTCTGGACACGTCGCTGCTTCACTACTCCGAGATCCGTTGTCTGGCGAGCTTTCATCATACCCCGGCGCACGTGCGGCGGGCCCTGGAAGTGATCAATGCCGGCTATATTACGGCACGTGATTTTGTCAAAGGCGAGGAGCCTTTGGCCAACCTGCTGGAGGTGATGAAGTATCTGACCAGCCACAACGGCCACCTGAAAACGGCAATCATCCCTTGACGGCAGGAAGGAGGCTTGCGGGGCCGGACGGACCGTGTTGCTGCCGCCGAGAGAATTCCTGAGGTCCGCGGAGGCTCAGTCGCGCCGCTGGACGCGACCGGAAGCGGAAGCCTACACGCGATGGCTGGCCCGGCACCACTACGAGAACTTCCACGTGGTCAGCCTCCTGCTGCCGAGGAAGCTGCATCAGGACTTCTACAACGTATACGCCTTCTGCCGCTGGGCCGATGATCTGGGAGATGAGCTGGACAGTCCGCAGGAAAGCCTGAAGTGGCTGGCCTGGTGGCGGGAGCAGACCGAGGCCGCCTACGAAGGTCACGCCCGGCACCCCGTTTTTGTGGCCCTGCGCGGTACCATCGAGCGCCACGCCCTGCCGAGCGAACCGTTACTCGACCTGATCCAGGCTTTCGTGCAGGATCAAACCGTCAACCGTTACGAAGATTACCCCGATTTGCTCGCGTACTGTCGCTATTCGGCCAATCCCGTCGGGCGCATCGTGCTACACCTGTGCGGGTATGCGGACTCTGAGCGCCGGCGCCTGTCGGATGCGACCTGCACGGGGTTGCAGTTAGCAAATTTCTGGCAGGACGTGGCCAGAGACCTCGACAAAGGGCGGGTGTACTTGCCGCTGCGCGTACTGGCACGGCACGGATGCCGCCTGGAGGAAGTGCTGGCGCGCCGGGCGACGCCCGAGTTTCGTTCCGCCATGAGAGAGCTGACGGCAGTGGCGCGCCGGTTTCTTCAGGAGGGCCTGCCGCTTGCGGCTATGGTGGACCGCCGCCTGGCGGTGGACATCGAGCTGTTCAGCCGAGGCGGCTTGCGGATCCTGGACAAAATCGAGGCTCAAGACTGCGATGTGTTCCGCCGCCGGCCCGCGATTTCGAAATCCGAGCGGGCCTGGCTGCTGGTCACGACGGCAGCGAGGGTCGCATTTGCGCGGGCGGCATGAAAGATCCGGTCGCGGAATCTTATGCGTGGTGCCGCCGGCTGACGCGGCGGCGCGCGCGCAATTTTTACTATTCCTTCTGGCTTCTGCCCGCGCCGCAGCGCGACGCCGTGTGCGCCATCTACGCTTTTATGCGCCGCTGCGACGATCTGACGGACGAGCCTTCGGCGGATGCGGCTGCGGCGCTGGAGGCCTGGCGCCGGGACCTGGACCGCGCATTGGACGGCGCGCATCCGCCCGGGTTGTTGTGGCCCGCGTTTTGCGACGCAGTGCGGCGTCACGGGATTCCGCGCCGGTACTTCTATGAGATGCTCGAGGGCGTGGCCGGGGATCTCCGGCCGCGGCGCATCCGGACCTTTGAGGAACTGTACCGCTACTGTTACCAGGTGGCTTCCGTGGCGGGGCTGTCGCTGGTCCACGTGCTGGGTTTTCAATCGCCCAAAGCCCTCGAACTGGCCGAGAGGTGCGGCGTGGCATTCCAGTTGACCAACATCCTCCGGGACGTTCGCGAGGATGCCCTGCGCGGCCGGATCTATCTGCCGGCGGAAGACATGGCCGCGTGCGGCGCCCGCGATGAGGATCTGCTGGCGGGCAGGCAGACGCCGGAGCTAGTTGCGGTACTCGAGCGGCAGGCGGCGCGGGCGCGCGCCTATTACCGCGAGGCTGAGCCGCTGGTCGGTATGGTGGGCCCGGAAGGGAGGCCGGCGCTGCGTGCGCTGATCGAGATCTACCGGCGCCTGCTGGACAGGATTGAGCGCTCGGGATTCGATGTGATGGCGCGGCGGGTCCGCCTGCCGGTGTGGGAAAAATCCTGGGTCGTCGCTCGTGCGATGTGGGGGCGGGAGCAGGGCGCGTACGCGGCAGGCGCCCGATAGCAGACCTCCAGGATCGGGAGGCCGTCGGGATTCCGAGCAAAGCTCATGCCGGGTAGACGCCGGCAATGTAGTTCTTCAACTGGTGGATGGTCGCTTCCTGCGCGGCGATGATGGAGCGCACCAGATCGCCGATGGAAATCATGCCGACCAGCCGGTCCCCTTCGACCACGGGCAGGTGGCGGATGCGGTGGTGGGTGACGATCCGCATGCACTCCTCCACAGTGTGGTCCGGCGTGACAGTGATCACGGGGCTGCTCATGATCTCGCGCACTTGCGTATGCTGCGAGGACTTCCCTTTGAGGATGACCTTGCGTGCATAGTCCCGTTCGGAGACCACCCCGACCAGTTTGCCCTCGCTGATGACGACCAAGGCGCCGACGCCTTTGTCTGCCATCATGGCAATCGCCTCGTAGACGGAGGCCTCGGGCGGCAATCCCCAGACGTGGCGGCCTTTGAGATCCAAAATCGAGCGGACGGTTTCGGTCATCGCGGCGTCTCCCCGGTTTGCGGAATTTTCGTGTCTTTCAATCTACAGCCGTCCGGGCGGCCCGTCAAGGGGCCGGGCGCCTCTGGAGGCCTCGAGCGGCCGCCGGGAACCGGTGTGCCACAGGCGTAAGGCAAGAGCCCAAGCCACCGCAGGGAGCACTCCAAAGGATCCCGTGAGGGCTGCCAGGGCTTTGGGAGACAGGCCCAGGTCCACGAGCACGCCCGCCAGGTAGGTGACCGAGGACATGGTCACGACGAAAAAGGCGTAGTCGGCCGAGAAGACGCGGCCGCGAAAGCGGTCGTCGGTGTGAATTTGCAGCAGCGTCGTGGAAAAGACCCAAATGACGGAGCCGCCGGCATGGGCCAAGATGACGGCGGCGGCGGCCGCCGGCAGCGAAGGCGCGGCGCCGAGCGAGAGATAGCCCGTAGCGCCCGCCAGGAAGCCGAACAGAATCCCCTGACGAAGCCGTGACTCCTGCTGGCCGGCCCAGTAACTGCCGATGAGGGGGCCGATGAGCGCGCCGACGCCGCGCGCGCCCATCAGCAGGCTCATTCCGAGCATGCCTGCGCGCTGCGGATCGAGACGCCCGAGATCCACCGGAAAGACGCGCTCGCCGAGCAAGGGCAGGATGACCCAGTTGGTTCCCATGAATCCGAGGCCCGCCTTGACCAGCAGCGTGGCGAGCAGTCTTGCATCGCTGGTGACGTACCGCAGGCCTTCAAACAGCGGGGAGAAGTCTGCCAGGTCGGCGACACGAAGCGGAGGGGCTCCGGCCGTGTGCGGCTCGGCGAAACGCATCCCGCGGAGCAGCATGGCGGAGACGAGGAAGGTTGCGGCATTGATCACGAACACCGTCTGGCGTCCGAAGGCCACGGCCACGACGCCGCCCACCGCCGAGCCCACGGCCAAGTTGAAGGACCAGGTGGTGGAGGAGAGCGTATTGGCGGCGAGCACCTCAGGGCCGCGGCAGATGTTGGGAATCACGGCGCTGCGGGCGGGCTCGAAAAAGGCCCACATGGTCGTTTCGGCGAACAAGAGCAGATAAATGCACCAGACCAGGTCGGCGCGCTGGACGAACAGCATGCCGAGCACGATGGCCGCCCGCGCCAGGTCGGCCAGAATCATCACCCGCTTGCGGCTCATGCGGTCGTTGAGGACTCCCGCGGCCGGCGCGATGAAGAACTGGGGCAGCACCTGGAGGACCACCGCCGTGGCCACCGACCGGGCGCTGCCGGTCAGCTCGAGAAGCAGGCTGTAGATGGCGATCGAGTAGAGCCAGTCGCCCAATTCGCTGACGATCTGCGCGAGCCACAACAGGCGGAAGTTCCGGTTGGAGCGGACCAAGCGCCAGTACGCGGTGAACGAGACCGGGCGTTGATCCATGTCAGCACGGAACGTACAGACCCATACGGCGTTTCACCACTTCCACCGTGGCATTGGCAATGGGAGCCACCCGCTCGGCGCCCTCTTTGAGGACGCGGTCCACGTAACCCGGCTCACCGGCGATCTCGCGGTAGCGGCGCTGGAGCGGTTCCAGATGCGCGATCACCATGTCCGCCACTTCTTGTTTGAGACGGCCGTAACGCATACCGGAAAAGTGCGCGCGCATCTGCTCGTCCGTCCACTCGCTGAACGCCTGAAAGATGTTCAGCAGGTTGGCCACGCCGGGGCCGAGGGCGTCGAAATCCACGGAAGGCTGCGAGTCCGTGGTGGCGCGCTGAATCTTGCGTCGGATTACGTCGGGAGGATCCAGCAGGGCGACGGCGTGGCCCGAGGCGGCTTCCGACTTGCTCATTTTCTTCAAGGGATCGTCCAGGCCCATGATGCGCGCGCCCACGGCGGGAAGCTTCGTCTCCGGCATCACGAACGTTTCCCCGTAAAGGGCGTTGAAGCGCTGGGCGATGTCGCGCGTCAGCTCCAGATGCTGGACCTGATCGTCGCCCACCGGGACGATCTGCGCCTGATAAAGCAGGATGTCGGCGGCCATCAGCACGGGATACTGCAACAGGCCGTCGCCGACCGTCTCCTGTTTTTCGGCCTTGGCCTTGTACTGGGTCATGCGGGTCAGCCAGCCTACGGGTGTCACGCAGGTGAGCATCCAGGCCAGCTCGGCGTGAGCCGGTACGGACGACTGAACCATGATCACGGATTGCCTGGGGTCGATACCTGCGGCCAGAAACAGGGCGGCGAGCTCGGAGATCTTGGCCCGCAGGGTGGCGGGATCCTGGTAGACCGTCACGGCGTGGAGATCCACGATGCAGTAGATGCACTCGTAGTCGTACTGGAGTTTGACCCAGTTTTTCAGCGCGCCGAGGTAGTTGCCGATATGCAGATCGCCCGAAGGCTGCACGCCGGAGAACACTCGTGGTTTCATGCTAGAGGGAACGACCTTTTATCGTAAGCGATGCAAGCCGCCGGAACAACGCCGGAAGCGACACACGAGGTTGCCGTGGAAAAGTGGGTTTACGGCGGCCGGGGACTGGCCCGCCTGGAAGGACGGGCGGTACTGGTTCCCTACGTGCTGCCCGGAGAGACCGCGCGCGTGCGGGTCCGCCGCGAACGACCGGGGTTGCTCGAGGCTGAGCTCGTCGAAATACTCACTTCGGTTCCGGACCGGGTTTTGCCGCCCTGTCCCTATTTCCAGCGCTGCGGCGGCTGCCACTACCAGCATGCCGGTTACCCGTTCCAAGTGGAACACAAGCGCAACGTGCTGATCGAGGTGCTGCGGCGGATCGGCAAGATCCCGCCGCCGGAGTTTGTGGGCACGATCGCGGGCGAGCCCTGGGAATACCGCAACCGCACGCAGTTTCACCTCCGTGGGCGCGAGATCGGTTATATGGAGGGCGGCTCGCACCGGCTCTGTGCGGTGGAGCGGTGCGCCATCTCCTCGCCGAAGATCAACGAAGCGCTGGGTGCACTGCGCGGCATGTTGCGCGAACGGCGATTTCCGGGGTTCTTGCGCTCGATCGAGCTGTTCACCAACGAGAGCGAGGTCCAGCTCAACGTACTCGAGTGGGAGCAGCCGCCCGCCCGGTCTTTTTTTGAATGGTGCGCGGAGCGGATTCCCGGGGCGGCGGCCGGGAGCCTGGATTATCCGGCCGGAGGGTACGTGTTCCGCGTCAGTCACGGGTCCTTCTTTCAGACCAACCGGTTCCTGATTGACCGCCTCGTGGAATGCGCGCTCGAAGGAGCGGAAGGGGAGACGGCTGTGGACCTTTATGCGGGCGTCGGCCTTTTCTCTCTGCCTCTGGCGCGCCGGTTCCGGCGGGTGACCGCCGTGGAATCCGGGGGCAGCG
>JBBIJF010000041.1:0-29840 GCA_037446115.1 Acidobacteriota bacterium | reverse complement strand
TCAGCGCTTCGCTCCACAGCCACCGCAGCATTCCCTTTAGCGCGCCTCCCGCAGCGCTTCGACCGGTTGGAGGCGCGCTGCCCGCCAGGCCGGGGGCAGGGCCGAGAGCACCGCCGTCGCGGCCAGGGCCGCCGCCGCCGCAACCGCCGTGCGCCGGCCGATGGGCAGGCCGGCGAACAGGGCCGGCATCGGCAGCGCGTTCACGATCGCGGCCAGCGCCGCCACCCCCGTCAGCCCCACCATGCCGCTCAACGAAGCCAGCACCACGCCTTCGGCAAAAAACTCGCCCAGCACCCTCCGCCGCGTGGCCCCTAGCGCCATCTTGAGCCCCACTTCGCTGGTGCGCTCCGCCACCGCCGTCATCATCGTGTTCATCACGCCCACCGCGCCCAGGCTCAGCGTCACCAGCGAGATCAGCGCCAGGAACAGCTCGGTGGCGTTGAAGACCCGATCGAACAGCTCGGCGCTCTCCACCGTATCCCACATCGGCAGTGCCCCTTCATCCGCCGGATCGAATCCGTGCAGCCGCCCCAGCACGGCGCGCACCTGGCGCTGCGCCGCGGCCCAGTCGCGCACCGACGCCGGACGGTACAGAATCGCCTGCACGCGTCCGGGGCGCCAGTCCGGCTGCCGCGGCGGGCAGTCGCGCAGCAGGCTCGATTGCGGCACGAGGATCTTGTCGTTGTCCCAGCCGTCGTAGGAGGAATTCTGCTCCTTCTCGCTCATCAGCCCCACCACGGCGTAGCGGTACCCGTTGAGCGTCACCGTGCCGCCCAGCGCCTCCCGGTGCTCGAACAGATGCTTCCGCACCGAGTCGCCGAGCACGCACACCCGGCGCCGCTCCGCCACGTCCGCCTCATGGATCTGCCGCCCGCGCGCCACCGGAAGGTTGCGCAGCGCTAGATACTCCGGCGTCACACCCAGGGTGAGAAAGGTTCCCGCGTTGAATGCGCTGGCGGCGGAAACCTCCGTCTTGATCTCCGCAGCGACCACGCTCACCAGCGGGCACTGCGCGCGGATCACCTCCACGTCGCGTGCTTCGAGGAAAATGCGCCGCCCGGCGCGCTGGCCGCCGGCCTGCCGTTCCGTGCGCCCGCCCCAGACCATGACGATGCTGTCGCCGATTTGCCGGGCGTTTTGCCGCTGGCCCTGCCGGAAGCCGTCGCACAGGGCGCTCATCAGCACCAGCGACGCCACACCCCAGGCGATGCCGAACATGGTCAGGAAGCTGCGCAACTTGTGCCGCCACAGCGAGGCCAACGCCTGGCTGAGCACACCCGTCACGAGCCTCACACAAGCGAGTACGCTCCCTGCGGGGTTCCGGTTCCCGAACTCTCTTGCACCGTACAATGGCGAATGATGGAGAGCCGGGAGGCGGCCGAAGGTGCGGCCCGGCGGGCCATGATTCTGTCGCTCGCCGCCGCCGTCGTGCTGCTGGCCCTCAAAAGTTTCGCGTACTTGTGGACCGGCTCCGCTGCGATCCTCTCCGACGCCGCCGAGTCCGTCATCCATCTGGCGGCAGTGGGATTCGCCTCCTTCAGCCTCCGCCTCAGCCACAAGCCGGCCAACGATCGCTTCCTGTACGGCTACGAGCGAATCAGCTTCTTTTCCGCAGGCTTTGAAGGCGCCCTCATCATTGTGGCGGCGGTGGCCATCATTGTGGCCGCTGTGCGGAAATGGCTGGCCGGCGTGCCGCTTGAGAACCTGAGCGGCGGCGTCGGACTGGTGGCCGCCTCCGCCGCCGCCAACGCGCTGCTCGGCTGGCATCTGGTGCGCACCGGCCGGCGCGTGCATTCCCTCATCGTCGAAGCCAACGGGCGCCACGTGCTCACCGACAGCTGGACCAGCTTCGGCGTCGTCGCCGGGCTCGGGCTGGTGCTGATCACCGGGTTCCGGCCTCTCGATCCGCTCTGCGCCCTCGCCGTCGCCCTCAACATCCTCCGCTCCGGCGGGCGGCTGGTGTTGCGCTCCGTGGGCGGGCTGATGGACTACGCCGACCCCGCCACCGGCCGCCTCCTGCGCGAGAAGCTCGACGCCCTCTGCCAGGAACTCGGACTCCGCTACCACGGCGTGCGCTTCCGCCACACCGGCCGGCGCCTCCGCGTGGAAATCCACCTTCTGTTCCCCTACGAGGTTTCACTCGGAGACGCACACCGCCTCGCCACCGCACTCGAAGAGCGGCTGCCGCCCGCGCTCGGGATGCCCGCCGAAGTGATCACGCACCTGGAAGCCGTCGAGGACCACGAACAGGTGCACGAAACCGGCCATTACACCGGCCGGCCGGAGTGAGCCGCCCCCGGCCTCAGATCGTCATCGCCAGGAATCCTCCGTCCACGCGCAGGATCGAACCCGTCACGAAGGAGGAGGCCTTCTCCGAGGCCAGATAGATCGCGGCGCCCACCAGCTCTTCCGGCTCGCCGAAGCGCTTCATCGGCGTGTGATTCATGATCTGGGCCGTGCGCTCCGGCGTCAGCAGCCGCCGGTTCTGCTCGGCGGGGAAGAATCCCGGCAGGATCGCGTTCACCCGCACGTTGTACGGCGCCCATTCGCGCGCCAGAAATTGCGTGATCTGGTTCACGCCCGCCTTGCTGATGCTGTAGGTGAACACCTTGGAAAGCGGCGGCCCCGAGGAGGCCGAGGAGATATTGATGATGGATCCGCCGCGCCCCGACTCCACCATCACTTTGCCGAACACCTGGCAGGCCAGGAACACGCTCTTGAGATTCACGTCGAGGATGCGCTGCCACTCCTCCTCTCCGATCTCGAAAAACGGCGTGGCGGAGTTGATTCCGGCGGCGTTGATGAGGATGTCCACGCGGCCGAAGGCTTCCAGAGTCGCAGCCAGTGCGCGCTCCAGGTCCTGGCGCCGCGTGGCGTCGGCCTGCACGGCCAGCGCCCGGCGGCCCAGCGCCCCGATGCGGCGCACCCGCTCTTCGGCCTTGTCTTTGCTGTGGTGGTAAATGATGACGATGTCTGCTCCCGCCCGGGCCAGCCCTTCGGCCATCGCACCGGCCAGCACGCCGGCGCCTCCGATCACGACGGCGACTTTGCCGTCCAGGGAAAACAGGCTGTCTGGTTCCATCACAGACGATTGTATGACCCGGACCGGCGGCGGAGTCCTCAGCGCTTGACCGCGACCAGCGTGATGTCGTCCTCGGCGGGCCGCGCCCCCAGCCATTGGCGGAGGCAACCGCGCAGCTCCTCCAGCAAACCGGACGGCGGCAGATGCGCGTGGCGCAGGCAAAGCTCCGCCAGGCGTTCGCTGCCGAACTCGACCCCGGACGGATCCGCCGCCTCGGTGACGCCGTCGCTGTAGAGAACCAGTACGTCGCCGGGACGCAACTGGCATCGCTGGGGCTCGCAGGAGACCGTGGGAAGGATCCCGAGCACCGGGCCGCCGCTTTCCAGCCACTCTGCCCGCCCCTCGGTGCGCACCAGCAGCGCCGGGTTGTGCCCCGCGTTCGCATAGACGAGCTCGCCCGAGGAAGGATCCAGCACACCGAAAAAGAGGCTGACGAAACAGTGGGGCGGGGAACTGGACCGCAGGAGCCGGTTCAGGCGCTCCAGCAGTGCGGCCAGATCGGAAGGGTCCTCGGCCAGCACCTGGATCCGCGCCTGCAGATTGGACATCAACAGCGCCGCGGGCATTCCTTTTCCCGAGACGTCCGCCACCACGAGCCCGAGCCGGCCGCCGTCGAGCGGCAGGAAGTCGTAGTAGTCGCCGCCCACCGTGCGGCAGGGCGCGTTGTAGCCGGCCAGCTCGACGCCCTCGACCTTCGGAGGCTTTTCCGGAAGCAGCTTGCGCTGGATTTCGGCGGCGCGCTCCAGTTCCCGCGCCAGCATCCGCTCGGACTGCTCCACTTCGGCCAACCGCGCGTGTTCCAGCCGGATCGCGGCCACGTTGGCCATCACGGCCAGCAGATCCAGATCCTCCGGCGTGAATCCTTGCGAAGGATTCGGCGTGTCCACGTAGATCAGCCCGATCACCCGGCCCTCGGTCTCAAGCGGCGCCGCCATCATGCCGCGCACGCGTTGCTGCTGGATGCTCAGACGGCCCCGGAGCGCCTCGTCGCTCAAAGCATCCCGGACCAGCAGCGAAGCCCGTTCGCGCAACACCCGGTCCCGCACGGCCGTACTGATCCGGAAGCTCGCCCCGCAGGCGGCGCGCACCAGAAGTTGCTCCCGCTCGAGCGTCAGCAGCACGCCGCGCTGGGCCTGCACCGCCTCCATCGCCAGTTGCAGGATCAGCGGGAACAGGTCGGCCAGAGGGCGGTGTCCGGCGAGCTCGCGCCCGGCGCGGATGAGCGCTTGCACGCGCCGGTCGGCGCCGGCAAAGGACGTGCCCGCTCCCCCCGCGCCCGCATCCGGGCCGCGGGCGGGGTCCACGCGGGCCACGATCGTGGTTGAAACCGGCGTGTCCGCCAGGGGCGATTCCACGAACACGACGCTTTCCGGCGCACCGCCCAGCGGATCGTCGTACAGAATCACCAGGCGCCCGGCCGTGATGCGGTCTCCGGGCCGCAGCCGCCGCCGCTGGCTGACCGGCTCGCCGTTGACCTGGGTGCCGTTCTTGCTGCCCAGATCCTCGACCGCCCAGTCCTCACCGTCGCGTTCCAGCACCAGGTGCCGCCGCGACAGTCCCACGTCGTCGGCGAAGACCAGGTCGTTGCTCCCCGAACGCCCGATGCTGATGCGGTCCCCGAGCAGTGGGATGAGACGGGATTTGCCGTCCCCGGTGCGGATCAGGATTTCTCGGTGCATCCCTTTGGCCGCCTGAGCTCTGGCGTGTGCCGCTTCCATAATGGTAGCAGTGAAGATCTACATTTACTACCTCGGCAAGGTCCGCGACCGCCGCGCGCAGGCCATAGCCGAAGAGTATTTGCGCCGCGCTTCCCGGTGGGCGCCTTGCTCGATGCAGGAACTCCGTTCCCCGCGCGCCGATCCGTGGCTGCGGCACCCGCAGGCCGCCCGGATCCTGCTCGACGCCGGCGGCCCGGCCCTGACCTCGGCGGAGTTTGCCGCCCGCATCGCGCGCGCCGAGCGGGAGGGCCGCGACCTGGTGTTCCTCATCGGCGGCGCCGACGGCATCCCCCAAGCGTGGCGGCATCCGGAGGCCGAGCGGCTCTCACTGTCGCCCCTGACGCTGCCTCACGAGCTGGCGCGCGTGGTGCTGGCCGAGCAGATCTACCGGGCCCTGGCTTCGTTGCGAGGCCATCCCTACCCGCGTTAACGTAGGACGGTGGAAGAGCGCCGCGGCCTGCTCATCGTCTTCACCGGCAACGGCAAGGGAAAGACCTCCGCTGCGTTAGGGGCGGCGCTGCGCGCCGTGGGACAGGGTTTCAAAGTGTTGATGATCCAGTTCATCAAGGGCTCCTGGCACTACGGCGAGCTGGATGCGGCACCGATGCTCGGCGGCGCCTTCGAAATTCGCCCGATGGGCCGCGGCTTCGTCAAGGTGGGCACGGAAGCGCCCGACCCGGAAGACGTGCGCGCCGCGCAGCAAGCCTGGGCGGCGGCCGTGCAGGCCATGCAGTCGGACCGTTACGACATGCTGATCCTCGACGAGATCAACTACGCCGTCCGCTACGGCCTGCTCCCCATCGAGCAGGTGCTGCGGGATCTGGCGGCCCGCCCGGCGCGCCTCCACGTGATCTGCACGGGACGCAACGCCCATCCGGATTTGATCGAAGCCGCCGACCTGGTGAGCGAAATCCGGGAGATCAAGCATCCCTACCAGAAAGGAATCCTCGCCCAGCGGGGAATCGAATACTGAGTCCGAACCTCATGGCCTGGTTCACGCGATCCAAACCGACCCGTCAGACCGGCCCGGAGGAGGAGCGCCGCGTCCGCACCGAAGGGCTGTGGATGAAATGCGACCACTGCCGGCAGATCATCTGGCGCAAGGCCCTCGAGGAAAACCTGCAGGTCTGTCCCAAGTGCGATTTCCATTTCAAGATTGACGCCCTCACGCGCCTGCGGCTTCTGCTCGACGACGGCCGCTGGGAGGAGTACGACCGCGATCTGGTCTCCACTGACCCCCTGGAGTTCGTGGACCAGCGGCCGTACAAGGAGCGCCTGGCTGCCATGCAGCAGGCCACCTCCCTCAAGGACGCCCTCATTGCCGCCTCAGGTCGCCTCAAGGCCCGCCCCGTGCAGATCTGCGTGCTCGAACTCAAATTCATCGGCGGCAGCATGGGTGCCGTTCTCGGCGAGAAGATCACGCGGGCCATCGAACGCTCCCTGGCTCGTCACGAGCCCTTGATCATTGTCTCGGCCTCGGGCGGCGCCCGCATGCAGGAAGGCGCCGTGAGCCTGATGCAAATGGCCAAGGTCTCCGCCGCCCTGATGCGCCTGGATGAAGCCCGTGTCCCGTTCATCAGCGTACTCACCGACCCCACCACCGGCGGCGTCACCGCCAGCTTCGCCATGCTGGGAGATTTGAACATCGCCGAGCCGGGGGCGCTGATCGGCTTTGCCGGCCCGCGCGTCATCGAGCAAACCATCCGCCAGAAGCTTCCCGAAGGGTTTCAGCGCGCCGAGTTCCTGCTCAAGCACGGCTTCCTGGACGCGGTGGTGCGGCGGCACGACATGAAGGACTTCATCGCCCGCGCCCTGGACTTCTTCTGCGGCCCGGTGAGCGGAACCTGACCGTCCCGCCATGATCGTGCTCTCCGCTGCGTCCAAGCGCTTCGGCGACACGGTGCTGTTTGAGGACGCCGGCTGGCAGATCGATCCCGGCGACCGCATCGGTCTGGTGGGCGCCAACGGAACGGGGAAGACCACGCTGTTGCGAATCCTCGCCGGACTGGAGCCGGTGGACCGCGGCGAGGTCCGGCGTCCCAGAACGCTCACCATCGGCTACCTGCCCCAGTCCGGACTCGAGCTCGAAGGTCGCACCGTCTTCGAGGAATGCCTGGCGGTCTTCTCTGCGCTGCGGGCGATCGAGGCCGAGATGGAGCAGCTGGCCGGACGCATGGCCTCGCTCGATGCCGCAAGCCCCTCCTGGCGGGAGGCGGCGGAGCGGTTCCACCGCCTGGAGGCCGACTACCGCAGCCGCGACGGTTACCGCATGGAGGCGCGCGTCGGCGAAGTGCTTGCCGGACTCGGCTTCCCCAAACAGGACTGGATGCGCCGCACCGAAGAGTTTTCCGGCGGCTGGCAGATGCGCATCGCCCTGGCGAAGTTGCTGCTCGAGCAGCCTGAGTTGCTGCTGCTCGACGAGCCCACCAACCATCTGGACCTGGAGGCGCGCAACTGGCTCGAGGAGTATCTCCGCAACTACCCGCATGCCTTCGTCGTCGTCTCGCACGACCGCTATTTTCTCGACGTCACCGTCGAGAGAATCGTCGAGATCTGGAACCGCAAGCTCCATGTGTACGCCGGAAACTACACGCAGTATCTCGAGCAAAAGCAGCAGCGCATGGCCCAGCTGGAGGCGGCCTGGCGTAACCGGCAGGCCAAGGCCGAACAGCTCCACCGCTTCATCGAACGCTTTCGCTACAAAGCCAGCAAGGCGCGTCAGGTCCAGAGTCGCATCCGGGAGCTCGAACGCATGGAGCACATCGAGCTGCCCCGCGAAGAAAAAACGGTCCATTTCCGTTTTCCGCAGCCGGAGCCGAGCGGCCGCGTGGTGGCGGAGGCCCGCGGCCTCACCAAGCGCTATGGCGAACGGGTGGTCTTCGAGGATGCCCGCTTCGTGATCGAGCGGGGCGATCGCGTGGCGCTGGTCGGGCCCAACGGCGCCGGCAAGTCCACACTGATCCGCGTGCTCGCCGGTCTGGAGCTCCCCACCTCAGGCGAAATCCGGTTCGGGCACAACGTCGAGATCAGCTACTTCGCTCAGGACCAGTACAAGGAGCTGGACCCCGCCGTGCGCCTGCTCGATGATCTTCGATCACTCGACCCGCATGCGACCGAGACCGGGCTCCGCACGCTGCTCGGCTGTTTCCTGTTCTCCGGCGATGCGGTCTTCCGTCCCGTGGGCGTGCTCTCCGGAGGCGAGCGCAACCGCTACGCACTGACGCGGATCCTGCTGCGGCCCTCCAATTTCCTGCTGCTCGACGAACCGACGAATCATCTGGACCTGCGCGCCAAAGAGGTGCTCCTCGAGGCGCTCGAAGCGTTTTCCGGAACGCTGGTCTTCGTTTCGCATGATCGTTATTTTCTGGAACGGCTGGCGACAAGGGTGTTTGAGATCGGCGGCGGTCAGATCCACGTCCATCCGGGCAACTATGAAGAGTATTTGCGGCGCAAACAGCAGCAGGCCGCCCTGATCGGGCAAGTCCCTGTCCCTTCCGCCGCCCGCGAGCGCGCTCCCGAACGGGCGGCGCCGTCTCGCCCGCGCCGCATGAATCCCATGAAGCGCCGCCGGATGGAGGAACAGCTCGAGGCGGTGGAAAACCAGATCGCGCGCCTGGAGGCCGAAATCGCCGAAACCGAACAGGCGCTGGCTTCCTTTACGAGTGGAGAAGAGACCAAGCGCCTCCTGGCCTCGCCCGGCGCCGCAACGAATTGGAGGCTTTGCTCGGCGAGTGGGAGCAGATGGCCCGGGCGCTGCAGAGCTGAAGGGCGCCGGAGATCTCGCGCAGCGATACCTTGCATCGGTACGGCCCGCACGAGCTTGGTTTAGACCGCAGCCGGATCCGGGCGACTCATCCGGACGGCTCATTGCGTCGAGCGCGGCTTCGGATCGGGACTTCGATGCGCACCTCCGTCCCCCGTCCGGGCGTGCTGTCCACAACGATCTCTCCCCCCATTTGCAGGACCCGTTCCTTCATGCCCACCAGACCGTAACGCTGGCCGTCCGCCGCCGTGACTTCAGCGGGATCAAAGCCGCAGCCGTCGTCCGCCACGCGGACACGGACGCGTCTGCCGGCGCATCCGAGCCACACGCGCAGCACACGCGGCGCGCCGTGACGGGCTGCGTTCTGCAAGGCCTCCCGCACCACCAGCAACAGATTTCGCATCCGTTCGGCGTCTATCGGAACCGTGCCCCCGTTCGCCTCGAACTGGACCGGGATGCCGGTCTCGATGCCTACCTGGCGAGCCAGCCGGCTGAGCGCTTTGCCGAGATCTTCCCGGGCGCCGGCGGCCTGGCGCAAATTCCAGACGGCGCGGCGCGCCTCCTCGACGGTGGACCGAGCTTCCTGCCGCGCCCGTTCCAGCAACTCCTTGCTCGTGGCCGGAGACACGTCGTGAGCATGAGAAGCCGCCTCCAGCAGGGCGGACAGTCCGACGCAGCCCTGAATCAGCGTGTCGTGCATCTCCCGCGCAAGGCGGCTGCGCTCTTCCAGCACGGCGGCGAAGCGCTGGCGCAGACTGCGAATGTGCAGCCAGTACAGAAGCCCTGCCAGACCGGCTGAGCCCAGACCGCAGAAGCCGAGGAACCACGCGGTTTGATAAAAGTGCGGCCGCCACTGAACCTGGATCACCTGCTCCGTCGCGCTTCCCGGTTCGTTGATCTCGTAGGCGGCCACGCGAAAGCGATAGTTTCCCGGAGGCATGTTCGTGTAATACGCCACGCGCCTCCCTCCTGCTTCGGTCCAGTTGTGGTCGAAGCCTTCCATCCAGTAGCGGAACCGCAACCGCTCCGGGGAGCGCAGACGAATCGCGGTGTAGTGAATCTCGAGCTTCCCTTCACCCGGACCGAGCCAGAGCGGATCCGTGACGGGTGCCGGACGGTCATCGGCGTATACTGCCTCGATGCGCAGCGGCGGCGGCTCCGCGGTCGTGCGGATCACGGGACGGACACGGACCAGCCCTTTGGTTGACGGAAGCCACAGCTCCCCGCGGCCGGTCATCACCCCGGCCGGTTGTACGCCGCCGATCATTTGCGTGGTGCCTAAGCCCTCCGACATCCCGTATACGCGCAGGGGAATCTGTCGCACCTCCCCGCGGGCCAGCGACTCGAGCTCGCGGCGGGCCGCCGCGATCACGCCGCCCGGCGTGCTCATCCACAGATGGCCTTGGCGGTCCTCTGCAATGTAGTGAATCTTGCTGCTCGGCAGCCCCTGAGCGGTCGTGATCCGGGCCACGGTCCCACGTTTCAGTAGAAAAAGGCCATGACCGTGCGTCCCAATCCACAACCCGCCTTCGGCGTCCTCGTGCATCGCCCAGGCTTTCTTTCCCCGCAGCGTTTCGAGCAGGCCGTCCGCTTCGAAACGCCCGCCCCGCAGCCGGCTCACTCCTCCGTCTGTTCCCACCCAGAGTGCGCCGTCCCGGCTCACCTGAAGAAAGCGAATGCTGCCATACACTAACCCCGAAGCGGCATCGTAGTTCTGAATCCGTCCCTCGGCCCATCGGCTCAGGCCTCCGTCGGTGCCGATCCACACGGCACCGCCGGAATCCTCGCAAAAGGCCCGGACAAAGTCGTTGACGAGCCCTTGCCGCATCGTGTAGCGCTCCACTCCCGCCGGCGACAATCTGACAACGCCTTGGCCGTCGGTGCCCAGCCAGAGCGCGCCTCTGGAGTCGCGGAACGCATTGCGGTAGCGGAGGTTCATGATGCTGTAGGGTAGCGGAAACGGCTCGAGCCATTCCCCGTTGACGCGATACAGCTTCCCGTTCAAGGCCGCCACAAGCAGTTCGCCGCCCCGGTCCTCGTACACCGCGTTGATGCTCTGGGGCACCGCGTCGCGGGTCGTAAGGATCGTGGCGGCGCTGGGGCTGAGGCGCAGCAGTCCCCCTTGCGTGCCGATCCAGACATTCTCTTCGTTGTCCTCGAACAGCGCCAGGACGTTGTTGTGCGGCAACGGCGTGGGCGCCGACAAGCGGCTGCGGTGTTTCCCCTGATATTGGAACAACCCGTGGCCGTACGTACCTACCCACACGTTTCGGTCGCGGCTCTCCATCAGGACACTAACATTGACGCCGCTGAGCAGACGCCGTGCATGGAACGGGTTTCCCTCCAGCCCTTGCGGCAATCGCCGCAGTCCGGAGATGGTTCCGATCCACAGCGCGCCGTCGGAGGCCTGCAGCAATGTCCGGATGCTGTTGTCCGCCAGGCTTTCGGTGGAGGTGTAGTAGGTATATTTCCCACCCTCCAAAACCAGCAGGCCCCAGCCGCCCACCAGCAGCCTTCCGCGCGCATCTTCACAAATTGCATGGACGTTGATGCCGGGGATGCCGTCACGACCGTCTACGCGCACCAGCCTGTGCCCGGAGAGCCGAAACAAACCCTTATCCGTTCCAATCCAGAGCTGACCCGCGCGGTCCTCGTAGATGACGCGCACGAAGCGGTTCGTCAAGCCTTGCGGAGCGCCATAAGAAGAGAACTGTCCTCGCTGGTAGCGAAGCAGCCCTCCCCCTTCGGAGCCGATCCACAACGAGCCGTCGCGCGCCGCCCGCAGCGAGTAGATGCTGTCGTCGTTGAAGAGTGGCTCCGTGGTGTGGTTGAAGACCGTGAAGCGTACGCCGTCGAAGCGCACCAGACCGCCGCTCGTGCCAATCCACAAGTATCCGTCCTGCGTTTGGGAAATGGATTGAGCGAAGTCCTCCGGCAGTCCGTCCGGACTCTGCCATACGCGAAGACTGTAGGGAAAGTCGGCTCCCGCCATGGCAGGGCGGCCCCATCCGCATACGATCAGCACTACCCACAGGGCGGCCGTTTGTTTCTGACGCCCACTCGGACGGAGCCCTGGAGTTCTCACTGCAGCTGGACGATGCCTCGCTGTAGAGCGACGACCGTGGCTTGGGTGCGATCGCTCACGTTGAGGCGGCTGAAAATGATGTTCAAGTGCCACTTCACAGTCGCTTCGCTAATCCCCAGCGCTTCGCCGATTTCTCTGTTGGAAAGACCCTTCGCCACGAGCTCCAGAACCTCGAGCTCCCGTGTACTCAGTGCCGGGCCCGGAGGACGCTCGGCCAGCCGCCGGGATATGGAGGCCGGCAAGAACTTCGCCCCGGCATGGACCGTGCGGATGGCGTTCACAAGTTCGGTGTGGGACATCGCCTTCAACAGATAGGCTTGCGCACCCGCCTCCAGAGCCCGGTGGATATCTTCATCGCCGTCGTAGATCGTCAGCACGAGAAAACGAAGTTTTGGGTTGGCTTTGCGCAGCTTCCGTATCACCTCCACTCCGCTCGTATCGGGAAGGCGTAGGTCAATGAGCACCACATCGATGGGGTGGCGTAGGAAGCTGCTGCAAGCCTCCTCGCCCGTGCCGGCTTGGGCGACCACCTCCATATCCGGCTGCAAGTTGATGATGGCCGCCAGGCCGAAGCGAACCACCGGGTGATCGTCCACTATGGCAACCCGGATGCAATGGCTCTCCGGCACCCCTACCTCCCGATAAACCGGCTCGACAGTCCCCCCGATTATACACTCCCGTAATACGGGCTCCCCCAAACTTTGGTTGGGTGACAAAGCCGCTGGTTGTTCATAGAATCAATGTGCCGGCACGCGCGTGGGCGAGCGCTGGCAGCAGGTTCTCACCCGCGTTGCACAACGACGCCGGCGAATCCCCCAGGGAGGGCGAGCCATGAGAGCCACGCTGGTTGTCATGTTCACCGCCGCGTTTGCGGTATCCGGTTTGGGCCAGAGCGACCGTGGTGTGATCACCGGCACGGTGCTGGACCCGGCCGCCGCGGTCGTCCCCGGCGCAAGGGTGGCGGCGCGCAATCTGGCAACGGGTACCTCGCACGAGACTGTCACCACGGAAACCGGGAACTTCACTTTGCCGAGCTTGCCGGCCGGCAAATATGAACTGACCGTCCAGGCGCCAGGATTCAAACTGATCACGCTCCGCGAGGTGCAGGTTCAGGTGGCGCAGGTCACACGGCTGGACGTGACCCTGGAAGTCGGCGCGGTCACCGAATCGGTCGAAGTCAGTGCCGCCGCGCCGTTGCTGCGGACCGAAAACGCCGAACAAAGCGTGACCATCAGCGGCGAGCGCTTCAATTCCTTGCCGCTCAACTTCGGCGGCGGGGGCGGCAGCGTCGGCTCGATTCGCAACTGGCTCAGCTTCATCGTCCTCTCGCCCGGCGTTTCGGGCACCAACGAACGGGCGGCGGTCAACGGTATGCCCGGCGGCGCCTTCAAGATCTACCTGGAGGGGCAGGACGTCACCAGCTCGAACGATACGGTGTGGACCAGCACGGTGGCGGCCGCCTCCGTGGAGACCGTGAGCGAATTTACCATGCAGACGTCAAACTTCTCGGCGGAGTTTGGCCAGGTGCTGGGCGGCCTGTTCAACTTCACCATTAAAAGCGGTACCAACCAACTCCACGGCAGCGCCTACGATTACATGACCAACGAGGCGCTGGACGCACGCCAGCATTTTCGCGACCCCAACCGCTTCCCGAAACCCCGAAACCGTAAGCACGACTTCGGGTTCACCGTGGGAGGCCCGGTCTACCTCCCCAAGTGGTACAACGGACGGGACCGCACTTTCTTTTTCTTCAACCTGGAGATGTACCGCAACAAGATTCGTTCCACGGCCACGCCGGTCACCGTGCCCACCGAGGCTTACCGGCAAGGCAATTTCGCCACGGCGACCACCGGCCGAGTGTTAGGCACGGACCCCCTCGGCCGTCCCATCCTGGAGAATGCGATCTACGATCCGCTGACGCAGCGCAACGTGAACGGGCAGCTTGTGCGGGACGTTTTTCCGAATTTCGTGATCCCCACGGCCCGCCTGGATCCGGTCGCCGTGAAAATCCAGGGGCTGATCCCCCGTCCTCAGAGTTCCGAGATCATCAACAACTGGCTCCCGGACATCTCGAACCATCGAAACCAGGCGATCCCCGCCGTGAAGATTGACCATTACCTGTCCAGCGCGGCGCGGCTGTCCGGTTACTGGTCGGTTCAAAAAACGGACCAGATCACCGGCCAGGACGGTTTGCCTGAGCCTATTACCGCCCGGCGGGATCAGAAGATCTACGGCCACACCACGCGGCTCAATTACGACCACTCCCTCACACCCACAATGCTGCTCCATCTGGGAGCCGGGTATCTGCGCTTCCATAACCCGGACAGCTCGCCGCCGGGCGTACTGCGCTATGACGTCCTCAGCGGGATCGGCTTCAAGGGCAGCGCCACCGGCGTGGGCTTCCCTTACATCAGTGCGATGAACACGAATACAGGCGGCCTGCAAAATCAGCTCGGACCCAACACCGCCGGCCTGTACTACAACGACAAAGCCACCGGTGTGGTGAGCATGACCTATGTCCGCAACAACCACACTTACAAAATCGGCGGTGAGTTCAAGCAGGAAGTCTGGACGGACAACAACTACTATCAGTCGCAGGGGCATCTCAACTTCGGCCGGACGCAGACGGCGCTCCCGTATCTGCAGAGCACGACGATCGGAGGCGGCTCGATCGGCTTCCCGTACGCCAGCTTCTTGTTGGGTTTGGTCAGCGACGCCACGGTCACAGCCCCGCGGACGTTGCAATGGCGCAAGAAGGCCTGGTCGCTGTACGTACAGGATTCTTGGAAGATCACGCGTCGGCTGACGCTGGACTACGGCCTGCGCTGGGACCTGGCCGGTCAGGGACACGAGCTGCACTACCGCACCAGTCAGATCGGCGTCAAGACGCCCAACCCCTCGGCCGGTAATCTGCCGGGCGGCATCGTTTATGAAGGCTACGGTCCCGGACGGTGCAACTGCCGCTTCGTCAAGACCTACCCCTATGCGGTGGGGCCGCGGCTGGGTCTGGCCTTCCGGATCAATGAAGCCACCGTCTTCCGCGCGGGCTGGGGTATAACCTATAGCGCACTGTCCAACTGGTGGTATGTCACGGGCGGCTCCTCCACGCTCGGGGTCGGATTCAACTCTCTGACGTGGGCGAGCCCTGCTTTCGGTGAACCAGCCATCCTGCTGAAGGATGGGCTGCAATACGACCCGGCGGAGCTCTATGTGGCCACCTACGATCCCGGCATCGTTCCGCGACCCGGCCAGTTGAACGTGCCGCCGGCATGGGGCGCCCAGATCAACGACCCCAACGGCGGGCGCCCGGCGCGCATCAATCAGTGGAATATTGCGATTCAGCGCGAGCTGGCCCGGAATACGTCACTGGAGATCGCCTACGTCGGCAACCGCGGCGTGTGGCTGGAGGCCAACAATCTGGTGAACATGAATGCGATTCTGCCGGAGACGCTGCAAGCCTACGGTCTGGATCTGCGCAACCCGGCCGACCGCCAGCTTTTGATCTCGCGCATTGACTCTGCACTGGCCGCCTCCCGCGGCTTTAAGCCTCCCTATCCCGGATTCCCCGGCAGCGCCACGGTGGCCCAAAGCCTGCGCCCCTTCCCCATGTACAACGACCGGCTGGCGGTGCGGTGGGCGCCGCTCGGCAACAACTGGTATGATTCCCTGCAAGTAAAATTTGTTAAACGCTATTCTCACGGTCTGGATTTAACCGCGGCATTTTCCTGGCAGAAGGAACTCGCCCGCGGGAGCGGCGGCAACCCCGGAGCCGGCGGCGGCTTCGTCAACAACGTGTTCAACCGGAAGAATCAAAAATCGTTGACCGCCAGCTCTCAGCCTTTTGTTTTCGTCGCTGGCTTTACCTACGAGACGCCCCAACTCAGCGGGGCTCGCTGGTTCCGCCGCCTCACCGGCCATTGGCGTTTCAGCGGAATTCTGCGCTACGCCAGCGGCACGTTAATCCCTGTGCCGGTGTCGCGGAACAACCTCGGACAGCTTATCTTCCAAGACACGTTATTCAACCGGGTGCCGGGCGAGCCGCTGTTTCTCAAGCACCCGAACAGCGGCAATATCGATCCCAATAAGGAGTTCGTCCTGAACCCGAAAGCCTGGGTCGACGCCGCTCCCGGCGAGTGGGGCTTTGCGGCGCCCTTTTACAACGACTACCGCTGGCAGCGCAATGTGACGGAGCAGCTCAGCCTGGGGCGGCGCTTCCCGCTTCGCGAGCGGATGTTCCTGGAATTCCGCGCCGAATTCTTTAACGTGTTGAACCGAACCTTCCTGCCGATGCCGACCTCCGCCAACCCGCTGGCGACGCAAACCTACAATGCCCAGGGAGTACCTACCGGGGGCTTCGGCTACGTTAATGCTCTGGCGACCGGAGGCCAGCGCAACGGGCAGGTGGTGGCGCGTTTCGAATTCTGATTGCGGTTCGACCCGACGCTTGCCGTGAGTCGGGGTCGCCGACGGTCTGAAAACAAAGCGGTGCCATGAATCCGCGGGTGTGGCGTGCGTGTCTGACATTGCTGAGCTTGGCCGTCCCTGCCGCGGGCGGATGGGACGGCAGCCTGCTGCGGCCGTTCGTCATGAACCACCGCAGTGCGGCCGCGTCCCGCGCCGACGTGTCCTTTCTGCTGGATCCGCCCGCCGGCAAAGACGGGTTCATCCAAATTCGTAACGGACACCTGGCCACAGGCGGCGGCCGGCGCATTCGTTTCTGGGGCGTCAATGTCACCGACTGGAGCAAAGGTTCGGTGATGCTTCCGCCCAAAGAAGACGCACCGGTTTGGGCGGCGGCTCTTTCCCGGTTCGGCGTCAATCTGGTGCGACTCCACTTCCTGGATCTGTTCGCTCCGCGCGGGTTGATCGACGCCGCACGTGACGACAGCCGCAGTTTCGACGCCGGGCAGCTCGACCGCCTCGATTTCTGGGTCGCGGAACTGAAAAAGCGCGGTATCTACGTCAACCTGAATCTCAATGTGGGCCGCTCCTACAAGCGCGGCGATGAGGTGGCCGACTACGACAAGATCCGCTGGGCCAAAGGCCTTGTCCTCTTCGATCCGCGCCTCATCGAGTTGCAAAAAGAGTATGCTCGCCGGATCCTGACCCACCGAAATCCGTACACGGGCAATGAGTATCGGCACGAGCCCGCCGTGGCCCTTGTCGAGATCCTCAATGAAAATGCAATCTACGCAGGCTTCCGGGCGCCTACTTCCTATTACGACGAACAACTGACGGAGCGCTACAACCACTGGCTCCGCGAGAGGCGTTCGCCCGAGCAGATTGCCGCTATCCGTCGTCAGGCCGGCGTGGCCGACGGTGAACCGGTGCCGCGACTGCGGAGCTCGGAAATCGCCGGCGCACCGAAAGAGCGGTTCGAAGCCGAAATGGCGTTCTTCATGGAGCTGGAAGATCGCTTCTATCAAGAGATGTACCGCTACCTGCGCCAGAGCGTCGGTGTGCGGGTACCCATCGTGGCCACCGCAGACCACAGCCACTCCGGCAGCAGTTATCCCATGCTGGCCACGATCTCGAAGCTGGACGTCATGGATGGTCATGCCTACTGGCAGCATCCCGGTACGCGGTCACCGAAGACGCCCATGGTGAACGACCCACTCAACTCCATCGTCGTTCGCCTCGCCCGCACCGCCGTGGCGGGCAAACCCTATACGGTGAGCGAAACGAATCACCCGTTTCCGAACGACTACGCCGCTGAGGGAATTCCCATCCTGGCTGCGTACGCCAGCTTCCAGGACTGGGACGCGATTGTGATGTACACGTTTGAGCCGAAGCTCGCCGCCGACGCTCCTGCTTATGTCGGCGACCCCTTCGACATCTCTCTGGATCCCGTACGCATGAGCCAGATGGCTTCGGGCGCGCTCCTGTTCCTCCGCTCCGACGTTCGTCCCTCCCGCAAGACCGTCACGCGCACCTATTCGAATGAGCAAGTGATGTACAGCCGGCGGCTGCCGAGGTCGGAGCAACCGCTTTTCACCCCCGGGTTCCCACCCTGGATCCCGTTGCTTCACGGAGTGCGCATCGGCAGCTTCGACGGGCCGCCCACTTCCGGATTCCTCGTCCCTCGTCCGGCGCGCTTGGTCTCCGACACCCAGGAGCTCGTTTGGGACACCAGCGAGGGGGCAGGCGGATTGGTGACCGTCCAAACGGATCGCAGCGAAGCTCTGATCGGTTTTGTCCGGTCCCGCGGGCGACCCCTGCGGCATCTTTCCGCAAGCCTCCGCAATTGCTTCGCGGCGGTCGTGCTGAGCTGCATGGAGCCCCGGCCCATTGCGGAGTGCGGCAAGCTGCTGCTGACCGCGGGCAGCCGCGTGGTCAACACCGGCATGACGTGGGACCCCGAACGCATCCGCGCGACAAACTGGGGCGGTCCTCCGACGCTCGTCGAGCCCGTCACCGGCTCTCTGACGCTGCGCGGCCTCAGGGGCGCTCGCTCCGTACGGGCTTGGGCGCTGGACGGAGCAGGGCAGCCCCTCGGCGATCCGATTCCCGCGATCCGCTCCGGGCCGGATTGGATTCTCTCGCTCGGCGATCCGGTCACGACGTGGTACGTTCTCGAAGTCTTACGACAATAACTCGCTTGGTGGAGGCTGTGTCATGAAATGTTTTTCGGCGATCTTTCTAGCCGCCGGCCTTGGACTCTATCCGCTTGCCACAGCGGCAGAATACGCCGTCGGCGCGGACCTTTCGTTCTTGAAGCAGGCTGAGGATCGCGGTGTCGTGTTCAAGGACGAAGGAGTGGCCAAGCCCGGCCTGCAAATCTTCCGCGAACACGGATATAACTGGATCCGGTTGCGATTGTTTCATAGTCCCACACAGCTGCCGAACAATCTGGAGTACACTCTGGCAGTTGCCAAGGCCGCCAAGGCTCTGGGCTTTAAGTTCCTGCTGAATTTTCACTACTCCGATACCTGGGCCGATCCGGGCAAGCAGTTCGTGCCTAAGACGTGGGAGGGCAGGCCGCATCCCGAAATGATGAAAGCCGTCTTCGAATACACTCGTGACACGGTCGCCCGGTTCCGAGCCGAGAACGTACTGCCCGACATGGTTCAGGTGGGCAATGAGATCACCAACGGAATGCTCTGGCCTCTGGGCAAGCTGCCGGATCAGTGGGATCAATTCGCCGACTACCTCAAGGCCGGCATCGCCGGAGTCCGCGCGGGAGCCGGATCGCAAACGCCGCCGCGCATCATGATTCACATTGACCGCGGCGGCGACCGCCACCGGACAAAATGGTTCTTTGACAAACTCCACAGCTACCAGGTGTCGTACGATGTGATCGGCCAGTCTTACTATCCTAACTGGCACGGGAATCTGCTGGATTTATGGGAAAACTTAGTGTTCATGGCCCTCGAGTATAAGAGAGAAATCATTATCGTCGAAACAGGTTATTCCCATCGGCCGCCGCCCACGGGTCCTCGTTTGGCTCCCTTTCCGGAAACTCCGGAGGGACAGAAAGAATTTTTAGAGGAACTGAACCGAATCGTGATGATGACTCCGAACGGATTGGGACGGGGCGTGTTTTGGTGGGAACCGGCGGTGCGGCCGGGAAACCCGCGCGGCTTTTTCGATCAGGACGGAAACGCGCTCCCGGTCCTCACGGTATTTGACCGATATACGCGCGATACGACGAGAAGACGGCCGCAGGGGGGAAACTAAACGATCGCCCCTCGCTGCCTAGCGCTTCCCCGGCAGACGGGATCGGCAGGATGGGCCGCTCAGGGGCGCGCCCAGTGCGCACTGCGCGCCCGGGCGCACCCTGAAAACCGGACCGTGGTGGGGAGATTACTCCCCGATTTCGAAGGTGCCGACGAAGGCGTTGCGCTTGTTCGGCATGCTCCAGTGGGCGTCGAGGCCCTGGCCCTGGAACGCCGAAGTCACGCTCACGGCCGGCATGGCGTGCGACAGCTTGGTCAGCGGGCCGTAGTAGACGTATTCGTTCGTGCAGATGTGGTCGGCTTCACTAATCGCACGAGTCTGGATGCGCGCCCACTCGCTCGCCGCCAGCGTCGCTTTCGAGCTGTGGATGTTGCCGTCAGCGACGTTGAACTCCACGGGGCGATAGACCACGCGCACCACATCCTGCAGCAGGTCGCCGCCCAGGCGCCGCGCCAGGCTTTGCAGGGCCAGCCGCTGCTCCGGGCTCGCCTTCTCGTCCACGATCAGAACCGACTTCACCGGATAAGCTGACTTGGTCGGATCCCCCAGAGTGTGGCGGGCACGCACGGCCGCAACCACCGCAAGTCCGTCGAGCGGCACGCCCTGCCAGCTCCCCTTGGTCACCTTCCAGCCGAACACCGCCATGTCTCCGCCGAAGCCGACTTCGCCGTTGGCAAAGCAGGGACCGGTGTAAACGTCTGCGGTCCGGGCTTCGATGTACTCGCCGTAAACGTGATTCGAGGGAATTCCTGCCCCTAGCGCCATAGCGGCTGCAAGCGTCAACGCCAGGAGCACCCCGGTTGCGTTTCGCATCCCATGCCTCCTTCTGATGCTGGAATGATGCCCAGAACTCTCTTCTATTCTAACCTATGTCGCCGCTTGCCCGGCCCGGATGGCGCCCGCGGAAAAAGGTGCCACACCAGGCTGACCGGTTTTTAACCGGTTTTTAGAGCGCTTGGTAGCAGGGGCGGCCCGGGCTGCATTCGTAGGCGTCTACGATCTTGCCGTCCGGGCCGAGGTTGAGCTGCGTTTTGGTGCACCAGAAGATGCGCTCGTCACCTTGCTGGATCGCGTAGTCGCTTGAGGGATCAATGTACAAGCCCTTCCAGCGGAGATGGACGCAGCGCTCCTCCTGGAGCACGTCAAAGGAACGCTCGTGCATGGCTCAGGCCTTTCCGCGGGCCGCGGCCAGCAGGGCACGCTTGACCGCCACCTGCGCCAGACGCACTTTGTAGGCGTTCTGGCTGAGCGGCTTTGCGCCGGCCACCGCCGCTTTGCCGGCCTGCTCCGCCACTTCTTCGGTGACGGCTTTGCCGGCCAGAAATTGCTCGGCCTCTTTGGCCTGCCAGGGGATGGGAGCGACATGGCCCATGACCACCCGGGCGCTTTCCACAGTCGTGCCCTTCATCCGCAGCGCCACGGAAGCGGTCGCCAGCGGCCAGTCCAGAGCCTCTTTGTGGCGCACTTCGTAGGTGGCGTTCCGCACGCCTGCCGCCGGCGGCACGAGAACCTCGGTGAGGATTTCGTTGGGCCGCAGGGCGATCTCCCGCTCGCTGTCGCTTTTCGGAATCACGAAGAATTCCGCTGCGGAGAGCTCGCGCGTTCCGGATGCCGAAGCCAGCTTGATTCTGGCGCCGAGCGCCACCAGCGCCGGGCCGAGACTCGACGCGCTGACAAAGTAGGCAGGCCCGCCGCCGAAAATGGCGTGGTACTTGTTCTCGCCGTTGACCACCAGACTCCTGCCGTCTTTTTGCGCCAGCAGGCCGTAGCCGAGGCGGAAGTACCAGCAGCGCGGCCGCTGGCAGAGGTCGCCGCCCACGGTGCCCATGTTGCGAATCTGCGGGCTGGTCACTCCTTCGGCCGCCGCCCACAGCGACGGGTATTCGGTGCGGACGGTGGGGTTGCTGAGCAGCTCATCCAGCGTGACCGTGGCGCCGATGCGCAAGCCGGCGGCGGTCTTGCGGATGCCGCCCAGTTCGGCGATGCCCTTGATGTTGACGACGCGCTTGGGCGTGTGCACGTAGTCCTTCATGAGGCTGAGCAGGTCGGTGCCGCCCGCCAGCACGTCCGCCTCGCCCCAGCGCTCGCCGAGCAGGGCCAAGGCCTCCTTGAGCGTCGTAGGACTTGCGTACTCGAAGGCTTGCATCAGGCTCTCCTCCCTTCCAGGGCCGCCAGTACACGGTCCGGCGTCAGCGGGACCCTGGGTACGCGGACGCCGATCGCATTGGCCACGGCATTGGCGATGGCGGCGATGCCGGGAATCACCGGCGGCTCGCCCAGCCCGATCACGCCACGGGCATCGTGTTCCGGCGTGATGTCCAGATGCACGATGATCTCGCCGATGTCGTCAATTCCGGCCAGCTTGTAGAACTCCATGTCGGCGTTCAGGAAACGGCCGGTCTGCTGGCACATGATCCGTTCTTCGAACAACGCACCGCAGATGGCCATGATGCAGGCGCCGTAGACCTGGCTTTCCGCAGTCTTGGGATTGATGATCAGACCGCAGTCCTGCACCGCCACCAAACGGTTGAGCTTGACGACGCCCGTTTCCGTGTCTACGGAAACGTCGGCGATCTGAATGCCGCCCACGCCCTGGCTGATCAGGCCCATGGGATTTTTCGGATTGTTCTGTCCCATTTCCACGATGGGTTTGACGCCGAGCTTCTGGCAGGCGGCCTTCCACGTCAGACTCTTGGCCGGATTCCCTTTGACCTGAATCTTGCCGTCCACGGCCTCCAGCTGGTCCGGGGGAACCCCTAGTCCGGGAGCGACCGCTTCAAACAGTTTCTGAAGCGCGTTCATGGTGGACTTGCGCGTGGAGGCGGAGACGCCGCCCACGGTGGTCGAGCCGCCGGAGCCGCCCGAGGGCGGGTAGCGGTTGTCGCCGATCTTCACCTGAATCTGATTCACCTGCAGACCGAGGGTCTCCGCGGCGACCATGGCGATCACAGTCCGCGTACCGGTGCCGAGATCCTGGCTGCCGAGTTCCACCTCCACCGAGCCGTCCGGGTGAATCGTGGTGCGGCAGTCGCTGGCATGACCCAGGCCGCCCCAGGTGGCGACGCCGATGCCGAGCCCGCGCTTGACCGGCCCCGGGCCGGACTGTCCCCGCGGATGCCACAGCTTCTTCCACTCGATCAACTCGGCGGCTTTGCGAAGCTGTGCCCGGTACACCTCCGGACGGGCGGTGTACTGGAAGTTCTTGTCAAAGACCTCCAGAGGATCCAAATTCAGCCTGGCCGCCAGATCCTCAATGGCGCAGCAGGTCAGGAAACTGGCCTGGGGATGGTTCGGAGCACGCCAGGCGCGCGCCGGACCGGTGTGGGTGATGACGCCGGTGTGGTTGACGCGCCTGTTGGGGATGTTGGTGAACACGTAGGGGAGCTGCGTGGCGGCCACACCGCCGCCGCCCACGCCGCTAGTGCCCCAGGAATGGGACTCCCAGGCGAGGATGGCTCCGTCTTTGCGGGCTCCGAGCTTGATGCGCGCGAAGCCTGAGGGCCGCCCTCCCGCGATTTCCAGTTCGGTGCGGCGGTCCAAGAAAAGCTTCACCGGGCGTCCGCCGCTCGCTCGGGAAAGTTTTGCGGCGACCACGCCCCAGCGGTCGGCCGAGAACTTGCTGCCGAAGCCGCCGCCCATGTGATCCTGGTGCACGTGGACGTTGGCCGCCGGCACCTCGAGCGATCTGGCCAGATCGCCGCCGATGCCGGAGACGTTCTGCGTGGAGGGCCAGTACTCGACGCTGTCGCCCTTCCACATCACCACCTGGCCGTGGGATTCCAGGCAGCAATGCTGGAGCACCGGGATGCCGTATTCGCCTTCGGAGATCACATCGGCCTTCTTGAAGGCGTCGTCGGGATCGCCGACCAGCACCTCGCCGGCGGGCTTGCTGCGAGCGCCGGCCGCTTTGAGGTCGTCCTCCTTGACCGCGTGCGGCAGGATCTCGTAGTCCACCTTGATGCGGCGCACCGCATCGCGGGCGATCTCCTCGGTGACGGCCGCCACCGCGGCGACTTCCGTGCCCGCCCACTGGATCTCGGTACCGGGTCCGGAGATGACCTCGACGGCGGTGACGCCTTTGAGCGCCTGGGCCTCCTTGGTGTCCACGCTGCGGACGCGGGCGTGAGCGTGCGGGCAAGTGAGCAACGCAGCAAACAGCAGGCCCGGCTGGTGGATGTCGGAACCGTACTTGCCGCGGCCGCTGGCTTTGGCCGGACCGTCAATGCGGCTGACGCGCTTGCCGATGACGCGGCGCTTCTCCCTCGGGGGCCAGCTATAGTTCGGTTCAGGCATTGCGTGCTCCTCCTCTCAATTGCTTGGCGGCTTCCAGCACCGCCTGGCGGATGCCCATGTAGGTGCCGCAGCGGCAAAGATTGCCGCCGAGGCCCTTGCGGACTTGTTCGAGCGTGGGATTGGGATTGCGGTCCAGAAACGCTTTGGCCGCCATCACAAACCCGGGCGTGCAGTAGCCGCATTGCTGCGCGTCGTGGTTGACGAAGGCTGCGGCGACCGGATGCAGGCGGCCGCCGGCGTTGATGCCTTCCACGGTCTGGATGGGCTTGCCCTGGGCGTCAATAGCCAGTACGCTGCAGGCGTAAACGGCCTTGCCGCCGAGGATGACGGTGCAAGCGCCGCACGTGCCGCGGTCGCAGACGCGCTTGGCGCCGGTCAGCTCGAGCCGGTCGCGCAGCGCGTCGAGCAGCGTGACGCGGGGTTCCACTTCGAGCTTGTGCGGCTTGCCGTTGATCTGAAGTGTGATGGGGACGGGGCCCGGACCGAGCACGGCCGGAGCCGGAGCCGCCTCGGCCTCCGGATGTAACAGGCCGACTGCGCCGCCGCTGAGGCCCACGCCGCGAATGAAGCCGCGGCGCGAGACGCCCGTAACCGGCTGCGCCTTCGCTTCAGGATGTTTGCTCTTTTTCACCAGACACCTTCCTTTCGTGCGTCAGGCGGCCACGCCGGACGTGGCCTGCGGAAAAAACACCGAAACGACTATACCACAACAAGGCGCGAAACGAGCGCGGGCAGGTTACAGGAGCCGGCAGACAGGATTTTCACGCCCGCCAAAATTTCGGCGGCTCAAGGAAGCCGGTTACGGGATGGAGGGAATGGGAGGTTCGGAGTTTGCTGTTGTCGAAGGACCACGTGACATCAAAGGGGTTTGAGGGGGAACGACCGGACTTCCTTGAGCCTTCGTCAGCCTTGCCACGCGGAGTGCGGTTGCAACTGACACGCCAAACCCGAAGGCCGCAAGTGCAGAAGGTCCAAGCGCCCGCGCGCGGGGCTGTGTGTCGGCCCGGCTACAGCGCTGTGCCGTTCAGGGACACGGCTGGACTCGCGCAGCGCGCGGTCTCACTCGGCTCCGGGCACCGGCGCGGGGGGACGGGACACCTGACCGCGCATGGCTTCCTCCAGGGAGATGTTGTAGACCTCGAGGATTTGTCCCGTGGCGCGATCCAGTTCGGCTTTGGCCTTGACGTAGGCGCTCAGGGAGGCGACCTCGGCCGAACGGGCCTGCGCCAGATCGCGCTGCGCCTGAATGACGAAAAAGATGGTCGAGGCGCCGAGAGCGTACTTTTTCTCTTCGGCCTCCAGAGTCTGTTCCTGCAACACGCGGGCTTTCATGGCGGCCTGATAACTGGCGCGCGCCTGCTGGAGCGCGATCAGGGCATTGGTGACGTCCAGCCGGATCTGGTTGATGAGTTGCTGCTGGCGGATCTCCTGCTGCCGGAGCGTGAGCTGGTCGCGGATCATGTCGGCCTGGGCGGCGCGGTTGCGCAGCGGGATGTTGAGCTGGAAGCCGATGCCGTAGTCGGGGAAGTTGCGGCGAAACAGCTGGCCGAGGACGGTGCCGTAGCCTCCGATGAAGAAGGGGTCCACGTTGGCCGGATTACGCGGCACCGAGATGTTGGTCCCGGGGATGGGCGGAATGGGGAGCGCATTGATCTGCCCGGCCAGCGCGTTGTTCTGGAGGCTGGCCACCAGATCCAGCGACGGGCGCAGCGCGCTCTTGGTGCCTTCCAGACCGATCTTGGTGTTTTCGACCGACAGCCGGGACTGCTGCAGTTCGGGGCGGAGGTCGAGGGCCCGGGCGACCAGGTCTTGAATCGGCTCCACCGGCTCCACTTCGGGCATGCGGATGGTGTCGGTGGGGACGATGCGGGCGTCGGCGAGCAGCGGGCTGGCCACACCGGTCCGGCTCAGCGCGTTCTTCAGGATGGTTTCCTGCTGGAGCACGCGCGTTTCCGCCACGGTGAGTTCCTGCTGGGCGCGGGCGACTTCGGCTTCGGCGCGCACGATCTCGATGGGCGCCAGGGTTCCGATCTCCACCTGTTTCTTGTTGTCGTTGTAAAGCTTCTCGGCGAGCGCCAGTGCCTGGCGCTTGACCTTGACGTCCTCGTTGAAGCTCACCAGATCCCAGTAGAGATTGACCACGGAGGCGACGGTGTTGATGACCTGCTGGCGGAACACGAGGTCGCTGACGCGGCGGTTGTTGCGCGCGATGCGGATGTTGCGGTTGTTGACGGCGATGCCGAAGCCCTGGAGCAGATGCTGCGTCACGGTGAGGTTGAAGTTGGCGGTGGTGGAGGGATTGAAATCGCTGCGGCCGGCATTGGTTTCCGAGGCGCTGTTGTTCCAGCCGAACTCCAGGGAGGTTCCGGTGAGAAATCCTTTCCGCAGGACGAAGTTGCCCGTGGTGTTTTTGATGATCAGCGAGTTGGTGCCGGTGGTGAAGGAGTTGGTCTGGGGAATGGTGCGGTGGCTCCAGTTATACACAGCGGTGATGACGGGGTCGAGGTTGGGGATGGCGGTGCCGGTGGTGGTGATGATGGCGCCGCCCGCGGTGACGGCTTCGCCGCCGCCGGCGGCGGCCGGAGCTCCTCCGGTCTGGCCTCCGGCGGTGCCGGTGGCCTGGGCCACGGCGCTGGTGGCTCCGCGCGCGACGCTGGTGGGCACGCCGCGCAGCAGGCCGCCGGCTTCGGCGCGCAGGATGTCGGAGTCGGCGATGCGCGGCCCGTAGCGCTGCAGCTCGATGTCGAGATTGTTCTCGAGCGCGAGCGCGATGGCGTCCTGCAGCGACAGGTAGATCTTCCCGGCCCGCAGCAGCGCATCCAGGCGGCCGGAGTTGGCCAGGTTGACGGGCGCCTCCTCGCGGAAGCGGTAGGCGCTGAACCATTTCCGTCCGGTGGGGACGGAGCTTGCCGTCTGGTTGGCCGGCTGGTCCGCGGCGCCGAGCGGCGCGGCGGCCAGCCACACGGACAGACTTACACACACGATGGCTCGAAGGTCCATAGGCTTTTTCCTGTGAACTGATTTGGACACGCAGGATCGGCTGCTTTGCTCAGTGGAACTCTCCACCCACCCAAAGACGCAAACCGCGCGCCCTCTGTTCCCTGAACCCCAATGGTATGCTAGCGCTTTGTGGCGCTGCAAGCCGGCGAGCTACTGGAGCTGTTCGAGCGCGCGGGCGCGTATTTGCACGGGCATTTCCGACTTACCAGCGGGCTGCACAGCCCCGAGTATCTGCAGTGCGCCCTGGTGTTGCAGTACCCGGAGCACGCCGAACGGCTCGGGCGGGAGCTGGCCGGCGCGCTGGCGCCCTGGGTGCGCGGCGGCGTGGAGGTGGTGGCCTCGCCCGCGCTGGGCGGCGTGATCATCGGCCACGAAACGGCGCGGGCGCTGGGGGCGCGGTTTGTCTTCGCCGAGCGCGAGTCCGGCGGGGAGATGGCGCTGCGGCGCGGCTTCGCCGTGGCGCCGGGAGAGGCTGCGGTGGTGGTGGAAGACGTGGTGACGACCGGAGGGAGCACGCGAGAGGTGGTCTCGCTGATCGAGCGCAGCGGAGGGCGCGTGCTGGCGGCGGCTTCGATCATTGACCGCAGCGGCGGGGAGGCGGAGGTGGGGGTGCCGCGTGTGGCGCTGGCCACGCTGCAAGTGACGACCTATCCGCCGGACCGCTGCCCTCTGTGCCGGCAGGGCGTGCCCCTCGTCAAGCCCGGCTCGCGCAAGACGCCTTAACCGGAAGCGTGCGGGCAGGCCGCGTTTCCGGCTTCAAGATGCGGCGCATCAAACTGACGGTGGCCTACGACGGTACGGAGTTTCACGGCTGGCAGGTGCAGCCGGATCTGCCGACCATTCAAGGCAGCCTCGAGAGAGCGGTCTCCGAGATCGAGGGCCGGCCGGTGAAAGTGCTCGGCTCGGGGCGCACGGATGCGGGCGTGCACGCGCTGGCGCAGGTGGCGGCCTGCTCGATTGAAAATCCGATTCCGGTGGCAAATCTGCGGCGGGCGCTGAACCGGCTGCTGCCGCCCGCCATCCGGGTGCTCGGGGCGGAGGAAGCCGACCCGAACTTTGATCCGCGCCGCGCGGCGAAGGCGAAGACGTACGAATACCGGATCGTGCTGAGCGAGATCTGCTCGCCGTTTGAGCGGCGCTACGTGCACCACCATCCCTACCCGCTTGCGGTGGAGAGCATCGTGGCGGCCGCGCCGGTGTTCGAAGGGACGCACGACTTTTCGGCGTTTGCGGCAGCGGACGAAAAAGACGCGCTCGGGGGCTCGAAAGTGCGGACCATTTTTTCCTCGCGGGCGGAGGCGGCGGGCGATCGCCTGCTCTACCGCGTGCGCGGCAGCGGGTTTCTGAAGCACATGGTGCGCAATATGGTGGGCGTGCTGCTGGAAGTGGGCAAGGGCAATCTGCGGCGCGAGGACATTGCGCAGTGGCTCCGCCCGGGCGTGGCGTTCAAGGCGGGCCCGACGGCGCCGGCCTGCGGTCTGTTTCTGGTCAGTGTGGAGTACTGATCGAGCTCAGCCTCCGGCCACGGCGCCGACGACGAGAAAGGGTTCGCGGCCGGCGGCGACGTCTTCGGGCAGCGGAGCGTGCGGCGGCTGGTTCGACAGATCCTCGCCGCAGGCGAAGAAGCGGATGTAGGGGCGGCGCACGCCGGTGGCAAAGTCGCGGATGGTGCCGCGCAGCACGGGGTACTTTGCCTCCAGGGCATCGAGCAGGGCGGCCTGCGTGAGCGGGCCGGCGACTTCGAGCCGGACCTCTGCTTCGACGCCGGCCAGGTTCCGCAGGTGCCAGGGAAGCAGGACGCGGATCATGCCAGGGTCTGGACCTCGATGGAAAGCACGGGAGGCAGGTCGCGCACGATGGGTGCCCAGGCGTCGCCGGCGTCGGCGGACACGTAGACCTGTCCTCCGGTGGTGCCGAAGTAGACGCCGCAGGGCTCCAGTGCATCCACGGCCATGGCTTCGCGGAGCACGTTGACGTAGCAGTCCTTCTGCGGCAGGCCGCGCGTGAGCGGCTCCCACTGGCCGCCGCCGGTGCGGCTGCGGTAGACGCGCAGCCTGCCTTCCGGAGGATAGTGTTCCGAATCGCTCTTGATGGGTATGACGTAGACGGTCTCCGGCTCGTGGGCGTGGACGGCGATGGGGAATCCGAAATCGCTGGGCAGGTCGCCGCTGACTTCGCGCCAGCTGCGGCCGCCGTCGTCGCTGCGCATCACGTCCCAGTGCTTCTGCATGAACAGCACGTCGGGACGGGAAGGGTGCATGGCGATGCGGTGGACACAGTGGCCGACTTCGGCGCCGGGATCCGGCAAGAATTCGGACCGCAGGCCTCGATTGGCGGGATGCCAGGTGGCGCCTCCGTCGTCGCTGCGAAAGACGCCGGCGGCGGAAATGGCGACCAGGATGCGACCGGAAGCGTCGGGGCCGAGGAGGATGGTGTGGAGGCCGAGACCGCCGGCGCCCGGATGCCAGCCCGAGGACGAGTCGTGGCGGCGCAGGCCGGGCAGTTCGTGCCAAGTGGCACCTCCGTCGGTGGTGCGAAACAGGGCGGCGTCCTCCACGCCCGCGTAGACCGTGTCGGGGTCGTCTGGAGCGGGTGCAAGGTGCCAGACGCGTTTAAATTTCCAGGGCTGGGAGGTTCCGTCAAAGAACTGATGCGTTCCGAGTTCCCCTTCGTAGGCGAACTGGTTACCTACCGGCTCCCACGTGCGGCCGCCGTCGCTCGAGCGCTGGATGAGCTGGCCAAACCAGCCGTTCGATTGGGAGGCGTACAGGCGGTTGGGATCGGCGGGCGAGCCCTGAATGTGGTAGACTTCCCAGCCGCCGAAGAACGGGCCGCTGACGCTCCAATCGCGCCGGGTTCCGTCCGCAGTTAAAATGAACGCGCCTTTGCGCGTGCCAACGAGTACTCGGACTGTGCTCACAGGTGCTCCTCTGAAGGAAAAGTCGCCGCCGGAGAACCGGGGTGTTCCGTGCGGACGCTCGAACCATGATAGCACAACGGAGACGCGCAGGAGGGGTTCTGGAGGGAGATGCGGCCGAAGGGGGTTTCCTGGGGGCAAACGCAAGCTCGCAGGAGTACACCAAGGCTGTGGGCGGGGGCGAAACATCGCCGCACGCTGGGTGTCCCGTTTCGAGGAACGTGCGCGCAGACGGACACCCAGCGGGGTGCGCAAGACGGAAGGCGGCTTGACGGGCCAGTCTTGGAGAAGCCGGCCGGGACGAC
>JBBIJF010000040.1:0-31871 GCA_037446115.1 Acidobacteriota bacterium | reverse complement strand
CACGTAATCCCGCTGCGGCTTCCGGGCCAGCTTGCCTCCTCCGGCAGGGGCGTAACACAGGATTCGGTTGAGGTCGTAAATCATGCGCCAGATCGTGTCGTTGCCCCACCATGCCCCCCCTGCCGCGTAAAACCGCCCGCCCAGATGTCCGGGCAATCCGCGCACCTCAACCCGTCCCAGGCGCCGCAGCAGGCCCCAACCGGCCGCCGCCAGACCGAACAGCAGCCGGGAGCGACCTTGCAACTGCTCCCGCACGCGCGACTGTACGCGCACCAAAGCCGAGGTCCCGGGTGCGAATTCGTCGCCCCCGGCCTCCGCGTTGCCCCGGCGAAAGTGGGTCAAGCACGACTTGTCTGACACGATGCCCACCAAGTTCTTCAACGCCCCCGTAACGCCCGCTTTCTGGTGGGTCTTCATTTTCGGCAGGTTGACGAACAACTCCGAGGCCAGGGCGCTTGCGGCGATGCGGTAGCGATGAAACCCGGGCCGGTGGTGGCTCATCGTGCGCCGGGCGTCGTAGTCGGAGACGCGGAAGCATCCGGCTTGTGCGGTGATTTCATCGAGGAAACTTTCCGCACCCAACACCACTTCCGCGATGCCGAGCGGGTCGCCGCAGTCACCGGTGAAGCGTTCCAGATAGCCCGTTGCCGAGCGGCGGGCGCGTTCCGAGCGCAGATCGAGAATTTCGATCCGAGGCCTTTGCAGCCGTTGGAACCGTTCGCGCAGGCGCCCGATCCCGGCCTGGGACTCCAGCCGCGCAAAGTCGCAATCGAGCAGCGGTGCGTCTGCCACCGTAAGGACCTCCAGCCGCGGGTACTTTTCCAGACAGGCCTGGACGGTCGCCTCGATGAGCCGGCTGTCCGTCACGAGCGCCTCGATGGGAAAGGCCGGATCCACCTCGTGCCGGACCCAGTTCGGCTTGAGGAAGACCCGCCGGTAGTCTCCCTCCGGCAGCCAGCCGGCCACCAGGTCCCGCAGCGGAGCCCCGGCTTCGTGCGTCCACACCCAGCAGCCGTTCACGCTTCACCTCGCCGCAAACGCGCGCCCCGCCGCATACGATGCGGCGGAAAAACTCGCCCACGCCGTCTCCGCGCTGCTCGACGGCTGCGCGAACGAAAAGGCCAGCACGAGCGCGTAACCCAGGCCTCCGGCCGAGGCGCTGGCCGACAGCAGGTTCTCCACGCACAGTCCGAGAAGGAGCGCGGGCGTGATGGCCAGCGCAGCCCATGCTCGCAGTTCGTCCCGGCGCCGCCGGATTTGGCGCACCGCCTGCGCCAGGAGCGCGACCAGAAAACCGGCCAGCAGCGACAGACCCACCAGACCCCACTCGTAGGCGGCGCGCAGCAGCTCGTTGTGCAGCACGCGATTGGCGTCCACCTGCGCAGCATCGATCCGCCTGCTGCGTGTCAGCCGGTACTCCACGGCGCTGCTCGTGCCCGAACCGAACAGCAGTTCCGTCCATTCCCGCTCCGCCAGATGACCGACGGCATCGCGGTATATGACGGCGCGCCAGGACCACGTCCCCGGCCGCTCCCAGATCCTCCAGCCGAACGGATCCTGTTGGCGCAGTTCCGCCAGGCGGCTGCCGGGGAACAACCAAAGATAGGCCTCTAACAGCCCGAAGGCCGCCACGGCGCCCGCCAACCCGCCTACAATCCGGAGCCCGGCCGCCGGAAGGCTGCGTGTGCGCACCAAACGGGCTCCCCAGGCGATCAGCAACAGCATCACCGTTCCGAACAGCACATAGCGGCTCCCGGTGAGCAGGAGGGCCGCCAGCGCCACGGCCGCATGAAGCCATCCCCACGCCCTGTGGTGCTCGCGGAACAGCAACAGCGCCAGAATGCAAACAAGGAATGCCGCAAAGCTTTGCGGGGACACAAAGGAGGTGAAACGCTGCTCGCTCGCCGGAAGCCACCCCGGAACCACCCAGGTCTGCGCTCCCGCCAGCGCCAGTCCGGCCCAGAACGCCACGAGCACGCCGCTCATGCGCAGGACTCCCTGGCGCCAGCCGGCTAAGAACACGTAAAAGATCACGGCGTAGCCGCCCAGGTAGCCCACCATCTTCAGGGCCGGCAATCGCTCGGGAGCCCACAGGGCCGCAAGGGCTGCGTAAGCGACCAACAGCGCCCACGTCATGCCCACCGGCGCAGCAACGGCGGAGTTGGGGCGCGGGCGCCCGCAGCGCAGCGCCAGCACAACCGGAAGAAGCACGACCTTCACGGCGTTTTCGATCCCCACCTGTGTGGCCGGGCTGATCGTGGCCGCAGAAAGATCCAGATGACCGAGCACCAGGTAGGCAGGCAAGGCCCAGCGAAGCGGGGCGACGAACACCAGGACGGCGAGTGCCCAAAACGACGCCTGAAGCCAGAACAGGATGTCGGAACTCATCGACCCGCTCTCCGCCCGCCGCCCATTCGGGTGTTTATTTCGGGCTCGCCGCGGGCCGTCCGCTGACGAGCGACCGGTACCCGTAATGGGTCCACCCGGCACCCGAGTCGAACCACCACAGGTCCTTGCTCGCGTTGAACCCCACTACGTGGAAGCGTGTCCCTTGAGCCGCGATCGCAGCTGTGCTCAGATAGCCGCCGGTCGGCATCCACGACTGCCAGCCGTTGCCCGTTCCTTGCGTGAACGGCCGAACCCAGACGCTGGTGTCGGAGAATCTCACAACCACGTACAGCGTTCCGGCCGTTGCGGCAAGGTCGGGATCGGAAGCCAGGGACCCGCCACCGTCGAACCAGCTCCCCCAGCCTCCCGCCGTGAACCGGGCTATGGAGACCGTGTTCTGCGGCGTGCGCACCGCGACGTAGCCAGCGCCGTCGGAGCCCATGGTCATCGCAGGCGCCCCGGCCGAGGTGCCGGTCGAGCCGCTCCAACCTCCGAACCCGCCCGTCGCGGGGTTGTAGACGCCGGCCATTACCGTGCCGCCGGCATCCACGCCAGAGATGTAAAGCGAGCCGTCCGGCGCCGCAGCCGCCGCAGGATCGCTCGAAAAATTGCCGCCCAGGTCGATCCACCCGCCGACGCCCGCACCCGGCCGGTAGCGCTTGATCCGGTACGATGCCCCCGCCGTCGTGCGGCTCACAACGTAGGCATCTCCGCCGGAAGAAACGCTGATCGCCGGATTGCCGGCTGCCCCTTCACCGATGTAGACCCAGCCCCGCCAGGCTTGCGTGCTCTGGTCGAATACGTTCAACCACAGCTGCCCGCTCGCGTTGCGGATGACGGCGTACACGTCCGACGTTCCCGGATGTTGGGCCGCCGCCGCCTCGCTGGCGAAATAGCCGCCCGCGCTGCGGAGAACCGCCGCACTGTAGGTCGTCACCCAAAGAGCGTTGTCCGAGCCGCGAAACACCACGGCCGGTGTGATCTCTCCGATTTTCGTCACAAACCCCGCCAGGCCCCCCAGGTTGACCCCTTGGGCCGGATTCTTCACGGGGAAATTCACCGAGCCGGTCTGCCCTGCCACCCACGCGTTGCCCGCCGGGTCCACGAACACGCCGTAGGCTGCTTCCGCCCCCGAACCCCCCAGGTACGTCGAAGCCTCCAGCGCATTGCCCTGCGGGTTCAACCGCACCAGAAACGCGTCGTAGCTTCCGGCCGGAGTCGCTTGGGGCCCGCCGACAACCGGAAAGTTGGACGAGGCGGTATAGCCGGCTACGGCGGCCACTCCGGCACGGTTGACCGACAGCGCGGTGGCGTAATCCAGGCTTGCTCCTCCCAGGTAGGTGCTGTAAAGCAGAGCGGTGCCCTGGGCGTTCAGTTTGGCCGCGAACCCGTCGAAAGTGCCTCCGTTGTAGACGGCTTGAAATGCATTGACCACCGGGAAGTTCAGCGAGGGTGTCACGCCCGCCACGTAGGCGTTTCCTGCGCCATCCACCTGGATGCCGAGCCCCGCTTCCGGAACGGCGGCGCTTCCGGAGCTGCCGCCGAGATAGGTGCCATAGACCAGCGCCGCCCCGTCCGGGCTGAGCTTCACCACAAAGGCGTCCTGACCCCCCGCCGGTCCCTGGATCGGCGACTGGGTCGGAAAGTTCGGCGAATCGGTGGCCCCCGTTACATAGGCCGCTCCCGAAGCGTCCAACGCGATGGCGGTTGCCCGGTCGTCGCCGTATCCTCCAAGATAGGTGCTCCACAAAAGCGAATCGCCCGTCGGGTTGAGCTTGGCGACAAAGGCTTCCTGCCGCCCGCGGCTCGAACTCTGAAACGCCGAACGCACGGGAAAGTCGCTCGAGTAAGTCTCTCCCGCGATCAGCGCGCTACCCGACGCATCCACGGCGATGCCGCTGCCCGTTTCGTGATTGCTCCCGCCGAGAAAGGTGCTGTACACCAGACCGCTGCCCGCCGCGTTCAGCTTGCTCACAAAAGCGTCACGGCCGCCCCCGAGCACGCGCTGTCGCGCTCCGGCTGTCGTCGGGAAGTTGGTGGAATACGTCCAGCCGGTCAGATAGGCGTTCCCGGATGCGTCCACGGCGATCCCCAACGCGCGGTCATCCCCGCTGCCGCCCAGATACGTCAGGTAGACCAGGCTGCCCGAGGGACTCAGCTTGGCGACAAACGCATCCACGCCGCCTCCGCTTTGCGCCTGCAAGGCGTTCTGCACCGGCAGGTCGCGCGAGTCCGTGTAGCCGGCCACGTAGAGGTTTCGCGTCCAGTCGGCCGCCACCGCGCGCACGCTGTCAAAGCCGGAGCCTCCGAGATAAGTGCTGAAGGAGAGCATCGGGTCAATCACCAAAGGCACCGCCGGGTCCCACGGGCCCAGCTCGAAGCAGACCTGGTCTCCGGCAATCCGGTAGCGGCCTTTGATGAACTCGCGCCGGCCCTCGCGTTCCTGATAGATCTCCGGTGGGGCTTCCCGGAGGGAGCCTCCGGGCCAGTCCACCACCAGCTCCCCGCTTGCCTCCACGCGCATTCCGCGCGCACCGATGTACGACCACCGGATCCGGCGGGGATCTGCGCCGGGGGCCACCGTGAACTCCGCCTTCAACCCCTTTGGTCCGGCCGCGTAGCGGAGATCAATGCCCGGGTAAATTTCGCCGTACGTCACCTCGCCGTAGGTCGGCACGTCGCGAACCCAGTTGTCCGGATCCGAACCCCTGAGGAAGTGGACACGCCCGGACCGCGCGTTTGCTCCCTCCAGGTTCCGCGGGCCAGTGGCGGATTCAAAACGAATCTCCAGCCGCCGACCGCCGGATACGAACACCGGTCCGGAATGCGTAAAGAAAATGTCGAGACCGTCGGAGCGTACCGCGTAACGCACCTGCTGAGGCCACTGGCCTTTGTTGGCCACGATAAAAACCGGCATCGAGGACCACCGCGCCGGTTTTGCTTCCAGCTTTCGAGGGCGGACCGCATACAGGGCCAGAGCTGCCGCCACCGCCGCCAGCGCGATCCACCATCCGGGAAACCTTGCGCGGGCGGAGGCAGCGTTCAGGTTTTTTCCATCGCCACGTCGGGTCATGGCAGTGCGCTCTTTGAGATGTTTCGGCCGTGAGGGCGGGGAACTTTACGGAGCTTAGGGGATGCGGTGGGAAATCTGGCGTGGGCTCTGCTCTTCGCTGCTGTGGCGGTCCAGCCAGAGCGCCGCTTGCTCGAGCTCTGCCACCTCGCCGCGAAGGATCGCCCCGACCAGCTCCCGGGTGAGGACGGTGTTGAAAGGACGCTTATACTCCATGGCAGCCTCACCGAGTCGCAGCAGGTACGGAACGCGGCGGTCCGGCTCGGCCCCCACCCCGCGGGCGCTGCGGAAGCCGTGGTCGGAGCTCAGAAGAACGGCCGTTGTTTCCAGGAGCCCCGCCTCCTCGAGCGCCCGGCGCAATTGCCGCACGGAATGGTCAACCAGCACCAGGTGATCGAGATAGCCCCGGGCCAGACTGTTTCCTCGATCAAAGCGGCCTGTCGCTCGGTCGTAAAAGTACGGCGCATGGGGTACCGGAAGGTGGATGAAGACGAGCCCCAGGGAACGATCGGCGGCCGCCTGCACCGCTTGGTCCATCATCGCGCGCCAGGTACGGCAATGGTGCCGCGCAACGGCCGACTGCCCGAAGGGCGACAGCACGGCCGTCTCCACCAGGCTGCGCAACTGCGCCAGGGCGATGGCCCCGGTTGTGTCTCCCTTACTGATGCGGCGGACGCTGGTCTCCCACCACGCGCACGCGGCCAGGTCCCGGCCGTACAGCCGGCAGTAGGGCAGCGCCCAGCCGACTACCGCTGCAGGCGCGTCCGTCTGGAGCGCATCGCGGAACACGTTCGGCGCCTTGCTCCAGGCCACAGGCGGCCCACCACCGTCCGGAAACAGCAGCGCGTGACTCCGGCTGAGGGGCGTCACGCGAGCGACCGCCATCCCGGTCAGGAGCGCACTCACCGATTCGATGGTCCGATCGGCGGGGGGAAACGCCTGAGTGGCGAACAGTGATGTGCGGCGCCAGCGATCGAGTTCCGGAAGCTCCAGCCCGGACGGCCGCGCCTCAAAGGTCAAACGGTAATCCCACTCATCAAAGAGCACCCAGACAACACGCGGCCCGGGACGATGCCGAATGCCGCCCGACGGCGCCGAGAAGCCTTCCTCCGGCGCCCGCGGCTGGGCGGGAGCGGCGCTCTGGAAGGCGCGCCACAAAGCGTGGCCCACCGTCACCGGCAACAGCGGAAACAGGAGGAGCGCCGCCGCCGCGGGGAGGCGGACAACTTGCGCCCGAAACCGCCACGCCGCGGCAAGCGCGCCCGCACTCAGCATGACGGCAACCGCCACTACGCCGGAAACGCCGACTCGCCCGACCAGCGGCTGGCGCAGGTACGTATACAGCCAGGGAAATTGATCGGACACAACAATCCGGAGCGCATTCAGAGGAATCGCCATCGCCGCGACGGCTGCCCACCGGAGCGCCCTCCACGGCCAGCCGCCCTGCGCCCGCCTCCCCAGGGTGACGACAACCCACGCCGCCGTCCCGAGCGCCGTCATTCCGGCCAGCGCGGCGAGGTAGTGGGAGCGGCCCGGCTCGGAAGCCATGGTGAACAGATCCGCCTCAGTGTAGGTCAGCAACTCGGACCAGATCCGCAGATAGCACAGGTTGGCCCAGGACCAACACAGCGCCAGATCTCGGAGCGCTGCCCGCCAGGCGCCGTTGGCCGGTCCGCGTTCCCCGCCCATGGCGTTATGTTTCTCCGGATGCCCGGCGGTAATACTTCTGGTAACGCCCGTAATAGTAGTAGCCTCCGTCGCTGTCTTTGCGGACCTCGTTCAGCACCAGCCCGACCACTTCGGCGCGCACGCGCCGCAACACCGCCAGGACACCGGCGATCGCCTTTCGGCTCGTCTGTCCGGCCCGGGCCACAACCACGACACCGTCAGCGACTGCCGCCATCTCGAGCGGCTCGGCGAAGCCGAGCGCGGGCGGCGCATCAAGAATCACCAGGTCGTAGGCAAGCGAGGCCTCCGCCAGCAACTGCGACAGCACCGCACCCACGCGATCGGCGGCGCGCCGCGAGGGCGGCCCCGCCGGCAACAGGTCCAGCCCCGGAACGGCCTCGACCGGTACGACAGCCTCCTGCCAGGGAAGCTCGGAGACGAGCACATTGGCCAGCCCCAGCGCGCCGGGTACGCCGAAGCGCCGGTGCAGCGACGGCCTGCGCAAATCCCCGTCCACCAGCAAGGTCCGCTTTCCCTGCGCCGCGTGCGTGGCCGCCAGATGGGCCGCCACCGTAGACTTTCCTTCCCCCGGGAAAGCGCTGGTGACCAGAATGGAGCGCAGGCGGCGGTCCAGGTCTCCGAGCAGTATCGAGTTGCGCAGAGCGCGCACCGCCTCTTCAAATCCCGCAACCGCCAGGTCCCCGGGATCGCCGGCCCGCACCAGGGCGCCCCCCGCAGCCGGCAAGGGCGCCGGAATCCGCCGCCAGCCCTTCACCGAAGGCAGGGCTCCGATCACCTCGGCGTGGAACAGCCGCGGCACTTGTTCAGGGTCGCGCACCGTGTCGTCCACCAGATCGCGCACCACGGCCACGGCCGCCGCCAGCAGAGTGGACGCCAGCAGCGCGATCACGACATTGAGCTTCAGATTGGGAAATACCGGCTTCAGGGGCGGCCGGGCCGGATCGGCGATCCGGATCGAGCTGTTCTGGAAGCTGGCGTTGATGCCCGCCTCCCGAATCTTGTGGAGCAGTTCGTCGTAGAGCTTTTTGTCGGTTTCGGCCTCCCGCTTGAGCGCCTGGTATTCAAACGAGCGGGCATTCAGGCTGTCGAATTCCTCTTTGGTCGCCGCCACCGCCTTGCGCAGCATCTCCTCGCGCCGCAACGCCTCCTGGTATTCGACGCGCACCCGCTCGGCGATGCTCTGCCGCGTCTCGGCCAGCACCCGCTCGATCTCCTGAAGTTGGACGGACGCTTTGCGATACTCCGGGTGGTTGGTTCCGTAGTGCGCGCGCACTTCCGCAAAGCGCTCGCGCGCCTCGTTAAGCCGTTCGGCCAGCTTCCGCAGCGCCTCGCCCTGCGCCGAGACCTGCGCGGCCTCCAGCGTACCGCTGCGCACCGACTGCCAGGCGGCCTCCTTGCGCATCCGCTCGGCCTGCGCCTGGGTGTATTCCGAGTTGAGCTGGAGCAGCCGCGCCGACAGGATGCTGGTCTTCTCTTCCGGGTTGATCACGTTCAGTTCCCGCTCAAATTCCGCCAGAGCGGCGCTCGAACGCTCCATCTTGGCCCGGAGCTCTTCCAGCTGTTTCTCCATGAATGCGGAAAGGCTCGCCGAGGCCCGGTACCGGATCTTGTACGTATGCTCGAGGTAGGAGCCTGCCACCGCGTTGGCCACCGCCGCGGCCAGTTTCGGATCCGAGGAGCGGAAGCTGATCAGCAACAAGTAGGTGTTGGGGGGACGGGTCACCTTCAGGTGCCGCAACCGCACCGGCGCTTCGGCCGCGTCCTCCGGCCGCTCCGGCGGATCTTCGAAGACCTCTCCCGGAATCTCGCGCAACCGGTATTTGTCCACGACCGGCCGCAACACCGAGTCGGACTGGATCAGCTTGATCTGCGTCGCCAGGAACTGGTCGGCGTCGGGCGAAACCGTGCGCACCGCCTCCTGGCCGATCACTCCGGTGGGGGACTGCCGGTCCACGTCCACCGTCACGGTGGCTTCGTAGACCGGTGTCATGCGCGACGACACAATCACCGTCGCCGCAACGCTGGCGGCGACAAAGGCCAGAATGCTTCCGGCATGCCGCCGCAGAACAAACCAGTAATGCCGGAGCGGCACTCCGGGTGTCTCGATGTCCGGCTCCGGCGGGGGAACCGGACGCCCGGCGGGCGCAACCACCCCTGGGCCCGAGGTCGTGCAGTCAAGCAGGTGCTCGGTCATTTCTCGTCCTGTGTGGGATCCGCACAGAAGTATCGCCCGCCTGAAGCAGAAGCTTCATACCGTCCCCGCCGGCACTCAGCGGCGCCAGATCAGAATGCCGGATGCCGTCGCCGCACCGAAGCCGGCAATCCGCTCGAGAGCCCGCGCCGTGATCCGCCGCCCCGTGTTGTCCGGAACGTACAGCATGTCGTTGGCCACCAGCGAAACGTCCGGCGCCTTGCGGTCCATGATCTTCTTGAGCGGCACGGGGATCTCGTGCCGGGACCCGGTGGCCGGATCCAGGCGGTAGACGTAGGCCGTCTGCGAGGCAAACGGCGCCAGGCCCTCGGCCAGCGCCAGAACCTGCAGCACCGTGATCTCGCTGCTCTCGCGAATGGGAAATGCGCCCGGCTTGCGGACGCTGCCGACCACATAGATGCGCCCGGCTTCCGGAACGCGAATCTCCTCGCCGCCGGCAAGTCTGACGTTCAGCTCCGGATCCGCCGCGTCAATCAGCCCCTTCACCGGAATCCGCTGCACCAGCGTCACGGTGGATCCGTCGTCAGCCGGCTGGGCGCGGCTCACCAGAATTTCCGGTCCGGCTTCCGGACTCAGGCCGCCGGCGCGCGTGAGGGCATCGAGCAGCGTGACCACACCCTCCGCCTGAAACGTCACCGGGTTGCGCACCGCCCCGGCCACGCGGATCGGACGGCTGTGATATTCGAGAATCGTCACGGTGACCACCGGGTCCACCAGCAGTTGTTCCGCTCGGAGCGCCTCGGCGATCGCCTCCTCCAGCTCAGCCGGCTGCCGTCCCGCAGCGCGGATGCGGCGCTCGAGCATCGGAAGCCGGATCATGCCGTCGGGACCCACGCGCACGCTCCGCGTCAGCTCCGGGGCGTCATAGACCGAAACCGCAATCAGGTCGTTCGGTCCGATCCGGCCCGCAGGAAGGTTCACCGCTTCCACCACCGGCACGGGCCGGCCCGGCCCTGGCTGCGCCCACAGGGGCACACTCAGACAGATGACACTCAACCAGCGCTTCACGCTCATTCCTCCATGCACGGTTCCTTCACGCCGCCCAACCTTGCCGATTCACCCGCGCCCCTTGCAGCCCACCGGACGTACCATGTCACGCTCGACCTCGACGGCTACGGAGCGCTGCAGCAGGTGCAGGCTCACGACGACGCGCCAGGAGTCTTTGAGGGACACAAGCAGCCCCTCCAGGCCCCGCAACGGACCGGCTTCGATCCGCACCCGTTGCCCTGTGCGCAGATACGGCCACGGCCCCACTCCGAAACCCGACGTGACCATCGCCCGGATGGACTCGATCTCGGCGTCTTCCAGCGGAGTCGGAACGCCGCCGAAGCCTACGATCCGCCGCACGCCCGGCGTTGCGAGCACCACCGACTTCCGCAACGCGGAAAAGCGACAAAACACATATCCCGGAAACAGCGGCAACTCCAAGGTCTTGACCCGGTCCGACCACTGGCGTCGCGCGCGGTAAAGCGGCAGAAACTCTTCCAGCTCTTTCTGGCGCAAGGCGCAGGCTGCGACTTTCTCGTGCTGCGGCTTGACGGCCACGGCAAACCAGCGTGGGACAACGGCAGCCGCCGGCGGTCGCATTGGGACTTGCTCCAGTTCCGCTTCGATCACGGGCTGATCGTCTCCTTCTCGCGCTGTGTCAGGAAAACGGCCGCCCCCGCGCCGGCTCCGCCAATGATTACGCCCGCAATCACCGCCTTGGCGGCCCCTGACATTCCGCGCCGCGGCGCAGGCGCCGGCGGCGTGGGTTTCACTTCGGGAACCGGCTGGGGCGGGGGAGTCGGCGGGGCTTCCGGTTTGGCAGGTGCGGGGGCGACCCCGGGAGCCGGCGGGCACCCTCGCCGCTGGCGGCTCAGACGCCGGATCTGGACCACCTCCTGGGCTCCGGGCGCCGGCTGCACCCCCGGAAGCGAAACCGCCGTGACTTCGACCACGTTGCCCACTTCACGTTCCAGGCCGCGGCCGCGCACCTCGATGAGAATTCCCGTTACCAGGTCGCGCATCACGTAGCGGTTGTCCCGGCGCTCCAAACAGCCGGTCATCTCAAAAGGAAGCTGCGCGCCCGCGGGCGCCTGAACTTCAAATCGCAGAGCCGTGCCGGCCCGCACGACCGCGACCAGAGGCCGCGGATCCCGCATCACCCGCAAGGCGCCCTCCTCGGCCGCCACCTCCACGGCGCGCTCTCCCCGGAGGGCGACAACGCCCCGCGCACCGGCATCGGCCTGAACGCGCAGGCCGCGCGCTTGGAACGTGTAGGCCGGGCCCGGCAGAATCTCCCCCGCTCCGCGTTCGAGCACCAGGCGCTCTGCATGCACCCGCGCGCGCGACTGCGCCGCCAGACGCAAGCGCGCGCCTCCGAACAGGCGGAGTTCCAGTGCGCTGTCTTCTGCCCGGATCCGGCTGCCGTCGTGTACGGTGGCATGGGCCGCCACCGGGCGCTCATCCACCCAGAATGTGCCCCCGGCCACCGCCACTCCCAGTGGGTCGGTTGCTCCCAGGCGCCAGCCCGTCCCCAGCGCCGCAACCAGAAGGAAGGAGATCCGCACGCAAACGCGTTGTGCCGCCATGGCACCCTCCGGCCGTAGAATTTGCGTGCGGCGTCTTCCCGCATGAGTATCACGTTTACCGGCTCTCTGTCAACGCGCCGTTGCACAACGCCTGCGCAGTGCGTGTCCCAATATCCGCACTCCGTCGCAGATCGGCCCGGCGCTCGACCTCGGGCCGCCATCTCCGCCGAGCCCGGTGAACCGCCCACCGCGCTTCCTTTCTTCCCATCGGGGGTTGCCCCGAGGGACTGTAGCCCGGCCCCTCGGGAAGGTTCGGGAACAGCTCCGGCCTCCGGAGCGTATGTGTTGTGTGAGCCGTTGGAGGGACGGGAGGAATCCTCGCAATGTCCGTCCAATGAGTTAAGAGGCGTTATGGCCAACAACGGAAGGAATCAGCGCAGCCGGCGCCGCCGGCGTCTCTGGATCGGCCTGACCATGATCGCCGTCGTGGCAGTGGGGGCGAGCTGGGGTTTGCGAGCCGCCCTCAAGCCCACCTACACGATTGACCCCTCCAGGCTGGCCGCCGTCGAGCGCGGCGATATCGCCCGCTCGGTGGTCGCCACCGGCAAGATCCAGCCGCGAGCGCAGGTGGAGGTCAAGTCCAAGGCGAGCGGCATCGTCGAGAAGATTTTCGTGGATTACGGCGATTGGGTCAAACAGGGCCAGGTGCTGGTCGAGCTGGACAAGGAGGAACTGCGAGCCCGGGTGCGCGAGGCCACGGCCACGCTGGTCGCGGCCCAGGCCGCAGAGGAATCCGCACGGGCGGCTTTGGAGCGAACCAAAGTCGAAGCCGAAGGGCCGGACCTTCCGTTCCTGAAATCGGCCCTGGAGCGCGCGCAGAAACTGCATCAGGAAGGACTGATCGCGCGGGCCGTGCTCGAGGAGGCGGAAAAAGCCTACCAGATGGCGCTCAACCGGCAGATGACGGCGCTGCGCAATCTGGCAGTGGCCCGTGCGGAACTGGCCCGCGCTTCCGCACAGGTGGCGCAGGCCCGGGCCGCCCTGGAGCGGGCCGAAGAGGATCTGCGCAACTCGACGATCGTCAGCCCCATGGACGGGCTCGTGCTTTCCCGCGATGTCGAGGTCGGCGACGCCGTCAGTTCCATTCTCGTGCTGGGCTCGCAGGCCACCCTGATCATGCGGCTCGGCGACGTCAGCGACGTCTACGTGCTCGGCAAAGTGGATCAGGCCGACATCGGCAAGGTCTATCTCGGCCAGCGGGCACGAATCGTCGTCGAGTCGTTCAAGGACAAGCGCTTCGAAGGGCGGGTCACCAAGATCGCCCCCCTCGGCGTCGAAAAGGATAACGTCACCACCTTCGAAGTGCGCGTCTCCATCCAGAACCCCACGGGCGAACTCAAGGCCAACATGAGCGCCAACGCCGAGATCCTCCTGGAGGAAAAGCGCAATGTCCTGCTGGTCCCCGAAAGCGCAGTGATCTATGACCGGGACCGCCGCACCTTCGTCGAGATCCCGGATCCGGCCGCGGAAAAAGGCCGGCGCAAGGTCCCGGTGAAGCTCGGCATCTCCAACGGGGTCAAGACGGAGCTGATCTCCGGGCTCCGGGCGGGCGACCGCGTGATTCTCCAATAACTTCGTTCATGTCCTTCCGAGACCTGGCGGCCGACACCCTGCGCACCCTGGCCGCCGACAAACGGCGGGCGGCGCTGAGCATGTTCGGCATCGCCTGGGGCATTGTTTCGATCACTCTCATGGCGGCTGCCGGGGAGGGACTGCGCGAGGGACAGCGCCGCAACGCGGAAGGCTTCGGGCGCGACATCCTGATCTTCATGGCCGGACGCACCAGCCTCCAGGCCGGCGGCGCGCGCGCCGGCCGCCGCATCCGCTTCCAGGACACGGATCATCTCTGGGTGCGGCAGCAGGCGCCTGCCTGCGGCCATATCATGCCGGAACTCGGACGCGCCGGCCTCCCCGTTCGCAGCCGCTATAACAGCGCCACGCTGACCGTCACCGGATCGCTTCCCGCCTTCGCCTGGATCCGCAACCTGCCGGTGGCCGAAGGGCGCTTTTACAACGACGAGGACGTGCGCGCGGCGCGCCGCGTGGCCTTCCTCGGCACGGACGTGGCGCGCCAGCTCTTCCCGGGGCAGCCCGCCGTCGGCGAAACCGTTCACATCGCGGGTCTCCCTTACGCCGTCATCGGCGTCATGCAGCGCAAGACCCAGAACTCCAGCTACGACGGCTGGGATGTGTCCAAAATCTTCGTGCCCTTTACCGCCATCGTGCGGGATTTTCCAGAGCCGCCGCCGTCGGGGCCTCACGACATTGACCGGCTGCTGGTGACGCCCCGCAGTCTGGACCGGCACGAGGCTTGCAAGGCCGAGGTGCTCCGCGCCCTGGGCCGGCGGCACGGCTTCGATCCCGCCGACCGGGAGGCGGTTTTCGTGTGGGACACCGTCGAGAACGCCAAGCGCATCCGGCAGATCACGGACGGCATGAAGTACTTCCTCGCCTCGGTGGGCGTGGTGACCCTGCTGCTCGGCGGCATCAGCCTGATGAACGTGATGCTGGTGGCCGCACGCGAGCGCACGCGGGAAATCGGCATCCGCAAGGCCGTCGGCGCCACCTCGGGAGCGATCCTGCGGCAGTTCTTTTTGGAGACTTCGCTGATTGTCTTCGCAAGCGGCGCTGTGGGTCTGTCGGCCGCCTACGGGCTGTGCGCCGCCATCAACCGGCTGCCGATGCCGGAGTTCTTCGCAGGCATGATACCCGGGCGCGCGCCGGCTCTGATCTCGCTGGCTTTGCTCGGAACTGTGGCGCTGTTGTCCTCGCTCTACCCGGCTCATGAGGCCGCCTCCGTGGATCCCGTCGAGGCGCTGCGCTTTGAAGCGGGAGGCTGAAGCGCCGTGGGCGGCGAAATCCTGCGTCAGGCCTGGCTGGCGCTGCGGCGCAACCCGCTCCGCAGCCTGCTGACGATGCTCGGCATCGTCTGGGGGATCGCCGCCGTGGCGTTACTGCTCGCCTACGGCGCCGGTTTTCGCCGCGTGCTGCTTGACTCCTTCGAAGCCTTCGGCAAAGGGGCTGTCGTCTGCTGGCCGCAGCAGACCAGCGAGCAGGCCGGCGGCCAGCGGGCGGGCAAGCGCGTCGTCTTCACGCGCGAGGACCTGGAAGCCGTCAAGCAGGAGGCCACCCTGGTGGAAGATGCGTGCCTGGAGACGGTGCGCTTTCTGGCGATCACCCGCGGGGAGCGGCTCGCCAACACGGCCGTGCGCGGCGTCTGTGCGGAGTACGGCCGGATGCGGAACGAGGTGGCCAGCGAGGGCCGCTGGATCACGGCGGAAGATGTGGCCGAGCGGCGGCGCGTGGTCTTCCTGGGCAAGCGGCTCAAAGAGCGCTTGTTCAGCCAGAGGCCCGCCGTCGGCGAGGAAGTGGCGATCAACGGGCTGCGCTTCACCGTCGTCGGCACCATGGACCTGAAGATGCAAGACAGCAACTACTTCACAAGCGACGACGAATCCGCATTCATTCCCTACTCGACGGCGGGCGATCTTTGGGATACGCGCTTCGCCAGCGTGCTCGTCTTCACGCCCGTGGCGCCCCGGTTCGAAGCCCAGGCCATGGCGCAGGTGCGCGCGGCCATCGCCAGGCGGCAGGGCTTTTCCCCCACCGACCAGCGCGCCATTCAAATGTTCGGCCGGGAGCAGTTGCGGCCGATCTACGACGGCATCACCATCGGCCTCCAGGTGCTCGTGGGGTTCATCGGAGCGCTTACGCTCGCCATCGGCGGGGTGGGCGTGATGAACATCCTGCTGGTCTCCGTGGACGAGCGTACGCGGGAAATCGGCATCCGGCGCGCCCTCGGAGCACGCCGGCGGCACATCCGCCTCCAGTTCCTCTGCGAAGCCCTGGCGTTGACCCTGAGCGGCGGCGTGATCGGACTGCTGGCGGCCTACGGCCTGTCGGCCTGGATCGGCCCGATCCCGTTCCTGGGCCTGGCCTACGAAGACGCCTCCGGCAAGGGCGACATCCGCCTGAACATTTCGCTCGGCACGGTGGCCGTCTCGACGGCGATCCTCACGGTGGTGGGCCTTCTGAGCGGCCTGATTCCGGCCATCCGCGCCTCGCGTCTGGATCCGGCCGAAGCGCTGCGCTACGAGTGAGCGCCGGAGGGAAGGTGCGACCCGCTTCGGCGCCTCATCCCGAGCGATCCGCCAGCGCCTGCGCGGCTTCCGCCAGCAGATAGGCGCGCAGCGCTACGGAGTTGAGCCGCCTCAGACGGAACACTGCGCGCACCGGATCCATCGCCGCCAGGATGCGCGTCAGATGTGACAGCGATGCCAGAGCAGGGGCCTCCTGTACAGAAGCGGCGGGATGTTCGGCCAGGAAGGCCTCGGTCAGCGATTCCCCGAGCTCGAAGGCCTCTTCGGCGGCCGCCCAGGCGGCGTCGGCCTTGCCGGCGGCCTTCGCACTCACAGCCCGCAGCGTGGCCAGGTTCAGCTGCAACTCCGGATCGTCCTCAGAGGCGGGCGCTTCTGCCAGGGAACGTAATGCCGCCTCCCCCTTTGCCGAGGCGCCCGTCGCGACCGAGCGGGCCAGCCACGCAAAAGCCTCTTCGCGCACGGCCGGGTTCCGGATTCGCCAGGCCATCTTGACGGCTTGGCCGGCGTCATCGGCAAACGCCCGTTACAAAGCCTCCAGGCTCTGCTGAGCCTCCCCGATCTCGATCGCTGCCGGCAGAGCCGGTGTGCCGCTCCCGGGAGCTGCAAGTACGGTGGCCTCCCGGATGCTGCGAACCTCCAGATCCGTTTCGCGGGCGGCACGAAGAGCCGGCGATTCCTCGGCAAGCTCCTTGGCAAGCGGCGGATCGAGTTCTTTCAACAAAGGCATCAAGCGAAGCAGCCAGATCTCCTGGCGCCGCCGGAGAGGGAAGACCCCCGCGCTCGTGTCTGCTTCCCCCCGGAAGACACCTTCCGCACGATCGGGACCCGCTTTCCGAAGTCGGCGAACGGCAGTTTGCAGCGCGGAGCGTGCGGCCGCCTTCGGCAAGCGGCGGGCGAAAGAGAGCAGCAGCTCTGCGAATTCCTCGTCCGCGCCTGCAATCCGGGCCCCCTGCTCATAATGGCGTTGCATCTCGGCGACCCACGCCGCGGCCTGCACAGGATCCGAAGCCAGCAGCTCCTCCAGGACCGGACTGACCGCCCGGTACGGATACTGGCCGGAGCGAGCCAGCGCGGCCGCCTTTAAGCGAACGGCCTCGATGGCGTCCTGTGAGCGGTGCTTCTCCCAGTAAACGCGGAACAGCGTCTCGGCCGCCGAGGCTCGCAGGTCTTCGGGAATCCCACCCTCCGTCTCCGCCGGCGCATCCATCAGATCAAAGAGTTCCCAGGCCCGCTCCGGCCGCAGGCGCGCCAACTCGGCAACCGCATTTTTCTGGAGTGCGCCGCGGTTCCACGTTCGGGGGAGGGCAAAGGTGAGCCAGAAAAGCTCCTCCGCCCAGTCCGCCGCCGTTTCCGGAGAGATTCCTTGGGCGGCGTGAATCAGCCGGCCGAGGTGGAAGGCTCTTCCCCAGGGCGGCAGTTGGCTGCCGGCCATGCGGCTTTCCTCCAGGATTCCGCTCGCCGACAAGTCAGATTCCGGTGGCTCCTGTGACCCGGCCGCCGGCTTCGGACTCCAAACCAGCAGCGCCGCCAGCAGCAAACACGAGCGATTCATGGCCTGCAGTGATTCACGGCAAGGTCGCCCCGCGTCTGTCTGTTTACGGTAACAAAAGCGAAGTTCCCATCGGCCGGTGACGCCCAAGTGTCCACACCGCAGCCCTCGCCCGGTTGCTTGCCATTAACCGCCAAAACCTCGTCACCCGGTCGCAAGCCGATTCGTTCGGCGCGAGAAGCGGGCAAGACCCCAACGATGAGCAATCTGCCATCGTGGAAGTCCGTCAGTATACCGGGGTGTTTTGCAGCAGACGTTGGCACTGAAACAAAAAAGCAGTTTCTCCAACAACCCTCACAATCTATTCCGCAGCTGTATGGCGAAGGAGATCTAAGCCACCCACGCGAAACGCAGTAATCCCGACAACTTTCGCAACATTGTCCGACCGCCCCCATCGAGCAGAGGGCGATCAAGAGAATCGCCCGTAGTCCCATGCACTCCATTTTGGTTCGCCCCTACGGAAATCATAGAGCTGATTTTTTTTGTCAATGGGGTGATGTCAGGTGATGTCAGGTGTGTCAGGTGCTCCGGCCGCAGGCGCGCCAACTCGGCAACCGCATTTTTCTGGACTGCGCCGCGGTTCCACGTTCGGGGGAGGGCAAAGGTGAGCCAGAAAAGCTCCTCCGCCCAGTCCGCCGCCGTTTCCGGAGAGATTCCTTGGGCGGCGTGAATCAGCCGGCCGAGGTGGAAGGCTCTTTCCCAGGGCGGCAGTTGGCTGCCGGCCATGCGGCTTTCCTCCAGGATTCCGCTCGCCGACAAGTCAGATTCCGGTGGCTCCTGTGACCCGGCCGCCGGTTTCGGACCACAAACCAGCAGCGCTGCCGGCAGCAAACAGAAGCGATTCATGCCCGCACTACCTCCGACCCCGTATCCGGTCCGTTTACGCTACGAAAAGCGGTGGGCTTTCGTCAAGATCAGCCCTTGAAGCTTCGTTTCCTACCCGGCACATGGTGACCCACTCCGGCTGCGGGTCTTCCGTTCCAAGACGAGGAGGCGTCTCGGGAAACGATCCTCCCCGCGGCCTTTCCCAAGCCGGAGCGGCGGAGACCAAGGAAACACGGCGCACCGCCGCCCCGACTGTGCCGCCACGCTTTGCGATATCAAGGAAGCATGTCCTCCCACAATCGGTCCGTGCTGGGGCGCACCGGAGTCGAAGTCTGCCGCCTCGGTCTCGCCGCCGGCTACGGCGCCCCGGCGGAAGCCGTCGAGCGCGCCTTCGATCACGGCATCAACTACTTTTACTGGGGGAGCCGCCGGAGCTCCGGATTTGCTGAAGGCTTGCGCCGCCTTGCGTCGCGGCGCGACCGTTTTGTGCTGGTGATCCAATCCTATTCCCGCCTGGCGCCCCTGATCGGATGGAGCCTGGAGCGCGCCCTCCGCGCGCTCGGTTTCGATTACGCCGATGTGCTCCTGCTCGGCTTGTGGAACCGCCGGCCGCCCGAGCGAATCCTCGACGCTGCGCGCCGGCTCCAGGAGCAAGGGCGCGTGCGATTTCTCGCGCTCTCCACACATCACCGCCCGCTGGTGCCGTCGCTTGCCGCCGAAGGCATCTTCGACATCTTCCACGTGCGCTACAACGCCGTCAACACCGGCGCCGAGCGCGACGTATTCCCCCTGCTGCCCCGCGACCGCCCTCCCGGCATCGTCACCTTCACGGCCACCCGCTGGGGACAGCTGCTCGGCCACCGCCGCATCCCGCCCGGCGAGCGAACGCCCACCGCCGCCGACTGCTATCGCTTCGTCCTCTCCCAGCCGGCCGTAGACGTCTGCCTCAGCGGCCCCGCGGACCTCGGCGAGTTCCAGGCGGTCCTCGACGCACTCGAGCGCGGCCCGATGGCGGAAGAAGAACTGGCCTGGATGCGGCGCGTCGGCCGCGCGATTTACGGCCGGCCCTAGGCGACTTTACCATACAAAGTACTTGACAAACCTGCGCCTCCGGGCTAGCCTAGGAACATGCGCCCCCTGCGGCCCCTACGCCGCCCGGAACCGCCCGTCGAAGCCATCCACCAGCACGCCGTCGAGAACCTGCGCTTCATCCGCGAGACCATGGAGGGCGCATCTTCCTTCACGGCCGTCTCCGGAGTCGGGGGCATCGGTATGGGTCTGACGGCGCTTGCGGCAGGCATCCTGGCCGGCGGACCGCCTGCTCCGGGACGCTGGCTGCTGGTGTGGCTTTCGAGCGCTCTGGTGGCCTTCCTCATCGGCACGCTCGCCATGCGCCGCAAAGCCCGGCGCTTCCGAATGGAGCTGTTCTCGCGTCCGGGCCGGAAATTCGCCCTCGGGCTTGCCCCGCCTCTGATCGTCGCAGCGCTGCTCACGGCGGCGCTCTACCGGGCCGGCAGAGTGGATCTGCTGCCCGGCATGTGGCTTCTGTTGTACGGAGCCGCGGTCACCACCGGCGGGGCCTTTTCGGTGCGCATCGTGCCCGCCATGGGAGCTTGCTTCATGGTGGTCGGGACCGCAGCCCTGTTTGCGCCCCCCTCCTGGAGCAACTCGCTGCTGGCGGCCGGCTTCGGCGGCCTGCACATCGCCTTCGGCGCCGCCATCGCACGGAGGCATGGTGGCTAAGCAGAGTACAACCCTGCGGGCCGTGGCGGCACGCCGCGCCGAGCCGCAGGAGGTTCCCTCGGGCCCCATGCCGGCGGCGCGCCTGGACCGCCTCATCCACGAACGGATCCGGCTCGGCATCGTCAGCGCACTGGCGGTCAACGACTCGCTGACCTTCAACGAACTGAAGGCCCTGCTCCAGACCACCGACGGCAATCTGAGCGTGCATGCGCGGAAGCTTGAAGAGGCGGGCTATCTGGCCTGCACCAAGTCGTTCGACGGGCGCATCCCGAAGACCCGTTACCGCCTCACCCCGGCGGGGCGCCGGGCTTTCGAACGGTACCTGGCGCACATGGAAGCCCTCATCGAAGCCATGCGGGAACGGTAGCGAAGCGCCAAACCCGCAGCCGGCGGACCGGCTGCGGATACTTTTATGCAGCAGAGTACTTCGTCAAAGGGTTTGCACGTGGCCGTCATCATGGACGGCAACGGCCGCTGGGCAGCCGCACGCGGTTTGCCCCGCCTCGCCGGCCACCGGGCCGGCTCGGAAGCTGTGCGGCGTACGGTGGAGGCCGCTCCAGGCTGCGGCATCTCCACACTCACCCTCTACGCCTTTTCCGCGGACAACTGGAAGCGTCCCCGCGAGGAGGTCACGGAACTGTTCCGCGTGCTCGAGGAGCACCTCCGCACCCATGCGGCCGAGTGCGCCGCCCGCGGCGTCCGCATTCACGTCATCGGCCGCCGGGACCGCCTGCCCGTACGCCTGGTCGCCGCCATTGACGATGCCGAAGAAGCCACCGCGCACGGCCGCACCCTGGACCTGCGCATCGCAGTGGATTACTCGGCCCGGGACGCCATCCTGTGCGCGGCCCAGCGGCTGCGGCTGGCCCCCGCTCCGACTCGCGAATGTTTTGCGCGCCTGCTCGCCGCCGCCTCTCATGCCCCCGCGCCCTCCCCCGACGTGGACCTGCTGATCCGGACCGGCGGCGAGCAGCGCCTGAGCGACTTCCTGCTGTGGGAGTGCGCCTACGCCGAGCTGCTCTTTTTGCCCAAAATGTGGCCGGACTTTGCGCCGGCCGATCTGGAGGCCGCCGTGGCGGAATTCCACCGCCGCGAGAGGCGCTTTGGGGCCCTGCCGGTCGCGGTCTGACGCGCGCCCTGGTATATAGTCAGTGGCAGGGGCGTACAGCCCCGCCCGATGCCTCAAATCTCCGCATGGTCCGCCGCCGTCGAACCGGCTTTGCCTCAGGCCGTCCGCGCCGTCGTCGAAGCGCTGCTGATCGGGTTCCTGATCGGAGCCCAACGGGAGGCCTCCCACGGCGAAGGTCATCCCGGCGTACGGGATTTCGTGCTCATCGGCCTCACCGGGGCCATCTGCGGCCTGCTCCAGAACGCCTGGCTCACCGTGGCCGCCCTGCTTTCCATTACGGCCATGCTGGGCGTGTTCTATTTTCACGTGCGCGAGCGGACGGGCATCACCACCGAGATGGCGGCTGTGGCCACCTTCACGCTCGGGTTCCTCGTGGCCACGCCGGGTAACCCGCTGGGAGCGCCGCTGGCGGTGGGAACGGCCGTAGTGGTGGTCGCCTTCCTGGAAGCCAAACGCTCGTTGCACCGTTTGATCCGCGAAACCATCACCGACACCGAATTCAATGACACGCTCCGCTTCCTGGCCCTGATCTTCATCATCTACCCCGTGCTCCCCGCCGGCAGCTTCGGCCCTTACGGCTTCCTGGATCCGCGAAAGGTGTGGACCTTTGTCATTCTGGTCTCCTCGATCTCCTACGTCGGCTACTTCCTGGAAAAATTTCTCGGCAGCGGACGCGGGTTGCGTCTGGCCGGTGTGCTGGGCGGTGTGGCCTCCACCACTGCGGCGACGGCTTCTTTCGCACGGAGCTGCCGGGACCGCCCGCAGCAGGCGGCCCTCTACGCGCAGGCCGCCGTTCTGGCCAACGCCGTGCAGTTCCCGAGACTACTGGCCGTTTTGGCCGTGCTGGGCGCTCCCCTGGCCTCGGCGCTGGTAGGTCCCATGGCGCTCATGAGTCTGGCCGGACTCGCCGCCAGCGCCGCGCTCGCGCCCCGGAAAGCGCCTGCGCCCGCTTCGGGAGGCCTCAGCCTGACGAACCCGTTGCACCTGTGGCCCGCCTTGAAGTTCGGCGCCGTCTTTACCGTGGTGCTGTTTTTCACCAAAGCCGCCGCGGCTGCGGGCAGCGGAGGGGGCGTGTACTGGGCCGGGGCCCTCGGCGGCGCGCTCGACACCGATGCGGTGGCGGTTTCCGCGGCGGAGTTGCTCCACACCGGGCGGCTCACCCCTGAAGCCGCCTGGGTCACCGTGCTGCTGGCGCTGGGCTCCAACGCCGTCGTCAAAACCGCGATCGCTTTCTCCTCCGGCGGCCGTGACTTCGGGCTGCGCCTCACCGCCGGATTCGCAGCGATGTTCGCCGCCGGAGTGTTAGGGTGGTGGGCAGTGCCATGACCGTCGTGCAAATCTCACGCCGTGGCTTCCTGTTGCTCGCCTTGCCGGCCCTGGCCTTGGGGCAGGCTCGGCTTGAGCGCCGCCAGGTCCAGGAGATCGAGCGGGTCATCACCGCCGAGATGGCCCGGCAAAACATCCCGGGCATGTCTGTAGCGGTGGCAGCCCGGGGAAAAATGGTGTGGGCCGCCGGCTTCGGGCTGGCCGACCTGGAAAATCACGTGCCGGCCAAGGCCTCCACGGTCTACCGCCTCGCTTCCATCTCCAAACCCTTTACCGCGGTGGCGGTCCTGCAGCTGGTCGAGCAAGGCAAGATGCAGCTGGAAGCGCCCGTCGAAAAATATGTACCCTCCTTCCCCAAAAAACAGTGGCCCGTAACCATTCGGCACTTGTTATGTCATCAGAGCGGGATCCGTCACTACCGTGACGGGGCGGAAATCAACAGCACACGCCACTACACGGATCTCCTCGAACCGTTGCAGATCTTCCAGAATGACCCGCTTTTGTTCGAACCGGGAACGCGCTTCTCTTACACGACCTACGGCTACAACCTCCTGGGCGCCGCCGTCGAGGGCGCAAGCGGGATGAAATTCCTGGACTACCTGCGCCGCCACATCTTTGAGCCCGCCGGCCTGCGCCGCATGCGGGACGACAATGTATACGACCTCATCCCCGACCGCGCCCGCGGCTACCGGCGCGTTCTCGGCGGCAGAATCGAAAACTGCGCTCTGGCGGACACGAGCAACAAGATCCCCGGCGGCGGACTGGTCGGCACCGTCGAGGATCTCGTGGATTTCGCCCTTCACCTCAACGGCGGCACGCTACTGAGCAAGGAGACCGTGCGGCGCATGTATACGCCGCAGAAGACGCGGGACGGCAAGAGCACGCCGTACGGGCTCGGCTGGCAAATCTTCGAGCGCGGCACAGAGCGCTGGGTGGGGCACGGAGGAGCGCAGCAGGGCGTGCGCACGCTGCTGCTCATGCGTCCGGAACGGGGTTTTGCGGTGGCGCTGATGGCCAACCTCGAGGGCGTCAATCTCGAGCCCGCCGCCCTCCACATTGCGGCGATCGTGCTCGGCGAACAGTGAGGCGCGGCCGGCTAGTCGGCCCCTTCGGCGCGCGCCTTCGATTCCGCAAACGCCCGGTCCACCTTGGCGGCCAAAATAAAATCGCTTTCCGTCAGCCCGTCAATTTTGTGAGTGTAGGTCTTGACATCCACCCGGCCCCAGGTCAGGTAAAGGTCCGGATGATGCCCTTCGGTTTCGGCGATCTCCCCCACGCGGTTGACGAACTCGAGCGCGCTGCGGAAGTCCGGAAAGGCGAACGTCTTCAGCAGGTGATGCTCCTCTACGATCTTCCAGTCAGGAAGCTGCTCGGCGTACGGGCGGAGCGCCTCGCCCTTCAGAGGCGGCACCCCGCCGCGGCACGGCACGCAATGCTTGGAAGCCAGATCGCTCATCCCAGATCCACCCATATCTCCCCCTCCTGGATTCGGACCGGATACGTGCTCAGCGGGCGCACCTGTCGTTCCAGATCAGGCAAGTCCCGCGGATACACGTTCCTCGGATAAAGGTTCTCCCCGGTCCGCACGTCGAACTGAAAATGATGCCAGGGACAGTCAATCACATGATCCCAGACTGTGGCGCCCTCCAGCAACTTGCCCTGGTGGGGACAGATGCCCCTCAGAGCGTACACCGAGCCTTGCCAGTTGACCAGCAGCACGGGTTTGGCTTCCAGATACACCAGCTTGGTGCGGCCGGGTGGAAGATCTTCCACCCGGCCGGCGTGCACCAGAGCCATGGAGCGGAACGGACTAGCCGATATCGGCCGACATGAAACGCCGCGTGTAGGGCGAGGCTCCCGGCGCTCCGCGGCGGAAGTGACCGGACGGTCCTTCGCCCAGATACTCCGAGAACCAGGCCTCGTGCTCCACCTCTTCGTGAAGGATGGCCAGCGACAGCTCGTAGGTGCGGTGATCCTTGCCTGCAGTCATATTGCAGATGTCGGTGTAGACCCGGATGGCGCAGCGCTCCGCCTCCACGAGCACGTTCAGCATGGCTTTCATGTCCCGGGGGTCCGCCGGAAGGTAGGCGTCCGGGCATGCCGCCATGTCGGCGAAGGTGCGGATGTCTCGCGGCAGCGCGCCGCCGAGCTCGTAGATGCGCGGCACGAGCGCCTCGTAGTGATTGCGGTCCTCGATGCGCGCGTCCTCGATGATTTCTTTCAGTCCCTCACCGTCGAAACCGATCGAGTTCACGCGCAGGATCGTGTAGTAGTAGAAGGTGGTAAACTCGGCTGCGGCCGCCCGCACGAGTTTGTCCACCAGAACGTTGACGTCAATGCCTGCCTGTTCGACAACTTGCCTTGCAACCTTACCCATGGTGTCCCTCCGTCATGGAAGATGACCCGATGAATCCCGGCGCCTGCCGCACGCAGTCAGGCGCAAAACCCACCGCGGCCGGCCGCCTTCAGGCGCACTGCGCGCACAGGCCGTGCAGAATCAGCTCGTATCCGAGCAGCTTGCGCCGGCCCGCAGCCGCCTTCTCGGGTAGCCGGGGAATGTCGAACCAGTCCAGATCCTCCATGCGCCCACAGCGCTCGCACACAAAATGGTGATGGCGCTCGGTATTGGCTTCGAAGCGCACGGCACCGCCTCCCAAATGCACCTCGCGGATCAGACCCGCCGCCGCCAGCGTGTGCAGCGCCTTGTAGACGGTCGCCAGCGACGCGCGGGGATCGGTGCGGTTGATGGCCCGGTAGATCTCTTCGGCCGTGGGATGGCTGGGGTGCCGCATCAGGTAATCCAGGATGGCGTAGCGCTGCGCCGTGCAGCGCACGCCGCGCTCCCGGAACAAGGCGATGATGTCGGACCTGGAGGTTCGCACCCTAAAATAGAATACTTCTTATCTGAGAATTTGTCAACAGTGGTGACGGGTGCGGCCTTCAGGCCGAGTACTTCGCCGCCACCCGCCGCAACTCCGCCAGAAGGCGCGGCATGGCCGTGGCCGGATCTTCCGCCGCCTCGTATTCCAGCGCCAGGTAGCCCCGGTAGCCCGCCCGCGCCAGCAGGGCGCCGATGCGGTCCCAGTCTTGTGGCTCCGGCCGTCCGCCCGGACCCCGCACTTCGCTCTTGACCTGGACGTTGACCGCGTAGGGGACGCACATCTCGATCTGCGCATAGGGATCCTCGCGAAAGTTGCCCGTGTCCAGGTTGATGCCGACCCACGGCGAATCCGTTTTCCGCACGATCTCCAGGATCCGCTCGGCCCGCGCCGTGATCCCGCCGTGGTTCTCCAGGCCGAGAAGGATGCCCTTGCGGCCCGCGTACTCGGCGCTGCGCCGGAGCGTCTCCACCACCCAGCCCACGGCCTCGTCCTCGGTCCTGCCTCGCGGAACGTTGCCGCCGAAGACGCGGATGTGGCCGGCCCCGAGTTTTTCCGCCACGTCCACCCACCGGCGCACTTCTGCCACTTCCCTTTCCCGGGCCTCGGGCTCCGCCCGGCACATGTCGGTGCGGATCGAAAGGGAGTAGATCTCGACTGCGTTCTTATAGGCCAGCCGGCGCAGCGGCAGCAGAAAATCGTCGGCGGTGCTCGGGAACCAGTACACCGTCAAGTCGAGTCCGTCCAACCCGTGCTCCACCGCCAGCCGCACCAAGTCTTCGTAGGTCATGGTCTTTCGGGCGAGCGCCTGTCGGTAGGAATACGCACAAATGGCCGTCTTCAGCCGCGCTCCGCCAGCCGGAGCCGCCTCGGCGCCCCGCACCGCAACCGCCAGGGGAAGCGCCCGCAAACAGTCTCGCCGCGTCGGTCTTGCCATGCCCTTATTTGTACCGCGATTACTCTTCCAGCCGCTCGGCCGCCAGCCCTTTTACCGGTACGTTATGCTCGCGTGCGTAGGTGTGGATCAGCCGGGCCAGGTCCTTGAGCCACTGCTCCAGACCGATGCTCCGCTCCGGCGCCATCATGAAGCCGAGATCCGGCGTGCGGTCCGCCCAATGATCCTTGGTGTCATCCAGAACGTGTACGAAGTTGCGTCCGCCCGCGCTCTGGCCTTTGGGAAACCGGCTCTTCTCATACGCGGCCGTGAGTTCGGCGAAAACCTGCTCGCCCTGGCTCCGCACGCGGTCCACGAGATTGTAGGCCGTGACCAGGTGCCCGACCGCCTCGGCCGCGTTCTTCTTCGCGGCGCTCTCATGGGCCTGCTCGAGCGCTTCCTCGGCCTGAGCCATGCGGTCGAGCAGCCGCCATTTGTGCCCCATGAACCGCGCCAGCGATAAAAACACTTCCAGGTTGTAATGATTCCGCTCCGCCTTGCCCAGATTGGCCTGCAAGGCATGGATGAGGCGATCGCTTTCGAGCATCCGCTGCCGGGCCTCCTCGACGAAAGCCCGGTATTTTTCGCGCACCACCGGTTCGACCTCCAGATCCGGCAGTCGCGGCCGCCCCGGCGGCTCGAGCGTCAGGTCATAGCGGGTCGTCCCGATCCCCTTGCCGTAGGAATTGCCGTAGCCCGGCCCGCGCACGCGCGACACCACGCGGTCCCAGGTCCGCTCCCACGCCCGCGCCTGCGCCTGCATCATCCGGTACACCTCCACCATGTTCTCGATCCGCGGCCCGTAGTAGACCTGCATGAATTCGGCCGCGTGCTGCGCCGGCGATGCCTTGCCCGGATTCCAGCCCCACTGGGCCACGGCGGACCAGCCCAGCCAGAAGGTCTCGTTGTGCAGCCCGGAATCGTCCCATGCGGCGCCGAACACTCCGATCGGGTTGCCCCGCCAGTGGCGGCCCCGCGCCAGATACTCGAAGGCGGACTCCAGCCGCCCCAGTGAAATCCGCCCGCCGCGCTCCAGGCTCAGGTGGTCCGGAAACAGCCGCTCGGCGCCTTGCATGGAGACATAGCCGAGCTGCCGCATCCCCAGCTTGTTCTCCCACTCCAGATACTCTTCCTCGCCGATGACGCCGTCAATGATGTCCGGCGGCAGCAGCTTCACATGGTGCGGGAGCAGCGGGTATTCCGCCCAGATCAGCATCTTGCGGCCCCGTTTTTTCAGATGCTCGTGGGCGCGCCGCACGAACTCGACCCACGCCAGACTCCGGTTCTCCTCGTTGTACGGCTTGCCGCAGCGCGGATCAATTCCCGCATAGTAGACCTCGTCGGTCGAGACGAACAGATACCCGACCCCCTGCGTGGCCCGGATCACGTCGTCGTACATCGAAAAGATCAGATCGTAGGTCCGCGGGTCGCACCAGTTGGACTGGTAATTGTTCCCATCCGCACGCAGCTCGGCAAACTCGGGATGCTTGAGCACGTACGCCATGTGCGCTGGCGCCTGGATCTGGGGCACGACCTGAATGAACCGCTCCAGTCCGTACTGGACGATCTCTTGCAGTTGCGCCGTCGTGAAGGCGCCCGGAGCGCCGATGACCGGATGCGTCGGATACTCGAACTTGTCTTCGAGCTCGAAGCCGATCATGTTGGCCTTGAACCGGGCCGCCCAGTCCAGGTAGCGCTTCAGCGTCTCCATGCGGTCCTGATGGTGCTTGGTGTCCCAGTGCAGGAAGCGCAACTCCAGCCGCGGCCAGTCTTCGATGACTCCTTCCGGGAGCCGCAGCCGGCCGGCGCCGTCCCGCTTGAGCAACTGCACCAGCGTCTGCACCCCGTAGAAGACGCCGGGATCGGCATTGCCGGTGATCTCCACCGCCTCGGGCGTGATGCGCAGCCGGTAGGCCTGGCGCTCGATGCCCGCATCGCCGCCCGTCTTCACCGTCGCCGGAGCCATCGCCAGGCGGATCACTTTGCGCTCGGTGGCGCCCGGTTCGAGTTCCAGCGCGTGGAACGCTTTCAGGTCGGCGAGGAGGCTGCGGGCGGCGATGTGCCGCGGCCCTAGCCTGCCCGCGTCCACTCGCCAGGTGGCGTCCACCACGATATCTCCGCCCGCCAGTACCACCCGCTGCGGCGCCGGGATCACGGAGTATCCCCGCGCCCACAATTCGGTCGGCGGCTGGGCGCCCGCAGCCGCACCCAGGGCAATCCATCCCAGCCACAAGGCCGGATTAACGACGGCTCGCATGGCTCCTCCTGTCGCGCAACGTAAAGACCTCGGCCCTTGGCGCATCTCCGGCTCCGCCGGGGACGGGCAGCACCAGATCGCGTCTTGCAACACAGACCATGGCTCGATTTTCGCCGGCGCGCCGGTTGAGTCCGGCTCCGCCCGGTACCGGAATTTCCAGGCGCCGCTGAGGATTCTCTGCCGGCCAAAAAGCTCCGGACAAAGAAAGCACGCGCGGCATACGGCGCCGGTTGCCCGTCTCCTCGAGCCGCAGCTCCACGGGCGCGTTGATCTGCAAACTCTGCGCAGAACCCGGCTGGGCGCCTCCCGGAGGCACGTCGCGGGAACGACGGGCAAATGTCCGCTTCCTTGTCATACGTAAGAAATCTCGTGTTGATCGTATCCCGACCCCTCCGGACGCCGCAACCGGCCGGGAGCCGCTAAACGGCGGGTGGCCGGGGCCGATGCCGCACAGCCAGCCTCGCTCCTCGAGCTTGCGAATAGCTCGACACCTTCCGGGCTCTGTGCCCGTCTACCTTTCGTCCGGCTCAGCGCGTTGCGACAGCCAAAGCGAAGTTCCTTTTGTCTTTGGGAGCTTCGGCAACAGGCGAAGCAGAGGAAGGGTCAAAGGTGGCAGATTCATGCGCGTGATCGTGTTCTGAACATACTCGCGGAAATACGGCCAGCAGTTAAAGACCGCATTCCCGTTCTTGAAGGCCCGCACGGCCTCAGGAGTGGGCTGATATTTCTCTGCGAGCCGGTAGTCCACCTCCCAGGTGCACTCGACAACTACGAGCGGTTCTCTGGCCTTTCCGGAGTCAGCAGCCGACGCGGCCTTCTCCTCGGCTCCGCTCATTTGAAAAGTGATCTCCAGCCGGAGGAGCCCTTCCGGCGCCGGCGCTTGTCGTGCCTTGTGCTTGAGCCTGAGCGCAATCGGACCCCGGAACGGCTCAAGCGGAGACCGACTCGACGCGCGGGATTTCACTAAACGGACAGATTGGATCTCCGCATGCCTGTGTAATTCAAAAGCCAACTTGGCCTGCTCGGCCGTCTGTTGGATGGTGATCGGCGTCATGCGACGTAGGGAAGGGCAGGAGCAGTTTCACCGCCGGCCCTCACTAAGGCCCTCGACGCCGGTGCCTCTTCATGCTCCCTGCGTGGATGCCCGGCCAACTCGACGACTCTCCAAACCGGCCGCGGCAATTCAGCTCGCGCCTGCTTCCGTTCAACGGATTCCAACGGTACCGCTTCCAGTTTCACCTCGGCGCCGAGAGCATAAGCCAACTCGGCCAGCGTCCGAATCGTAAGATTCGCCGAACCACTGAGCATCTGCGTAATGTAGGCTCGCGACTTGCCCAGGCGCCGGGCAAGCTCGGCCTTGGTCACGCCTCGCTCTTCCATCAGCCGCGCAATGAACTCACCGGCTTCGGTAACCAGCCCCTCGATCGCGTAGAGCTTGCGAAACTCGGGGCTTTCCATCAGTTCCTCGAACTGCGTCTTGGTCTTCATAGCTTCTTTCTCACGAAGGAGACTCTTGCGAGCCTGCTTATCCGGCCCGCTGCTGTTCTTCTTCAAAAATCCTCTTGGCTCGCTCAATCTCTTTTCTTGGCGTCCGGTCGCGCTTCTTTAGGAACCCGTGCGAGATCAGGACGAGACCACTTGGCAAAAAACGACACGGCATCCGAATTTGGAACGACTTGAACTCGAACAAATCTCCCTCCAGCTTCCGGAACTTCTCAGGGTTGTTGATCTTCCCTTGGTCTCCCAGCAGTGCGAAAAGGCGCATCAGCTTGGCCTTGTCCTCTACAGGCAATGCGTCGAAGAATTGCTTGCCGGGCGAGCGGCCGTTGTCGTCCACAGCGTAGGCTATGGTGAACACCCTCCCTCTATAAGCGATCGGACGTGCCAACTGCCAGCCCTATGTTAACCTATATGTTAACGAGCGCGCAACTCCTTATTACGTGTTGCGCACCCTGTCGACCGCAATCCGTGCTGTAACAATCTGAAAACAAAGCGCAAACACGATGTGGCCGGCTCGCGCGGCCCACGGGGAGCTCCGGCGTGAACGGGCGATTGTGGTCCTTTTCACCTCTCCAGCTCCACGCACACATTGCCCCCTTCGACCCGTGGGATGAAGCGCGGCCGGTCGCCGATCCAGAGCTGCGCGCGGGACAATAAAGACATGCGCGTGTGCGCCATCCTGGCCGCAGCTCTGAGCTTGCCGGCCGCGGAGCCGCCTGCGTATCCCTCCGACTACGCCGTGCGCAAAGTGCGCCTGGAACCGCGGTCCCTCCAGCAGCGCCTCGCCCTGCCCCGCCGCGATCGGTTGAACCACGCCGACCTGCCGCTGCTGGCGGAAGCCGTACGGCGGCAGCTCCTCCTGGATGGCTACAAGGACGCCGCTGTCGAGGCACAGCTTGTGCCGGTGGCGCCGCGCCAAGTAGATCTCGTCTTCCATGCGCGCCCCGGAAAGCGTTGGGTGATCGGCCACGTGGAGTTCTCCGGAGAGGATGCCGCCGAACTTCGCAAAGCACTCCGCGCGCTTCGCCCCAGAGTGATCCTGCCGGCTGTGTGGAAATCGAGGCCGCCGTTTTCCTATGACGCGATTGCCAGCGACCTGGAACGGCTCCGGGCGTTTTACGTGAGCCGCGGCTGGCTGGAGGCGCGCGTACTGCTCGACGCGGTGGAGTTTCAAGAAGGACGGGTCGCCGTCAAGATCCAGGTCCGACCCGGGCGCCGATATCCAGTCGGCGCCGCGCGGCTGCCGGCCGGACGAGCCGTGCCGGCCGGGGACGTTTGCGCCTGCCTGCTGGCCGAGCGCAACCGCGCCCTGCGCGAAGGAAGACTCGATTTCCGCGCATGGGTGAAGGCCGAAAGCGCGGATGACGGCGGCGTTGATCTGAACGTTTTCACCGAACCCGGGCCCGCCTACCGGATACGCCGCATCGAGTTCGCGGGAAACCACAGCGTGAGCGACCAGGCGTTGCGCAAAGCCTTGCTGCTCGAAGAAGGCAAAACGCTCGACGCCCAGCGCCTGGCCCGCAGCCTCCGCCGTCTGGACCGCCTCGGGTTTTTCGAACCGCTGTCTGCGGATTCGGTCCAGCTGGAGCGAGACCCCGATCGCCTCGTAGCCGACCTCCGGATCCGGTTGCGGGAGCAAAACACCCGGCGGTGGTCCGTCTCCGGCCCCTTGGGCCCGCCCCAGCTTGGGGGACCCT
>JBBIJF010000039.1:0-32547 GCA_037446115.1 Acidobacteriota bacterium | reverse complement strand
GTCGCCCGTTATCCCAAACATTCGCCAGCATTTGCGTTTCCGCGCGGTTCTCCGGTTGGAAACGCCCCCGGCCGGGGTGCGCGCTGAACCATGATGGTTCAGTTCGTGGGCCTCTCTCAACCCTTCAAACTCTCCGTTTTCTCTGTTGAGAGGTCCGCGTTTGTTGACAGGCCGGTTGAGAGCGTAGGGCGGTAGGAGACTTCGAACTCGCAAACTCGCCCGGTTGACACGGGATGGTCCGTTACTACATGGTGGTGCCATCGGAGTGACGGAGCGCCACGCAGAAAAAGCTGACCAGGCACGGGAACAGCCTGGCGCTGGTCATCGACCGGCCCATTCTCGATCTGCTCAAGATCGACACCGAGACTCCGCTGGACATCTAGGACTCCGCCCACTTTAGAGTATGTAGTGTTATAATCATTGGATGTCTAACGTCTCACCGTATAGCCTGGCTGAGATTTGGCGTTTGAATAATCGCGTCAATCTCATTCTTCTTGATGCCCTAAGCGACGAGCAGCTTTCGCTCATTCCAAGTACGCGTGCCCGCAGCGTCGCCGATCAGTTCGCGCACCTGCACAATACCCGAATTATGTGGCTGGAGGTACAAGCACCGACGGCCGCAAAGAGTCTCCGCAAAATTGAAAAGGGAAGTGCCGACAAGGAGGATCTCAAAACGTCGCTAGAAGCCTCAGCCGACGCCGTCGCCAATATGCTCAACGTAGCGGCACAGTCTGGTAAGATCAAATCCTTCAAGCGAGGCGTCCACGCGTTCTTTGCATACGCGATTGCCCACGAAGGTCACCACCGAGGCCAAATCATCGTCCATCTGAAGCATGCGAACATGCCGGTCGATCGTATGCTTTCCTTCACACTCTGGGAATGGGACAAAATCTGAGGAGATGGGCTGGCGATTGCAGGCCGATGAAGAGGGTGCGGAGCCTGACAAGATCCGGGAACCGGCGCGCGCCCTTGCACGCTACACGCCGTTCCGGCAACGGGGCGTCACCAATGCGGGTGAGCGCCGCGCGGGTCTTCCGCCCAGCTGCCCGCGATCGCACAGGCGGTGGTCGAGCAGATCGGAGGCATCGCCGCCAACCCGGCGGTGGTCGGTGAGGTGGTGCGCGCGCTGGGCGAGCAGCGCATCGCCGACGTCGAAACCCTCGAGCGCGAGAAGCGGCTGATCGAGCGGGACTCGAACCGCTGAAGACCGTGCGGGACATCACCGCACCCACGGTGGCGGCGAGCCTGAGGCGACGAAGTAATTCGGCTGTGGTGTACCAGGGTGGGCACCCTTGGAGTGCAGCAGCGCGCCGGCGTTGTTGCGAAACTCGCCGACCGTGTGACTTAGAGTCCGACGCGACGACCGCCGGTTGCCCAAGAATTTGGGTCGCCTGAAGCTTGAGATACGGCGGAGCCGGATCGGGCGTAGTCCTGCACTTTGCCGCACGTCGAACATGCCCGCGCTGAAGGGCTCCGACCTTACACTGATGGCGGGAGGCTCCGGCTCACCGGAGTGTCAGAAAATGAGCGGGACTCCGTCCGGTGCAGTCCCGGGGCTCCCCTGCCCCATCTACGTTTGGTGGCGGCTGTCGAGGCTCAGCGGGCCGGCTCCCCGGCCGACCACCACCGCAAGCCCGCCCATGATGGCCAGGTTCTTCATGAACATGGCCATTTGCACCTGCTGCTCCATTCCTTCATAGGTCCAGAAATTGTGAAAGATCAGTGACACCGGAATCAGAAAGACGATGAGCGCCGCCGCGCCGAGCCTGGCCTTATAGCCGAGCGCGAGGCTGAGTCCTCCGGCCACCTCGAAGACGATTGCGGCGATGAGAAACAACGGCACGAGCGGCATGCCTTTTGAGGCCATGTAGCCGGCCGTCTGTTCCCAGGCGCCAATCTTGTTGAGCCCGCTGGCCAGAAAGATCTGCGCCAGCAGAAGGCGCCCTACCAGGGGCGCGAACCGTTCCAGCTTCTCCATTTGGAAACCTCCTCGTGTTCGTTATTGAACGAATTGCGACGTTCTTCAACAGATCGAACCTGCTTCGACAAAACCGCCACTTCGGCTGCCACTGCCTCCCCCTAACGGGACGCGCCGGATCTGCGGGTGAGGCCGATCCGGCGCCGCAACTCCTCGGTGTACGCATCGAGGACGTCCACGCGGGCCGAAAAGTAGCCGTGCTGCCCCTCCCTGCGCACTTCGACCAGCCCGGCGTCGGCGAGCACCTTGAGATGGTGGGATACGGTGGACTGGCCGATGGGAAAGCGCTGAGCGATGGCGCCGCAGGAAATCTCGACCTCGGCAGCAATCACCTGAAAGATCTCGAAGCGTCTGGCATCGGCGAGCGCCTTTGCGACACGCGTAAACTGCCTGTCATCCATTGACGGCTTCCCGAAACGAGTGCACGATCAGCTAATCGATATTCTTACATACGTCGATCCACAAACGGGAGGGGTGTGCCCGCAACCGGGAGGTGGCGCAGTCGGTGGTTGGTAGCGCGGCAAACATCGAAATCGTTCTGATTCCCTTGACGGGCCGCGCGCCGCCTGAGTGCCCGTGAGATTTTGCCCCCGCCAGGGCCACTATTTGATGTCTTGGCCCTGTTCCGGACACGCAGCGCAGCGGTCTACGGTATTGACGCCTGTCCCATTGATGTCGAGGTGGATCTGTACGCCTCCGGATCAACCCAGAACTTCATCACCGTGGGCATGCCGGACACGGCGGTGAAGGAAAGCCGGGAACGGATCAAGTCCGCGCTGCTCAACTCCGGTCTGGGTTATCCCAACAAAGCCGTCACCATCAACCTGGCGCCGGCCAACGTGCGCAAGGAGGGGGCGGGGTTTGACCTGCCCATGGCGGTGGGAATCCTGGGCGCCATGGGGACGGTGCCGCCCACGGACCGCTTCCTGCTGGTGGGGGAGTTGTCGCTGGACGGGGCGATACGGCCGGTCCGGGGCGCATTGCCGATCGCCGCCTGCGCGCGCCGGCACGGGGTGGAGAACCTGGTGGTGCCGGCGGCCAATGCTGCCGAGGCGGCGGTGGTGGAGGGCGTGCGGGTCTACGGCGTCACGCACGTCACCGAAGTCGTCAAGCTGATGGTCGAGCCCGATCAGTTCACCCCGGCGGCGGCCCCGGCACCGGCCCTGGGCGCGGCTTCGTCCCACGGGCTGGATTTTCGCGAAGTGTGCGGGCAGGCGACGGCCAAGCGCGCGCTCGAGGTGGCTGCGGCGGGTGGGCACAACGTGCTGATGATCGGCCCGCCGGGTTCGGGCAAGACCATGCTGGCGCGGCGCCTGGCGGGAATCCTGCCGCCGCTGACCTTCGAAGAGGCGCTGGAGACCACCAAGGTGCATAGCGTGGCGGGCACGCTGCCTTCCGGGGCAGGGCTGCTGACCGAGCGCCCGTTTCGCGCGCCGCACCACACCGTGTCCGACGCGGGCCTGCTCGGCGGAGGCAGCGGCATGCCGCGGCCCGGGGAGGTGAGTCTGGCGCACAACGGCGTGCTGTTTCTGGACGAATTGCCGGAGTTTCATCGCAACGTGCTGGAGCTGCTGCGCCAGCCCCTCGAAGAGGGCTCGGTCACGATTGCGCGCGCCAACATGACGCTGTCTTTGCCGGCCAGCTTCATGCTCGTGGCGGCCATGAATCCCTGCCCCTGCGGCTTCTTCGGAGATGCCACCCGGGAATGCCGCTGCACCGGAGCGATGATCCAGCGTTACCTGTCCAAGATCAGCGGGCCGCTGCTCGATCGCATTGACCTGCATATCGAAGTTCCCGCGGTCCCCTTCAAGGAGATGCGCGGCCAGGGCGGCGGCGCTTCCTCGGCCGAGATGCGGGAGCGCGTGCTGGCGGCGCGGCGGATCCAGCAGGCGCGCGGCTTCCCCAACGCCCGGATCCCCACACGCCTGCTGCGGAAGCTGTGCGAACTGGATGAGGCCGGCGAACGCACTCTGGAAACGGCGGTGCGCCGACTGGGACTTTCGGCGCGGGGTCACGACCGGCTGCTGAAAGTCGCCCGTACGATTGCGGATTTAGCCGGCTCGGAAGCCATCAGCGCCAAACACGTGGCCGAAGCGGTGCAGTACCGCAGCCTGGATCGAAATTACTGGAGCTGAAGCGCGCCTCCTCCTGCGCAGTCCTCGCTCTGCGGCAGTTCGGCGGTCTCCTGCGTCAGTGCTAAACGGTCTCCCAGTAGACGGCGTAGCGTCGGTCAAAGAGGCGGTAGAGCGGCACCAGCGTCACGTCCTTGCTCTGCCCGACGGTCCGGAAGGTGAGCGGCTGTGCCGCCGGCTTGATCCAGGCGGCGGGATCCTCGCCGGCCGGTCGCAACCTGGGGATCTCGAGATCCGGAACCGGCGGGACCCGGTTGGAGGGCCCCAGAGGCGAGCCGTGCTGCTCGACACCCGGCGCGCCCACTCGAAAATTGGGGCCGATGATGTGTGCTTCCGTGAGGCCTTCTGCGCCCAGATCGCCTGCCAGAACCAGCGGGCCGTAAAGGAAGGCCTGCAAGTGTGCATCGTCCGGCATGGCTTCGACGCCCAGATGCATGGGGAGCCGCAGCTCCACTATGTCGCCCGCCTTCCAGACCCGGCTCAGGGTCAGGTAGCTTCCCGGCGAAGCGGAGACCTCCAGCACTCTGCCGTTGAGCTTCACGGCCGGCGAGCTTTCGAGCCACCCGGGGATGCGGAGCCTGATCGCCAGAGTCTCCGAAGGTGCGGCGATCACGGTCAGGGCGATGTCCTCCGACTCCGGATACTGCGTCTCCAGGCGGAGCTTGACACCCTTTTCCGGCCAGTCGAGCTCGGAGGGGAGGAACAAGTTCACGTAGAGTCCTTGTTTGTCGTGCCAGTAAATGCTGTCGTTGAGTTTCGAGAACTCTTCGATGCCGGTGCCGGTGCAACACCAGAAGGTCTGATCTTCTGTGTTAAACGTCTTCCAGACGCCAGGACTCAAAGACAAGTAATACTGCGTATAGCCTGAGTTCGGACGGATCGTGCCGATCCGGTGGTTGAGCAACAGGCGCTCGTAGTAATCGAAGTAAGTCGGATCCGGGTTCCAGCCGTAGAGGTAGCGTGTCAGGCGAAGCATATTGTACGCACAGCAACACTCGGCCGTGTTGACGCTCTGCCGCCATTCGGCGGCGAGCCTCCGGGGCGGCGCCAGCCAGGCCTCGGCGTTGCTGGTGCCTCCGGTGACATAGGAACGCGCGGTCCTGATCTCGTAAAAGAAGAACTCGGCTACGTCGCGGAAGCGAGCGTCTGCGGAGAGTTCATAGCGGCGCGCCGCGGCAATCACCTGCGGGATATGGGTGTTGGCGTGCAGCCCGCGCAGTTCGTCGCGGCGGGCGGCCAGCGGGTTGAGGAAGCTTTTCTTCTGGAACCGGTCGCCGGCGCGAGCCCAGCGGTCCTCGGCGGTGGCTGCGGCCAGATGGTACAGCGTTTCGGCGATGCCGCCGAACTCCACGTTCAGGATCTGCTGCATGTGGGCCTCGCTTTTCGAGGCGGTCCACTCATCCACCCACGCGGCCATCCCTTCGAGAACCTGGAGCGCCTGCCGGTTGCCCGCCAGGCGGTACATGTCGAACAGGCCCGCCATGATCTTGTGGATGGTGTAGAAGGGAGCCCAGACGCGTTCGCCGCGCTCCAGACGGTCGAACCAGGTGGTGGGAAAGGCGCTGAGATAGGCGCCGCCGAGCTTTTGCTGGCACTTGGCCAGTTCCGCGACCATGTAATCGGCCTTGGCTTTGGCCTCGCGGTCGCCGGCCGCCGCCAGCTGCGCGCTTGCCGTCAGGAAATGACCGGTGAAATGGCCGCGCAACTCGCTCGAACGCTGGCCGTTTTCCGGCTGCTCCCAACCTCCCAGAGGCTTGGCGGAACCCACAGGCAGGCCGGCATTGGCGCGGAAGGTGTAAAGCAGCCGGTCGGCATTCAGGCGCGCCATGTAACCCCGATTCCATTCGTGTGCCTTCGAAAACAGGCTGCCGGGCAACAGGCGGACCCGGCTCATCGGGAACGGCTCGGCCTTCGGCGTCACTTTGCCGCGGCGGAACTCCAGTGTTCCCTCAAAGGCGGGCGTCTCCGGAACCAGGGGACGTCGAAAGGACCCAGGCGCGGGCCGATCCGAGGGCCGCTCGCCGTGCCCGGGCTGCTGCGCCCATGGGGATGCAGGGACAGCCGCCGGCGACAGAACCAGCAAAGTTCCGAAGCGGCGGCGGCTCCAAGGGGCAGATCGGTTACCGGTTTTCATCGAGCCTCCTGTCTGCGCGGGACCCGGCGCCGGATTTTCTGCCGGGGCCTTTTTGCAATCCTACCTCAGCCGGCCGCCACTCATGGCAAGCGCTGCCGCTCCGGGATCCCGCGGCAAACAAGTGATTGAACCCGGCGGCGGACCGGCTCGATGCAAGCGCCTGCACCCGCCGGGTTAGCAGGAAATTGCTTGCAGGGGCGCGCCTGATTCCGGCGGCCGGTCAAAACGCATCGAAGGGAGAAAAGTCCCAGCAGTCGGGTCGGGAAAGTGCGGATTTGAGGTCGGCGCTTGCGACCCGGTAGTAGAGCGGCCAATGGCCGCGGCTTCGATACTTTCTCGGAAACAGGGACAAGGCTGCTTGTCGCTTGGGGGGAGCCCATCCGATCCACTGCACCGAGCCCGCGCCGAGGCGACGTGCCGTGCGCACCGCCTCCCGCAGCAACGTGCTAATGACGGCCGATGAGTCGCCGAGCGCCTGAAGGTCACCGATAAGATAGCTCCGCAGGCCCCGGGAGTGCTCTGGAGCCTGCGCCATCGCGACGAGGTAACCCACGAGTTCGCCTTCGCGCAGGGCGCCTACAATGAGGGGCTTGTCGGGCCACCAGGCCTGGCTGAAGCGCCACTGGAGCGCCTTTGCCGTTCGAACCGCCACAAGACGGCCCGGTTGCCGCCGCAGTTTTTCCCAAAACCGGTCGAACTCTTCGCCGAAGCTGTCGAAGTGCCGGATCTCGGCTGCCGCTTTGCGGGGGAGGCGGCCGGGAAGGGCGGCGAGCGCAAGCGCCAGCGCGGCCGGCACGGACAACCACCGGGCCCCGGGAACGCGCCGTCGTTCGAGCGCCGCAGCGGCAAACGCTCTCCGGCGGAGGATCCAGAAATAGCTGCAATGGTAGTCCGGGGCCGGGATGGGCTGAGCTCCGAATGCCGTCATCACCCGGGCGGCAGTTTCGTTGGCGCTGCCGTTGAGCAGTAAATCTACATGGCCCTGAGCGAAGTAGGACATGGTGAGCAACAGCGAACTGCGGCGGTAGTCCGGATCCACGGCCCAGGAGCTCGCGATCGCGCATTTCAGAGGGCGCCCTTCCAGCTCGTACAACATCGGGACATTGGTCATGGTGCCCACGATGCGGCCGGACTCATTTTCGAGCACCCAGCCCATGGGCACCTGCTCCAGCTCGCTGCGGAAGGGATGGCTCAGCCACCAGCGCCGGCGAAGGTCCGGATCAAAGGCGGTGAGCCCGTTGCGGACGGATACGTCGAGAATCGCAGGGAGATCATCCACGTTCGCGCAGCGGACCCGGGTCATGAGAGCGTGTACCGGTTGGCGGCCGGGCGCGCGGCTCGTTCCCGGAGGAAGGCGAAAGCAAGGAGACGAAGAAGCGTCATTTTCGATGGTTGTTAGCCCTCACGCCCGGCCAGTGCATACACGCCGCTGACTTTCGCGCGAAAAATATTGCCCGGCATTCCGTGGTACACCCTGAGCCTCGGTATGGCCCAGCGGAGCGGGCGCTCTCCGGCATGGCGATCCTCGACCGAGAACGCCGCCTGGTAGCCGGCCCGCTCCGCCCATCGCATCACTTCAGCGGAGTAGTCCTCCGGGCCTCCGTTCGGGTACGCCAGGAACCGACAAGGGGCGCCGGCCTCGGTCTCGATCTTCTGCCGGCTCTGTCGCAGTTCGGACTCCACGGCCTCGGCGGCGAGCGAGGTCAGTACGGGATGGGAAACCGTGTGCGAGCCCAGTTCGAATCCCTGTGTTGCGAGCCATCGGGCTTCCTGCCAGTCCATGAAAGCATGCGCCTCTTCATCGTAGAGCGAGGGGAGGGCTTCGGTTTTCGACCGCAGCAGGACCAACAACTGCTCCCGTGTCTCAAGGGAAGCCCGCTTGCACTGCTCCACGAGCTGGTTGGCTACGCCGAGCCGCCGGCGGCGGTCGGGACCGCAGCTTCTGAGGTCGTAGCGGCCCAGCGTGCAGGCAATCTCCGGCTCCGGCCAGTCCAGGACTCGCAGCCGCATCTCGGTAGTCCAGAGGATCGAAGGCGAACCGAGGTAGGCCGTCGTCAGATGGAAGATTGCCGGGACTCCCATTTTTTTCAAGATGGGCGCGGCCAGCGTCACATTGTTGCGATAACCGTCATCGAAGGTAATTACGACCGGGTTGCCGGGCCATGACCGATTCCCGAGTAAACCCTCACATAGTTCCGATGCCGAGAGCGGCGTGAAGTGTTTGCATAGGTATTCGAGCTGCGCCGTGAATTCCGAAACATCCACCAGAAACGTGAACAGATCCTGCCACTCGTTCCGGCGGCGGGAAATGACGCCGTGGTAACACAACACCGCGAGCCGGCGGCGGCAAAGACCGCGGCAGACGGCGTAGGCGCCCAGTTTCTCGGCGGTCGAAAGCGTCCAGCGTTTCAGCACGGGGACGGCTTTGGCTGTGATCTGGGATTCCAACCTCAACGCCCTCGGACTACAAGGTACAGGCCACCGCCGCCCCTGTCCCTCGCGCCGGCGGGAGCGCACCGGCAGTCGCTTCCCCGCCCGTAACCAGACTCAGCAGCTGAGCCCCCCATCCACAAGGATCACCTGTCCGGTAATGAAGCCTGCTTCTTCCGACAGTAAGAACTTCAACAGCGCGACGGTATCCGCCGCCTCTCCCAGGCGGCCGAGCGGCGTGCGGCGGACGACCTGCTTCAGATCCTCCTCGGAGAGAGCTGCGGACATGTCGGTCCGGACATAGCCCGGGGCGATGGAGTTCACCGTCACGCCGAGGCGTCCCAGTTCCCGGGCCAGCGACCGCGTCAGGCCGTCCAGGCCGGCCTTGGAAGCGGAATAGGCCGACAGTCCCGTGTAGCCCCGGCTACCGATGATCGAGCTGATGTTGATGATCCGGCCGCCGCGGCGGTGGCGGAGGAAATGCCGGGCCGCGGCGCGCGACATGGCCAGCGGGCCGAGGAGGTTGGTGCGGATGATGCGTTCGCAGTCCGCCAGCGGGAAGGTGGCCAGCACGCCCGCCCCGGCGATGCCGGCGTTGTTGACCAGCCCGTAGAGCGGCCCGCCGCGGGCCACGCAGGCGTCCAGGAACTCTTCGTAACACTCGATCCGGGCCAGGTCGAAGGACTCGTAGTAGAAGCGCTCGCGAACGGCCGGATCCGCCTGGAGCGAGCGAACGGCGTCACTGGGCGTGCGGCTGCAAGTCGAAACGAAGTATCCCTCCTCGAGCAAGGAACGCACGGCGGCCGCTCCGATGCCGCGGCTCCCTCCGGTGATCACCACGTGTTTCATTGCGGGCCTGTCTTTTTCCATGAGCTGGAAACAGCGACGCGTTCGACGATCTGAAACCGGCGCGGAACTTTGTGCGGGGGCAAGCCCTTGAGGCACCAGACCAGCAACTCTTTTTCCAGGACCTCCGGAGGCGGCGCGCCGGCTGCGGGCACCACTTCGGCGCCCAGGACTGCGCCCGTCAAGGGATTCGGGATGGCGTAAACACGCGCCTCTCCGACCAGAGGATGGGCCAGCAGGTAAGCTGCGACCTCATCGGGAAACACCTTGAGCCCCGCCACGTTGACGACCTGATCGTGGCGCCCCCGGAACAGGACGCGGTCTGCTTCGATCTGCACCAGATCTCCGGTCCGCAACCAGCCGTCCTCCGTCCACGGCGCCGGCTCGCCGCCGGCATAACCCCGCATGCGTGACGGCGCCTGAACTTCCAGCATCCCGTCGCGAATGCGCAGCCGCACGCCGCCCGGCAGCTCCTGCTCCAGCCAGGCTGCGGGGAAACCCGCCCGGCCATCGCTGACCGAAAACAAGGCGCCCGCCTCCGTGGAGGCGTAGATGTGTGTCACGCGGGCCTGCGGGAAGGTGCGCTGTAAACGATCCAGGGTGGCCTGGTCTGCGGCCTCTCCCCCGAGGGTGATCTGTCGGAGTGCGGGCAGCCCGCCGGTGTCCAGGGCGAGCAGCAGGGAGCGCCAGAAGGTGGGCGTCCCGCTCAGATGCGTGACGCCGTATTTTCTCGCCAGGCGGGCCAGTTCGGCCGGTGTCCGGCCTTGGCCCACCACGAGGACTCCCTCCGACAACGCGGCCGAGAGCACGACTTGCAGCCCGGCAAAGGAATGGGTTTCGTAGGTGAGAAGCCAGATTCCTCCGCGGTTGCGAGCCAGGGATTCCGCCTGCATGCGCGCGGTCAAGGCCTCGAGCGTCTGGTGGACAACCTTGGGAGGACCCGTGGTGCCCGACGTCAGCAGGAAGATCCCCGCCCGAGAGACCTCCCCGCAGGCCGGAGCGGAGAGGGCGCGCGCGGCAATCCGATCCGGGGAGTGCACGACGAGCTGCGGCTCAAGGCTATCCGGGAGCTGCTCCGCACCGATCGAGGCTCGGCCCAGTATCAGGCCGGCGGGGCGCTGCTCGGCCAGGACCAAAAGCGCCAGCAGGGTTGCGGGGTCCTCATCCAGAGAAAGCAGCCGGGACGCACCGTGAGACACCAAGGCGTCTTCGAACCGGCGGGTGCGCGCGAGGATTTCCACGCCGCTCGCCGGGCCCTCTTCGCGCAGCACCACCGCCGCATCGCCGCGCGCCTCCAGTGCCGTGCGCAAACTCTTCATGCCGCGAACAGCCGGGCCAGCTCGCCCACGGTGCGGAACTGGATGAATCCGTCCCGGAAGGGATCTTTGCCGGTTGCCGATTGCAGTTCGATGACGATTTGGGCCAAGTCGAGCGAGTCTATGGGCAGCGTGCCGTCGAGAACAGGCACGTCTTCGCTGAGCTCGACACGGGGAACTCCCTTGGCATCCAGAATCTGATTCAGTATGAGCTGAATCCGGGTGATCAGTTCCTCGTGACCCATGGTCATTAGTTTACCTGTTCGCCGCCGGGGCCCGTCCGGGGTGAACGCAGCGCGGCCCGGCGAGGTCAGTGCGCGGGATCCCCGCGGTGATGGATCAGGAAGTCGGCGTCAATCTTCTTGCGGCCGCGGTAGCCTTCCTCCACCCGGTGCCAGAACTGAATCCCCTCCTCGCCCATCCTCCAGCAGAGGTAGACTTCTTCGCCGCGGAACAGCGTGGGGAAATCAATCAAGCCGATGTCCAGATCCTTGACCAGACAGCCGTAGTCGTGAATTGCCTGGATGACTTCCTTCAGGCGGGCCCCGAGCGCCTCCCGGCGCGACTGGAGGCGCACCACGTGCTGGTGGTTGATGACGGAGCCGCCGAGCAGGGCGACGCGCCGCAGGATGGACTCAATCTCCGCCTCCGCCTTACCGTATTCGGTGCGGAGGGTCATGGCCTGGCGCAGATCTTCCACGACCCTCGGCAGCAGCCGCTCGGCCTCCTCCAGCGTGAAGTGCCGCGCCATGCCGTCCTCAAATGCCGGAGACCTGCACGGCAAGGCTCCGGGTGCGGGGGCCGTCGAACTCCGCGAAGATGATGCTTTGCCAGGTGCCGAGCAAAACGCTGGAATTCCGCACCTGCAAGCAAAGGCTCTGGCCGAGCAGCATCCCTTTCAGGTGCGAGTCGGCGTTGCTGCGCTCGCAGTCGGAGAAGGCGGGATCATTGTGCCGCCAGTTGCGGTCGCGCGCCACCGTCTGGGAGAGGAAGGTCTTGATGTCTTCGAGCAGGGCGTCCTGCCACTCGTTCAGGAACAGCGCCGTGGTGGTGTGCAGCGATTGCAGGTGGACAATCCCCTCGCGGATTCCGCTTTTGCGGACGATGTCGTTGATGCGGTCGGTGATGTTGATGAGCTCGATTCGCTCCGTCGTGATCCAGTCCACGATGCGGCTGAAAATTCGGTAACTACCCTGGCGCGCGGGTGAAGCAGTGGCACCGGGCTCCGCAGTTTGCACCTTGGCAGTCGGCATTCAAACTCCCTCTCAAGAACGGGCTGTGATACGGGAACTCAACACTTCGGCGGAATCCTCAATTATATCAGGGCCTTCAGTGCGCCGCCCCCATCGCGCCGCCACGTAGGAATTCAGGATGGCGATGAATTCGGAGACGATGCCTTCCCCGCGCAGGGTCGTGAGCAGGCGTCCGTCTACATACACCGGCGCTTTCGGTTCTTCGAAGGTACCGGGCAGGGAGATGCCGATGTCGGCGTGTTTGGATTCGCCCGGCCCGTTGACCACGCAGCCCATGACTGCCACCTTCAACTCCTCGACGCCCGGGTATTGCTCCTTCCAGACGGGCATCTGCTCGCGCAGATAGGTCTGGATCTGCTCGGCCATCTCCTGGAAGAACGTGCTGGTGGTGCGGCCGCAGCCGGGGCAGGCGGCCACCTGCGGACTGAAGCTGCGGAGGCCCAGGGACTGCAGGATCTGCTGGCAGACCACGACCTCTTCGGTGCGGTCTCCGTTCGGCAGAGGCGTCAGGGAAGCCCGGATCGTGTCGCCGATGCCCTCCTGCAGCAGGATGGCCAGCGCCGCCGTGGTGGCGACGATGCCCTTGGTCCCCAGACCGGCCTCCGTCAGTCCCAGATGCAGCGGATAATCGCACTCGGCCGCCAGCATCCGGTACACCTCGATGAGGTCCTGCACGGCGCTGACTTTGGCGCTGAGCACGATGCGGTTATGCGGCAAGCCGTAGCGCTCCGCGGCCGAGGCGGACCGGAGGGCGCTTTCGACTATGGCGCGCAGGGTGACGGCGCGGGCGTCCAGCGGCTCCGATCGCCGGGCGTTTTCGTCCATCAACTGCGTCAGCAACACCTGATCCAGCGAGCCCCAGTTGACTCCGATGCGCACGGGCTTTTCGTACTGGACGGCCGCCTCGATCATGGTGCGGAAGTTGTCGTCGTGCCGCCTGCCGATGTTGACGTTTCCGGGGTTGATGCGGTACTTGGCCAGCGCGCGGGCGCACTCCGGATATTTTCGGAGCAGGATGTGGCCGTTGTAATGAAAATCACCCACCAGCGGCACGCGCACGCCGAGCCGTTCCAAACCCTCCGCGATACGAGGCACGGCGGCTGCGGCCGCCTCCGTGTTGACCGTGATCCGTACCAGTTCGGAGCCGGCGCGGGCCAGGGCTGCAGCCTGGGCCACCGTGGCGGCCACGTCGGCCGTGTCGGTGTTGGTCATGGACTGGACCACGATCGGGTGGCCGAAGCCGATTTTGACGCCGCCCACATCGCACACCACCGTGCGCCGGCGCGGAACTGCTGCCATCTCCCCTCCTGCTCTCCGTTCCATTCTAGCGGCTTTTCCGGTAGACTTGTTCGGAACAGGATCGAAGGAGGCGCTCATGAGCTGGGTTCGATGGCCGCTGAGCGCGGCGTTCGCAGTCCTTGCGGGGGCGGCCTTGTGGATTTCCCGTTCGGAGGCCCAGCCCGGGACGGTAAAAGAGATCGCTCCCGGGGTCTGGTTCCGCGAGGGCGAAATCAAAGAGATGGGACATTGTAACAATGTCATCATCGAGATGAAGGACTATCTCATCGTCGTGGACGCCAATTTCCCGAGCGGCGCCCGGGCGGTGCTGGCCGACTGCAAGCGCCTGTCGGCCAAACCGATACGCTACGTCTTCGACACGCACCATCACGGCGATCATGCTTACGGCAACCCGGTGTGGACCCAGCTCGGGGCGGTGACGCTGGCGCACGTGGGCGTGGTCGAGGAGCTGAAGCGCTACGAGCCGAAGCGGTGGCAGGAGACGGCCAAGTCTCGCAAGGACGTGGCAGAACTCAACCTGCCCACGGCCGAGCCCCCCAAGGAGACCTTTTTCCGCAGTCCGCACGTGATCACCGACGGCTCGCGCCGCGTGGAGTTCCATTTCTTCGGCTGGGCGCACACGCGCGGAGACGGCTTCGTCTACCTGCCCAAAGAGCGCGTGCTGTGCACCGGCGACGCCGCGGTCAACGGCCCGTACAATTACACGGGCGATGCCAACCTGGGCAACTGGCCCAACGTCCTACGGGCGGCTCAGAAGCTGGATGCCGTCCACGTGCTGCCCGGACACGGGGGCCCCGGAGGCCGCGAAATCCTGGACGGTCAGCTCCGCTTCTTCAACGAACTCATGGCGGCGGTACGCAAGGCGGTCAAAGAAGGGCGCAAGCTCGAGGATCTGGTCACGCTGAAAGACGGGCGGCCGGTGGCGACCACGGTTCAGCTGCCGGAAGACGTGCGCAACTGGGTCGGCAATTCCCTGCCGGCTCAGGTCCGGGACGCCTACGAAGAGATCACGCAGGGCAAGCCCCACGGGGAGATTCTGGGCGGCAAGTGAAACGGGAGCGGACGGAGAAGGCCGCCGGGGGCCACCCCGCAGGCCCGGGAACCGCGATTGTCTGCGCCCCGCCCGCTGCCTTCAGGCCGCCGGCGCCGGTTCCAGCTTGCGGGCGTAGCGGCACTCGCTGTTGGGGCAGCGGACTTCCGGGCCGCTCTTCAGCCACTTCTCGATCAGGTACGGGCTGCCGCATTCCGGGCAGGACTCACCCACGGGCTTGCTCCAGGAAACGAAGCCGCACTCCGGATAGCGGCTGCACCCGTAAAAGGTCTTGCCGCGCCGCGAGCGGCGCTCCACCAGTTCGCCCTCCCCGCACAGCGGACACTTCATGCCGATGGTCTTCTGGCGGACGTACTTGCATTTCGGGTAGTTGCTGCACGCCGTGAATTCGCCGTAACGGCCGTGCTTGATCGCCAGGTTGCTGCCGCACTGAGGGCATTTGTCCTCAAGCGGAATGTCCGGCTTCTTTTCGGCGACTCCGATGCGCCTGGTGGTCTTGCAGTCGGGGTAACCCGAGCAGGCGTAGAACTGGCCGAAGCGCCCTTTCTTCAACACCATCGGGCGGCCGCAATTCGGGCAGTACTCTTCATTTTCCTGCTCGCTCAGATCCACCTTATCCAGGTCGGGCAGGGCCACGCCCACCTCGCGCGTGTTAGTGCACTCCGGATAACCGGTGCAAGCCAGAAAGCTGCCGTGGCGCCCCCACTTGATGACCATGGGCCGGCCGCACTTTTCGCAGGTCAGCTCGGTGGGCTTTTCCATGCGCTTGATGTCGGTCATGTTGCGGGCGGCGCGCTCGAGGTCGGCGCTGAATTTCTCGTAGAACTGGGCCATGGCCTGGCGCCAGTCCCGCTTGCCTTCCTCGATTTCGTCGAGCTCTTCTTCCATGCGCGCCGTGTAGCGCACGTCGAAGATATCGTCGAAATTCTGCGTCAGCAGGTCTGCGACCACCATGCCCAGCTCCGTCGGGACGAAACGGCCGTTCTGCTTGCGCACGTAGTCCCGCTCCTGGATGGTGGACAGGATCGAGGCGTAGGTCGAGGGGCGGCCCACGCCGTCGGCCTCCAGCTCTTTGACCAGAGTGGCTTCGGTGTATCGCGGCGGCGGCTCGGTGAAATGCTGCTGGGGATCGAGCGAGCGGAACCTGAGCTTCTCGCCTTCGCTTACCGGCGGCAGCCTGTGCTTGAGCTCTTCGTCCTCTTCGTCCTTTTGGTCCTTTCCTTCCTCATAGACGGCCAGATAGCCGTCGAACTTCTGGACGGTGCCGGTTTCGCGGAACAGGTATTCGGCTCCGTCCTTGCCGCGGGCCACAATATCCACCGTGGTCTGATCGAAGACGGCGGGCGTCATCTGAGAGGCGACAAAACGCATCCAGATGAGGCGATAGAGCTTGAGCTCGTCTTCGGACAGATACCTGGCGACGGACTCCGGAGTGCGCAGCACGGAAGTGGGCCGTATGGCTTCGTGGGCGTCCTGGGCCTCCTTCTTACTCTTGTAGACGTTGGGGGCAGCGGGCAGGTAGGGCGGCCCGAACCGCTCCGCGATGAACTTGCGCACCTCGGCCACGGCCTCCTCGGAGAGGCGCGTTGAGTCCGTGCGCATGTAAGTGATCAGGCCCACGGAACCCTCCTGGCCCAGTTCGACTCCTTCGTAGAGGCGCTGGGCGAGCATCATGGTGCGCTTGACGCTGAAGCGCAGCTTCCGGGCGGCCTCCTGCTGCAAGGTGGAGGTGATGAAGGGCGGGACCGGGTTGCGCTTTTTCTCCCGGGTGGTGACCGACTGGACGACGTATTCGGCGCCCTCCAACTGCCGGATCAGGTTCTCGGCGGCCGCCTGGTCCGGGATTTCGACGTTCTCCCCGTTGCGCTTGATGAGCCGTGCGACGATGACCGGAGGCTTCCGGGCCGACAGGTGGGCGTCGAGCGTCCAGTACTCCTTCCTCTGGAACTGCTGGATTTCCCGCTCGCGCTCGACGATGAGCCGCAGCGCCACGGTCTGCACGCGACCGGCGGAGAGGCCCCGGCGCACTTTGTCCCACAGCAGGGGTGAGATCTGGTAACCCACCAGGCGGTCCAGCACCCGGCGCGCCTGCTGTGCTTCCACCAGATGGCGGTTGAGCGTGCCGGGATTTTCGAAGGCCTTGCGAACGGCGTTGGCGGTGATCTCGTTGAACATCACGCGATAGATCGGCGGGCCGCCGTTTTTGCGCGTGCGCAGCTCTTCAGCCAGATGGGCGCAGATGGCCTCACCTTCCCGATCCGGGTCCGCAGCCAGGTAGACGGCCTCAGCCTCTTTGGCGGCTTTGCGCAGCTCCTGGACCACCTTCTGCTTGCCCTCAATGATCTGGTAGGTGGGCTCGAAGCCGCGCTCGATGTCCACGGCCAGCTCGTTTTTCGGCAGATCCTTGATGTGGCCCAGGCTGGCTTTGACCACGTACTGCTTGCCCAGATACTTGCTGATGGTTTTCGCCTTCGCCGGCGATTCGACGATGACGAGAGACTTTCCCATAGAAATTCCGCGGGACTGGCCGGGAGCCGCCCGCCCAGTCGCTACCACACTTTAACAAAGTTTCTGCCGGGGAGTTGTTTGACGAATCCCAGCATCTCGAGCTCGAACAGTGCGGCAATCACTTCCGAGGAGGAACATTCCTCCAGGCGGTCGAGCAAGTCGTCCATATGTACCGCACGGTCCACGTTCAGCTCGTCGAGGATCCTGCGGCCCAGCGGCGAGGCGGGCCCAAGGGGCAAAGACGTTTGTCCGCCCGCGCCGGTTCCGTTGCGCTCGGGCACGCCTTCGGCTTCCAGGCGCGCGCGACCCGCTGCCGCCAAGCGGCGGCGATCCTCCGCCGGGAGCTCTGTGACCACGTCGTTCCAGTCCTGTACCAGTTTGGCGCCCTGCTTGATCAGCAGGTTCGGCCCCCAGCTCATCTTGGAGGTGATGTTGCCCGGCACGGCGAAAACCTCGCGCCCCTGATCCAGCGCCAGCCGTGCCGTGATCGCCGAGCCGCTGTACTGCGCGCCTTCGACGACGAGCACGCCCGCGCTCATGCCGCTGACGATGCGGTTACGCACCGGGAAGTTCTGGGGATAGGCGGGAGCTCCCATAGGGAACTCCGAGATCACCAGACCTTTTTCGGCGATCTCGCATGCCAGTTTCCGGTTTTCAGCCGGATAGACCACGTCTACACCGCAGCCGAAGACGGCGACGGTGGCGCCGCCGGCTGCCAGCGCCCCCTTATGTGCCGCCGTGTCAATGCCGCGTGCCATCCCGCTGACAATCGTCAATCCCGCCGTCGCCAGGTCCGCGGCGAGCCGTTCGGTCACGGCCACGCCATAGGGCGTCGGACGCCGGGTTCCCACCACGCCGAGCATCAGCGTCTGGAGCAACTCCACCCTGCCCTGCGCAAACAGCACCAAGGGCGGGTCGTAAATCTCCCGCAACCTGGGCGGATACCGCGGATCCGATACCGGCACGAGCACGGCGCCGCTGGCCAGCATTTTCTGGTGCTGGATCACGGCGTCCTCGAACGTGCAGCCGCTCGAAATGCTTTGCGCCACGCTACCGGCCAGGCCGGCTGCCTCCAGTTCCGACCGCGAAGCGCGAAACACGGCCTGCGGCGTCCGGTAGTGCTCGATCAGCTGTCCGGCTTTCCTGGCGCCCAAGCCCGGGATCAGCCTGAGAGCCAGCCAGTGAAGCTCTTCTTCCCGGCTGAGACTCGGAGCAAGCATATCCGTGTCGGAGGCTTGCCCCGGAAGGTCCTGCTTTCCTGACTTTAGCAGGCGGGCGGCGGCGCGCGCAAGCGGGGCGAGCGCTCCTCAAGGAAATGGTGTGCGGCCCGCCGCCGCGCTCTCAAGAAATTCCGGGCCCGGCTGCCAGCCGGGGAGGCGAGCGGCCACCGAGATCCCGCGAGCTTCCCGGGACTAGCGTCCGGAAACGGCACAATAAAAGGGACAGAGGCTCCGGGCGTGCCAGATCACCGAGGCATCCACGGGCGCCTTCCCGACCGGCGGTTTTGTCGCTTCCACCCCACTTCGCCACTTCCCCACTTAGCCCCACTTCCGAGGGCTTCCGAGGCTGTTGACAACTTTTTTTTTGTGATATTCTTGAGGCCGATGAGTGGGGGAAGGCTTCGGGCCGCGGCATTGGTTCTCTCTCTGACTGCTCCAATCTGTCTAATCGGCGCATGTCCTCGTAAGTACCCGACGCCGACTTGGTGGCGCCGGTGCACTGGCGGGCCGTGCGACGAGAACCGGACCTGCGCAGACTGCTAGCAATGCGAGACATCGTGTTCGTGTTACCAATTGCTATGCGAGTGCCGCGGGGAAGTGTATACAGTTCAGACCTGCCGGTCGTCGGGCTGCTACATTGACGTGCGAGATTCAAGACAAGCCGGAGTAGCCGTGGCGGCCGGCAGAAACCATGAGCGAGGGGAGGGTGTGAGCCATGAAATTCCCACAAACACTCGTTTTAGTAGTGTGGAGCGCTGCGCTCTGCCAGCAACCCAAGCTCGAAGTCGTTAGCCGCATCGAGCTGGGCGAGCTACCCGAAGCGCTCTACCGCGCGTCGGTGTGCCCCGGCGACCGGATCTTGATCACCAACGACCGTGGAGATGTGACCCTCCTCGACGGCCCCGCCGGAGTCGTCGTGTACCGTGCCACACACGCGGAGCTTTCCGGAGCCGTCGGTAATGCGTGTGACGAGGAGGGCCGGTTGTATATTTCGGCATCTGCCGGGCTTGTGCGCGTCTATCGGCTTTCCCCGGGACGGCAGCTCATCCTGGAGCGCACGCTTCAAACCGAGGGTGCGCACAATCGGCTGCTGGCGGTGAACGGGCAACTCTATGTCACGGGCCTCGCCCGGGTGGGCACAACGCACGTATTCCTGCGCCGGTTCAAATTGCCGGAGGGGATCTTCCTGGGATCGCCCCGCATTGACTTGCCGGTCCGGGTCGGGGACGGGTTTAACCTGCTGGCGACCGAGGGGGTGGCGTTCTGGCATCCGGGAAGAAAGCAGGTGGTTTATGTGCCGGCAAACCCGCTGGCCTTCTGGTCCCTCGACTCGGGCGGCAGCGTTACGGCGGTAGAGCGACCCAATCTGGTGGGATTTGTGAATACGGCAACCGGTTCGGCGGACACCGCCCCTTTGATCTACGGTCAGCTGGACCAGGTCAAAGGTGCGGCGGCGCTGCCGGACGGCTCCGTAGTCGTGCAAGCCGTGACGCGCAGCGCGGGAGGCGTGCTGCAAGTTTTCGACCGTGAGTTTCGGCCGCTCGGGAATCCCATCCCGGCGCCGGCCGAACTCGGACGCCTCGTCGGCGCGGGCAGTGACGGCACACTCTACTTCGCCGATTTCGCCGCGGGGGGCAGTTCCCTGGTCAGAGTGCGAGTGCTTTTCTGAAACCCCACGGGCCCGTGGGATTCTGCCGCGAGGTGCGCGCGGCACGGCAACGGTGGAGCCGGGCTCATGGCGGTGAGGCTTCCAACGACCTGCGCGGTGAACTACGCAGGAGCCCGTTTGCGCCTGGGGCGCTCGACGGGCATCTGGACCACGGCGGCGCGCGCCGGCTCGGCCGCGACCGCAGCCGGCTTCTTGAGCTGCTGCAAGCTGGCCTTGAGCGCTTCCATGATGTCCACCACCGGAGCGAGCTTCTCGGCCGCCGGCGCCTCGACCACCTCCGCACCGCGGATTTTGGCCTCGATGAGCGCCCGCAAGTTCTCGCGGTAGGTGTCCTTATACTTTTCCGGTTCAAAGGGGGCAGCCAGGGTTTCGATGAGCATCGTGGCCAGCTCGATCTCCTTGTCTTTGACCTGAGAGGGGTCGGCGCGGAATTCTTCGGTGGCGCGCACCTCGTCCCGGTAATACATCGTGTGGAGAATCAGGCCGTAGCGGCCCGGCCGCACGAGCACAATGTGCTCGCGGTTGTGCATGGTAAGTTTGGCCACGGCGGCATAGCCGGTCCGGCGCATCGCTTCCAGCAGCAGCGTGTAGGGCTTCTCGCCCGCCTCTTCCGGATGCAGGTAATAGGAGGTTTCCAGAAAGACCGGATCAATCTCCTCCACCTTGACGAACTCCAGGATCTCCATGACCTTGGCGGTCTTGGGGGCGATCTTCTTGATCTCCTCCTCCTCCAGGATCACGTACTTGTCTTTCTCGTATTCATAGCCTTTGACCAGCTCATTGCGCGGCACCGGTTTATCCTCGGCCTGGCAGAAGAGGACCTGCTTGACGCGCGAGTGGTCCGTGCGGTGCAACTGATTGAAGCTGATCGTCTCGGTGCGGGCGGCGACCGTCAGACGGACCGGGAAGGAGACCAGACCAAAGGTCAGATGTCCCTTCCACACACTGGATGCCATCGTGCTCCTCCGTTTCCCCGGCGTCCTATGCATATCATAAAGTGAACACTTTGTTCAACTCGAAGGCGTTGTGCCTCTTGAGGAGTACGCTCGCAAGCGGTCCTTTTCGAAGACGCCGGAGCCGCCCCCGCAGTCTCCTTCCGCCCAAGCGGGGCGGAGCTTCTGCGTGCAGCGCCACCTGGCGCGCCGGCTGCATTATGACCTCCGCCTCGAAATCGGCGGAGTGCTGAAGTCCTGGGCGGTGCCTCAGGGGCCGACACTCGATCCTGCCGTCAAGCGCTTGGCCGTGCTGGTGGAGGACCACCCGCTCGAGTACGGCGAATTCGAAGGGAATATCCCGCCCGGCAATTACGGGGCCGGAAGCGTCATGCTTTGGGATCGCGGGACCTACGAGTTGCTCGGCGAGGGAACGGCCGAGGAGCAGTTCGCACGCGGCGACCTGAAGTTCCGCCTCGACGGAACCAAGCTTCGGGGCGCGTTCGCTCTGGTGCGCATGAAGGGACGTGGCAAGGGCAACGAGTGGCTCCTGATCAAGAAAAAAGACGAAGCGGCGCGAGGAGGCTGGGATCCGGAGGCGTTTGCCTGGAGCGTGCTGACGGGGCGCACCCAGGAAGAAATTGCGCGCGAACTCCCGGCGCGGACACGCACGAATCCGGCCCCGCAGCGGCCAGCCGCCGCTTCCGTGCCGGGGGCCGTGCGGGCGGAGATGCCCCGCGAAATAACGCCGATGCTGGCCGTGTCTGCCGAGCAGCCGCCGGCCGAGCCGGGGTGGCTGTACGAGATCAAGTGGGACGGGGTGCGAGCGCTGTGTTTTGTCGAGCCGCAGAGCCTGCGCATCGTCTCGCGCAAAGGGACGCCGATGGACCGCCAGTATCCGGAACTGGCCGTCCTGCCGCATCACGTCGAGGCCGCAGCGGCGATCCTGGACGGAGAGATCGTGGCGCTGGACGAGCAAGGCCGGCCCCGCTTCGAGCGCCTTCAGCCCCGGATCATGGCCTCCGAGCCGGCCGCCATTGCGCATCTGGCCCGCACGCGTCCCGTGACGCTGTATGTGTTCGACTTGCTGTACCTGGACGGCTACGATCTGCGCGCGGCGCCGCTTGTGGAGCGCCGGCGCCTGCTGGCTTCGATTTTGCGCCCTGGCCCGTCCGTGCGCCTGTCGGAACATTTCGAGGCCGGCGGCGCGGAGCTCCTCCACGCCGCCCGCGCGAACGATCTCGAGGGCATCGTGGCCAAACGCGCCGCGAGCCCCTATGCGGCAGGCCGCAGCGCCGACTGGCTCAAGATCAAAGTCTCGTCCGAGCAGGAATTTGTCATCTGCGGATTCACCGAGGGGCGCCGGGACTACTTCGGAGCCCTGCTCGTCGGCCTCTACGAGGACGGCGAGCTGCAATTCGCAGGAAGCGTGGGCACCGGTTTCGACCGCAAGACCATGGAAGGCATCGCCCGGTCGCTGGAACCGCTGCGCGCACAAGCGTGCCCCTTCGGCGCCGCGCCGGAGCTGCCGCAGCCGGTCACGTGGGTGCGTCCCGAGCTGGTGTGCACGGTGCGGTTTCACTCGTGGACCGAGGAGGGCCGGCTGCGCGCGCCCGTCTTCGTCGGCGTGCGGCCGGATGTAGACCCGCGCGAATGCCTGCGGCGGCCGGCCCAGGTCGCCGGCCTGAGGCCCCGGAACCTGCTCATCGCTCCAGAACGCGCTGAGGTGGTGGTGGAGGCGGGCGGGCACAGGATCCGCCTGCGCAACCTGAGGAAGGTCTTTTACCCGCGGGAAGGATATACCAAAGCCGACGTGATCCAGTACTACGATGCGGTCTCCGACCTGCTGGTACCGCATCTGAAAGATCGGCCGCTCGCGCTGCGGCGCTACCCGGACGGCATCGAGGCGCCCTATTTCTTTCAGAAGGATGCGCCGCGCGGCCTGCCGGATTGGATCCGGACGGAAGCGATCAAAGAAGAGGACGGCGGCAAGCCGAAGCGGTACGTGATCGGCGCCGACCGCGCCACGTTGTTGTATCTGGCGAACCTGGGCTGTATTGACCAGAATCCGTGGATGAGCCGCATCGGTTCGCTTGATCACCCGGACTGGATGTTGATTGACCTGGACGCGCAGGAATGCGGTTTTGACCGGATCGTGGAAGCGGCGCTCCTGGTGCGGCGCAAGCTGGAACAGGTCGGGCTGGCGGGATATCCGAAGACGACCGGCGGCGACGGGATGCACATCTATGTGCCCCTGGAGCCGGTCTACGGCTACGAGCAGACCCGGGCCCTGGCCGAAATTCTCGCGCGGCTGCTGGCGGCCGAGCGCCCGGATTTGTTCACGGTTCCCCGCGCCGTGGCCGCCCGGGAGAAAGGCAAGGTCTACTTTGACTATCTGCAAAACGCCCGCGGCAAGACGATCTCGGCGCCGTACGTATTGCGGCCCTATCCGGGCGCTCCCGTGGCCACGCCGCTCGAATGGTCCGAGGTCGTACCCGGACTGTCGCCCGGGCAGTTCCACATCCGCAACGTGCTGGAACGCTTTGACCGCCGCGGAGACTTGTTCGAGGGCGTGCTGCGCAAGCCGCAACGTCTGGAGGCCGCCATGGAGAAACTCGATCAGATGATCCAGGACGTTCGCTAACGGGGCGGTTCCGTGGTAGCTTAAGGAGAAGTTCGGTCAGGAGGTTGCCATGGTGTTGCGTTTCCTGCTCGCCGCGTCCCTGGCGGGCTTCCCCCTTGCCGCCCAGGACAGCTTCGCCGAAATCCAGTCGCGCGTCACGCAGTTTACGCTTGCCAACGGGATGCAGTTTCTCGTGCTCGAGCGGCACAACGCGCCGGTGGCCTCCTTTCTGACCTGGGCCGATGTTGGTGCGGCGCAGGAAGTCAAGGGGATCACGGGTCTGGCCCACATCTTCGAGCACATGGCTTTCAAAGGCACCGACACCATCGGAACCCGCAACTATGCCGAAGAGCGGCTGGCGCTCGACCGCGTGGACCAGGCCTTCGCAGCTTTGCAAGCGGAAAGACGCAAGGGGCCGCGCGCCGACCCGGAAAAATTGAAGAAACTCGAAGCCGATTTCAAGGCCGCACAGGAGGGGGCGGGCAAGTTCGTAGTCCCGAACGAGTTTGGCGAGGCGATTACGCGCGAAGGCGGGCGGGGCCTCAACGCCAGCACTTCCTGGGATTGGACGACTTACTATTACAGCCTGCCGTCCAACTCGATCGAGTTATGGTTTTACCTGGAGTCCGAACGGTTTCTCAAACCGGTGCTCCGCGAGTTCTACAAAGAGCGTGACGTCGTCATGGAAGAACGGCGCATGCGCACCGAGAGTCACCCCATCGGCAAGCTCATCGAGGAGTTTCTGGCGGCGGCCTACAAGGCGCACCCCTACGGGGAGCCCGTCGTGGGTCATATGAGCGATCTGGAAAATATCACGCGGGCCGACGCGGAGGCTTTCTTCCGGAAGTATTACTCGCCTGCCAACCTGACCGGAGTTGTGGTGGGCGATGTGGATCCGGCGCGCATCCGGAAGCTGGCGGAGACTTACTTCGGCCGGATTCCGGGAGGGCAGAAGCCGGAACCGTTGCGCACCGTGGAGCCCCCGCAGGAGGCCGAGAAGCGGATCACGCTGCAGCTCCAGGCGCAGCGGCTGGTGCTCGTCGGCTATCACAAAGGCGACATCCTGCACCCGGACCATGCTGTGTACGAAGCCCTGAGCAGCCTGCTGAGCGAAGGGCGCTCCTCGCGCCTGTACCGCAGCCTCGTGCGGGATAAGAAGGTGGCCGTGCAGGCCTTCGGCTTCCCGGGACTCCCGGGGGAGAAATATCCCGGTTTGTTCCTGTTCGCCGCTTTCACCGCGCCGGGACACACCAACGAAGAGGTGGAAAAGGCGCTGGAGGAGGAAATCGAGAAACTGAAGAACGAACCCGTGAGGCCGGAGGAACTGGAGGGAGTCAAGCGGCGCGCCCGCGCCAATCTGATCCAACAGCTTCGCGACAACTCCACGATGGCCTTTCAGCTGGCGCGCTGGCAGGTGCTCACGGGAGACTGGCGCAACCTGTTTCGCTACCTGGATCGCATCCACGCCGTGACGCCGGAAGACATCCAGCGGGTGGCCCGCGCCACGTTCACGCGGGCCAACCGCACCGTGGGGCTGATCGAGCCGGTGGCGGCAGCCAAGTAGGCCTCAAGGGAGGAGCTCATGAGTCAATCAGTGCGCTTCGCCATCCAGGCGGCGGTCCTGGGGCTGTTGTTGACCGGCCCTTCGGCCGCGCAACGGATCCCGAAAAGCTACAAGGATCTGAAATTCCCGCCTCTCGGCGAAATCAAAGTGCCCGAGCCGGTGCGGTTCGAGCTGGCCAACGGGATGGTCGTCTACCTGGTGGAGGATCACGAGCTTCCCGTCATCGGCGCCACGGCGATGATCCGCACGGGCGCGCGCTGGGAGCCTCCGGAGAAAGCCGGGCTGGCCGCCATCACGGGCACGGTGATGCGCACGGGAGGAAGCACGTCGCGCTCCGGCGATCAGCTCGATGAAGAGCTGGACCGGCTGGCGGCCGTGGTGGAAACGGGCATCGGAGGGGACTCCGGACGGGCGATGGTGTCCGTGCTCAAAGAAGACATCGAGCGCGGCCTGGAGATCCTCGCCGACCTGCTGCGCCATCCCGCATTTCCGGAGGACAAAATCGAGCTGGCCAAGATCGCCCAGCGGGACGCCATCGCCCGCCGCAACGATGATCCCTCCGGAGTGGCCTTCCGCGAATTCGCGCGCATCTTGTACGGAAAAAACAGCCCCTATGGACGGCTGCCGGAGTACGAGACCATCAACGCCATCACGCGGGAGGACCTGGTGCGCTTCCACCGGGAGTTTTTTCAGCCCGAGAACGTGATCCTGGGCGTCTGGGGCGACTTCCGCTCTGAGGAAATGCGCGCGCGGATCGAGCGGATCTTCGGAGCCTGGCCCCGGGGCGGCAGACCGAAGCCCGCGCCGCCACCCGTCGAGAGCCGTACCGCAGGCGGAATCTATTTGATCCACAAGGAAGACGTGAACCAGTCCTGGGTGCTGCTCGGAGGACTGGCCGGGCGGCGCGACGACCCGGACTACTTCGCCCTCACGGTGGCCAACGGCGTGCTGAGCTGGCGCTTGTTGAACAATGTCCGCACGGCGGCGGGCCTGGCCTACGCCACCGGATCCGCTTGGGACGCGGGCTGGGACCGCCCGGGGATCTTTCGGGCTTTCGGCAACACCAAGCTCGAGACCACGGCGCAGATCCTGGAGGCCATCCGAGCCGAAATCGCCAAACTGCGCCAGGCCGAACCCACACCTTCTGAGTTCACCCGGGCGCGGGATGCGATCCTGAAGGGTTTCGCATTCGAGTTCGACTCCACAGAAGAGATCGTCGAGCGCATCGTGGGCTACGAGTACTACGGCTATCCGCGCGATTATCTGCAGCGCTTCCGGGCGGGCATCGAGAAGGTCACGCCCGCCGACGTGCTGCGCGCCGCCCAGAGCCGGCTGGATCCGGACAAGCTCACCGTGCTCGTGCTCGGCAACCAAAAAGGATTCGAGCGCCCGCTTTCCAGCTTCGGCAAGGTGGTGCCCTGGGATATCTCCATTCCCCAGCCGAAGCAGGAGCAACTGGCGGCGGCCACGCCGGAGGCCATCGCGCGCGGCAAGCGGATTCTGAACGCCGTGCGAGACGCGCTGGGAGGAGCCAGGCTCGACGAGATGCAAGACTACGTGCTCGAAGCCTCCCTGACGATGAGCACGCCGCAAGGCGAGTTCAGCCTGAGCAGCGAATCCACCGTAAACCTGCAAGGCAAGCTCCTCGAAAAAGTCCGGACTCCGGTGGGCGAGATGGTCCAGGGCTTCGACGGCAAGACTGCGTGGATGAAGACGCCGCAGGGCGTGCGGGATGCTCCGGCGCAGATGCGGAACGAGATCGAGGCCGTCTTGTTCCGCAACACCCTGGTGCTTCTGCGAAGCCTGGAGAAGCCGGAGCTGACCGTACAGTGGGTGGCCACCGAGCAGTGGCAAGGCAAACCCGTCGAGGTCGTGGCCGTGAGCGACGCCGCGCGCAAGCTTCAGGTCAAGCTGAGCGTAGACCCGCAGACCAACCTCCCGGTGAAAAAAACCTACGCGGGCGCCTTTCTGGGTGCTCCCGGGGAGCTGGAGGAAGTGTACTCGGATTGGCGGGAAGTGGGGGGATTGAAGCTGCCGTTCTCGACCGTACTGGTGCAAGGAGGCCAGAAACGCGGCGAGCAGAAAGTAACTCAGGTGCGGATCAACCCCGGGGTGCCGGAATCCGCGTACGCCAAGCCGTGAGCCCCGGCAGGTAACGCCGCGCCCGCCGGCAACACGCGCGGGGGCGAGGTTTGCAGGGCCTTGGCCGGCTCAACCGCCGACCAGCTCCACGTGGTCAATGATCCCGATCACGGCCATATCAATGGGCGACATGGGCCGGTCCACGCTGGTCATGGCGCTAAAACCTTCCGTGGCCAGCAGCACGCGGTCGCCCACGCCCGCATCCACGGCGTCGAGAGCCACCACCGCATCGCCGCGGTCCGTGCCGTCCAGATTCAAGGGTTGCACCAGCAGCGCCTTGCGCCCTTCATGGCTGGAGTGTTTCTGCGTGGCGACCACCTCGCCGATGACGCGGGCAATCAGCATCCTCAGCTCCGCTTGACGTGAAGCTCGTCCACGATGGCCACGATGGTGTTGTCGGTGGGCACTTCGGCAGGCAGGAAGGGGAAACTCGATTCCCTGCCCCGGCACCAGTAGACGAGTTCGCCCGCGCCGGCGCCCACGCAGTCGGCGCACACGAGCGGCTTGCCTGTGGGTTGGAGCTCCGGAGTCACCGGCTGGACCACCAGGAGGCGCTGGCCGTGGAGCGCCTCGTTCTTCACCGTGGACCAGACTCGGCCGATCACGCGTCCCAGAAACATCCCCGCCGCCTCTAGCCTTGATCCAGACTCACGGTGTCCACGATGCCCACGATCGCCGTGTCCACAGGGCGATCCTTGCAGCCTTCCGCCATGCGGGCCGAACTGCCGGAAACCGCCAGCACCAGCTCCCGGTAACCGGCACTGACCGTATCCACGGCCACCACGTAGCCGGACTCCTCCTTGCCCTCCGGGGACACCGGCTTGAGGATCAGGAACTTCTTACCCTCAAGGCGCGGATCCTTCCGCGTGGCGACCACCGTGCCCACTACACGAGCCAGCAGCATAGGCGACTGGCGGCGGGAGCCCCGCCGCGCGCTCCCTACTTTCCGGTATTACTCTTGCCGATCGGCAGCACGTCCTCCAGACTGGGGTGCGGCCGCGGAATCACATGCACGGCGATGAGCTCGCCCACGCGGCGAGCCGCCGCGGCTCCCGCATCCGTGGCCGCGCGCACGGCCGCCACGTCACCGCGCACCAGAGCCGTGACGTATCCGGAGCCGATCTTTTCCCAGCCCACCAGCGTCACCTTCGCTGCCTTCACCATCGCGTCGGAGGCCTCGATCAGGGCCACCAGACCGCGCGTTTCAATCATTCCTAATGCTTCACCCATTCAGCCTCCAGTTTCACCCAAAAAATCTCCAGAGAAATCCTCCGCCGGACTCAACTCCGCGCTTTCAGCGCCTCATTCACCAGGGCAACCAGCTCCGAACGTGTGACCTCGAAGCGCTCTTCCCCCCGGGCGGCCTCCTCAGCCGGCACCGGGCACCAAGGCTCCAGGCCGGCCCGGGAGGTGATGCCGTAGCGCTCGCGCGCTTCAAACAGTTTCTGCACCTCCTGCCGCGGCAAAACTTTCGGCCCGCCGAGCAGTTCCGCCACGAGCGAAATCCGGGCAAAGTGCTCGACCGTCTCCATGCGGAAATAGGCTTTGTAGACGTCCTCGCCGTAGCAGACCGCCCCGTGATTGGCCATCAAAATGGCATCGTACTTCGGAATGTAAGGGAGCATGGGTTCGGTCAGCTCCGGTGTGCCCGGAAGGCCGTACTCGGCAAGCGGCACGCAACCCAGGCCGATGATGACCTCCGGCAGCAGAGCCAGCGTCAGAGGACGCCCGGCTGCGGCAAAGCCGGTGGCCACGGGAGGATGCGCGTGGACCACCGCACGCACGTCCGGACGCAGGTTGTAAATCGTCAAATGCATGGCGATCTCCGAGGTGCGTTCCTTGCGCCCCTCGATCTTGTTGCCCTGCATGTCCACGATGATGAGGTCATCCGGATGCATCATCCCCTTGCTGACGCCTGTCGGGGTGCACAGCACGCGCTCCGGATCCAGACGGATCGAGATGTTGCCGTCGTTGGCCGCCACCCAGCCTTTCTGCCAGACCAGCCGGCCCACATCCACGATATCCTGGCGGAGTTCCCGCTCCGTCTTGCTCATCTGAACCCAAGATTGTACCAAGCGTGCGCTCGGAGCCGTGCCTCCATTGTCCCCGGGCGGAAAAGCCGTGCGGGTACAATGGTCGCGTGAGCAAGCGGCGGATGTGTCCCCACTGCCGGGCCTTCATTGACGCGCGCGAGCGCGTGTGCCCTTACTGCGAAACCGAGGTCGGTCCGCCGGCCGCAGCGCGGATCCCCAGCGATCTACTCGGCGGCCTGGTGCCAGGCACGCGCTTCGTGACGTTTCTGATCCTCGTTGTGAACCTCGGGTTGTTCGCCGCCACCTTCATCTACAGCGTGCGACGCGGCAATCCTTCACCGGCCATGGGCCTTGACGGGGTCACCCTCTATACCTTCGGCGCCAAACTCCGCGAGGCGGTGCTTTTCGGCGGCGAATGGTGGCGTCTGGTAACCGCGGGTTTCCTGCACGGAGGAGTGCTGCACATTTTGATGAACACTTGGATCCTGTTCGACTTGGGCGCGCAGGTCGAAGAGATCTACGGCTCCCGCCGCTTTATCGTCATCTACTTCACAGCTACGGTTACCGGTTTTCTGGCGAGCACGTTCTGGTCTGCGGGCCTGTCGGTGGGCGCCTCTGCGGGTCTGATGGGGCTGATCGGGGCCATGATCGCCCTGGGAGTCCGTTACCCGGCTTCGATCGGCGGCGCCATGCGCGGCATGTACGTGCGCTGGGTCCTCTACATCCTTTTGTTCGGACTGCTGCCCGGCCTGCACGTGGACAATGCCGCTCACGTCGGCGGCCTTGCCGGAGGATTTGCCGCTGCGTGGCTGGCCGGCCTGCCGGGCTTGGAAGGAAGTACTCGGGAACGGATGTGGCGCATCGCCGCTTATGGGGCAACCGCAGTGACCGTACTTTGCTTCGTGCAGCTGGCCCGGCAAATCGCCGCTCTGACATAGCCACCCGTTGTTGCCCTCCGGATTATCCCCCAAGATATAGAACCTCGGTGTAACCCTTTGCCGTTCTAAAAGAAAAATCTTGCATTTGGTGTGGCTCTCATGCCACAATCGGGTGTGGCCGATAGTGGCTAAAGGTGACCGAAATTGGCCGAAGCACCCGAGAACACGGTCCCAGTCGAGCCGCCCCGGGGCATCCGCCAGGCCAGCGTGGATGCCAAAGGGCGCCTGAAACTGCCCTCGGTAATGCAGCAGTACCTGAGCAGTCTGGGAGAGCGCAAGGTCTTTATCACGAGCTTCGATTATCGCACGGGTCGGATTTATCCGCTTTCGACGTGGCGCCAGGTGGAGCGGTTCTTCGACGAGTTCCGCGAGGACCCGGAGATTGCCGAGCACGTTTCGTTGATCGCCAACGACGTGGGCGCCGACAGCGAGATGGACAGCGAAGGCCGTCTGCTGCTGCCGCAGGAGTTACGACGGCGCCTGAAGCTGGATACGCCGCAGCAGGTTTACCTGCATCCGTACAAAGGCCGTATCAATTTGTATAGCGCCGAAGTGTATGCGGCTATGAAGGCGCGCGCAGAGGAAGGGCTGCTCGAGAAAGTGCGGCGGCTCGAAGAAAAGGGTCTGAAGTGATGCATGCTTCACGTTCCGGTGCTGCTCGGAGAGGTCTTGGAATACCTGGCGATTCGCCCGGAAGGCATCTACGTGGACGCGACCGCCGGCCTGGGCGGGCACACGGCCGCGATCGCCGAGCGGCTGACCTCGGGGTTCGTCATTGCCAACGACCGGGATGCCGAGTCGCTGGAGATCTGCCGGCGGAACCTGGCTCCCTTTGCCGGGCGGGTACGGTTCCATCACGGGCGTTTCTCCGAACTTGCCGAGGCGCTGGCCTCCTTCGGCGTGGAGCGCGCAGACGGGCTGGTGGCCGATCTGGGCGCCTCGCTCTACCAGCTGACGGATCCGGAACGAGGGTTCTCGTTCTCGGCCGATGCACCGCTCGACATGCGCATGGATCGAAGCCACGGGCGGACGGCGGCCGAGATCGTCAACACCATGGCCGAAAAGGCACTCGCCGACCTGATCTTCCGGTTCGGCGAAGAAAGGAGGTCGCGGAAGATAGCCGGAGCCATCGTTCGGGCGCGGCCCATTCGCACCACGCTGGAACTGGCCAGGGTGATCGAGCGGGTCGCGCCCCGGACGAAGCGCCTGCATCCGGCCACGCAAACCTTCATGGCCTTGCGGATTGCGGTCAACGACGAGCTGGGGGAACTGGAGAAGCTGCTCGAACTGATGCCGCGGCTGGTCCGCAGCGGCGGCCGTGCCGTGGTGATCTCGTTTATGTCGCTCGAAGACCGCCGCGTCAAGCACGGTTTTCAGGCTCTGGCGCGGCAAGGACGGGTTCGCGTGCTCACGCGGCACGTAGTGCGGCCGTCCGAGCAAGAGGTGCGAAGCAATCCGGCAGCTCGCAGCGCTCGCCTGCGCGCCGTGGAGTTTCTTTGAAGACGGGAGCGCCGTATACACAATGGTAACACAACCCAATTGGCACGCTCAATCAGACTGGGACACGCAGCGGGAGACGGCCCGGCGGCATCTCCCGGGTCCACCGGCAGTGGATCCGTACGCACTGCGTCCTTTGCCCAACGAAGAGGTCTGGCTGTTCCGCAAAGCGATTGACAACTCGCGTCTGGTGCGAGAGCCGGACCCGAACGCCGGCCGGCGCTGCGGGCAGTGGATCGCCGTCACGGCCGCGGTGACCCTGCTGGCCGCAGCCTCGCTGTGGCCTCGCGTGGAGGAAACGCTGGCGGGCTACCGCATCGAGGCTCTGCGGCAGGAACGCGAGTCGTTGCTGGCCGAGCGCGCAGCGCTGGATCTGGCCGAAGCCCGGCTGCTCGATCCCCGCCGCCTGGAAGAGCTGGCGCGGATCCAGCAGTTCGTGGATCCCGCCCCTTCCCAGGTCGTGCACCTGAACCCGAAAGGCCGCAACGAGCTGGCGTACCGGCCGGGCACCGGCGCTGCCCCTCGCAGGCGGTAAGGCTCTGATTCGCTGAGCGGGACGCGGCTCGCCGGGATCTTTGCAGCCACGGTGTGAGGGGATGAGAACGTGAACCGGAGCCAGCCCCAAGGGAGCGGCCGGTTGCGTGCCATCGGCTGGTTGGGTCTGCTCTGGGCGGCTGCGGTGACGTTACGCCTGTTTTACCTTCAGGTCGTCCGGCATGAGCACTACCACTCCCTGGCGCAGGAGCAGCAGGAGCACACCGTCACCCTCCGCGCACCCCGCGGAACCATCTTCGATCGCAACGGCGTGCCGCTGGCCGTCACGACGACACGCGAGGCAGTGGTCATCAACCCGCGACAGGCGCCTCCGGAAGATGTGGCAGCCGGCATCCTGGCGCCGATCCTGGAGTTGGATCGCGCGGAGCTAGCCCTCCGGATCCGCCAGGCGCGGCAACGCAAGCGAGGGTACTTACGCATCAAGCGG
>JBBIJF010000038.1:0-34636 GCA_037446115.1 Acidobacteriota bacterium | reverse complement strand
CCAATCCATACCGCGTTCGTGTATGGAAGGAGACCTGAATAAGAAGGGATTGAGACGCGCCCGCTCGTACGGGTCTTGCTCCCACCGGCCGTATGGAAGGAGACCTGAATAAGAAGGGATTGAGACGGGCAGTAAGAGTAACATCATGATTAGACGCGTATGGAAGGAGACCTGAATAAGAAGGGATTGAGACCAGGGCGGCGCTCGGCGAAACAGGTCCACGCGCCCCGGATGGAAGGAGACTGCACCAGCCCGGGGCTCGAGTGAAAGTCCCCGAAACAGGCCGGAGCGGAATGATGAGACGCCTGCGCGGAGGTGATCCGGAGCCGGGCGGACGGCTCGCTGCACCTGCGATCTCTGCTCGGAGTACCAGCAAGCGCGGGGCACACTCCGGGCGATCCCGAACGACCGGGTGGCTTGACCGGACACCGCTCGAGGCAGCGGCCGGCCGCACGGTGCGGCAAGCTTGTCAACGCGCCGTCGCGCCGGGATTCCGTGCTTCACTGAAAACATGCCGGCCCGCAGCTTGTGGATCGCCGCCTACGACGTACGCGACCCCCGACGCTTGCGGCGCGCCCTAAACGTGCTGAAGGGCTACGCCACGGGCGGGCAGAAGTCCGTCTTTGAGTGCTTCCTCACCGAGGCAGAGCGGCGCCGGCTGCTGGCGGACATCGGGGCCGTTCTGGCGCCGGAGGACAGCTTTCTGCTGGTGCATCTGGATCCGCGCAGCCGGGTGCGCACTCTGGGGCTGGGCGTGCCGCCGGAGGATCCGCCGTTTTTCTACGTGAGCTGAAGATGGCCACGCTGTACCTGGACCGCTCCGGCCTGGAGCTGCGGGAGGAAGGGGAAAGCCTCGCCATCTACGAGTCGGGCCGGAAGCGCCGCAGCGTGCCGTTGTTGCTGCTGGAGCGGATCGTCATCCAGGGCAACGTGCAGCTGGGCAGCCGGCTGCTGGCACGGCTGAGCGCGCGCAATGTGGGGTTGATCGTGATTGACCGCCGCAGGGGCGAGGCCGCGGCCGCGACCACGTGGCTGGGAGGAGGAGACGCGCGGCGGCGGCTGGCGCAGTACCGGGCCTACTTTGACGAAGCCTGGCGGCGGAGCTGGTCGCGGAGGCTGGTCCGGCACAAGCTGGCGGCCCAGCGGGCATCGTTGCTCGGCGCGGCCGAGGAGCGGCCCGCCCAGCGCCACGGGTTGCGCGCGGCGGCCCAGACGCTGGCGCAACTGCTTGAGCGTTTGCGCCACGAGCCCGAGCTGGAGCTGGCCAGCGTCCGGGGCATCGAGGGGGCCGCGGCGGCGGCCTATTTTTCGGCCTACGCAAGCCTGTTTGCGCCGGCCCTGGGATTTGAGGACCGCAACCGCCGGCCGCCGCGGGATCCGGTGAACGCCTGCCTGTCGCTCGGCTATACGCTGGCGCATCATCAGGCCTGCTGCGCGGCGGCGGCGGCGGGACTGGATCCGGCCATCGGCTTCTACCACGACCTGGCGCACGGGCGGGAGTCGCTGGCCTGCGATCTGGTCGAACTGCTGCGGCCCCGGGTGGAGGCCTGGGTGTGGCGGCTGTTCCGGGAGCGCAAGCTGCGGGCGGAGCATTTCCGCAAACACGCGGGCGCCTGCCTGTTGGGCAAGGCGGGCCGGGCGGTGTTTTACGAAGAGTACGAGCTGTGGAGCGTGCGGTGGGCGCGGCAGCAGCGGCGGATCTGCCGGCTGCTGGTGCGTGCCCTGACGGGTGAAGACCCGGGAGGGAGTCTGGAGGATGCAACCCCTGTATCTTGACGCCGAACAGACGCTGCGGGTGGAGCTGGACGGGCCGTCGCTTCTGGTGCACAGCGAGCGCTCGGCGCCGCGGCGGTTTCCGTTTCACCGCATCAGCCGGGTGGTGGTGTGCGGGCCGGTGGAACTGCACACGGAGGCGCTGGTGGAATGCCTGCGCCGCGGCATTGCGGTGACGTTTCTTGCGGCGGACGGCACGCCGGCGGGCGCGGCGCTGCCGGCAACGCTGCGACCGTCGCGACTGGAGGAACGGGTGGAGGAGTTTCTGGCAAGGCCCAACTGGCGCGAGCTCTATGACAACTGGCGGCGGGCGGCCGAGCGGCGCGAAATTCTGGGAGCGCTGCGGCGGCTGGGGGCCCGCACCCGCGATCTGCGTCCCGGCTCGGTGGCGCTGCTGCTCGATGAGGAGCTGGATGCGCGCTGCGGGCGCGAGCGCAGAAAGCAGGCGGCCTCGTGGCTGGAAGGCCTGGCGGCCTCGCTGGTGAGCGAGCGGCTGACGGAGCTGGGCCTGGCGCCGGAAGCGGCCGCGGGACGAAGGCCGGACTTTCACCTGGCCACGGAGCTGGTGCGCCTGCTGTTGTGGGGTCTGAAGGCGGAGCTGGCGGCGGCGCTGGCGGCCGGCACGCTGCGGCCCGCCGACACCGAGCGGCAATGGCGCCGGCAGCTGGCGGCATGGTTCGAGGAGCGCCGCGGCAGAGAGAGCCACCGGGCAGGCCGGCTGCTGGACGGATTCAGCTACTGGCTGGGAGGCGTGCGATGAGCTGGACGGAGCCGCGCGCGTACCTGATCGCCTACGACATTGCCGATCCCCGGCGGTTGTACCGGGTGCACCGCTACCTGAAGTCGGTGGCCCTGGACCTGCAATACTCCGTCTTTGCCGGGATGCTGTCGGAGCGCCAGTTGTTGGGGGTGCTGCGCGAGCTGGAGGCGCGCATCCATCCGGGCCAGGACGACGTGCGGGCTTATCCGCTGCCCGAGCGCTGCCAGGCGGTGGCGCTCGGCCGCCAGCATCTGCCCGAAGGCGTGTTTTTGAGCGAAGCCGGCCTGATGGAGCTGCTGGTGGAGAGCCTGCGCCGCAGCGAGGACCTCTCAGGCCAGCCGGGGTTTGAGCTCGGGAAAACGCATCAGAGTCCGCTCGGAGAGGCCGAGTTCGGAGGCGAGGGCGAAGACCCGCTGCCATAACGCGTCACAGCCCTTCTGAGTGATCGGCTTCCAGCCGTGGGCCAGGATGGAGTGGTTGCGCTCGGCGAGCGGCGACTGCTGCGGATCATGCAGGTTGAGCTCGCGGAACCGCGCCCCGAGCGGATCTCCGAACGCCTTGAGCAGGCGGTAGGCGTTCTGGAGGCCGAGCTCGAAGGCGCCGTCCGTGGGGGAACCGAGCGCGGTGCGCAACGGCTCGGGGATTTTTTCCGGCGGCACGGCGCCGGTGTCGGGGATGCCATATCGCTCCGCCAGGCGCCACTGCGCCATGGCCTCCACCGCGCGGTACAGCCGGGCGACGGCGTCATCGTAACGGCCCTCGCGGATGCGCCGTTCGGCGTTGGCCAGGAGATCTTCGATGAGTTCGCGGGTGGGCCGGCCTGCGGCCAGTACGGCGAGCCGGTCCTTCCAGGCGGGGAGCTGATGCTCGAGGTCTCGGAAGGATGCATCGTCGAGCAGGCAGGCGAGGTCGTTGCGGTTTTTTTCGAGGTCCCGGAGCCGGGCGGCGGCGCCGGTGTGATCGAACTGATCCCACAGAGCGAAGACGCCGAGCAGCTGGGTGAGGGTGTTGAGGGAGCGCTTGACGGAGGGGTCGGCGGCCGAACGCGCGCCCTGCTCGAGATGCTGGCGGGCGGCGGCGTAGTTGCCGGCGTTGGCCAGCGTGAGGGCGTCTTCGGCGAGCTGGTAGCCGAGGACATCGAGGGGATTCAGGGTACGCACGACCTGCTCGGCGCCGGTGAGGACGGCTCCGGGGCCGGAGGGGCGCTGCTCGCGTTGCGTGCCTCCGATGTAGCGGAAGGTGCAGTGCCAGCGGCGGGCCACGAAGGCGAGGGCGATGCTCATGACCTTGGTGCCGCCGGTCGGGTCCACGATGATCTCGCCATCGTGCTGATCGCGCCAGCGGCGGACCTGGGAGCTGAGCTCACGGGCGATCTCGCGGAGGCAGACGTCGAGCGCCTGCGGGTCGCTGAGCTGGAAGATCTCGCGCTGGGCGGGGCCGAGGCGGAGGCCTGCGGCTTCGACGCGGGGGAGGATTTCGGCGGCGACAGCAGAGCGGGTGTCGCTCGAGCAGACGAACACCACTTTGTCCGGGTGCGGTGGGGTCAGGATGGAGCGGATCACCGGTTCCGGCGCGCCGCCCACGGTGCAGACGAGCAGTACGGCCATGACGAACCCATGATAGGGGATGCGCGGGGCGGGGGGCGCGGCTTACAAGCTTGCCGCGGCGCGGGTCAGGGCGACGGGGCGCCGACGAGCGCCAAGAAGCCGGCGGCGGAGCCGGGCGGAGTGGGTTTCGTGGAGCCGTCGGTTACCGGGAGATTGCGCGAGGTGGTGTAACCGGCCAGATAAAAACCTTCCCCGGGTGCGGCGAGCAGGGCGGTGGCGGTTTCGGTTCCTGAGCCGGCGAGCAGAGCCGACCAGGTGAGGGCTTCGGATTCGGGTGCAGCGGGATCCAGGATGGCGGCGAAGGCGTCGGCGCCGGGGAAGTGCAGGGTGTTGGGTTCCGGGGCGTTGCGGAGGGGGAAGTCGGGGGAAGTGGTATAGCCGGCCAGGGCGACGGCGCCGGACTCCAGCAGGGTGAGGGCGTAGGCGACGTCGGTGGACGTTCCGCCGAGGTAAGTCGAGTAAGTGAGGAAGTCGGGGGCGGGCAGGGAGATATCCAGGCGAGTAACAAAAGCGTCGGCGTTGCCGGACAGGGCGCGCTGGGGCGAAGGTCCGGCCAAGGGGAAGTCGGCGGAGAGAGTGTAACCGGCCAGCCAGAAGGTGCCGTGGGGGTCCCGTAGCAGAGCGCGGGGCACATCCAGGCCGGAGCCGCCGAAGTAAGTGCCGTAGGTCAGTGTGTCCAGCCCGCTGCGGTTGAAGTCGAGTTCGACGAGGAAGCCGTCGCCGCCGCCGGAGGGCTGGGCCTGGGGAGCGGCGCCGGCGATGGGGAAGTCGGTCGAGAGGGTGTAGCCGGCGATCCAGCCCTTGAGGGAGGAGCCGTCGAAGACGACGCCGGTGGCGACGTCGGTGGAATTGCCGCCGAGGAAGGAGAGAAACAGCAGCGAGGGGGAGCGGTTGGGATCCAGGCGGGCGATGAAGGCGTCCCAGCCGCCGCGATTGCCGGGCTGGAGCGTGCCCTGCGGGAGGCCGGAGAGTTCGCCCGAGCCGGTGTAACCCACGACCAGGAGGCCGGCGGCGGGATCGAGGGCTAAGGCGGTGGCGGCGTCCACGCCGGGCCCGCCGAGGTAAGTGGAGAAGATCAGCGATTCCGTTCCGGAACGGCGGGGATCAATGATGGAGACGAAGGCGTCCCAGGAGCCGCCGGAGCTGGTCTGGTGGGCGTTGCCGGCGGTGGGGAAGTTGGTGGAGGCGGTCATTCCGGCGACGTAGACGTTGCCGGAGGCGTCCACGGCGAGCGCGGCGGGCAAATCGTCGGCCGAGCCGCCGAGGGCGGTCCAATAGACGAGCTCGGCGCGGCCGCTGCCCCGGATGGCGTACTTGGCCAGAAACACGTCCCGGCCGCCTTTGACGGTGAACTGGAAGGGGTCGGGCTGGACCGGCAGTTCGATGAAGGAGGTCGTAACGCCGGTGACCCAGATGCCGCCGTCGGGATCGCGGGCGATGGCGGCGGGCTGGTCGAAGCGGTCGCCGCCGATGTAACCAGCGTAAAGGAATTGTAAATCCATCGAGGCACGGGGGTGTTCGGCAGCGGCGCCGAAGAGGGCGAGGGTAAGGCCGGCCAAGAACACGCGCAAGAGCATAACTTAGGTTTGATCCGCGCAAGCGGCGCCGGGTTTCCGGTCACCGGGTGGCGGCGGCGGCGCCGCGAGGTTTCACCGGAACATTCCTTGATACCACAGCAGGGCGGGGCTCTGGAGCAGGGCGAGGGCGAGGGCGCTGAAGGCCAGGAAGGTGCCGAAGGGGAGTTCGTAGGTGGCGTAGTCCTTGCGGGCGGCGCGGATGTAGATGAGCCCGATGAGGGAGCCGGCCAGGGAGCCGAAGATGAGGGTTTGGAGCGCGCCCCGCAGGCCCAGAAAGGCGCCGATCATGGCCAGCAGCTTGACGTCGCCGAAGCCGAGGCCCTCCCGGCCGCGCACGCGGCGATAGACGGCCCCGGTGAACCACAGCAGGCCGGCTCCGAAGCCGGCGCCGAGAAGCGATTCGAAAAAGGAGAGGCTGCGGGGGCTTGAGGCCGGAAGCAACAGCTGCACGAAGGTGAAATCGAAGGGTTCCAGGGTGGAGAGGACCAGGCCGGCTGCGGCGCCGCCGAGGGTCATCTCGTCGGGCAGGATGCGCTGTTCGAGATCGCAGAAGGCGAGTCCGATGAGCAGCGCGGCGAACAGGCAGAGTTTGAAGGAGGCGAGGCTGAGGCCGAGGGGAAGTACGGTAAAGAAAAAGACTGCGCCGGTCAGCAGTTCGACCACGGGGTAGCGCAACGGGATGCGGGCGCGGCAGTGGCGGCAGCGGCCGCCGAGCAACAGGTAGCTCACTACGGGGATGTTGTCGTACCAGGCGATGGGGGTGTTGCAGGCAGGGCAGCAGGAGCGGGGGCGGATGACGGAGCGGTCGCGAGGAAGGCGGTAGATGCACACGTTGAGGAAACTGCCGGTGAGGAGGCCGGCGAGGAGAGCTAAGAGGGCTTCCGGCATGCGAGCACCTTGCGGTAGACGGCCAAGGTGGCCTGGACCATGTGCGTGTCGGTGAAGCGTTCGAGGACGCGGCGGCGGGCCTGTCGGCCGAGGCGCAGGCGAAGGGCCGGGTCGCTGCGGAGGCGGGCGATGGCGGCGGCGACGGCCTGGGGCGCATTTTCGGTGAGCAGGCCGGTGTGTTCGTGTTCGACGATCTCGGGCAGGCCTCCGGTGCGGCTGGCGACGACGGCGACGCCGGCGGCCATGGCCAGCAAGACGGCGGAGCCGAGGCCTTCGTTTTCGGTGAGGTAGACGAAGATGGCGGCGCCGGGCAGGTCGCGGTCGAGGTCGGTGGAGAAATGGAGCTCGACACCGGCCAGTGCGGCGGCCTGGCGGAGCAGGGCGGGGCACTTGCGGGGATCCGAGGAGGCCAGGGCGAGGATGCGGTCGCCGCCGGCGGGGGCTGCGGGGACGGGGACGCCGTCGTAGACCACGGAGATTTTATCGGCGGGGATGCCGGCGTCCAGCAGCGTGCGGCGGGCGCAGTCGGAGACGGCGATGAAGTGATCGGCGCGGGCGTACTTCCAGCGGGACAGCGGGTTGCGAGCGACGGGGAAGGCGACGCGGCGTGCGGCGATGAGGGGGGCGCGCTTGATGAGGGCGGCGAGCAGGTGGGAGCGGGCGTCGTGGGCGTGGATGAGGTCGGCGTGGCGGCTGTGGCGGGCCAGGGCGGTCAGGGAGAGGGGCTCGGCGGGGAGGTGGCGGTGGCGGGCGGCGGCGAGGAGGGGGGCTTGGGGGGGCGCCAGCAGGAGGGCGTCGCAGCAGGCGCGGGTCAGGCCTTCGAGCAGGCGCAGGGCCTGCCACTGGCCGCCGCGCATGGCGGGGCCGCTATCGAGGTGAAGGATGCGCATGGGGCGGGTTGGAAAAAGGTGCCATACCAGGCTGACGGATTTTTCGGGATTTGGTGTATTTGAGGAAGGTGTAGAAGGCGGCCATCCAGGCCAGGATGAGGCCCTGGGGGCCGTCGAGGAAGCCGGCACGGAGAACGTACGTCCGCAGGAAGGTGCCCAAGGGGGCCACCGCGATGCGGAGCCAGGAGACGCGCACGCCGCGTGCGGCCAGCTCCTGGGCCGCCAAGGTGGTGTAGCGGTCCATGCGCTCCAGATGCTCGGAGAGCGAGTCGCAGGTGAAGTGAAGCAGGTGGCCTGCAAGCGGCGCCACGGTTCCGGAGACCTCCAGCCGTTCGTGGACCCAGGGGCCGACCCAGCGGGCTTTGCGACGATCATAGAGGCGGATCTTGCGGTCGGGGTACCAGCCGGAGTGGCGGATCCAGCGGCCGAGATACTGGGCCAGACGGGGCATGGAGTAGGCGTCGGCGCGGGGGCCGTCGCGCTTGAGCTGCCAGATTTCGGCTTCGAGGGTTTCGCTGAGGGCTTCGTCGGCGTCGAGGGAGAGGATCCAGTCGTGGGAGGCGGCTTCGGCGGCGAAGTTTTTTTGGGCGGCGAACCCTGGCCAGTCCCGGCAGAGCACGCGCGCGCCGAGGCGGGCGGCGATGTCGCGGGTGGCGTCGGTTGAGCCGCTGTCCACCACCACGATCTCATCACAGCAGCGCAGGCTCTCGATGGCGCGCGCGATCCGCGCCTCCTCGTTCAGCGTGATGATGGTCCCGGAGATTTGCATGGCCCTGCGGGCTAATTCGGCGTCTGGACGGGGGCCACCATAAAGCAGAGGACGAAGATGGCCAGAGCCAGCGCGCCGAGCTTTTTGCGCGCGGCGCCGAGCTCGCCGGCGTCGTAGATGAGCGGGTGGCGCAACCCGAAGAAGAACAGGATGGCGGCCCACAACAGCCACGGCCAGTAGAAAAAGCCCAGGGGAACCAAGGCGGCGACGAACAGGCGGGACAAGGCGCGGTGTTTGTCGCCCACGAAGGCGTAGAGGATGTGACCGCCGTCGAGCTGGCCGATGGGCAGCAGGTTGAGGGCGGTGGCGAACACGCCGACCCAGGCGGCCCGGGCCACCGGGTGCAGGGAAATATCCGCAGAGGGCACGCCGGGGAAGATGAGGGACTCCAGCAGGCGGACGATCGGAGGCGTGCCGAAGATGAGGTCCCCGCGTGATGCGATGCCCGGCACGACGCGAGAGTAGGCCAGGCCGATGGCAAGGGCCGGGAGCAGGAACAGGAATCCGGCGACCGGGCCTGCGATGCCGACGTCGAAGAGCACACGCCGCGAATAAATGGGCGAGCGGATGCGGATGAAGGCGCCGAAGGTTCCGATGAGGGTGGGCGAGGGCAGAAAGTAGGGCGGGCTGGCGTCCAGCCGGTAGTAGAGGCAGGCGAAGTAGTGGCCGAGCTCGTGGGCCAGCAGGATCGTGAGCAGGGTGAGGGAAAAGGGCAGGCCGTCGAGCCAGAAGTTGAGTTCGCGCCAGTGGGCGAAGGAGCCGAGGCTGCGGGTGAGGTCAATGGCCGGCAGGTCGTGGCGGAAGTTGTAGGCCAGGGTGCCGCCGACGGCGGTGGTGGTGACGAGCGTGGCGGCGAACAGAAGGATGTGGAGCCACCAGCGCGGCCGGCTCGCGGAGGCGGCAGCGCGCCAGGCTTCTTTTCCGTTCCAGGATGCCGGTAGTGCAGAGGAAGTTGGGAGGCCGTGCGGGGTCACCTAAAGCGACTGTAACTCCTTGCCCGGCTTGAAGCGCACCGCCTTGCCGGGGGGGATGGCGACTTCAGCGCCCGTCCGGGGATTGCGTCCGATGCCGGTTTTGCGGTTGCGGACGGTGAAGATGCCGAAGCCGCGCAGTTCGATGCGCTCGCCGCGGGCGAGAGCCTCCTTCATGCTTTCAAAGACGCGGTCCACGGCCATTTCCGCTTTGACTTTGGTAATGCCGGTACGGTTCACCACTTGATTGACGATGTCGAGCTTGATCAACGTTCTCCTCCTCCGGTGCGGGACGGGTGCGTTTGGCAGCCTGCGGCGCGGATCCCGCGGCGCGGTTTCGTGCCGCGTGCAAACCTCATGATAAGATTGAGCTTAATTTCTTGTCAAGCCGGGCAGTGAGATTCTGAGAAATGGTCTTTGCTGGGGTGGACCGGGACAGCTTTCGCCGGGCGTGCGCCAAGTTTGCTACGGGGGTGGCCATCGCCACCGTGCGAGGGGCCGACGGAGCGCCCCACGGCCTCACGGTCAATTCCTTTACTTCGGTTTCTCTTTCGCCGCCGCTGGTGCTGATCTGCGTGGATCACGGCTCGGCGGTGCTGCTGCACTTCCGGGCCGCGACCGCGTTCGGCATCAACGTGTTGCGGGAAAGCCAGCGCGAGCTTTCGGTGCGGTTTGCGCGCAAAGGGCACGACCGGTTCGACGGCATGGAGTGGAGCGCGGGCAAGACCGGAGCGCCGCTGCTTGAAGGCGTGCTGGCGTGGCTGGAGTGCCTCGTGCATCAGACCGTGGAAGCCGGAGATCACACGATCTTCATCGGCAGGGTTGTCGCCGCCGCGGCGCATGCAGGTCGGCCGCTCATCTATTACGAGAGCGGCTACCACGGCCTGCGTTGAGAAGCGAGGGCGGGCGCCGGCTTCGTGCGGTTGACAGGCGCGGATGCGGGTGACATGATGGGCGGGACAGATTGCGCCGCAATCGAACGACGCAAGGAGCACCATGGCGGAGAAACCGAGAGGACGCGGCAGGGGAGGGAAGGCTGAGTCGGGTTCGGAAGGGGAATCCCCGCCGACGATCCAGAGCCGGGAAGAACTGGCCGCGGTGGCGGCCAAGATCGTGGCCAGACTGAACCGGGACCCGGAGCTGGCCAAGGCGATGTTTCTGAATCCCGCGGCGGCGATTCAGGAGACGGGCTACAAGTTAGCGCCCGAGGTTTTCGGGCACATCCTGAGGGCGGTCCGGCACTCGAAGGCCACGGCGGCGCGCCGTGCGGAGCTCGAGGCCCGGCTGGAAAAGGAGCTTGGCGAGCCGCCGCGGCCGCTCGATTCCGACTGGCTGAAGCGCATTCTCTTCGAACGCCTGCGCGTAGCCCCGCTCGACACTTCCGGCCGCGAGCCGGTGTACCGGGAGGCGATCTCGGGAGCCCTGCGCGAGCGGCTGGAGCAATTTCGCCCGCGGGTGCGGCGTATCTCGGTAAAGACGCCCAAGCCCCTCCATGGTGTGGCGATCCAGACAGAGTTGACCCACCGCTGGCCGGGGCGCTTCGATCTGGACGCCAAGCTCGAAGCTTTGCCCCGCGCGGCGGCGCCGCCGGAACAAGTGGATTTGAACGCGCTGTACTTTTATAAAGATTCGCATCCGCTGGTGCGGGAGCTGATCGAGCTTGCGGTGATCCAGCGCTCCAGCTTCCCGCTGCACACGCCGGAGAGCTACCGCAAAATCCGGAGCGGGGAGCGGCCCAGTCCGCTGCGTACGTGGATCAAGGGCGTCCGGTTCGGCCGATGAACCTGACGTCCAATTTCGATTTTGCGGTCGAGCTGGGCATCGCTTCGGTCAAAGAGATCTTTCATCTGGCCTTCAAGAGCGAGGACATTTATCCGCACAACGTCGGACCCATCTCTCTGACACTCTCGGGGCAGCCGGCGACGATTTACGTGCGGGCGCTCGACGACATGACGGACCCGGCGGATCTGAGTTTTCGCGACGAGAAGCACATTTTGTTCTCGATTCCGTTCGAGATTACGGCCGAGCTTCCCGAGGCGCCGGACCCGTCGCTGCTGCACATCACGATGAAGTCGCGGGCCGAGATTCCGGGCAAGCTGGACACGTGGCCGGAAGGCGGCACGGATGTTCTGGGGATCAACTTTGCGGACGTGACGCCCTCGGATGTGGGGATTCCGGTCATCGAGGGGCTGCCGGCGATGGGGATCGGCAACATCATGGCGGCGATCCATGCCAAGTACGATCAGGTCCAGCACACGTACACGCTCGGGGAAAACGTCCTGGTGGTCTATGACGACGCGCGCGATCCGTTCCTGAGTCCGCCGAACATGGCGACGCCGAACGAGATTCAAGGCGCGCTGGTGAACGCCGGCGGGAAGACCTACGTCAAGCTGACCTTGCCGATCCACGCCACCGTGCCGCAAGCGGCCTTCAGCAGCTACGGGCGGATCATCGTCCACCGGGAGCTCAAGCAGACCGACACGACGATCTCGCTCGACATGGCTACGGAACCGGCGCCGCCGCTCGACGCGCAGGTGGAGTTCGATCAGGGAGGTGTGGTGGCCAGTCTGGTGGCGGCGCAATTGAAACCGCTGGCGGTCAGCGCGCTGGCCGGCTTCGGGACGGTGACGCAGCCGGCCTTGACGGAAGCGGCGGCGCGGCAGTTGATGCAGCAACAGATTGCGGCGTATGTGCAGCCGCGCAAGTATCCGGTGTACTCGCCGCAGTCCGGCGACAGCGAGGTGCCGCTGTCCACTCCGATGGGGTTTCTGCTGGTGAGCGACGGAGTGCTGGCGATTCTGATGAACCGCAGGGACAGTTCCGTGGCGGATTTTGCGCCGGACAATTTCCTGGGGGGCCGCGAGCTGGCGCTTGCCGTGGGCCGCGCGCGGGTCATGGAAGTGATCCAGGGGGTGATTGACGAGCAATTTCCCGACCTGAAAAGCGGCGGCCAGGAGATCCACACCGATCAGGGGGATGCGACACTGAAGAAACTGACCGCGGATCTTTCCGATCCGGGCGAGCACGGAGAAAGCCAGGGCCACGTGTGGATGAGCGGCGAGGCGGAAGTGCACATTGACTGCTGGCCGGATCCGGACGTGAGCTTTGAGGGTCCGATTTTCATCGACACGACGCTCGAGCGGACCGGGGAGGCCTGCATTCTGACGGCGAAGGGCCGTGCGGGGGAGTTCGATATTGACCAGAGCTGCTGTGACGTGCTGCTGGATCTGCTGATCCCGATCGTGGGCTGGATCGTGCTGGCGATCACCGAATCCACGATTGACGCCGTCGGCGGCGCCATGATCAAGGACATCGCCGCGGGCCAGTCGAAGGTTCTGGCGCCGATTCCGCCGGTGGTGAACGGCGTGGCCCAGGTGTCGGCCTGCCTGACGGGTCTGGAAGTGCGCCGGGACGGGTTCATCTTTCCCGGGGAGATCAGCCTGCGGCGGATCACGACGAGTTTCGAGGATCGGAAAGCGGAAAGAGACCAGCCGAAACCTTAGCGGCATCGAGAGGAGGAAGTATGCCAGTGGTGCGTGGATTCGTTCAGAAGATCGAGGTGGGGCGGGCGGGCCTGGTGCAGGTCACGCTGGTTCACGCCGACGCGACGGCGGGCGTCTACGTCATCCGCGATCTGGACGCGGATCCGGAGCGCTTCAACGAGCGGCTTTCCAAGCTGGCCGTGCTGCGGGACGCCATGGACCGTGCCGAGCCGGTGGAGATCGAGCATGAGCCGCGGGAAGGCGCCAACGAGATCCAGCGCGCGGTGCGGATCAGCCGGGACGAACTCACGCCGGTGCGGCAGGCACAATTGGTGCGCGGGCTGGTGGTTTCGGTGGGTGTGACGGCCGCGCAGGGCATCGAAGCAGGGGGGACGGAGACGGGCGATGCCGCCGAGGTCATCCTGTTCGTCCCGGCCCAAGGCCTGAGGAACTTCCGTCTGCCACTGCAAGTCCCGGAGCGGCAGGTGGCGATCGAGCAACTGCGCATGCTGCGGGAGGCGGAGGCGCAGACGCGGGCGGCGGTGCTGACGGTGGAGCCCGCCACGCCTCCGCGCATTTTCACGGTTGTGGTGGAAGACCCGGAGAGTGTGGCGGAGCGCGGCGCGGCGGAGGTGAGCGGATTTGTGGAGAGCCTGAGCCTGATCCGCCTGCCGGCGGGCGGGACGGCGCTGGCGGCGGCGTTCGCTCACGTGCGCTTCACCACGGCGCCGGATTTCACCGGGCCGGGCAACACCGTCGGCAATGCTCCGTTTACGCCCGTGACGCTGGACCTGCTGGTGCCGAAAAATTCGCTGGTGTACGAACTGTTTGAGGCCGGTTTGCGGGATAACCTGCGGATGCGGGTGCGGCTCCAAGGGCTCGCTCCGAAACGGGAGCCGGCAAGCGAAACCCAACCGGTGGCGGGCGCCCCGGCGGCGGCCGCCACGAGCGCTGCTGCGCCCCGGTTCACGTCTTTGGAAGGAATGACCGAAGTGCAGCCCGGCCAGACGCCGGCGTTGTGGCTGGCGCTGGCGGCAGAGCTGCTGGCGCCGCTGGCGAGCGCCAGCCGCCCGGTGTGGGTGAATATTTCGCGGGAGTCTCTGGATCGCGGTCCTGAACACGGCTGCGCCGAAGGCGTGCCGAGCAGCGATCTCGGGCCCAAGACGCTGCGGGACCTCAAGATCCCGTACACCGCCGTGTGGAAGGGATGCGGCTGCTTCAACGAAGGCGTCTACCGCATCCAGGTGGAGACCGACGCCAAGCCGAAGATCCGCGTGGACGGGCGCGAGCTGTGCGTACACGATTCCGACAATCCGAAGGTGAAGTTCGCCTACGCGTGTCTCGAAGAGGATCACTGCATCGAGGTCGAGCTGGAAGACTGGACGTGCGACAAGGAGTTCCTGCTGGATGTCTACCGGCTGCGCTGATGGGATAGGATGAAGAGACCATGGCTGAAGAGACCACCGTCACGCTGACCCAGAAGCCCGGGGAGCGGCTGGCCGGAGAGGTGGCCGTTTACGGCGCGGAGAAACAGCCCGCCATCCAGCACGTGATCCAGTCGAGCCCCCAGCGGCCGATCGTGCACATGGTTTGCTGGGACGAAGAGGATCGCTGCCCGGTGGACGTCAAAGGGCGCGTGACGCTGGCCGGCGACGCCAAGGAGCCGATCCGGCTGGAGATGGTGCAGGAGGAACCGTGCCGGGTCCAGGTGGAGGTGGCGGGCGACGAAAAGCGTCCCGTACGGGTGCGCATGGCGCATGTGTTTGAGAACTCCCATCTTCAGGAGCACAAAGTTGCGCCGCTCGACCACACGCTGCGCGTCTCGACGAAGCTGGCCGAGCCGATTCATCACGCCTTGCAGATGCGCACGCCGCTCGAGCTGCGCTTTTGTAACCCCTGGCATCTGGCGTCGGACTACATGGTCGAAGTGCGCCTGGCCGACAGCCGTTTGATCTCGATCCGCATCACCGGCGCGACGGTGGCCAGCCCGCAGCCGTGTCCGGAGGAAAAGCCTTGTCCGCCGGCCGGAGGGCCGGGCGCACACCCGTAGGACGTCGCACGATGGCGGAAGAAACCCAACGCGAAAAGGCTCAGGCGGCCGCAGAGGAACCCAGCCTGGGCCGCGCAGCCGAGGAGCTCACCCGGGGCGTGACGGAGTTGATGGGCGCCGTGTTCGGCGTCGGTGCGGCGGTGGCCAAATCCGTCGCCCAGGCCACTGCGCCGGGCAAGCCTCTGCCTCCTCCGCCGGCGCCGCAGGGTGCGCTCGGCGAGATGATTCATTACGGGCTGGTGGCGGCGACGAATCTGGTGCGGCTTACCGTGTCCGGCGCGCGTCCCGGAGCGAAGACCGAGGCGGCTCAGCCGGCGCCGGAAGCCGCCAGGCCCGCGGTCAGCCAGGGCGCTACGTTGCGCATCCCTCTTTCGATCGAGAATCCGGGCCCGGAGCCGATGCAAAATCTCCAGTTTCGCGCGCTGCGGGTGGAAACAGTGCAGGTCGGTGAAGGAACCAGGCTCGGCGTCTCCAACGTGAGGCTGGAGCCGGCGGTGCTTTCGGTGGCAGCCAGAGATTTCGAAAAGCTCACCGTATACGTGGACACGTTGCCTCAAACCGCCCCCGGAATCTACCGTGCGGTGATCGGAACGGCCGACGGCGGGCTGGAAACGGCGGTCGAGTTCGAGGTGATCGCGCCGGGCGCCGCGAAGAACTAGCTCCTGGGCGGCAATGCCGACCCGCTTCCTGTGGTGTTGCTGTCGAGCCGCAGTTACGGGCGGAGCGGCGAGGTGCGCTCTTCCAAAGCCGTGATGCGCCGCTCGTGGTCGGCCAGCAGTTGCTCAATCCGCTCCAGCCGCCGTTCGATGGCCTCCAGACGTTTGGTGAGGACGTCCTTGAGGTCATCAATGCGGCGGTTGAGGTCGTCAATGCGGCGGTTGAGGTCGTCAATGCGGCGGTTGTGCGCCCAGTAGGTTAAAACGAAGGCGACAATGATCGGCAGCGCAACTTGAAAAAAGGGTTGCTGCCACCAGGGCTGCATCTTCAACATTATCCGCCACTGCGGGCTGCGTTTCCACCGGGGGATCGGGCGGGGAGGGGCGGCCGGCGTCGAGGCTAGGAGGCCTTCGGTTCCGCAGACTGGGTTTGGCTGCCTGCCGTACCGGCCAGCGCGTCGGCGAAGGCGTCCACGAAGCGGAAGAACGTCTGATAAGCGATCGCTCCCAGATCGGCCACCACATCGGCGGCGCTGTGCAAATCCTGCCGGAAGCGCGCCGGCAGAGGCTCCTTGCGCGCTCGTTCCACCAGGTCTTTGGAGAAAACGTCGTCGCGGAGAGCCTCGGAGATGCGCACGGCCATGGCCAGTTCGCGCTCGATGACGTTGCCTGCCGCATCCGCCACCGTGCGCCCGCTGCGCACCAGCGTGCGTAGCGACTTGCTGAGCTCTTCGACGGTTGCCCGTGTCTGTTCTTCGAAAGTCGCGGCCATGAGAGAAGCCCTCCTGCGCTCTGTGAACCTTACGCCAGCGTTCCGAATTGTACCACGGCTCAAGCCTGCGCCAGGGAGGCACGCAGCGCCGGCAGGACGCTCCAGATCACACCGAGCACCACGTCCTCGTAGAGGTGCATGCCGGGCTCAAGCGGCGGCAGCTCGGCATCGGCGGAGAGTAGCGGACCGGATACAGCGGGCAACCCGGCATCCGCCGAGCCACTGTCGAGATGGGCCTTGAGGCGATGCAGCGAAGCCGCCAGGCGCGACAGCGCCGCGGCGTCGAGCGCCGTCGGCAGAAGCGGGGGTGGAGGGCCGTCCAGCATGAAGTCTTCCCATTCCATCAGGTCGAAGAGGAACTGGCCGCCCTTGTACCAGGGGTAGACGCTGAGAGCATCGAGCAGGGCTCGCGCCCGCTCCGGCTCGGCGTTGCGGAAGGCGCGCCCGCGGCGCGCCAGGGTGCAGAGCACCGCGCGCAACCACTCGCCTCCCTGCCGCAGTGAGTCCAGCAGAGCGAAGTCCTCGGGCTGGAGGGGCGCGGCGGACGGAGGCGAAACGGGTGAAGACATGAGGTGTGTGGAAGCTTTGATTATACGCGCCGCATCACTTCCGGGTGAACCCGCCAACGTTCCAGAAGGTAGTCAATGGGCGGAACTCAGGTTATGCGCCCCGGATCGCTTCAGAGGGCGCGCGTGGTCACATAGTTGGCGATCTGGCGCAAGACGCCCTTAGCCGCCGACTCCGGGATGAAGTCCAGATCCTGCTCGAAGCGGCGCACGCCTTCGTGAGCCAGCTGGTCGGCGAGTCGGATGGCGTACTCGATGGATCCGGTTTCCTGCATGGCTTCAAAGATCCGCTCGGCGTCTTCGGGCGATTTTTCGGCCCGGGGTTTACGGATGAGTTTCTCCATCTCGGAGCGCAGTGCGGGGGAAGCGGTGCGGAACAGGTGAATCATCATGATGGTGCGTTTGCCCTCCAACAGATCTCCCAATCGCTCCTTGCCGTACAGCGATTCTTCGCCGATGAGGTTAAGCACGTCGTCCTGAATCTGAAACGCGATGCCGATCAGGCGGAAGACTTCGTTGAAGCGGTCCAGGATCTCCGGGCTCGTAACGCCGGCGCAGACGGCGCCCATGCGGCAGGGAGAGATGCAGGTATACCAGCCGGTTTTCTTGGTGCTCATCCGGAAATAATCTTCGTCGCGGGCCGGGACTTCATAGCGGCGGATCCAGCCGAGTTCGATGGCTTGTCCCTCGACGGTTTCCCGGCACATGTGCATGACCTCGTGGATCAGCGCCAGGGTGCGCGCCAGGCCGAGCGTGGGGAGGTTGGAGAGGATCCCATCGATCGCCATGAGGTTGAGGGCGTCGCCGGTGTTGACGGCCAGTCCGACCCCGTGCGCTTCGTGCAAGGTGGGGAGGCTGCGGCGGTGAGTGGATTCGTCGCTGATGTCGTCGTGCACCAGGAACCCGTTGTGGAACAGCTCGATGGCGGCGGCGGTGCGCACGGCGGCTTCCGTGGGGCCTCCGAAGGCGGCGCAGGCGGCCATGGTCAAAGTGGGACGCAGGCCCTTTCCTTCGCGGGAAGGGTATTCGCGCATGAGGTGGTAGAGCTCCGCCCTGGGTTCGCGATCGGGGATCATGCGGGCGATCTCCTGGCGAGTGCGGGCGCGGCAGGCGTTCATGGTTTCGAGCAGATCCGAATCCTTGAGGGCTCCGCCGGTCCACCAGGCTTCCGAGCGGCCGCCGTCCCACAGCGAGCGGGCGCGGCTGATGATCGTGCCGCCGAAAGCGCCTTCGCCGTCGAGATCTTCCGGATGGCGGTGGTCGAGGTATTCAAGGGCGCGCCAGGCGGTGCGCCCCCAGGGGGGTACGGCGGCGGCCGGCGGGGCTGCGGGCGGCAGGCTCCAGAGATCGGCGCGCTGCTCGCGGTAAGCCCGCCACAGCAGTTGGACGGAGCGCAGTCCGGAGGCACGTTGCGAAAGCAGTTGGAAGGTCCGCCAGACGGCCAGCACCTGCGGCCGCTCGCCGCGCACGTCCAGGCTCCCCTCGGCGAGCTGGTCCACCGGGCGGCGGTCGAAGTCGAACAGCAAGTGAAGCGCGCGGTCGTCGAAGTAGACCTCCACATCCGGATGAGGGGCGCGTTCCGCAACGGCGAAGAGGCGGCTGTGTTCGGCGCGCAGAAGGGCGTGGCTCCCGTCGCCGAAATGGAGCCCCAGCGTGATGCCCGCCAGTTCGCGGGCCGCGGCGGCCACGACGGCCGGGGCGCGTGCGGAGACCTCCCGGACCGTGGCGACCAGCAGTCCGGCGGCGGTGCTAACCGGCACGGGCTCCTCCTGCGAACTCGACGATGCCGCGCGTGGCGAAGTGAAAATCGCGCCCGCTGATGCGGCCCTCGACTTCCGCCGGCCCAATGACTTCGTGGACGCTGAAGGGCGCAAGCCCCGTTTCGTTGGGGATCACGATGCGCGCGGCGGATTCGCAGGCAAAGTCGAGCGCCACAAAGTCACCGCCCATGGCCGCACAAACGGCCAGTCGCGACGGCACGGGAGCCATGGGTGCGACGCCCAGCAGGTTGGCCAGTCCGGGAACCTGCGCCACGCGATTGCGGTCGAGCAGCCCCCGGACGGCGACGCTGACACGCCGGCGCGGGAAGTGCCGCACCAGGCGCCCGGAGCGCCACACCATCACCGAACCGGTGGCGGCGCCGGGAGGGGAATCGGGCTGGATCAGCGTGAAGACGAGGGCATGGGCCGGCGCCGGCTGCGTGGTGGCGGCGGTGTCGTTGGCGAATCCGAAGACCCAGCCGCCCAACTCGGGCCAACCCCAACGCCCGCGCACACGCTCGTGGTAGCCCACGGCCTGCTGATCCGTCCATGTTCGTCCCCGGAACGTCCAGTGGCCTTGCGCGAGAATCCCGGGTTCGGACTGCCAGCGAAAAAAGTGGTCGCCCGCAAAGGCGGCGCACTGATTCGTACAGGGGCGGCTGGTCCGCGCCAGCATGAGCTCCACTCCCGGGTCTCCTGAGGCGGCCCGCAGCAGGAGCGGTCTGGGTTCATAGAGGCCATAGGGCTGGCGGAAGCAGGACCACAGGGGCTCGGAGGCGCGCGCGTTGAACTGGCTCGCCGCCCACCCGCAGTTACGGCGGTGGACGAGCAGGATGCAGGTAGAGAATGGCCGCTGGCGGTTGCTCGAGCCCGCCCCGAGCCATGCCGCATTGGCCACCATGCCGAACTCGCCGTCCCGCGTCAGAAAGGCATAGTGCAACCAGCGCCGCTCCAAGAGGTCGGAAAGCGGGGCCGAGGGGAAGGGACCCTGCGGGCCGAGACGCGGAGCCGCCGGGGACTGGGTTGCGGGGAGCTCGAGCGCAGCCGGCATCGGGATGCTGTTCTTCAGTGTCTCACGGTGCCGGTGCGGGTTTGGTCAGAGGCCGCAGCCTCCCGACTCAGGAAACCAGCGCACGGGCGGCGGCCAGAGCGGCCTCGTAATTGGGATGGTCGCCGACTTCCTTGACATATTCGACGTGGCGGATGGTGTTGTCTTTATCCACCACGAAGATGGCGCGGCACTCGATGCGCAGCTCTTTGATCAGTGTGCCGTAGTTGGTGCCGAAGGAGGCCGAGCGGTGATCGGAAAGCATCTTGACGCGGTCCACCCCGAAGGCTCCGCACCACCGCTTCTGGGCGAACGGCAAGTCCATGCTGATCGTGTAGATGTCCACGCCCGGCAATTTCGCTGCTTCCTCGTTGAAGCGCTTGGTCTGGGCGTCGCAGACGGGAGTGTCCAGAGAGGGCACGACGCTGAAGATCCGCACGGAGTTGCCCGTGGCGGCGAGGTTGACCGGACTGAGCGTCAGGTCCACCACCTCGAAATCCGGGGCTTTGTCACCCGGTTTCAGCTCCGGCCCTACCAGCGTCAGCGGATTCCCTTTCAGGGTTGTTGCACCTGGTCTTTCCATGCAGCCTCCTCCTTAGATTTTCAGACAGGCCAGCTCCAAAGCGAACTATTCTAGCAGCCGGGCCAGCTCTTCCGGTTCGGAAACCGGCTCCCGGCACACGAAGTTTTCGCACACGTAGGCTGCCGGGCGGCCGTGCAGGCCGTGCATCGAAGCGACGGCAGGCTGCCAGGCGGCCAGGCGGTCGCGGGAGGACTCATCGGCAAGGAGCACGACCTTATGGGGCAGGAAGCGCTTGCGAAGGACGTCCAGCAGGCTCCGCGTGCGGGCGTCGCCGGCAGGTCCGGCCACGATGATCTGTTTGGGCCGGCCGAGATACCATCCCAGCGCGACCAGCATCTGCGGGACGCCGGCCGGAGCCAGCCGCATGCGCGAGGAGAAGGCCTTGAGCGTGCGCTCGGCCGACTCCCGCAAGTCTTCGCGGCCGGTGATCGCCGCCAGCCGGAGCAGGTTCAGCGCCGCGACGGAGTTCCCCGAGGGCTCCGCACCGTCGTAGTCGTCCTTGATGCGCAGCACGAGGTGGGAATCCCCTTCGGCCGTGCTGAAGAACGCGCCGTTGTGGGGATCTTCGAACAGCTCGCGCATGCGTTGGGTGAGCTCCAGGGCCAACTCCAGGTAGCGGATCTCAAAGCCGGCCTCGTAGAGATCCAGCAAGCCCTGGGCGAGAAACGCATAGTCGTCCAGGAAGGCCGGAATGCCGGCCTCTCCCAGCCGGTAACGGCGCAGGAGCCTGCGCGCCGGACGGTCGTACATGCGCGTGAGGAGGAACCCGGCGGCGCGCTGCGCCGCCTCGAGATAGCGTGCCTCGCCGAGCACCTGCGCGGCGACGGCGAGCGCCGAAATCATCAGGCCGTTCCAGGAGGTCAGGATCTTATCGTCACGATGCGGCCGCGGGCGCAGATTGCGAGCGGCCAGCAACGCCGCTCTGGCCTCCTCGAGTGCCGCCTCGAGCGGTTCCACTTCCAAGCCGAAATGGTTCGCCGTCTGCTCGAGGGTGTGCGCCTGATACAGGATGTTTTTGCCCGTGAATTCTCCGTGGGGGTCCTGGGCGACATTGCCCTCGTCTTCGACGCCGTAACGGAAGCAGAACCAGTCCGCTACGGGCTGTCCGAGCACGGCGTCAATTTCCGCGCGGCCCCAGACGTAGAAAGCCCCTTCGCCTTTGATCTCAGGCTGAGACGGATCAATGACGCTGTCGGCGTCTTCGGCGGAATAAAAGCCGCCCTCCGGGTCCGTCATATCTCCCAGCACGTAGTCGAGAACTTCGCGAGCCGTTCGGGCCAGGGAGGGGCGCCCGGTGATCTGAAACGCCTCCAGGTAGGCGACCGCCAGTTGCGCCTGATCATAGAGCATCTTCTCAAAATGAGGGACAAACCAGCGTTCGTCGACGGAGTAGCGGTGGAAGCCGCCCCCGAGGTGGTCGTACATCCCCCCGCGGGCCATGGCTTCCAGAGTGGCGACCGTCATCTCGAGCGCCTCAGAGTTTCCGGTGCGCGCATATTCGCGGAGCAGGAAGTTGAAAACGACGGGGCGAGGGAACTTGGGCGCCTCACCGAAGCCGCCGTAGCGGGCATCATAGCTGCGCCGAAAGGCGAAGAAGCCGCTTTCGAGCAGCGAGGTATCGAACGGGGCGGGTTCGGGAATCACTTCCACGTAGCGCCGCAGTTCGTGGAGTAACTGCTCCCCGGAATGGATGACGCGCTCGCGATCCGACATCCAGGCTTCGGCCAGCCGTTCGAGGATGTAGCGAAAGCCGGGACGGCCCCAGCGGTTGTCGGGAGGGAAATAGGTACCCCCGAAGAACGGTTTCAGGTCCGGGGTGAGGAAGACGGACATAGGCCAGCCGCCGCTTCCGGTCACGGCCTGAACGAAGGTCATGTAAATGCGGTCCACGTCCGGACGCTCCTCGCGGTCCACTTTGACGGGGACGAAGTAACGGTTGAGCAGCGCCGCGATTTCTTCGTTTTGAAAGGACTCCCGCTCCATGACGTGACACCAGTGGCACGTCGAGTAACCGACCGACAGGAAAATCGGCTTGTCCTCCCGGCGGGCTTTTTCGAACGCTTCTTCGCCCCAGGGAAACCAGTCCACGGGGTTATGCGCGTGCTGGAGCAGATAGGGACTCTTTTCGTGTGCGAGACGGTTGGTAGGCATCCCAGTATCTCAGTTACCCCCGTGCGGCTGTCACCGCAGCTTCGGGGAGATAGTGCTCCTCTCTGAGTTTTTCTAGCACTTCGCTCAAGTGCCTGCGGGCCTCCTCGGAGACCGGCCCGACCGGGCGGCGGCAGCGGCCGGCGGGCAGGCCGGCCAGCTCCATCGCCTCTTTGACGACGGCGGGAAACGTCCCCAGAGAAAAGGCGCGGCGGAGCGGCTCGATGAGAGCCTGCAGGCGCCGGGCCTCTGCGAGGTTCCCTGCGGAGAAGGCATGGTAGAGCTCGACGAAAGCCCGCGGAGCGACGTTGGCGCAGGCCGTCACGGCTCCCACGCAGCCGCGCTCGAGGGCGGCCAAAATCAGGTGGTCGCGTCCGATGAAAACCGCCAGAGCTGCCCGCTGCCACTCGGGTATCAGTTCCAGCCGTCCGCTGGAATCCTTGAGTCCCACGAAATTCTCCTGGCGGCGCGCCACTTCGCCGAGCACCTCAGGCGTCAACTCGACGCCGGTTCGCTCCGGGACGTTGTAGGCGAGGACCGGGATCCGGACGCTGCGGCAGACTTCCAGGTAGTGCTCGAGCAGTTCTGCAGCGGAGGGCTTGATGTAATACGGCGTGATGACGACGGCATAGTCCACGCCTTCGATCTCGGCACGCTGCGCCAGCCGCACGGTTTCCCGCGTCGTGACGGCTCCGACATTGGCGTAGACGGGGATGCGGCGCGCCACGGTCTGGACGGCGAAGCGCATCGCCACGGTACGCTCCTCCTCGCTCAGGGCGAAGAATTCGCCCTGGCCGCCCGTGATGAACAGGCCGTGGACGCCGCTCGCGATGAGGTACTCGATCAGGTGCTGCCACGCGGTGTAGTCCACCGATTCGTCGTCGCGGAACGGCGTGACGACTGCGGGCACGATGCCGCGCATTCGTTCGGGAGCGGGCATGGATGCTTTCATTGTACCCCTCAGCCGGCAGGATGGTTGTGTCCCGCCGCGGCGTCGGGTCTCGAGCGGAGTGGCAGCCCGCCGGCCTCCCAGGCGGCGATGCCGCCCGCCAGATCGGCCAAGTGAGGGAACCCCGCACGCTCCAGGAGGCTCACAGCGATGGCGGACCGGTAACCACCCTGGCAGTAGGCGACCACAGTCCGGTCGCGAGGGATTTGTTCGAGACGTTCGGCAAGATGCTGGAGCGGCACATGGGCTGCTCCGGGAATGTGTTTGAGGCGCCACTCGGCATGCGTGCGCACGTCGACGAGGAGCGGCGGTCGGGGAGCTTGCAGCAGTTCGGCCAGCGTGGCCGGTGCGAGCCGGTCGTGGCGGCGGATCAGGTCTTCGCGCAGCCGGCAAGCCTCGATGCCGCCTTCCAGATAGCCCGCGATGTTATCAAAGCCGATGCGGCCCAGCCGCGTGGCTGCCTCCGTTTCCCGCCCCGGCTCGGCGAGGATGACGATCGGCAGGTCTTTACTCAGGACGGTGCCGGCCCAGGTGGCGTACTGACCCGCCAGGCCGATGTGGATGCTCTCCTGGAGATGAGCAGCGGCGAAATCCGCGGCCGGGCGCACGTCCAGGAGCTGGGCGCCTTGCTCTACGAGGCGCAGCACGTCATCGAGACGGAGAGGTCGCAGCACTTTTTCGAGTGTGCGTTCCAGCGTAGGCCGCTCCTTCGTATTGAGTATGGCGTCGTAGGTGAAGTAGGGCGGCGCTTCGGGCTGATCGGCAGTCACCAGTCGGACGAACGCTTCACGGCTCATGGGCTGCAGGGCATAGTTGTGGCGCCGCTGGAAGCCTATGGTGGAGACGGTTTCCGAGGCGAGGCTCTTGCCGCACAAAGTCCCTGCGCCGTGAGCAGGGTAGACGAGCGTTTCGTCGGGCAAGGCGAGGAGTTTCTGCAGCGAGTCGTACAGCAGGCCCGCCAGAGTCTCCGCCGACCAGCCGAGAGACGCGCGCAAATCCGGACGGCCCACATCGCCGGCAAAGAGCGTGTCGCCGGTGAGTACGGCCCAGGGATGCTCGCGGCTGCGGGCGAAGTCGTACAGCAGCAGACAGATGGACTCGGGGGAGTGTCCGGGTGTTTCCAGGATTTCCAGGCCCAGGGCGCCGAACTCGAACCGGTCGCCCTCTTTCACAGGCCTGAACGGGTACTCGGCCGCGGCGCGCGCGCCCAGACATATCGCCGCCCCGGCGCGATCGCGGAGTTCCAGATGACCGGCCAGGAAGTCGGCGTGAAAGTGGGTGAGGAAGACATAGCGTATGGCGAAGTAGCCGCGTGCGGCGTCGTCGAGGTATTGGTCCACGTCCCGCTGCGGATCTACGACGACGGCCGTACCGGTGATCTCGTCGGCGAGCAGGTAGGACGCGTGTGCGAGACAGCCGAGGTAGTACTGTTTGAAGTACATGGCGTGGCCCCGGGCCCCGGGTGGGCTGCCTTCAGCATAGCGAACCCGGCGAGGAAGATCCACGGGCGCTGTGGGGCTGGGCGACAATTGTTCTCAGAGGTGGCCGGATGCGCATGCTGCCGGCGTTGGCGGCGCCGCTGTGCCTGATGGCGGAGATGCGCGTGTACCGCCTGGAGCCGGGCCCCGGGAACCGCTTCGCCGTCGAGGTCGAAAAGACCGGTTTGATGAGCGGCAAAAAGCATCTGTTCCTGTTCGAGCGTTACCGGGGGAAGCTGAGCTGGGACGCCGAATCGCCGGAGCGCTCCTCCGTTGAGTGGATCCTCGAAGCGCCGAGCATCGTTTGCAAGGACACATGGGTGAAGCCGAAGGAGATCGTAAAGATCGAGAAGGTGGCACGCGAGGAGATGCTCGCGGCCGGGCGGTATCCGGAGATTCGGTTCCGATCCGAAGCGGTGGTGCGGAAGGGCGAAGACGAGTTCGAGGTGCGGGGAGGCCTGACGATTCGGGACCGGACGGTGCCGGTGGCGGTCTTCGTCCGGAGGTTGCCGGCGCAGGGAACACGCCTGCGTTTTCAGGGCAGCGCCACCGTGAGGCTGAAAGATTACGGGCTGAAGCCGCCGTCAGCGCTGCTCGGGGCGATCGGCACAAAGAACGAGATGCGCGTGGAGTTTGAAGTGAGCGCGGAGACGGTTGGGCCGGCGAACGAGGCGGAGGAGCAACGCCGAACAGGCCTCGTGGGTTCCCGGTTCCTCCACGAGTCCGAGCGGCGGCCCGCCGCAAGTCGGCGAACCGAGTCCTCAACCCCAACCGAGGCGCTCGTGACGGCGTCCGCTCATTTGCACGCCGAAGTTCCGGGTTGAGGAGGGATGCTGAGCGATCACGGGCTGGTGGCCAGGGACGGAATCGAACCGCCGACGCCAGCCTTTTCAGGGCTGCGCTCTACCAACTGAGCTACCTGGCCGGAGCACTCTTATTTTACCAGAGGCGCTCCGCCACAGAAGCGCGGGCGGCGCCTGCGGGCCACGGTATGATGAGATCAATGGCCGTGGCGGCGGAGCGTCTTCAGGCCCCCGGGCAGCAAGCCCACACGGAGCCGTTCTTGTTCTATACCGAACGCCGGCTGGTGGAACTCACGGGCCTGCGCGCACGATCGCTCGCCGAACTGGCTGCGATTCTGCGCCAGGTGCCCGGTTCCTCGATCTTCTACCACACGCACCACCTGTTCCTGTCGCACCATTTTGAGAAGCCGGTCGTGTACAACGAATTCGCGCTCTGGGCCGGGGAGGCGCTGCAGGAACAGGTCCTGGCGGAGAAGCTCGCGGCCATTGATCTCCGGGAGTTCACCTCCATCCGCCAGCTGCGCCAAGCCATCCTCGCAGTGGTCGAGCAGCATCTCGGCCGGGCGGGTGCAGAGCAACGCGCCGCCCCTCCCGGTGACGAGTTTCACTTTTGCAAATCGAAAAGCTTCGTCATGCCCACGGGCATGGTGGCGCACGATGTGCGCGAATTTTTTGCGCTGCTGCCGCAGGTCACCAACATTTCGTTTTACTTTCACTTCCTCGAGGCACGGCTACGCCTGGAGCGGCCCACCAACGACTTCTCCCAATGGTTGTCCTGGAGGGGTGAAACCGCGCTGGCCGCCGCGATTGACGCGCTCGATCCCTATACGCGGACCCTGGACGAGCTTAAGGCGGATCTGCTCGCCCTGGGCCGGCGGCACGGCTATGGCTGAGTGCGATGCAACTGGAAGATTACGCCGAAGTCGCCGGCCGGGACGTGATCGAGGAACTCCGCGTGTTGGCCGAATACGTGAAAGGGCGCCGCCTTCAAAACATCAACTCCACCCCGGTCGGCGGGGGTGTCGCGGAAATTCTCACGCGCCTGGTTCCGCTGCTGCGCGAACTCGGGGTGGAAACCACCTGGGACGTCATCAAGGGCGACGAGACGTTCTTCAATGTCACCAAAGCCTTTCACAACGCCCTTCACGGGGTGCCGGAAGAGATTACCGAGGAGATGCTGGAGTGCTACCGCCAGACGACCGAGCAGAACCTCCGGGAGGTACCCATCACCGGCGACGTGGTTTTCGTTCACGATCCCCAGCCCGCCGGCCTGATCGCGGCGCGCAACGGAGCCGGCGCGAGGTGGGTCTGGCGCTGCCACATTGACGTATCCTCGCCGCAGCCGCGCGTCTGGGAGTTCCTGCGGCCGCTGGTCGAGCGCTATGACGCCGCCATTTTTTCGATGCCCGGTTTTGCGCAGAAGCTTCCGGTTCCGCAGTTCATGGTGGCGCCTTCCATTGATCCGCTCAGCGCCAAGAACCGGGAGCTGGAGCCGCGCCAGGTGAGCGCGGTGCTCGAGAAGTATCACATTGACCCGGGAAGGCCGGTGCTGACCCAGATCTCGCGCTTCGACCGGCTCAAGGACCCGCTGGGAGTGATCGCGGCCTACCGCATGGTCAAACGGCGACACGACTGCCAGCTCGTGCTGGCCGGCGGAGGAGCCTCCGACGACCCCGAGGGCGAGCAAGTGCTGCGAGAGGTTCAGGAAGCCGCGGCCGGTGACCCCGATATCCATGTTTTGCTTCTTCCTCCGTTCAGTGATCTGGAGATCAATGCGCTCGTGCGCGGCTCGACCATCGTCTTGCAGAAGTCCATCAAGGAAGGTTTCGGCCTGACCGTCAGCGAAGCGCTTTGGAAAAAGAAGCCCGTGATCGGAGGGGCGGTGGGAGGCATCCGGCTGCAGGTGATTCACGGCGTGACGGGCTTTCTCGTCCATTCGCCGGAAGGCGCGGCCATGCGCGCCGCCCAGTTGCTGGCCGACCGTGAGCTGCGCCGCCGGATGGGGGAGAATGGTTACCTGCACGTGAAGCAGAACTTCCTGCTGACACGTCACGTCAAGGACTACATGCTGGTCATGCTCGCGCTGGAACATCCCGGAGAGGACATCGTCTCCCTGGGCGCTCCGCCGTGGTCATGAACGCCGGAGCCGCCACGGCCGCCACCGGCGCCAAGCCTGCTCGCAGCCGCGGCAGACCTGACCCTGTCCGCGTCCCCGCCGCCACGTACCGCCTTCAGTTCAACCGCAATTTCACGTTCCGCGACGCCGCTCGGGTGCTTGGGTACCTGGACGCACTGGGCGTCACCGACGTCTATGCCTCTCCTCTGCTGGCGGCGCGGCCCGGCAGCCTGCACGGCTACGACCTCACCGATCCCGGCCGACTGAACCCGGAGCTCGGCACGCAAGAGGACTTCCGGGCGTTCCTCTCTGCGCTGCAGGCGCGAAGCATGGGTCTGCTGCTGGACGTCGTGCCCAACCATATGTGCATTGTTCACCCCAGCAATGCCTGGTGGTGGGACGTGCTGGAGAACGGCCCGAGTTCGCCCTACAGCAGGTTCTTCGACATCGAGTGGCGGCCGCCGAAAGAGGAACTGGCCAACAAGGTGCTCCTGCCGGTGCTTGGCGACCAGTACGGTGTCGTACTTGAGAAAGGAGAGATTTCGGTCCACTACGTTTCCGGGGCCTTCGCGGTGCGCGTCTACGATCTGCAACTGCCGGCAGCGCCGCGGAGCTGGCCACAGATCCTTCTTCCGGTGCTCGAGCGTTTGAGGGCGCTCCTCGGCGCGTCGCACGAGCATGTGCTGGAGCTGGAAAGTCTGCTTACGGCGATTGATCACCTGCCGCCGCGCCACGTCACGGAGGAAGAAAAAGTGCGAGAACGGCAGCGGGAAAAAGAGATCATCAAGCGCCGTCTCGCCGATCTCTTCGAAAGGTGCGCCTCCGCGCGGGAGCTTCTCCACGAGGAGCTTCGCGATCTCAACGGCCGCCCTGGAGACCCGAAGAGCTTCGACCGGCTGGAAACATTTTTGTCCGAGCAGGCTTACCGCCTCAGCTTCTGGCGCGTGGCGGCAGACGAGATCAACTACCGAAGATTCTTCGACATCAATGAACTGGCGGCCATCCGCGTGGAGGAGCCGGAAGTCTTCGAGGCGGTGCACGGCCTGGTGCTGCGCCTGGTGGGCGAAGGCGCGGTTACGGGGCTGCGCGTGGATCATCCCGACGGTCTGTTTGAACCCGCACGTTACTTTCGCCAGTTGCAGCGCGCCTGCCACGAGGCGCGCCGCGCCGGGCCGCACGACCGGCGGCCGTTCTACATCGTCGCCGAGAAGATCCTCACCGGTGACGAGGAGCTGCGCCGGGACTGGGAGATCGAAGGGACCACCGGCTACGGCTTTTTGAACTTTTTGAACGGCCTGTTTGTGGATCCCGCGGCCCGGAGGGCCCTCGAGCGCCTGTATGCGTCCTTCACCGGTTGGACCCAGCCTTACCGGGACCTGGTGTACGAATGCAAGCGGCTGGTGCTGCACGTTTCGCTTTCGAGCGAGCTCAACGTGCTGGCGCGCAAGCTGGACAAGATCTCCGAGCAGCATCGCTGGTCACGAGACTTCACGCTGGAAAACCTCCGGGACGCCCTGCGCGAGCTGATCGCCTGCTTTCCCATTTACCGCACTTACCTGGGCAGCGAGGATTGCGCCCCAAGCGCCGAAGACGAGCGGCACATCCGGGCGGCTGTGGCGGCTGCCAAGGCGCGCAATCCGGCCATCAGCGGCTCCGTGTTCGATTTTCTGGAGAGCCTGCTTCTGCTCCGGCATCCGGAAGGTTTGAACGAAGAGCAGCGCGAAGAGCGCCGGCTGTTTGTGATGCGGCTCCAGCAGTTCACTGCTCCGGTGATGGCCAAGGGTCTGGAAGACACGGCCTTCTACCGCTACTATCCGCTGGCGTCGCTCAATGAAGTGGGCGGCAACCCGAGGCGGTTCGGCGTCTCCCCCGGTTTTTTTCACAGCAAAAACCGCATCCGGCGGGCCGCATGGCCCAACGCCATGCTGGCTACGACCACACACGACGCCAAGCGCTCCGAAGACGTGCGCGCGCGCATCAACGTGCTTTCGGAAATCCCCGCCGAGTGGGGACGCGCATTGCGGCGCTGGCGCGAGATCAACCGCCGGCACAAGACCGCGCTTGCCGACGGGCCGGCGCCGGACGCCAACGAAGAGTATCTCTTCTATCAGACCCTGCTCGGCGTCTGGCCGCTCGGCACGGCAGACGAAGCCGAACACGCGCGGCTGGTCGGGCGCCTCCAGGCGTACATGGAGAAGGCCCTGCGCGAGGCGAAGCTGCATACCAGCTGGGTCAGTCCGAACCTGCCGTACGAGGAGGCCGTGAAGCGCTTCGTGGCGGAGGTGCTTTCGCCCGATCCCGACAACCGCTTCCTCGCCGACTTTGCCGCTGTGGTGGCGGGCGTGGCCCGAGCGGGCATGTGGAATTCCCTGTCGCAGGTCGTCCTGAAGGTCGCCTCACCCGGGGTGCCGGATTTCTACCAGGGGAGCGAGCTGTGGGACTTCCGGCTTGTGGATCCGGACAATCGCGGTCCGGTGGACTTCGAGCTGCGGCGGCAGATGCTCGGCAGGCTGGAGGAGCAGCTCGCCTCCCTGGGACCGGCCGAACTGGTGCGGAGCCTCACGGCGGCGCCGGAAGACGGAGCGATCAAGCTCTATGTGACCAGCCGGGCTCTGCGTTTTCGCAAGGCTCGCCCGGAGTTGTTTCTGCGCGGCTCTTACCTGCCCCTGCGGCCTGTCGGCCCGCTGCGCCGGCACCTGGTGGCGTTCGCGCGCAAGCACGGCCGCAGCGTGGCGATTGCGGTCGCGGGCCGCCTGTTCATGGGCCTCGGCGCAGGAGACGGCCCGCCGGTCGGCAACGAAGTCTGGCGTGAGGCCGCGGTTCTGCTGCGGCGCGATGTGGTCTGCCCGTCGTACCGGGATGTGTTCACAGGCCGCACGCTCACACCCGTTGCCCGCGACGGCCAGCTCGTCTTGACGGCCGCAGACGTGTTCTCGCACCTGCCGGTGGCTCTTCTGGAGGGACACAGGGAGGGATGAGTGTGTCCGGACGGCCGTGGCAGCTTCGATACGGCGCGCAGGTGCTCGACGGGGGCGGCGTCGAGTTTCGAGTCTGGGCTCCAAAGCTCGAAGCGGTGACTGTCGTGGCGGATCTTTCCGGCCGGTTGCGGATTCCGATGCGCTCCGAGGGAGACGGGGAGTTCGCGGCGGTGGTCCCGGAAGCGGCAGAAGGTGCGGATTATTGGTTCGCCACGGCCGAGGGAGTCCTGCGTCCGGATCCGGTCTCGCGGTGGCAGCCGTACGGCGTGCACGGAGCCTCCCGCGTTGTGGATCCCCGCTCCTTTCGTTGGACGGACGCCGGCTGGAAGGGTATAGAGCTCAAAGACTACGTGATCTACGAGCTGCACACCGGAACGTTCACTCCGGAAGGAAGCTTCGGCGCCATCATCCCGAAGCTTCCGTATCTGCGCGACCTCGGAGTCACGGCCATTGAACTGATGCCGGTAGCGGAGTTTCCCGGCTCGCGCAACTGGGGCTACGACGGGGTCTGTCTGTTTGCACCGCATTCGGACTACGGCGGGCCGCACGGCCTGAAGGCGCTCGTAGACGCCTGCCACCGGGAAGGTTTGGCTGTGATTCTCGATGTGGTGTACAACCACCTGGGTCCGGAAGGAAACTATCTGGCCGAATTCGGCCCCTACTTCACGGACCGCTACCGCACTCCCTGGGGCCTTGCAATCAACTTCGACGGGCGCGACAGCGACGGCGTGCGCCGTTTCTTCGTGGACAACGCACTGTACTGGCTTACGGAGTTTCACATAGACGCCCTGCGGCTGGATGCGATTCACGGTATTTATGATTCGAGCGCGCGTCACTTTCTGGAGGAGCTCGCCGCGAGTTTCCACCGCCAGGCCGAGCTGCTCGGACGCAAGGCGTTTCTGATTGCGGAAAGCGACCTGAATGACGTGCGCGTGATCCGGCCTCCACACCAGGGCGGTTACGGGCTGGATGCACAGTGGCTGGATGACTTTCACCACGCCGTACGAGGAATCCTGAGCCCCGAGCGGCGCGGCTACCTGGCGGATTTCGGCCGCGTGGGGGACTTGGCGAAGGCCCTCGAAGAAGGCTTCGTCTACGACGGCCGCTACTCCGCTTACCGACGCCGGCGGCACGGAAGCTCATCGCGCCAGATCGCGGGCGAACGTTTCGTCGCGTTCGTCCAAAACCACGACCAGATCGCAAACGCCTCCCTGGGCCGGCGCCTCTCCGAACTCGTCTCGCGGGATGCGGAAAGGCTGGCGGCGATGCTGCTGGTGTGCTCGCCGTTCGTGCCTCTCCTGTTTATGGGGCAGGAATACGGAGAAACGGCGCCGTTCTATTACTTCACCAGTCACAGCGACGCGGCGCTGGTTGAGGCTGTACGGAGGGGCCGCCGGGACGAATACGCCGCTTTCTATGAGGACGCCGAATTCCCGGACCCGCAGGATCCGCTGACCTTCGCGCGGTCCAAACTGCGTTGGGAGCACGTGAGCGAACCGTCGTGCGCGGCGATGCTTGATTTCTACCGGAGGCTCCTGTCGCTGCGGCGCCGCCACGCCTGTTTGTCGAACTGCCGCAAGGATCTGGTGCGCCTGGCCTACGAGGAAGGGGAACGGTGGCTCGTGCTGGAGCGCGGCGACCCCTCAGGGGAGCGGGCCGTGCTGTTGTGCAACCTGAGGCCGGCCTCGTCGCGGATCCCCTTTCCAGTCGTGGAGGTGGAACCTTCGCTCCTGCTGTGGACGGGGGCGGTGGAGCCGCCGCAGAGACCCGAGGGAAACGTCCTGCTCGGGGGCTGGGGCGCCGCGCTCTATCTGGTGCCGCCTCCAAGGTAATCAGCCGGGCAGGAGGGCGGGCGTGTCGGGCAGGTGCGGAGCCGGATTGAGTCTGGCTCTGTCGTTAACATGTCAAGATGTCCGGTTCCTTTGCGGCGGTCCGCAGGCCAGCATAGCCGTCCCGCTCCAGCCGCTCCCGCCGGCGCCGCATGGTCCGGTCCGTCACCCCGATGATCTCTGCCGCATCCCACCTGGTGATCTTGTAGGCGATCGTTTTCAACGGCACATCCTCTAGCTTCATCATCCGCTCTATCTCGGCGGCCGAGTACTGCCGGGTTTCACTCACCCACCCAGCCTCTCAGACCAACGGCTCTCAAAGCGGACAGATCACGTGTGAGTGCGACCGGAGAGATCACATGGTAACGACACCCTGCCAACACCACAGTTGCGCCGCAGGCGGAGATGGTGTAAGAGAACGATATGCATTCCCGACGCAAGTTTCTCCGCAGCGCCGCCGCGGCTCCTGCGGCTCCGCTGATCGTCCCCGGCTCCGTGCTGGGATTGAATGGCGCCACACCTCCGAGCGACCGCATCACGCTGGGCGGCATCGGCATCGGGCGCCGCGGGCAGACCGTGCTCAATGATTTTCTCGAGCAGCCCGACGTTCAGTTCGTGGCCGTCTGCGACGTGCGGAACGAGCGCCGGGAGGAGATCAAGAGCCTCGCCGACAAAAAGTACGGCAACCGCGACTGCGCCGCCTACAGCGACATGTTCGAGCTGCTGGCGCGGCCGGACATTGACGCCGTGCTCATCGCCACCAGCGACCGCTGGCATGCTCTGATCAGCATTTACGCCGCCAAGGCCGGCAAAGACATCTACTGCGAAAAGCCCTGCTCGATGACCATCGCCGAGAGCCGGGCGCTGGCTGACACCGTGCGGCGCTACGGGCGGATCTTCCAGGCCGGCACGCAGCGCCGCAACATCAGCAACTTCGTGCTGGCGGTGGACATGGCACGCAGCGGCAAGCTCGGCAAACTGACCACGGTGCACGCCAACACGCTTGACCCGCGCACCACCCACGACTGGCTGCCGCCGGAACCCGAGCCCCCCAAGCAACTGGTGGACTGGGACCGCTGGCTCGGACCGGCCCCGTGGCGCCCCTACAACGCCGCCTACATCGCCGGGCGGTGGCGCGGCTTCTGGGACCTGCACGGCGGCGGGATCCTCGAATGGGGCGCGCACACGGTGGACTTGTGCCAGTGGGCCAACAACGCCGACGAGACCACACCCGTCGAGTACACGCCGCAGGGCAACCATATCCTGTGCCGCTACGCCAACGGCGTCCAACTCGTGATGCGCGACACGGGCTGGATGGGCCTGGGCACCTGTAGCGTGCGCTTCGAAGGCGACGCCGGATGGGTGGAGACGGGCGATACGGGCAAGATGGAAGCCTCGGAAAATCTCCGCGGCGAGATCCAGCTGACGACCATGCCCGGCACGCGCGCCCTGAACCACGTTCGCGACTTTCTGGATTGCGTGCGCTCCCGCCGGCAGCCGCGCTCGCACGAGGAGGCCACCGCGCGCGCACACATCGCCTGCCACGCGGCTTACATCGCCTGGCAGCTCGGCCGCACCCTGCGGTGGGATCCGGCGCGGGAGGAGTTTCTGAACGACGACCAGGCCAACCGCATGCGCTCGCGCGCCATGCGGGAGCCGTGGCGCATCTGAAGCGTGCGAGGAGACAACCCATGCAAGAAACCCGACCGGCTGCACAGACGGCGCCTCAGGCTGCGGCGCAGGCGCCCGCCCAGCGTCCCACGCTGGGCCAGCAAGCCGCACAGGCCATGCCGCATCCGGCGCAGGAGAAATGGCGCGAAATCTGGAGGCTTCAGCCTTCCACCCTGTTGGTGTTGCTCAAGGATCCGGGGGCGTCGGTATTTTTGAAGGCAAAAATCTGCCAGCGCCTTGCGGAAATCGGCAGCCGGGAAGCCGTCCCGGCCGTCGCGCCGCTTTTGGAGGATCCGCAGCTGAGCACGTATGCGCGCTTTGCGCTGGAGGCGCTGCCGGATTCCTCCGCCGACGCCGCGCTCCGGGACGCCGCCCGCAAGCTTCAGGGACCGCTCCTTGCCGGCGTGCTCAACTCGATCGGCGTGCGCCGGGACGCCGCCGCCGTGCCCCTGCTGGCGCAGCGGCTGGAGGATGCCGACGCGGCCGTGGCGCAGGCCGCCGCGGCGGCGCTG
>JBBIJF010000037.1:0-38455 GCA_037446115.1 Acidobacteriota bacterium | reverse complement strand
TACACCCAAGCAGGAGCGCTGGATGGCGGCGCACCGGGGGCGGGTGCCGGCGGTGATGCTGGGGGTGGGGGCGGCTTTTGATTTTCTCGCCGGGACCAAGCCGCAGGCGCCCGGCTGGATGCAGCGCGCCGGGCTGGAGTGGCTGTTCCGGCTGGCCACCGAACCCCAGCGGCTCGGGCCGCGGTATCTGAAACAGAATCCTAAATTCGTGATTTTGTTTGCTCGCCAGCTCCTGCACCGCTGAGCGCCGAGATATGGCCACAGCCGCAAAGCTGCTCGAGGTCTCCCGCACGGAGGCGCCGCAAAGCGCAGGCCTGCGGCCGTTCCTCACGGGTCTGCCGCTGCTTGCCAGCGACGCCGCAGCGCTTTCCCTGGCCGCGGGCCTAGGCCTGCTCACCTGGAACTGGGTGAAGCCGGGCATCGGCATCGAAGCGTCGCCCAGCCTCATTCCCGTTCTGGCGGTCTCCCTCGTCGTGTACGCCTGGCTCGGACTGTACCCGGCGGTGGGCATGAGCCCGGTCGAAGAGTTGCGCCGCACGGTGCTCGGCGCGAGCCTGGTCTACCTGGTTGCTTCGGCGGTATTGTTTCTGACTAAAGGCGCAGCGACTACGTCCCGCGGCATTTTTCTGACGTCTTGGCTGTTTTCGCTCCCGCTGGTGCCCGCCGCCCGAGGGTGGACGCGCCGCGCGTGTTCGCGCGCGGACTGGTGGGGTGTGCCGGTGCTGGTGATCGGTTCAAAATCCTCCGCAGCGCACGTCAACGCCGAGCTGCGCGCGCGGCCGGAGCTGGGCCTGCGCCCGGCGGCGATCTGCCCGATAGAGGAAGCGGCTTCCGCCCGTCGCCTGGCCGCCTGCGCGGGCATCCGCCATGCGGTTCTGGCCGTCTCGGTCAACGGCGCACACTGGAACGGTCTGGTGGACCAGATGGCGGACGCGTTTCGCACGCTCACCATCGTCCCGGAGCTTCCGGGCCTCGGCAGCCTGTGGATCTCTGCGCGGGACCTGGCGGGCATGCTGGGGCTCGAGGTCCGGCAGAATCTCCTGGTCCCTGCCAATCGTGTGTTGAAGCGCATGCTCGATCTGGTAGCGGCGGTCGTGCTCGGGCTGGCCGCTCTCCCCGTGATCGCGGTGGCGGTGTTGTGGATCAAGCGCGTCAGTCCCGGCCCGGCCTTTTACCGGCAGGAGCGGGAGGGCGAGCGCGGCCGCCGCATCCGGATATGCAAGCTCCGCACCATGTATCCCGACGCGGAGGTTCGCCTCTCCCGGCATCTGGCTTGCAACGAAGCGGCACGGGCCGAATGGGAGCGGTATTTCAAGCTGCGCCGCGACCCTCGGGTGCTGCCCGGTGTCGGCGTCTTGCTGCGCCGGACCAGCCTGGACGAACTTCCCCAGCTCTGGAACGTCCTCAAAGGGGAGATGAGTCTGGTCGGCCCGCGCCCGCTGCCGCATTACCACCTGGATCGCTTCGACGAGGCGTTTCGCTCGCTGCGCCGGAGGGTGCTGCCCGGCTTGACCGGCCTCTGGCAGGTGGCAGCGCGCAGCGACGGTGATCTTGACGTGCAGCGATCGCTCGACACCTACTACATCCGCAACTGGTCCCTCTGGCTGGACCTGCACATCCTGGCGCGCACCGTGCGTGCCGTTGTGAGCCGCGCCGGGGCGTACTGAAGCTGCCCGGCGTCCCCGTGCGCCCTCGGAAATCCCGTGTGACCTTAGAATGAAACAGCATGTTCCTGCGCAGATGGCCGCTCCGCCGAGCGGGACCGGCGGCGGCTGCGGTGTCGATCGCCGCGTATTTTCTGTATTTCAATGCGCCCAGCCTGCGGGCCCGTTTCACGCCCGACGACCTGATGAATTGCCACATGGCCTGGAGCCGCCCCACGACCGCCTTGGTGGCCGACAATGTCCTGTTCTGGCGGCCCACACCGGTTTATCGCCCGCTCGGTGCGCTGGCCTACAAGCTCTCGTTTCTCTGGTCCGGATTCGACCTGCGGGCGCTGCGCTTGCTGCTGCTGGGCGCGCTCGGCGCCGCGGTCTGGCTGACGTACGTGCTGGCGCGGCGGCTCAGCGGCTCGCGGGAGGCGGGCGCGCTCGCGGCGCTGCTTGCCGCCTACCACGGGAACACGGCGCATCTGCTGTACAACACGGGCACGCTCTACGACATTTTCTGTCTGGCGTTTTATCTGGCCGCGATCACCTATTACGTCCGGCTGCGGCAGCGCGGCGGCCCGGCCTCGCTGCCCCAGGCGGCAGTATTTGGTGCACTTGTCGTGATGGCGCTCAACTCCAAGGAGATGGCCGTATCCCTGGCTCCCATGGCGCTGCTGTACGAGCTTCTGTTCCATCCTCCCCGAGGGATCCGGCCGCCAGCGGTGGCGCGCTGGGCGTTCACCGAAGCCAGACTGGCCGTGGCGGGATGCATCCTAACGGCGGCTTGGCTGGTGAGGCGCGTGTTCGGACCGGACTCGGTCAGCGCGCAGGCAGGCTACCAGCTGGCGATCTCTCCGACCCGCTATTTCGAAGGGACCGCACATTTCTTTGACCAGTTGTTCTACTCGACCGGGGCCTTGGCCGGCACCGGCGCCTTCCTGGTCCTGACCGGGCTGCTCGCTACCGCACTGCTCGTGCGGTCGCGAGTGCTAGCTTGGTGCTGGCTTCTGTTTGCGTGCGGGATCCTTCCGCTTGTCTTCCTGACCTCGCCGCGCGGACTGGACGCGGCGGTGATTCCGCTGGCCGGCCTCTGGATGTATGCGGCGGTGTCAGCAGTAATACTCCGTGAAACGGTGGTGAAGCTGGCCGGACAGGCCATATCCGCGCCGTGGGGCCGGGGGCTGGCGGCGGCAAGCCCGTGGGCCCTGTTCGCCCTCGTTGCATTCCTGTTGTTGTGGATCCACCCGGGGAGCGAGCCCGTCTACCAAGCCTGGGTTCGTCATCATTACGGGCGGATCAGCTCCGTCACGGCGCAGTTCCGTGAGCTGTATCCGGCATTGCCGCGAGGCAGCCGGGTGCTGATCGTCAAGGATCCGTTCGGCGATTTCACGTGGGAGACCTATTACATATTGCAACTGCTGTATCGGGACCCGACGCTGGTGATCAACCGGCTCGGGATGATGCATCCGAAACCCGACCGCGCCGCGATTGCATCCTACGACCACATCTTCAGCTTCGAAAACGGCCGCGTGGTGGAGCTGACTCCGCCGCGCGAGCCGTAGAATGAGGCCGATGCGGCGCACGCTGCCCTTAATACTGTTGGTTGCGGCGCCACTCGTCTTTTTTCGGCAGGTTCTGTTCTATGGCGGCTATGTCATTCCCTGGGATTTGCGCTATTACCATCTGCCACTGGCGGATTTCGCCGCCCGCTCGCTGGCCCGTGGCGAGCTGCCGCTGTGGAGCCCTTATGTCTACTGCGGCATGCCGCTCTACGCCAACCTGACCGCGCAAGTCTTCTACCCTCCGGCGCTCTTGACGTTCACCCTCAGTAACCTCACCGGGGGCGAACGCCTGCTCTACTGGCTCGAATGGCAGATCGCCGTGCACGTGGTCGCAGCGGGCATTTTCGCGTTTTTCTTGCTGCGGAGACTGGGATGCGGGCCGCAAGCAGCCTTGGCCGGGGCGAGCGTGTTCCAGCTCGGCAGCTTCTTTGCCTCGCAGGCGCAGCACCTGGGTGCGGTGAACGCGGCCGCCTGGCTGCCCTTATCCTGGCTGGCGGTCGTCGAGATCGCGGCTCGCATTCAATGGAAGTGGACGGCGGTGCTCGCGGCTTCTCTGGCGATGTCGCTGCTGGCCGGCTTTCCACCGGTCACGGCCGTGGCGGCGGCGTCCTCGTTGCTGCTCGCCGTGCTGCTTGCCGCAACCGGCCGCGCACGCCGGGCCCTGCCGGGAGCTGTGGTCCTGGCGCTTGTCTGGGCGGCTGCTCTCGCGGCAGTGCAGCTGCTTCCCACAATGGAACTGACACGGCTGAGCGTGGCGCGCTACCGGGCCGACTTCCTGGACCAAGGTGGAGTTCCGGCAGCGGCGCTGGTCTCCCTGATCCTGCCCAACTACTACGGCATCTTCGACCTTACGAAGTACTCCGGGCCGTGGGAGCCCACCTTTCTATATCTGTACTGCGGCATCCCGGGGCTGGTACTGGCCGTCGGCGCGCTGGCGATCCGCCGGAACCCGCACGCTGCGATCTACGGGGTGATGACGCTCGCCTCGGCCTTGGTCATGCTGGGCAGCTCGACGCCGCTCGGCCGCGCGGTGTTCCCGTTGGTGCCCGCGGTGGTCCGCTCCTCGGTGTATCCGGAATTCGCCATGGCCGCGTTCGGGCTCGGCATGGGAGTACTTGCAGGACTGGGCGCGCAGACCTTCTTCGGGAACGCGTCGGCGCGCCTGCAATGGTCGGTGGCGGCGCTGGCGGCCGTAGATCTGATCTGGACCGGATCCGGGCGGCCGATGAACACGGCTTCACTGGCAGCCGAGCCGGGTGTGACGCATGAGCACTTCGACGGGAGCCGCGAAGTCCTCGCGCGCCTCCGGGCTCTGGTCGGGCGCAGTGTTCCGCCGAGCCGGATTGACACGGTGAACGATTCGATGAACTGGGCCATGGGCGCCCACCTGACGAGCGTTCCCACGGCGAGTGGCAACGATCCTTTCGCGCTCCACCGTTACATGGCAGTGCGGCGGCTGCTGACGGGAGGCGAACGCTGGGGACGCTACTACCAGGTGAAGCATGTGGATTCACCAGTGCTCGATCTGCTGAACGTCCGGTACCTGCTGTCGCGGACACCGATCGAGTCGGCCGCACGCGCCGGGCTGATCCACGTTGCGCAGCTGCCCGGACGGGAGGTGTATGAGAACCCCGGGGCTCTGCCCCGCTTTTTCCTCGTCCGGCGCGCCCGACCGGTGGGGGGTCTGGAGGAAGCGGTGGCGTTGCTGGGTTCGGCCGACTTTGACCCGCGCGCGGTGGCGACGGTCGAGGGCGCTCCGCCACGGCTTGCGCCGGGGGCCGGGCGAGTAACCGTGGTCCGTTATGCGCCGCGCGAAGTTGAGCTGGATGTGGAAACCGAGGGGCCGGTGCTGCTGGTTTCCTCCGAAGCGGCCTATCCCGGATGGCGGGCCTCCCTGGACGGCCGCCCGCATCCGCTGCTGGTTGTGAACGGTGCATTTCGGGGGCTCGCCGTTCCGGAAGGGCACCACCGTGCGGTGATGCGCTTTCAGCCGCGCATTTTGCTCTGGGGCGCAGTGGTGAGTGTTGCCGCCTGGCTCGGCTTTACGCTGTGCCTGGCTCCAATGACGAAGCCGCTTTCAGCGATAATAAGGCGATCGTAGAGAACAGCCGCGGGATCGGCGGGGGAACGGGGTATGGATTTTGTCGAACACCTGAAAGCCTCGGTGGACATCGTCAAGGTGGTCGGCGAGTACGTGCGGCTCAGGCGTGCCGGCAGCGGCCCGCGCTACGTGGGCCTTTGTCCTTTCCACACGGAGCGGACGCCCTCTTTTTCCGTTCATCAGACCCATCAGTACTTCAAGTGTTTTGGGTGCGGCATGGGGGGCGACGTGATCCGCTTCGTGATGGAGATCGAGCGACTGAGTTTTCACGAGGCGCTGAAGTGGCTCGCCGAGCGGCACGGCATCCCGATGCCGCGGCGCGAGTACTCGGACGCGGAGACCCGGCTGCGCGCTGCGCTGTACCAGATGCACGAAATCGCCGCGCGCGTCTTCCGTGCGAATTTAGAAGGGCCGGCCGGCAGCGACGCCCGGAGCTATCTGGCCGGCCGGGGCGTCAGTGCGGACGTGGCGGCGGAGTTCGGTCTGGGCCTGGCGGATCGCTCCGGCAGCGACCTGGTGCGGCGATTCGAGCGCGAAGGCTTCAGCGCGGAGCAGATGGAAGCTTCCGGGCTGGTGCTCAGACGGGAAGGGGGAGGGTTCTACGACCGTTTCCGCGGGCGTCTCATGTTTCCCATTCACAACGAGTCGGGCAAACTTATTGCGTTTGCGGGGCGCGCGCTGAGTTCGGCGGACGAGCCCAAGTACATAAACTCGCCCGAGACGCCGATCTACCGCAAGAGCCACGTGCTGTACAACCTGCACCGCGCCAAGGACGCCATTCGGCGGGAGGACCGCAGCATTCTGGTGGAAGGCTACATGGACGTGATCGGCCTGGAGGCGGCGGGCGTGCGGAGCGCGGTGGCCTCCTGCGGCACGGCGCTGACGGCTTCCCAGGTGCGGCTGCTGCGGCGGCATTCGGAAAACATCGTTCTGAGTTTTGATCCGGACGCCGCGGGCGGGGCGGCTGCGGAGCGCTCCATTCAGGTCTTACTCGAAGAAGGCATGCGGGTGCGCGTTCTGGATCTGGAAGGGGATCTGGACCCGGACGAGTTTGTGCGGCGGGCGGGTCCGCAAGCCTACAGGGAGCGGCTGTCGAGGGCGCCCGGGTACTTCTACTGGCTTGCGGACCGCGCCCGAGCGCGCTACGACGTCCGCACACCCGAGGGACGCGCCGGGGCTCTGCGCTTCCTGCTGCCCGCGGTGCAGCGCGTTCCGGACCGGCTGGAGCGGGCGGCCATCGCCTCGGAGATCGCCGCGCATCTCGGGGTGGAGACAGGCCTGCTGGTCGAACACTTCCGTAAAGCGGCGATCCAGCGCAGCGAACGGGCGATGCAGGACGCCGTGGAGCCGGTGCGGGCTGTTGAGAAGATGCTGCTGAACGCACTGCTTTCGAGCGCGGAGGTCCGGAAGGAGATCGTGCCGCGGCTGCGATCCATGGCCCTGGTGGAGCGATTCGTCACGGCCCCGATCTTTCGCGCCCTGTTTGCGCTCTGCGGCGAGGAGGACCGCTTCTCGTTTGCCGCCCTCGAGGGACGGCTGGAGGAACGGGAGCGGGAGCTGCTCGCCTCGGTGATTTTCGCCGATGAGGTCGGTGAGGAGGCCTATTCGCTCGAGCAGGCGCGCGCCTGCCTGGAGCGCCTGATGGCCGAAGAGCGGGCGGCCGAGCGGGCCGCGTTGCGGGCCCGGGTCCGCGAGGCGGAGCGGGCAGGCGACCTGGCGGAAGCGCTACGGCTGACGGAAGAGCTCAGCCGCCTGGAAAAGGCAGAGCGCCGGCCGGAGCCCGGCGCCAGCGTTGTACAATAATCGAAGCCGTCTTCTCTGGCGGAAGGGGTTGGTCTTGGCGATTGACGAACGACGCAGTCGGCTGAAGCGGCTCACGGACGCGGGGAAGCGCAAGGGGTACCTCCTCTACGACGAGCTCAACGACGTGCTCCCCGCCGACCTGGGCAGCGAAGCGGATCTGGACGAGCTGCTCGCCGGGCTAGACAGCGCAGGGGTCGAGCTTCTCGAAGAGCCGCGCCTCGATTACGACCGCAAGCTCGAGGACGCCGAGGAACTGGAAGAGTTCGACTTCGGCGAGTTTACGGACAAGACCAACGACCCGGTGCGCATGTACCTGCGCGAGATGGGCGCGGTACCGCTGCTCACACGCGAGGGCGAGATCGAACTGGCGCGCCGGATCGAACGCGGCCGCAGGAGTGTCAGCAAGGCTCTGTCACGCTCACCCCTGGTGATCCGTGAGGTGCTGAAACTGGGTGAGGAACTGGAAAACGACAGCATCTCCGTGCGCGACCTGCTCGTGCTGCCGGACATGGCCGCCAGTGACGAAACCGTGCTCGCCCGGGAGAAAAACCTGCTGCTGCAGGCGGTGGACGAGATCGCGCGGCACCATCGTAAGGCGCAGCAGTACCGACAGCGCCTGCAGGCGACCTCCCGGGCGATGAAGCCGAAGCAGCACCGCACCCTCCGCTACGGCCTGGCCCGGGAGCTGGTGCGCATTTCAAAGGTCTACCGCGAGATCCAGTTCGCCCCGCAGGTGCAGCGCCGCTTCATCGAACTCGTGCGGAACGCGGTGGAGCAGTGCAACGCCCTCGAGCGAGAGATCGCACGCATTCAGCGGCGGCTGGAAGAGCCGGGTGTGGCGGGTATCCGCGAGCTCAAGAAGGAGCAGCGCCACGCCACGCAGCGGCTCCAGCAGCTGGAGGACGAATGCGGCGCCACGGCCACCGAGTTGCGGCGCACGCTGCAGATCATCGAGCGCGGCCAACAGGAGGCCGATCAGGCCAAACGGCAGCTCATTGAAGCCAACCTGCGGCTGGTGGTCTCCATCGCGAAGCGATACACCAATCGCGGTCTCCAGTTCCTGGACCTGATCCAGGAGGGCAACATCGGCCTGATGAAGGCAGTGGACAAGTTCGATTACCGCCGGGGCTACAAATTCTCCACCTATGCCACCTGGTGGGTGCGACAGGCGATCACGCGCGCGATCGCCGATCAGGCGCGGACGATTCGCATTCCCGTGCACATGATCGAAACCATTAACAAACTCGTCCGCGCGCAGCGGCAGCTGCAGCAGGAGCTGGGACGCGAGCCGACCACCGAGGAGCTGGCCCGGCGCCTGGAGATGTCGGTGACGAAAGTGCGCAAAGTATTGCGCGTCGCACAAGAGCCCATCTCGCTGGAAACACCAGTAGGGGAAGAAGAGGAGTCGCATCTGGGCGACTTTATCGTGGACAAACGCGGCATTTCGCCTTCGGAGGCCGTGATCAACCTGAACCTGCGCGAGCAGACGGCGGAGGTGCTCAAGACGCTCAGCCCGCGGGAGGAGAAGATCGTCAAGATGCGTTTCGGGCTCCAGGACGGCAGCGAGCACACGCTCGAAGAAGTGGGCCAGGCCTTCGCCGTCACGCGCGAGCGAATCCGGCAGATCGAAGCCAAGGCGCTGCGCAAGCTCCGCCATCCGAGCCGCAGCCACCGGCTGCGTCCCTTTCTGCAGCGCGTCCGGGATTGAGAAAACGCGCCTTCCTCGGGGAGACTAGCGCTCCTGGCGGCTGTCTGTTTGGCGGTGCCGCGCCGTCAGGTGTGATAGTGGAGGCTTTCCGCGAGGCCCGGATCCCGCCAAGGAACCGGGGAGGCTTCGCGGAAGGCGCGGAGGAAAAGCAACAGAAACAATCCGATGACTCCCAGGGTGAGTGCAAGCTCCCACACGCCGAACCACGGGACGGCACCAGAAAAGGGCGGCACGATCATCAGATAGACGTCCAGCCACCGGCCCGCGAGCACGACGGCTGCGGCTTTCGCCAGGGCCCGCGGGTTGCGTTTAGCGGGCCGGAGCAGCAGGATGAAGAACGGAACCACCCAATTCAGAATCACGTTCAGCAGGAACAGCGGCTGCCAGTACAGGCGCTGGCGCCGGATGAAGTAAGCCGTTTCTTCCGGGATGTTTGCGTACCAGATCAACATATACTGGCAGAACCAGATGTACATCCAGAAGGTTGTAAGGCCGAACAGGAGCTTGCCGAGATCGTGGTAATGTTCCTCGTTGACCACACCCCGGAGCGGCCCGGCGTTCTGAAGCCAGACCACGAGCAGGATAACCGCAGCGAGTCCTCCCGAAAACAATCCCGCGAAATTATAAATGCCGAAAACGGTACTGTACCATTCCGGCTCAAGAGACATCACCCAGTCGTAACTCGCCAGCCAAAAGCTCGCTCCAAACACGACCAGGAAGGCCACTGACAGTCGGGTATTCTGCCAACGGAGTGCGATGCCACCTTCTTCATCCTGGCGGCGCGACACACGAAGGATCTCCCGGACGAACGCCGTCCAGACTACGACAAACACCAAGGCTCGACCCAGAAAGAAGGGACGGCTGAGCCACCAGTGCTTGAACCCTTGTCCGGCGTGGGTTTGATGCGTCCAGGGATAGAGCCAGCCCTGGGTGGCCAGCAACAGGATCAGTAGCACGGCGGCCGCCGGGAGGACTGCCGCCATCGCCTCGGGAACGCGCCGGAACGCCACGCTCCAGGCGGCTCCGGAAGCGTAGTGTGTCGCTACGAAGACGGCGCCGGCCAAGGCCAGGCCGATCAGAAGGTAGGCGGCGAGCAGGGCGCCCACCCAGACACGTTCGGGGGCGAGAAAGCTTCCGGCACCCAAAGCGACCGCACCCGCCACAACGAAGGCTTGGAGGAGGCGTACAAGAGCCGGTGAAGGGTAGAAGACGGGGGCCGAGGGGGTCATGGCTTCTTCAACTCCGTTGCGGCTGTGGTGGCTTTTTGAGCCGCCTCCTGCTGGAGGGCCCGGACGTACAGGATGACTTTCCAACGATCTGCCTGCGTCAGCTGCGCGGCGTATCCGGGCATGTTTTTCTGACCGTAACTCACGATGTGAAAGAGCTGGCCGTCCGGATATTGTGTTGCTTTTCCCGTGAGGAGATTGGGCGGAGCCGGATAGCCCCTCAGGGCGACCGGTCCGTCTCCTGCACCGCCTGCTCCGTGGCACGGCATGCAATACGTGCTGTAGAGGAAGGCTCCGCGCTCGACAACTCGCGGGTCTTTCAGCGAGAACGGATTTGTCAATTCCCGGCCGGCGCGGACCGCTTCTTCGGCGGTTCCCGCATAGGTAAGGCGTGTCAAGCCCCGGGCGAGCGTGCCCGGCACGGGAGGCTGGAGGGTGATGCCGTCCGGGAAGTGTTCGTTGAGAGAAAAGGACTCGTACGCCGGCGACCGCACCATCTCGGGCAGGTACTCGTAATTGGGACGTGCAGGGTCCGGCTCGACCAGCCAGTTGGCGCCCGCCAGGAACAAGAACACTGCGAGGAGAAAGACGTTCAGGCGTGTCATGCCGCCTCCTCCATCATGCGCTCACAGATCTCCACAGCCCGCGATTCCTCGAAGAACCGGCGCACGGCAGGAGCGTCAAAGTAAGCCGTCTCCTCAATGACCAAGCCGAAGCGGTCGTCGGTCGTTCGAGGTGCAAGGGCGACCGCCCGCCGCCCGGGCCACAGCCGGCTCACCAAGAAAAATGCGAACACCGTGCTGAGACCGGCAAACAGCACCATCACTTCGAAGGTGATCGGCACAAAGGCCGGCAAGGAATTCCACGGCTTGCCGCCGACGTTGACGGGCCAGTCGGAGGCCGTGGTCCAGTATTCGAACCACACCTTGAAGGCGGCCCCCGAGACGCCCAACGCGAAACATACCCAAGGCAACTTCGAGGGAGGGAGACCCATCGCCCGTTCCAGGCCATGGACGAAGTAAGGCGAGTAGACGTCCACCACTTTCATCCCTCGCAGGCGCGCCGCTTCCGCAGCTGCCAGGATGTCGTCCTCGGTTTCGTACAAACCGATGAGCAACCTGCGCGTCATGGATGCACCTCCGCAGGCAGTGGCGACTCCTCCGGGGCAGGGGCTCCGGGCCGGGTCCGGCCGAACTGGATGGCGCCCTTAACTTCACTCATGGAAATCACGGGCAGGAACCGGCAAAACAACAGGAAGCAGGTGAAGAATAGCCCAAAGCTCCCCACGAGGGTGCCCACTTCGATCAGCGTGGGCCGGTACATCGTCCAATTTGCGGGGAGATAGTCGCGGTGCAGAGAAGTCACAATGATGATGAATCGTTCGAACCACATCCCTACGTTGATCAGAATCGAGATCGCGAAGACCGCAGCCGCGTTGCGCCTCAGGCGGCGGAACCACAGCAATTGGGGAATCAGCACGTTCGCCACGACCATGATCCAGTACCCCCACGCATAAGGTCCGAGGGCCCGATTCAGAAATACGAATTGCTCGTAGCGGTTCTCTGAGTAAAAGGCCGTTAGGAACTCTGTGGCATAGGCCAGTCCGACAATTCCGCTCGTCAGGAGCAGGAACTTGCACATTGCGTCGATGTGCCGCGCTGTGATGTAGTCCTCGAGCCGCATCACTTTGCGAGCTACGATTACTAGCGTCAGCACCATTGCCATGCCCGAAAAGATCGCGCCCGCCACAAAATAAGGCGGAAAGATGGTGGTGTGCCAGCCGGGGATGACCGAGGTGGCGAAGTCCCAGCTCACGATCGTGTGCACGGAGACCACCAGAGGAGTGGCCAAACCTGCCAGCAACATGTAGACCGTCTCATAGCGGAGCCAGGTGCGGAAGGAGCCATCCCATCCCAGACTGAAAAACGCGTAGAGCCTGCGGCGGAACCGGGAGGGAGTGTGATCGCGCAAGGTGGCCAGGTCCGGGATCATCCCCAGGTACCAGAAGGTCAGCGAGATCAAGAAGTAGGTCGTAATGGCAAAAGCATCCCAGGCGAGCGGCGAGCGGAAATTGATCCACAGAGGACCGCGAGTGTTGGGATAAGGGAAAATCCAGTAAGCGAGCCAGGGACGGCCGAGGTGGATCACGGGAAAAATACCGGCACAAATGACGGCAAAGATGGTCATCGCTTCGGCGGAGCGGTTCACGGAAGTGCGCCAGCGTTGGCGGAACAGGTACAGTATTGCCGAGATCAGTGTGCCGGCATGGCCGATGCCGATCCAGAACACGAAATTGGTGATGTCGAAAGCCCAGCCCACCGTATTATTCAGCCCCCAAGTGCCGACACCGGTCGAGAACAGGTACGCCACCGCGGCGATGCCTGCGGCCAGCGCGCCGAAGGCGACGAGGAAGCCCGCCCACCACAGCGGAGAAGCCCGGCGTTCGGTAGTGGCCAGGATCTCCGACGTCACCTGACCGGGGCGCTTGCCACCGGCAATAAGAGGCTCGGGCGCAAGCAGAACCGGCTCAGCCATGGCGCTCCTCCTCTTCCGCCTCCCGCCGATTGCGCACCAGCCGGAGATAGGTTACGGACGGCCTGACGTTGATTTCTTCAAGCACGCGGTAAGCGCGTCCGCTCTTGAGCAGTTGCGAGACTTTGCTCGCTGGATCGTTGGCGTCGCCGAAGACGATCGCCTGAGCAGGACACGATTGCTGACACGCCGTCTGCACCTCGCCGTCCCGCAAAGGCTCGCCCCGGCGCCTGGCTTCCAGACGGGCTTCCTGGATCCGCTGCACGCAGAACGTGCACTTCTCCATGACGCCCCGCGAACGCACCGTGACGTCGGGGTTCAGCACCATGTTTGCCAAACGGTCGTCGCGAGCGTAATCAAACCAGTTGAAGCGCCGCACTTTGTAGGGGCAGTTGTTCTCGCAATACCGCGTGCCGATGCAGCGATTGTAGATCTGCTGGTTGAGCCCTTCGCTGCTGTGGACCGTGGCCAGCACGGGGCAGACGGTTTCACAAGGCGCATGTTCGCAGTGCTGGCACATCATGGGCTGGAAGGCCACGTCTACGTCGCCGAGAGGGCCTGAGTAGTACCGGTCAATTCGGATCCAGTGCATTTCGCGTTTACGCCGCACCTCATCCTTGCCCACGGCCGGGACGTTGTTCTCCACCTGGCAGGCGATCACACAAGCGGAGCAGCCCGTGCAGGCAGTCAAATCCACGACCATCATCCAGCGGTGGCCCGGAAACGTGTGATCCCGAGGCCAGAGGTCTTCCGCGGGGGGCGGGTGCCCTTGGGCCCCGGCGCGCGGATCCTTCCGGAACGCCTCGAGTGTGGTCTCTTCGATAATCGGACGCCTGCCTCGGTCGGCGGCTGCCAGCCGTGGGGGGACCGTCAACGTGTGATGATCCTGGGTCACGGCAAGCGCGTGCCGCTTGCCGGTGGGCACAAGGCGGACGCCGCTGCGGGTCCAACGTAGGCTACCCCCATCGCGCTCGAGCAGGGGTGCAATGTTCTCTCCCACGCAGCCGCCGGCGTTTACGGAAGGCCGCCAGCCGAGCCAGCGTGGGCCCAGGTTCGCAAACCGGCGCGTAAGATGCCCTCCGTAGCCCAGAGCGACAGCGACGACGTTGTCGTGCTGCCCGGGTTGCACGAGCACCGGCAGCTCGACCGCGCGTTCCGGGCCGGCTTCGAGGCGCACCACGTCCCCGTCCGTGAGGCCCAGCTTGCGCGCGGTAGCCGGCGCCAGACAGGCATAGTTGTCCCACGTGGCCTTCGTGATGGGGTCCGGCAACTCCTGGAGCCACGGGTTGTACGCATGGCGTCCGTCCAGCAAGGCGATCTTGGGGTAGGCGACGAGAGTCAGGCCGGCGGCAGCGGTTTTTGTCACACGGTGCAGCGCGGCTTGCGCGGGCGCGGGATTGAAGGCGGAACCGGGGTGCTCGATCTCCGCCTCCACCCATCCTTCATGCAACACTCGTTCCCAGAAACGTTCGAAAGACTCCTCCTTGGCTTTGCAGCGGGGAAAGATCTCGCGCTCCCAGGTTTCGCGTACGATGTCGGCGGCGGATTTCGGTGCGCCCGCCCAGATCGCCAGGCTTTCGAGGGCGGCGCGCCCGCGCAAAGGCGGAATTAACGGCTGCTGTACTCCGAAAAGGCCCCGGACGGGCTCGGCGTCGCCCCAGCATTCCAGATAGTGCTGATCCGGACAAACCACTGCGGCTGCTTCGGCGGATTCGTCGAGACGCTCAGCGAGGGAGACAACGAGGGGGAGTTTGCGCAGCCGGCGAGCCAGTTGCTCGCCATCGGGCAGATCATAGACGGGGTTGACTCCGTCCAGGAACAGCACCGCAATCCGGCCGGTCGCGATCTCGTCCAGAAGTTCCGCGAAGTCGCCGGGACGAGCCTGGCGCTGTAGGGAGGGGCGGCGGAGATCCAATGTTGTCCCGTAATTACCAAGCAATTCGTTGGCGTAGTTGGCAAGCAGCTGGGCGTCCAAGTGTTCGGCGCCGCAAACCACCAGGCTCCGGCCGCGAGCCTGCCAGAGCCGTTCCGCGACGTCGTCGAGTATCGGCAAAGACTCGAGCCTGGCCCCGGAAGAGCGCTGCGCTTTGACCTCCAGCCGCGCGCAGAGTTGCGCCAAGTACCAGGGCAATTCCTCGGGAGCGATCCGGATGCGGCGGTCGGCTTTGCTTCCGGTCAGAGACAGGCGTGCCTCGAACTGGACGTGATAGGACATCTGCGGGCTCTGCTCGAGGGGCTTGCGCAGCTGGCTGTAGCCGGCGGTGAATTCCACCGGCGACAACCACGTCCCCAGAAAGTCGGCATCGAAGCTGGCGACGACGTTTGCGCGGTCGAAACGATAATGAGGGAGCGCGCGCACGCCATGAGTGCGCTCATGAGCATCGAGCACGGCGGCCGCGGGCAACGTGTCGTAAGTGACGTGCCGGCCATCGGGAAGGCCGGACAGGAGCTGGCGGATCATACGAAGGCGCGAAGGGCTGGTGAGGGTCCCACTGAGGTACCGCACCGCACCGCCGCTGCGGCGCGCCTCGGCCAGCGCCTTGAGAACCTCGCGGTCCGCCTCCTGCCAGGAGACCGCCCTGCCCCGCAGGAGCGGCTGCTTCGGGCGAAGGCTGTCATAGAGGCCCAGGATCGAGGCCTGTCCCACAGCGCACAGGCCTCCGCGCGACAGCGGGTGGTCCGGGTTGCCCTCCAGTTTGATGGGGCGGCCGTCGCGAGTCTTGACCAAGAGGCCGCATCCGGCCGGACAGGCGCCGCAGGTGGAGGTGTAGTAGTAAGACCGGCCTGCGATGATCTCCTCGGGCTGCTCCAGCCATGGGGCAGCCTTCTCGACGGGAGCACGGCGGCAACCCGCCAGCAAAGCTCCTGCAAAACTGAAGCCTGCCGCCTGCAGGAAACTCCGGCGACTGCCCAGCGGACCGGCGGCGAACGGCGTTTCGTCAAACTCGGCGGCGGCTCGCTCTGAGTACGCGGCTCCGCCCTCCCGTTCCGCCAGGCTTTTCCAATATCTCTTGGGTTCGTCGGCCCTCATGATGCCTTCCCTCAGAAGTGGCAGGCGGCGCAGTCCGTGGAGGCGTGCACCTGCCTGCCGTTGACGCCCGTCTGGTTTGCTTGACGGTGGCAGTTCACGCACCAACCCATGCTCAGGTCCGACACCTGCCGCACGCGCTCCATGGTTTCCACAGGTCCATGACATTGCTGGCAGGCCACTCCGGCGTTAACGTGAGCCCGATGGTCGAAGTACACGAAGTCGGGCAGCCGGTAGACCCGGACCCAGGCAATCGGCCGCGGCCTGCGCGACGGATCAGGCTCGCGTTTCTCGTTGAGCGCAAGCGCGTCATATAACTTCTGCAGTTCCGGTGAGACAATCAGGCGAGGCGCTCGTTTTTCTTTGGACGCCAATGCGTCCTCCGCGCGCAACGCACCGAGCGGCGCAGTAACGAAGCGGTGGCAGTTCATGCATATGCTGGCGGCCGGGATCCCGGCGTGCCGGCTCCTTTCGGCGCTAAAGTGGCAATACAAGCAAGGAATCTGCAACTCTCCGGCATGCAAACGGTGCGAGTAAGCGATCGGCTGCACCGGTTCATAGCCCTGCTGGTTTCCCGGTAGCCGGAAAGAGCCTATCTTGGGCCGCAGCAACAGCAGACTGTAAGCTGAAGCCAGCGCCAGAACGATGGCGGTCAAACGGCTAGCCACGGCCTGCTTCCTCCCGAACCGCCGGCTGAACTTCGATCTGCGGGGCCCGTTCTGCGTATTTGAGAACCCAGACCGCCGCCAGCGACAGAAGCGCCAGGAAGATGAAGACGACGTAACCGATGGCGTAACCGGACTGGCCCAGATCCCGTACGGCGAAGCCCATCACAGGGGGGATGACGAATCCGCCGAAGGCCCCAAGTCCGCCCACCCATCCCGCTGCGCCCCCAACCGCCTGCGGCACTTCTTTGGGCACCATTTTGAAGACGGCGGCATTGGTGATGCCCATACCGACAGCGAGCAGGATTTCTCCGGGGACCGACAACTCGAACTGGTGAGACGTCGTCATGACCAAGGCGCCTGCAAGCATGATGAGCAGCGCGAGGACCGCCGTGTTCTCACCGCCTTCCCGCAAGTGGTCGGATAGGACGCCCCCGGCGATGCGGATGAGGGAGGTCAGGACGGAGTAGAGGGCAGTCAGGCCTCCTGCCACGACGACGCTGACGCCGAAGAAGGACTGCCAATAGGTGGGCAACCACGCCGTCAGTCCGATGAATCCGCCGAATGTTGTGAAGTAGACTATCACGAGCGCCCAAGTGCGCCACACCCTAGCGGAGATGCGGAGGCTCGCGCTAAGACTTCCTGTGGGAAAGAGTTCCTGGCCGAGGCGCAGCGCTTCGGCCCGCGCCGCCTCCGCACTCAAGCCGTGACCGAGAAACTGGAAGTACCAGGCGTTGCGCCCCAGCAAGGCGTAGAGGACGGTTCCGGCTATGAGAAACAACAGCCAGACAAGGTAAGATCCTGCCAGTCCAAGAGACGAGAGCGCCACCGGCAGGAGGAACGAGAAAATACCGGGAGCGAGGTTGCCGACGCCGGCGAAAATGGCCAAGGCACGCCCCTGCCGGCGCTGCGGAAACCAGTAGGCCACCTGACTGATTCCTACGCTAAAAGTGGCGATACCGCACCCGCACAGGATACCGAGCATCAAGAGCAAGGGATAGATGGACGGAGTCAATTGGTCGGGGTAGAGCCAATAGACCACGCCGGTCAGCCCCGCCATACCGACCACCGAAAGCACGAGCAGGGTTAGAAAAGGCTTGCGGCCCCCGGTTGTGTCAACCCAGGCGGAAAACGGGATGCGGAGCAACGAACCGGACAGCGATGGCATCGCGACCAGGAAGCCCACGGCCAGCGGGCTTAACTGCATGACTTCCTGAAAGCGGCGCGCCGTGGGACCGAACAGGGCCACCGCCGCGAAGCCGGCAAAGAAACCGAGCGTCGCAGCGGTCAGGGCCTGGCGCGGAGTACCTTGAATCCGCTCCATGAGAGCCTCCCGTCCTAACGAACCGGTCCGGTGGCCGGCGATTTCCCGTACCAGCGCACCACCTGCGGCTTTCGCCATAAGTACGGATTGGGCACAACGAGCACGTGGACCAGGCGGGTAAAGGGGAAGAAGCCGATGAGCAGATAGGCGTTCACGATGTGGAATTTCACCATCGGCGGCATGGCGGCCACGTAGCCGATCTCGGGGCTGAGCTTCACCAGGGACCAGAGGTAGGGCGTGGCCACGGCGGCAAACCACGACGAACCCCAGGGATGGGCCAGCGCCACGCCAATGCCGCTTGCGATCTGCAACAGCAGAAGCGCGAAGACGATCCAGTCTCCCACGCTCGTCACACGCCGCACCTTACTCACCGTCAGGCGCCGCACAATCGCGGCGACCAGCCCGACCAACGCCAGCAGCGCGAACACGAGTCCGGTGATTTCGAGCAGATACAACCGCAAGGGACGACTGTTCCACCACAGAATCTGGTTCGGAAGAAGAAACGCCACGATGTGACCGCCCAGGACAACCAGGATGCCGTAATGGAACGGCACCAGCGCCCAGAAGTGCTGCTGGTTCTCGAGAAACTGTGAGGACAAGCTTGAATAAGTGAAACTTCTCCTTCTGTAGCGTTCAATTGTGACCAAAAAAAACGTGAAGAAAACGACGTAGGGCAAGATGGCGAACAGAATCAGGTCAAGATACTGCCACGTGGTCATAAGCAGCCTCCCTGGTGAAATCAGACACGCCGGCCGCCAAGAGGCGCCGGACGGCTTCGGCCAAGTAACGGAAGGGGCTTGCGGCCCGCTCGAGTGCCTCCTGGATCTTTCCGAGCACCGGAACAAGGAACTCACGCGCGAATGCCGCCGCCTCAGGCGCCGGCAGTCGGCCGAGCAGCGGCAGCAGGTGCGTCACGTGATCCGGGAGCTCGCGGGACTCGGGGATCTGGAAGCGCCGCAGCTCCTGTCTCAGCTTCACGAGAAACTCCCCGCGCTCGTAGTTCTCCCCAAACAGGTGCCAGCCGATTTCAAGGGCGCAAACCGGGTTCAACTCGAAGGTGCGGACATAGAGTTCCTGGACTTCCTCCAGCGAGCAGGCACGGAGCTCGTCCTTGAAGCGACTCAGGGCGGCGGCGGCTTGGGGAGCTGCCTGTTCGAGCCCCGCCCGGCAGCGCTCCAGCACCGCGAGGTAATCCTCGTGCGGATAGCCGAACGCAGCGGCCAGTTGGTCGAAAAGGTCCGCGCGCGTCATCAGATGCCCCTCCGCGGCCCGGACAGGAATCCGAAGCCTGCGCTCTGCTTGTAGTCCAGAGGATCGGCCAGCATCTCGATGGCCTCTTCCCGGTGCGCCGGCGGAATCACGAAGCGCTCCTCAAAAGTGCACAGAGATGTCAGTCGGTAGATGTCTTCGGCTTCCTGCACCGAGGAATCGGCTTCGCGCAGCATGCGTTCTGCTGTCTCCCGATCCACATCGCCCACGGTCACGGCGCGCCGCCACCAGCGCACCGCCTTTTGCTTGCGCAGCGCGTAGCGCACCTTCCCTTCATGGCCCGCACCAAACAGGTTGGCCAGAAACTTCATCGGGACGCGCGCCTCGTCAATGTCGTGGAACAAGTCTTCGCAGACGTGGGTTACCGCGCTGTTCCGCCGTACGGCCATCACCGGCGCCAGGGGCGGCACGTAAAACAGCATCGGAAGCGTACGGTACTCGATGTGCGGCGGCAGAGCGATTTTCCATAGTTTGACGAACTTGTAGACCGGCGACCGCTGAGCCGCCTCGATGACGGAATCATGCACACCGTTGGCCCGGGCGGCGGCAATGACCTCGGGGTCAAACGGGTCCAGTATCAGAGAGCGTTGCGCTTCGATCAATTCCTCTTCAGGGCTCTTGGCAGCTTCCTCGATCCGCTCGGCGTCATAGAGAAGAACACCGAGGTAGCGGATGCGTCCGACGCAGGAGTGGAAGCATGCCGGCGCCTGGCCCGTCTCGACGCGCGGGAAACAAAGGATGCACTTCTCCGACTTCCCGGTAAACCAGTTGAAGAAAACCTTTTTGTAGGGGCAAGCCGCGATGCAGGCGCGCCAGGCCCGGCACCGGTTCTGGTCGAGAAGGACGATACCGTCCTCGCCCCGTTTGTAAAGCGCCCCGGAAGGGCATGCCGCCACACAGGCAGGATTCAGGCAGTGATTGCAGATCCGCGGAAAGTAGAAAAAGACCAGCCGCTCGATGGCGAACAACTGACGGCGCTGCTCCTCGGTAAGACCGTTGAGGTTGGGATCGTTTTCCGCATACAGGGGCGAGCCGCCGAGGTCGTCGTCCCAGTTCGGACCCGATTCGATCTGGATCAGCTCTCCCGTAATCATGGAGACCGGGACGGCAGTGGGCTGGTCGGAGCCCTCCGGAGCATTAAAGAGAGCCTGATAATCGTAAGTCCACGGCTCATAGTAATCGTCGAGCGTGGGCATTTGCGGATGGTGGAAAATGTTGAAAACAGTTCTGGCTTTGCTTGTCGAACGGAGCTGGAGTCTGCCGTCTTCAACCTTCCAGCCCCCGTTGTATTTTTCCTGGTCCTCCCACAGTGTGGGATAACCGGTGCCGGGCTTGGTCTCCACGTTGTTCCACCACATGTATTCCGTGCCCTTGCGGTCGGTCCAGATGTTCTTGCAGGCAATACTGCAGGTATGGCACCCGATGCACTTATCCAGGTGGAAGACCATGGAGATTTGCGATCGGACGTTCATCGCGGTGCTCCTTTCCTCACCATTTCAGGTCCGGGAGTTTGCGGACCAACACGTGCGTGTCCCGGTTCACGCCCGTGGGACCCCAGTAGTTGAAGTGATAGGTGAACTGTCCGTACCCTCCCACCATAAGGTTGGGCTTGAGACGGGCGCGCGTGAGGCTGTTGTGCCCGCCCGCACGCCGGTACCCTCGCAGGGGCGACTTCGGCACGGAGTAGGTGCGCTCGGGGGAGTGGTACTGAATGCAGACGCCGCGCGGGATTCTGGCGCTCACCGCCGCGCGGGTAACCACCACGCCGTGGTCATTATGTACTTCCACCCAGTCGTTGTCCCGAATACCGATCTCGGCTGCATCCTTGTCGTTCATCCACAAGGGCTCCACCCCTCGGGACAGAGTGGTCATGCGGTGGTTATCGCCGTAGGTAGAGTGGATATGCCACTTACCGTGCGGCGTCAGAAAGTTCAGCATTTTCGTAGGGCCGGCCTCGCGGCTGAAGCGCAGGTCGGCGTATTGGGTGGGGAGTGGCTTTGGCTTGTAGGTGGGCAGATGTTCACCGAAATCCAGGTAACCCGGATGATCGAGATAGAAATGCTGCCGCCCGGTGAGCGTTCTCCACGGAACGAGGCATTCGACGTTGTACGTAAAGGGTGCGTAGGCGCGACCGTTATCCAGCAGCCCGGACCACATGGGGCTGTTGACGAAGCGCTGCGGCCGCGATTGCAGCTCTTTATAAGTGACGCGCACACTCCGGCTCTTTTCCGCAAGATGGGTGAGCGGGAGGCCAACTTTTTCCTCCATGTTTCGGTAAGATCTCCAGGCCAGCTCTCCGTTGGTCACCGTGGCGAAACGCAGGATCGCGTCGCAGACCTGTTCGTCCTCGAACAGCGAGGGGTACTGTTTGCCGTCCCAGGAAACGGCAGGGACCGTACGCAGCAAGTCGTCGTAGAAGTCTTCGGCGCGGTAATGGGTGCCGTGTGCTCCCAGTCCGGCGTCCCTGATCAGCGGGCCGAGCGAGACGAACTGGTTGTAGAGATTCTTGTAGTCGCGTGTGACCACGCGCAGGGCCGGCATGGTTTTTCCCGGAACAGCTTCCACCTGACCCAGGAGCCAATCCTTCATTTCCGGTTGCGCGATCTCGGCCGGGGTGTCGTGCGCCAGCGGCGTCGCGATCACGTCCTCGACCGGGTCGGGCAGATGCTTGGCGGCGAGCTCGGAGAATTTCCGGGCGATGGTCCGGAAGATCTGCCAGTCGCTCCTGGATTCCCAGCACGGAGGGACGGCCGCCGAGAGCGGGTGAATAAAACTGTGGAGATCCGTGGAGTTGAGGTCCGCCTTTTCGTACCAGGTGGCTGCGGGGAGAACGATGTCGGAATACAGGGCTGAGGTATCCATGCGGAAATTGAGATCTACAACCAGATCCATCTTTCCCTGGGGAGCGGGATCGCGCCAGACGATTTCGCGGACGGAATCACGGGCCAGATCCTCGGCGATGGCGTTGGTGTGCGTGCCGAGGTAGTGCTTGAGGAAGTACTCGTGGCCTTTGGCGCTGGACAGCAACGCATTGCCGCGCCAGATAAACCACACCCGCGGCCAGTTTTCCGGAGCGTCGGGATCTTCCACTGCGAACCGCAGTTTCCGCTCCTTGAGCTGTGTAACAATCCAGGCCGTGATTTCCTCCGGAGACTTGGCGCCGGCGGCCCGGGCTTGCCGGACAACATCGAGCGGGTTGCGATCGAACTGCGGATAGAAAGGCAACCAGCCGTTACGGACGGCCCGGACCTGAAGGTCGGCGGTGTGGCCGCGCGCGATGGAGTCCGGCCGGCCGTTTTGCGGCACGGTGTGGTAGTCGGTGAACTCTTTTTCGTACCGCCACTGGTCGCTGTGGATGTAATGCCAGCTCGGGGCGTTCTGCTGACGGGCGGCCGGGTACCAGTCGCGGGCGAAGGCGATGGCAGACCACGACTCCATCGGCGCCAGCTTCTCCTGCCCGACGTAATGCGCCAGCCCGCCGCCATTGACGCCCACGCACCCGCAAAACATGAGCGCGTGAATTGCAGCACGGTACATCAGGTTGTTGTGGTACCAGTGATTAATGCCCGCACCGATGATGACCATGCACTTGCCGCGAGTCAGCAAGGCGGTCCGGCCCCACTCGCGGGCGAAGCGGATCACAAGATCCCGGCCCATTCCGGTATACTTTTCCGACCACGCCGGCGTGTAGGGCAGATCGTCGTTGTAGTCGTGCGGGTAGTCACCCTCGAGTCCGCGGGCGACGCCGTACTGGGCCATCAGCAGGTCATAGACGGAGGTCACAGTGATCGTATCGCCGGAAGCGGTCTGGAGACGCTTGACCGGCACTCCGCGCCAGAGCAGGCGGGCCTCGCCGAAATCATCGAAGCACACCTGCACGACCGCGTCATGCTCTTCCAGGAACGTAAGCGCGGGGCGGATCTCGCTGCCGTCAAGCCCGTCCCGCAGCATCAGATTCCACTTACCTTTCTCCGATCCCCAGCGGAAACCGACGGTGCCCACGGGCATCTTGGGGCGGCTATCGCCGCGATCCCACATCAGAAACTTCCAGTCGCCGTTCTCCACCTCCCTGTAAGTTTTCAGGCGGTTGGCCCGCACCAGCCGGCCGGGGCGGTAACCGTGCTCCAGGGGCTCGAGCTCCACCAGGAAGGGCGCATCCGTATACTGCCGCAGGTAATCCAGAAAGTAAGGAACCTGTTGCTCGTGGTGGAACTCTTTGAGCAGCACATGATTGACCGCCATCCACCACGCGCCGTCCTGGCCGGCGTTAATCGCCACCCATTCGTCAGCGTACTTGGAGACCTGGCTGAAGTCCGGCGAAAACACCCACATCTTGGAGCCGTTGTGGCGTGCCTCGGAGGCGAAATGGCAGTCCGGGGTGCGGGTCATGTTGAGGTTGGATCCCATGACCGCCAGCAGTTTGGCGTTGTACCAGTCGGCCGACTCGTGGACGTCCGTTTGCTCGCCCCAGGTCTCCGGAGAAGCCGGCGGCAGATCGCAATACCAGTCGTAAAAGGAAAGCGAGACGCCGCCCATCAACTGCAGCATGCGAGCTCCGGCCGCGTAACTGATCATGGACATGGCGGGAATCGGCGAGAAGCCCGCAATCCGATCCGGGCCGTATTTGCGAATGGTATAGATGCAGGCCGCGGCGATCAGTTCGACGGCGGTGTCCCAGTCTACGCGGCGGAAGCCGCCTTTGCCGCGGGCACGCTGCCAGCGGGCGCGCCGCTCAGGATTCTCGACGAGCGACGCCCAGGCCTCCACCGGATCCTCATGCTCCGCCCGCGCCGCCTTCCACAGATCGAGCAACGTGCCTCGCGCGTACGGGTATTTGACCCGTAGAGGACTGTATAAGTACCAGGAGTAGGAAATACCGCGCTGGCAGCCGCGGGGCTCGTAGGGGGGGAGGCCAGCTTCCAGAGACGGGTAATCGAGGGCCTGCATTTCCCACGTCACGATGCCGTCTTTGACGTAGATCTGCCAGGAACAGCCGCCCGTACAGTTGACACCGTGCGTGCTGCGGACAATCTTGTCGTGCTGCCAGCGGTTGCGGTAGAACTCCTCCCAACTGCGCAGCTTGGGTTTGACTTCGTCTTTAATCCAGGTCAAGCCGCCATTCGGCTTCATCGCACACCTCGCATTCCATCGGGAGACACCAGTGGCCGGCGCACGGCCCGGAAGCGCCGCCGCCACGCGGAATCGAACAGAATGAGGGCCACCACGGTTCCGCCCAGACCGGCCAGGAAGAATGTCAGCAGGCCGACGGCGCTTGCCTCCCGGCCGCTCCGGGCTTTGTCCTCGAAGAACGCCACGAGCAGCAGGATCTCTTCCGGCCGAAGGGGGTGCTTGCGGAAGACGGACTGCATCGTCGGCGTGGCCGGCGCCATCAGCCACGCGGCGAGATTCTTGCGCCCCTGAAGGCGCCCGTAGACGCGGGTCAGATCCGGCCCCAGGCGCCCGCCACCTATTCCGGGCGTGCCCTCAACGGAGTGGCAGGCGAGGCAGGAAGGTCCGCCGGCGGCCAACTTGCGCTCTCCAGTGAAGATGCGACGCCCTTCGGAGATTTCGTACGGGGTAAACGGCCGGTCAGTGATCTGAATGCCCGCAAACTGCGACTTTTCCAGTTTGGATTCGGCTTCGATCAACTTCAGCAGGGCCTCAGCGCGTTCTCGTGTCAGACCGGCGATGGTGGGCATGACCACGCCGCGAGCCTCCTGTTGCAGCTTCAGGGCATACGGATCTCCGCGGTCCAGCATGGCCTGGGGGTTGAGCATAAACTCGATCAGCCAGGCTCGGTCCTTGCGCCGTGTGACATTCTTGAGGTCCGGTCCGGTGAGCCGCCCGCCGCCGATGGTATGGCAGCTGGCGCAATTCTGGCGGAAAAAGTCGGCGGCCTCCTGCGCTAGGGCCGGCGAGAGCAACAACGCCGTACCGATTATCAGCCAATGAGTCCTTAAAAACCTAATTCCGTCCACAAAAACCCTCCTTGCCCGCGCCCGGAACCGAGCCTTCCGCCGCCTGGCAAAGGTCGCCCGGTAGATGGGCGATGTCGGCAATTGTCGTCGTCTCCAGGAAGCGGATGTACGCATCCCGGACGTTCTTCCAGGCCGCATGTGCCGGGCAGGGCTTTGCATCGGAGCACTCGGGGTTCCAGCCGAGCAGACACACCGGCCGGGCACGCGCTTTGTCGAACAGGTCCACGACTTCCGCCAGCCGAATTTCCCGGGCGGGACGGCGCAAACGGTACCCGCCGCCGGATCCCCGCGTGGCATCAATGATCCCGGCGTTACCCAACACCCACAGGATCTTGGAGAGGTATCTGGCGGGGATGGCCGCTCTGTCTGCCAAGTCCTTGCCGAGTATGACCTTGCCAGCTGGCAGCGCCGCCAGGTGAACCAGAGCGCGCAGCGCGTATTCGGCCGTGTGAGAGAGCATTTGACGACTTGTTCATCTACAAGTGTACAATGCCGGTACTCTATGTCAAGACCTTTTTATCTGTTTTTCCCATCGACTTTGGTGACTTTGGTCACAGGATCTGCGGTCCCGGCGGTCGTATTCTGGTTGACAGAATCTTCCTTTGGTATCCGGAGGGCGTAAGGCAATGGCGACATCCACTCTGATCAACGAATTCCACAGCGACCACACGAAGGTGGTGCAGGCGCTCTTTGACGTTCGGAATGCGATCGAGCAGCGCGACCCTGCGCGGTTGCGTGCCGTGCTGGCTGAAGCCGATCGCCTGGTGGGGCCGCATTTCGAGTTCGAAGAGCGGTATCTCTACCCCAGCCTCAAAGGATTCCTCGGCGAAGGGCGGCTCCAGCGACTGTTGGTCGAGCACGACGGCGTATTCCGGGCTGTCGCGGCTCTGGCGGAACTGAGTTCCAAGCCGGCCTGGGATGCCAACGACGCACGCGCTGCGGAAAGCTACCTGGACCTCATCTGGGAACATCCCGTGACCTGTGACGGGCTCTCGCTCTACATCGAGCGCTTACCCGCCGAGCAGCAGGAGTCCCTGCTGGAGCGCATGCAGGAGATGCGACGCAAAGCCACGACGCTTCTCGAGTACCGCAAGCAGCGGCCATCCTAGGGCGCAATAGTGGGGCTATGCAAGAGTGGCCAGTCACCGGCGAGACGATGCTGCCGGACCTCATCCGGCGCTTTCCGTCCGCGCGGCTTGTGCTCGACCGATATGGCCTGCGCGGCTGCGGCGGGCCGCACGGGCCGCGGGAGACCGTGGCCTGGTTTGCACGCCTGCACGGCGTCCCCCTGGATCAGTTGCTCGAAGAGCTGCGAGAAGCCGCCGAATGCTGCGACGATACTGGCGCCAATACTCCCTCCCGCGCGGACACGATCTATCGGCCCTTCTTCGCCGCAGGTCTGGCAGTGCTGTTGACGCTGGGTTGCTCGTGGGGCGCACTCAACCTGTTCCTGATCGGGCGCAGCCGTGACTTCGCGGGCGTGGATTACTCCTGGGTGCTGGCCCATGGCAACGCGATGGTCTTCGGTTTCGTAGGCCTGTTCATCATGGGCTTCGCCTACCAAGCCTTTCCGCGCTTCAAGCACACGGCGCTCGCCCGGCCTGCCATGGCCCTCAGCACGCTCCCGCTGATGCTAGCGGGTATTGTGCTGGTGACGGCGGGGCACCTTACGGCGCCTCGTGCCGGTTTTCTCATCCTCGGAATCTCGGGCGGCCTGCTGCAACTGGCAAGCGTCGCACTACTCTGTCGGGTCCTGCACGAAACGTTCGTCAGGGCTGCCAAGCGCGAGGTCTACGATGCCTTTGTGATTTCTTCGTGTGTGTGGTTCCTGGTGGCGGCCGCAGCGACCCCGGTCGTCTTCTGGCTGTTTGAGAACGTGTCGAGTCGCGAGGAGTTCCTGCGGCGCGTCGCCGCTTTTAATGTGCCCTACCGCGACGTGCAACTGCTGGGGGTTGCCGTCATGATGATCCTGGGCGTCTCACTGCGGTTTCTGCCGCACGCGTACGGCTTTCGCGAACCCTCAGCCGCTTGGCGACGCTTCCTGTTGTGGGGCCTCAACGGATCGGTGGCGGTGAGCGCGGGGACGTTCCTGGCGGCCATGCTCACGGGGCGGATGGCGTGGCTGGCCGGTCCTCAGATCGCCTCGTTTGTATTGCTGGCCGCCGCGCTGGGCACGCCACGACAATATCGCCTCTTCGGCCCCGTTCCGCAAGCAGAGCATGACCGGGGGTTGAAATTTGTTCGTGCTGCCTACGCCTGGTTTATGATTGCCGCGGCCATGCTGGCCGTAATGCCGACCTACGACTTGTGGATCTACAAGCCCCTGACCGGCGCCTCCTCGCCTTTTTCGCACGCCTTCTTCGGCGCTTACCGGCACGCGCTGACGGTGGGCTTCATCACGCTGATGATTGTAGGCGTTTCGTCGAAAGTAGTTCCCACGCTGTGCGGCCTCGATTTGAGACAGCTTCCTCCACTGTGGAACGCGTTTCTGCTGCTGAACCTTGGCAACGGGCTTCGGGTCGCGAGCGAAATCGCCACCGATTACACGGTGCGGGCCTACCCGATCATGGGCGCCAGCGGTTTCCTCGAAGTCGCTGGGCTGAGCCTCTGGGCCGCGGATCTGGTCCGTTGTATGCGCAAAGGAATCCAACTCGAGCGGCAACCGTTATCCGAAACCGGATCGGCACAACCGCTTCTGCTCGGACCCGAAACCCGCGTGGCTGACGTACTGGCGCGGTATCCAGAATCACTGGAGATCTTCCTGCGCCACGGCTTTGCTCCATTGCGCAATCCGGTTCTGCGACGGACCATGGCGCGGGTGGTCACAATCGAGCAGGCCTGCCGCCGCGAGGGAGCGGATCTCGACAGACTCCTGGCGGAGCTGCGGGCCCTGGCGCCAAAGGAAGACGGGGGCGGTGAGAAGATCCGCCCGACTCGCCCTGATCCGGCAGCGGCAAACACCGCAACCTCACCGGCATCGCGGCCTTCAGGTGGCCGGGAACCCGCACACCAAGGCTAGTCGCGGCCTGAAGGCCGAATGCAATGCCAGGAAGAATCCTGCTAAACGAGTACCTCCAGCGGGAGGTCGTTTCCCTCAAGCAGCTGCCGAGCGACGTCACCTGCGGCGGCCATCCCGAACGGCCAAGCCCGAGTGCGTTTGTCGCGCAAGACTCCAACGCTCGAAATCGGCCGCATCGAGCCGGCGGAGGTTTTCTGATCGCCGAGCCGGACACGCGGGCGATCGTCCGGAGGATACAGCCACGGAGCTCGTCCGGATCACTCCACGCGGTAAAGCCACGGCCGCTCGACAGGTACATCCAGCCGGAGTTCCTTGAAGAAGCGACCGCGCATGTGGCCCAGCCAAGGATCCACGTAGCGGCGGTTCAAGTCTATGGTTGCCACGGCCGCCGAGCCTTGCTCCCGCGCCTGGGCGATCACCTCGCCGGCCGGGTCCATGATGTAGGTGGGATAGTCGTAGCCGGAGGTGGCCACGAAGACCTGGTTTTCAATGGCGCGTGCTTTGCCGAGCGCTTCGTTGCCGCCCCAGATCGGCACAAGCACCAGCTCCGCTCCCCTGAGGGCCAGGGCACGCGCGGGATCTGCGTATTGGACGTCCCAGCAAATCATCATGCCGAGACGGCCGAAGTCCGTTGCGAAGACCGGGTAATCATCGCCCGGCGTCAGACCGCCTTCCATCTCCTCGCGCGGCAAATAGACTTTGCGATACTTACCGGCGAGATTCCCCCGCCGGTCCACTAGCACCGCCGTGTTGTAAAGGATCGTTCCTTCCCGCTCGTAGATGCCTGCCGCAACATAGGCATTCTTCTTACGAGCCGCCTCGGCGAGCAGCGCCGTCGTGGGACCCGGGACGGGCTCGGCCACATCGGCGTACTTCATTCCTGTGCCGACAACCGTGATCCCTTCCGGCAACAGAATAACGTCTGACCCGTCCGGCACCGCCCTGTCAACCACCTCCAGGAAGCGCCGGACGTTTTCTTCCGCGGTGCGTGACTTAGTAGGGCGGAAGTTAACGGCAGCCACCATGACGCGGCGCGGAGTCGGGGCCGGGATTTCCTCGAACTCGATGTCGTCCCACCACACCGTCGCCGCCGGGGCGTTCACCAGCAGTAGTTGCAGTTTCACGCCGGCCGCACCGGGCGGAGCAGGAGCCTCGAGCTTCAGGCGGGTCCAATCCCCATCGGGCCGGCTCTGATACGCGTAGTCCGGCTGGCCTGCGCGCTTCCCTGCTGCGGAGAGCCAATCGAGCCGCGCCACCACCTGCCGCGGTTCGTAGCGCATGCCTTCGGCGCGGTAACGCGCGACCAGTCGGTACCACTTTCCGGCTTCAATCCCCGTAACTTGCCGCTCCCAGCCGCCGAACACGCCGGGGTTGCTGTTTCCGGCAAGCGCCAGCGATCCGGGGGCGCCACGCGAGTGCACCGCGTCCACAAAGGCGCGCGGAGCGATGTCGGGTCGAGGCGCCCAGACCGCCCAACCGGCAGGCGTACCGTCCGAGCCCGGTGCAAACTCGGAAAAACTGATCCGCAAAGGCGCCCCGAACGCGGCTGCGACACTGACCAAAGCAATGACGATCCGCATGCCCGCAGTATACGGCACGGCCGCAGGAATTTGTTACTTCAAATAGAAAAGACTGAGCCGGGGCAGGCCCGCTTGTTCCAGTAGTTGCCGTTCGAGGTATTGTTTTTCGAGCAGCGCCAGTTGCGCCGCCGTCATTTTGCTGCGATACGGGCGCAGCTCCTGGTCGAGCGCACGCCGCGCCGCCACAAGACTTTCCTCGCTCTGCGCGGCCCGTGCGGCCGCGATCATTTTGTCCTCGAGGGCGGTCAACCGCTGTTCGAGTTGCTCGAGGTTGTCGTACCAGATCTCGGCCTCGGCGGCCAGCCGCTCCAGAGCCGTGGCGATCTCCTGATACACAGGGTTTTCGCGCTCGCGGAGCACGGACGCGTTGCGTGTGAGGAACTGGCGCAGTTCCTCGAGCTCGAACGGAGCGGCGGGCCGGGCCAGCCGCGGCTCCTGGCCCGCCATGGCCTCGGCCTCTTTGAGGACCGCCTGGGCGCAATAGGCCAGCGAGTTCACCTTCTCGATGCGCGGCCGGCGGGCGCGCCACTTCGCAAAGGCAGCGTCAATCCCCCGCAGGACCGCTTCGAGCGGGATCCCGGCGTTCTTCCAGCTTTCAATGAGCGCCCAGTCCAGAGGCGAAAGCAGAAACAGACCCGTGCCGCGCGCCCGTTGAAAGTGCTCTTCGATTTCGGTGAAGTAATTGAAATAGTTGAACCGCCAGTCGTCCTGCTCCGGCCGACTCATACGCTCTGGCCCGCGCGGTTACGCTCCCAGATCAGGCGCAATCCCACGAGCGTCAGGTCTTCGTCCACGTCCTTGAGGTACTTGGAACCCTGAACGATCAGCCGCGCCTCACCGCCCGTGGCCACGGCGCGCGTCGCCGGGCCGAGAGTTGCAAACAGGCGTTCGAGGATCCCGTCAATCATCCCGATGGCTCCGTAGTACAGTCCGGACTGCATGCTGCCGACCGTGTTGGTGCCGATGAGCTTTTCCGGCGCGCGGAACTCGACCAGGGGCAGTCGCGCGGTTTTTGCAAACAACGCTTCGACGGAGATGCCGATTCCGGGGCAGATCACACCTCCGAGATACCGGCCTTCCCGAGAAATGGCGTCGAAGGTGATTGCAGTGCCCAGATCCACCACCACGCAGGGGCCGCCGTATTTGTGAAACGCCGCGACGCTGTTGACGACGCGGTCCGCCCCTACTTCGCTCGGGTTGTCGTAGCCGATCTCGAGCCCCGTATCGGTTCGGTGGTTCACAAACATGGCCGCGGTGTGGAAGTAGCGCTCCGCCATGGCACCCACGGCTGCATCGAGCGGAGGCACGACGCTGGCCACAATGATCCCGCCGACGGCGGCCAGATCTAAACCGGAAAGCGAAAACAGGTTGCGGATCAGCACGCCCAGCTCATCCGGCGTCTGGTTGAGAACCGTACGCAGGCGCCAGCGCCCCACCAGAGCCGACGCCTCGAAGGCGCCAATCGTGATATTGGTGTTGCCGACGTCGAGAGCAAGCAGCATGGGAGACTCTCATTCTGGCAGGGGACGGACTCCCCCTGCCACAATCAGCGCCCGCGTGCCGTCGTCCCGCCGCAGGATGAGAAAGCCGGACGGATCCAGTCCTTCGGTCACACCGGTGAGCACGCGGTCCGCTTGCTCGATGGCCACCCGCCGGTCACGGACGTAACTGGATGCCTGCGTGAACAGGCGGAGAATGGCCTCTGCGCCTTCTTCGCTCAGGAGGCGCAAAAACGAGTCCACCGCTGCCAGCAGCTCAACCAGCAGCGCTTCGCGGGAATGCTCGCGGCCCGTCGCCAGGCGCAGGGACGTGGCCAGGGGCTCGAGCTCCGGCGGAAACCGAGTCTGGTTGACGTTGATACCGATACCCGCCACGACGGCGCCTTCGAGCAACTGCACCAGGATCCCGGCACATTTCTTCCCCCCGACGAGCACATCGTTGGGCCAGCGGAGATCGCACGCAGCGGCCGTCGTGCGGGTGATGGCCTCCGCGGCCGCCAGTCCCAGCGCCAGCGTCAGCACGGGCGGCGGGCCGGCGGCAAGGGGCAGCCGGAGCACGATGGACACATACAGCCCTGTCCCTCTTTCGGAGTGCCAGGAGCGACCCAGGCGACCCTGCCCTGCGGTCTGCTCCTCCGCCCCCACCACAGTGCCGGAGGGGCAGCCTTCAGCGACGAGCCGCGCCGCCTCGGTCATGGTCGAAGTGGTGCGGTCGAGCCACACGATGAGGCGGCCGGGCAAGGCGGCGCGCACCCGTTCCACGTCGAAGGGTTTCACGGCAGCGGTTCGAGCCGGAAATTGATGTCCACGGCGCGCGCCGAGTGGGTGATGGCCCCGGCCGAGATGAAGTCCGGCCCGGCTTCGGCGTAGGCTCGCACGTTGTCGAGGGTGATCCCGCCGGAAATCTCCACGACAGCTCGGCCGGCGATAAAGCGAATCTCTTCGGCGGCCTGCTCGGGGGAGTAGTTATCGAGCAACAGGCGATCGGCGCCCGCCGCCAGAGCTTCGCAGACTTCGTGGCGGTTGCGCACTTCCACTTCCACCGGCAGCCCTGTCGCCCGCGCGCGCTCCACCGCCACCCCGACGCCACCGGCGACGGCGACGTGGTTGTTCTTGATCAGAATCGCGTCGTAAAGCCCCATGCGGTGGTTGACAATGCCGCCGGCTGCGGCGGCCATCTTTTCCAGGCGGCGCAGGCCGGGAGTGGTTTTGCGCGTATCGAGGATGCGGCAGGGCAGATCTTCCACGGCCTCCGCGAAGCGCCGCGCCAGCGTGGCGATTCCGCTGAGGCGCTGGAGAAAATTCAGCGCCACCCGCTCGCACTCAAGCAGCGTGCGCGCCCGAGCCCGGACCTCGGCGATCACCTGACCCGGTTCCGCCTGCTGCCCGCTAAAGAGATACCCGCGCAGTTCCTCGAAGCCGCCGCGGGCGCGGTAGATCAGCGGGAGCAGCTCGACGCCCGCCACGACCAGCGGCTCACGGGCGACGAACTTGCCGAGAGCTCTCGCTCCCTCGGGAACGCACGCCTGCGAAGTGATGTCACCCGGGCCGATGTCCTCCTCGAGGGCGCGCCGCACGGCTTCGGCGACGTCCGGATGCGTGACGTCGAAGTTCATGCGGGGGGCAGGGCTTCCAAAGCCGAGCGACTCTTGATCAGTTGTGCCTCGTAGTCGGCCAACTTCGAGCGGATCCCCTCGGTCACGTGTGCCGGCGCGCGGCTCAGGAATTCCCGGTCTTCCAGCTGGCGGCGCGACGATGCGATCACGCTTTCCAGCTGCCGGATCTCCTTTTCCAGACGCCTCCGGAGCGCCTCGAGCTGTGTCGCAGGAACCCGGAGCACCAGATCGAAGTCCGGTGTTGCGCGCAGCACACCTTCTCCACGGGGCGCCGTCCCCGCGTGGAAAGACAGCTCGACGTTGGCCAGACGCCGGATCACCTCGGCATGCCCGCGCGCCAGATCGAGCGCCCGGTTTTGCGCGTACAACGCGCCCTCGAGCGGAGCTTTGGGATCCACTTTCATTTGCGCGCGCAGGTTCCGAACCGCGATGATGATTTCCTGGAGCAGCGCCATGTCTCGTTCCGCTGCTTCATCCAGGTAAGGGGCATCCGGCTGGGGATAGGCCGCCAGCGCGATCGAGGCAGGCCGCGCCGCTTCGCCGGCCGCCAGGCGCTGCCACAGCTCCTCGGTCAGGAAAGGCATGGCCGGATGCAGCAGGCGCAGCGCGCGCTCGAAAACAAAGAGCACGTTGCGCCAGTCGGCCGTCAAGCCCGAATTCTCGCGAAATCGCAGTTTCTTGATCTCCACGTACCAGTCGCAGAATTCGTGCCAGAGGAATTGCCAGAGGGCCTGCGCGAGATCGTGGTAGCGGTACTGTTCCAAAGCACGGTTGGCGGCCTCGGCGCAACGCGTCAGCCGGCTGAAGATCCACCGATCCTCGAGCATCTCTCTCTCCCCGGGCTCCGGGAGGCAGGGCGTGACGCCGCAGCGCTCCATGTTGAGGAACAGGAAGCGCGCCGCGTTCCAGATCTTGTTGGCGAAGTTGCGCGCGCTCTCCATGCGCTCCTCCGTCAGCACGATGTCGGTCCCGGGCGCGGCGCCCATCAGCAGGGCCAGCCGCACGGCGTCGGTGCCGTACTTCTCGGTAACCTCGAGCGGATCAATCACGTTGCCGCGCGTCTTGGACATTTTCTGCCGCTCGGCGTCCCGCACCAGGCCGTGGATATAGACTTCGCGGAAAGGAACCTCTCCCGTGCACTCCAGCCCCATCATGATCATGCGCGCCACCCAGAAGAAGAGGATGTCGAAGCCGGTAATGAGCAGGGAAGTCGGGTAGAACGTGCGCAGGTCTTCCGTGTCTTCCGGCCAGCCCAGGGTTGAAAACGGCCAAAGCGCCGAGCTGAACCATGTGTCGAGCACGTCAGGATCCTGCTCGAGGCGCGGCGCAGCGCAGCGCGGGCAACGCTCCGGCGTGGTGCGAGCCACGGTGGTCGCGCTGCAGTCGGCGCAGTACCAGGCGGGGATGCGGTGGCCCCACCACAACTGGCGCGAGATGCACCAGTCGCGGATGTTGTGCATCCACTCGAAATACACCTTGGTCCAGGTTTCCGGAATGAAGCGGATGCGCCCTTGTTCGACGGCGCGGATCGCCGGCTCAGCCAGCGGCTTGGTTCGCACGAACCATTGGGTGGAAACCAGCGGCTCAAGCACGGTCTTGCAGCGCTGGCACTTGCCGAGGGCCACCTGGTAGGGCTCGATCTTCTCGATCAGGCCCAGGTCTTCAAGGTCCGCCACCACGCGGCGGCGGGCCTCGAAGCGGTCCAGACCGGCGTAGCGTCCCGCCTCAGAGGTCATGCTCCCGTTCTCGCCGATCACCTGGATCTTGGGCAGATTGTGCCGGCGGCCTGCCTCGAAGTCGTTGGGATCGTGCGCAGGAGTCACTTTGACGACGCCGGTACCGAATTCCGGGTCCGCCAGCTCGTCGGCAATGATGGGGATGTCGCGCTCCATCAAAGGCAGCCGGACGGTGCGCCCGTGCAGGCCCAGATAGCGTTCGTCGCGAGGATTCACCGCCACAGCAGTGTCGCCCAGCATGGTTTCCGGACGCGTGGTGGCCACGACGAGGAAGCGGTCCAGGCCGTTGACCGGGTAACGGATGTGCCAGAGATTGCCCGGCGTATCTTCGCGGACGACCTCGAGGTCCGAAAGAGCCGTCTGGCAGCGCGGGCACCAGTTGACCATGTATTCGCCGCGGTAGATCAGCCCTTTTTCGTACAGGCGTACGAACACTTCCCGAACGGCGTTGGAAAGACCGGGATCGAGTGTGAAGCGCTCCCGGCTCCAGTCGCAGCTGGCTCCCAGGCGGATCATCTGGCGCTTGATCGTGCCGCCGTAGGTCTCCTTCCATTGCCAAACGCGGCGTTCGAACTCTTCGCGCCCGAGCCGGCGCCGGTCGAGCCCCTCTTTGGCCAGCTCGCGTTCCACAACCATTTGCGTGGCGATGCCGGCGTGATCGGTGCCCGGAAGCCAGAGAGTCTTGTAGCCGAGCATGCGGCGCCAGCGGATGGTGGCGTCAATCTCGGTATGCTCGAGCATGTGTCCCATGTGGAGCGAGCCCGTGACGTTGGGCGGAGGGATGACGAGCGAGAACACCGTTCCGGGAGCGTCGGTGCGGCATTCGAACAGGCGCGACTCCACCCACCACTGGGCCCAGCGGGGCTCAAAGCGCTGGGGCTCGTAGACCTTCTCAAGATGCATGGGGAACATTTTCACTATAGCGAATCCGCTTGTTTTCAGGCCATTTTCCGGCGCACGAGCAGCCCGGCACTACGGCGTTGTCAGGGGCGCCGCCGGCGCCGTAGAAGTGAGAAGATGAGATGCCGATGTCGCGGAGGTCCGTATCTTTGCCTGGTTACAGGACGCAGAGACGCCCGGCGCGACTGCCTCTTGAGTGCAGCGCCACGGCGAACATAACCACAAGTTTGGGGGAGCGAGCGATTGAAGAATTCCCGTTGCAGCGGGAATGCTACGGTTGCCGTGCTGTGTGGGGCTGCCTTCGCGAGGGGGCTCAATTATCAGCTCCGGCGGTTCAACCCGTGAACGCTTTGAGTGCGTGTCGACCAATCCGCCGACGGTCTGCGGCCTCAGACAAGGTGACGGCCCGGTGTAGTTGGAAGACGCCCCGATCCGCCGCATCGGCGGTCCGACCGGGTGGCACGTCTACAGCTGGCTCTGGCGCCTGCGCGGTTTCCTCGATCGCTGTCTGGGGGTGTGGGCATTGGTCGGGGCCGGCCTGCGCCCGATGATTTGCACGTGGGGGATACACTGGACTTCTGGCGTGTCGAGGCCTACGAGCCCAATCAACGGCGCTTGTTAAGGGCGGAGATGAAGCTGCCGGGGCGCGCCTGGCTCGAATTCAGGGTCGAGCCCCGCCAAGAGGGAGTCACGATCTGTCAGACCGCCATCTTTGAGCCCCGCGGGCTTCTGGGTCCGGCTTATTGGTATGTAACATATCCTGTGCACCGCGTGGTCTTCTCACGCATGCTCGACAACGTTGCCCGCGCAGCGACATCCGTTGGATACCGGATCGACAAGGAGGTCGGATGAACGTCGGCGTTGCGCTCACGGAGTTCGGCTGCTGGCAAAACTGGCACGCATCGGACGTGCCGCTGCGCCTGGGTGTGTCGGCGTGCCTCCACGGTGAGAATGTCCGCTATGACGGCGGGCACGCGCGGGACCCCTTCGTGGCGGACACGCTCGGGCAGTGGTTCGAACATGTGCCGGTGTGTCCGGAAATGGAAATCGGCATGGGCATCCCGCGGCCGGCCGTGCGGCTTGTCGACGACCGTAGCGGGACACGGCTTGTCGCACCCTCGACCGGCCAGGACTTCACGGAGCGCATGCTCGCTTACGCCCAGGCCAAGATCGCCGAACTTTCCCGGCTCGACCTCGATGGCTACATCCTGAAGAGGTCTTCGCCGTCCTGCGGGATGGAGCGCATTCCGGTTTACCGCAACGGCAGACCGTCGCGGCGTGATGCGCCCGGCCTGTTTGCCGGCAAGCTGCTGGAGCTTTGGCCCGGGCTGCCCGTTGAGGAAGAGGGGCGCCTGAACGATCCCCGGCTGCGGGAGAACTTCATCGAACGCGTATTTTGCCGGAACCGCTGGCGGGTTCTGGTAAAGCGAGGACTGAGCCGCCGGAGCCTGGTGCAGTTCCACACCGCCCACAAGTTGTTGCTGCGGGCCCACAACGAAGCGGCCTACCGTCGGCTCGGCAAGCTGGTGGGCAGCGCCGGGACGGTCCCCGACTACGAGCTTTTCGCCGCCTACGAACGCAGCTTCCAGAATGCGCTGCGCACACAGGCCACCCGGAAGAAACATGCCAACGTGCTGTATCATGCGTTGGGCTACTTAAAGAAAGTGCTGGGGCCGGCCGAGAGGCGCCAGCTGCTGACTGCGGTCGAGGATTACCGCAGTGGCCTGTTGCCGCTCATCGTGCCGCTTACGCTGCTGCGCTACGAAATCCGACGCCACGGAGTCGAGTACCTTGCCGGCCAGCTCTATTTCGATCCGCACCCCAAGGAGCTGATGCTCCGCAACCATGTGTGAGTTATACGTGGCAAAGCGGAGACCCAGCCATCCGGGTGGCAGGCGGCTTGCTGCGGCCTAAAGATAACCTCCGTAAGGTTCTTGGGTTCGGCGGTACTGGTCACAACCCCCGACGGGATTCGCTTCTTTGATTCTAAACCACTTCTGCAAGCACCGTGCTGGACGCAGTTTCACCGTCCGATCGAGCGTCAAGTTACTGGGTATTTGCTTTACTCCGCCATAGGACATGTGGCGGAGCCGAGGCTGAGCGAAGGCGGCGCCGGTCTGCTGGCTCGTGTGGAACTGCCGGAGGGAGCCGAGGGCCAAATCGCGACTTGACTCTGGAGTTGACTCCAGCGTTTATCCTTGGATGAGGTGAAGGAGGCAGCCATGGTGCCCGCAAAGTCTTACAAAATCGGGGCACTGAGCAAGATAACCTCTGTGCCAATCGACACCATCCGGTACTACGAAAAGCTCGGGGTACTGAAACCGCTGACGCGCTTGCCTTCCGGGTATCGCATCTACAGCGACAAGTCCGTTCAGCAACTCAACTTCATCCGCCGCGCTCAGAAGCTGGGCTTTACCCTGCGGGAGATCCGCGACTTGCTGATACTTTCGAATAACGAGTCCAGCGCGTGTGTCCATGTTCGGGACAAGCTCCAGGAGAAGCTCACGGATATCGATTCGAAACTCCGAAGCTTGCAATCGCTGCGGAGGGAAGTGCAGCGGGACGTAGACCTGTGCGAGAAGGAACTCCGTCGGGCCGAGGCGCATGAGGCCGAGAGCTGCCCGGTCTTGGCAGATCTGGCCGCGCCTCCGACAATGCTGCGCTGATACCCGGGAGGCGCAGATGTCGGGCCAGATCGTTCTGAACGTCTTGAACGCTCGCCTGACAGTGGACCGGGGAGTTCACGCTGTTCGGCTTCGAGGACCTCCTTGAATGTTTTCGGTCGACCTCGTCAAAAAGCCTGCGAACAAATCCAAAGTAGCCACAAGGCGGCGGGACCGTAGTGATTTTGCCGCAGGCCGCACTGCCACTTGGTCTACTGTGGCGAGCCCGGCGTCTTCCGGAAGTCCGATCTAAAGGTGCGCCTTCGGATCAAGGCGCCGCGCCCTGCTACTGCTTCGACTACAGGGGCGGCGATATTTTGCGAGACATCGAGGAATCCGGCGCCACCAGGTCCTTGAGCGCATCAAACGCATCAAAGCAGACGAGAACTGGCGCTCACTTCAGCTCGGAATTCGGCTCGAGACCAATAAACTTGACCGGCAACACGACGGTGAAGGTGCTGCCTTTGCCAGGAGTACTGTCTACCAGGATCTGGCCACAATGATCCTGGACGATTTTCTGGCAAATGCAAAGCCCGAGTCCGGCGCGTATCCGGTTCCCCTGGCTCGTAAAGGAGGGTTCGAACAACCGCTCCAATT
>JBBIJF010000036.1:0-41244 GCA_037446115.1 Acidobacteriota bacterium | reverse complement strand
GGTGGATGGGAGGGGAGTCACCGCATACTGGATAGAGGCGGAGACGATGTGGCGCGGGTGGTTTTCCGAACCGCTGAAGCCGGGGGCGCGGGCGCCGGAGTTTGCGCTGCCGGATGAGACGGGCAGGGTCGTGCGGCTGGCCGAGCTGCGGGGGCGGAGTGTGGTGCTGGTGTTCTATCCGGGCGATGAGACGCCGGGGTGCCGGGCGCAGCTGTGCGAATTCCGGGACAAGTGGGCGGCGGCGGAGAAAGAAGGCGTGGCGGTCTTCGGGGTGAATCCGCAGAGCGCCGCCAGCCACGCGCGCTTCCGCCGGCGGCACGGGTTCCCGTTTCCGCTGCTCGAGGACCGCGGGCAGAAGGTGGCGCGGCTGTACCATGCCGACGGCCCGATCGTGCGGCGGACGGTGTACGTGATCGGTCCGGACGGCGTGATCCGGTACGCGCGGCGCGGCCGCCCGCCGGTCGAGGAGGTGCTGGCGGCGGCGAGCGCGGCGCGGGCGCTATGATCGGGTCATGCCGCAGGGATACCGCATCGAACGGGACACCATGGGGGAGGTGCGGGTGCCGGCCGGGGCGCTCTACGGGGCGCAGACACAGCGGGCGGTGGAGAACTTTCCGATCAGCGGGCTGCGGTTTCCGCGGGCGTTTCTGCGGGCGTTGGGACTGGTGAAAGCCGCCGCCGCGCGCGCCAACCGCGAACTCGGGGCGCTGCCGGCGGAACTGGCGGAGGCGGTCGAGACGGCGGCGCTGGAGGTGGCCGAAGGGCGCTGGGACGGCGAGTTCGTGGTGGACGTCTTTCAGACCGGCAGCGGCACTTCGACGAACATGAACGCCAACGAAGTGATCGCCACGCTGGCCTCGCGGGCGCTGGGGGGCAGGCGGGTGCACCCGAACGACGAGGTCAACCGCAGCCAGTCGAGCAACGATGTGATCCCGTCGGCGATGCACCTGGCGGCCGCCACCGAAGTTCGCGAGCAACTACTGCCGGCGATGGCGACGCTTTACGAGGCGCTGCGGGAAAAGGCGGCGGCCTTCGGCGACGTGATCAAGATCGCGCGGACGCACCTGCAGGATGCGGTTCCCATGCGGCTCGGGGACGAGTTTGCGGGCTACGCGCGGCAGGTGGAGGCTTCCATCGAACGCGTGCACACGGCCCTGGACGGGATCTACGAGCTGCCGCTGGGGGGCACGGCGGTGGGCACGGGATTGAATGCGCCGGCCGGTTTCGGCAAGCGCGCCATTCAGATCCTGGCCGAGCGTACGGGCTTGCCGTTGCGCGAGCCGCGGAACCGGTTCGAGGCCCAGGCGGCGCGGGATGCGGCCCTGCAGCTGAGCGGTGCGCTGCGGGGCTACGCCGTGGCGCTTGGGAAAATCGCCAACGACATCCGGTGGCTGGCTTCCGGGCCCCGTTGCGGTCTGGGGGAATTGAAGCTGCCGGCGGTGCAGCCGGGCTCGAGCATCATGCCGGGCAAAGTGAATCCGGTCATTGCGGAGAGCGTGCTGATGGTGTGTGCGCAGGTGATCGGACACGATGCGGCCATCGCGTGGTGCGCGGCGGGGGGCAACTTCGAGCTGAACACGATGATGCCGCTGATGGCCTGCGATCTTGTGGATTCGATCGGGCTGCTGGCGGCGGCTTCGCGCAACTTCGCGGAGAAGTGCGTGCGGGGGATCGAGCCGGACCGGGCGCGCATCGGGGCGCTGGTGGAACAGTCGCCGGCTCTGGCGACGGCGCTGGTTCCGGCGATCGGCTACGACCGGGCTGCGGAGATTGCCGCGGAAGCCGCGCGCTCGGGCCGCACCATCCGGGAAGTGGCGCGCGAGCGGAGCGGTCTCGGCGAGGAGGAACTGGAGCGCCTGCTGGATCCCGCACGGCAGGCGGGCGGGGATTACACTGGCTGAGGATGAACTACTATCAGGAGCACCGGGACGCGTTTCTGGAAGGTCTGAAAACCTTTCTGAGGATTCCCAGTATCAGCACGCTCGCGGAGCACAAAGCCGACATCCGGCGGGCGGCGGAGTTCGTGGCCGACGAGCTGCGGCGGGCGGGGCTGGCGGGAGTGGAACTGATCGAGGGTCCGGGGCATCCGCTGGTTTACGGGGAGTGGACCGGTGCGCCGGGCAAACCGACGCTGCTCATTTACGGGCACTATGACGTGCAGCCGGCGGATCCGCTGGAGGAGTGGAAGTCGCCGCCGTTTGAACCGGTGATCCGCGGCGAGGACATCTTTGCCCGCGGCGCCTCGGATGACAAGGGGCAGACGTACATCCTCATCAAGGCGGTGGAAGGGCTTCTGAAGACCCGGGGGAGCCTGCCGGTCAACGTGAAGTTTCTGATCGAAGGAGAGGAGGAAGTCGGGGGAGGACACATCGAGCGCTATGTGGCGAGCCGGCCGCCGCGGCTGCGGGCGGATGCGGCGTTGATCGCGGACACCGAGATGTTCGCCCCCGGCCTGCCCACTTTGTGCGTGGGGCTGCGGGGCATTGTGTACACCGAGGTGGAGGTGCAGGGGGCCTGGCACGATCTGCATTCGGGCGTCTACGGCGGCGCGGCCCCGAACCCGATCCAGGCGACGGCCGAGATCTTGTGCGCCCTGAAAGACCGTGACGGGCGGATTCAGATTCCGGGCTTCTACGACCGGGTGCAACCCCCTTCGCCGAAGGAGCGGGAGGCGTGGGCCCGGCTTCCGTTCGACGAAGAAGAGTATCGGGAGAAAGAAGTCGGGGCCCCGGAGCTGGTGGGCGAGCCGGGCGTGCCGCTGTTCGAGCGGCTGTGGGCGCGCCCCACGCTGGAGGTGCACGGCATTCGCGGAGGGTTCACGGGCGAAGGGGCCAAGACGGTGATCCCGGCCCGAGCCGTGGCCAAGATCAGCATGCGGCTGGTGCCGGATCAGCGGCCGGAGGAGGCGTTCGAGCAGTTCCGGTCGGCGGTGGAAGCGGCGCGGCCGCGAGGCGTGAGGGTGGAGGTGCGCCTGATCCACGGGGCCGCACCTTCGCTGGTGGATCCGGAAAACCCGTTCCTGCGGGCGGCGGCTCAGGCGCTGGAGGAAGTGTTCGGGGGCAAGACGGTTTACGTACGTTCGGGCGGCTCGATTCCCATCGTGGGCCTGTTTGACCGGTACCTGGGCATTCCCAGCGTGCTGATGGGTTTCGGCCTTCCGGATGACAACCTGCATGCGCCGAACGAGAAGTTTCATCTGCCGAATTTTTACCGCGGCATCGAGACGGTGGCGCGGTATCTGGAGATCCTCGGCCGGCAGAGCCCCACGGGCTGACCGGCCGCCTGTGTCAGCAGGAGGATTGCAATGAAACGTGCCGTTGTGTTTTCGGCCGGGCTGGCGGTGTTCGCCGCGGTGCTGTGCGGGGACGCCGTCGTCCCGATTCCTTCCAACCTCAAAGCGGAGGGCATTCCGCCGATTCCGGCCTCGTTGATGGAGAAGCTGAACCGTTACAGTGAGGCCCGGTCGGCGTTTCTGCTGGACTGGCATCCGGTGCGGCGCGAGGTGTTGATCTCGACGCGGTTCGGCGACGTGCCGCAGATCCACCGCGTGGCGGTGCCGGGCGGCGCGCGGACGCAACTGACGTTTTTCCCGGACCGCGTCGCGGGGGGCTCGTACGATCCGCGCACCGGGGAGGCGATCGTCTTCGCCAAGGACGTCGGGGGAGCGGAGTTCTTCCAGTTTTTCCGGCAGGATCTGAAGACGGGCGCGATCGCGCTGCTGACGGACGGCAAGTCGCGCAACACGGGGCTGGTGTGGTCGCGGAGCGGGCGGCGGATTGCGTACTCTTCCACGCGCCGGAACGGCAAGGACACCGACATCTGGGTTGCGGATCCGGCCGATCCGGCGAGCACGCGGCTGCTGCTCGAGGTGGAGGGCGGCGGCTGGAGTGCGGTGGATTTTTCGCCGGACGAGAGGCGGCTGGTGGTGAGCGACTACCGCTCGGTCAGCGACACCTCGCTGTATCTGGTGGATGAGGCCGGGCGCAAAGAGCTGCTGACGCCGGCGGGCGAGAAGGCCGCCTACCACGGCGGATATTTCGACCGCGAGGGCAAGGGGATCTACCTGATCACGGACCGGGACTCGGAATTCCTGCGGCCGGCCTGGATGGATCTGAGCTCGCGCAAGATCGAGATCCTGCGAGCTGATCTGAACTGGGACGTGGACGACATCGCCCTTTCGCGCGACGGGCGCCGGCTGGCCTATACGGTCAACGAAGAGGGCGTCTCGAAGTTGTACGTGATGGATACGCACACGCGGCGAGACCTGCGGCTGCCGGCTCTTCCGGCGGGGGTGATCCGGGGGCTGCGGTGGCACAACAACTCACGCGAGCTCGGTTTTACGCTGAGTTCGGCGCGCAGCCCGGCGGATGTGTACTCGATCGAGATCGAGACCGGGAAGCTGGAGCGGTGGACGTTCAGCGAGACCGGAGGCTTGAACCCGGAGACCTTCAGCGAGCCGGAGCTGATCCGGTGGAAATCCTTCGACGGGCGCATGATTTCCGGGTTTCTGTACCAGCCGCCGGCGCATTTTGCGCGGCCCCGTCCGGTGATCATCAAGATTCACGGCGGGCCGGAGGCGCAGTACCGGCCCGGTTTCCTCGGGGCGGACAACTATTTTCTGAACGAACTGGGCGTAGCCATTATCCAGCCGAACGTGCGGGGTTCGGCCGGCTACGGCAAGACGTTTCTCGCGCTGGACAACGGCACGCAGCGGGAGGATGCGGTCAAGGACATCGGCGCGCTGCTGGACTGGATCGGCTCCCGGCCGGATCTGGACAAGGAACGGGTCATGGTGACGGGCGGCAGCTACGGAGGCTACATGACGCTGGCGGTGATGACGCACTACAACGACCGGGTGCGGTGCGCGCTGGATGTGGTGGGCATTTCCAATTTCGTGACGTTTCTGGAGCGGACGGAGGCCTACCGGAGGGATCTGCGGCGTGCCGAGTACGGCGACGAGCGGGATCCGAAGATGCGGGAGTTCCTGCTGCGGATTTCCCCGCTGACCAACGCTCACAAGATCCGCAGGCCGATGTTCATCGTGCAGGGGAAGAACGATCCGCGCGTGCCGGCGTCGGAAAGCGAGCAGATGGTGGCGGCGATCCGCAACAACGGCGTGCCGGTCTGGTACCTGCTGGCGGAGGACGAAGGGCACGGTTTTGCCAAGAAAAAGAACCGGGACGTGCAGCTGGCGGCGACGGTGCTGTTCGTGGAACAGCACCTGTTGCGGTAGCCGGAGGAGCTAGCCGGCCGGGGAGCGGTTGGGGAGCGTCTCGTTGAGGGAGCCCTGGCGGTAACCCTCAAGATCGAGCGTGACGTAGTGGAAGCCCAGGGGCTTGAAGATTTCGACGAAGCGGCGGGCCATTTCCGGGTCCAGCGCTTTGGCTAATTCTTCGGGTGCGATCTCGATGCGCACCAGTTCGCCGTGGAAGCGCACGCGGAACTGGCGGAAACCGAGCGCGCTAAGAGCCTCTTCACCTTTTTCCACGATCTTGACCCTTTCCGGAGTGACGGGTGTGCCGTAAGGGATGCGGGAGCTGAGACAGGCGGATGCGGGGCGGTCCCAGGTCGGCAGCCCTGCGCGGCGGGACAGTTCGCGGATTTCGGCCTTGCGCAGTCCGGCCTCGACCAGCGGGGCTTTCACTTGGTGGAGGCGGGCGGCGTTCTGGCCGGGGCGGTAGTCGCCGAGGTCGTCCAGGTTGACGCCGTAGATGATGTGGGGGATGCCGCGCCGGAGGCCGATCTGCTCGAGGCGGTCGAACAGCTCGTCCTTGCAGTGGAAGCAGCGGTCGGGGTTGTTGGCGACGTAGGCGGGGTTGTCGAATTCGTAGGTGGGGATGAATTCGTGGCGCAGGCCGAAGCGCCGGGCGAACTCGGCGGCATCGCGCTTGTGGGAGGCGGCGAGGGAGGGGGAGTCGGCGGTCACGGCCAGTGCGTTCTCGCCCAGGACCGTGTGGGCGGCCCAGGCCAGGTAGGCGGAGTCAGCGCCCCCGGAGTAGGCCACGATGACGCGCCCCAGATCGCGCAGAATCGCAAACAGCTTTTCCTGTTTCGCTTCGAGCGCGGCCGGATCCGCCGTGCCGCTGAGAGTTTCGAGCCCCACAAGAGCCGCCATGCCTGAATTATAACAGCCCATGCCGGGGAATTTCGGGTTGTGCTGTAATCAAGCCAGAGAGGAGGCGGGAGCGATGGGAGTGATCCGCTTACTCGTCGGGGTCCGCTGTGGGTGCGCTCCGTCCGGGCCCCTCCGTCAGGGAGCGGCGGGACTGATCGGCTTATTTGTGTGTCTGGGCCTTGGCCCGGCCGGCTTCGCACAGACAGCCGGCGTGGTCAGCTCCGCGGCGCCGCAAACGGCCTCTGCTGCTGAGCGGTCCGAGGTCACGGATCCGAAGCAGCTTTGCAAGGTGGAAGGGCGCGTGGTCAACGCGGTGACCGGGGAGCCGCTCCGGAAAGTCAGCCTGACGTTGCGCAGGATGGCGGCGAGCGCCGACACTGTGATTGCCACAAGCGACCAGGAAGGGCGTTTCGTGTTCGAGAGTGTGGAGCCGGGAACCTACCAGCTCACCGCGGAGCGTGCCGGGTTTCTGCGTCAGGCCTATGGATCGCGGGGGCTGCCGTACGCCGGCACGCCGATCACGCTGTCGGCGGGGCAACATCTCCGGGAGCTGGAGTTCAAGCTGCTGCCGCAGGGCGTGATTTCAGGGCGGGTTGTGGACGACGAGGGCGAGCCGGTACCGCAGGTACAGGTCATGGCGATACGGGCGGGGCGCGGGAGAGCCAGGGCGGGCTTGCTGGGCAGCGCGATGAGCAACGACGTGGGCGAGTTCCGGATCTCGGGCCTGGCGCCCGGGGTTTACCATGTGCGGGCGATTCCCATGTCGCGTGTGCGCTTCTTTGCGGAGACGGTGCGGCCCGGCAACCCGAATGTTCCCGAAGAGGGATTCCGTCCGACGTATTATCCGAGTGCGCCGGATCCGGACGGTGCGGCGCCCGTCGAAGTCAGGGCGGGACAGGAGGTGCCGGGCATCACGATCCTGTTGGGCAAGGGGCCTTTGTACCGGATTCAGGGGAGGGTGGTTGGGCTTACCGCCGAGCACCCGGCGAGTCGGGTGCGCGTGGCCGTGATGCCTCGGGGGCGGGGTGAACCGTTCATGGGGATCTCGGCGAGTCCCGGGGCGAGCGTGCAAGCCGACGGGTCGTTCCTGCTGACGCAGGTGGCCCCGGGCTCTTACTACGTGGCGGTGACGACATTTCCCGGGCTGCTGCGAGCGCTGGCCCGCGTGCCGGTAGAGGTGACGAGCAGCGACCTCAAGGATGTGATTGTCCCGATCGGCGCGTCTGTGGCGTTGTCCGGAATCGTGCGTATGGAAGGGCAGCAGAAAGCGGAGTTGGGGACGATGCGGGTCGGACTGGTGCCGGTCGAAGGGTTCGTGTTCAATCCCCTGTCGGCGGAGGTGAAGGGCGACGGAACGTTCCAAATCGAGGGGGTGCTGCCGGACAAGTACTATGTCAACTTCGCGTCCGGCCAGGAAAACGTGTATTTGAAGTCGGTGCGGATCGGGGGGCGGGAGGCGCCGGATCGAGAGCTGGACTTATCCCACGCGGAGGGTCAGGTGCAGATCGAGATCGTGCTCAGCCCGCAGGCGGCCACGCTGGAGGGAACGGTCATGGACGGGGACAAGCCGGCAGGGGGGATGTCTGTGGTGCTGGCTCCGGAGCCGTTCCGGGAAGGGCAGCAGTATCTGGTACGCAGCGCCACGTCGGATCAGAACGGGCGTTTTCAGTTGCGTTCGCTGCGGCCCGGGGAATACAGGCTCTATGCGTTCGAAGACCCGGAGGTGGCCTACGACCGGGGTCCGGAAGCGCTGAAACCGTTTGAGCAGCACGCCGTGAAGGTGACGCTCAAGGAGGGCGAGCGGCAGGCGGTGCAGCTGAGCGTGCTCAAAGCACAGGAGGCGGGGGCCCGGTAGCCTGGCGCCGGCACGGGCAGGCTGCGGAGGCGGCATGGTTCCTCCCAAGCGCGGTTTCCCCGGCTGCGGCGCAGCCGTGCTGGCGGCGGGTCTGGCGGTGGCGGCAGCGGCCGAAAACCCGTTCGGGGTGATGCTGCCGTCGCGGCTGGTCCGCTCCGAGCAGGGCCTCCAGGTCGCCAAGGAGCTCGGGGCGGCGTATCTGCGTCCGGATTCGGTGTTTGTCGAAGGCGGGCCGGCGGCCTGCCGGGTGTGCGATGCGGCCCGGAGTGCGGGGCTCAAGCTGGTGCTGACGGTGCGGAACAACGGACCGCAGGCTACGACGCCGCCGGCGGATCTCGAAAGGTATCAGCGAACAGTGGCCGACGTTGTCGAGCGATACCGCCCGGAGATTCTGGTGGTCGAAAACGAGGAAAATTCGGCGCTGTTTTACCGCGGCACGCCGGAAGCCTACGCGAGCCAGTTGAGGGCGGCTTGCGAGGCGGCACACCGGAAGGGGATCCGGTGTACGAACGGGGGGCTGGTCAGCGCGCTGGTGGCGCTTCTGGTTTACGACGATTATCTGAGCAACGGAGAGGGGCGGCGGGCCCGGGCATTCGCTTCGCGAGTTTTTTCTCCGCGCGAGCGGCAGTTACTCGGCGGGGCCCGGGCCAGGGAGCAGGTTCGGAAAGGCAAGGCGTTGCTGGCGAGCTATCGCGCGGCGGGCGCCGATTACGTGAATTTTCACTGGTACATCGGCGATCCGGGGGCTTTGGAGGAAGCGGTGGCGTATCTGAAAGCCCGCACCGGTCTGCCGGTGATCACCAACGAAGTGGGACAGTTCACCGACGATCCGCAGCAAACACGGGCGGTGATGGCGAAAATCGTGGAGCTGGGCCTGCCGGTGGCGGTGTGGTTTGGTCTGGACGGACCGCGGGCCCGCGGGCTGGTGGATCCCGACGGGCGGCTGCGGCCGACCGGGGAGGCGTTTCAGCAGTTCCTCCGGCGTAGGTTTCCACGTCGGTGACGGCGCCGGATGCGGAGGTGGCTGACCACAGCGTTCCAGCGGTTCGCCCGAGCTGAGTTCCCGGCGTGGGGCCGCTTCCGGATCTTGTGTAATTGAATAAAAGGAGCTGCGGCGATGTGGCAGGCTGGTCGGGGGCTGCTGAGTCGGGCGGCGGTTGCGTGGGTGGCGTCGGCGGGCATTCTCGGCGGGGCTCAGACAGCCCCTGCCGGGGAATCGCTCAAGATAACAGAAACGAAGTCGTTGTCGAAGCTGGAAGGGCGCGTCGTTCATGCCTTCACCGGGGAGCCGCTGCGCCGAGCCCGCGTGGGCTTGAGCAGGCAAGGCGGCGCACTCCGTCCTTTTGCGCTGATTACCGGCCGGGACGGGCGTTTTGTCTTCGAGAACCTCGAGCCGGGAACCTACTCGCTTTGGGCCGAGCGCGACGGGTTCCTCGCGGAAAGCTACGGGGCCCGCAGGCCGGGCGGGCAGGGCATCCCCATCACGGTTTCGGCGGGAATGCATCTGCGGGATCTGGAGTTGAAATTGACGCCCCACGGCGTCATCTCCGGGCGTTTGGTGGACGACGAAGGGGAACCCGTTCCGCGCGCATATGTGCATGTGGTGCGTGCGGGGACAAATTGGTCTTCGCAGCATGCACAAACGAATGACCTGGGCGAGTTTCGCATTGCAGGACTGGCGCCGGGGCGCTACCGGTTGCGGGCCAATCCGACCCCGAGGTTCCGCTACGGCCAAGTGATCGTGCCGCAGCCACCGGAGTTACGCGAACCCGAATTTCTGGTTACTTATTACCCGAGCACGACGGATCCCGCCTCGGCCGCGACCATCGAGGTTGGCGCCGGGCAGGAAGTGTCCGGGATTACCATTCAGTTGTGCAAGGGCCGCGTTCACAGGATCAAAGGCAGGGTGCTTGGCATCTCCGCCGAGCACGCCCCCGACTCGTTGCTTATCATGCTGCTGCCGCGGTCGCGGGAGGGGGAATCCGGGAACCTGCCGGAGGCGTCGGTGGAAGCAAATGGAGAGTTCCATCTTGACGGCGTGTCCCCCGGTGCTTACTACGTTGCGGTGGCATCACGGGCGCGAAGACAGTTGCTCGGGAAGACCCCGGTCGAGGTGACGGACGCGGATCTTGAGGGCGTCGCCGTTTCGATCGGGCCGCTACTCACCGTTTCGGGGATCGCACGCGTCGAAGGGGGGAACCAAAAGGATCTCCGGGGGGCTTATGTGTCGCTCAGGCAAGTGGATGAGCTTTGGTACAGCTCAGAGCAGGGGGAGGTGTCGCCCGAGGGCACTTTCCAGGTTAAGGGGCTTTTGCGGGACAAATACGTGTTGGACTTTTGGAGCCGCACCGAGGGCAGCTACCTTAAAGCAGTGCGCGTGGGCGGTCGGGAGCTACCTGAATGGGAGCTTGACCTGACGGCCGCCGAATCGGGAGTTCAGGTGGAACTGGTGGTCAGCATGAGAGCGCCCAGCCTGGCAGGCTCGGCGAGCGCTGAGGACCGACCGGCAGCGGGGGCCTGGGTGTTGGCGGTTTCCGAGGATGGGCGGCCGAATCGCAGACGTGCATGGTACACGGCGGTGGCGGATCAGAACGGGCAGTTTCAGCTCGGGTTTCTGCCGCCCGGCAAGTACAAGGTTTATGCGTTTGACCGGGACACCCCGAGCCTTCTGTCGGACCTGGAGAAGTTGCGGCCCTTCGAGGGGAAAGCCGCGGCCGTGACGCTCGAGGAGGGGGAACGAAAGTTCGTCCGCACGGCTGTGCTGCCGGCCGCAGAGCTTGACCGCTAGTTGACGCTGGTGCGGCTTGGTACAAAATGGGCCGCAAGCTCTGTGCCTTTGCTCCTCCCTTGACTTGTTCGGACGCGTAGCCGGGCTTCAGGATTCGCGGAGGCGTCCCAGTACGGTAACGACGCTCAGGGGCGGCAGCACCAGACGCAAGCCGGCTGCTCCGAGTTCCACGCGGTGGTCCTTGGGTACGACGACGTTCGGGTTGTCAAAGGAGTTGTGGGCGTTCATGTCCGGGTGGTGGAGGATGCGCGCCGAGGCGCTCTCCAGCCGGCCCCGCGACAGCGAGGCAGAGACTTCGAAGGTCTCGTCGTGGCGCGGATTGACGCAGGTGAGCGCCAGGGTATCGTCTTTGCGGGAAGCGCTCACGGAAAGGCCGTTCGGATCCGTGTCGGGATTGTCCACCCGAATGGCGGTCTGGCCGCGGTGCGGCTTGGCCAGCTCGAAGGCGTAATAAGAGGGCGTGCGGATGCACTTGTCTCCGTGGGTGAGCAGGAGGGCGTGCAGGACGTTGACGGTCTGCGCGACGTTGCACATGACGAGCTTTTCGGCCTGGCGGTGGAAGACGTTGAGGCCGAGCGCCGCGGCCACGGCGCAGCGGATGGTGTTCTGCTGCCAGAGGCGGCCGTAGGTCTTCTCCTCCTCGGGGACCATGCGGTCCCAGACGCCCCACTCGTCAATGAGCAAGCCGACGCGGCGCTCGGGGTCGTAGCCGTCGAGGATGGCGCGCTGCTGGAGGATGGCGCGTTCGAGATCGGCGAAGGTGGCCATCTGCTCGCGGAGGGCGTCGGCCGTAAACTTCGTGGCGGGCAGGCGGCCGTTGGAGTAGAAGTGCATGGCGTAGCCGTCCATGCGGATGAAGCGGCGGCCGGGGTACATGGTGGCCAGGAAGCGCTGGGTCCAGTCGGTGTTGTTGCGGTTGGGGCCGCAGGCGATCAGGAAGGGGCGCACGTCGCCGAACTGGCGGACGTAGACGGCGAAGCGGCGGTAATGACCGGCGTACTCCTCGGGCGTCATCTGGCCGCCGCAGCCCCAGTTTTCGTTGCCGATGCCCCAGTAGCGGACGCGGAAGGGCTCAGGGCTGCCGTTGGCGGCCCGTTCGTCGGCGAGCGTGCTGCCGGAGGGGTAGTTGCAGTACTCGACCCAGTCGCGCAGTTCCTGCGGGGTGCCGGAGCCGACGTTGCCGGCCAGGTAAGGTTCGGCGCCGATGAGGCGGCAGAGCTCGATGAACTCGTGGGTGCCGAAGCTGTTGTCCTCGACGTAGTTGCCCCAGTGGATGTTGACGCGGCGGGGGCGTTTGTCGCGGGGACCGATGCCGTCGCGCCAGTGGTAGTCGTCGGCAAAGCAGCCGCCGGGCCAGCGGAGGACGGGGATGCCCAGGGCTTTGAGGTACTCGACGGCTTCCTTGCGGTGGCCGCGGATGTTGGGGATGGGTGAGTCGAGTCCCACCCAGAGGCCGCCGTAGATGCAGGAGCCGAGGTGCTCGGCGAAGTGGCCGTGGAGTTCGGGGCGGATGAGGCCGATTTCGGCGTCGGTGCGCAGATGGATGGTGCGCGTGGAGGTGGCGGACAGGAGGCGGCGGGCGGGGGAGAGCAGCGCGACACCGGCCCAGAGGCCGCCGCGGCAGAAGGTGCGTCTTGTTGAGAGCGCTTGCATTCGAATTCCTCCGTTTCTGCCGGGCGGGCGAACGGGCCAGCGTGCCGCCTCCCGGCCATGATTGAAAAGGCTTACGAACCGATCGGAGGCATTCTCCCTCAGCAGGGAGGCCGAATGCAAGCCCGGGGGCTCAGTTTTTGCCGGCTTTGAGTTTCTCGCGCTGCTCGCGCAGCACGGCCTTGCGGCTGAGGCGGATTTTGTTGCCTTCGATGGCGAGGACCTTCACCAGGATCTGGTCGCCCTCTTTGAGTTCGTCGCGCACGTTGCGGATACGGTTCTCCGAAATTTCGGAGATGTGCAGCAGGCCGTCGGTGCCCGGGAAGATTTCGACGAAGGCGCCGAAATCGGCCAGGCGCACCACCTTGCCGAGATAGGTCTTGCCCACCTCGGCCACGGCCGCGATCTCGGTGACCATCTGGATAGCTTTGTTGGCGGAGGCGCCGTCGGAGGAGAAGATGTGGACGGTGCCGTCGTCCTCGACGTCGATCTTGACGCCGGTTTGCTCGATGATGCCGCGGATGACCTTGCCGCCGGGCCCGATCAGATCGCGGATCTTTTCCTGGGGGATGGTGAGCGTGTAGATGCGCGGTGCGTAGGGCGACAGAGCGGGTCGCGGTGCGGCGATGACCTCCTGCATGCGGTCCAGGATGTAGAGGCGCGCCTGCCGGGCCTGCTCGAGGGCCTCGTGCATGATCTGCGTGGTGATGTTGGGAACCTTGATGTCCATCTGCAGGGCGGTGATGCCCTCGCGCGTGCCGGCGACCTTGAAGTCCATGTCGCCGTAGTGATCCTCGGCGCCGGCGATGTCGGTGAGGATGGCGTAGCGGTCGCCTTCGATGACGAGGCCCATGGCGATGCCGGCGACGGGGGCGCTGATGGGGACACCGGCGTCCATCAAAGCCAGGGAGGCGCCGCAGACGGTGGCCATGGAGCTGGAGCCGTTGGACTCCAGGATGTCGCTGACCACGCGCAGGGTGTAGGGGAAGGCTTTCTCGTCGGGGATCACGGGCTGCAAGGCGCGCTCGGCGAGGGCGCCGTGGCCGATTTCGCGGCGGCCGGGGCCGCGCATAAACGCCACCTCGCCGACGCTGAAGGGCGGGAAGTTATAGTGCAGCATGAAGCGCTTGGAGGTTTCTCCGGTCTCCAGCAGCTCCAGCCGCTGCTCGTCTTCTTTGGTGCCCAGCGTGACGGTCACCATGGCCTGGGTTTCGCCGCGGGTAAACAGGGCGGAGCCGTGGGTGCGGGGCAGCACACCGACCTCGATGTCGAGGGGGCGGATCTGATCGAAGGCCCGCCCGTCCGGGCGCCGCCGCTCGAGGAGCATCTGGTCGCGGAAGATGCGCTCCTTGAGCCGGTCGAAGAGCTGTCCGGCTTCTTCGCGCTGCTCTTCGGGGAAGGCCTCGACGGCTTTTTTGCGCAGTTCCTCGACGAGGGTGTAGCTCTGGATCTTGGTGTACTTTTCGGTGTTGAGGGCGTCGGTGAGGGGCTCGCGCCAGGCGGTAGCGATCTCGTCGTAGAGTTCCTGATTGAACGCAGGAGGAGTGAACTCGCGCTTGGGCTTGCCGGCCTTTCCGACGAGCTCGCGGATCGCGGCGGCCACTTTACGGCAGCACTGATGGCCGAACTCGATGGCGGAGATCACCTCGGCTTCCGAGGCTTGCACGGCACCGGCTTCCACCATGACGATGCCGTCGTCGGTGGCGGCGACGGTGATGTTGAGCTTGCCTTCGCGGGCTTCCGAGTAGGTCGGGTTGGCGATGAGCCTGCCGTTGACGAGTCCGACCTGCACGGCCCCCAGGATGTGGGGGAAGGGGATGTCGGAGATGGCCAGAGCGGCGGCCGCGCCCACGATGGCGAGCGGGGCGGGGTCGAGCTCCGGGTCGGCCGACAGCACGAAGCCGATGACCTGCGTCTCGCAGGAGTAGCCCTCGGGAAACAGGGGGCGGATGGGCCGGTCGATGAGCCGGGCCACGAGGATTTCGCGCTCGGTGGGCCGGCCTTCGCGTTTGATGAAGCCTCCGGGAAAGCGCCCGGCGGCGTAGGTGTATTCGCGGTAATCCACGGTAAGCGGAAGGAAGCTGGCGCCGGGTTTGGGCTCCTTGCTGCTGCACGCCGTCACCAGGACGACGGAATCGCCGGAGCGCACCAGGACGGCGCCGGCAGCCTGTTTGGCGACCTTGCCGGTTTCAATGGTGATCTTGCGGCCCGCCAGATCAATTTCAACTGAATGTGTCATGGAAATTCCTCTCCAACCTCAGGCATTTAGGATCAGGCCTGACGGTGATGGGACCGTGACGACGCACGGATCCGAGCTTGAGACTGGAGTTGACAGGGGTGGAACTGACGCCGGGGACGCCGTGTGCCGGGCCCCGAACCCGGTGGTGATCCAACCGTCCCAGGTATGGCCGTTCAATGAACTGCAATGGGCTCTCGCCCGCTCCTGCCCGGGAGCATGCGCCCTAGTGGCGGAGACCCAGTTGCTGAATGAGAGCCTGATACCGTTCCGGGCTGCGGCCCTTAAGATACTTCAGCAGCTTGCGGCGCCGCGCCACCAGCGACAGCAAGCCGCGCCGGGAGTGGAAATCCTTTTTGTGCACTTTGAAGTGCTCGGTCAGCTCGGCGATCCGTTTGCTGAGGATCGCCACCTGGACTTCCGGCGAACCGGTATCTTTTTTGTGGATCCGGAACTTGCTGATCAGCTGGTTCTTGGCTTCTGGCGCCAGTGCCATCCTAGAGTGAATGCTCCTTGTCGTCTCGTACTCTCGCTTTTACTCAGTACCAAGATAGCACAGAACGGTGGTGCGGCGCGGCGGAATTGACAAATGGAAACGGGAGGGCTTGCGGGAGGGTGACCCGGGACGGTCCGGCCGGCGGCGCGGTTACTCGGTCGCGGCGGGCGGCGTCTTGGGCACGGGCTGGACCTCGGTCTGCTTGAGGGCGCGCATGAGCGCGGCGAGTTCGTCCGACATGGAGAGGACGTGCTCGAGCTGGAAGCCGACCGCGTAGCCGTCTCCGTCAGGGTTGCAGTAGCAGACTTCGCCCAGGAACATTGCCCCCTCGAGGTCCACGCGCACGGGCGCACCCACGGGGGCAGCCTGGGGGAGCCAGACGCGCATGCCACGCCCGGAGAGGTTGAGGACGCGCCCTTGCAGGGAGACCGGGTGATCTCCGAGAAGGGTGACTTCTGCCGGCCCGGAGGCGGCGTAGCGAGGCTCGCTGCGACGATCCATCGCAGGAACCGATCGGCAGAATGGCTAGAGAACTTCAGCCCGCCGGGGGCCGGAGGGACGGATGTGGACCAGAGGGGTCTGCGGGGGGCAGGCGGAGTCTTCGGCCTGCAGAAGGTCCTGGAGGGTCGTGCGGCTGAGAACGCGGTCTACGGCCGTCTGAACCGTGGTCCACAGGGAACGGATGGAGCAATCGCTGGAGTGGGTGCAACAGGGTTCCTGCCCGGAGTGGCGCTCGCAGAAATCCCCTTCAAAGAGCCGGCCTCCGAGTTCGGCCAGCACATCGCCGATGATGATCTGCTCGGGCGGTCGCGCCAGGGTATAGCCGCCCGCCTGGCCGCGCGCGCTCTTCAGGAAGCCGGCGTTGCGCAGGATGCGCAGCAGCTTGGCGGTGTAGGCGGTGGAAAGGCCCTCGGCGCGGCTGATCTCCGGAATCGTGACGCCCACACTGCGACCGCGGCGCCCGATCTGGAGCAGGCAGCGGAGCCCGTACTCTTCGTGGGAAGTAAACTTCATGCCGCCCTCACAGCAGCCCCAGTTGCAGTTTTACCAGATCGGACATGTTGTTCGGACTCCAGGGCGGATCGAAGGTCAGCTCCACCTGGGCATCCGCGACGCCGGGTACAGCGGCGACGCGCTGGCGGACCAGTTCGGGCAGCGAGCCGGCGACCGGGCAGTTCGGGGCGGTGAGCGTCATTTTGATGTAGACGGAATTATCGGGGTTGACGCGGACCTCGTAGACGAGCCCGAGGTCGTAGATGTTGACCGGGATTTCCGGGTCGTAGCAGGTGCGCAGCGCTGCGATCACCTGGTCCTGGAGGCTCTGGGTTTCGGTCTTGGCGGCGTTGTCTTCCATAGTTCACTCCGTGGAAACCGGCCGGCGTTCGCCTTTGAGGGCGGCGCGCAGGGTATGCCAAGCCAGGGTGGCGCACTTCACGCGCATGGGGTACTCACGGACGCCGGCGAGGACGGCCAGTTTGCCGAGCTCTTTGCCGGCGGGGCCGGATGCGGTGACGAGCTTGTGAAAACTGTCGAAGAGGGCCTGGGCCTCGCGGGTCGTTTTGCCCTTGAGGGTTTCGGTGAGCAGGGAGGCCGAGGCGGTGGAGATGGCGCAACCGGAGCCCTGGAACGCCACATCGCGGATCACGTCTCCGTCCAGCTTCAGGTAGAGCGTGACCTTGTCGCCGCACAGGGGGTTGTAGCCTTCGGCGGTGGCGCTCGGGTCGGCGATGGCGCGAAAATTCCGGGGGCGGCGACTGTGGTCCACGATGACTTCCTGGTAGAGGTTGCGCAATTCCTCCATCAGCGGAAAATCTCCCGGACCTTGTGCAAGGCGGCGATGAGGGCGTCCACCTCCTCGGGCGTGTTGTAGAAGGCGAAGCTGGCGCGGGTGATGGCGGGCACGCCGAAGCGTTCCATCACCGGCTGGGCGCACACGTGTCCGGCCCGGACCGCCACGCCCTGGCGATCGAGGATGGTGGCGACGTCGTGGGGGTGAACGCCTTCCAACACGAAGGAGAGCACGGCGGCCTTTTCCCGGGCCGTGCCGATGAGGCGCACGCCGGGCACGGAGGCGATGCGCCGGGTGGCGTAGGCGAGCAGCTCCTGCTCCCAGGTGGCGGCGTTTTCGAGGCCGACGCCGTCCAAGTAATCCAGGGCGGCGCCAAGGCCGATCGCGCCGGCGATGTTCGGCGTGCCGGCCTCGAATTTCCACGGCAGTTCGTTGAAGGTGGTTTTCTCAAAGGTGACGGTGCGGATCATGTCGCCGCCGGACTGATAAGGCGGCATCTGCTCGAGCCAGGCGGCCTTCCCATAGAGCACGCCGATGCCGTTGGGGCCGTACAGCTTGTGGCCGGAGAAGGCGTAGAAATCGCAGTCGAGGGCCTGGACGTCCAGCCGGATGTGTGCGGCGGCCTGGGCGCCGTCCACCAGGACGGGGAGGCCGCGGGCATGCGCCGCCTCGATGATACGGCGAACGGGGTTGACGGTGCCGAGGGCGTTGGAGACGTGGGCCACGGCGACGATGCGCGTGCGGGGGCCGAGCAGGCGCTCGAACTCCTCGAAGATGAGTTCGCCGCGGTCGTCAATGGGGGCGACGCGGAGCCGGGCGCCCGTTTCCTGGCAAAGCAGCTGCCAGGGGACGATGTTGGAGTGGTGCTCCATGTGGGTGAGGAGCACTTCATCGCCGGGCCCGAGGCGCGGGCGGCCGAAGCTGTGGGCGACGAGGTTGATGGCTTCGGTGGTGCCGCGGACGAAGATGACCTCGCGCTCGGAAGCCGCGTTGAGGAAGCGCTGGACCTTGCGGCGGGCCTCCTCGTAGGCGGCGGTGGCGCGCTCGCTGAGCAGGTGTACGCCGCGGTGCACGTTGGAGCAGTCGGCGGTGTAGAAGTGCTCCAGGGCGGCGATCACGGCGCGCGGCTTTTGGGTGGTGGCCGCATTGTCCAGGTAGACGAGCGGCTTGCCGTGGACGGTCTGGCGCAGCACGGGGAAGTCTTCCCGGATGCGCCACACATTGAACTCGCGGGGTGTGCGGCCACCGGCGGCGGCTGCAACCTCGGTCCCTGTGGGGTTCATGGCGTCTCGCCTCAGTCGCCGGAGGGACGTAGCCTCCGGAAGAGTTCCCGTTCCAGTTGTTCCCGCACGGCGGTCACCTTCATGCGGCCGAGGACGTCGGCTGCAAACGCAAAGGTGAGCAGTTCGCGTGCGGTGTCGCGCGGGATGCCCCGCGTGCGGAGATAAAAGACGGCCTCTTCGTCGAGCTGGCCGACGGTGGCGCCGTGGGTGCAGCGGACGTCGTCGGCGTAGATTTCCAGCTGCGGTTTGGTGTTGATGGACGCTTCGGTCGAAAGCAGCAGGTTCTTGTTGCTCTGGATGGCGTCGGTCTTCTGGGCTCCCGGACGGACGATGATTTTGCCGTTGAACACGCCGGTCGCCTTGCCGTCCAGGACGCCCTTGTAGAACTCGCGGCTGCTGGTGTGGGGCTGGGCGTGATCGAGGGCGGTGTGGTTGTCCACGTGCTGTTCGCCGGAGGCGAGGTAAAGTCCGTTGAGGATGCACTCGGCGCCCTCGCCGTGCAGGACGGAGTTGACGTCATTGCGGACCAGTCCGCCGCCGAAAACGACGTTGTGAGAGAGGATGCTCGCGCCGCGGCCCTGGTAATACTGCACCGTGGCGATGTGATAGAAGGAGGGCGGCTCCTGCTGGATCCGGTAGTGCTCGATCACGGCGTCCTGGGCGGCGGCCAGCTCCGTGACGGCGTTGGTGAAGACGACCCCATCCGCGGCGGCGGCGTAGGTTTCGATGATGGAGGCCTGGCTCTGCTCGCCCGCGAGAATGAGGACGCGGGGATGGGAAACGGACGGTTGCGGGGCTGGCAAAGCCAGATGAACCAGCCAGAGGGGCTGCTCGATGACGGTGCCGCGGGCGATTTCAACGAGGGCGCCGTCTTCGAAGAGGGCCGTGTTGAGAGCGACGAAGGGCTGCCGGTCGAAGCGGGCGTAGCGGGCCAGATGGGCGGCAAGGTCGTCGCGGGACAGCGCCTCGCGCAGGCTGCCGGCACGGAGGCCGGCCGGCAAGGACGGCGAGGACAGCTCCGGGTCGAAGCGGCCGTTGATGAAGACCAGGCGCGGGCCGGCGGGTTCAGTAGCCGGCAGGGCGGCGAGCCGCGCGGCGGGCGCCGGCAAGAAGGACGTCCGCGCGAGGGGTGCGACGTTGGTGTACTTCCATTCTTCGTGTTTGGTCATGGGAAAGCCCAGGTTGCGGAAATGTTCCCAGGCCTCGGCGCGCAGCTCTCGAAGCCAGCGGGGCTGGCGGTCACGGAGGCGGCGCTCCGTCTCGAGGAAGTTTCCGGTCCAAAGGTCCTGAGCTTCTTTGAGGCCGACTGCCATCGGATGCGCTCCCTTCACACCGCCACGAGCTCGCCGCGCTCGAGAGCTTCGTCGAGCCAGGCGTAGCCGTGCTCTTCGAGTTTGAGAGCCAGCTCCTTGTCGCCGGACAGCACGATGCGGCCCTGGTACATGACGTGGACGAAGTCGGGAACGATGTAATTGAGCAGGCGCTGGTAGTGGGTGACGATGATCATAGCGCGCTCGGGGCTGCGCATGGCGTTGACGCCGGCGGCCACGGCCTTGAGGGCGTCAATGTCGAGGCCCGAGTCGGTTTCGTCCAGGATGCAGAGCCTGGGTTCGAGCACCGCCATCTGGAAGATCTCGTTCCGCTTCTTTTCGCCGCCGGAGAAGCCCTCGTTGACGGAGCGGGTGAGCATGGCGTCGTCAATGCCGAGGAGCTTGCGCTTCTGGTTGACCAGTTCCATGAAGTCCATGGCGTCGAGTTCCTCGAGGCCGCGCGCCTTGCGGAGCGTATTGAGGGCGGCTTTGAGGAAGTACATGTTGCTGACGCCCGGGATTTCCACCGGGTACTGGAAGGCGAGAAAGATGCCGGCGGAGGCGCGCTCCTCCGGAGACATTTCCAGGAGGTTGCGGCCTTCGTAGAGGACCTCGCCTTCGGTCACCTCGTAGACGTCGCGGCCGGCCAGAATCTGGGCCAGCGTGCTTTTGCCCGAGCCGTTGGGGCCCATGATGGCGTGCACTTGGCCGGCATGGACGGCCAGATCAATTCCCTTGAGGATCTCTTTGTCCCCGACTTTGGCTTTGAGATTTTTGATTTGCAGCATTCTGTGTCTCTTCCCTGAGTGAATGGTGTTGCCTGCGGTCTCAGCCGACGCTTCCTTCCAGGCTGATGCTCAGCAGCTTCTGGGCCTCCACGGCAAACTCCATGGGCAGCTCTTTGAAGACCTGTTTGCAGAAGCCGCTGACGATGAGGTTGACGGCGTCTTCTTTGGAGATGCCGCGCTGCTGGCAGTAGAAGAGCTGATCTTCGCCGATCTTGGAGGTGGTGGCCTCATGCTCGACCCGCGCCGTAGCGTTCTTGACCTCCAGATAGGGGAAGGTGTGAGCGCCGCACTTGTCGCCGATCAGCAGCGAGTCGCACTGGGAGTAGTTGCGGGCGTTGTCGGCGGACTTGAGGATCTTGACCATGCCGCGGTAGGTGTTCTGGCCGTAGCCGGCGGAGATGCCCTTGGAGACGATGGTGCTCCGGGTGTTTTTGCCGATGTGGATCATCTTGGTTCCGGTGTCGGCCTGCTGGCGGTTGTTGGTGACGGCGACCGAGTAGAACTCGCCCACGGAGTTGTCCCCGATCAGCAGGCAGCTCGGATACTTCCAGGTGATGGCGGAGCCGGTCTCCAGCTGCGTCCAGGAGATCTTGGAGTTGACGCCGAGGCACTTGCCGCGCTTGGTGACGAAGTTGTAGATGCCGCCGCGGCCTTCCTTGTCGCCCGGGTACCAGTTCTGCACGGTGGAGTACTTGATCTCGGCGTTGTCGAGCGCGACGAGCTCGACAACGGCGGCGTGCAGCTGGTTGGTGTCCCGGATGGGCGCGGTGCAGCCCTCCAGGTAGCTGACGTAGGCGCCCTCGTCGGCGATGATCAGGGTGCGCTCGAACTGGCCCGTGTCGCGGGCATTGATGCGGAAGTAGGTGGAAAGCTCCATCGGGCAGCGCACGCCTTTGGGTACGTAGCAGAAGGAGCCGTCGCTGAAGACGGCGGAGTTGAGCGTCGCGAAGAAATTGTCGGTGTACGGCACCACGGAGCCGAGGTACTTGCGCACCAACTCGGGATGCTCCTGGACCGCCTCGGAGAAGGAGCAGAAGATGATGCCGAGTTCGGCCAGTTTCTCCTTGAAGGTCGTAGCCACCGAGACGCTGTCAAAGACGGCGTCCACGGCCACGCCGGCCAGCAGTTCCTGCTCGCGGAGCGGGATGCCGAGCTTCTCGTAGGTGCGCAGGATTTCCGGGTCCACCTCGTCCAGGCTCTTGGGCCGCTGGGCGCGCTTCGGGGCCGCGTAGTAGCGGATGGCCTGGTAGTCAATCGGAGGATAGTGGACGTTGGCCCACTTGGGTTCCTCCATGGTGAGCCAGTGGCGGAAGGCGCGGAGGCGCCATTCGAGCAGCCACTCGGGCTCGTTCTTTTTGGCCGAGATCATCCGGATGATGTCTTCGTTCAGTCCGGGGGGTACGGTCTCCTCGTCGATCTCGGTGACGAAGCCGTACTTGTATTCGCGAAGCGCAAGCTCCTCGATGTTGTTAACGGCAGTGCTCATGGTCTCCTCGAATTGAGCGGTGCCGGCCTTGGCATTCCCGGCCGCCTTCTTCAGGGTAGCCAATCTATACTGTCAAGTCAAGATTAAGCGGTCGAACGCGCAAGAACCCGGCGGGAAGTGTGCCAAGCCGGGCCTGGACAGCGACTTAGCGTCCCACCAGCAGCAAGGAAGCGGCAGAGGCCAAGGCCAAAGCGATACCTGCGGCGAGCCAGAGGCGGCCCCGCGAGCAGGAGCGGGGCCGGGGCGAAAAGGAAAACGGCCGTGCCGCTCCTTTGAGGAAACGCAGGGGGAGTGCGCCGGGGTGGCCCTTGAGGGCCTTGTTGATTTCGTCGCGGCCGCGGCGGTCGGCGATCAGGATGGTGGCGAATTCCCAGCGGGGATCGGCGAGTCGGGCCCGCAGGGGTTGGGGGACGTCGTCGAGAGAGTGGTAGAACTGGAATGCGTCGCCGACCGGGATCAAGATGGCCGACTGTTTCACGGTTTCGACGGGCATCGCTACCCCTATTATCCACCTACTCGCGGCGGAATCGTGATCATCTGCGGGCCGTGCCCGAGACCGGGGCTGGGACGGCCGCCTCCGGGGCGGCATGCCGGAGGACGGCCTCGATGAAGCCCAGGGCGGCCTTCGAGAGGGCTTTGTCCTTACGGTAGATGAGGCCGAGGTGGCGGATCATGGGCTCGGGGGCCAGCGGTACGGTGGCGAGCTTGCCGGCCTGCACTTCTTCGCGGCAGTGGGAGGCGGCCATGAAGGAAACGCCCAGTCCGGCGATCACGAAGCGCTTGATCATTTCGGTGGAGTCCAGCTCCATGGAAATCTGCACGTCGTCCTCGACGAGCTCCATCCAGGCGTTGAGGCGGGCGCGCGTGGTGCCGGATTTGGGCAGCAGCAGCGGATGGCCCAGCAAATCCTGGCACGCCACGGCGCTTTTTGCGGCCAAGGGATGGCCGGGCGGGGCGATGAGGCGGATCTCGTCGGAATGGATTCTGACGACTTGCAAGCGGCGCTCCTGGACCGGGAGCTGGGTGATGCCGAAGTCGGCCTGGTTGTCGAGCACGGCTTCAACGACGCGCGCGCCGTAGGAGCGGTCCACGTGGAGCTGGACGTTGGGGAACTGCTGTTTGTAATCGGAGAAGACCTGGGGCAGGACGTAGATGCAGGTGGCTTCGTTGGCGGCGATGACGAGTTCGCCGCGGGGTACGCGTTCCAGTTCGTTGATGGCGTCCTGGGCGCGGCGGCGGAGTTCCAGGATCTGCGCGGCGTATTCGGCGAAGATTTTGCCGGCGGGTGTGAGGGCGATGCGGGTGCCGAGGCGTTCAAACAACGTCGTGTTCAATTCCTGTTCGAGCTGGCGGACCTGAGCGCTGATGGCGGGCTGGGTGCGGTAGACCGTCTGAGCGGCTTTGGAGAAGCTTTTGAGCCGGACGATTTCAAGGAAGGTGTGGAGTTGGTCGAGGTCCATGCGAAGGCCCTGCGGGGCTCCGGTTTTGGTCCTTATTCTACCAGTCCTGAGCGGCGATCACGACCAGGTCAGGGCCAGCGGGATCAGCGGGCGATCGGTGAGCTGATGGCGGAAGCCGCGGCCCCAGCGGCCGGCGATCGGCGTGGCGCAGGACGGGCAGGCGCCCTCGGGGGTGATGCGGTAGTCGAGGATGCGGTAACCGTAGCGTTTGACGAGCAGCGTACGGCACTGCGGGCAGCGCGTGTTTTCGAAATCCCCGACCTGCCCGGGCAGGTTGCCGGCATAGACGTAGTGCAGGCCGGCCTGCCGGCCGATGGTGGCGGCCCGGATGAGCGTCTCGGGCGGCGTGTTGTCCGGATCGAGCATTTTGTAGTCTTTGTGAAACGCAGTGACATGCCAGGGGATGTCGGGGGAAATGCCGGCGAGGAACTCGGCGATTTTCCGAAGCTCCTCATCGGAGTCGTTGAAGCCCGGGATCACGAGGGTGACGACTTCGAGCCAGAAGCCCATCTGGTGGATGAGGCGAAGTCCGTCGAGGATGGGCTGGAGGCGGCCGCCGAGGAGGCGGTAGTGGCGGTCGTCGAAGCTCTTGAGGTCGACTTTGTAGAGGTCGGTCCAGGGGCGCAGATATTCGAGCACGCGCGGTGTGACGTTGCCGTTGGAGACGAAACCGGTCATCAAGCCGGCTTTGCGGGCTTCCTGGAAGATGGCGACGGCCCACTCGGAGGTGATGAGCGGCTCGTTGTAGGTGCTGATGACGGCGTCGGCCTCCAGTTCCCCGGCCCAGCGGACGAGCTCCTCGGGGGTGACGCGGCGGATGGGGGCGACGGCGCGCGGGTCGCGGATGGCCTGGGAAGTGACCCAGTTCTGGCAATACGAGCAGTGCAAGTCGCAGCCGAGCATGCCGAAGCTGAAGGCCAGCGCGCCGGGCTGGACGTGGAAGAACGGTTTCTTTTCGATCGGATCGCACTGCACGCTGGCGACGTAGCCCCAGGGGACGTAGAGTTTGCCGTCGCGATTGAAGCGGACCTTGCAAACGCCGGGCTGGCCCTCGGGGATGGGACAGCAATGCCCGCAGGCATAGCAGCGGATGCGCTTGCGGTCGTCAATGACTTCCCAGAGCTCCGGCGCGCCTTCGCGCACGTGCTGGGCGAGGACTTCGGCTAGCGCAGGCATAGCGCCGCCTCCTGATTTCAGTATCGCGCTAACCGGGGAGGAACGCACGGGGTGCGGCGGCTCCGGGGAAGCGCGTCGCCAGCTGCACCGCGACGCGGCGCTCGTCGGCGAGCAGGTCCCTGAGGGTGGTGGCGCCGAGCAGGGAGTCGAGGGCGTTTTGCATGGCGGAAAGCAGGGCGCGCAGGGAGCAGTCCTCGGCGTGGACGCAGATTTCGGAAAGCCCGGCGTGTTTACGGCAGAAATCCTCCGTGAGCAGGCGTTCGCCGAGCGCCTCCAGCGCCTCGGCGGCCGTGATCTGTTCGGGAGGGCGCGCCAGGCGGTAGCCGCCCGCCGGGCCGCGGACGCTTTCCACGATACCCGCCAGGCGAAGCAGGCGCATGACCTTGGCGACGTTGGCGGCCGAGAGTCCCTCGGCTTCGCTGAGTTCCGGGATGGTCACGCTGGCGCCGGCGCGGGCCATGCGGAGCAGGCAGCGCAGGCCGTACTCCTCGGGAGAGCTCAGCTTCATGGCTGGGCCTCCGGTGAACTAGCGTCCGTAGTAGGCTGCGTTACGGGCTGCGAAGTGCTGCCACTTCTCCGGCAGATCGTCGAGGGCAAAGATGGCCGAGACGGGGCAGACGGGCACGCAGGCGCCGCAGTCGATGCACTCGACGGGGTCGATGTAAAGCATCTCTTCCTGTTCGAAGTTGGGCTCGTCCTTTTTGGGATGGATGCAGTCTACCGGGCAGGCATCCACGCAGGCCGTATCCTTGGTTCCGATGCAGGGTTCTGCGATGACGTAAGCCATGTGGTTCTCCGTTATGGCTGGAAGTATCCAGTCAACTAAAGGATACGGGAACTGTACAAAATTGTCAAGATCTCACCGAAAAATGGGGACACACCAGGCTGACGGAATTTTCGGGGAAAAATGGGGACACACCAGGCTGACGGAATTTAGGTGAGTTGGCCTTTTTCGAGGTGGCGGACGGTGCCGGCAAAGGCGGCGGCATGGGGGTCGTGGGTGACCAGCACGATGGTCTTGCCGAACTCCTTGTTCAGGCGCGAAAGCAGCGTAAGCACTTCCTGGGCGGAGGCGGCATCGAGGTTGCCGGTGGGCTCGTCGGCGAGAATCAGGTCGGGGTCGGTGACGATGGCGCGGGCGATGGCGACGCGCTGCTCCTGGCCGCCGGAGAGCTGGCGCGGCAGATGATGCATGCGGTCGGCGAGACCGACGAGCTTCAGCGCGGTCTCGGCGTGGGCGAGGCGTTCCTTCCGGCTGAGGTGCGTGAGCTTGAGCGGCAGCTCGACGTTCTCGATGGCCGTGAGCACCGGGATGAGGTTGAAGGTCTGGAAGACGAAGCCGATGTGGCGATTGCGCCAACGGGCGATCTCGCGGTCGCTGAGGCTGCGGAGATCCTGGCCGAGCACGCGGATCTCTCCGCTTGTGGGGCGGTCCATGGCGGCGATCAGGTGCAGCAGGGTGGACTTGCCGGAGCCGGAAGGGCCCATAAGGGCGACAAACTCACCGCGGCGCACTTCGAGGTTGATACGGTGGAGCGCGGTGATGCTGAAGCCGTCGCGGCGGAACTCCTTTTCGAGATCGCGGGTCAGGATGACGATGTCGCTCATGAAGCTGTTCCTTTGCGAATGCGAATTTTATCCCCGTCGCGGAGGTCCGCCGGGGGATTGAGGATGAGGTCTTCGCCGCCGAGGAGACCTTCTTCGATGCGGACGCCCCGGGGCGTGGCAGGTCCGGTTTTGACGGCGCGGCGCACGGCGCGGCCGCCCAGCGCCACGAAGACCGCCCCATCGCGGACGGCGGAGGCCGGGACGAAGAGGGCGGGACGGGATGCGACGGCGTCGTGGCGGGGTTCGTCGGCGTAGAAGGCCACGCTGGCGTTCATTTCGGGGCGCAGGTAGTCGTCGGGGTTGAGGATCTTAACCTTGACTTGCACGGTCGCCTTCTGGCGGTTGGCTTCCGGGGCGATCTGGCTGATGACGCCCTGGTACTTGCGGTCCGGATAGGCGTCGGTGGTGACGATGCCCTTGTGGCGCGGCGTGAGTTTGGCGAAGTCGTTCTGGCTGATGTCGAGCTCGACCTCCAGGTCGTTGAGGTCGGCCAGCGAGACGACGTAACCTTTGGCGCCGCGCTCGCCGACGAAGCTGGTGGTGACGAACTCGCCGGGTTCCACCTCGCGTTCCAGGATGGTGCCGGAGATGGGGGCGCGGATGACGGTGTTGGCCAGCTGGGTTTCGTAGAAGGCGACGGCGCCGCGGGCCTGTTCGACCTGGCCGCGGACGGCGTCAATCTGTTCCTGGCGGGGGCCGATGCGCACCAGCTCGTAGTTGCGCTCGAGGGAAGCGACGCGGGCCTTCTGGGACTCGTAGCGGGCCAAGGCGTCATCCAGCGCCTGCTGCGAGAGGACCTTCTCGGCGACCAGCCGGCGCGTGCGTTCCAAAGTGACGCGGGCGTTTTCGAGGTCGGCCTGGGCCTGTTCGAGGTTGGCTTTGGCCATGGCGATCTCCTCAGGGCGGGAACCGCGGAGGAGCTCCTGAAGGCGGGCCTCGAGGGCGGCAAGCTGCCCGCGGGCCTGCTGGAGCTGGGCGCGGTACTCGTCATCCTCCAGACGGACGATCACCTGACCGGCCTTGACCTTGTCGCCTTTGTCCACGCCGATCCAGGCCACACGGCCCATGACTTTGGAGGCCAGCTCGATTTTGTGCGCGGCGACGATGTAGCCGGTGGCGTTCAGAACGATGGGCGGCCCTGCGCCTGCGGTTTCGGCAGGCGCGACGCGGACGACCTCGACCTCCACGGCGGCGTTGAGGCGGCTCCAGAGGAAGCGCGCGGCGCCGAGCAGCACGAACAGGGAGACTCCGGCGACGATCCAGCGGACGGCCCACCGCGGCGGTTCACCGCTCGGGCGGCGGCGGTCAATGCGAAGGCTTTCGAGGTCGGCGTCCATGATCAGAACTCCCGCAACGCGGTGAGGATTTCTTTGCGGGCGGCCATGGCGGCGGGGAACAGTCCGCCCACAGCGCCCATGGTCAAAGCGAACAGCAGGCCCCAGATCAGGCTGGAAGGACTGATGCGGAAGTCGAAGGCGATTTCGCTGAAGGTGAGGAAATTGCCGATGCCCGTGGTCATGCCGTTGAGCGGGAGCACGAGCAGGAATCCCACGAGGCCCCCCAGAAGCGACAGCAGCAGCGACTCGATGAAGAAGCTGCTCAGGATGCTGAGGCGGGAGAAACCGAGCACGCGCAGGGTGCCGATCTCGCGGGCCCGGCGCGCGACGGCGGCGTACATGGTGTTCATGGCGGCGAAGCTGCTGCCGATGGCCATGATCACCGCCACGAGGGTGCCGATGTACTGGATGGGAGCGCCGGAGACGGTCTGGCGCTCATAGTACTCGCGCTCGGTCAGAGCCGTGACGTTGAGGCGGCGATCCGAAGAGAGGTCGTTGATGAGGGCTTGGACGGCGACGGGGTCCACGGCCCGGATGAGGGCGGAGCTGAGGACTTCCGAGCGGTTGTAATCCGCGCTGAGCTGGTTCAAGTCGGCGAAGATCTCGCTGTTGGCCACGCTGCGGCCGGCGTCCATGATCCCGACGACGGTCCAGCTGCCACGGCCGAACTCGAGCCGGCGGCCGAGTGCGGCGCCGGGAAACCGTGCGGCGATGGACTTGCCGACGACGACCTCGCGCTTGCCGGACTCGAACCAGCGGCCGGCCACCAGCCGGAGTTCCTCGCGCATTTCGATGCCGACGGGCAGCAGGCCGCGCAGGGTGACGTTCATGCCCTCCGGGCTGTCCACGCGGGGAAGGTTGATCACGGTGACCATTTCCAGCGAGGCCAGAGGCTCGCCGGAGCGCCCCCGGGCGATGCCCGGCTTGAACTTCAGGTCCTGGTACATGGCGCGCGTGAAATTGCTCACGAGCTCGGAATCGGAGCCCTTGCGGAGCACGAGCACGTGCAGCGGATTGCCGGTGGCTTCAAAGGCGCGGCGGAGACCGCCGATCAAAGCGAGCACGGCCACCAGGACGGCCACGGTCAGGGCGATGCCGAGGGCGGTCATGAGCGTGGTGGCCTTTCGGACCGCCAGGTTGCGCAAGTTGTAGGCGAGGGGAATGGCCATAAACGAGTCTCTCAGCCGGTGTGCCGCAGCGCGTCAATGATGGAAGTCCGGGAGGCGCCCCAGGCCGGAACCAGCGAGCTGAGGATACCGATGGCGAGGGCGACGGCGAGTGCGGTTGCCAGAACGCCTCCATCCACGGCGAGGGCGCGGATCTGCGGGAAGCCCACGGGCCCGTTGCGGACGGCGGTGCAAAGCGCTGCCGCCAGCCCGCAGCCGAGCAAGCCGCCGGCCAGCGAAATGAGCACGGACTCGCCGAGGATGATGGCGAGGATGCTTTGGGGCGTGTAGCCGAGCGTGCGCAGCACGCCCACTTCCCGGATGCGCTCCCGCACGGACATGGCCATGGTGTTGGCGCTGACCAGCAGGATGGTGAAGGTCACCGCCGCCGAGATGCTCAGCAGAAACGCTTTGACGTTGCCGAGGAAGGCGACGAAGCTCAGGGCGAAGGCCTGCTCGGTTTCGGTCCGGGTCTGGGCGGTGGAATTGCGGAACATGGCGTCCACGGTTTCGGCGATGCGGGTGGCGTCTTCGGGGCGTTCGGCGAGGATGGTGAACGTGCCCACCAGGCTTTGCCGGGCAGGCGGAAGACTTTCCTCCAGGTACTTCCAGTGGAAGTAGAGGACCTCGTTGTTGTCGGGGGCGTCCCAGATGGCGCGCACCGTGAGTTCGAGATTGACGGGGAAGATGTCGCCTTTCAAGGTGATGCGATCGCCGAGGCGGAAGCCGAGCCGTTCGGCCAGAGGGCGTCCGACAGCGCAGGCGGTGCGCTCGGCCAGGAAGGCGCGCTTCTGATCTTCGGGAACCTGGATTTCGCCGCGGATCCGGAACAGCTTTTCGGGCTCCACAGCGAAGCGGGCGAAGAAATTGTTCGGATCGCGGCTGTCTTTATACACGCCGCCGAACCACTGGGAGGCCATGACTTCCTGCACGCCCGGGACCTGGCGGATGCGATCACGGTAATAAATGGGCATGGGGACAGCCAGAGAAACCCGGTTGCGCGTGACGAGGCGGCGGGCCTGCCAGGGAGTGGCTTCCCGCAGGTAGAAGGCATGATAGATGGCCATCATCAAGCCGAGCAGGCACAGCGAGACGCTGATGCTGAGGACGGTCAGCGTCGTACGGCGCCGGTTGCGCCAGCTATTCTTAAGGATGAGCGGCAGGTGACGAAGCATCCTTCTTGGTTCATTGTAGAGGAACGGGGTGGGGGGCCGGTTTGTTCCAGGCATGTGGAGGCTGTGAGCGACGAAGACTACATGCGAGAGGCGCTCGAAGAGGCGGCGCGGGCGGAAGCGGAAGGAGAAGTGCCCGTCGGCGCCGTAGTCGTCGAGGGCGGGCGGATCATCGGGCGCGGCCACAACGCGCCGATCGGGCGGAGCGACCCGACGGCCCATGCGGAGATCCTGGCGCTGCGGGAGGCGGCGGCTGCCGCGAGGAATTACCGCCTGGAGGAGGCCACGCTGTATGTGACGCTGGAGCCCTGCGTGATGTGCGCGGGCGCGCTGGTGGCGGCGCGGGTGCGCCGGCTGGTGTTCGGGGCGCGGGATCTGCGTTTCGGCGGCGTGCGGAGCAAGTTCCGGCTGGCCGATTCCGAGTTACTCAATCACCGCGTCGAGGTGGTGGAAGGCGTGCTGGGAGCCGAGTGCGCGGCGCTGCTCGAGCGGTTCTTCGCCAAGCGGCGCTAGCGCCGCGGGCCGCTGCGGGTGTCAGCGGGTGTCATTCGATGCGAAAGGCTTCCCGGGCTTCGAAGGTTTGCGCGCCCACCTGATCCTCGACCGTGACGGCCATCAGATACGTTCCGGCAGGGGTGCCGGGCTGGATCTGGAGGCTGACGAGGCCGGGCACGGAGCGTTTGGGATAGAACGGCGCGTCTTCCTCCACGGCGGCGTCGGGTTGCGTGTAGAGCAGTTTGCCTTCGGCGCTGAGAATCGAGATGCGGTAGGCGACGCGGATGCGGTTCTTGTCGCCGATCTTGAAGCCGGTGATGTCGAAACGGGCCCAGAGGGAGGCGCCGGGGCGGTAGACGGGAGGGATGAGCGGCTCGGTGTCGCGCTCCTCGCGCAAGAACCGGAAGTTGCGGATGACGAGAGTCGGGCTCGGCTCGACGCGCCGCCCTTCGACCGTGAGGGGCACTTCGAGGGCGGCCTGCTGCCCGGTGAGCTCGTCCCGGACGCGAGCCAGGATGCGGTAGGTTCCCGGCCATGCGTGCGGCGGAAGGATGAAGGACCGGCGGATTTTCGGGAGCCAGTCCTTGTCCTGCGGGGCCAGTTCGGTGCGCACTTCGCCGCGCTCGGTTTCGACGATGGGGATGTTGTCCGCATCCACGGCCGCGATTTCATAGCGGAGATGGACCAGCTCTTGTTTGGACTTGCCGTATCCGCGCACCTGGAAACTGAAGAAGACGGTTTCGCCCGGGATGAAGCGGTGTCCGGCCTCCAGGCGGGGGCCGTCTTCGTACTGATGGAGCGTGGCGTTGACGATGGCAAGCGGTGCGGGAGCCTGCCAGAGTGCCGCGAGAACCAGGACGCGCAGCAAGAGCATGAGCGGCATCGGCGGCGCGCGCCGGCCGGCAAGAGGGCTCGCCGGTTGGTGCGATGCGCCACCATGGGGTATGGTAACAAAGCACGCCGACGTCTATGCGTTACGGAAAGGGAACGGTTCACCCGCCGGAACACCGCCGGTTCCGAGACCGTATCACCGGCGCGGTGGTGCACCAGATGACGAGCCATGCTTCGATCAACCACCCGACTTACTTTCTGCACAGCTCGTTTGCGCCGGACGGGCGGTCGGTTCTGTTCACTTCGTACCGGACGGGCTCGCCGCAGCTGTTTGAGGCGGCCTTTCCGGAGGGGCCCATCCGGCAGTTGACGGACGGGGCGCCGATTCACCCTTTTTCGGCGGTGATCCACCCGGACGGCGAGCGCGTGTTTTTCGTGCGGGGCGGCGAGGTCTGGGTACTGGAGCGCACGAGCCTCGAAGAGCGCCGCCTCGGGGATTTCCCCGGCGCGCAGCTTGGGGAGTGCTCGCTCGATGGAGGCGGGGAATGGATCACGGCAGCGGTCCGGCAGGGCGGCGCCTGGGGGCTGGTGGTGGGGAAGACGGACGGAACGTCGTGGCGGACCCTGACGTTTCCCCGTACGGTGATTCACCCGCAGTTTCACCCGCTCGACGCGGAATGGATTGAGTTCGCGGCCGATCCGGCGCCGCGCATGCACCGGGTGCGGCGGGACGGCTCCGGGCTGGAGTGTCTGTACGAGCATGGCAATGACGAGTTCGTGGTCCATGAGACGTTTTTGGGCCGAACGGGCGATTTAGTCTACGTAGTGTGGCCGAAGGCGCTGTGGCGCATGAACTGGCAAACGCGGGAGCGGGCGGTGATTGCGGAATTCAACGCCTGGCACATCGCGCCGAACCGGGCGGGCACGCAGATTGTTTGCGACACGAACCATCCCGATGAAGGGATTTTTCTGGTCGAGGCGGCCACGGGGGTGCGGCGGCGGGTGTGCCTGTCGGAGTCGAGCAACCGGGGCACGCAGTGGACCAAGTCTCGCTACGCGCTCCGGGAGGATTTCGAGGCCGCGCGCAGCGGGCCCGCGGCCGGCAAGCTGAGCTGGATGGAAACGGAGACCGATACCGTCTACGGGCCGCAGTGGACCCATCCGCACCCGTCGTTTTCTGTGGACGAGCGGCGCGTGGCGTTTGCCAGCGACCGGACCGGACACACGCAGGTTTACGTGGCGGAGCTGGAGTAGCGAGATGAGCGAGGCAACGCCGGCGATCCGGGTGGAAAACCTGAGGAAGTTCTACGGAGACAAAGCCGCCGTGGACGGGCTGACGCTGACGGTGCCGCGGGGCTGTTTTTTCGGATTCCTGGGGCCCAACGGGGCGGGGAAGACGACGACCATCCGGATGCTCACCGGGCTGACGCTTCCGAGCTCGGGAACGATCGAGCTCCTGGGCCTGCGGATGCCGGAGCAGGAGCTGGAGATCAAGCGGCGGATCGGGCTGGTGCCGGACGAGTCGCTGCTGTTTGACCGGCTGACGGGGCCGGAGTTTCTGGAATTCGCGGGGCGGATGTACGGACTGGCGCGCACCGTCGCGCGGGAGCGGGCGCGGGAACTGCTGGCTTTGTTCGAGCTGGACGGCCAGCCGCGCAAGCTGATCGCGGAGTATTCGAAAGGCATGCGGAAGCGACTGGCGATGGCGGCGGCGCTGATCCACCGCCCGCAGCTGTTTCTGCTGGATGAGCCGTTCGAAGGCGTGGACGCCATCGGGGCGCGGCTGATGAAGGATCTGCTGCTGGACCAGGTGCGGCAAGGGGCGACCATTTTTCTGACCTCGCATGTCCTGGAAGTGGTGGAGCGGCTGTGCGAGCGCGTGGCCATCATCCACGAAGGCCGGCTGGTGACGGAGCTGGCGACGGGCGAGCTGCGCGAGAGCGCCTCGACGCTGGAAGAGGTTTTCGTGCGCCTGGTGGGTGGGGTGCGCGCGGTAGAGAAGCTGGACTGGCTGTAGGGCATGGCGGCTCACGTTTCCGCGATCCTGTGGGCGCAGTGGCGATCCTTCGCCAACACCGTGCGCAGAGGCGGGGCGGGCACGACGGCGGCGGCGACGCTGGCGGTGGTGGTCTGGTACGGGATGTGGTGCGCGCTGGCGGCCGGCCTGTTCGTGGTGACGTCGCGGCCGGAGGCGCGGGGCGTGGTGGAGCGGGCGCTTCCCGGGGGTCTGCTGTTCGTGTTGGTGTACTGGCAGGTGGCGCCGGTGCTCGCGGCGTCGCTCGGGGCCGCCGTGGATTTGCAGCGGCTGCGCGTGTATCCGATACCGTCCGGCGCACTGTTCGGCATCGAGGTGGCGTTGCGGCTGTCCACTTCGGTGGAGATGCTGCTGCTGCTTGCCGGGGCGGCGGCGGGCCTGGCCTGGAATCCCGCCCCGGGCGGGGCCGCGGCTCCTGCGGCGTTTACAGTTTATGCGGCGTTCAATCTGCTCGTGGCGGCCGGCGTGCGACACCAGATCGAGCGGTGGCTGGCACGGACGCGGATCCGCGAAGCGATGGTGCTGTTGCTGATTCTGACGGCGGCGCTGCCGCAGCTTCTGGTGGTGACGGGCGTACCGGGTCCGCTGCGGGCCCGGCTGGCGGTGCCGGCGAGCGGGGTGTGGCCGTGGGCCGCGGCGGCACGCCTGGGGCTCGGACAAGGCGGGCTGTGGGACTGGCTGCTGCTGGCGGGCTGGACTGCGGGGGCGTGGCGTTTCGGGTGGTGGCAGTTCGAGCGGAGCCTGCGCTCCGAGGCGCCGCCGGAGGGAGCGGCGCGGGCCGAGCGCCGAAAAGCCCGGAGCCTGGCGTCGCATCTGTGGCGCCTGCCGGGGGCGCTGCTGCCGGATCCGCTGGCGGCTTTGGTCGAGAAGGAGCTGCGGACGCTGGCGCGCTCCCCGCGGTTCCGGCTGGTGTTCATTATGGGCTTTACGTTCGGCGTGATCATTTTCCTGCCAGTCATTCTGCGCGGAGGGCAGTGGGGCGCTGCCTCGCCGGTGGGGGCGGGCTACCTGGTGATGGTGGGCGCCTATGCGTTGCTGCTGCTCGGGGACGTGGCTTTTTGGAACATTTTCGGCTTCGACCGTGCCGCGGCGCAGACTTACTTTCTGGCTCCGGTGCCGCTGGCCAGAGTGCTGGTCGCGAAAAATCTCGCCACGGCGGTCTTCGTGGTGCTGGAGATGGCGGCGATCACGGTGGTCTGGGCTGTGGCGCGGCTGCCTCTGACGGCTTCCAAGGTGGCGGAAGCGTTCCTGGTGACGCTGGTGCTGGCGGTGTATTTCATGGCGGCAGGCAATCTGGCTTCAGCGTACTATCCGAGGCCGGTGGATCCGGAAAAATCCACGGGGGCGGCTTCCCCGATGCGGGTGCGCCTGCTGCTGCTGCTGCTGTATCCCCTGGGCGCGGTGCCGGTGTTGCTGGCCTACGGTGCGCGCTACGCCTTCGACAGCGAGGGGGCTTTCTACGGCGTGCTGGGGTTTGCGGCGGCGCTGGGGGCGGCGGTGTACTGGGCGGCGCTCGATTCGGCGCTCGCGCGGCTCAACCGGCAGCGGGACGCGTTTCTTTCGCTGCTGGCGCGCTCGGAGGGGCCGCTGGTTTCGGGATGAAACTCCGGCGGGCCGCCGGCGAAGGCTGCTAGGATAAGCTCCAATGAAAACGGCGATTCTCGGTACCGGTTACGTGGGACTGACGACCGGTGTGTGTCTGGCGTATCTGGGTCACGAGGTGACCTGCGTGGATACGGATGCGGGAAAGATCGAGCAGTTGCGGCGGGGCGAGCCGCCCGTTTATGAGCCGTGGCTTCGGGAGCTGCTGGAGCTGGCGCGGCCGCGGCTGCGGTTCACGACCGACTGCGGGGAAGCGGTTCCCGGTGCGGCGGTGGTGATCATCGCGGTGGGGACGCCGCCGCTGGCGGACGGGGGGCCGGATCTGTCGTACGTGCGCGAGGCCGCCGAGGCGGTGGGCGAGCACCTTGAGGGCGAGTTCACGGTGGTGGTGAACAAGTCCACGGTGCCGATCGGCAGCGGCAACTGGGTCGGGGCGCTGGTGCGGGAGGCCTATGCGGCGCGGCGGGGACGCAAACCGCCGAACTGTTTCGCCGTGGCCTCCAACCCGGAGTTTCTGCGCGAGGGAACGGCGCTGTACGATACGCTGTACCCGGATCGCGTGGTGGTGGGGGCGGACGAAACCCGGGCGCTCGAAGTGCTCTATTCGCTCTACCGGCCCATTCTGGAGCAGACGTTTGCGCCGCCGGCGTTTCTGCCGCGCCCGGAGGGTTTGGGGGCGGTGCCGCTGATTGCGACGGATCTGGCTTCGGCGGAGCTGATCAAGTACGCCGCCAACGCGTTTCTGGCGCTGAAGATCAGCTTCATTAACGAGATCGGGCAGCTGGCCGAGAAAGTGGGGGCGGACATAGCGCAGGTGGCCAAAGGCATCGGGCTGGACGCGCGGATCGGGACGCGGTTTCTGCAAGCGGGCATCGGCTGGGGGGGCTCCTGCTTCGGCAAGGATACGGCGGCGCTGATTGCCACGGCGCGGGAGTACAACCTGGCGATGCCCATCGTGGCGGCGGCGCGGGAAGTGAATTACCGGCAGCGGGAGCGGGTGGTGGAGAAGCTGCTCGCGGAGTTGAAGATTCTCAAGGGACGGAGCGTGGCGCTGCTGGGGCTGGCGTTCAAGCCCAACACGGACGATCTGCGGGATGCGCCGGCGCTGGATATTGCGCGGCGGCTGATCGAGCGGGGGGCCACGGTGCGGGCGCACGATCCGGTGGCGCTGCCGCGGGCGCGGCGGGAGTATCCCAACGCGGGCGTCGTGTACTGTGACACGCCAGAAGAAGCGGCGGCGGAGACGGACGCGATCGTGCTGGTGACGGAGTGGGCCGACTACCGGGGGCTGCCGTGGGAGAAGCTGGCGCGCCAGATGCGGAACCCGCTGGTGGTGGACGGGCGCAATTTTCTGGACCGCCAGGCGCTGGAGCGGGCCGGGTTCCGGTGGGTGCGGGTGTAGGTTCGCATCCGGCGCGCGTTGCGGTTCTGCCGGAGTCGGGCGACGGCTCTCCGCGGTATGATGAACGGTCATGAGATCACAGCGGATGGTGTGTGGCGTCTTGTTGTGGGCGGTGCTCGCGGCAGCCTGGGCGCAAGCTCCGCAGCCGGTTGTTTCCCCGGAGGTGCATCCGGACCGGCGCGTGACGTTCCGTTTCCGGGCGCCGAACGCCAAGGAGGTCCTGCTGGCACGGGAAGGGGCTCCGCGGGAGGCGATGCAGAAGGACGAAAAGGGAGTCTGGAGCATCACGGTGGGTCCGCTCGAGCCGGATTTGTACGGGTACCTGTTCGTAGCCGACGGCGTGGGTCTGATTGACCCGATGAACCCGCTGATGAAGCCGAACCTGCTGAACACCCAGAGCATGGTGCATGTGCCGGGTCCGGCCTCCCTGGCCTGGGAGCTGAACGACGTACCGCGCGGCACCGTGCACCGTCACTTTTATCGCTCCCAGATTGTGGGCGATTACCGGGATTACTATGTCTACACGCCGCCGGGCTATGATCCTGCGGGTAAGACAAGATACCCGGTGCTGTATCTACTGCACGGCTACAGTGACGATGCGCGGGCCTGGACGGAGGTGGGCCGGGCCCACGTGATCCTGGACAATCTGATCGCGCAAGGCAAGGCGCGGCCCATGGTGGTGGTGATGCCGCTCGGCTATGGTGCGCCGGAGATCGTCTCGCGGAGCGGCCCTCCGCTGCGCGATCCGGAGCTGCGCCGGCGCAACTACGACCGGTTCCGCGACGCGCTATTCAGTGAGATGATCCCGCAGGTGGAGCGCCAGTACCGGGTGCGGACGGACCGCGCCTCGCGGGCGATCGCGGGGCTTTCGATGGGCGGCGCCGAGTCGCTGTATATCGGCCTGAACGCGCTGGACCGCTTCGCGTGGGTCGGCGCCTTCAGCACGGGCGGGTTGGGAGAGGACTTCGACAAGACGTTTCCCGCGCTGGATGCCAAGGCCAACGCCCAGCTCCGGCTGCTGTGGATCGGCTGCGGCACCGAGGACCGCCTGATCGAGCTGAACCGGAAGTTTCGCGAGTGGCTGAAGTCCCGCGAGGTGCGGCACACGGCGGTCGAGACGCCCGGAGCTCACACCTGGATGGTGTGGCGACGGTATCTGACGGAATTTGTACCGCTGCTGTTCCAGTAGGCGGAGATACAGGGGCCGGCCAGAGCGCCGACACGCTCAGGGGAAAGCCCCGGCATGGCGCCGGACGCGGTCGCCGTGAGCGCGGAGAGGGCCGGCGTCGGCGGGCGGGCGCCAGTCATCGAGCAGCGCCAGGAGCTGATCGAGTTCTTGCCGGGTGGAGGGCGCCGCAAGCACCACGGCGATGTCGGGATTGGCCAGGCAGAAACGGTACCATTCGGGGGCCGGGGGCGGCTGAAAACCGGGCGGGTCCTCCGGGGTCGGCCGCAGGAGGGCTTTCCAGCGCAGGGCGGTGAAGGTCACCACCGGAAGGCCGGCCTGGCGCGCCACCGGAAACAGATCGGTTTCCGCGCCCCGATGGGCGGCGTTGTAGCGGATCATGAGCATGTCGAGCTTGCCGGTGCGCGCCCAGGAGGCGGCGAGGCGGCGCTGGTGGGTGGTCAGGCCGATCAAGCGGAGGCGGCCGTCGCGTTTCTGCTCCTCCAGATAGTCCCGGACGCCTCCAGGGGCGGTCAGTTCGCGCCATTCCTCTTCTGACTCGACATAGTAAAGTGTGGCAACGTCGAGGTAATCGGTGGCGAGTTCACTGAGGATGCGGTCGAACTCCTGCGCGGCCTCCTGCCGGTGGCGAGCCTGGAATTGCACCGCGATGACGAAACGCTTCCGCGCCGCTCCCAGGCGCGCCACCGCCTGGCTGAGCCCGTCGGGGTGTCCGCACCAGTTCAGATAATTCACGCCGCGGGAGAGTGCGTGCTCGACGTCTGCGGGACGGAGCCGGGAGCCGCCGCGCGTGGCCAGGCCCAGGCGGCAGACTGCGGGCAGGCCGGGACCGAGAGCGACGGTTCGCTCGATGGCGTGCGGTGATGGTGTCTGCCTCAGCGGGCCGGGCATGCGGCAGGTCCGTTCTCTGGGACGGTGTCCGTCACGAAGTGCTCGAGGGCGAGGGCGAAGGCGACGATGGTTTGGCCGGCAGCGCCGCAGGCTGCTTCCAGTTCGGCGAGGACGGCGTCCTCGATGCCGTCGGGGTCCATGGCGACGCGGCACACCTCGAGCTCGCCGGCGGAAGCGCCTTGGAAGCACAGTCGGCAGGGCGGCAGATCGTCCTGGCCCAGGCGCACGGGCGGTCCGAAAGTGCGGCAGCTCACCGGGCGAGCCTCGTAGAGCTCGCAGGCGCCGGTTAGCGGGTCGAGCAGCGGGCAGGGCTCACCCTCGTGCAGGGATGCGAATTCCTCTTCCGCCTGCGGATCCGGGCTGAGCAGTCCGGAGCGCGAATCGCCGGGGAAGGATGCGGCCAGCCGGGCAAGGCTGTTCGAGGCCCGCAGGCGGATGCGGGCGGCGCGATCCGGGTCACGGGACGCCAGTTGCCGCAGGGCGCGGCGGAGCCGCCAGGCGTCGAGCAGCGTGATCGGAAAGGGGCCGATGCAGCACTCGGTGCAACCGATCCGGCAGGCGAGTCGCGGGCCGGCGCGGCGGGCCGCTTCCCGGAGCGAGTCGGAGAGCACGCGCAGCAGCAGGCGGTCGCCGCGCTCGATGAGGCGCTGTTTGAGCGGATCCGTCACGCCGGTTTCGCCCCGCAGGGCTTCCTGCCCATTCTACGCGGCGGGCGTGTTAGGTTGGCTTATATGCGGCTAGGGATGGCAGCGGGATGGATCACTCTGGCCTGCGCGGCTTCGCTGGCAGGCGCGGGCGAACTTTCCGGGCGGCGGGCGCCGGGCTTCTCGCTGCCGGATTCCAGTTTCCGCCAGTACGATCTCCAAGACTTTCGCGGCAAAGTGGTGGTGCTGGAGATCATGCAGACCAACTGCCCGCACTGCCGCGATTTCGCCAAGGTGCTCGAGAAGGTGAAACAGCGCTACGGGGACCGGGTGGCGGTGCTGGCCATCGTCAATCCGCCGGACACGCAGGCCACGGTGGCGCGGTATGCGGCCGAGACAGGCTCGACGATTCCCATTCTTTTCGACTGCGGGCAAGTGGCGGCTTCCTATTTGAAGGCCACACCGGCGAAGCCCTCCTTCGATGTGCCGCACGTGTTTCTGATTGACGGTGAGGGGATGATCCGGGCCGATTTCGGCTACGGGCCCGCCACGAAGCAGATTTTTGAAGGGACGGCTCTGTTTGACGAGATTGACCGGCTGCTGGGCAAGCCCGGTCCCCGCAAGGGGCGGTAGGGGGACGGACTGGTTCGGGGCCGGCGGGGACGCCGGTGTGGCGCGTTACTGAGGCGGAGTCCGGTTTACGCCGTCGCGGGGCTTGACGCCGCGGAGTCCTTCCCAGAGGATGCGCAGCAGGAAGCGTGTGCCGTGGCGAACGACTCTGGATTTGATTTCTCCGCCGGCGCGGGCGCGCTCGTGGCTGCTGACCTCGACGATCCGGTAGCCCTTCCTCAGGGTGTTGGCGATGATTTCGATCTCGATTTCGAAGGAAGTGGACGTATAACGGAAGTCGCTGAAAATCTCTCTGCGGAAGACCTTGAAGCCGTTCAGGGCATCGGAGAGGTAGCGGCCGGTGCAGATGCCCAGGGCGGCGCTCAGAAAGACGTTTCCGAGCGCACGGATGTGGGTGTACTCTTCGCTGCCTCCCACGACGCGCGATCCGATCACCAGGCCCACGCCGTCGCCCAGCGCCCCGAGCAGCAGCGGCAGCTCCTCGGCGCGGTGGGAGTAATCGGCGTCCATCATGGCCAGGATTTGACCGGAGGCGCGCGCAAAGCCGGTGCGCAAGGCCATTCCTTTTCCGGGCTTGCCCGGATTGCTGACCACGGTGGCGCCGAAGGAGCGGCCGATGTCGGCGGTGCGGTCCGTGGAGTGGTCGTCCACGACGATCAGCTCGGTTTGATAGGGGTTCAATTGGGGTAGGACGCGACAGACGTCCTGGAGGACCATGGGGAGCGTGGCCTCTTCGTTGCGCGCCGGAATGACGAGACTGAGGGTCTTCATACTTGCGCCCTCACCGGTCCCGGCCCCGCGGGTATCTGCTCCGGCACGTTCGCGGTTCGCAGCCAGGCCAGCAGCCGCCGGACACCGTCCCGGACGCCCACCTGCGGTTTCCAGTCGAGTTCGGCCGCGGCCTTGCGAATGTCGCTGACGAAGACCTTCTGGTCGGCGGGTCGCCAGTCCTCGAAGCGGTGCCGGACAGGGCGTCCCAGCTCACCGGCCAGGAGGTCCAGTAGTTCCAACAAGGAGAGCGTGTACGACGGTCCTCCGCCGATGTTGTAGGCTCGAGCACGAAGGCGCTCCGCTCGTGCCGCTGCCGCGGCGAAAGCGGCCACCAGGTCGTCAATATAGAGCACGTCGCGAACCTGTTTGCCGTCGCCGTAGATGGTGACGGGTTCTCCGGCGAGGGCCCGCAGGGCGAACCACGCCACCCAGCCTTGATCCTCGAGGCCGAACTGGCGGGGGCCGTAGATGCACGACTGGCGGAGGACCACCGTGTTGAGGCCGAAGACGCGGCCGTAGTCGAGCACGTACTGGTCGGCGGCGCCCTTGGAGCAGCCGTAGGGCGAGCGAAAGTCGAGGGGATAGGTTTCGGGGATGCCGTCCGGAAAATCGGCCAGCACGTAACGGCCCCGCTGTTCGAGGATGCGGCAGTGTTCGAGGCTTCCGTAGACCTTGTTGGTTGAGCTGTAAATGACGGCGGGCTGGCGGCGGGCCAGGCGGGCGGCCTCGAGCACGTTCAGGGTTCCGGCGGCGTTGACCTCGAAGTCGGAGCGGGGGTCTGCGACGGAAGTGGTCACGGCCACCTGGGCGGCCAGATGGAAAACGACCTCCGCTTCGCCGATGCGTTCCTGCCAGTTTCCGGGATGGCGGACGTCGGCGCGGACGACCTCGAGCCGGTCGCCGTGGCGGCGAGCGAGCCAGGCGGCGTTTTGTTCGCTTCCGGGACGGGAAAAGTTGTCGATGAGGAGGACGCGGCGGCCGTTGCGGAGGTAGTAGTCGGCGAGGTTGGAGCCGATGAAGCCGGCGCCGCCGGTGATGGCGA
>JBBIJF010000035.1:0-42548 GCA_037446115.1 Acidobacteriota bacterium | reverse complement strand
GCAAGTACATCCTGGTGGATCCGAACACTTCCCGGATCGCGCTGGGTTCGCGCACCCGCTACCTGGTTCAGTACTTCCGCCACATCCGCCCCGGCGCGGTGCGCATCGAGGCCGCCACAACCAATCCCGCCCTCGATCCCGTGGCATTCATCAACCCCGACGGAACCTACGCCGTCGTCATCAAGGCCTCGATAGGGGCGAACATTTCCATCTCCGGCCTGCCCCAGGGGCGTTATGGCATCCGATACACTACCGCCGAGTCCGCCGTTGACCTCCCGGACATCACTCTCGGCAACTACCAGTGGCTGGACATTAGCATTCCCCAATCCGGGGTCATTGCGATTTATGGCAAGTAATCTTCGGTTCGACAAGAGTTTCAGTCGTAATGTCAGAGTAAAATACCGGAATTCGTCCAAGGAGCTGTGTGGCCCGTGCGGGACGGTAACCATCGCGTTCCTGAAATCGTGACTCGGGGCGTTTCTGCTGGTGCACAAGCCTGGATCGCCTACGGGGCAGTCAAGCAATTTGCCTTGCTGTCTTGCCGTGGGCGATTTCGATCGGTGATCCTTTGCCAGTCTACGACGCGGCATTCTCCGCGCTCGTGATTCTTGCCTACGGTCTGCTCGGAGCGATTCTCCGAGGTCTGGGGGCGGTAGCGATGCACTGACGGTCGCTCGCGTGCGACCTTTGGCATGCGCGGATTCAGCCGGTTTTTATCGAGCAGCTGCGGCTATGACAGTAGGTCTGGCCGTCAGCGTTAACCTCGCGCTGAGGTACGATAATGGGTGGCTGAGAGTTGCCGCGCTTGTAATCTGCATAGTCAGCGGCTTTGTTGTGGCGCTGGGCGTTGCTGTGGGGCACGGAGCGTGGTTTTGGAAGAGGATGGGTCATTGGACCTTTAGTGTGTTTCTGATCGGGTTCCTTTGGACACTGGTGAATACAAATGACCTGAGCTTCAGCGAGCTTCTGGCAGGAGTTCGGCTGTGGCTGGCTGTCCTCGGAGTACTTGGATTATTGGGTGGGCGGGTTCGACGCCTCGAGTGGCAGACACTCGGCGGAGTACTGGCGTTGGTGCTCGGGGGTACTGCGCTGATTGACGGTGCGCCGAGACTTCAGGTGGGGGGTGCCCAGGGCAATGTCTCAAGGGGGGTGCCGAACGTGCTGCTGATTACGCTCTGCACCGTACGGGCGGATCACATGTCGGTTTACGGATACCCGCGGCGTACCACGCCTCATCTCGAGAGGCTTGCGGCCGAGGCGACCGTGTACAGACAGTCGGTGGCGGCAGGGAACATGACGCTGATCAGTCACGCCTCGCTGTTCACGGGACTGTATGGGTTCGAGCACGGAGCGCACTGTGGCTTAGGAGCGCCGCACGGCCGGTCGTTGGACGAAAGGTACGATACGCTGGCAGAGGTGCTCCGGAAAAATGGATACTTTACGGCCGCTGTGGGAGCGAACACGTGGTTTTTGATCAGGAAGTATAATTTACAACAGGGTTTTGAGTACTATGATGTGAGGGGCTCGAAGCTGTATCTTCAGGAGCTGCCGCGATATGTGGTTCGCTGTCGTTTTGGTGAGCTTCTCGGGGACAGGTTGCCGTATCGTGATTTGCAGCGGTGGACCCGTGATGCGGGGGAGATCAACCGCGAGGTGCTCAAGGTGCTGGAGGGTGTGCGGGCGTCGGGAGGTCCGTTTTTTCTGTTTGTGAATTATGTGGATGCACACGGGCCGTACCTCCCGCCCGAGCCGTTTCGATCCATGTTTGCGGGTTATGACCGGTCGTTTCGGCTGAGCGACTACTACCGTCTCTGGAGGGAGGTTCTCACGCAGCGCCGTCAAATTTCGTATCAGGAGCGGCTGCACCTGATTTCGCAGTACGACGGCGCAATCGCATATGTGGATCATTGCCTTGGGAGGTTATTCAGCGAAATGAAGAGAATGGGTTTGTATGACAATACGTTGGTCATTATCACGTCAGATCATGGAGAGGCGTTTGGGGAGAGGGGGGTGATTGGCCACGCGAGTACGGTATACCAGGACCAGATCCGTGTGCCCCTGGTGATCCGATACCCGAAACAGAGGGTGGGTTCGGTGGTGGATGAGGTTACGAGTGGCGTGGATGTTTTTCCGACAGTGATGGGGGTTGTGCGTTTGAGGGGTCCTGATGGGTTGGCGGGCCGAAGCTTGGTGGAACGGTGGAATGCCGCGGGTCGGGCGGTGTTTTCGGAAGGTTTGCCGGGTGCAGTGCATGCGGAAATGCACAGGCGTTTCCGGGAGTCGCTGCGGGCCGTAGTGGTGGGTCGGTGGAAGCTGATCATGGGCAGCTCTGGGACGCGGGAGCTTTACGATCTGTCCACGGACCCGGATGAGACGCGAAATGTTTATGGAGCCGAGCCGGAAGTGCGGGCTAGGTTGGAGCGAATACTGGATGCGAGCCGCCGCGAAGAGAGAACAAATAAGGGCAAGCCCGTGAAGCTTCACCCAGAAATTCTGGAGCGATTCAGGGGTTTAGGTTATGTTCAGTAGGCGGGAGCGCCGAGCCGGCGTCGCCGGCGTGCTGTCGCGAACTGGGCCGGATATCCAAATGCGTCGAGAGGGTGAATTCATCCTCGCCAAGGGTTTAAAAGGTTAACGAAGAGAAGACGCAAACAGCGCCGGCGTTTTGGGCCGACAAGACCAGGCGGCTCGCGCGTGTGTCGGGCTTTTTGCTGTACCCTGTGCCTTGGGATGAAACTCAAAGATCTTGCTGCGAGGCTGGGTTGTACCCTCTACGGTGACGGCGACATCGAAGTCACCGGCGTGGCCGGCATCGAACAGGCCGGTCCCACCGAAGTCACTTTCCTGGCCAATCCGAAATATGCGCCCCGGGTGCGCCACACCCGGGCGGCCGCCATCCTCGTCTCCGAGCCGCTCCGCGATGTTCCCATCGTGAGTCTGGTTTCCGACAACCCTTACCTCGCGTTTGCGCGCGCTCTCGCGCTCTTCTACCAGCCCCCGCGTCCGGCACCGGGCATCCACCCCACCGCCGTGATCGCGCCCTCGGCCCGCATCGGTGAAGGCGCTTCCATCGGCGCCTACACCGTCATCGGCGAAGACGTCGTCATCGGACGCCGCGCCGTCCTGTATCCCCATGTCGTCATCTACCAGGGCGTGCGCATCGGCGACGACTTCACGGCTCACTCTCACGCCGTCGTCCGCGAGTTCTGCCAGATCGGCGACCGCGTGACCCTGCAAAACGGCGTCGTGGTGGGCGGCGACGGCTTCGGCTTCGCCAAGCGCCCCGATGGCTCCCACGAAAAGATCCCCCAGTCCGGAATCGTCGTCATCGAAGACGACGTCGAAATCCAGTCGCTGTCCTCCGTGGACCGCGCCACCGTCGGCGAGACGCGAATCCGGTGCGGAGCCAAGCTCGACAGCCTCGTGCAAATCGGTCACGCCTGCGTCGTCGGCGAGAACAACATCCTGTGCGCCCAGACCGGCCTGGCGGGCAGCTCGATTCTCGAGCGCAACGTGCTGCTCGCCGGCCAGGTGGGGGTCTCCGGCCATCTGACCGTTCACGAAGGCGCCGTCGTCTACGCCCAAAGCGGCGTCGGCGGCGACGTCGCAGCCGGTGCCGTCATCTCCGGATCGCCCGCCTTCGATGCCGCCCAGTGGCGGCGGGCCGTGGCCGCCTTCCAGAGGCTGCCGGAGCTGGTGCGAACAGTGCGAGAATTGAAAAAGCGGGTGGAGCAGCTGGAAGCCTCCGCCCGGGGAGACTCCCAATCCTATGAGTAAAGCCGTGCCCCCCAACCGTCGTCCTCTGGCATACAAAAACGAGGAGTTCCTCGATTCTGCCGACGCGCGGCCCCTGCGGATTCTTTCCGAATACCTCGAGCCGCTTTCCCACTTCCGAAAGGAAAAAATCCGGGATACGATCGTCTTCTTCGGCTCGGCGCGGGTCACCGAAGACGGGCCCATGGGCCGTTACTACCGCGAGGCGCGCCAGCTGGCGCGCATGGTCACGGAATGGTCCGAGAGCCTGGAGAACACCTCCCGGCGCTTCGTCGTCTGCACCGGCGGCGGGCCCGGCATCATGGAGGCCGCCAACCGCGGCGCCCGGGACGCCAACAGCAAAACCATCGGACTCAACATCGGACTCCCCTTCGAGCAGTGGCCCAACCCGTACGTCACGCCGGAACTGTCTTTCGAGTTCCACTACTTTTTCATGCGCAAGTTCTGGTTTGCCTATCTGGCCAAGGCGCTCGTGGTCTTTCCCGGCGGTTTCGGCACATTGGACGAACTCACTGAGTTACTGACGCTCGCCCAGACCGAAAAACTCCAGAAAAAGATTATCATCGTGCTCTACGGTTCGAGTTATTGGAAGGAGATCCTTAACTTTGATGCTCTGGTGCGCTACGGCATGATCTCCCCCTCCGATCTCGATCTTTTCCAGTACGCCGATGATCCGGAAACCGCGTTCCGCATCCTCCAGGAAGGCCTCACGCGGTACTATCTGCAGCCGGAAGTGCCCCTGCCGGAGCCGGAGCTCGAGACTCCCGCGATTGCCAAATCCAGGGTATAAAGCGGACATGGGGTCGAACCTGCGCCAGGATCTGCTGGGAGAGTTGCTGTCGGTTTCCGAGCTTCGCAAGTCCGCCATCCGGGCGCCGCAGGCCCTCTGCGAAGCCACCGAGTACGGCAGCGCCTTTTCCCGCGGCATCCGGCTCGAGATCGGAAACCTGGTCGTGCTTCTGATCTCCGGTACGGCGAGCGTGGACGAGCACGGACGCAGCGTGCATGTCGGCGATTTCCGCGCCCAGACCCGGCGCAGCTTCGAAAACATCGCCGCCCTGCTCGCCGCCGAGTCGGCTTCCTGGAAAGATGTCGTGCGCACGCACTGCTACCTGCGCGACATCGAGCGCGATTACGCCGCATTCAATGAGGAGCGCACCCGCTTTTATCGCGAGCAGGGACTCGATCCCCTGCCGGCCTCCACCGCCGTCCAGGCCGTTCTGTGCCGCCCGGAGCTGCTCGTGGAAATCGAGGCCGTAGCCGTGCTCCTGCGGAGTCCGGCCGCGCGTTGACGCGGGCCCGCCCGCCTCTATATACTGGCCCCATCGCGAACCGCTGGAGGAGGTGCCCGGATGCTTCGGCTTGCCGTGGTGGTGGGAATCTTGGCGTGGCCGGCGCTGGCCGCTGCGGAATCGCCTCTGGTAATTGACTATCCTGCCGACGGTTCGATTTTCCCGCCGGACTTTGCGCCGCCCACCTTGATCTGGCGGGATGCTGCTTCGAACAGCCTGATTTGGCGCATTCAGATCACCTTCGAAAGCGGTGCTCCGCCTTTGCAGCTCACCGTGCCCGGCTCGCCGCTCGGTATCGGGGAGATTGACTACCGCGCCGTCGCCCCCACCAACGAACCGCCCCGACTGACGGCAGAACAGCAGGCGGCCCGGACCTGGAAGCCCGACCGCACCCTTTGGGAGACCATCAAGCAGAATTCGCTCGACGCTCCGGCGGTGATCACGATCCTGGGCCTCACTTCTCCGGAGCAGCCTCCCGTTTCTCGCGGTCAGGTGCGAATCCGGACGGCACGGGAGCCCGTGGGCGCTCCGATTTTCTTTCGCGACGTCCCTCTGATGCCCTCGGAGGTGGAAAAAGGCATCATCAAACCACTCCCGAAGTCGGCTCTGCCGCTGATCGCCTGGCGCCTGCGGTATGTGGATGAAGACTTCAGCCGCCTGCTGGTGACGAACCTGCCCACCTGCGCCAACTGCCACTCCTTCTCAAGCGACGGCAAGACGCTGGGGATGGATCTGGACGGGCCTGCCAACGACAAAGGCCTCTACGTGCTGGCGCCGATCCGGCCCGTGCTGACAATTCGCAACCAGGACGTCATCGCATGGAGTTCCTTCCGGGGCAAGCTCGGCGGAAAGCTGCGTGTCGGATTCATGTCCCAGGTCTCCCCGGACGGTCAGTACGTCGTCACCATGGTCAATCCCTATGACCTGGGGCTGCAGACTCCGGGTGAGGAATCCGCCGGCGGGCTTCCGAAGAGCGTGCGCACCAATTTCTACGTAGCCAATTTCAAGGACTACCGCTTCTTGCAAGTTTTCTACCCGACGCGCGGCGTGCTGGCCTGGTACAGCCGCGCGACCGGGCGCCTCCAGCCTCTGCCGGGGGCCGATGACCCGCGCTATGTGCACACCAATGCCGTCTGGAGTCCGGACGGCAAATACCTTGTCTTCGCCCGCGCCGAGGCCCGCGACCCGTACCCCGACGGCGCCAGGCTGGCGGAGTATGCCAACGATCCCAACGAGACGCAGATCCGCTACGACCTCTACCGCATTCCTTTCAACGGAGGGCGCGGCGGCAAGCCCGAACCCATCCCCGGCGCCTCCGGCAACGGCATGAGCAACAGTTTCCCGAAGATCTCACCCGACGGGCGTTGGATCGTCTTTGTGCAGGCTCGCAACGGCCTGCTGATGCGGCCCGACAGCCGGCTCTACATCCTTCCGGCCCAGGGTGGCACGCCGCGGCGGATGCGCTGTAACACCGAGCGCATGAACTCCTGGCACAGCTTTGCGCCGAACGGCCGCTGGATGGTGTTTTCCTCCAAGAGCCGCTCGCCGTACACGCAAATGTATCTGACCTACCTCGACGAACACGGCAACGACAGCCCGCCGATTCTCATCGAGAACGCAACCGCCGCCAATCGTGCCGTCAACCTTCCCGAGTTCGTCAATATCGCCAAAGACGCCTGGCTCAAAATCGAGGCCCCGGCGACAGAGTTCTACCGCATCAGCGACACGGCTCTCGAACTGCTCCAGGCCGGACGCTATGAAGAGTCCGTCGCCGAGTGGAAGAAAGCGCTGGCGATGGAGCCCTCCGACGCGCAGGCGCTGAGCAACCTGGGTGCGGCCTACAGCGCTCTGGGGCGGCTCGATGAGGCTCTCGAGCAGTTCCGTAAGGCGCTCGGCGCCGATCCGGACAACTACAAGGCGCACGCGAACCTGGGGGTTGCACTGGCCAGGATGGGCCGGTTCGCGGAGGCCGTGGGTCCGCTGCGGAGGGCTTTGGAGTTGAACCCGGCTGAGGCTTCGACGCTGAGCGCCCTCGGCGGCGTGCTGGCGCAAGCCGGTCAGATCGGGGAGGCAGCGGCTCTCCTCGAGAAGGCGCTTGAACTGAACCCTGACGACACCGACGCGCGCAACAACTTGGGCAGCCTGCTGGCCCGCCAGGGGAAGTTCCGAGAGGCCGCAGCGCACTTCCGCAAGGCGCTCGATGCGGAGCCGAGTTCTCCTATCCTCCATTTCAACCTGGGGCGGGCGCTTGCAGCCTCCGGCGACACGGACGCCGGCATTCGGCATGTCGAAGAGGCGGTGCGGCTTTCCGGCGGTACACACTTGGCCATGCTCGACACTCTGTCGGCCTTGTACGCCGGGGCGGGCCGCTGGCTCGAAGCAGCCGACACGGCGCGCCGGGCCCTGGCACTGGCCACGGAGCAGCAGGACGCGCGGTCCGCGGAGGACTTGCGCGCGCGGCTCCGGGACTATCAGACCCGCGCCAACAGCCCGGGCGCCGGACGCTAATCCGCCTCGTCTCTCCGCATCCGCAGGACTCGCCCGGGTGCGGATGCTACAATACCGCCGTAGCAGGCCCGATGGCCCTCCTGTCGCGCTTTCGCGCGCTCCTCGGCCGGCTCGGCTGGGTTGAGCGTCTGTTCGCAGCCGCAATTGTGCTGCACATCGCCTTGCGGTGGGCCGCTCCGGCCGGCGCGGCGGCTGCCTTGAGCCAGCTTCTCGCCACCGTTTTCGGCCTGGCGGCGGCTCTTCGCCTCGCGCGCCGCGGACTCCGCAAGGCCATCTGGAGCCTGCGCAACCGCCTGATCGTCGCCTACGTTTTCATCGCCGTCGTTCCGGTAGCCCTGATCCTGGTTCTGGCGGCCATCGGCGCCTATCTGCTCTACGGACAGATCGCGGTCTATCTGGTGAGCACGGAACTGGAGCGGCGCGCGGCAGCGCTGGACAGTCCCGTCACCGGTCTGCTTGCCACCGAACCTCGCGATCGCTCGGCGCGCCTGCGCTGGATGGCTCCCTATTTCGAGCAGCGCTATCCCGGCTTGCAACTGTTGGTGCGCGGCGGCGGAGGCGAGTGGCGCTATCCGGAGACTGCCTCGGTCCCCAGCCCCCCGCACGGGTGGAACGAAGCGCGCGGCGTGGTCCTCCGCGACGGCTCCCTGTACTTATGGCGGCGCGCCGTGATCGGCAACTCCGAGGGCTTGGCTTTGGTGCCTTTGACGCGCGAGTTCCTGGCTGACTTGGTACCGGGGTTAGGCCGCGTCTCCATCGTCAACCCCGAGCGTCTCGAGGCCGTGGCGGCGCGCTCCGGGCAGCGGCGACCCGTGCGAATGTCCTCCGAGCGGCGCGCCGGGGGCCGGGCGGCCGCGCTCCAGGACTCCCGCGCCGTGCCCCCCGCGGCACACTGGCTCGACATCGAGGTGACCTGGTTTTCCTGGCTTTCGGTGGCGCTGTGGGACTCGCCCGGCGAATCGCTCACGACGCCGGTGGTCGTGACCTCCCGCCCGTCGGCAGTGCTGCGCACGCTGTTCAGCCCCCAGGTGGACTGGACGCAGGGCTCCGGCTTGCTGATTTTCGCGGTGGTCGCCTCCATCTTCCTCGTGGTCGAGATGGTTTCGCTCGTGATCGGCGTCAACCTGACCCGCACGATCACCGGCGCTGTTCACGACCTGTATGAAGGAACCCAGCGCGTCATGCGCGGCGATTTTTCCCACCGCATCCAGGTTGCGGGTAACGACCAGCTGGCGGAGTTGAGCCGTTCCTTCAACCTCATGACGGAAAACCTCGAGCGCCTGCTGCGCGTGGAGAAGGAAAAAGAGCGGCTACAGTCGGAGCTGGAAATCGCACGCGAAGTCCAAAACCAGCTCTATCCCAAACAGGTCCCGAAGGTGCCCGGCCTGGAACTCACCGCTCTTTGCCATCCGGCGCGCATGGTTTCGGGCGACTACTACGATTACCTCAGCCTTCAAGACGGCCGCCTGGCGCTGGCGATCGGCGACGTGGCCGGGAAGGGAATCTCGGCGGCGCTGCTGATGGCCACTTTGCAGTCCTCCTTGCGCACTCAGTTACGGGCCTGCCTGGAGGCGGCCGCTGCGGCTTCGGCCTCCGGCGAGCGCGGCCACGATTCGATTCCAACCGCCCGGATCGTCTCCCAGCTCAACCAGCAGTTGTACGCGTTCACTGCCGCCGAAAAGTTCGCCACCTTCTATTTCGGCGTCTACGACAGCAGCACCGGGCTGCTGACCTACACCAACGCCGGCCATCCCCCGCCGGTCCTGCTGCGCAACGGCGAGGTGCTGCGCCTGGAGACGAACGGCATGGTGGTCGGTGCTTTCCCCTTTGCCGAATACGGGGAAAGCCGGATTTGCCTGGAGCCGGGCGACACCCTGGTCTGTTTCACCGACGGCATCACCGAACCGGAGAACGAGTACGGCGAGATGTTTGGGGAGCAAGGCCTGATCGAGGTGCTGCGCAAGAACGCCTGGCGTGCGCCGGCGGATCTGATCGCCTCCGTCATCGCCGCCGTCGAGCAATGGACCAACTCGCCCGAACTCCAGGACGACATGACCCTGCTGGTGGCGCGCCGGCGATAGCGGATCAAGCCTTTTATTTGTAAGAACGGCCGGGGTTTCTTCCGATAAGTAGACACAGAATGCGTCTGTGCGTGGCGGGGAGCGCCTTGGCCGGTCTACTGGCGGCAGCGCCCGCGGACAACCAGCGGGCCCTGCGCATGGGCTACCGCCATCTGCCACCGCTCCACCTGGTGGATGAACACGGCCGCCTTCGAGGTCCCGTCTACGAACTCCTCACCTTGGCGGCGGCCAAGCGCCGGATCCGCCTGGAGTGGGTGCACAGTCCGGAAGGTCCGGAGGAAGCCTTGCGTTCGGGCAAGGTGGACCTATGGCCCCTGCTGGCCGACCTCCCTGAGCGCCGGCGGTTTCTCACCATCAGCCCGCCCTATGTACGATCCAACTGGTGGCTGATCGCTCGCCAGGGCTCCGGCATCCGCACCGTCAACGACGCGGCCGGGCATCTGTTGCTCCGTACCCCGGGACAGTTGAGCGCCATGCTGGCGGCGCGGCACGTGCCGGGCGCCCGAGTCAAGGAAGTCTCCTCTCTGAGCGACGCCCTCCAAATGCTCTGCCGAGGCGAGGCGGACCTGCTCCTGGCTGTACAGACGTTCAACGGCCAACTCCCCTCGGCGGGCACTGGCTGCGATCTGACGCAGATGAAGGTGCTGGCGCTGCCCGGCGCGGTGCTTAACTTCGGCATCGGGGCGCGCCGCGGCGACCGGCGCGCCGAGCAGGCGGCGGCGGCCTTGCAAAGCGCCATCGTGGAGCTGTTCGACAAAGGCGAGATGGCGGCCATCTGGCTGCGCTGGGGGCTGGTGGGCTCCGACACGCGCATGCTCGCCGACGTGCTTGCCGCCGAGCGTTTCAACCGGGCGCTGATCGCACTCGCTGCGCTGCTGCTGGCTGCGCTCACCGCTGCTTTCCGCCAGACGCTCCGGTTCCGGAAAGCGCACCGAGCGGCCCAGGCCGCCGCCGAGGCCAAGCAGAATTTCCTGGCCAACATGAGCCACGAGATCCGCACGCCGCTCAACGCGGTCATCGGCATGACCGGGCTACTGCTCGATACTCCGCTCAACGATGAACAGCGGCGCTACGGCGAGGTGATTCGCACGAGCGCGGAATCGCTGCTGGCCCTGCTTAACGACATTCTGGATTTTTCCAAGATCGAATCCGGAAAGCTTACGCTTGAAACGCTGGACTTCGATCTGGAGACCGTAATAGACGAATGCGCCGCCCTGCTGGCGCAACGCGCGCAGGAAAAGGGCCTCGAGTTCGTCTGCTCTGTGGCTCCGGAGGTACCGGTCTATCTCCGCGGCGATCCGTGGCGCCTGCGGCAGATCCTGCTGAATCTCGGGGGCAATGCCGTCAAGTTTACGCACGAGGGCGAAGTGGTGGTACGCGTGAACCTGGAAGGGCAGACCGAGCAGGAAGCCGTGCTTCGTTTCTCGGTCAAAGACACCGGCATCGGAATTCCGCCGGACAAACTGCCCTCGCTGTTTGAGAAGTTCACGCAGGCGGACTCCTCGACGACGCGCAAATACGGGGGCACCGGACTCGGTCTGGCCATTGCCAAGCAGCTCACCGAGATGATGGGCGGACAGATCGGAGCGGTGAGTCAAGAGGGCAAGGGTTCCGAGTTCTGGTTCACGGTCCGGTTCGGCAAACAGCCTGGGCGCAAGCGCGAGATCGCCCCGCCGCCTGACATCCGCGGAGCGCGCGTGCTGATTGTGGATGACAATGCCACCAACCGGGAAATCCTCATGGCCCAGTGCCGGTCCTGGGGCCTCGAGCCCGAGGAGACTCCGGACGCCCGCGCGGCGTTACGGGCGCTCCATCGCGCCCGGGCCGCGGGCGTTCCCTTCCAGGCCTGCATTGTGGACATGCAGATGCCGGAGACGGACGGTGCGGCCCTGGCGCGTCTGATCAAATCCGATGACGCGCTCAAGCAGATCCCCCTGGTGTTAATGACCTCCATGGGCCGCCCCGGAGACGCGGCACAGATCCGCAGGATGGGCTTTGCCGCCTGCCTTACCAAGCCGGTGCGCCCCTCCGAGCTGCTGAACTCCCTGACCTCCGTACTGGCCGGCGCCGATCACTATGTCGGCCGCGAGTCCGGCAAATCCCGGCATAAGGCTGTGCCGAAGCTTCGCGAGCGACCGATGCGTGTGCTCGTGGCGGAGGACAATATTGCCAACCAGCAGGTGATGCTCGGCCTCCTCAACAAGCTCGGGCTGCGGGCCGATGCTGTGGCCAACGGCGCAGAAGCAGTAAAGGCGCTTCAGTCCGTTCCTTACGACGTCGTGCTGATGGACGTGGAGATGCCGGACATGGACGGCCTGGAGGCGACGCGCCGGATCCGCAGCGGACAATCCGGGGCGCAGAGGCGGCAAGTGCCGATCATCGCCATGACGGCGCACGCGCTGCATGGGGACCGGGAGCGTTGCCTTCAGGCGGGCATGAACGATTACCTCGCCAAGCCGGTCGAGCTCACCGCGTTGATCCGGACGCTCGACCGCTGGCTTCCCAAAGACCCCGCACCCGCCGAAAACCCGCCGCCCGCCGCCACAGAGCAGAGCTCCGTTCCGGCTGCCGTGCCGGCCTCCGTCGTCTTTGATAAGACCGGCGTGCTGGCGCGCCTCATGCACGATGAGGAACTGGCCCGGAAGGTGACTCAGGCTTTTCTGGACGACACCCCGCGTCAGATCGAAGCGTTGCGCCAGTACCTTCAGAGCGGCGACCTGATCCGGCTCGAGCGGCAGGCGCACAGTATCAAAGGCGCTTCCGCCAGTGTCGGTGGTGAAGCGCTCCGGGCCGCGGCCTGGGAGATGGAGCGCGCCGCCAAAGCGGGCGATCTCGGCGCCGCCAAAACGTGCCTGCCCAAGCTCGAGCAGGAGTTCGACCGGTTGAAACAGGCGATCCTGACCTCTCTCTAGCCCGTCCGGTTTCCGGCGCGCCTTGGCGCACCTGGGTCTCTGCTACGCTGGTCACTGATGAAGCCGGCCTACGAAGTGCAGCCGACCTACGAAGACGTGAACCTGATTTTGCGCCTGTACGAGCTGCGCCGCGAACCGAAGCTGCGGGAGGCGCGCCGCTGGTTTGCCTCGAGCTTCAAGGCCTCCACTCTCGATGACTTCGCGGCACTCTGCCCTCCGGGATCGGAGCCGGAGGCCTTTTTCCGCATGGTCGTGGGCTACTGGGAGATGGTCGCTTCGTTCATCAGCTCGGGGGTGCTCAACAAGGAGCTTTTCTTCCAAACCGGATCCGAACTGCTGCTGGTTTGGGAGAAAGTGCGGGATCTTCTGCCCAAGGCCCGGGAGTCGTTCAAAGACCCGCTCCTGCTCCGAAATCTGGAAACGGTGGCGCGGGCCTATATCGAGTGGATCAACCGCCAGGCGCCCGAAGCCTACGCCGCCTTTTCCGCCCGCGTGCGGGGAGGCTGAGACGTGCGGCGCGAGCCGGAGTTTCTCGATGACTGCGACGCGGTGCTGATTTACATCGCGCGCCGTCTGGGCGAAGCCTTAAAGCTCGAAGAACTGCTCACCACGGCAGGCGTGGACTACGTCGTCGAGGTGGATCACTACGTCGGCGGCTTCCTGTTCCGGCGGGCGCGGGCCGGAGCGTTCTTCTACGTCCATCCCGATGCGGCCACGATTGCCCGGGACCTGATGGCCCGCCACGGCTGGCGCCCGTTCGAAGCCCCAGGCTAGCGCTCAAGAAACTGCATGGCGTACAGGCGCGCCCCGCGGAGCCGGAACAGCAGTTGTACGGGTTTACCGGCCAGCTGCGAGAGGTCGGTGCCTCGTCCGAGCCATTCCACCTCGGCCTCCAGGAAGTCACCGTTGATGTACACACAATCGTCGGCCGAGTAGCCGGGCACGGGCACCCCCGTCGAAGCCAGGATCCCAACCTGTACATAACCGGTGGCGCCTGTATCCACGTTCAACACGAGGCGGCTGCCCCGGAAGACCAGCGGACGCGTCAGGAGCGTTCCGCCGGTGTAATCCCCCTCGGCGGCCACGAAACCGTCGAGTCGCTGTACCATCTTCCACAGCGGCCAGGGCCCTTTCCGGGTCCACGCCGAGTGGTAGCCAATGCCGTTTCCGCCGTGCCCTCCCAGGAACTGCCAGATTTCGTTCCCGCGACGCACCAAGCCGTGAGCCATAAACAGCATGTGGATGCGGTTGGACCCGTCGCCTCCAATCGGTGCGTACGCGGGCCGGGCGTAGCGCTTCCACTGCCGTCCGTCGCGGCTGACGGCCAGTTGCACCTCCACCACGCCAGAGCCCCGACCTCTCTCTTTCTGGCCGAGCACGCGCCGTGCCGGAGGTCCGTCGTCCCAGTAATGGAAGTAGATGGAAGGAAACGCTACATAGGCGTCCGGAGCCCAGGGATACTTCAACGCCTTGGTCACATAAACGTCGGTGCCTACCGGATCGAGGCGTTCGTCGGTGCTAAGTACGGTGGGAAGTTCCAGACTCAGGCCGGGCGGCGCCAGCGGCCCGTTATCCAGGAACCAGGGAGACAGCCGGCCGGCGATCCGCCACCGTTTCGCCGCTTCCCGGAACCCCTCCGGGGTCACCGGCTCGAATGGCCATGGCTGCATCAGGTTCTCAACCTCAGACAGAAGAAAGCGACGTTGCGTCTCGCCGCCGGGGGTCATCGCATAATCGGAGCGGTGGTGTGCTACATACACGCCGCGCTGGTCGTCATAGTAAATCGCCGACTGCGAACCCGCCGCAAACGGCAGCGCCGCCGTGTAATTACGCCGGAACGACCACCCATGCGGCGAACTGAATACGTACATGCTCTGCCGGCGGATGCCGCTGAAGTATTTCCACCGCTCCTCCGGCGGTGCATTCGGATCCAGGAATACCACGCCGAGACCTACACGGTCTCGTAACACGATGTTTCGCGCGCCACGGTAGTCGCCCTGACCCAGGTCCGGCTTTTCCCAGCGGAGGCCGTCTTTGGAGACCATCACGGCAAGGCTGTTTTCCGGACCTTGGTAGTACAGGCGGATCAGGCCCTGCTCGTCCTCCACCACGCTCAGGTGCCCCCGCACGCCGTCAGGGACGGCGAGCGCGTCCCAGCGGGGCGGATTGGGCACAAAACGCACTCCCTGTGAGTAAGCCACGAGCGCGTCGTCGAGGAACACATGCTTCCGCGTCCCCAGAGCCACGGGTGCTGCGACGGCAGCGTCAGGACCAAACAGGAGTGGCGGCCCGGGCTTGCGGGCCGCCGCAGCACGCTGCGGAACGAAGCTCCCCGGCGGGGCGAAGTCGCCCCTGTAGATCACCTCGTCGGAGAAGCGTAGCTCATCGATTGCGCCCGGCAAGGGCCGTTCCCACAGCCCGTCTCGCGCCACACTAAAGTACGCTTCTTCACCGAAGCGAAGGGAGGCCAGTCGTACCTGCCGAGGAGGCGGCTGGAGTTTCCCGTCTACGTAATGGCGCAACTGCTGTTCCGAGGCGCTGTAGGTGAAGGCCATATGGTGCCATCCCGATCCTGCCGCCAGGGCGGAGGGATCAGATGGTATCGTCAGCTCGACTCCACCTGCTGCGTTGCGCAAGATAAACCCTGAGCGGTTGCGGTTGAGCACCAGAGCCGTCACCCCATGGTTCTCGCCTCGCGGCCCGCGCCCGAGCTCGAAAACCACCCCTTCCGCGCCGGTATCGTTCGCCGGTTGCAACCAAAACTCGACCGTCCAGTCGAAAGCCCCCAGGTTCAGCGGCGTTTGCGTGGGATTGCAGAAGGCCGGCTTGCGGAGGTGGTTTTCTCCCGCCGTGGCCAGCGCCGCGAACCGGGCATTGCCCCACCACAACGGCTGGATCTTTCGCCCGGGCGGCGTGGCCGGCGGAATCAGACCAAACAGAAGAGCTTGCTCGCCTGCGGCCGGAATCTGCAGGGGAGCCGGTTCACAAGCCGCAAGCGCCCGGCCGTATTTGCCTGAGACGATGCAACCCCCGCGGCCCAAGGCCAGAATGTAGCCGTTCGGCGATGCGTCTGCCAGGGGGCAACTGGGGTACAGCCTCGGGTGCTCATCAAATGGCCACAGCGCCACGGTGGCCGCATGCAGCCGGATCGCGCCCGCCAGAAGCATCCCGTAGAGCACTAGGCTTCGGCGAGCCGCTCCCTGGGACTGGTGTGCTGGCACGGCTCAGAACATGAATTTGAGCGCGAATTGTACTTGCCGCGGAGCAAAGGCTCCACGCAGAGTGCCGAAATCCGCCGTGCTGATATTATTGGCCGGCTGCTCGAAATTCGTCCGGTTGAGGATATTGAAAAACTCCGCCCGGAACTGAAGCATTGTCCCTTCCCGTCCAGGTAGCCGGAAATTCTTGTTGATTCCGACGTCCCACTGCTGAAAGTTCGGACCCCGCAGGGCATTCCTCCCAAGTGTCCCAAAGGGAGCGTCCACCGACGGAACGGCGAACGCCGCCCGGTTCCAGAACTGCGCCACTTTATCGGCGCCGCTCGGCCGGGCTGGATTGCCGACTAGATTCGGCCGCTGCTGGGCCCCTCCCCGCCACTCGGCCAGACGGCCGGTGACGTCCATGGCGCTCGTCGGCGTGTAGATAATGTTCACCGGACGTCCCGAATAGTAGGAGTTAATCCCGCTCAGCTGCCACCCTCCGGCTAACGCATCGAGCAGGCCGCTCCAGTTCGAGCCCAACCGGCGACCCTTGCCGAACGGTACCTGATAAATGAAGGTGGTCACATTGATAATGGTACTGTCATAACTGGTCGGGCCGCGCTCATTACGCAGGCCGCGGATATTTTGCACCGTCGCGTTAGCCTCGAGAGCCTGCTCGGAGTTCCCGAGGGCTTTGGACCATGTAAAGGAGTTCAGCAGATACAGTCCTGTGCCCGCCCGGCGCTCCGTTCGCACCGAGAGGCCGTGGTAAAGAGTCTGGCCGGCCGGATTGACCCACGTGATGGCTCCAAACGTGGGAATGGGACGCCGCGCCTGGATCCCCAGATTCTGTCCCGGACGGTTCGGGAAGGCTTGGTTGAAATCGGACAGCACGGGCAGGCGCAGGCTGTGATTACCTGTGTAGCCGAGCTCGAGGATCCAGTGCCCCCGCAACTCGCGCTGGACGCTCGCAAACCATGTCTGAACGTAGGGCCAGCGGGTGTCGCGCGGTATGTAGGCCACGTTGGCGCTCACCGGGTCGAAGTTTGCCGGGCTGGTCATGCCGGGAGGAAACGCAGTAAAGATAGTCCGAAAGCTCGCCGGTACCGGCCCGCCGGGCGGAATGCTCTGATTAATCGTGGCCCAGTTCACCTGAGGTCCGTTCATGCCCAGCAAGTCGGCGCTCCCCATGCGGTTGTGAAACGCATAGCTGATGCCGTAGCCGCCCCGCAGCACCATTTTCGGTGTGGCGGTGTAGGCAATGCCGAACCGTGGCCCCCAGTCGCGGTAATCGGGATTCACCAGGGCCCGGTCCGCCAGACTCCCGCCGCGTGCCGTCACCATGCGGACACCGACCGGATCGAAGTTCGACAGTACGTTATCCCTCTCCCACCGCGGTGTGGCGAATTCCCAACGCAGCCCGAGGTTGAGGGTCAGTCGCGAGTTGACCCGGAAATCATCTTGCACGTACACAAAGTACAACCGTTGCCTGTAGTTACCCACCAGCCAGTTCGCCAGCTGAATCTGACTTGGCAGGCCGAACATAAAATCTGCAAGGTTATAACTCGCCGGGTCAGCCGGAATCGTACATCCCACAGGCTGGCCGAGCAAGGCGCACGTGGGCCGGCTGAACTGGCCGGCATAACCCAGTAGCCCATACACCGGGTTGATGTCCATGACTTGCGTGTGGACGATCTGCAACTCGCCTCCTACTTTGACCGTGTGCCTTCCGCGTACCTGCGAGTAATTGACCTTCGGATTCCACGTCTTCGGATTCTGGAACTGCGGGTTGGTAGCCTGGCGCCCGATGATGCCCGTCGTGAAGCCTGTAATGTTCTGGGTGTTGAGGCCCCCGGTGAGGTCTTTCGAAGTCGGCAGCCCGGGCACGCCGTAGAGCTCTTCCATGCTCTGTCCGCCAAGGAACGGAGGCTGCTTTCCGGCCAGGATCCGCGTGAAGCCCAGGCGGAGCTCAAGCAGGGACACCGGCGAAATCGTCCAGGTGTAACCGGCGGCGGCGGATTGCGCCATCACGCGCACAAATCCATCGCCCGAGCCGCCGGACGGACCTTCGAGGAACGGTGCAAAGAAAGCGTTGCTCTTCCGCTGGCTCCACCGGAGAAACCCACTCATGTTGTCGCGGATCTGCCCGTCCAGCTTCACGTCGTACTTGTCGGCGAACTCCCGGGGCGTGAGTCTCAGGAGCCGGTAATTGTTGGTGCGTCCCGTACCCTCCGCGACGGGCGGTAGCTCCGAGAGGACTTTTCTGGCGAACGACGTCATCTCGACAGGCGTCCCCGCCGGGTAAAGCCGCCCCGTGAGCGGATTGTACACGGTGACGGGCAAAATGCCCCGCCGGTCGTTCATGTTGGGGATCGTGGCGATGAACAGCGCCTTGCGGATGAGGCGGAAACCTTCGTAATCGGCAAAATAAAACAGTCGGTTCTTGACGAACGGTCCGCCCGCAGTGAAACCGAACTGATTCTGGTTTAGCACCGGCTTGACGCCGCCCGGAGGTCGGAAGAAGCCCGCGGCGTTGAGCCGGGTGTTCCGCAGAAACTCGTAAGCCGTCACATGCATCCGGTTCGTGCCGCTGCGCATGACCACGTTCACCACCGCACCCCCAACGCGGCCGTATTCGGCACTGAAGTTGCTCGTGATCACTTTGAACTCCGCCACGGCGTCCGGCGAAGGGATGGCCACCTGGTTCGAAAATCCCTGATTGGAAGTCGAGTACGCGTTGTTGTCCATGCCATCCAGCAGGAAGTTGTTGTACGTGCTGCGCATCCCGTTGACGTTGAACGCCCCTTCCCTGGGCGTCACCGTCTGCATCGCGATCGGCGATTTGCGAATGTTCGGCGCCAGCAGGGCCAGCTCCGAAAAGTTGCGGCCATTGAGCGGTAATTCAACAATCTGCTGCGCCTGGACCACGTGGCTCTTCTCGCTGGAGTCGGTTTGCAGCGCCGCCGCCGCGCCGCGAACTTCGATGATCTCGGTCACGGCGCCCGGCTGCAGGACGACGTCCACCCGCTGACGGGCATTCACGTTGACAACCACGTCGCTGGTGGAGAACTTCGCGAAGCCGGGCGCCTCAGCGGTGATCGTGTACCGTCCCACACGCACCGTGAGGAAAGAATAGTTGCCGAATTCGTCCGTCGCCGTCCGAGATTGAATGCCGGTGTCCTGGTTGATGAGCGTTACCGTCGCTCCCACGATCACGCCCCCGCTCGGATCGCGCACCGTGCCGAGCACTCCGGCAGTCTCGAATTGCGCCATCCCGACAGGCACCCACAAGCTCATCCCGAAGAGCCAAAGCAGATTGCCGCACCTTGCGCGGAACATAAACACCTCCTTTCCCCGTAGGATAGCTTGGGATATTATCGTTTCAATATATTGTTCGTGAACACCCTGTGACACGAACACCCCGCCTCAGAACCACAGTCGTGCGCGTAATTGGAGGCTCCGTGGCGCGCCCACGCCGAGGATGCGGCCGAAGGTCGCCCGCCGGATGTCGGCTTCCGGGGAGCCAAGATTGACATGATTGAACGCGTTCAGGGCCTCGCCGCGGATCTGCAGCCGGTACCGCTCCTTCCAGGTGAAGCTCTTGGCCAGGCCCAGGTTGACGCTCCAGTTGCCGGGCCCTCGCAAGGCGTTCTTGCCCACATTGCCCGGTCGGGAGGTCTGTCCGCTGGCTCGCACCACCGGAACCTGGGCGAAAGCCGCCGGATTCAGGAATTGGAACCGATCGCCCGTAGCGTACGGGTTGCCTCCGACAAAGTCCGGCCGGGACGAATCCCGGTTGCTCGGTTGCACTACGTTGAAGACCCCGCCCGTTTCGGCCCCGAAAGTTCCGCTGATCTGCCAGCCCCCAAGTAGGGCTCGCGCGGCACTGCCGTGAAGCCAGCGGTCGAGGGGCACTTCGTAAACCCAGTCGGCGGTCATGCGGTGCGTAACATCAAAGTTGGCGGGACCTTTGTCTGCCCGCCAGTTGTCCATGTCCTGCACCCGCTCGTTGTTCCCCGGCCAAAAATCGCCCGTGCCAATAGCCATTGCCTTGCCCCAGGTGTAATTCAAATTGAATTGCAGACCGCTCGAGAATTGCTTGCGAAGCGAGCTCTGCCAGGCGTGATACCAGCTGAAATCCGCTCCCACGTTGTACTGCCCTTCCAGAGCTTCGGGAAACGGTCGCCGCCCTGTCAGTCGGTCCGGGAAGTTGTTGAGCGTCGGCATGATGATCTTCAGCCCCTTGTTGCCTACGTAGCCGGTTTGAAACGCCAGCGTCCCGCTGAGCTGCCGCTGAATATCGAAGATCCAGTGCATGGCGTACGGATTTCTGTTCCGGGGCTCGTAAACTCCGTAGCCCCGCGGCACATCTCGGGTGCGCATGATGTCGAGCATCTGCTGGTTACTCACCGGGTATTTCAGGCCCAGGTTGGTGATATCGGAGCCCGTGAAACGGAACCGAAAAGGGATTTCTGGGCTGATTAACATCTGGCTTGCGAAATTCCTTAAGTCCGGTTGCGCAAGCGTGACTCCGAATCCCGTCCGCACTACTGTCTTGCCGGAGCGGTCCAGTCCCCAGACCAGGCCGACCCGCGGCAAGAAGTTGTTGCGGTCGGCTTCGTAGGGAGCGTCAGAGGGCCGGAAGCGAGGAGGCTTACTCACCGCTCCGAGCGGCCCGTCCGGGTTGAAAAACAACCCGTCCCGTTCCTTCAGGACAGAAAAATATTCATAACGAAGGCCCAGATTGAGCATCAGATTCGGGCGAACCCGAAAGTCATCCTGCAGGAATACGCCCACGTCCCAGATCCGGGCGTGGTAATCCGGGGTCCCGAACGTAATCTGAACGCGGTTCGGACGGTTCGCCAGGAAATCGGCTACATTGCCGTAGCGTACGATCGGAACTTCCTCGTCGAAACGGCCCGGCGCCTTGCCGTTGTAAGCGCCCCCGAATTTGAGCGCGTGCCGCCCGGCAACCTTCATGAACACTTGCTCGATGCCGTAATTATGTCCGCGGATGAACAGCCCCTCGCCCTGAGTGCTGAACACGCCCTGGACTTCGATGGCGGGAACACGGCCCTGCTCCCAAAGCGTCTCCACGCGAGCGGTGTCATCCAGCTTGAAGTTGAAGCGTGTCTCGGCGGTCCAGCTCGGAGCGGAATGCAGGTACGTGACCGTTCCCGACTCAAAGATCCCACGGAAATCCCGGAACGTCGCCGTCGGAAAGCGCTGCCCGGAGCTGTTCGGGCGGGACCGCACATAGCGGAACGTCAGCAGGTCGCCGCGCCCGACGTGGTAATCCACGCGTGCCACTGCATGGTTGTCGTCACCGGTGTCGCGCGAGGGGCCGAGAAACAATCCCGTGTTTGGGTTCGCGAGGGCGATGTTGGGAAGAGGAAAGAAGTTCAGGAGCGGCTCGTACGCCGGAACGGCGGCAATCGCACGTTGGCGCAGGTCCTGCGTCGGGACCTCAGCCTGGCGGATCGAGGTGTTGCTCCGCCGATTGCCCTCGTAGGCGAAAAAGAAAAACAGCCGGTCCTTCTTGATCGGACCGCCCAGCGAGCCGCCAAACTGGTTCAGCCGGACCGGCGCCTTGCGCTCCCCGGGCCGCTGCATGGCGTTCTTGGCGTTAAAGACGTCATTCTGCACGGCCTCAAACAGTGACCCATGCAACTCGTTCGTGCCCCGCTTAGTGATGATGTTGATGTTGGCACTGTAAGTACGCCCGACGTCGGCTGAAATGACTCCCCGCGATACCGCAACCTCCTCGATGGCTTCCATGCTGACCACTTTGATGAGATTAAAGTTCTGGAACATGGCTGTCGAGGAGCTTTCCGTATTGGCCGAAGCATCCACGCCGTCCACGGTAACGGAATTGCCGCCGCTTGCCAGACCGTTGAATTGGATCATTCCGTCGCGGGTGGGCCGGAAACCCGTCGAAAGGGCCAGCAAGCTCGTGAAATCGCGGGTGCCTTGCGGAAGCTCGGTGAATTGCAGCGTGCCAAGCCGAAACGTGCTGCTGGTCGTCGCGTTCTCCACCAGCGGAGCCTCGGCGATCACCGTCACACTCTCGGCGGGCGAACCTACCTCGAGCCGCGCTACATAACGCAGCTGCTCGCCGGCCTCGAGCCGGATGCCGCTTTGTGAGAAAGCCTTGAACCCGGCAGCCTCCACCTGGACCCGGTAGCGGCCGACGGGCAAAAAACTCACCGTGAATTCGCCGCGCGGGTCCGTCACGGCTGTCTGCTGGTAGCCGGTGTCCACGTTGGCCACTGCCACCTTCGCCTGCGGCACCACAGCCCCGCTCGGATCCTCGACCAAGCCGTAGATCGTTGCCGTGGTTCGCTGCCCCTGGGCAGTTCCGGCGAACCATATAGCGATGGCGAAGAGGGCTCCCGCACCCCTGAATGTCTTGCGCATGCTACTCGCCTCCGGAGGCCCCCTTTGGCGGGTCCTCAGCCTCTGCATATCATAAAATTAGCAAGTTGTCAATATCAGTTTTCTCTTTCTTTAGTCAGTTTTCATGTTGCGCGGCTCTCGCCGTGCTCTGCGCCATAACCCTTCCGCTCCCCAAAGCCGGCCCCAAGGTTTGCCCTTGTTGTCGGCCGAGAACAGGGTGGCTCAGGCCCCGCCCGTGCTCGGCGGGATTCCGGGCGCCACTATATAGGGGGATAGGTAGAAGAAAGGCTTTAAGGCTCAGGCCCGAATGCAGAAGCCGGACTAAAAAGCCAGCCTGGCCTGTACTTGCGCTACTCGGGCCCCTCGACTGGCCGTGAACCGGCCGAAATCGCTCCGATTAATACGGACCTCAACCCCAGCTAAGTTCGTGTGATTGAGGGCGTTAAAAGTTTCCAGTCGGATCTGCAAGCGCTTGGACTCTCCCAAGTCAAACCCCTTGGCCAAGGCCAAATCCACGTTCCACATCCCCGGTCCGTACAGAAGATTGCGGCCCGCTGTGCCCGGCCGCAGCGGCAGGCGGCTCGCAGAACCAAGGGGTACGGCCGCGAAGGCGTTCCGATCCAGATACTGTAGCGTGCGGCGGCTGTCCGACAGGATCGCTCGTCCACCCACGAAGTCGGGCCGGCTGCTCTCTAAGCCTGAAGGCTGGCTGACGGTCAATGGACTGCCTGTCTGCCCCGTGAACACGCCGCTGAGCTGCCAGCCGGCCAATACGAGCCGCCCCAACCGGCTGCCACCTGCAACTTGCACCAGCGGCAACTCGTAGGAAAAATCGGAGACAAAACGTTGGCGAACGTCATGGTCGGCAGGTCCGTAGTCCGCTTTTACGTTCCAGATATCCTGCGGTGATCCGGGCAGGAGCAGATCCGCTTCGCCGGTGTGCGACATCGCACGAGCCCAGGTGTAGCTGGCGTTCCACGCGAAGCCCGCTGACTGTCGCAGTCGCACGGTCAGCTGCAAGGCGTTGTAGTTGGTGGACTCCGACCCGTCACGGTAACGGAATGTGGCAAAGCGCGGATTGGGCCGCAGCCCCGTAATGCGATCCGGCGGATTCATGGCTCGGATCATCATCAAGCTCGCGCCACGATTGCCAACGTAAGCAGCCTCGAAAGCGAAATGAGAGCCGAATTGCCGTTGCGCACTCAACAACCACTGATAAGAGAGCGGCTGGCGGATGTCGGGATCCATGGCGGTTCCCCCAATGACCGCTTGCGGCCCCTTGACCACCGGCAGAACGTTCGCATTCACCACGGGGTAGCGCAAAACCTCGCCGATCCGCAGCACGTCCGCCCGGCTGAAGATGACACGGTTGGGCTCGTCCAGCGCGTTCTGGACCATGTCCACGACCCCTCCGAACAGCGGAATCGGACTATGGAACAACCCGGCGCCGGCACGCACAATGGTCCGGTTGGCTTCGTCGAGCGCGTAGGCGAATCCGACCCGAGGCGAGAAGTTATTGCGATCCGCCCGCCAGATCTGATCCGCCGACAGAAACGGACCCATGCCGAACGGGCCCTCCCGGTTGAAAAGCCTCCCGTCGCGCTCTTCCGGAACCGAGAAGTAATCGTAACGGATGCCGAGATTGAGCGTCAGGCGCCGGCTCGCTTTGAAGTCGTCCTGAAAGAAAAGGCCGACGTCAATCTTGCGCAGCTGGTAGGGGCGCACGCCAAAGGTCACCTGGACGCGACTCGGGATGTTTGCGAGAAAATCTTCGACGTCGGCATACGTCAGCTCAGGAACCTCCACGTTCTCCCGTCCGGCAAGCGTGCGGGAAAGAATTCCACCGAACCGGATGGCGTGCCGCCCGACCGAGGTTCCAATGGTCTGCTCCACGCTCCAGGTGGTCCCCTCTTTGAAAAATGTCTCTCCCGCCGTACTGAAACCCAGTGCCCCCACAATCCCCGCAATCCCTAGTTTGAAGATGTTGTCGAGCCGGTTAACTTCGTTGCGGTTCACGCCGAAACGGGTCTCCAGGGTCCAGCGAGGCCGGATCGATGTCACACCTAGAGTGCCGACTTCGGTCACTCCGGTCCAGTTGCGCCAATTCACCGTGGCGACGCGCGGGATCTCGCGAAACGGCCGGCCTCGGGTATAGCGTGCGGTGACGAGCAGGTTGCTCCGAGCCTGATAATCGGCTCGGACCACGGCGTGGTTGTCCCGCGCCTTTTCCGAGCCTGCGCTCCGGTAAAGACCCGTGACAGCGTCGGGAGGGGTCGGCGTGTTGGGCAGCGGGAACAGATCGAAAAACGCTTGGTAAGCCGGGACCGCTCGAACTGCCCGCTCCCGGAACGCCTGCGTCGGAACCTGGCCGCTCAGAGCTTGAAACCCTCGCAGCCGGTAGCCCTCGTAGACTCCGAAAAAGAACAACTTGTCACGAACGGCCGGCCCGCCCAGGGAGCCCCCGAATTGATTGAAAACCAGCCCTGGCTTGTTCAGCAAGAACTGGTTGCGCGCATTCAGGTTTTCGGTCTGGTTCAAAAGGAACGCGCTGCCGTGTAGCTGGTTAGTGCCGCGGCGTGTGATGATGTTCACGTTGCCCGACAGGGTCGCCCCCGTCTCGGCCGACGCAATTCCCCGAGCCAGGTTGACTTCCTCGATCGCCTCGAGGCTCACCGCCTTAATCAGATTAAAATCCTGGTACATGGAAACGGCCGGCATCTCGGAGTCCGAGGCGGAGTCTGTGCCGTCTACCGTGATGCGAAACGCAGCCGAAGGCAGGCCGTTGAGTCGTACCCGTCCGGACGTGCTGGAGATACCCGGAGCCAGCGTCACCAGACTCAACCAGTCGCGGCGCGCAACCGGCAGCTCCTGGAGCTGCTCGGCCTCCAGGTTGGACCGCTGCTCAGCGTTGACCGCATTCACAAGGGGACTCACTGCCTGTACCTCGACGGTCGTCGCGACTGTACCGAGTTCCAATGAAAACGCCAAGCGCACCCGCTGGCCTGCGTCCAGGCGGAGACCGACCTGCCGTTGAGTGCGGAAGCCGCTCGCCTCGATCGAGACACTATACGAGCCGGGAGGCAGGCCGGAGAGCGTGAACTCTCCGAGGGCGTCCGTCGTCGCTGTTGCCACAACCCCCGTGCTCTCCTCAGCGGCCCGGACCGAGGCGCCGGGCACGGCGGCACCTGCGGGGTCTACGACCGTGCCGTAAAGGGTTCCCGTAATCACCTGGCTAAGGGCCGGGCTCGCTGCCACGCAAACCACCCAGGAGCCCAAAAGCAACCACCGCTTCGGATTCTGCATCCTAGCCTCCTGGTACCCAGACTGGCACCGTGTCTTGGTCTGTATATAGCACCGGCCTCTACAGTTGTCAAGAATTTTTTTCAATCATTCAAGCGAGTTTTCAATATGCGTCCGTTTTTGCGGATCTCCCCCGCGGCGCCGGGGACGGCCGCGCGGTTGCGGCCGTCCCAGCTCCTCCGCCGTCGGCAGGAAATCAGCGAAGCCCCAAACTCCGTCGGAAATGCGACCGGCCGGAGCGCGGCCAAGCCAGCGGGCGATGGCAGGCACGCGCATGCCACCTTCGTAAAGCTGTCCCTTGTAGCCCCGATAAATTCCGGCACTATTGAAAGATTCTGGGGAATGCCCACGCACCCGAGCCAGTCCGTTCTGCGTTGCGGCCCAGGAACTCCAGCGCGCTCTGCCTGAGCAAGCCTTATACGAGGTAATTGCCCTCGGCGCCCGGATTCACGCTGCTCAACCGACGGTGCTCTCCAGCGGCAAATCGTCCTTTTCCCGTTTCTGCCACTGCTCGATCTTGAGGCGGAGCCGCCGCGCCTGATCGCCATTCACCCTCTGGTAAAAGAGATTGTTCATTTCGAGCGGATCCCGCCTGCGATCGAAAAGTAATGAGTTGTCGTTTTGGTAGAGGGCAAGCTTCCAGCCGTCGGGCGAAATGACCGCGCGGGCGTGCGGTCCTCCTTCCATGTCGGTCCATTCCGCGAAGACATGGTCCTCGCGTCGGGGACGGCCCTCCAGCAGCTTCAGCCAGCTTTCGCCGGGCAGCTCGGGCCTGGTGCGCGCGCCCATCAGCTCCAGCAGCGTCGGCACCAGATCAATGTGGCTGACCGGCTGGGCTACGCTGATCTGCCGACTCTGGCGGAAAGGCACACGCAACAGCATGGGAACGCGCATGGCCTCCTCGTACATCACCCCTTTCTGGATGAGTGAGTGCGCCCCGGCCATCTCGCCGTGGTCGGAGGTGAACACCACGATGGTGTTGTCGCTCTGACCGGTCGTTTCCAGAGCCCAGAGAATCCGCGCGACAGCGTGATCCACCAGGCTGCACAGTCCGGCATACTGGCGGTTGAGCCGCTCCAGCGCTTCGCGCCAGCGTCCCTCGGGATCGGTGGCCGTGAGACGGACCTGAGGCCAATCCAGGCGTCGGGCGATGACCTCCCGCGCGCGGGCGCGCAACTTTTCGTAGTGCCGGGGTTCACGATCCACTCCCAAGCCCGGAAAGTTGGCCGGTAACGGAGCTTCGTCGGCCGAGTGCAGTGCATCCAGCGGGCCGAAGTAAGGCGGATGAGGTTCCAAAAAGTTCACGTACAGGATCCAGGGATTCCGCCGTTGCGCGTAAATGAACTCTACGGCCCGCTGGGCCAGAAAGGACGCCTTGCAATGCTCGAGGGCACGGCGCGCGGCAAAGTCGCGTGAAAAAGTACCCTGCGCTGAATCCGGTTTGTAACCAAGGCTGAGCAGATAGTGATGGTAGCTCGAGCGCGCCGCCCGGTCCCTGCCGGGCAAGTAGTATTTGATGTAATTGTCCTCAATGGCGACCCACTCCTGGAAGCCGTGCTGCGCGAAGATCTCATCTCCCAAGTGCCACTTGCCCATGTAAGCGGTGCGATATTCAGGATCTGCGAGCAGCTCCGGAAGCGTAGGAGTCTCGCTGTTCAAGGGAATGTTGTTGCCCCGGCACCCGCTCTGGTGCGGCCACAAGCCGGTCATGACCGTGGACCGCGATGGCGTGCAGACCGGCTGCGTCACGTAGCAGCGCTCGAAAACGATGCTTTGTTCGGCGAAGCGGTTGAGCGTGGGAACGCGGTAACGCCGGTTTCCGTAGACGGCGAACGTATCGGCGCGTTGCTGGTCGGTCCATAGGAACAGCAGGTTGGGCTTTTCCGTGGGCTTCCGCTGGGAGCGGATGACGGCGGGCGCCGCGGGCGCCCCTGCCAGAGTACGCAAAAGCCCTCTTCGCGTCAGAAGCATCATCGACCTGAGCCATTCCGCCGCGCGGTGGCTGCGGTCCGGCACCCGAAACTGCCGCGCATAGGAAAAAAGCTAAAATCAATTTTCGGCTTCACATGGGATTCTTATACCGCAGCCATATCGGAACGTCAATCCTGATGGCCCTTTTGCCCGCCTGCGCGGCTGCTTCCGTGGCCCAGGGATCGGGCAGAGTGATTCACTCGTTACCCCGGGACCGTTCTTCTTTGTGTGCCGCTCCGATCCGCAACGGCGAGGACCGGGCCGACGTGGTCGTAATCGGGATGCGGCTGCGGTTCGGCACCGAGCAGTGGGATACGCCTCCCCCATTGGTCGATCTTGCTGACATCAACGACGCCTCGCCGCTCTTGTGGACTGATCGCGTCGTCGGGAAGATTGCCGGCGGTAGCGGACTGCCGGGCGTGCCGTTTCGTCGGCGTGTTTCGGCCGCGGGCGGAGCCCGTTGCGGCTGGCCGTCCTGGAGGGCGAGTCAGGGGACTCCTCCGCACAGCTGGTCAATACGATGCTTCGGGTCGTCGTTGTTTTTACGGGCCAGCCGCCACGCGGGGGAACCTGGTTTGTGACACGCCCGGACACATTCATGGGCAGACACTGAGCTAGGAGGTCTGAAGTCGTGGTACCTTCTCTCCGTCGTTTTGCGCCATGGTTACTGACCGTCGCGTTATGCGCCGACTCGCACTTTGCTTCCGCCGGCCAAGCGCCTCTCGAAGTTGCACCTTCGGTGGATTTCAACCGTTACGCCGGCACATGGTACGAAATCGCACGGCTGCCGAATCGATTCCAGCGCCATTGTTCCAGCAACGTAACGGCCACCTACACGTTGCGTCCCGACGGAAAGATTCAGGTCCTGAATCAGTGCTCGACTGCCGACGGAAAGAATAAGACTGCGCGCGGTGTTGCGCGGCCGGCGGGCGGCAAGCAGCCCACTACAAAACTCAAAGTCGGCTTCTTCTGGCCGTTCAGCGGAGACTACTGGATCCTTGAGCTCGATCCCGACTACCGCTGGGCTGTGGTCGGCGAACCCCGACGACGCTATCTCTGGATTCTCAGCTGCGAACCTCACATGGCGGAGGAGACGTATCAAGACCTCTTAAAGCGAGCCGCTCAAAAGGGCTTCGACGTTAGTCGCTTGCTCCGCACGCCTCACACTTCGTAAGATACTTGTTTCGCTCGAGCCGCAACGCCACCAGCCGACAAAGCATACACTCGCTGGTTGCCTTATTCGACCCTTCCGCCATCGGCAATCCGCCGTCTTCAATCGGGCTGCAAGGGGCCCCGTGTGCCTGGTGAGGCAAAAAGGCTCCCTCCGGAGGCCTGTTCCTTGGCAATTTAGTCCATCTGCCCACTGTTACGGCGCCTTGCAAGGTTCTTCGACGAACTTGTCAGTTAGAACGTGTCATGACACCGGGCGACCCAATTGGCCTGGCGGAGTTTGGGCCACCCTGTCGGTTCATCCCGGATCGGAACCGCCGGCCAGGTACAGCCGATCCACGTAGGCGAGCAATTCGACGGTCTGGCGTTCAAAATACGCGTCCCAGCTGATGCCGCGCTTGCGAACGCGAGCCGTGCCGAAAACGCCTAGATGATGAAAAAGCCGCTTGTGGAAATGGAGGGACACATCCAGGTGCTGGCGCGTGAAGGCCAGAACGGGGAGCAGGCGGTGGAAGCGCTCGGTGGCCAAAGCACGATCTCCCGCGTCATATGCCTCAAAAACCGCGCGATAAAAGCGGGTCAAAGCAGTGTTCATGAAGACCTCCACGCCGCGATCCAAAGCCTCGATCATCTGCAAAGCAGCCCAGCCGCCGCTCAGATGCAAGCGTCCTCCCGTGGCTTGCCTGATGGCGCTGTATTTAGGGCCGGCGGGGACCACCTCGACCTTGAACCCCCGAAAGCTCGGAATGCGTTCGAATAACTCCAGGATGACGGGGACGGGCAGTCCAAGCCCCCGCCAGTCCAGATCTTGGATGATCAGCAACGGAGGACCGGCCTCCGCCAGCCTCCGGAAATAATCCAGCAGGGGAGTTAACTCCCACGGACAACCGGGCGGGACCTCCGCAAGCAAGCCATCGCATCCCAGGCGAGCAGCATGTTCCGCCAAGGCTAGGCTCTCTTTGGGGTCCTGACTGCTTGCACCCGCAATGACGACGGAATGGCCTCGCGTGACCCCGCGCACCGTCTCGACGATCGCCAGGCGCTCTGCGAAGCTCAGCTCGAAGACCTCCCCAGCCTGCGCGGGAGCCAGAAAGCCGGCGGCGCCCTCATCGAGATGGAAACGCACCAACGCCTCCAGGGCCCTCAGGTCTAGCTGACCGTTTTCGTCGAAGGGTGTGTTCAGGCTCACGACGAGACCACGGACCTTCCAGCGTTCCTTCATCCCCGAAGCCTCCCGTTGGCTCAGGAACCGATGCTGCCCCAGCGAAACTGATGGTTTCCCGGTCGCCTTGGGTTCAGCGGGCGCCGCGGCCGGCCGACTTTCCGACGTCGGCCACAGCAACTGCCTCGGCGCGGCGTTGCTCCATCCACCCCCACAGCGTCATGCGCACGAGCGGTTCCTCGGCAGGCCTGCCGGCAGGCAAGAGGAGACTGGCCAAGTAGCCCACTGCAAGCAGCACCAGGTGCCCCACAGCCCCGATGGTATACTCGTGCCACGGGTAGTTCCAAGATCCCAGGTCGAGCACCCGCTCCTCGCGGTAGGTCAGGGTCGCCCACGCCGTGAACAGGACAGTGGCCAGCATACCCACCCACACGCCCCGGGCATGGGCGCGCGCGCTGAGGAACGCCAGCAAGAATAGTCCCGCCAACCCCCCGGCCACGATCGCCGAAATCGTATACCACAGCGAAAGCGCGGAACCCTGTGAGCGTGCCAGAATCAGGGCCATCGCAATCGCCACCGCGCCGCACATGCCCACGATCCAGCGACCCACGCGGAGCCGCCGCCGGTCGCTGGCGTCAGGCCGCAACATGCGATAGAAGTCCTCGACACCGACCACAGCCAGGCAGTTCAGGTCACTGGACAGAGTGGACATCGCCGCCGCCAGCAGGGAGGCCACAAACACGCCCGCCAGTCCCGGGGGAATGTGCGTAGTCAGGAAATGGGGAAACACTTGATCGGCCTTGGTGATGGTTGCCGGCAACGTTTCGCCCGTGAGGCGATAAAACGCCCACGTACAACTGCCGATCAGCATGAACAGCGTCCATACCGGCAGGCACAACACCGCGCCGAGAGCCACGCCGCGCAGAGCGGACCGGTCGCTGCTGGCAACCAGATAGCGCTGTACCACCGTCTGGTCAGCAGCGTATTTCTGCAGATACCAGAAGAAGCCGTAGACAGCGAGCACGAAGATGGTGGGCCGGTGCAAATCCCAACTGGCATCCCCCAGGCTCATCTTTCCGTGGTCCCAAGCCAGCTCCAACACCGCTGCCGGGCCTCCCGGAGGCAGGAATAATAAAAACCCCAAGCAAACAAAAATGCCCAGCCAGAGCACTGCACCTTGCAGCACATCGTTCCAGATGACGGCTTCCAGTCCGCCGATCAGCGTGTAAAAAATGGTCACCGCGCCCACCAGCAGGATCAGCGCATCCACGCCCCAGCCCGTCATCCGATCAATGGTCAGGGCAAGCAGATAAAAGACGAAGCCCATCTTGGAGAAATGACCGAGTGAAAACGCCAGCGCAGCATAGCCACGCGCCAGACGCCCGAACCGCCGGCCGAAGTATTCGTAGGCGCTCATGCCGACGGCACGCCGATAGAACGGAATGATCACCGAGCCGACCAGAGCCAACACGAGCACGACCATAATGCCGGGTACCAGTAGCGACCAGTCACCGGCATAGGCCGATCCAGGGTAGGCCACAAAGGTAACACTGCTGATCAGCGTGGCGAACAGCGAAATGCCCATGGCCCAGCCTGGAACCGAACGCCGGGCCACAAAGTAGGCTTCGGTGGAGGTCTGCCGCCGGGAAAAACGCAGCCCGATCAGAATCACCGCCGCCATATAGGCGGCGGTCGTCAATGCGTCCAGCCAGCGGAGGTGCACCATCGGCCCCGCCCCCGCTCTATTCCTTGAGCGCCTGGGCCGCCTGCCGAGCCGTTTCCATGACAGCCCGGACCATCTCCTGTTCCCGTTCTGCGTTCATGCGCACCATCGGCACGGAGACGGAGATGGACGCCACGACGGGTGTGTCACCCTCCCGGACAGGAGCTCCCAGGCACATACCTCCCGTCACACTTTCCTCACGGTCCACCGCGTAGCCGCGCCGCCGTATCTCTTGAAACTCGACCAGCAGCGCTTGGCGGTCCACAATCGTTTTGTCCGTGCGACGAAACAGCCCGTAGACTTCCAGGATGCGGTCAATCCGTTCCGGAGGCTGGAACGCTGTAATGGCTTTGCCCAGAGAACTGCAGTGTGGCGGCAACACCCGGCCCGGCTTGTTCGTCAGGCGGACCTCCTGGAAGGTCTCCACCGTGTCAAGAACCTGAATCCGGTCGCCGAACAAGTAGGCAAGGCTGGCGGTCTCGTCGAAACGCCGCGCCAGTGACTCCAGATAGGGCCGCAGCCGCTGCCGCAGCGCTTCCGCGCGTTCATGAAGGCGGCCGTAAAGCAACTTGGGAGGCAGGCAGTAGGACCCGTCCGGCCGCTGGATCAGGTAGCCGCGACTTTCGAGCGTCAGCAGGGTACGAAAAAGCGACGATTCCGGCACCCCCAGAAACAGGCTCAGATCTTTCAACGTAAGCTCGGGACGCTGATCTGTAAAAGCTTCCAGCACGTCCAGCGCGCGCTGAATCGCCCGCAAATGATATTGCTCGGCGCCGCCGCTGTCACGCTGCCGCTTGGGCCGGCGGCGCCGGCTCACAGCGACCGTCCTCTGCGAGATAGCCATCGTTTTCGACCCTCGTTGTCCAGTTTGCTGCGAAATCACAGGTTTATGCATCGGGAACCTGCTCCCGCTCCAGTTTCGCGCCGAGCTTGCCGCCATCCGCCGCCCGGCGCAACTCCTTCGCGATCTGCGTGGCGCGCTCCAGCAAAAAGCGGTGCTCCCCTCCGGCGCCCACGAACCGCATTCCTCGCTCCATCCAGAAGCGCGCCTGCTCGAGGTTCCGGCAGTGAATCCCCGGTGTGACCCCGAAGCTTTCGCACTGCTGCACAAACCGACACACGGCGGACACGAGCATCGGGTTGCCGAAATCCCCCGGAACGCCGAGCGAGATGGACAGATCCGAAGGCCCCACCATAGCCACGTCCACACCTTCGACCGCCAGAAGCTCGTCGGCTCGTTCCAGGGCCGCTGCGGTTTCAAACTGCACAACCGCCATCGTGTTGCGGTTGAGGTGGTCCATGATCGCCTCAAAGGAGTGCTGCTCGAAATCCACGAGCGGCGGCAACACGCCGAAGCCGCGGCGGCCTTGCGGCGGAAAGCGCATCCAGCTCACCGCCTCGCGCAACAGGCACGGGTCCTCCACTCGCGGAAGGATGATCCCCTGTGCCCCCAGATCCAGCAGCCGCGCAACCAGCGAGTACAGCAACTCCCCCACCCGCACCAACGGCGTGATTCCTGCCCCCACCGACGCCTCCACCATGTCCTGCACCGTCTCCAGATCGAAGGCGCCGTGCTCGAGGTCGATGAAGAGATAATCAAAGCCGGCGGCTGCCAGCGCCTTCGGGACTTGGGCCGAGCCGTAGCACTGTACGGCGCAACCGATGGCAACCTCCCCGTTTCGCAGGCGGCGCAAAGCGGCATTAAGGCGCATAGGCGGTCTCCTTCGAATATAAACTAAGTTTTACAAAACGGCAACAGATCTTGACAATTTTCACCTCTCTTGGTAGCGTCGGAGAGAAGATCTTTGACCGGGGGAATCCGATGCGCCAATTCGGTCTTTGGGTGGCCGCTGTTGGGATTTTGGGGGCTTGGCAGAGCCTGACTCCCGAGCCGGAGCCCGCATCGTTTGTCAACTCGCTCGGTATCAAGATGATCCGTATCCGCTCCGGTGAATTTCTCATGGGCAGCGCCCGGCAAACGCAGGCAGAGGCACTCGGACAGGATCCGCTGTTGGTGGCCGGGGACTACGACGAAAAGCCCGTCCGCCGGGTCCGTATCACGACCGACTTCTACATTTCAGAGACGGAGATCACCGCAGAGCAGTTTTCGCGGTTTCGTTACGACTTTCAAAATCTCAGCTCCCTGTCCCCCTATGCCACCGGTGTCAGTTGGGAGGACGCCGTGGCGTTTTGCGAATGGCTCAGTCGCAGGGAGGGCCAACCGTATCGCTTGCCGACGGAAGCGGAATGGGAATATGCCTGCCGGGCCGGATCCCAGGCGCATTTCTGGTCCGGCGAGCGCCTCCCGGAGGGCTCCGACGTCAATCCGTGGGGACTGAAAAACATGCACACCGGGCCGAGCGAATGGGTTTTGGACTGGCACGGGCTCTACCCGCCCGAGGACAGTTCAGATCCCCTCGGGCCACGGGAAGGGGTCGGCCGCGTGATCCGCGGCGGCGGCCTCAGCGGGTCCTACCGCGAGCACTCCGACGGGAACCTCCCCTATTACCGGCGGTGCGCCAACCGTGCCAGCATGGCTCCGGAGTTCCGGGGCCGACACAACGTGGGGTTCCGGGTGGTCATGGGAGCCTTACCGGCGGGGCGGCGTTGGGAGGAGAGTCCTCGCTTGCCCCTGGCATTCGTCAAACAGAGCGGTGTTGACCCGAAACTCGGTCCGGACCCGGCCAAGCCGTGGTTCCGCCAGCGTGCGCTGCTGCCCAGCCCGCCCGAGAACCAGTTTCACGACGCGATCGTGGCGGCCGGCCTGCACCCGGCGTTGCTCGGCCACAACCACTCCGCCGGTCTGACGATTGCACCGAACGGGGACGTACTGGCGATCTTTTTTTCCTCTATGACCCCGGCCACTGAGTACCGCCCGAACACATCCTTCGTGATCAGCCGGCTGCGCTTTGGCGCTGACGAGTGGGATTTCCCGGATCTGTTTTACGACTTCGCCGACGTCAATGAGCAAAGCGCGCTGCTCTGGACCGAAGGCCGGACGGTGTGGTTCTTCGGCGGCGGAGCGGGACTGACGGACGTTCCGTTTCGGGTACAGCGCTCGCCGGACAACGGTGCCACCTGGACGGCGCCGGAATTGCCCCTGATCCGCGGACCGCGGGGCGGCTACTGGCCGCAACCCATCACGAACGCGTTTCGGGCTCTTGACGGAACACTGTACATGGCAAGCGACGGCGTGGGCGGTGAGTCCATGCTGTGGGCGAGTCGCGACAACGGCAAGACCTGGCAGGATACGTTGGGACGCACCGCGGGCCGTCACAGCGCCTTTGTGCTGCTGAAGAACGGATGCATCCTCGCCATTGGCGGCAAGAATACCAATATTGACGGATACATGCCGCAGACCACGTCATGCGACGGCGGCCGCACGTGGAGCAAACCCGTCAAGACCCCGTTCCCCGCGCTGGAAAACAACCAGAGGCCCACGCTCATCCGTCTGGCGAGCGGGAGGTTGTTTTTCGCCAGCGACTGGCAAAACCGCGAAGGGAAACGCCCGGCGGGCATCACACAGCGAGGGGCTTTCGTAGCGCTGTCCGAGGATGAGGGGCGCACGTGGCGGATCAAGAATCTGCCGGGTACGCTTCCTCATGAAGCCTGGACGCTCAAGCGGGAGGGCTGGTCGCGCTACTATCACGGAGACGGCACGCTGGGCTACGCGGTAGCTGCCCAGGCGCCCAACGGGGTTATCCACCTCATCAGCAGCATGAACCATCCCTCGCAGCACTGGGAGATGAACGAGGCCTGGATCTTGTCAGAAAGCACGACGGCCACACCGGAAGCGGCCCTGACGGGCGAAGCCGCCATCGGCCGGCAGCGCTACGCGAATGGCAAGCTGCAAGCGACGTGGTCCGGTCGGCGAGACGCGCTGGGGCGATACGTACTCGACGGGGTGGAGATATGGTACCACGCGTCGGGTCAAAAACGTTACGAAGTGACCTGGAGGGCCGGCCGGAAGACCGGAGTGGAGACGCTGTGGGATTCCCGGGGTGTCAAGGTCTGGCAGTGGCGGCGAGAGCCGGACGGATCCGCCGTATGGACGCAGTACTGGCCCAACGGGCAGCCGCATCGGCAGTCCTCCTGGCAAAACGGTTTTTGCCACGGGGAGGCACTCGAGTGGGACCGGGCCGGCCGGTTGGTGGCAACCTATGAGTTCCGCAAGGGGGAGTTAGTGCGATCCGTGCCCCCACGGGAGACGGGCCAATGACAACACGGCGCGAATTTCTCGGCGTCATCTCGGGGCCGGTTTTCGTGCGACCGGCCGAACGCCGCAACGTCCTGTTCATCGTCGCCGACGACTTGAACAATGACCTCGGCTGCTACGGGCACCCGGTGGCTCGCTCGCCGCAGCTGGACAGTCTGGGGCGACGCGGCGTCGTCTTCGAGCGCGCCTATTGCCAGTTTCCTCTGTGCCAGCCCTCGCGCGTATCGTTCTTGAGCGGGCGTTATCCGGAGACCACGCGGGTCTGGAGCCTGGACACGCCGACGCGACAGCACCTGGGTGACACGGTTCTGCTGCCCGAGTATTTCCGTACACACGGTTACTTCACCGCCCACGCCGGTAAGGTGTTCCACACCGGCGAGCACGCCGAAGATCCCCGTTCCTGGGACGAAGAACACCGTGAGTTCGGCAAGTCTCCTCCACCGGAAGAGGTGCTCGAGAGAGGCACGGCACAGGGACCGTCCGGGCACACCTTCGAGTGGGCGATGCTTCGTTCCAAAGACGAGGAGACGCCCGATGGTTTTGTGGCGCGCAAGGCCGTTGAACTGATGGAGAAGGCTGTGCGCGCCGGGAAGCCCTTTTTTGTGGCGGCGGGATTCCGTCGGCCCCACGCGCCGTACGCTGCGCCGAAAAAGTATTTCGACTTGTACAGCCTCGATCGTATTCCGCTGCCGGAGACATCTGCCGTGCATCTGGAGCGGTTGCTGCCTGCGGCCCTCAATCTCGACCCGCCTCCCGTGCCGCTGTCGCCGGACGACGTGCGGCGATTCCGTCTGGCTTACTGGGCGTGTATCTCGTTCATGGACGCACAGGTCGGTGTGCTTCTGGAAGGGCTGACGCGTCTGAAGCTCTGGGACAACACCGTAGTGGTCTTCGTGAGTGACAACGGCTATCATTTGGGCGATCACGGCGGGCTGTGGCACAAGAACACGTTGTTTGAAGAATCGGCGCGCGTGCCGTTGATCATTTGGGCACCGCAGACGGCTGGTCGCGGTCGCCGCGCGCGAGGGCTTGTCGAGCTAGTGGACCTCTACCCGACGCTGGCGGAGCTATGCCACTTGCCACGGCCCGAAGGCGTCGAGGGAGCAAGTCTGGCACCGATCCTTGAACGTCCCGAGCGGATGTTCAAGAAGGCCGCATTCACTGTGGCCAGCCGGGGCAGCAAACGAGAAGCGGATCCTCAGCCCGTGGAGTACCTCGGACGTTCGGTGCGGACGGCCCGCTGGCGGTACACCGAATGGGATGAAGGCCGCCGCGGCGTGGAGCTTTACGACCACCAGACGGATCCGGGCGAATTGCAGAACGTGGCAGCGGATCCCCGGCACGCGCAGGTACAGGAAGAGCTGCGAGGGCTGCTTCGCGGAGGCTGGAGGGCGGCGAGGCCGGCGTGATCAGGTTGCCGGCGCGGCGGCGCGCAGCAGGCGGGCCTGCTCTTCGGGAAGCGTGTCGTTCAAGAACGTTCCGCAGCCGCTTTCGACGCCGGCCAGATACTTGAGCTTGGTCGCGCTGCGCTGGATCGGGTAGAACTCCACGTGGAAATGGAACCAGGGGTGGGCGCCTTGTGTGGGCCGCTGGCGCAGGAGCATCATCAGAGGAATCGGGAATCCGTACAAGTTGTCGTACTTGCGGCGGATGAGGCTGATGAGGGCGGCCAGGTCCGAGCGTTCGGCTTCGGTGAGGTCGGGCAGCCAGGCCAGGTGCCGGCGGGCGTAGATGTGCACCTCGGAGGGCCAGCGCGCAAAGAAGGGGACGAACGCCACAAAGCTCGCGTTGCGGCTCACCATGCGTTCGCCGGCCCGCTCCTCTTCGGCCAGGATGCGGCAGTGGAGGCATTCGGCGTGGCGTTCGTAGTAGTCGCGGGCCGAAGCCAGCGCGGCGGCCGGCAGCGGAGGCAGGAACGGAAAGCCGTAGATCTGACCGTGAGGGTGCGGCATGGTGACGCCGATGGCGATGCCGGTGTTCTCGAAGACGAAGACGTAGGCGATGTCGTCGAGCGCCGCCAGTTCCGCGGTACGGTTGGTCCATAGCTCCACGACTTTGCGCCAGTGTTCGACCGGAATCTGCGAAGGCAGCAGGTTGTGGTCGGGGTGATAGAGCACGACGTCACAGACGCCGCGGGCGCCGGTTGTGCCGTACAGCGCCGCCGGATCGCCGGAAGGTTCAAAAGGCGGACCGTCCAGCGAGAAGGCGGGGAAGTCGTTCGGGTAGAGGTAAACATCGTAATGGTCCGGGACGCGGCCCGAGCCGGGGCAAAACGGGCACCAGTCTTCGGGCAGTTGCGGGCGGTCCTGGCGATGGGTCGTGATGGCCACCCACTGGCGCAGGAGGGGGTGCCAGCGGAGCTCGCTCACAGAGAACTACTCCGAGTTACAGACCGCATGCGGCGTTCACTGTTGCGGGGGCTTGGGATTGAACACCGGGAAGGTGATTACGTTGCTGACGTAGATATCCTGAGCGATGGTCAGCTGTGTCAGGGGATTGGTGGGAAGGTCTGAGTTCAGCTCCAGATGGACCTCGTATATGCCGACCATTCCGGGCTTGAGGCCGGCAAACAGCACATTGGCGGTCTTGCCGCCTGCCAGGGATGAGACGAACTCGACGGGCTCGTTGAAGGCCGGGCCCTTGTACTTCTCGCCCGTGACGATCGCCTGGCGCGCCTCGTCGGGTTTGATCAATCCCAATCCGGTGGCATAGACGACGATCGTCTCGCCGGGCAGTGCGGGATTGTCCTCGGTCACCAGGCTGCCGCCGACGTTAGCGCAGCAGAGTGCTTCGTTCAGGGGCGTAAGGATCACCTGGGCTCCGGAACTGACGGAGGTCGAGTAACGGATGCCGTTGCCCTCCGGTCCTTCCACGCGGGCGCGGAGGCGGATGCGGGTAAACAAGCCGGCGGGGAAGGCCTCGACCTTCGGATCCTGGTTGATGAGCTCGATGAGGCGGTCGCGGATCGTGGCCAGGGTATCGCCTTCCTTGACCGTGTAGGTGTAGGACCGGTCTTCGATGGTGACGGTGGCCGTATCTCCGGCTTTGGCCGATCCGTCCACTGAGATCGTACCTGTGGCGAAACTGCTGTAGTGGAAGACCACGCCGGGACGCGGTTCGGATCCGCCGAAGGTGAAGATGCCCGGGTTCTGCTTGATGATGGGTACGGCCACGGGATTGGTGACGGTGACGCGGCCGTCAGACCAGCGCGTGCGGACCCAGGCGTTGATGCTGGTGGTGTCCAGAACTTCGAAGGGCACCTGGAAGTTGATCTGCGAGGGTGAGACGTACAACAACGGGGCGCGGATGCCGTCTACGTACACCTGTACGCCGGCCAGCTCGGTGGGAAGTGGGTCCGCATCGGGCGGCGCCGCGGCGGTCTGGTCGGTGAGGTTATCGCCGAGAATCGAGACGAGCGTACCCGGCGCGATTTTGGCTGCGTCCTGACCGCCGCTGAGGCGCGCTCCGGCGGTGGTGACGAGGATCGAGGCGCCCGCGGAGGTCGAGGCGGAATACTCGATCTCGTCGCCGGCTTTCCCTTCCTGCCGTGCGGTGAGGATGATCGCACCCAGCACCGTGTTGGGCGTCGCGATCACGTTCGGGTCGCCGGCTCCGGCGTTGATGGTCTCGGCCAGCTTCTGGACGACGGTCGTAAACGTGTCGTCCTTTACAATCTTGTACTTGTATTCTTTGTCAGCGATCTTGATGGTGACTTCGTCGTTTTCCTTGATTTCGCCGGAGAAGGTGACGGCGCCTGTGGCAAAAACTTGCAGGCTCGCGGCATTGCGTACGGCGGTGAAGGGCAAAACGGGCTCGGCCAGGCTGAAGACCAGAACGCGGCGGTTGAAGGGGTCGGCCACGTAGAGGTTCGTGCCGTCCCAGGCCAGCCCCATGGGCGTGCGCATCGAGTCGGCGCTCGAACGGCGCAGGGGATCGGCGCTGTCGGAAGCCAGGTTGACCTGGGCGTCAGGCTGGCCCAGCACGGCGTCGGCGCTCTGCCCGTTGGCGGTCGGGATGCTGTTGAACACCAGCACGCGGTCGTTGCCGCCGTCGGAGATGAAGAGCCTGCGGCCGTCGGAAAGGGCAAAGCGCGGGAAGTCCAGGGTGGCGCCGCACAGTCTGGGAAAGATGTCCTTGCCCTCGGAGTCCTTGCCGGTGGGGGCGCACAGCTTCTGAACGTTGTTGGCCACGGCGCTTTCCATATCGGGCTGGCCCACGACGACGTCGGCCGGCTGCTGGTTGCGCGTGGGGATGGAGTTCCAGATCAGGACGCGGTTGTGGCCGAGATCGGCGACGTAGAGCCGCTGGCCGTCGGAGGTGACGGAAACGGGATTGAGCAGGGTGTTGGCCGCCGGTTTGACGGGCGACTGGGTGAGGTCATCCTGGACGAAGGTGTTGAAGTCGGGCTGGCCGAGCACGATATCCGCCGGCGCGCCGTTCGAGGTGGGGATGGTGTTCCAGATCAGCACGCGATGGTTCTGGGTGTCGGCGACGAACAGCCTTCCGTCCTGGATCCAGACGCCCTGCGGTCCGCGGAGGGAGCGGTTGTTGGGGGGTCGCGGGGCCGCATTGCTGTTGAAGTTGGGCTGGCCCACGACGACGTCGGCGGGGGCGCCGTTCGAGTCGGGGATGCGGTTCCAGATCAGCACGCGGTTGTTGTCGGTGTCGGCGACCACCAGCCGCACACCGTCGCTGGCCACCGCGGTCGGGAGCCGCAGGCCGGTTTGCGAGAGGCCGAGGTCGTTTTTGGTGAATTCCGTCTGGCCGAGCACCACTGTGGCTTTGCCCCGGCAGGCGGGACAGCGGCGGTCGAAGTCGAGCTCATCGGTGGGGGCGGGAATCATGCCGGACAGGTTCTTGAAGACGAGCACGCGGTGATTGAGGGGGAGGGCGCCGACGCGGTTTGCGTCGGCCACAAAGAGCATGTCGTTGGCGTAGGCAACGCCTCCGGCGGCGCCGAGGGTCTCGTCGCTGAAGTTGGGGTCCTGGGCGCTGAAGGTGCGCTGGCCGATCACGACGCGCGCCGCCTGTCCCGTTCGGAAATCAGCGCCCGCGGCAAGCCCGGCCGCCAATATGCAGGCAAGGAATTTCATCCGATTGCGATACACCTTTTGGGACGGGGACACGACCAGTATAGCAACAGTGTTGACGGCCCGCGGAGCGTTCGCGTTTCGCGCAGCCCGGAGTTTACACAGGCATCCGGGCGCGGGAGCCGGCGCGTCCGGGTGCGGAAGACTTTGGGATGGATTTTCGCTATACTCCGAATGAGCTCATGCCCACAGTGCTCGAACTCTACGAGAGGCTCAAGCCGAAGCTGGGCGAGGAGGAAGCCCGCTCGCTACTCGAGTACATCGACACCAGCGTCGAGCACCGCGCGGCGAGCAAGGCCGACCTCGAGCGCGTGGCAGCCGCCCTGAAGGCCGAACTCCGCGAGGAGATCCACGGCGTTGAATCCAAGCTTCGCGAGGAGATCCACGGCGTTGAATCCAAGCTTCGCGAGGAGATCCACGGCGTTGAATCCAAGCTTCGCGAGGAGATCAGCGCGGTCGAATCCAAGTTCCACGAGGAGCTCCACCGGGTCGAGTCCAGCCTTCGGACCGAGATCCACAGCGTCAAAGCCGACCTGCTGAAATGGTCCTTTACTTTCTGGGTGGGCAACGTGGCTGTGCTGGCGGGTATCATGTTCGCCCTGCTGCGCGGGCTTCCGCGGTGAGCCGCTGGCGATTGTTCGGCGGTGCTCCATCGTGCCTGCGGCGTCCAGAGACGACGTTTCCGGCTGATCGGCTCGGAGGCGATCTTGCCGGTCCGAGGCGGCGCTGACCTCGGGGTTGCACTCCTTTTGAGAAATTGCACGAGCAAGTCGCGGCTCAAGGCGCGGTACTTCCCGGCCGCGCGAGAATCTCACCCCACATTACCTGATAGACTTCCAGTTCCTGGTTGAAGTTCTTGCCCGCGCGGACAAACACCGGCGTGTTGACGCTGAGTGCAGAGAGTTCCGCGGGCGCACCGCCGGCGACGTAGCGAGTATCCGGGCGCAGGACGAAGGTCTTTTCACCTTCGCGACGCGTGCGCAGCACCAGCGCTCCGGGGTCTACGCGGATTACGACCCCGGCCACCGTGACGTTGCCGCGCGGGAAGCGCTCGTCCGTAAAAGGCACGGCGCGCGGACGCACGCGGCGGCGCGGGGGAGGCGGCAGGGGCGGCTCCGGGGCGCGTTTGATCACGCGCACCTGTAATGCCCGGCTGCCGATGCTGCCCGGAGGAGGCTCGGCGGCAACTTCGAACACGTCGCCAAGACGAGCGTCCCCCATGGAGAAGGGCCGGCCCTCAAAGTAAATCTCCGTGCGGGCATCGTACAGGATCCGGTAGACGTGGAAGGTGGATACGCTGCGGACGGCGAGTTCTCCGGAGACGGGCGTGCCCTCTTGTTCAATGAGAACCCCTTGAACCACGGCGGCAGGCTGCCCGGGCACAACTCTAAGGAGAATCAGCCCGAGCAAACCGGAACGGGCCGCGCAAAACCGCACAACACGCCCCCGCAGGCATGGTAGCACAGGCGCGCAGGGGAAGCGCGCCGAACCCGTCGGGTTCCGGGCCGCCGCGGAGGCAGGGTGCTTTCAGAAAGGTCACGCCTTTGCCGCCCCGAGTGCAGCTTTGGGTTCGTTTTGCATCGCCGGGCGAGTGGATTCTAGCCGGTAAGGCCGGGGCCAGCGTAAGAGGGGAAGCGTTCCCGGGCCTGCCGGCGGGTCCAGGCGGCTCCCTCACGGCGCTCGTTGAGTTCAAAGAGGTCGGCCCAGATCTCTTCGAGGCGGAGCCGGTGGGTTCGTTTGGTCACTTCGCCGG
>JBBIJF010000034.1:0-44343 GCA_037446115.1 Acidobacteriota bacterium | reverse complement strand
TGCGCCAGCGGAGCGAGTTCCGGATCGGCCAGCGCCTTCACGACGACCTCGGGACCGATCCCCGCAGGATCTCCGATTGTGACTGCAATGACGGGTTTCACGGATAGTCTTACGAAAGCACGCTCTCTCAAAATGTCACGCCCAGCAGGAACTCCACCTGGTTCTTGCGGGCCCGGAAACCGGAAGGGACGTTTTCGCCTCCGGTCCAGCGCGTGTAGCGCAGCTCGGGCGACAGTTTCACAATCAGGACATTGGCGCGAAAGCCTCCCGTGAGCACCACGCCGTTCGATCCCGACCCGAGGCGCATCAGGTCATTCAGCTTCCGAAAAGACCATCCGGCGCCCACGTAAGGCCGGACGACCGCCCCCGGGAATCTGTATTTCGCGATGAGCGGAAAATCCCAGACCTCGTCTCTGACCTTCCAGCGAAGCTGCGGAAGCGGATCCACGGTTGCTCCTTCGTAGCCGACGCGGCGGTAAAGGGCATTGAACTCAATGCCGAGGTTCGCCGGCACATCCACATCCACCATCAGCCCGACAACCCAGTGCGACGGCAGGTTATCCCAGTCCCCCCTGCCGACGGTCTCCGTCACGTCGGCCAGCGGCGCTCCCGCCTTGACACCCACGTGCAGCTGTGCGAGGGCAGGAGCCGCGAGAAGGATTAAAGACGCAAGGATGTGCCTCGGGCTCATGCTTTCATTGTAGGTTCGGCCGGCGCGGTGACAGAAACATCGCGGCTTCGGCCAGCGCCTCCCGTGCGCCGAATCCACCGGCCTTCGTGACGACGCGCAGTCCGGCCGCAGGGCCGCCCACGAGCCTGCCGTAGGGGATCCCGATACAGACTTCGCCCTCGAGTTCGATGGCCTGCGCCTTGAGGGCCCGGCACACGGCGAGGGCTGTATCACCGCCGCAAAGCACAAGGCCGCCGATCGGAGATTCTTGGATGACTTCAGGCAGAAACAAGAGCTCCGCTGCGGAAGCCCGGGCCGGATCCAGCAGGATGAGTGCGTGCCGGCCCTGAGACACAAGCGTGCGAGCAGCCCTCATGGCCTGTGGCTCGATCGCAGTGACCTCCATGCCTTGGAGATGCTCCACCTGAGCGCGGGTGGCCTGATGCGTTGAGCCGATGACGAACACGACGGGCCCGGGAGTGGCATCTGGAGTTCCGGACTCGGCGGGCGCAGTTCTTGCCGAGTTAGCTGTCACGACCCGCGCGATGGCCCTCGCCAGGCCGGCCGATCCGACCGCGAGCGGCCTCGGTTGCAGAGCGGCCCAGCTTCGGGCCAGCCGGTCCAGATCATCGTCCGTTGACGCATCCGCCACTGCGACGGCCGGCGTCGTGCTCCGGCACTCCGCGAGCGCCCTGCTCGATTCCTCCGGCTTGATTTCGATCACGTGGGCAAGACCCTGATCCCGCAGGCGCGACGGCACGTGCACGGACTCGCTGCTGCCTGCCACGCGCAGCCATCCCTGCTCCACCGTTCGTCCGAGGGCCGGAAATGCCGGGGTGAGCAAGGCGAGAGCGAAGCCGCCGGCTTCCATGATCCCACCGACTTCAAAGCCCGGGTTGCCACGGAAGGTCGAATCAATTTTTTGAAACAGTATGGAACGGCCAAGGCTCAGCAGACGCCGGCAAGCGGCGGCGGCCGCGGCCCGAGCCGCCCCCGGAGCCTGAGAGCGCCCCTCGGTGACCAAGGCGAGCAGGTCCGCCGACGGGGGTGGATTCTCGGCGGAGAGCCAGACGAGTGTGCGGAGCCCACGTTGTGCAAACTGCACGCCGGCGTCGCAGGCGCCGGTAAGATCGTCGGCGATCAACCCGAAAAGGACCTGCGGCGCCGGCATTTAGCTCGCGGCCGCGCGCTCGTCCAGGACTTCGCGAATCAGAGCCTTCAGCTCCTCGCGGGCCGCGCCGTCCAGCTGGAGGCGCACGGGCTTGCTGGCTTCGCCGAAATAGAGACTGATGTGCGGGAAGGGAATCTCGATGCCGAGTTCGTCAAACCGTTTCTTGATGCGGCGGTTCATTTCGCGGCCCACCTTCCACTGCTGGATGGGAACGGTCTTGATGCGCGCTTTGATGATTACGGCCGAATCGGCAAACTTGTCCACGCCCAGCACTTCGAGAGGTTCGAGAATCAGCGGCGCGTACTCGGGGTCTTCCATCAGGTTGCGGCCCACCTCCCGGAGGACCTCGATGACGCGGTCGGTATCTTCCTTGTAGGCCACGCCCACATCGAAGACGTAGTAAGAGTACTCGCGAGTCATGTTGGAAAGACTGGTGATGGCGCCGTTGGGAAAGATGTGCACGGTGCCGTCGAGGCTCCGCAGCACGGTCGTCCGCAGGTTGATCTCTTCGACCAAGCCGCCGGTTCCGTTGATCACGACCACGTCGTTGACCCGGATCTGGTTCTCGATGAGTAAGAACAGGCCCGAGATCACATCTCGCACGAGGTTTTGCGCGCCGAAGCCCACGGCCAGGCCTGCCACTCCGGCGCCCGCCAGGATCGGACCGATATCGAAGCCCGCTTCCCGCAGACACATCACGACGGCGGCGATCCAGATCAGCACCGCCACCGTCTTCCGAAAGATGCTGCTGAGGGTTGCCGCACGCTTTTCAAGCTCGATGTTCGGCACCTCGGCGTGGCGGCGCATGGCGGCGACGGCGCGCTCCCGCAGGCGCGGCACCCAGCGGTGAATGAGGCGAGTGATGAGGAAAGCGGCGAGCAAGATGAGGGCGATGCGGATCGCGTGGCGGATCAAGGCATCCAGCTCGCCCAGGATCAGGCGTTCGGTCAGGCCCGCCATAGCCTCATGGTAGCTCCGGCGGCCCGTGTGTTGCGGCCGGGATACTCCCGTGTTGGAATGAGGTTCAGGGACGATTCGGGAATGGCTGCCGCCTGGTTTCGGAGATTCGCGTGGTTCTTCGTGGCCTACCTAGTGGTCGTAATCCTGTTCGGCGCCTGGGTGCGGATCAGCTTTTCCGGCGATGGTTGCGGGAGCCACTGGCCCACCTGCCAGGGGGAGATTCTGCCCCCCTCCCCTTCCGTGAAGACGCTCACGGAGTTCATCCACAGGGCAAGCAGCGGGCTGTGCGGCGTGCTGGCGCTGGTTCTGGTTTGGGGAGCCCGTAGGGCCGGCTCCAGCGTATTTCGAGCGTCGCTGGCTGCGCTGTTTTTCCTGGTTGTGGAGAGCCTGATCGGCGCTCTGCTCGTAAAGAAAGGCTGGGTGGCAACGGATGCCAGCACGGCACGGGCGGTGGTGGTGTCGTTGCACCTTGTCAACACGCTGCTGTTGACGGCGAGCGCGGCCACCGTGGCCTGGCTGGCGTCGCCGTGGCGGAGTCTGGGCTGGAAGGGAGCGCCGGCAGGGCTGGTGGCCGCCGCCTTGATGGGGATGCTGCTGACGAACATGAGCGGGGCTGTGACGGCGCTCGGGGACACGCTATTCCCCGGCCGGCCAGCGCTTGACGGCTCGCTGTGGGCACGGCTGCAGGAGGGAGTATCCCCGGCACAGCATTTCCTGGTGCGGCTGCGCATCGTCCATCCCTTGCTTGCAATCGCGACTGCGGTTGTTCTGGCGCGGCTGTTTCTGGCCTGCCGCAGAGCAGCCGGTCGGAGCCCGCTGGCGAGCCTGGCGCAGTTCGGCGTAGCGCTCCTGATCGGGCAACTCGGGCTGGGGGTTATGGATGTGGTTCTGGGGGCGCCTTCCTGGCTGCAACTCACGCATCTTCTGGCGGCTCAAGCGCTATGGATCGTGTTATGGCTGGCCGTAGTGGCGGCGCGGCACGGATGGGACACACGCATGCGGCAGGCGGGCCGGCTGGCTACGGAAGCCCGTACGGCGGTGCCCTACCACGAAAAAGGTGCCATACCAGGCTGACGGATTTTTGGTGGCGGTGGTGGGGCCGACGGGGGCGGGCAAAAGCGAGCTGGCCCTGCGCATCGCCCAGGAGTTCGGGGGCGAGATCGTCAACTGCGATTCGCTCCAGATCTATCGCCACCTGGACATCGGTACGGCCAAACTCCGCCCCGAAGAGCGGCGCGGAATTCCCCATCACCTGATGGACGTGGCCGAGCCCGACGAGGTCTTCAGCGCAGGCGAGTATGCCCGGCGAGCGCGCCAGCTGCTACGGGAGATTGCTGCGCGCGGCCGCCTTCCTGTGGTCTGCGGGGGTACCGGGTTTTATCTGCGGGCGTTGCTCGAAGGACTTTTTCCCGGACCCCAGCGCGACGAAGCTCTCCGGCAGCGGCTGGCAGCGCGCGAAGCGCGAAGACCGGGACTGCTCTACCGGCTGCTGCGGAGACTGGATCCCGCCTCGGCTGCCAGGATCCACCCGAGCGACCGGCATAAGCTGATTCGCGCCGTCGAAGTCTGCCTGCTGCTGCGCCGCCCGCTTTCGGAGGCCTTCGCCTTGGGACGAGACCGACTTGAAGGCTTTCGTGTGCTGAAGATCGGGTTGGATCCGCCTCGCGAGGCGCTTTATCAACGGCTCAACGAACGGTGCCGCAAGATGTTCGAAGCGGGGCTGGTTGACGAGACGCGGAGGATTCTGGAGCTCGGCTACGCCCCCGATGTCAAGCCGCTCGGCTCCCACGGCTACCGCCAGGCAGTGCAGATGTTGCGCGGCGAGCTGACCTACGAACAGGCGCTTTACTACGCCCAGCGGGACACGCGGCGCTACGCCAAGCGTCAGTGGACTTGGTTCCGGCGCGAACCCGATATCGTCTGGTTTCGAGGCTTCGGTGACGATCCTGCCGTTCAGGAGGAGGCGCTCGGGCGCGTGCGGCAATTCTTGCAGGAAGCGGTGGCCACGGCTTAAAACGGAGCCCCAACACGCCGTTGCTAAGATGGAGGGGGATGTCCTACGACGTCATCGTGATCGGAAGCGGCCCAGGCGGCTACCCTGCCGCCATCCGGGCCGGACAATACGGGCTGCGCACCGCCGTCGTCGAGAAGGCGCCTAAGCTCGGGGGGACGTGCTTGCACGTGGGCTGCATCCCCACCAAGGCGCTGTTGCACACCGCGGACGTCTGGCAGGAGCTGCTCGAGGGTAAACGTCACGGCATTCTCTGTGACAACCCGCGCCTGGACTACTCGAAGGTGATTGAGCGCAAGAACGAAGTCGTGGCCAGGCACGCCAAGGGCATTGAGTTCCTGTTCCGAAAAAACAAGGTGGAGTGGATCCGCGGCTACGGCCGCCTAAAGGGAGGAGGCAAAGTGGAGGTGACCGGCGCGGATGGAACGCGCATTTTGGAGGCGCGTAACATCATCCTCGCCACGGGATCGGAAGCGCGCATGCTGCCCGGGCTGGAGCCCGACCCGGAGTTTGTGCTGACCAACATCGAAATCCTCGAGATGCGGCAGATTCCGAGGAGCCTGGCGATTGTGGGGGCCGGCGCCGTGGGGGTGGAGTTTGCTTCGATCTTCAACCGCTTCGGATCCGAAGTGACCCTCATCGAGATGCTGCCCCGCATCGTGCCGCTCGAGGATGAAGAGATCTCGAAGGAACTGGAGCGGGCTTTCCGCAAGGCCGGCATCCGCGTGGAGACGGGAGCCACCGTAGAGAATGTCCGGCGCACGGCGGAGGGAGTGGGATTTTGCCTGAAGTTCCCCTCCGGCAAGCGGGAGGACCTGCAGGCGGACAAGATTCTCATAGCGGTGGGCCGCAAGCCGAACACCGGAGGCATCGGCCTGGAGAACACCCGCGTCGAAACCGAGCGCGGCTACATCAAGGTCAACCAGTGGATGCAGACGGCGGAACCGGGACTCTACGCCATCGGCGACGTCGTGGCCGGGCATCCCTGGCTGGCTCACGCGGCGACGATGGAGGGACTTGTCGCCGTGGGCCACATTGCCGGCAAACCGGTGAAGCCCGTGAATCCCAAGCGCATCCCCAACGTGACCTTTACCGAGCCCGGCATCGGCAGCGTCGGCTTGACCGAAGCGGAGGCCCGCCAGCGGGGCTACAAGGTGAAGATCGGCAAGTTCCCTTTTACCGGCAACAGCAAGGCCACCATTCTTGGGCGACACGAGGGTTTTGTCAAGGTCGTGGCCGACGAGCGGTTCGGGGAGATTCTCGGGGTGCACATCATTGGTCCCGGCGCGACGGAGTTGATTGCTGAGGCCGTGGCGGCCATGGAAGCGGAGGCTACGGTGGACACCCTCATGAGCTCGATTCACCCGCATCCGACCGTGTCCGAGGCTGTCGGAGAGGCGTTCAACGCAGTTTACGGCCTGGCCATCAATGCGTAGATGCGAACTGCGCGAGCTGGGACGGATCGAATACGGAGCGGCTCTCGATCTGCAAGGGCGGTTCGTGGAGGAGCGCAAGCAGGGTCGGATCCCGGACCAGTTCCTGATCGTCGAGCATCCTCCCACGATCACGCTCGGGCGCAACGGGCGGCTCGAGCACCTGCTGGTGGGCGAAGAGGATCTGCGGCGCGCGGGGGTGACCTTCTACCACACAGACCGCGGCGGCGACATCACCTACCACGGGCCGGGGCAGATCGTCGGCTATCCGATTCTGGATTTGCGGGAGTGGAAGCGGGATGTGGTGGCCTACGTGCGTGCCCTCGAGGAGGTGATCATGGGTGCAGTGGGCGAGTTCGGACTGCGCGCGGGGCGCGTTCCGGGCTGCACCGGGGTCTGGGTGGAGGGGCGCAAGATCGCGGCCATCGGCGTGCATATCAGCCGCTGGGTGACCTCGCACGGCTTCGCCTTAAACGTCACTACGGATCTGAGCTACTTCCGCTACATCGTGCCCTGCGGGCTGAGTGCTCCCGTGACCTCGATGGCCGATCTGGGCTGCGCCGCAACAGGCGGGGAAGTCGTCCGGGCGCTCGCGCGCCATTTCGGGCGCGTTTTCGACTGTGAGATCATCCAAGCAGTGAGGGAATGCAGTGAGGGATTTGGAGAGCGTTTCATGACCGACGTGGTGATGCCCCAGATGGGGGAAAGCATCGTCGAGGGTACCGTGACCCGGTGGCTCAAGAAAAAAGGCGACCGGGTGGAGCGGGACGAACCGCTGTTTGAGATCTCGACCGACAAGGTGGACACGGAGATCCCCTCGCCCGCAGCCGGAGTGCTGGCCGAGATCCTGGTCGAAGAGGGGCAGACGGTTCCGATCAACACGGTGGTGGCCCGGATTGAGGAGACCGGGGACGGGCGGACGCCGGTGGAGGAAAAGCCGGTCGCAGCTCCGCCTCCCGCACCGAAAGCGGAAGTGGCGGCGGCGGCGCCCGCGCCGCCCGCGGCTCCGCCGCCGCAGCCTGCGGCCGAAGCTGCTCCAGAGGGCGAGATTCCGGGTCCGATTTCTCCCCTGGTGCGAAGGATGGCGCGCGAGCACGGCATTGATCTCCGCGAGGTAAAGGGCACAGGTTCAGGCGGCCGCATCACGAAGCAGGACGTCGAGGCGTACCTGGCGACGCGGGCGGCACAAGCGGCTGCGGCGCCGCCACCGGAACCCGCACCGGCTCCGCCGCCGAACCCGCACCGGCTCCGCCGCCTGTGGCGCCACCCCCGCCGACCGTGGAGGTTCCGCCTCCCCCGCGCGCCGAGCGTCCCAAGGCGCGCGTCGAACCCATGAGCATCATGCGGCAGAAGATCGCCGAGCACATGGTGCTCAGCAAGCGCACCTCGCCTCACGTAACCACCGTGCACAAGGTGGACATGACGCGGGTAGCCCGAATCCGGGAGCGGTACAAGACTGAGGTGCAGTCGCGCTACGGCTACTCACTCACCTATCTGCCGTTCATCACGCGGGCCGCCGCCGAAGCGCTGCGTGCCTTCCCGATCGTGAACGCGTCGATCGAAGGCAACAACATCATCTACCACAACGAAATCAACATCGGGATCGCCGTGGCGCTGGACAACGGGCTGATCGTGCCGGTCATCCGCAATGCCGATGAAATGAACGTGCTCGGGCTCCAGCGGGCCATCGTGGATCTGGCCACGCGGGCACGCTCCCGCCAGCTCAAGCCCGAGGAAGTGCACGGCGGGACGTTCTCGATCACGAACTTCGGCAGTTTCGGCAGCCTGTTCGGCACGCCGATCATCAACCAGCCGCAGGTGGCGATCCTGGGTGTGGGTGCGGTGGAAAAAACGCCTGTGGTGGTGGAGGAAGACGCCATCGCCATCCGCTACATCTCCCTGATGGGGCTCACCTTTGATCACCGCTTGATCGACGGCGCCGTGGCGGACCAGTTCATGCAGAAACTGAAGGGGATTCTGGAAAACTGGTCCGAGCAGGTTCTCTGAAGGATCCGGGCCGCGGCCGGGCTTTGGAAGCACGATCTTGCGGGCCGCGTCCTGTGCCCCGCCAAAGGGGCGGCTGGTATACTGAAAGAGCGGACGGCGCTATCGTCTAAGGGTTAGGACGGAGCCCTCTCAAGGCTCAAATACGGGTTCGAATCCCGTTAGCGCTACCAACCCCCGCGGGGACGTAGTTCAGTTGGTCAGAACGCCGGCCTGTCACGTCGGAGGTCGCGGGTTCGAGTCCCGTCGTCCCCGCCACAAGTTTGATCAAGTGGGGCCGCCGCACTCCTGCCCTCCTCAGCCTCAGCGGTTCGCCCCAGGCGAGCCTGTTGCCGCGCGGCGCTCCCTTCAGACAACGCCTCAGACAACGCCCCCTTCCGGGCCGATTGGTCGCCCGGCACGCTGTAGTATCCTGTTGATGCACACGGAGGCTTTGACCGATGGTACAAGCGTCCCAGCTCCGAGCCGGCATGGCGGTGCGTTATGAGGGCCAGATCTACAAGGTTCTGGTGGCGGACTATCACCCGGGGCAGGGCAAAATGGGGGGCACCACGCACGCGCGGCTGAAAAATCTGGCCACGGGCACGCTGTGGGAACACAGCTTCCGCTCGGATCTCAAGCTGGAAGATCTGCCCGTCGAAAAGCAGGAAATGGAATTTCTCTATACGGACGCCGATGCCTGCTACTTCATGAACCCGGAGACATTCGAACAGGTGGCCGTGCCGCTCAAAGTCCTCGGATCCCAGGCACGCTTTCTCCGGCCGGAGATGCGCCTGCAGGTGGAGTTTGTGGAAGGCCAGCCGGTCAGCGTGTTGTTTCCCGATATCATCGAAGTGAGGATCGCCGACACCGCGCCGCCGGCTCATGCCCAGCAGGACAGCACCTGGAAAGAAGCGGTGCTTGAAAACGGCGTACAGATCATGGTGCCGCAGTTCATCAAGACCGGCGATGTGATCCGCCTCGATGTAGAGAACCTCAAGTATGTGGACCGTGCCAAAGGCGCAGGCAAGCCGTAGCCGCGCCTTGGAAAGGGAGCCATACCCAGTCATGCAACCGCAGCCGCCGAAGATCCAGCTGACGCAGACGCCGGACTACCGCGAGAATTACGCCAACAGTGTTCAGGTGCGGGCCAATCTGTGGGATTTTTTCCTGATGTTCGGCACCATCAGCCAGACCGCGCCGGACAGTGTCACGATCCACAACTTCCAGGGGATCTACCTGAGCCCGCAGCAGGCCAAGGCGCTCACCAACGTGCTACAGCAGAACATCCAGCAGTACGAGAGCACCTTTGGCGAGATCCGCCTGGAACCGCAGGGCGGCACGCCGGTGATTCAGTAGCCACAGCTCATCTAGAGGCGCTGAAAAAAGCCGGTACGCTCCAGGGCGGGCGCATCATTGGCATCCACAGTCGCCTCAGATTCCTCGGCCGAGAACCGATAGAAGAGCCCGGTCGAGGCGCCGCGGACGAGCACGGGGGACTGTTGCAGATAGCGCAGGCGCACACGATGCGGCGACTGCACGGACGGCGGCTCAGTGCGCGAAGCGGGATGGACTGCCGGGGCGGTGTTTGGCTGGGGGCGCGAACTCGCCAGAGCGGCCCGTTTCTGACCACAGCACGGCATGAGAGTCCTCCTGAAGCGAAACTGACGGGGTCGGGCGCTCGGTCCAGCGCTCGAGCAGGCATGCGGCGCCGGAGAGTGCCAGCCAAACGACGGCACGGTCAAACCAGGCGCCGACAACAAAGAAAACGAATGGAAGCGCCACCCACAGGCTCAGGCAATAGAAGCAGTCCATAAGACGCCCCAGCGTTGAGTCGCCCATGCGGCGGCGTAGCCGGTAGATCAGGTCCCAGGGGCCGTCCTCGCGGGCGAGCAGGTGCGACACCCGCCAGACCGCGAGGACGGAGAGGGCGAACCGGGTCCAGAACCCTAACTCGCTCATTGGCCTTTAACCGAAGGGACCCTGCCGGGGCAGGTCGTTGCAGATGCAAACCGCCCAGGGCGGCGTCCACAGATGGTGGCAGTTGCCCGGACCGCCGTCGTCCCAGGTTTTGTCCTGCACGTAGAGCTGAAACGCGTAGCCGCAGCATTCGCCGCGCTGGAGCGCGAAACCGGCGGGCGGGGCGAACGGCGGAGCGAGAGATGCAGCGCATACGGCGTCGAAGATGCGCAGGTCCATCTGGGTGAGGATTCCGGCCACTTCCGGCGGGTGCGGAGGAGGCGGACATCCTCCGATGGCTTCCTCACAGCGCGTGCCCGGGTCTCCGACACGGCTGTTGCCATGCAGCGGGTTGGGCCCGAACATAGGCGGAGCCAGAGTAGGCGTTATGGGCACGTTGTAGCTGGGCCCTCCCTGGCGCGTGATCACCAGCTGGTAGAAGTCGAAGTTGTCGCTGGGATAACTCAGATCGGCAGGATCAATGTACTCGTCGTAGGCGATGCCAAGGGCGTTCATGGGCCAGGGAGCGCCGCACGGGGCGCCGGCAGGTACGAATTTGCTCAGGTCCATGTCGGAACAGGAGGGCAGTCCCTGAAGACCACTGAACTTGGCGTGGATCGGCTTGTTGTCAAACCACACGTGCTGCGTGTCGTAGTAGTGGTTGTTGAGCGTGTCCGTTACGTCCAACAGCAAGGTGTACTTGCCGCTGTGGCAGGCATGGGCGGAGTCCGGGCAGGGCGGAAGCTGGCGCGAGTCGAAGCAAAAGTCCTGCAGCTTGTAGACCGTGATCGTGGTGTTAAAGAAGGTGAGGGTGGTTTTGACGAACCGGGTCGTCAGGGCGCGACCCACGATCTGATTCCAGGGGGCGCGTTTGAGGGCTTCGTCGGGGGGCTCATAGCAGATCGGCCCGGTCGGCGCCAGCAGCGATCCGAAGAAGGCGGCGGGGTTAAAACCCATCATTCCGGGCCCTGGCAGGAAGCCGAGGCCGTAGCGCAAGTCCACGCACTTGATCTTGCGGTTGTTGCACTCGCCCACGAAGGCCGAGCCTTTCACCGTGACGCAGCATCCCACCGGCACCACGATTCCACCCGGATTGGCGTTGACGATGGGCGCGTCAAAGACGAACGGGCCCGGCGGCGTCGCGACGGGCGCGCCGGCCACGCGCTCGATCCACACCATTTTCTTGAACAGATTGAACTGGATGCAGCAGCACGTGCGCGAGCCCTGGGGCTGCGTGGCGTGGACGCACACCCGGATTTCGTAACTGCCCGGGCTGAGCGTCGTGGTGTTGATCCAGCCGAGCACGCCGTTGACGACCGGCGCCGAACCCACGGGCGTGCCGCCCGGGTAGACGGCCACCCCGGGACCTCCGGTCCATCCTTGGTCGGTGTCGCACGGGTCGCCTTCCACTTTGCGGATCTCCAGCGTGTAATGACTGAAGAACGAACCCGAGGCGGTTCCGACAACCGTGACGGTGAGTCCGCCGGCGTTCGGATTGGGTTCCTCTTCCGTGCAGCCGGTCGGCTTGTGCAGCTCGCAATGTATGGGACGGAAGCAGCGCCGGAGGCACTCACGGTAGGCGCGCAGACAGCGGACGAACTCGACCAGCGAGTGAGCGCGAGCCAGGCAGCAGCCGAAGCGGATCGCGCACAGGCACCAGCAGCGGCAGAACCAGAAAAAGGGCTCCGCCACGTGCGCTTCAAACTCCTTGCGGCCGAGCAGGGCTCGAGCAGTGTCCAGCGTGAACAGGCGCTCGAAGAGCGCGGCCCGGTCCTCTTCGCCTTCTAGGCAGTCCAGTTTGCCCGACACGGCTTCTTCCGGCAGCCCGAGCGGGAACTCGACCGAGGCCAACTGGTCGGCGAGGTACGGTTTCCAGGCTGCAGCCGCCTGGGAGGCCAGCGCCCGCAGGTCCTCGCTTTCTTCTGCGGTGAGGGGACGGCCTACCGGAGCGATGCCGAGTATCCCGCGAATGCACAGCCAATAGCGATAAAGGTAATAAAAGAAGCCGCGGAAGGTGCGGGGCCCGCGGCAGACGAGCCAGCCGAACAGGATACAGCAGCGGATGTGCAGGTAGCACCACCGCCACCGGTCAATGGCGCCCAAAAGCTGGCGTGCTTCCGGCGGAAGCAGTCGCTGTGCTACGTCTTCAGTAAAAAACCTCTCGAGAATTCGGTTTCCAAGAGCGATCTCGGCTTCGCAGTCAAACGGTGTCTTTTGCTCTTCCTGCTCCAGCCTCTCGGCGGACTCTGCCCGCCGGAGTTCCTCGTCGAGGACGGGCTTCCAGGCGTCCAGCAACTGTTGGAGCACGAACTGAAAGTCGGGATCGCTGGGGGCATCCTGCGGATTCGACGGTAAATCTTTACGCGTCGGCATGTCGTTCCTCCTTGGCTGGCGGGGTCATCGGAGACGCGGTACGGTCCGGAGGAACTACCGTTGCGAAACCGGGTGATTTGCCCGTTCCCAGTCGGCCATAGAATATCAGGGAACCGCGCCGCAGTAAAGAGAAATTTCGATCTCGCGTTGGATCGCGGTACTAGTATTCGGGCGAAGTATATATAACTAAGTTTACCGAGGACGGTTCTCAGTCCAAGTACTCGTAGGCTGCAAGCGTCATGAACTCCTGGAAATCTTCACGAGTCATCATATTGTCGAAAAGGCGTGCTGCCAGTTCGAACCGCCCCGAATCGAAGCGCTCGGGTCCCAGGTGCTCGCGGAGCTTTTCCAGTTCTTCGGCGATGACACGCCGGACCCGGGCGGGCGTCACGGGGCGGCCGTCGCTGGTGCGCGCTTCGTGACGAATCCACTGCCAGACCTGGGCGCGGGAGATCTCGGCTGTGGCGGCATCTTCCATGAGGTTGTAGATGGGCACGCAGCCAACGCCCCGGAGCCACGACTCCAGATACTGAATACCGACGTCAATGTTGACGCGAAGCCCGTGATCGGTGATCTCCCCTTCCGGGACCCGGAGAAGATCCGCGGCCGACACGGAGACGTCCTCCCGGCGGCAAGCGATCTGATGAGGCCCCGGCATTGCGGCGTCGAACACCTCCCGGGCCACCGACACCAGCCCGGGATGCGCAACCCAGGTGCCGTCGTGGCCCGCACGTACCTCCCGGAGTTTGTCCTGGCGTACTTTTTCCAGAGCGCGCTCGTTGGCTTCCGGGTCGTTCTTGATCGGAATTTGGGCCGCCATCCCCCCCATGGCGTGGATGTTGCGGCGGTGGCACGTACGGATCAGCAGGTCCACGTACGCTTTGAGAAAGGCCTTGTCCATGGTGACCTGGGCGCGGTCGGGCAGCACGAACTCAGGCCGGTTACGGAACTTCTTTATGAAACTGAAGATGTAGTCCCAGCGGCCGCAGTTCAACCCGGCGGAATGCTCGCGGAGCTCGAAGAGAATTTCGTCCATCTCAAAGGCGGCGAGGATGTTCTCGATGAGCACCGTGGCGCGGATGGTCCCGCGCGGGATCCCAAGCCGGTCCTGCGCGAAATTGAAAACTTCGTTCCAGAGGCGGGCCTCGAGGTGATTTTCCAGCTTAGGCAAGTAAAAGTACGGCCCTGTGCCCTTCTCTGTCAAGGCGCGCGCATTGTGAAAAAAGAATAAGCCAAAATCAAACAGCGACCCCGAAACAGGGACGCCGTCCACGAGAACGTGCTTTTCGTCAAGGTGCCAGCCGCGAGGACGGACCATCAAAACCGCCGTCTTTTCCGAGAGCCGGTAATGCCTGCCTTCCGGGCTCACAAAGGAAATGGTCCCGTTGACGGCATCGCGGAGGTTGATCTGCCCTTCGATGTTATTCCGCCAGGTGGGGGAATTCGAATCTTCAAAGTCAGCCATATACACACTGGCGCCGGAATTGAGCGCGTTGATGATCATCTTCCGGTCCACCGGGCCCGTAATCTCCACGCGACGGTCCAGTAAGTCGGAAGGGATGGGCGCTACGGTCCATTCGGCCTCGCGAATCTCCCTGGTCTGGGGAAGAAAGTCCGGAAGTTCGCCCGCGTCCAGACGCTGCTGCCGCTCCGCCCGGGCGGCCAACAACTTGCGGCGCGTCCCTTCGAAGCGGCGCGATAGTGCAGCCACGAAGCGCAGAGCCTCGGGCGTCAAAATTTCCGCCGCCGCCTCGTCCACCGGACCGAGGACCCGGATCCCCTCGGTTTCCAGGCTTTGGTTCAGGCGGTGCTGCGTAGTGGCAGTTTCGATACTCATGGAGGTTGCTCCCTTTCAAACCAGCTTCAGTTCGCGGACGGCATCGCCGGCCCCGCTCAGGTTGGCCAGACGCATCTCCGAATACTTCCGCGAGAGAATGACGCCGTGTGCGCCGGAGCGGAATGCGGCCAGGACCGCCTCTTTGGTGCCTTGGGGCGTGCTCTTGCTGTGGTTGGCCGCCGTAGGAATGTCAATGTCAATGCCGGGCCAGATCAAGGTCTTGGTGCCGGCTGCGCCTTCCAGGGCGCGTCGCGTCTCGCGTGCCACATAGTCGGCGGACATGCCGGTGAATGGAATCTGGTCATAGCTCCGTTCGGCGAAGTTCATGACGCGGTAATGGAAGTCCAACGCCTGTTGCTTCGGAAGGTCCGCAAGAATCGTGCCGGTTACACTGTCAATGTAGCTAGCCATCCGCTCTCCGGCACAATTGTGGTACATGACCATTTTCAAAAAATCTGAGTATTTTGAAAGCTCTTGCAGATCCTGTTGTGCGCGATAGAAAGGGCTAAACGAGTTGTTGTGCCAGATGTGCCAGCCCACCAGAACGTTTGGCTTGATGGACTTGACTCGCTTGTAGAGAGCCTCATAAGTCTCACGCAGGCTATCGTGGAAGAACTGTTCCCAGGCCAGAATTTCCGGATAGCGCATGAAGAGCCGCAGGAGCGTCACGAAGTAGCCATCGACCGGCCGCTTGGCCGCCCGGCTGGAGCGGACGAATTCCTCCAGGCGGAGGTAGCCCTCCTTCACGCGCTCGAACCGGATGATGCCCTGCCACTTGCACTTGTCCTCACAGTACTGGCAGAAGCAGCCAACCGCGCCAGGATCGCTGCGCGCACCTCCGTGGCTGAGGCCAAGGGCGTTTCCCAAAGCGCCGTGGCGCTCCGAGCCCCACATGATGCCGTCAATGTCATAGGAGCGCGTGTAGTCCTCGAACAAGCCCAGTAAAAAATTGCGGTAGTAGGGATTGTTGAAGCAGAGGCGGCCGGACTTGCGTCCGTGAAGGTCGGTCTCCTGGAGTTTTTCGATGCCGGGGATATCTCTGCGCCAGACGTCTTCCGCCCACAAAATCGTCCGGATGGCCCGCTTTCTGGCAGCGGGCAGCACCTCGGCGATGATGTCCAGCTTGCCGTGATCCGGCGCCCGCGTGTCTTCGGGTTTGATGCCCGTGTCTTTGTAGTATTGCGGGTGAACGGTCGCATAGTTGCCGCCGTGGAAGTCCAGATCGTATTCCTGCTTGCCATGGTCCGGAAGGGGCTGGCCCGGCACTTGGCGCCCGGCGATTCCCCGTCCATAAGTAAACACCGCGAGGAAGAGGGTGTTTATGGCGGCCCGCTGCTGGAAAATGTCCAGCACCTGCTCGGTGCCTTCATCCACGAAGGAGACCGCGCCCACCTGGATGCCGATCATCTTCTTTGCCGTGTCGAATTGCGATGCCGCAGCCATAGCTCCGCCCGCCATCGCAGTCTTCAAGAATGCACGGCGATGCCACTTTTGCTCTTGCACGTTCACCTCCCAGTCATTTTTTGCGCGCCAGCGCCTGACTGCCGGGCTTCGAGCGCCGGCCCTAAAAGTTGATGCTGGCCGCGACTTGAATCACTCGCGCTCCCCGCGTGCTCAGGAGCTGACCGAAAAACCTGTCATTCCGGTTCGTCCGGAGTCCCGAAAGGTTCGTATGGTTGAAGCCGTTAAACCAGTCTGCTCGCAGTTGCAGCCGCCCGGCTTCTCCCATCGGGACTGGAAAAGATTTTCCAAAGCTGAAGTCCAGATTCCACAGACCGGGCTCCCGAATCGAATTGCGTCCCACGTTTCCGGGACGGACGGGGGCGCCGGACGCACTGGACACGGGTATCAGACGGAACACGGCCGGGTTCAGGTACTGCAATGTGCGCCGATAGTCGGAAAGGATCACCGGGCCCCCGCCGACGAAGTCCGTACGATCGCCCGGCCGGGAGGAACTTTGCACGACCGTGACAGGCAGGCCGCTGTTGGCTCGGAAGATTCCGGATAGCTGCCACCCGCCGAATACGTGGCGGACAGCCCGGTTGCCGACCCGCCGCACCTCAGGCAATGAATAAACGAAACCCGCGCTGAAGAAGTGCGTCAAGTCAAAGGCGGTGGGTCCCCGGTCCGCCCTGAGGTCGAAGAACTCCTGGTTCAGCGTATTGCTATTCTCTCCGGTAAACCAAGCCCCGAAGTCTCCTCCTCCGTTCGACAGCCCCTTGGACCAGGTGTAGCTCACGTCGAGACTGAGATTCCGTCCGATGCGGCCTTTGAGAGTCGACTGCCAGGCATGGTAGGTAAGGCTTTGGGAATTATCTGTGAAGACTGGCTGCGACAGGTTAGGGTTCGGCCGCAAGCCGGTGATCCGATCTACGCGATTGGCCGCGCGGAACATGATGAGCTTAACGCCCCGCGTGCGCACGAAGCCGGTACTGAACATCAGGCCTTCGGTGAGTTGCCGCTGGATGTCGAAGCTGAACTGCATGGAGTATGGGGCATGGAGCTTGGTATTGAACATCTGGAACACGTTGCGCGGCATGGGGCCGGCCTCCTGCGCCAGCTGCTGCACAAAACGGAGAAAATCGGCATTGAAAGCAGGGTACCGGACATTGAAGCGAGCGATGCTGGCGGGTCCGAATTCCTGCCGCGAAGGAATGTTGGGGGCGATCGCCGTGGCGAACCAGCCGATTTCTGCGGTGTTGTGAGTGAACAGCAGGCCGAACCCGCCACGGACTGCCGTCTTACCCCGCCCGTCCGGATTATAGGCAAAGCCGAAACGCGGTCCGAGGTTGACCGGATCATGATCGAACGGCTTGTCCACGGGCCGGAACGGGCCGACGGTAAACTTGCCGTCCATGCTCAGGAAACTGGGGTTATGAAGCCCGGAGGCCGGCGTTCCCGCCTTTCCGACCGAACGGAAATTGGAATAAAAATCGTAACGCAGGCCCAGGTTCAAGGTGAACTTCGGCGTCACACGGAAATCATCCTGAAAGAAACCGCCGAATTCGTAGGTCCGCATGCTGAAGTCGCCATTGCCAAACGTTACGGTGACGGAACGGGGACTGTTGTTCAGCAGACTGTCCAGATCCGGATAAAAGAAGCTGGGAATCTCCGGGTTATTGCGCGTGCCGGAGAGGTAGCTGAAATTACCCCCGAACTTGAAAAAGTGCCGGCCCATGGGGCGTGCAAACTTTTGCGAGACGGAATACAGCGGTCCCCCGGAACGGTTGGCTTCCCCTTCCGGTCCGCTGAAGCCGAGTCCCGTGCTCAGCCTGGGCAACGAACGTGCCCCGGTGAAGGGCTCTTCCGGGTTGTTCGGATCTTTGCGGCTGAAAAACCCGTCGGTACGCACCTGGGTAGCTCTTGTATAACCGAAACGAGTCTCAGAGACCAAACCAGGCTTGCTCAAGGTGTGGCTGATGCTCAGACGATTCAGGCTGTTGATCCAGGCGCGGTCGTCATCGAAGAAAATGCGAGGAATGGATCGGAACGGCTTGCCGTGGTTGAAGGTGACCGCCAGGCGGCTCAACGGCGTCAGAATGAGATCTCCCTTGGCATCCACATGATCGTCGTCGCGCACGGCGCGTTTGGCGGCCGAGAAAAGTCCAACCCCCGCCGTCGGGCTGGTGGGTTGGCTGGGGAGCGGAAATGCATCCAGGCTGAGCCGGTATTCCGGAACGGCGCGAAGCAGTTGCGAGCGCAAACTCTCGGTGGGAACGTTTCCTTGAACGAACTGGCCCTCCACTTCCCGGTAACCCTCGTAGGCGCCCAGAATGAAAATCTTGTCCCTGACGATCGGGCCGCCGAGCGAGCCGCCGAATTGGTTGAAGGTGAGCGGCGCCTTGGTGTCCAGCCGCTGAAACCGCGCGTTGAGCGCCCTATTCCGGTGGTTCTCAAAGAGGCTTCCGTGCCACTGGTTGGTTCCGGATTTCGAGATGAGATTCACCTGGCCGCCGATGGCGTTTTCATACTCTGCCGGAATGACGCCTTTGACCACGCTCACCTCCTGGATCGCCTCGACGCTCATGACGTCCACAAGGTTTGCCGCCTGGTAGACGCCGGGGCTGTTGGCTCCCGTGTTTCCGCTGGCATTAGTTCCGTCCAGTGACCACTGGGTGCCGTTGGTGCCGATGCCGTTCAGATTGACCCCCTCGGCGCTGCCGGTGCTCGGCACCGCGCCCGGCGTCAGGATCAGCACTCGCGTGAAATTCCGGTTCCGCAAGGGCAGCTGGGTAAGGTCGGTCCTTTCGAAGGCGTGCAGCTGCTCGGCGGAAACCGTGTTGACGAGCGGAGCTGCTCCTTCGACCGTGACCGTTTCCGTCACGTCCCCCAGCTCCAGCGTGAAGTTTTGCATCACGCGTTGCCCGGCGGACAGACTGATGCCCGTTCCCGTATAAACCTTGAAACCCGCCATCTGGATTCGAAGCGTATACACGCCCACGGGGACGAAGGAAAAAACGAAGTCTCCTGTGTCCGCCGTCGTGGTCCTCAGCGTGAGGCGCGTCTGTTCATTCGTGAGCGTCACGGCGGCTCCGGCCACCACCCCGCCGCTCGGATCCGTCACGATGCCGTACAGCGTGGCGGTATTTGCCTGGGGAAACGCGGCAGGAGTCAGCATCGTGAGCGTGACCCCGAAGACGGCGCCCCATGAGAGCGCAACAATTCTGAATCGCCTCATCGTCTCAGCCCCTCCGCCGCCGTCTCCAATCCGATGCCGGCGGCGTCTGTGAGTGCGAACTGCTCCCGTAGCCGAGCACCGTGGACAGCTTCTCCCCGGCGCGAATCACTGCAGTAGCCAGGGCCGGCCACCGCTCCGGCATGAGGCGGAAAGCCGGCCCGCTGATACTGATGGCCGCCACCACACGTCCGCTGTGGTCCCGGACCGGCGCGCCGATACAACGCAGCCCTTCCTCGAACTCTTCGTCGTCCACCGCGTAGCCGCGTTCCCGCACCTTTGTTAACTCGCGGTAGAATGCAGCGACGCGGCTCAAGGTTTTCCGCGTGTATGCCGTGAGTCCGCGCGCCTGGATCACTTTGGCGACTTCGTCCTCCGGAGCAAATGCCAGGATGGCCTTCCCAAGCGAAGTGCAATGAGCAGGTGTCCGCCGGCCGACGGTGGAAGGCGTACGCAACGTCCGCGGGCTTTCTACATTGGCGATCGAGAGCACTTCACCTTCCCGGAGAATACCCACGTGGGCGGTCTCGCCGGTCTCCGCCACAAGCTCCTCGAGGAAGGGCCGGGCACACTTGGCAAGATCGAGCCCGGAAGCGGCGCGCGCGCCCAACTCGAGCAGCTTCGAACCAAGCCGGTACCGGCCCGAGCTCGTGCGCTCCACGTAGCGGTGGTCTTCGAGAACCGCCAGCAGCCGGTGGGTCGTGCTCTTGTGCAGGTTCAGTCGCAGCGCGATGTCGGCTAGCGTCAGCTCCGGCCCGTTGGCCGCAAGTACGTCAAAGATGCCGAAGGTGCGGTCCAGGACCTGAACTTTGTAAGTACGATAGCGGTGTGCGATTACCGTTCCAGCCACGTTAGTTCTCCCCGCGGACCTGCCGTGCGACGAAATACGGGCGTCCGCACAAACGGGCGTTGAATCCGGGGTAGATCCACGCTCCGGCTTTGTTGTGGAGCGTGAAGTAGTATTGCAGCGGATAGGGCGAAGCAGTATAGTCCGCCGGAATCGCCGCGCGATACTGCCGTCCCTCAGGTTTCATCTCTTCGGTCCGCCAACGCTCGGCCTGATTGACGCGGCGATAGTGCAAGCGGACGGACTCCGGTGGCGCGGCGCCCCGCACGGAGACGGCCACGGGTAGAGAATCGCCCGGCCGGAACGTCACGGGAGCATCGTGCCGGCAGGTGAAGGGCATCGGCGTAGGCCTGCCGAGCGCTGCGGCAATGGCTCGCCCGACACGCTCGGGCTCGACGCGCACCGCTCCGTCCGCGGCCTCTGCCAGCTTCTTCTCCATATCGGCGAGATCGGCGTCAATGGCCGCCAGCCGGTCGGCCCAGTGGCCTCGCATGTGAGCCACGTAGCCGAAAGTGACGTCGGAGCGGTACACTGCGCGCGCGTTTTCGGAAAGCTCTGCCCACGCAGCGCGCGCAGCCCGATAGGCCCGGAGGGCTTCTTCGAGCGCCTTCCGATCGCCGCTCTTCTCATAGACGGCATAAAGCAGGGCGCTGCGAAACTTCCCCGCAAAGAACCGGCCCAGGCCGGTGAGCAGATTCACGTCGGCTTTGAGTCTGCGAAACTCGACGGAGCTCCCGCGTGGCACATTCCGTTCGGCCTCAGCCAGAGAGCGTGCCGCCGTGTCCGCCGCCTCTTCGAGCCAGGTTGCGACATGCGCGGGGGAGTACTTGCCCGATGCAGTGGAGAGCAGTTCGGCGGCGTATTCTTCCACCGTGGCGAACAGCTCGGGGTCGAACGGGCTCGCAGCGCCGAAGCGCTTCGGTGCAGGCGTGTCGCCGTAAGGGTGCGGGCGAGATGCGTCCACGATCGGCATGTTGGTATACATCTCGGGCCAGTAATTGTTATTGGCGCCCGAGGCACCGTGCGCGGTGGTTACCAATGGAAGGATCCGGCTGGCAGAGGCGAGGGCGCGTTCCACGCTGGACGCCGCCGGGCCGTATCGGGAGGAAAGCGGCCGCCGCCACGCCTCCGGAGGCGAGTCGGGGTTGTAAAGCAGCCGGCCCCAGAGCCGGTAGGTGTACTCGTACTTTTCCCAGTCGTAGCGGGGATTCAGAGACCTGTCGGCGTAGGCGCAGCGGCCTCCCGGGAGGCCGGAGCCTTTCCGTCCCTTGAACGAAAGCGGCTCGAATAACTCCACTCCGTCGCTTCCGCAGAAACTCGACTCCCGCCCGTAGGCGGCAGCCATCTCCGGATCGCCCCACAGCAGCACTCGCTGCGTGCCGGGCCAGATGCGATGCAGGATTCCATAGCGTCGGTCCTCGCGCAACAAGTCACCGTAGCCGTAACGCAGGAATCGGCGGGCACCGGAGCTCAAAGCGAAGAAGCCTTTGGCCTCGCGCGGCATCTCCAGCTCGCGAATCGCCGCCTGATGGTAGGGCAGCCCCATGTGCTCGGCCCAGTATTTCGGTGAGACCGTGACGGGCATACCGGTGGCCAGAGCCACCTCGATCATTTGGAAGTCCATGCCCTTGGCGTGCATGTCGATCGCGACGCGCCGCCCGCACCGCACGATGCCGTCGAAGACCGTCTTCCAAAAGTCGTAGCTGCCCTCCGGCACGCCGCTTTCGCCGTGGATGCGAAATGTGACACCCGTGATGGCCGGGCATGCTTCCAGGAGGCGCTGAAGCGCATCCCGGCAGTAGGCGGTATGCCGCTCCGGCGTCAACCCGGCAATCGTGTAGTTTACGTTCGCATTGGCGGACCAGTCATAGGCATGGGTCCAAAGCCCGAGTTGAAACTCGAGTCCTCGCCCGGCGGTCTCGTCGCTGATCCAGCGAAGCATGGCGAGATTTGCTTCGCGCTCCTCCTCCGGCAAGCCGGTGGCGCGGACGTCATAGCCCGGCACGGAGACCAGAAACGGATAAGCGAAGTGGAAATAGCATTCGCTGACTTCTCGGACAAAGTCGTAGCCGATTCCGAAGGTGAGGCTGAAGCGGTTGAAACGCTGCGCCGCAAGCATGCCGAGGTAGGCCGGCCACATGGCGCGGTCGTTGTACCAGGGCTTGTCCTCGACGTCGCTGGTGAAGCAGCGCGCCACGCTGCGGATGCGGTTGGCGGGGCGTTCGGCCACGGGCCGGACCGCCCGCAGCGCTTCGACCGGGTTTTCCGCATGGTGCAGCCGGTCGGCGAGTTCCAGAAGCCCGTAGACCAGACCGCGCACGTCTCGCCCGCAGGCGACGATTTCGTCCTTGCCCGGCACGATCGCCAGGGATTCCGGGATCTCAGAGAGCGACAAACGGGCAGAGGAGATCGCCTGCAACGCTTGAGGGGACGGGCCTGTCCCGATAACGGAGAGATCGCCGGCTTGCCGGGCCTCCGGCTTCTCAAGGAGGACCGCGCGCAGGCCGCCGGCCTCGGCGGTGGCGCGCAACTGCTCCGCAGCCCACCGCGCCGGAGGCGCCGAGGCCACCGGATCGCGAGGATCCAGAACGATTGCAAGGCGCGGGCCGGATTGCGCAAATACCTGGGAACCAGCAAGCGCCGCGCTGCCCGCACCTCGTAAGAACTGGCGGCGGTCAAGAGTCATCGAGTTATACTTTCCGCACGACAATATAAGGTTCATTTGAAAGTTCCGGACCGAAGCCCGGGTAGAGGAACACGCCGGAAGGTCCCCGCCCTTCGAAGTAATACAGCAACGGGTAAGGAGAGTCGGTGTAGTCTGCCGGGATCACCGCCCGATACCGGCCGCGGCGGTTTTCCGCCTCGGCGGCACGCCAGTCCTCGGCCTGGTTGGCGTGCCGGTAGTGCATGCGCACGGTAAAAGGCTGGTTGGCCTCGAGCGCAAGTTCGACGGACAGCGGCTCTCCGGGGCGGAACCGTGCAGGGGGCGTATGGCGGCACCGCACGGCTGCCCGCGCGGGCGGACTGAGGATCTCCCGGATGGCCCGTGCCACGGACTCACTGGACGTCCCGACTCCGTCCGTCCTGACGGATGCGAGGCGCCTCTCCATATCCGCGATGTCTTCGTCCACTGCCGGCAGCCGATCCATCCAGTGGCCCCGCAGGTGCGGCGTCATGCCGTAGGTGATGTCGGGGACGTAGACGTTCTTGGACTGCGCGGCGAGACCGGCCCACGCCTCGCGCGCTGCGCGGTAGGCTTTCACCGCCTCTTGAAGCGCCGCCGCCTCTCCTGTTTGCTCATAAACAGCCCACAGCAGAGCGGCGCGGAACTTCCAGGCAAAGAAGCGGCCCAAGCCGGATTGAATGGCAATGTCCGCGGCCCAGCGGCGAAACTCCGCGCTCGTGCGCTCCCCGAAGCGGCGTTCGACTTCCTGCCAGTGCCGGGCGGCGGCCTGCGCGAATCCTTCCAACCACTGCGCCACCTCCGCCGGAGAGTAGCGAGCATCGCGGCCTCCGGCGAGCAGTTCTCGGGCAAAATCCTCGATCCGCGAAAACAGCTGCGGGTCGAACGGGAGTACGGCGCCGAAGCGGCGGGGCTGGGGCGTGTCGCGGTAGATCCTGTTCTTGCCCTCGTCCACGATGGGCATGTTGGTGTAGATTTCGGGCCAGTAGGTATTGTTGGATCCCGAGACGCCGTGTGCGGTAGTCACGAGCAGCAACACGCGGCTCGCGTTTGCCAGCGACTGCTCGGCTGCCGAAGCCGCGGCCCCGAACTCGCGCCTCAGATGGCGGCGCCATCCGTGTGGGTCGGTGTCCGGGTTGTAAATCAGGCGGCCCCAGACGCGGTAGGTGTACTCAAATTTTTCCCAGTCGTAGCGAGGGTTGAGGGAGGCGTCCGCGTAGCCGCAGCGACCCCCCGGCTTGCCGGATCCCATGCGGCCTTTGAAGGACAGTGGTTCGCACCATTCCACGCCGTCTGAGCTACAGAAGTGCGCCGTGCGCCCGTAGCCGGCGGCCATGGCAGGATCGCCCCACAGCAGCACGCGCTGGGTGCCGGGCCAGATCCGGTACAGGATTCCGTAGCGGCGGTCCTCACGCAGGAGATCGCCGTAGCCGTAGCGGAGGAACCGGCGGCTGCCGTTACTCAGCGCGAAAAAGGAATCCGAAGTTTCGCGAGCTTTTTCCAGTTCGCGGATCCCGGCCTGGTGGTAGGGCAAGCCCATGTGTTCCGCCCAGTACTTCGGGGAAACCACGACCGGCATGCCCGTGGCCAGGGCGACGTCAATCATCCGGAAATCCATGCCCTTGGCGTGCATGTCAATTTCGATTTGCCGCCCTGCTCGGACAATGCCTTCAAACACGGTTTTCCAGAAATCGTAGCTTCCCTCCGGAATGCCGCTTTCGCCGTGGATGCGGAAGGTGACACCGGTGATGGCCGGGCAGGCTTTCAGGATTTCCGCCAGTGCGTCCCGGCAGTAAGCGGCGTGCCGTTCCGGAGTGAGACCCTCGATCACATAATTGGCTTCGGGGCTGTCTTCCCACTGGTAGGCGTGGGTCCACAGGGCCAGCTGGAACTGAAGTCCGCGCCGTGCCGTCTCCTCACCGATGAAGCGGAGCATCTCGAAATTGCGGTCGCGTTCGGCATCCGGCAGAGGCCGCGCACGGACGTTGTAGCCGGGCACGGAGACCAGGAACGGATAGGCAAAGTAGAAATACACATCCCGGACGTTGCGCGGGCGGTTGTACCCGAGGCCGAGCGTCAGACTGAAGCGGTTGTACCGCTGGGTCGCGAGCATCGTGAGGTAGGCCTGCCAGAAGGCTTTGTCATAGAACCATGGCTTGTCCTCGACGTCGCTTTCAAAACAGCGGGCTATGCTGCGGATGCGGTTGGCAGGTTTTTCTGCGACGGCCGTGACGGTGCCGAGCGCGGCTTCCGGATCGGTCGCGTGGCGCACGCGGTCGGCCAGTTCCAGCGCGGCGTAGACCGCGCCGCGAACATCGCCGCCGCAGGCCAGCGTCACTTTCCTGCCGGCGAGGCGTCCCGCCGCAATCCCCATAGCGTCGGCCGTCTCAGGCGGCGGGATCTGTGCGGCCTTCAGAATGTCGCGGGCGGCGGGAGCAGAAGCGCCGGCGACCAACAGCACCATGGCCTCTGCCGGCGCCTCGCCTAGAGTGTCCCGCCGCACGACCGCCACACCCTGAGCACGAAGTGTTTCTTCGAGTTGCGTCGCGGCCCATCGGACGGGAGCTGTCGAAGCCACCCGATCGGCGGGATCGAGCACAATCGCGACTTGCCTGCTCGCTGCGGGAAGGGCTCTGGCGGCCCGAGCCAGCGTTGCGCCCCAGAGAAACTCGCGGCGATTCAGACGGGAATCGGACATGGCTTCGCCTACCAAGTCAGTCTGGCGTTGAGCTGCACCACCCGCATGCTGCCCGCGATGCCGTTGATCTCCCCAAACGTGGCGCCGTCAATTCCGCTGGCGGGGCTGCCGTAGTTGACGTGGTTCAGAACATTGAAGGCATCGGCCCGGAGCTGGAGGTTGATACGCTCGCGTAGTTTGATGTTTTTGCTCAAAGCGAAGTCAATGGTCCAGGTTGCCGGGTTGCGAATCGTGCCCACTCCTACATTGCCCGGGCGGATGGCGATGCGGGTCCGGGGATCTACGGGGACTCGGACAAACGCCGCACGGTTGATGTACTGGACGGAGCAGCGCCCGCCAACGACGCAACGGGTGGTCGAATTCTCTTTCCAGTTGCTCTGAATCACCTGGCCGCCGACATAGTCCGGGCGGCAATGCCACTCGGAGGCGCACGACTGCGTGATCGTGACCGGCTCGCCGCTGCGTGCACTGACGATGCCCGCCACCTGCCAGCCGCCCAGGACGTGTCGCAGGAAGGGATTTTCTGCGCGGGACAGCCACGGCAGGTCGTAGATCCAGTCGGCCTGGAAGCGGTGGGTGGCGTCTCCGGCGTTCGGGCCGCGATCTGCCCGCGGGTTGTCGAATTCCTGGATATTGATCGCAGGGTCCGAGCCGTAGTAGGCGCCGATGTCGCCGCCAGTCACACCCAACCCCTTGCCCCATGTGTAATGTGCATCGAAGGCCAGCCCCGCGGAAAAACGCTTGCGGATTGACGATTGCCAGCCGTTGTAAGTGGTGTTCTGGCTGTGGTCCACGTAATAGGGACCGCCGAAAATGATGTTCGGGTTCGGCCGGATCCCGGTGAGCCGGTCCGGCAGATTCACGCGGCGGTGCAACAGGAACTTGACGCCGCGGACTCCCACGTAGCCGGTTTCGAACATCAGCGTCTGGCCGAGCGCCCGCTGGATGTTGAACTGGTAATGCATGGTGTAGGGATTCTGTAAGCCCGGATTGAAGGCCGAAAACGGGAACCGGATTCCCGTGCGCGCATTCTGCTGTTCCACCAGCGTTCGCAGCTCGTCCGTGTAGCGCGGAAACTTCAGATTGAACTGCCGGGCCTCGTCCAGGCTGAAGCGGACGCGGAAGGGCACCACCGGATGCGCCACCGCCTGCCGCATCGCGCCGGGCATCTGCGGACTGAACAGTACCGCGAAGCCGCCGCGGAAGACGGTCTTCGACTGCCCGTCGGGGTTAAAGGCGAACCCAAAGCGGGGTCCGAGGTTGACCCAGCCGTCGTTTTCGTAAGGATTGTCCGGGTCGCGGTAGGGGCCAAAGTCGAGCTTTTTCCAGTCCTTGGGTGGTTCCGGATTGAAAAAGCCCACGGGTACGGGTCCCACCGGCTTGGAGACGTTGTGGGAATAAAAGTCGTAGCGCAGGCCGAGGTTGAGAACCAGCTTCGGACTGACACGCCAGTCGTCCTGCGCAAAGAAGCCCAGCTCATGCATGCCGGACTTGTACGGCGGCGAGCCGAATGTGGGCGTCACCTGGTTGGGAATATTGGCGAGAAAGTCCGCTTTGTTCTGAAACGAAAAAGCCGGGTTCTCGGGATTGCTGCGGAAGCCGCCGTAAAACACATACCGCATGCCGAATTTCACCGAATGGCGTCCGCTGTGGCGCGCGATCTTTTGGTCAAAGCTGTACGTCGTTCCGTCCATGTCCCAAATTTCCGCCGCCCCGGCTCCGAAGCCGGAGGGGCCGGACACCGAGATGCGCGGGATGCTCCGATCCCAAGGGGCAATTTCGGCCTTCCCGCTTGGATCCTTGCGCGTGAAGAAGTGATCCAGACGCGCCATGTCGCTGAAGTTGTACCCAAAGCGGCTCTCGGAGGTCCAGTTGGCTCCGCCGATGGTGAAGCTGGCGGCCACCCGGTCTTGCACATATTCAAAGGTTCGGTCATTGGCGCCGTCCACCGTGGCGGTCGGGTCCAGGCCGAAGGGACGCATCCGGGTATAGGTTACTGCCAGATTGCTCATAGAAGTAAGGCGAACGTCGCCCTTGGCAACCACGTGGTTCTCGCGGCTGATGGCGTTTCGCACTCCCTCAAAGCGTCCGACGTCCTCGTTAATCGGGACGTTCGGCAACGGCAGGATCCCGAGCAGAATCTTCATCTCCTCGTAGGGGAGCGCGCGCAGGATTTCGTTGCGGTAGGACTGTGTCGGGACGGTTGCCGTGACGCGCCGGGAGGCAGACTCCCGGTAGCCTTCGTAAGCGCCAAAGAAGAACGCGCGATCGCGAATGACCGGGCCCCCGAGTGAGCCTCCGAACTGGTTGTAGACGATTCGGGGCTTCGGGATCATCGCCCCGCCGGCGGTGCGGGCGGCAACGAACGGGTTGCGGGCGTTGAGTACGTGCGACTGATAATTCTCGAACGCCGAGCCATGGAATTCGTTCGTCCCCGACCTCGAAATCACGTTCACCTGGCCGGCCAGGACTCCGCCGTACTCCGCCGGCATCACTCCCCGCACGAGCTGCACCTCCTGCACCGCATCAATGCTCATAACGTCGATGTAGTTCCGGGCTTGGTACTGCGCCATGCCGCGCTGTTCCGGATAGGAGTTGGCGTCCGTGCCGTCCACACTGATACCGGTGGTATTGGATCCCAAGCCGTTCAAACGAAGGTTGCGGTTGGCGCCGATGTCCACGCCGCTTGCCAGCCGCAACAGGCTACTGACGTTGCGCCGTCCCAGAGGTAGTTCCGTCACTTTGACGCTCTCGAACGTTTGAAGCTGTTCGGCAGAGGCCGTGCTGACAAGCGGCGCGGTGCCTTCCACCGTGACGGTCTCGGTGAGGGCGCCTACCTCCAGCGTGAACGTCTGGCGCACGGTCTGGCCGGAAGCCAGTTCGATACCCTTGCTTTCGTACCGCTTGAAGCCGTTGGCTTCGATGCGGAGGGTGTAGCTGCCGACCCTCAGGAAGTCAAAAACAAACTCGCCCGTCGGATCCGTGGTTCGGGTTGCCGTGGCATTGGTCCCCTCGTGTGTCAGAGTGACCGTGGCCCCGGGAACGCCCGCTCCGGTGGGATCCGTGACGATCCCGTAGAACGTGGCCGTCGTCACCTGCGCGGCTGACAACCCGGGCATTCCGAGCAGAATCCAAAGACCCGCTGCCCAGCGTTTCCCCATGTGCTGCTCCCTCGAACGAATCATGTGGTGTCCTCCTTGCGCCGGAGCTGGTTTTCACAATGTGAGACACCGTTGCGCGATCCGGCCCCGGTGCTACACTTCTAGTGAATTCGAGGCGGGGCTTCGTCGGGAAGGTTCCGAACAGTCTGGAACGGTTCGAACCTGGAGGTAACGCTTATGTTGCCGGTGATGATTCCGGAGACGGTTTCCGAAGCGGAGGCGCGAGGGGCGCTGGACAGGGTTCTGCGCAGCCGCACCTTCGAGCGCTCCGAGCGCCTGCAGAAGTTCCTGCGTTACGTTTGTGAACTGACGCTGCGGGGAGAGGGTTCGCGGATCAACGAATATTTGATCGGCGCCGAGGTGTTCGAACGCGGCCCGGATTATTCGCCGCAGGAGGACGCTGTCGTGCGGCGGCAGGCGCATGCGCTACGGCGGAAGCTGCACGAATATTACGAAAACGAGGGGCATGCGGATCCCGTGCGGATCGAGCTGCCGCTGGGCCGCTACGTCCCGGTCTTCCGCCGGGCGGAGGGAGGAACGCACTGGCGGGCGGCCGCGCCGGTCAAAGCGGCTCCTCGTGAGGCGCGCTGGCCCCTGGCGACGGCGATTCTGGCCGGCGCGCTCGTCTTCCTTGCGGGCCTGTGGGCCGGGCGCTACACCGCCGCGACGGCTGCGGGCACGGCGGGCGCCGCCCTCCCGCCCGCAGTGCGCGAAATCTGGGGTCCCTGGCTCGAGGACCCCTCAGGCGCCGTCATTTGCTTCAGCAACCCTCTGACGGCGGTGATCAAACATCTTCCGGTTCCTCACCCTGACGGCGTGCTGCCGCGGCGGTTACGGCTGCGCGGCGAAGCCGAGCAATGGGTGCGGGAGGAGTTTCGTCTGCCTCCCGGGGGCTATCTGTATTTCGCACCCGCCAAGTCTCAGGGGAAGATGGGCGAAGCGATCGGGGCGGTGCATCTGGCCAACTTGTTCGCCCGCGCCGGCGTTGCGGTGCGTACGACACAGAGCCGCTTTCTGACGTGGGAGGATCTGCGCTCGCAGAACCTGATTTTGCTCGGCCACAACGAGGCGAACGCCTGGGTGGATCCCCTGCTGGAGTCGTACCCCTTCCGCCTGACCGCCACGCGAGGCGCTCGCCAGCGGGCCATTGTGAACACGCAGCCTAAGCCGGGAGAACGCAGGGACTACTTCATCGCCTATTCGGACGCCTCGGGGGACCGGGCTGAGGAGTTTGCGTTGGTTTCCATGCTCCCCGGCGTGGACGGCCGCCGGAAGCTGCTGCTGGTGAACGGCCTGAACACACAGGCGACCCAGGCTGCGATCGAATACCTCACGTCGGCATCCCGTCTCAGCGAACTCGTCCCGATGTTGCGCCGGCAGGCACCCGGCCACAGCGGTCCGTGGCATTTCCAGCTCGTGCTGCGCACTGAGGTCCGAGATAAAGTGCCCACTCGTGCCACGCCTGTGGCGCTGCGCCTTATCCGCGAGTGAGCAGCGTGCCTATTCAATCACCACGACCTCGTGATCCAGGATCCGGGGAACGGTGAAGGTGCACCAACCGCCCCGGCGCCCTGCGGTGGCGGACTTCCTCGCCACGAGAAGCCGGACCGCCCCGCCGCTGACGTCGCTTTCCAGACGCACCTGAAACTCGAAGGGTCCGACGGGAACCAGTTCGTGCACCGGCGAGCGCCACGTCCCGTCGCTGATCAGGTTCAGTACGTGAAGGATCATCCGGCCTGGCTGCCGGTACAAGTGGCAGTCAATCAAGCCCGCGCCTTCGACGCGCAGCGGAATCCTGCCGCCGGCGGCCCACCGGACCAGATTCGCCAGAAGGCGGCCGTGGTCGGGCAGGTAATCGCGCGCGTATCGTCGGTCCAGGTCTGCCGGAAGATAGGCAATCCGGCGGCCCGTCTTCTCCGGCTCTGACAGCACCAGGCACGGGATGTCCGTGCGCTCCACTTCCATCCAGGACATCTCCGGCGGATACGTGGGGAACGATGGAATGTACGTCACAGGAACGTTGCTTGCCGAGGTGGGTTTCACCTCGAGCAGCAGCCCGCCGAAAGGAAGGATGTCCGTGGCTTCGAAGCCCTCCAGAACCGGATGCCGCTTCGGGGAGACGACCGGCTCCGAGCCCGCTTTCGGTCCGTAGACGTCGCGCCCGACGTCGGGCAGCAGGCGCAGGTAGGAATGGCCGGTGACGCGCTCGCCCCACGTCTCGGCTGCGCCCGTCGCTCCGTGCCGCTTACCGGTGAAATCGGCGCCGAACAGGTCTGCCAGCGCGAAGTTCTTGCGCGGATCACCCCAGTGATCGTACAGACTCGTCTCACCCGTGGCCACGAGCGCGCCTCCGGCCTCCACGAAACGCCGCACCAGGTCAAGTTGCTCTTCGCTCATGGCCCCCAGGTTCGGCAGGATGAGTACGTCCAGCTTCCCAATGAAACGCCCGACGTGATCTGCGTGCACGGGCAGATACGGGATCCGCGCCCGTGTCAGGGCCTGGATGAACCCGTAATACGGGCGCCCGACCTTTTCCATGGCATCATCACGGCCGTAAAAGTCCGCGTTGCGCTGGGAGAAGACGACGCCTACCGTGGCGATGGGTTCGCGCCCGAGTAAGTAGGGCTCGTTTTCCGCATGCCATTGCAGAACCGGGATCTCGATCTCGAACTGCCGCCGGTCCCACTGGTAGGCCCCGACGTGATGCCACCACGGCTGAATGCCGCCCGCAAATCCGGCGTACATCCACATGCGGGCTTCCGGCTTGGAGGCGGCCGCTTTGCGGAAAACGGGGGCGCGCTGATAGGTGGCCATGCTTTCCGGAATAAGCTTGTCCCAGCCGAGGAGGCCGTGGAGGCGCTTGCCGATCTCCGCATTGCCATTGAAGCCCACCGAAACGCTGCGACCCTGATCGTCGAGCATGAGGATCTCAGCCCGCTCGCAAATCGCTTTCACGTCGCGAAAGCGCTGGCCCTGACCGATGAAATCCCCGCCGATCATCCCAAGCCAGAGGCAGTCGGGGCCGCCGGCCTGTTTGGTCACGCGGTTGTTGAGCTCCCAAATCTCGACACGCCTCTGATAGCTCCAGTCGATCCATTCGCGGTAAGTTCGATCGTTCCAGTCCTTGCGGGCCGGAAGCTCTTTGCCCGTGGCCTTGCGGAATCGCTCACGGCTGTACTTGCAGTGGCAAATCTGATTGCGGTCCAGCCCCGTCCAACTGTTGTCCGTAAAGCCTTCCGGCTTTTCGTGCGCAATGATCTCGCGGATCACCTCCGGCAGGTACTCTTCGTAGTAAGGGCCGTCAATGCAGGCCACATAGCGGTCCCCGGCGCGGTACGGCTTGCCTGTGGCGTCCACGGCGAACCAGTCTGGGTGCTCCTTGTAGAACGGTTCGGTGGCCCGGTTGGAGTCCATGCGTGCAAGGACCACCAAGCCGTCCTCGTGAGCCGCTCTTGTCAGCTCACCGTACAGATCGCGATTTCCGAGGAACCGGGCGCGGTAGTGGAGCTTGAACCGGCTCGGGTAGTAGGCGACGATCCCGCCGGCGTTGATGATCACCCCTTGGATGCGCGTGCGGCGCCAGTGTTGACGCCACCACTCGACGTCGTAGTGCTGGGGATCTTTCTCGCTAATGTTCGTCTGCCCCCAGCGGCATGCGCGGCGGTACCAAGGTACGTTTCCCGCGTCTGCCGCCTGCGTCGGCCAGGCGACAACTGCACTGAACACGGCGCCCTGGAAGAACTCGCGACGAGACGGGCGGGGGATCGGGGTTTGTTTGCGCTCCATAAGAAAAAGGTGCCATACCAGGCTGACGGAATTTTAGAAATGGTATTGCAGCACTACCTGCATGGTGCGGTTGCCGGTCTTGCTGGTTACCAGGCCGAACGTGCCGCTGGTCGGGTTGCCGTTGGCGGAGCCGAGCGTCGGGTGGTTCAGCACGTTAAACGCCTCCCAGCGGAAATCGAACGCCTGCCGCTCGGTCACGCGGAAGCGCCGCAGCAGCGACAGATTCCATCCCCAGAATCCCGGGTGGCGCAGGCCGTTGCGGGGCTGCTTACCGAAAGTGCCCGCCGCCGGCTGCGCAAATGCATTGCGATTGAACCACACTGCCGAAACCGTGAACTTCGTGCGCTCGACGTCGTGCGGATCGCCGACCTGATTCCAGAACTGGCTGCCGCTCCCCGGTCCCACTCCCGCGTAATCCTGCCCGAACCGAACGGAGAAAGGCGCTCCGGACTGGACTTGATTAATGCCGGCCACCGCCCAGCCACCCAGCAGACTGCGGGCGAGGCGGGAGCCCGTGGGCGAGGGCAGGTCGTAGATATAGTGGATCACCAGCACGTGCGGCCGGTCCAGGTCCGAGATCCCCCAGTATCCCGTGTCGTCATAGGCGTTGGGCAGCACGTCGGTCTCACCGGAACCGTTGTCTTTATTACGCGAATACGTATAGGCGACGCCGAACTGCAGTTTGCCGGCTCGACGGTTGACCTCGAGCTGAAAGGAGTTGTAGCGTGACGAGCCGGAGTGTTCGGAGATACCGATGATGCCTAGTCCGAGGAACGGCCTCAAGGCGTTGGCGTTGACACCCGGATTGGCCTGCAGCGTCCCCGGCAACAGCTGGTTGATGTTGCGCTTGCGCTGATTGTAATAGCCCCGGCGCCCTACGTAGCCCGCCTCGATCGAGATGCTCCAGGGCAGCTCGCGCTGCACCGTCACGTTCCATCCCCAGGCTGTGGGAATTTTCAGTACGGGGTCTTGCATTCCGATGGTAAACGGAAAATCCCGTCTCTGGGCGCCGCGCGGATCATCCACGATGCCGTTGATGACCGTGACCTGCTCCATGAACGGAGGCTGGCCGCCCAGGGCCAGGTCCCGGTTGATGGCGATGCGGTTCAAGAACATGCCCGCTCCGGCGCGCACGGCGGTTCTGGGTGTGAGGGCATAGCCGAGGCCTAACCGCGGCTGAAAGGCATTCTTGTGGGTTTCGGAAAAACCGCGCGGCAGACCGTGGTAGAGACGGCCGAAGTCCCGCAAGAAAGGAAACCGCCCCACCGCGCTTTCGCGCGGACCGCTCCCGGGCAGCACCACGCCGTTGAAGCGGTCGCCGCTCACGATGAACCCTCCGCTGCGGTCCACGACGGGGGCACGGGCGGGATCGTAAAAGCGGGAGTCGAACATGGCGATCGTGTCCCACTTGCTGTACCACGGGGGCCACAGCGAGTAACGCACGCCCATTTCCAGATTCAATCGGGGAGTCACCTTCCAGCTATCCTGCACAAACCAGTCGAAATGCCAGCCCACGAAGGGCGTCATGGGCTTGGCGCTGAATTCCGAGTAATCGTTGAAAAAGCCCAGCAGCGCGTTGGCGACAGCCAGGCCGGTGGCCCGAGGATGACCCGTGTCGAAGAACCGAAAGGCGCCGTTCTGATTATTGGTTGCCGGTGCGGCGGCGGTGGTGAACTGGATTTTGTCGTTCTGGCCCGAATACTCGACGTAGACGCCCCATTTGAGCGTGTGCCGCGCCAGCACCTTTGTCATGTTGTTGACGAGCGTGTAGCTGAAGCCGGCCCAGGTACCCGGATACGGGCCGTTATCCAGCGTGCTCAATCCCGCCACCTGCAAAGTTGGCAGTTTCTGAGGATCCAGCTTTGTGGAGGCCGGAAAGATGTAGGGGTAGCTTACGCCGTAGGTACTCCTCAGGCAGCGCGGCCCGCATGCGGTGTCGCTGGCGATTTCGCCCAATCCGTCCGAGGACGCCGAGAGCGTTAGTTCGTTCAGGAAGGTGGGTGAGAAGCTGCTGGTGAGGCTGATGGCCGCCGTCCGGTTGGGCCTGGACCACAGCTCGTCATAGCGGCTAGAGCCATTGACGGCGTTGAAGCGGAATGGGATATGTGTTCCGCGGAATGTCAGGCTGTGCTTGGAGCTCATCAGGTAGTCAATCTTGATCGTGTCCTTGCGCATGTTCTGCCAGGCAGGAAACGTCCCGAACCAGTTGGAGGTGCCGAGCAAGAATCCCGGCAGTGGTTCCGGGTAAACGCGAAGCAGAGCCTGGCCTTGCGGGCTGATGCGCGCCGGGGGGATCACGTTGTTCGGAAACGGCTGGCGGGTGTCAGGATCTGTGATGACGCGCGTACGCCGAAAGAACGAGTTGGCCGGGTTCAGCAGTTCGCTGAAATCGCCCGCCCGCATGGCTGTGCTCGGCACGGTAAGTGTGTTCGTGACCTCTTCGCGCCGGCGAACCCACTCCTCGCCCCAGAAGAAAAACAACTTGCTCCGGTCCGCGTTGAACCGTCCGGGGATGTACACCGGCCCGCCGAGTGTGAACCCAGGGTTGTTGTAACGCCAGGGCGGGGGTGAGCCGGAAACGCGCGGGTCCCCGGAGCGGTTCCGGCTCCACGTGTTTGCATTGAGAGCGGAATTCTGGAACAGGTAGGTCAGTCCCCCGTGGAACTCCCGCGTGCCGCTCTTGGTGACCATGCGAACCACCCCGGAGGAGGCCCTGCCGTATTCGGCCGCGTAGTTGCTGGTCAATACCTGGATTTCCTGGATGGTTTCCGGGTCCTGCACGCCGAGCATGGTGTCCACCGTAGAGCGCGTGCGGTTCGCGATGGCGCCATCCACGGTGACCAGAACATCGTTGCCGCGCCCGCCGTTGATGGACCGGATGCCGGTACCGAGGTCCGTCCCCGAAAACCCCGTGAGCGCCACACCCCACACTCCCGCCTTCAGCATCGCCGTACGGGCCGGGTTACGGCCGCTGATCGGCAGCCGGTCAATCTCCCGCTCCGTAACGGTACGCCCGAGGACCGCAGTGTCAGCCTGTACGGCGGCCGGCGAGGCGCGCACTTCCACGGTCTCGGTAACCTCGCCGACCTCGAGCACCGCATCCACGCTGATTTTGGCGGCGGCGCTCAAGCGGATGCCGGTCTGAACGAAGCGCTTGAAGCCCGTCATCTCCACAGTGACGCTGTAGCTGCCGACCAGCAGGTTCGGGAAGGCGTAGTAGCCTTCCTCGTTCGTCTTGCTGATGCGCTGCTGTCCGTTGCCCTCGTTCGTGACAGTCACCGTGGCCCCGGGCACTACCAGCCCGCCGCTGTCGCGCACGAATCCTGAAATCTGACCGGTGTCGAACTGCCCGAAGGCTCCGACGGAAGCGGCCGACAGAATAACGAGTACACGTGAAACCTTCGCAATTCGGATCATGTTCAAACCCCGGCCCCGATGTTCCCACCGGCGGGCCCGGGGACGGAAGGTTCCGAACGGTCCGGGAACAGTTCCGGTAACCGTCGTGACGCAAGGCTTTTGTGGTGGCGGCCCGTGGAATTTCGTTTCGGGTATCTTGTTGAGCCGACCCCGGAGGCTAACGGGCTCGTACGATCAAATTGCCCACTCGATCCACTTGGAAGACCCAGCCGGGGGGAACCAGAGTCGTGGCACCGTAGTCCAGTACCAGGGCAGGGCCGGCGGTTGTCCGGCGCGGAGCTTGTTCACGCCTGTAAACCGCAACCCGGCGCCACCTGCCAGCCACATGGACCCGCCGGACGGTTGGCATCTGCGCGCCGGCGCGCGGAAGCGGTTCGAGTTTCGGTTTCGGCCGAGGAAGCGTCGCCCGAAGCCGGATCGTAACAACTTCCACCGGACGTTCCGGAGTCGCATATCCGTATTCGCGTTGGTGCGCTCTGTGAAACGGCGCCGCCGGATTCCGCGCGTTCCAAGGCACTGTCAGTTCGTAGCTCTGGCCCACGTATCGCAGATCGGCCAGCCGCTCCAGCCGCGCGCCCGGCAGTTCCGCTCCTGCCCGGCGCTCCAGTTCGGCGAAGCGCTCCTCGTACTCCGTCCGGCCGAGCACGGCGCAAGCGTAGTCCCGCACCCGGTCCGCCACCAGCATGCCAAGCGCCGAAAGCGCCTCCGCATAGCGAGGGACGACTACCGTGCGGATGCCGAGCGCCTCGGCCAGTTCGCAGGCATGCAGCCCGCCGCAGCCGCCAAAAGCCACCAGAGCAAAATCGCGCGGGTCGTAGCCGCGCTCGACCGAGACAACACGGATAGCCCGTTGCATGTTGCCGTTCGCCACACGCAAAATGCCTTCCGCCGCTTCCGTAAGGCGGAGGCCGAGCCGTCTGGCGAGTGTTTCGAGCGCACGTACCGACCTTGCCGGGTCAATTCTGATCTCTCCCCCCAAGAACTGCCCAGGCGCAATGCGGCCGAGTACGACGTGGGCATCCGTAACCGTCGGCAGTTCTCCGACCCCATAGCACGCCGGACCGGGGTCTGCGCCCGCGCTCTCAGGTCCCACACGCAGCAGCCCGCCCTCGTCCACTCTCGCGATCGAGCCCCCGCCCGCCCCTACGGTGTGAATATCCAGCATCGGGACCCGGATCGGGAAGTTTTCGATGCGGCCTTCCGCCGTTTGGCGCGGCTTGCCTTCGGCGAGACTCACGTCCGTTGAAGTGCCGCCCATATCGAAGGCCAGCACGCGCTCAAAGCCGGACTGTCTCGCCATGAAGAGCGCTCCCACCACACCCCCTGCGGGACCGGAGAGAATCGTCCGCACCGGCTGGCGGCACGCCTCCGCCGCCGTCATGAAGCCGCCGCTCGATTGGAGGATCGCCAGCGGCGCGCCGCAGGCCGCCAGCTCCGCCAGATAGGCCGCCATCAGCGGCCCGACGTAAGCATTGAGCAGGGTGGTCGAGGCGCGTTCGTATTCACGGAATTCGGGGCAGATCTCGTGGGAAGTACAGACGTAGCCCGCCGGACGAAGCAGGCGCGCCACGCGCTGCTCGTTGGCAGGGTTCTGGTAGGAATGAAGCAGGCAGATCGCCACGGCCTCGACGCCCGCACGCTGCAGCTTCTTGCGGAGGCGCTGCAGCTCGGAAAGGCCCGGACGCCGGGCACTGCGGCCGTCGTAGTAGGTCCGCTCGTGGACGCCGAAGCGCAGTTCGGGCGGAACCAGCAGGCGCCGGGGGCCAGGCGTCAGGTTATACAGTTCGGCACGGTTCTGCCGGCCGATCTCGATGATGTCCTCAAAGCCGGCCGTCGTGACAAACGCCGTCCGGGCGCCCTTGCGCTCGAGCAGCGCGTTGGTGGCAACGGTCGAGCCATGGATCACCTCGCTGGCCTGCCTTCCCGCGCGGCGCAGGCCTTCCAAGATGACACGCGCCGGGTTCTCGGGCGCTGAGCGCAGCTTGAAGATCCGCAAGCGGCCATCTTCGGCGGAAACGACAAAGTCGGTGAACGTTCCTCCGGCGTCAACGCCGACCCTCATCCCAACAATTCTAGGGGCAGTTCGGGCAGCCGCCAACCGAAGTCGTGCCCGGAGGGACCGCAGGGGCCGAAGGCGCGCCGACGGGCGGGCGGAGACGGTAGTTTCGAATGGCAATCCCCGCCGCCGCTCCGGCATAACCGACGTTGATCCAGGTCCACTCCCGTGCGGGGAGAAGCTCCTGAGCGGCGAGCAGGCCCCCGAGGATTCCCACTTTCAAGCCGACACCGCGCCCCAAGTGGAAACGGCCGTCGGGGCCGCGCAACAAGGGATTGGCTTCCCGGCGCCCGACGGAGCTGTGCACATCCAGGACCTGAGCCGCCACTGCCGCGGCGAACGTGAGTCGCCGCTTCGCTTTCGGCGAAAGGGCCCAGCCGGGCATCGCCGCAACCAAAAGCACTGCCATGAGCTGACGCATCGAGCACCTCGAAAGCAAACTGTGCTAGCCCCAGTCTGGGGCCAATCACGGATCGAAGGCAAGAGTTTCACCCGATGTTGCGGCGGGCCTCTGTACTAAGCCCGTACGGGGTAAGTCTCCCGGACCACGCCTCGCTTGCGTGCCGCCGGCACGTCCAATCCAAGCGAACGCTCAGAGGGAAACTACTGTGCCATCATGGAAGGTGGGAACGCGGCAGCAGCGGCCTGGTCAGTCCGTTCCAGTACCGCGCCGATGATTGACCTCATCGAGGTTTCCAAATGCTTTGACGGCAAGCGCAGAGTCGTTGCACTCGATCGCGTGGACCTTCGCGTAGACAAGGGGGAGCTGGCGGCCATCGTCGGACCCTCCGGGTCCGGCAAGTCCACGTTGCTGAATCTGATCGGGGGACTGGATCGTCCCACGGCGGGCGAGATCGTCATCGACGGAGTCCGCCTGAACGGCATCTCCGACGACGAGCTGACCCGCGTCCGCCGCGACAAAATCGGGTTTATTTTCCAGTTCTTCAATCTGCTTCCCACACTGTCGTGCCTTGAGAACGTGGCGCTGCCGTTGCACCTGCGGGGCTGGCCGAAGAAAAAGACCGAAGCGCGGGCCCGCGAGCTGCTGGAGCTGGTTGGGCTCAGCGCGCGGCTCGAACATCTTCCGGAGGAGCTTTCCGGAGGGGAGCGCCAGCGCGTGGCGATTGCGCGGGCGCTTGCAGTCTATCCACCCATCCTGCTGGCCGACGAACCCACCGGCAACCTGGACTCGCGCACCGGCGCGGAAATCCTGTCGCTCATCCATGATTTGCACCGCCGCCTGGGCTCCACGGTGCTCATCGTGACCCACGACACCCAGATTGCGGCAACCTGTCCCCGCCTCATCACGCTGCGAGACGGCCGCATCGTGGAGGACCGCCGGCAGTGAGACTGGCGCGTCTGATCGGCTGGCCGTACGCGCGCAAGCATGTGCTGCGCACCTGCCTGACCGTCGCCGGGATCGCCTTAGGGGTGGCCGTCTTCGTGGCGATGCATTCGGCCAATCGCGCCATCCTCGGGGCCTTCCAGCGTACCGTGAACCAGATCGCGGGTTCTGCCCAGCTCCAGGTCACGGCCGGCGGATTCGGTTTTCCCGAGGAGATTCTCGAGCGCGTCCAGAGTCTGCCTGAGGTGCAGGTCGCGGTTCCCGTGATCGAAGCGGTCGTGGACACGGGTCTTGCGGCTCAGGGCAGCCTGCTGATCCTGGGAGTGGACATGACCGGGGACCGCAGTCTGCGCCAGTACGACCTGGAAAGCGGCGAGGAGGCCATCATCGAGGACCCGCTCGTGTTCCTGGCACAGCCCGACTCGCTGATCGTCACGCGGGAGTTTGCCGCGCGCAACCGCCTCGCCATCGGCAGCCGGCTTTCGCTGATGACCATGGAGGGCCCCAAGGAATTTGTCGTGCGGGGTATCATGCGCCCCGGGGGATTCGGCAGGGCGTTCGGAGGCAACGTGGCGGTCATGGACGTCTACGCGGCGCAGAAGATGCTTGGCCGAGGGCGCCGCTTCGACCGCATCGACGTCGGCGTGCGCGAAGGCATCCCGGTCGAGCGGTGCCGACAGGCGTTACAGGCCGCGCTCGGGCCCGGCTTTGAAGTGGAGCCTCCGGGAGCAAGAGGCCAGCACTTCGAATCCATGCTCCGCGGTTACACCGTCACCATGAACATCTCCAGCCTCTTCGCCCTCTTCATCGGGATGTTCATGATTTATAACTCCTTCCAGATCGCCGTCTCCGAACGGCGCAACGAGATCGGCATCTTGCGCGCCCTCGGCGCCACGCAGGCGCAGATTCGGGGTCTGTTTCTGGTGGAGAGCGCCATGCTCGGCGGCGCGGGGGCTGCCGCCGGCATCCTGCTTGGCGGCGTCCTGGCAAGGTTCAGCGCAGCTTATATCGGCGCACTACTCCAGGATGTGTACGGCGTGCCGCAGAATATCGAAGCGGCAGAACTCAGCACTTCTCTGGTTGCTGCCGGAGCTGCCCTCGGGGTCGTTGCCAGTGTCGTCGCCGCTTGGATTCCGAGCCGTGCCGCGGCGCGGGTGGATCCGGTTCAAGCCCTCCAAAAAGGCAAGTACCAGGTGCTGACCGCCGGAGAAAACCGAACGCGGCGGCTGGCCGCGGCGGCGTCACTGGCGGCCGCACTGGTTTGCCTGGTGGTAGGAGACACCGCGGAAGTGTTCTACGCCGGCTATCTGCTGGCGGTCCTCACCGCCATCCTGCTGGCGCCGGCACTCTCACTGTGGCTTTCGAAACTGCTGCGGCCGCTGCTGCGCTGGCTGCGCCCGGTCGAAGGTACGCTCGCCGCCGACAGTCTCATTCACGCACCCCGCCGCACCTCGGCCACAGTGGCCGCGCTGATGCTTTCCCTCGCCATGGTCATCGGATTCGGCGGCATGGCCGGCGCCATTTACGACTCCGTCACCGAGTGGATGGACCAGGTGCTCAATCCCGATCTGTTCGTGACCGCTTCCGGCAGCATCTCGCAGCGGAATTTCACCTTCCCGGCCGCGTTCGCCCGAGAGCTTGAGCACATCGAAGGCGTCGAGCAGGTACAGGTCGTGCGCCACGCGCGCGTAATCTTCCGCGGTGTGCCCGTCTCCGTCGTGGCCGCGGAAGTGGAGAAGCTCGCCGGCAAAGTCAGGCGTATCGTCATGCAAGGCAAGCTCGATGAGATGTATCGCCTGACCGCCCGAGGACGGGGCGTCATCGTTTCCGACAACTTCGCCGACCTGCGCGGCGTCCGCCTCGGGGAAGTCGTGGAGCTGCCCTCGCCCCGGGGGATGTTGCGACTGCCCGTGGTGGGCATCACCCGGGATTACACCGACCAGCAAGGCAGTGTTCTGATCGACCGTGAGGTCTACCGCCGCTGGTGGCAGGACGACACGGCGGACGTGCTGCGCGTCTATCTCAGGCCCGGCTTTTCCCCTCAGGAGGTCAAGCGGCGGATTCTCGAGAAATTCGCAGCGCGCCATCGGCTTTTCGTGCTCGAGAACGCCGAAGTGCGCCGGGAGATCGTGCGGCTCACGGATCAGTGGTTCGGAATGACTTACAACCAGATTGCCGTGGCGGTGCTCGTGGCAGTGCTGGGCATTGTCAACACGCTGACGGTTTCCATCACGGACCGGCGGCGCGAACTGGGCGTGCTGCAGTCGGTGGGTGGGCTGCGCCGCCAAGTGCGCCACACCGTATGGATGGAGGCCGTTGGCATCGCCCTGATCGGGCTCGTGCTCGGCCTCGCGCTCGGCGCCGTAAATCTTTACTACACGGTGGAGATGGTGCATCGGGTAGCGGGCCTGCGAATTGATTACCAGTACCCATGGAGGATTGCGGGACTGCTGATCCCGGGCATGCTCCTGATCGCGCTGGTTTCCGCCCTCTGGCCGTCCGAAAAAGCCGTCCGCGGGCGACTCGTGGAGGCACTGGAATATGAGTAGGTCCACGGCGCTTCTATGCCTGCCGCCGGTCTTTGCTGCGATGCTGGGGGCCCAGGAGGCGCGCTCCATCGTCGAAGAGGCCCAGCGCCGCACCCGGGCCGAATCGCAGCGCTACGAAGGCACGCTGGAGGTGATCGGAAACAGAGGCAGGATCGCCACCAAACGCTGGCGCTACGAACGGCTGGGCTCCCACGGATCCAGTAAAGCCGTGCTTCGGTTCACGGCGCCGCCGGAAGTCAAGGGAGTGGCGCTGCTCATCCACAACCACCCCGATCGCGCTTCGGACCAATGGATGTGGACGCCGGCGCTGCAACGCGAGCGGCGCATCGCACTCCAGGATCGCTCCACGCGCTTTTTCGGAACGGACTTCAGCTTCGAGGATCTCGAAGAGCGCGATGTGGACCAGTTCGACTTCCGGCTGCTTGGGGAAGAGCAACTCGAGGGGGCCGCTTGCTGGAAAATCGAAGCGTCACCGAAGAAGACGCGGGCTTCGCAGTACACGCGCTCCCTTTTGTGGATTCGCAAGGACAATTATGCCTGGGCGCAGATGGAAGGCTACAAGGGGCAGCGTTTGATCCGGCGCGTCCGCTACCTCGATTTGCAGCCCGTGCAGGGCATCTGGACCGCGCGCCGGCTGGAGGTGACCGATTTCACCCGCAACAGCCGCACCGTGCTGCGGCTGGACAAACTGGAGTACAACGTGAAGCTCAGCGACGACGAGTTTACTCTCCAGGCCCTGCGGCGTGAGTCATGAAACGCTGGATCTTCACGATGCTGGCCGGGCCCTTGCTGGGCGCGGATTTCAGCCAGCGCGGTTTCTGGGAACTGCGCACGGTGCTCTATCCGCAGGTCGCTGCCAATGACCGCGGGCGCGCCGTAGCCGAAGGCCGCATCCGCTACGAAGCCTTCTTCAAGATTTCCGGCTGGTTGCGTGCGGCCGCGGCGCTCGACGCACAGACCGACAGCCACCACCAGACGGCGCGCCGCTGGAGTGTTTCCTTCTGGGACCGCGAGCGGCAGCGTCCCGCCTTCGCGCTCCGGCGCTTCAGCGTAGCGGCGAGCCGCGGCGGCTGGACGGCCGAGTTCGGCCGGCAGTTCATCCGCTGGGGCAAGACGGACGTCCTGAATCCCACTGACCGCTTCGCACCGCGCGACTTCCTTGCGGTCGTGGACAACGAGTTCCTGGCGGTGACAGCGGCCAGGCTCACCTGGGAACGGCAGGGCCATACCCTGGATGCGGTGTTTACGCCGCGCTTCACTCCCAGCCGCATCCCGCTGCTCCATCAGCGCTGGGTCGTGCTGCCCGAGGCGCTCCGAGCGATTCCGGTTGATGACGGCGGCGCCCGTTTCCCGGGCGGCCCTCAGTTCGGGCTGCGATGGAACCACGTGGCCCGTGGCTTCGAGTACTCCCTCTCGTTTTACGAAGGATTCAACCACCTGCCGCTTCTGGAGGGAAGCTTCGCATCCGCGCGCCTGGCGGTGGTGCGCTTTTACCCGAAGCTCCGGATGTATGGCGCAGATGCCGCCGTGCCGCTGCGCTGGCTCACCCTCAAGACCGAAGCAGCCTGGTTCCTTTCGCCTGCGGGCCGAGCCGATGAGTATGTGCAGTACGTCCTGCAGGCGGAGCGGCAGTCCGGCGAATGGTTTTTCGTGGGCGGTTATGCGGGCGAGTGGATGACGCGGCGCCGCAGTCCGGTCGAGTTCGCACCCGATCGGGGCCTGACGCGGGCGTTCCTGGGGCGCGCCGCTTACACGATTGACGCCAACCGGAGTGTGGCGTTCGAGGGCGCCGTACGCCGCAACGGTGACGGCGTGTGGCTCAAGTTGGAGTACTCGCAGCTACTCGGCGCCCACTGGCGCGCCACGGCCGGCTTTACGTTGGTGCGCGGCGCGCCGGGGGATTTTCTCGGCCAATACCGCCGCAACTCCCACGCCGTCCTGGCGCTGCGATACAACTTCTGAGAAAGTTCTATAGCGTCTGACGGATTCGCTCAATCCCGGCCGGGCTCTGCGCGTGCGGCTCGGGATCACCGGGGTAGGATGGTTTCCGAAGCGCTCTCCTTCGGTCTCAAGGCCTCGATCGCTTGTTCCACCTTTTCGGCCTGAGCCTGCTTGACCTTTTCAAACTCCCGGCGGGCTTCTTCGTTCCGCCCGGTTTGCGACAGCAGGCGAGCCAGGCGGTAGCGGGCCGCGGCCTTGTTGGGGCTTCTGCGGACCACTTCACGGTACATCTGCAGTGCTTCCGCCGTGCGTCCCTGTTCCTCCAGCACCATCCCGAGTCCGAAATAGGCGTCTGCGAAGCTGCGGTCGCACGCGAGCGACCTGCGGTAGTAGCGCTCAGCCTGAGCCGCGTTGCCACCCCGCCGCTCGACTTCGCCCAGCCCATAGAGAGCCGGCGCATAGCAAGGCTGAACCTCCAGTTCCTTTTCCAGCCACGAACGGGCTTCGTCGAGCTGATGTTGTTTCAGATGGAGAAATCCGATGGCGAAGCGGATCTCCGCCATGGAGGGGTTCGCACGCAGTGCTGCCAAGAACTCCTCCTTGGCCTCCCGGTATCGCTGCTGGGAATCGTAGGCCATGCCGAGGAGCTTGTGCAGAAAAGCCGAATCCGGATAGCGGGAGGCCAGCTCCGTAAAAGCACGCTGCGCCTCCGGGGCTTGCCGCAGCAGGCGGTATGCTTCGGTCAACAGATACAGGGTGTTTTCGCCGTATTTTGTGTGGGTGCGCAA
>JBBIJF010000033.1:0-44417 GCA_037446115.1 Acidobacteriota bacterium | reverse complement strand
ATGATGCAGAACACGCCGTTGGAGCCGCACAAGCCTACGCTTCAATGGGACCGCGACTTAAGAGTCGCGGAAATCTGATTTCCTTCTCGGTTTCTTTGATCTCGCGCGAGCTTCAATGGGGCCGCGACTTAAGAGTCGCGGAAATGGACGATGAATTCCGCGGCCGAGGATCGTAGCGCGGCTTCAATGGGGCCGCGACTTAAGAGTCGCGGAAATATAGACTCCTTCCACCGATTTGACGTTCTGAGAAGATGCTTCAATGGGGCCGCGACTTAAGAGTCGCGGAAATAGCCTGCCTGCTACTACCTTGTTGTCAAGCACCTCGCGCCGCGGTTGCGAGCAGGCCAGCCCGGCGGCTCGTCTCCGGGCGCCGGCACATCGGTGCGCTCCCCTAATTGTAGCACAGGCAAGGGGTTGGCCGCTGCGAGCAGCCTCCGGACTTTTCGCATCACCGGGGTGCTCGAGGGCGTTCATCAGGGCCTCCTAGCGGGTGACGAACACAGGGTACTCCGGGATCTCGCCCTCCAGCAGACGGGCCAGCAGCCGCGCCTGAATCTCCAGCAGGCGCCGGTAGCTGACGCGGTAATCGAAGAGGGGATGTGTGACCAGGGTGTCCATCCGGAGCTCATAAGCATGATAGAAACTTCTACGCCCTTCCGGCGTGAGCGCCACGGCGTGGCCGGTCCGGATGAAGTCCTTCGGGGTGACCATGCGAGTGTTGATGGCACTCAGCACGGCCGATTCGGCAATCAGGGATCGGAACGGCTCCATCAGGTCGAGCGCCAGAGCCGGCCGCCCGAACCGCGGCTGGTGATAGAACCCCCAGAACGGGTCGAACCCTACCGCATAGCAGGCAATCGTCAGATCCTTTACGAGCAAGCTGTAGGCCAAGGATAACAGGGCGTTGACCGGGTCCTTGGGCGGGCGCCGGTTGCGAGCCTCAAAGTCGAAACGGAAAGCTGCGTCCCCCTCTTCTTCCTGCTTGATCATGCCAGCGAAGTCTCCGAAGTAGAGGCGGGCGGCGTTGCCCTCGATTCCCAGCAGTTCCTCCAGGCTGCGTGCCCGTTCTGCCCGTTCGGCCATCTGCCGCAGGCCAAGCAAGGTCTCCGGACGGGGCTCGATGTGATTGCGTTGCAGCATGGTTCGCTGGTTGCGGATCTTGCCGGCGATCAAGCGGCGTGCCAAGCTGAGAGCGAACCACTCCTCCTCAGCCAGTCGGTACTGCGCGCGACGCAGGAAAACGTTTTTGGTGTTGAGCCCGGTCGTGATGCCGTAAAACCAGCCGCCCATGGAAAAGTAGCAGATCGGGACTCCCCCTTCGCACAGCGCCTGAACAGCCTGCGTCGAGATCTGGATGTTCCCCATGAGGTTCAGCTGGCAGATCTCGCCGATGCGCACTTCCTGGCGCAGGGTGTCCTTTTCGCGGATTTGCAAAACCTCTCCGCTGCGTCCGACGCGGAGCCCCTGCGTGTTGAGATAAAGGGGGCGCAGATCGTCGCGCGGTGTAACGAGGGGGCGCACCGTGGCGGGTTCTTTCCGAGGGGCTTCGGCCGTCTCAAAGAGGGTGAGCTGCAGGGCTTCGGGGGGAGCGGCGAGACGGTTGGTTTCGTCCGGCAGACAGATGCCGACCAAAGAACAGCCTGGACACTTCGGGGAGTCCACAAGCGGCGGCGGGATTCTGCCCGCGGCAGCCACGGCCCGCGCCTCCTCCACGATCCGGAGCGTCTCCGTCATCAGGGCATCGTCGAAAGGCACGCGCACGCGCTGTTTGGTCTGAGCGTAGTAGACGACGCCCTCTTCGCAGCGGTAGCCGTTGTCGCGCAAAATGAGGCCCTGAACGGCAAGCTGCGCTTTGTCGGCCGGCCACAATTCCAACCCGTCCTCCGTCTGACGGGGGCGGCCGTGTTTGTAATCCACAGGAGTGACGATGCCGCCAGCGGCCTCAATGAGGTCGATGCGAGCAATCAGGCGGTACCGGTCGCTTGAAAGGGTGACCGAACGCGAGTGGATCTTCTCGTCGCCGAGTTCAACCGAGGAAGGCAACCCGCCAACCTTCTCGTCGACGCGGCGGTGCTGGAACTTCCCTTCGATGGTATCGGCGTTATCGCGGAACAGGCCTTCCACCCATTCGTAAAAGAACAGGCGGGGGCAGTAGACGAACTCGTTGACCATGCGCGCCGGAAGGTAGTCGGGAAGTGCGCCTTCGGCTGCGGGGGAGCTGTCGGGCAAGCCGGCCATGGATCAGACCACGATGCAGGGACTATCGAGGGTCGTGTAGGGTCTGCCAAGGGCCGTAATGACGCGTTCGCCTCGGCCTTCTGCCGGTCCGAGGTTGACGAAAAGAACCTGGTCTTCGGTGTGGTGGATGATGGCCGAAAGTTCGGCTTTGCATCGTACCAGATCCGCTGCGGTGAACTGGCACTCGAAGACGGAATACTGGAGGTGGTCACCGTAGTTGCGCATAGTCTTGAAGACCTGGCGGAGGCGTTTGTCATCACAAATGTCATAGCAGACCAGGTAAGACGTACGCATAGCATCTCCCGTTGATAAAGTTATCGATCGCGACTTTTGTCAGCATGAGCTGGTTGGCTCGGCAGCGGGCGACACAGCCCGTACCCTAAATATCTTCCCGCACCGAGCAGCACTGGGCCGCGCACCGGCTGATCGAAGACCACCATCGCGTGCAGGTGGCGGCGTTCCCCCCCATCCTTACGCCAGAGTCTGGGGAACCGTTGCGCAGGCGGGGCTCCCAGGTGCGGCGACACCGCGATGAGGAAGACCTGACGGGGCCAGGGGAGCCCGATGGCGGCGCAGGATGCGGCCACCGTTTCCAGTGCTTCGCGTTGGTAAGTGTCCGGGTCTTTGCTCTTGGGGTGGCGGTCGAAGGCCAGAGGGGTCACGGTGGCCCAACAGGTGCTGCCGGAAGGGTGCGCAGTCCAGGGCTGGGGTCGCAGGTTCCAAGGCGGTGCGTCGCGAATCTCGCGCACCAAGCTCCACACGCCGAGAGGCCCTAACTTCAGTTCGTTCACGCGGGCCAGAACCTGTAACACCCCACGCCGCTCTGGCGGGCCGACCGCCGCGGGCAGTACGGCCGCCAAGCCCAGAAGGTGGCCATCGGCATGAGCGTTCGCGACAAAGGCGAGCGGGATGAGCGCGAGGTGGGGTCGCTGCAAGGGTTTTCCGGCACGGTCGTGGCCGCTTACGATTTCGCGGACGCCGTCAGGCATGTCGTTAGCCTGGCTCACCAGTGCTTCCCGCCACCGGTTAGTCACCGCCAGGGTGGTCGGCAGACCGAGGGCGGCGAACGGACCGCCCCGCCTTTCCAGGCGGTAGATAATCAGGTGAGGGCTGAACACGCTTTCGGCCATGTCGGGTACCTCCTGGGCTGCGGGCAACGGCCGGGCGTAGCCTTGATAGCGGGTGATTTGCGGCCGGAGCCGCGGGGGAGCTCCGTGGGGGAACCGTTCCTTGAGCTGCTGGTTTGCCCGCCGCTGGGCACGGCGATCTTGGGATTCGGCGGCCACCAGCAGCGATGTATATTCTTCCACGGTATCGGCGTTGTAGCGACGTTCCAGATCCTGTAATGTTCCCGACCCTGCTACACGGAGGTAGATCTCGGCTCGCTCTTCGTCGGGAACCCAGTTCACTGGACCGACTTCGTTGGAACGGGCCGCCCACATCTGAACCAGCGACATCGAATGACCAATACGGGTGACCTTGGCGCACAACGACTCGAGCGCTCGTAAGGCCGACTCGTGGGGAGCGATATCCGGCCAAATGAGGTACGCATTTTCTGTCTCAATCCAGGTCCGAGCGAAGCAGCGAGGCTGGCGATCGCGGGCAAGCTGCGGGACCGACTGGAGGATCGTCTTGGGAGGTTTTGACGGATCTCCCGGTTTGTCATTTACAGGAACATAGTGGGTTACGGAAGGCCGTGGCATGCCGGGAGCAGCACTGATGGCCGGCGGAGGCAGGCTCTCGAGCCAAAGGAGCGCTTGACGCTCAGAAGGATCCGCTCCCGTCTGAAAGTGTGCGGCAGCGAGAGCCATGAAAACGCGCGCCGGGTGGGGCGGCCACTCCGGCTGGTCGCGGGCATCCGGCTCGCTGGCAGCAGCGAACCGATTCAGATAGCGGATCCCCAGTGCGAACATGTCAAGAGGCCTCCACGCCCTCCTTTGCAGCCTCCATTTGGCTCAGCCGGACCAAGTTCACCAACTCCGCCGATGGCCTGAGAACTAAAGGCTGCTCCGGCCATGGCAAGCCGGTTTGCTGCGCAGCCCCGGCCGCATCCTTAAGGAGCTGGATCGCAGCGTCGGTGGTGAGAGAGAACTTTTTTGGCTCTTGTCCCGGACGGTCCAGGAGCTCCCAGAACATCGGACCGTCAGGCCACAGCAGGCACCGAGATCGCAAGTCCACGCCATTTTCGAAGGCCAGCGTAGCCGCGGCAAGACCGAGCGCTGCAAGCACGGTCCGTGCTACCACATCTACGTTCTCGTCATGCTTGCCATCAATGGGGAACCGGAGCCGGCGAAGACAAATCAGCGAGAGGGTCGCGGTCTGCTCCGCGTACTCGATGGTCACCCCAGAGTTGGGCACGTCGAACGGAACGCTAGAGTGATTGATCTCCGAAGGGCGAACAGCGCCCTTCGCCCCGGGTTCCGCCACGCGCAGCAGCGAACCATCCTCACTGCGGATCACCGGCACATTCTTGCTGATCTCGAGCGGATCACGACGCACCCCACGCGTCCTGTAGCTCTCGTGCCACTCAGCTCCAACGCCCACGATTTCGGATACGATTGCCCGCTCGAACTTCGGGCCCAGCCCGCCTTTTGGTCCCGTGGAGTCCCACATGCCGAAGACCAGTGCGGTGGGGCAAAGCTCAAAAAGAGGTGTGGCATTCGACAAGCTGACAGTGTTCAGCGCCTTGCCCGTCGCAGACTTGCGGAACCGCACACCGTCCAGTTCACTATCCCGCAGGATCGCGTCCGCCAGTCGGTGCGGCACCTGGAGGCTCGTGATCCTGCCGACTTTTTCAATGAGACGCCCTGCTGATGTATCCGCGTCCAAATCTCCTGTCGGGTCGTACTCCGAGAAATCCACTATAAGCAAAGGGATTCTGATTTTCCCTGCGTCCACGGCGTCCTGAAGTGCCAGCTCCATTCGGTTCGCCTGGCTCTGGACGCTGTCCAGTAAGACGCAAGGCACGGGAGCCTCCCTGCCGGGAACACGTCGCTGTTCGATGGCGTAAACCGCCCCGGCGAAGGTGGGTGGAAAGATTTTAGCTCCGGGCCCTCCGGCGGGCTGGAGCCGTCGGATGCAACGAAACGCTGCTGCCGAACCACGCACCGCGGCGCGCAGAGATTCGATGGTAAGAACTTCCATATAAGTTTGCCTCCTTGTCGCAATTCAATTGGGTTGACCGGAAGGTAGGTCTGAAACATCGCCACCATCCCTCCTACCAAGCCTGCAAATACTGACCCTCTCTACACCACTCGCCGTCCAGGCGAAAAATTCACTTTCAGGTTCGGGGGGTTGCCAATTTCAATCCGCTGAGCCCGATAGACGCCGAAAATTCCCCGTGCACGCACCGCGCCGGCGTCCGGGTGTTCCTGCGTGACCTCTTGAATTTGCAGTACCGATCGGACTGTGTCCGCGCCGGCCGGGTGTCCCCAAAGGGGCCAGCTGAATGCCCGGTGCTGGGGATCCCAACCTGTGGCGGCCACGCGCGATCCCCACGGCGCGGTGGGGAACAAGCTCAGGGCGCGATATGCCAGCAGATTTGCCATCCACATCGTACGGACTCTGTTCCGCCGGTCCGAGGGATCCCGATCCATGAGAGCATACCGGCGGTCTTCGCTCGGATCCCAGCGCATCGAAAGGCCTTCGTCACCATAATCCCAGCGCTCGAACAGCACGCGATCAATACGCTCTTCCGTCACATGCGAGAGCAACTGCCGCACCGTCTCCAGGAAGAATTGGTGCCCGGAGCCAGTAACGAAGCAGAAAGGAGTTGGCTGGATCCTGTCGGAGTCCTTCCGGCGGCAGGCGTCGGTGCCGAAGGCGGCAAGCAAGTCGAGGGAGCTGCGACTCGATTGAGTGGTGCTTTCCAGGAGCGCCGCCGCGCAGCTACGGTACTCGTCGCTAGTACAGTCGATCGTCCTGCCCAGAGCAAGTTCGGGGCGAGGGACAGAATTCTGCAGGAGATCCAGCCAAGCTCGACGCTTATCCCGGTAGATTCTTTCAAGTGGGCGAAGTTCGCGTTCGATCGCTTCCTGCCGTGCTGCGCCGCGAAGACCACGTCTCCTGAGGTCGTTCCGCTTCTTTTTGATCGCCGTCCTTGCCTTGTCCATCTCTTCCTCTGCGACCCTTGCCTTTGCGTCAGCGTCCGGAGGTACCGGCTTGCCGCAAAGCGCGCCGGCGAGGATGCGCGTGAGCTCGGCTCGGTCGCGACCGTGGGTCGTATGGAGGACAGGGATATGGAACCCGTCGTGGGACCAAGCCAGCTTAGTGTCCGTATAGCCCGCCTCGTGCAGGGTGACAAGGGTACCCAGAGCGGCTAAGAACCCGAGAGGGTTGCTTCCCTCAAGACCAAGGAGTTCGATGCACCGGTACTGCTTCATTGTTCTCCGTTCGTGGCCACCAGACGGCTTGCGTACCAATCCGCGAGCCGCAAAAGCGCCTCCAAATAAGCCAAACCCCACCAACCATAACGGCGTGTCAGTCGCCAAAATCTTTCGGAGACTCCCGAATCCAAGCGATGCGCAGGAGGGCAGGATTGCCGAGCGAGCGTGTCAAAGCGTATGTTTATTCCGGCGAACGTTCCCTGGACATCCGGCGGAGACAGATCGTGCACGACTGGAGCAAAGGGACGGCCATGACCATGGTGAGTGGCGATCAGGTGCAGCACCAAATCCGCCCAAGGTTCTTCCTGCGGCAGGGCGGCGTACCGCCGGGCGAGCTCCATCGAAAGCATCTCATGGCGGAAGCCTTCCGGGAGTCCGGCGGCCTCCCGAATCGCTGTGCGTCGCGAAACTGAGCTCGGAACGCTCGCGGATTTGGCGAGGGGAAAGGGGGCGCTGGCTGCAGCGATCTCATCCCCTTGGTGGAGCAGGATCTGGAAACGCGGGTCAAGCTTGCCGGCGTCGTGCCACAACGCCGCCAGAGTGAACGGCTCAAAGAGGCTTTCAGGAAGACAACGTCGAGCGATTTTCCGAGCTGCACGGAGGACACTGTGACAGTGCGCATCCAACGTGACGTCCTGGCCCGCAGCGGAGGTTAAATCGTCGTCGTCTGCAAACAGATCCGGCTCAGCAGCTTCGGGCTTCAACTGCCGGGCGAAGAAGATCACGCCACCGGCGGGATGATCAATCATGGTACCCGTGCGTGCTGTCCGAAGGAGGTCCAGCCACCAGTCCGGCGGCGGGGGAGCTATGCTCTCCTCTGCCTGCGGGTTGAAATCGAGTACAGCCTGGATGGAGCTCGCAATCAATTCGCTGTCGTGGCTTTCCAGGCTCAGAGTGTTGAGTAATACCTTAAGTGGCGGATGATCCAGCCATGGCGCGAGAACGGCGTGAGTTATGCGAACAGCTGGCGGCTGTCCCGCGGCACTCCGCGCAGCCTCCCACAGATCAAGCCCATTTCGCCCGACGCCCTTCAAGCGAGTTGCTTGTCCTAGCCCCTCGATGCCGTAGGAAGAAGGCACTACGATCACGTCGCCCGGGCCGATATCGCTGCCGAGCGTCGTCACTCGTGAATGGTCGCGTCCGCGCCACAGGAGGCAGGGACGGAGTCCGACTTTGTCGTCCGGCGATTCGGAGTCCGCACCCTCGATATCTCCAAGATCCTTGCCGACGGGACGCTGGGCCAGCCAGGTTCGCGCTTGCCATAGAGGCACTTGCAACATCTCGCCGCTCACGGGCGGACAGAGAGAGACGGTCTCCGCCCAGAGGGTAGTGTCAGTCTCCGATAGGTCGCAGCGCCACACAACAAAGACGTCAGGAGTTGTAGACTTGCCGTGCAAATATAGTGAAATGTCGGGTTGGGGGTGGGCAGGGGGCGCCGTTTGCGACAAGAGATCAAGATGCGCCGGCAGCAGGATTGGCGCCTCTTGGGTCGGCGCGAGTAGTGAAGAAAAGTCTCCGACGTAACTCAGTCGTTGATCTATGTTCTCGACGGCCATATCCACGACGGAGTCTTTTTCTGCTTGTTGCTTGAGCCACTCCCAGGTTTTCGCAAGGGAATCTCCGTAGACGGGGTCGGAGTTCCGAGTATCTAAATCTTCGCGACGCGCCAGGATGGCAGCGGGGGCGGGCTTATTCGAACCGAGGCGAGCCAGGCGGCCGAAGCGCTGGCGCAGAGCATCGAGACTTGCACACTCGGTCACGAGCGCGTCGAAGCTAAAGTCTGCCCCTACTTCAAGACACTGCGTCGCCACGACGATTACCGGCTGATCTGGTTCCTCCGGCTGACCGGCCCTCAAGTAGGAGCTCCAGTGCCGGAGGAGTTCATCCCGTTCGAGCGGGCGAATTCGGCCTGTGAGGAGCACAATTTCAAGCGTGAGATCCGGGCGGGTCGTTCGAACAGCCTGTAGGCGAGCAGCGATCGACTCGGCTGTACGCACGCGGTTCACCATCACCGCGACGCGACGCTGGCCCTGCTGGACGAACCGCAAAGCCCGCTCGGCGGCTTCCCCGACCAATGCATCGTTCTCTGCGTCAGAGCCGCCGTCAAGCGTGACCAGCTCCGCTAATTTTGAGGTCCGCAAGCGTCGTAGTAATTCTTCATGTTCAAGGGCCCGGGCGCGTTCGGCACCCGGGAAGACGGCTTCCAGGGGGATGTCCTGGGGCGGTGTGGCGGACATTATGACAAAGGCCCAAGGGTTGGGAAGAGGATCCTCGGCCCATCGGTGGCTGCGATACCCACGGAGGGCGTTGATCGTCTGCATCAAGGGCACAGCACAGTGCGCCTCGTCCAAGATGACGAGGCTGTCGTTCGCTGCCAAGCCGGCGAAGATAGGAGCGGTCAACAGGCTGTGTCCATATCCACGGAAAAGCAGGCGGGAACCTAATTGATCCACGGTTGAGGTTATGACGGCGGGTTGCGAAGGGATGCCGGCCCAGCCATCGTCGCGGAAGATCCCACCTCGAAGACGACCGACCGCGAGAGGTCGGCAAGTCCCTGCGAACTCTCGCAAGCGGTCTGCGATATCTCTTAGAGGGCCGACGGTCGCTGCGGCCAGTTTGTCCGCGATTTCGGTGGCGCGTTCAAATGCCTCGTCGACGACGATGCGGCGGTCAACGACAAACCAAATACGGCGGGGAGCGGTTCGCTGCGACAAAGGTCGCTCCGCTTGCGCGGCGAGGGCATAAATGGCGATGTCGATGCACGCAGTCTTGCCGGAAGCAGTCGGAAGATCTAAGACGAGCGGCCATTCCCCGTCCACCACACGCTCAGCAAGCATCACCTGCCAGGGGAATGGGTCACGGTCCCAAAGCGCGTGAAACCAGGTGGAGAAGTCCACGATCATATGCGCCCAGCCGCCCTCTGCGGCTTCAGCCTTCTACAAGCTCGGTTCTGTTATATAGTGCGCCCCTGCCCCCGAACGTTGCACCCGATCTCTCCGGGACCTCGACGGCGGTCTCCCCCTTGCCCCACACCGTTTGCCGGCCGACGCCGGTCCACTGGGCCGCCTCCAGGTAGGGCAGGAATTCTCCCAGCTCCCCCTCATACTCCACTTCGCCCGTAAAACCGCCGAAGGGGTGAAAGCGGCCCGTCCGGGCCGAGCGGCGGGCGGTTTCGCTCCACCGCAGCGCCGAGCGCACCAGCCGCACCCGAGAGGCGCGCTCGCCCATGCCTCGGAAATCAATGTCCAGCGGGCCGGCTCCGTAGAGGGCCCGGAGGGTGCTCAGCCGGTCGCGAATCCTCGCGAACAGTATCGCGAACTCCGGTCGCAGCACAATTTCGCCGTCCCCTTTCAGCTCCGTCGGCGTCAGGAACCGGACGCGCACGCGGCTGACCGGCGCCGGATGCGGCCCCAGGCCGAGCTCGATCGGCGGCAGTGTCTGCCGCAGCAAAAGCGCCCGCCCGTCGAACACTTCCGCCTGCGGGGTACGGTCCCGCCCGAGCTGCTCCACCCGCACCAGTTCCGCCCGCCCGCGGCGGGGACCGATCCCCTCACGGGCCAGTTGCGCGAAGGCCATCACAAAATAGGCCAGTGCGGGATCGCGCACGTCAAAGATGTGTACGTCAAAATGGAACTCTTCCCCGGGCTCGAGCACCCGCCCGTCCAGATGCGCGGCGCGGAACACGAACGGGCGCGGCAGATCCGCCAGTCCGCTGGGGCCGCCGCCGGAGGCCGAAGGCTCGAAAATCCGGGCGTAGGGACAGCTCTGGCGCAGGTGGCACGTCCGGGCATCGGAGCACCCCGGCACGCAGGCGAGCTTGCGAAAAATGGCTCCGAACGCGCCGCGGAGGATGTTTCCGGACTTGCCGGGCGGGAAGTACAACGGGGCAGCGGCCCGGAAGGAGAAGCGGAAGGCGTAAAGAGAAAAGGTCGGCGCGCAGAAGGCCGAACTCATAGAGCGACGGAGACCGGCAACTGCTCGACGATCTCGATGCCGAAACCTTCAAGCCCTACGACTTTGCGCGGGTGATTGGTGAGCAGCCGGATGCGGCGCAGCCCCAGATCGAGCAGAATCTGGGCGCCGATGCCGCTCTCGTGCTGGAGGAGTCTGCGGCCGCCGGCGGTGGCGTAGTGCATGAAGTCGCGCGTGTGAGGCTCCAGGCGTCCCTCCTGAAGCGAGATCCCGGGGCCGGTGTGGTGGAGGTAGACCAGCACGCCGGAGCCTTCCGCGGCGATGCGCTCGAGCGAGCCGCGCAACACGGCGCCGCAGCCGCACCCGACCGAGCCGAAGATATCTCCGTAGGCGCAGCGCGCATGCATGCGCACCAGTGCCGCTTCATTCAAGGCCGGCTCGCCCCGGACCAGAGCCAGGTGAATCTCGGGGTCAATGGACGTGCCGTAGGCGATCGTCCGGAACGGGCCGTAGCCCGTTTCCAGACAGCCTTCCGCCAGGCGGCGGACGAAGCGTTCGTGCGCCAGGCGGTAGCGGATGAGGTCGGCGATCGAGATCATCTTGAGGCCGTGGCGGGCGCAGAACTCCTCAAGCTGCGGCACGCGGGCCATGGTGCCGTCCTCGTTCATGATTTCGCAGATGACGCCGGCGGGGGTGAGCCCGGCCAGCCGGGCCAGATCCACGGCGGCTTCGGTTTGGCCCGCGCGCACGAGCACGCCGCCTTCCCGGGCGCGCAAGGGGAAGACATGTCCGGGACGCGCCAGGTCCGCGGGCCGGGTGGCGGGGTGGATGGCGACCTGGATGGTGCGCGCGCGGTCGGCGGCGGAAATGCCGGTGGTGACGCCCTCGGCGGCATCAATGGACTCGCAAAAGGCGGTGCCGAAGCGCGAGGTGTTGCGCGGAGCAATCAGATGGAGTTGCAGGGCGTCGCACCGGGAGGGCTCGAGAGCCAGGCAGATGAGCCCGCGGCCGTGTGTGGCCATGAAATTGATGATCTCGGGAGTGATTTTTTCGGCAGCTACGGTGAGATCGCCCTCGTTTTCCCGGTCTTCGTCGTCCACGACGACGAGCATGCGGCCGGCACGAATTTCCTCAACGGCTTCCGGGATGGAGGCAAAAGGCATGGGCGTGTCTTTCAGGATAGCGCGGGGTAGAATGAGGGAGGAAGCTGGCGTAGCTCAGCTGGCAGAGCGTCTGACTTGTAATCAGAAGGTCGTGGGTTCGATCCCCACCGCCAGCTCCAGACTCCCTCGCTTGCGGCGCAGCAGTTTCTCGTAACTGGCTGCCAGCCTGGCCGTAACCATGCCTGCGTCCCAGTTAGCGGCGACTTCGGCGCGGGCGCGTTCGGCCATGCGGGCCGCGGCGTCCGGATCGTCGAACAGCGCCAGGATCTTGCGGGCGAACGTTTCCGGATCGTCGGCCAGAGCGCACAGTTCGCCGTCCCGCGCGGCCAGCCCTTCGGCCCCGAGCCGCGTGGAGACCACCGGAATGCCCGCCGCGAAGGCTTCGAGCAACTTGACTCTCACGCCGGAACCGGAAAGCACCGGACAGACGAAGACGGCATAGCGCGCCAGCACCTCGCCGGCGTCGGGCACACACCCCAGCAGCTCGACGTGGGCGGGATCGGGAAAGATGTAGGCGGGCGGCGGATCGGAGCCCGCCACGATGAGGCGGCTGTCGGGCCGGGCCCGGACCACCCGAGGGAGCACGCGCTCCACAAACCAGGCCAGTCCGGTCTGGTTGGGTAAGTGGCGGAAGCTGCCCAAAAACAACATCGTGCCGGGCTCGCGGCCGTGCGGGCGAAACTCGTAGCGGGAGACGTCCACGCAGGCGCGCAGGCCGGGCAGGACTTTGTCCCGCAGCGACGGGGCGAAGGAGACCAGCAGCGCGGCGTTTTCCGGCGTGCAGACCTGCACGGCGTCCAGACGCGCCAGCGCGCGGGTTTCATAATGCAGGGCCCGCAGGTACTCGAACAGGGCCTTGAGGCGGGCGCCGGCTCCGCGCTGATGGCGCCAGCCGCGGGCTACGGACTGGAAGTAAATATCGTGCTCGAACAGGGCGGTCGCCAGGCGCCCGAACTGGCCCGCATACTGGGCCAGGGGCGTGTATTCCAGCTGCACGATGTCAATTTCCTTGAGAAGGATCTGGCGGTGGATGAGCCACTCGAAGTCGGCGCTCGCGAATTCCTGCACGGCGTGAGGCAGCAGGGAGGCGGCGCGCGGCGGCGCGGGGCTGTTTTTCACCGGCAGCTCCAGGGAGGCGCACCACCGGCGGAGCGCCTGATGGGCCTCGCGCTCTCCGTCGCAGTCGAGCCAGGCGATCAGGTGCACCTCGCAGTGGCGCGCCAGCCGGCGGAGCGTCTCGAACATGAACACGGCGCCGCCGTGAGTGGGCGGGTAGAGGGGGTACGGGGAGACGAAGAGTACGCGCGGCCGGGAGGGGACGCGGTCCGGCGCGAGGAAGCGGTCGCGGAAGTAGCCGCCCAGGGGTCGGCGGAAGGCTTCCGTGTCGCTGACCTGTGCGAGGCTGCGCGCCCGCCAGCGCGAGCGCAGCGCCTGCGGAAGCTGCGTCGCGGCGCGCCACCATGCCGCCAGCGTGGGCCGCTCGGGCGACTCTCCGGCGAGCCAGCTCACCAGGGCGCCCAGCCAGGCCAGCGCCAGGTGGGAACCGAGCCGGCGCCACTCGTGAATATTCTTCCAGCACCACAACAGAAAGTTTTTGGCCAGCACGGCGCGGATCGCGGCCGGGCTGAAGCGGCGACCGATGGTGCCGCGGTGCTCGTGCCAGACGGCGCTGGCCGGCTGGTAGAGCACCTTCCAGCCGCGCTTCCAGGCCAGATAGCCCAGGTCGTTGTCTTCCAGATAGAAGGGGTGAAACAGGGGATCGAACCCGCCCAGCTCGAGAAACTTGCGCCGGTCGAAAGCGCAGGAGCCGCCGCCGCCGTAGGCGCAGGGAAACAGGCGGCCGACGGCGTCATCGCGGCGGTGGCGCACGCGCAGCATCCCGTCCCGCCATGCGATCTCGGTCAGGCCGGTTTCCTCCCGCACGCGCGCGGGGTCGGAGAAAAAGATCTGGCAGGAGACGGAGAAAACCTGCTCGTCGGTGAAACCTTCGAGCAGCGGCTCCAGGAAGTCCGGAGCGACGCGCATGTCGTTGTTGAGCAGTACGACGATGTCGTGGCGGGCGGCGCGGACTCCGGCGTTGGAAGCGCCGCCGAAGCCCTCGTTGCGCGCGAGCGAAAGCAGACGCACCTGGGGAAAATTCCGGCGCAGAAATTCGGCCGTGCCGTCGGTCGAGGCGTTGTCCACCACGATGATTTCGTGATCCGGATTCGCCGAGACGGCGGCCACCACCGAGGGCAGGTATTTTTCGAGCAGCTCGCGGCCGTTCCAGGTGGGGATGACGATGCTGGCGGCCGAAGTCGAGGGCTTGCGGTCCGCGGGCGGCCGGCGGCGGCCGAACAGCGTCCAGGCAAGATCGCAGAACGCCAGCGAAAGGCCCGCCGCCAAGACCAGCAGCGGCGAAACCAGAACCAAAGGAAGCCCGGCCAGCAGGCGCGCCAGACGCCGCATGGTCAGGACTTACGCGCCTCCGGGCCCAGTCCGAGCCGGCGGCCCAGCCGCACCCAGCGCGAGGCCTGATAGCGGCTCAGTTCCACCTCGAGCGCCCGGATCTGGCGTTGCAGCTCCAAGGCCCACCGCGTGCGCTCCTCCAGGGTCTTCTCGGTGTGGTGGAGCACTTCGACGCACTGCGCCAGTTCCTGGAGCTTGGCGCTCAGTTCGCGGTCCAGGTTCAGGGCCCATTGGGTCTTGCTTTCGAGTTCCTGTTGCAAGGCGGCGATGGCGCCGCGCGCCTGCTCGAGTTCGCGATCGAGCTCCTGGGCCCAGCGGTTGTGTTCTTCCAGCTCCTGCTGAAGCGCCAGGTGCTTGCGGCCGAGGGCGTCCAATTCGGACTGAAGCCACTCGATGTGTCGCTGGCGTTCCCGCAGCAGGTTGGCCCGGCTGGGGACGTAGACGAAGGTGGGGGCGCCCGTTTGCGGAGCGCAGGCGCAGACGGCGAGGAAGAAGTGCGCCTGCTCGGGATCGGGTTCGGAGGCCTCCAGGCGCGCCTCGGCGGCCGAGCACGGCCCGGCCGGAGAAACCACGACCGCCGCGGCGTGATTTTGCACGAAGATGGTCACGTGCGGGAAGACCTCCGCCAGGGCGTCGCGGAACTCGGCATAATCGAACTCGTGGCAGTGGTAGGGATTCGGGCCGGCGGCGGCGCGCGCTTCGGCGTAATAGCGCCGGTTGGGGGTCGAGATCACGGCCTGTCCGGAGGGCGCCAGCACGCGGCGCAGTTCCCCGAGAAAGCGCGGCCACTCCTCCAGGTGTTCGATCACTTCGAAGGCGACGGCGAGGTCCGCGGAGCCGTCCGCCAGCGGCAGCGCCTCGCAGGCCGCCACCAGGAAGGAAAGGTTCGGGAACTCGTAATGCGCCCGGGCGTGGCGAATGGCTTCGGGAGAGCGATCCACTGCGGTCACGTGGCGCGCGGTGCGGGCCAGCTCCGCCGCGCCGTAGCCGGTGCCGCAGCCGGCGTCGAGCACGCGCTTGCCGCGGGCCAGACGCGCAGCGAACAGATAGCGGGACCAGTGTTCGTTCCACAGATCCGGTTCGACCTGGCCCGGAGTGATGCGCTCGCCCGTGAACTCAGCCGGCATGGGTCTCCGCCGGGACGCCGCGCCCTGCCAGGCGCCGGTTGAGCTCGACGCGGCAAGGCAGGTGGAGATAGCCGTAGATCTGCCCTTCGGAGTGCCCCATCTGCACCACGACGGCGTTGTCAATCCAGTCGCACATGGTGTAATGGGTCAGCGTTCCGTCGGCGATGGCGGGCGAGAAGGAAAACTCGGAGGGGTAGAACTCGGGCACGTCCACGTGGAAGTCCACGGTGTAAACGTCGCCCGGTCGCATGGGGGGCAGATCGAAGCCTTCCCGAGCGGTGTTGGTGCCCGAGAAGTCAATCCCCAGGTGGTTGCGCAGCATGAAGCCGACGATGGGGAGAGGGATTTCATCGTGGGCGCGGACGCTGATGCGCACAACGATGCGCGAGAGCGGCTCGATGACCTGGAGGCGGCGACCGTAGGAGTCCAGCACCGCGATGCCGATGACTTCGGCGCGGCCGTCGCCGTAGCGGTGGTCAATGTTCGGGATGCCTTCGACGATTTCCGGAGCGAGGCCGGCGGCGCCCGCGCCGGCCGAAACCGGCGTGCGGCGCAACCTGAGATATACGGAATCCTTTTCGACCATGGCGGCCAGGTACCGGGCCACGACTTTGTCGGTGTCGCCGAGTTCGCGGATGCGGCCTCCGTCGAGCCAGAGCGTGCGGTCGCCCAGAGCCTTGACGTCGCCGGTCGAGTGGGACACGAAAAGGATCGTGACCCCGCGCGAGCGCAGTTCGTGAACCTTGCGCATGCAGCGCTGGCGGAAGTAGAGGTCGCCGACCGCCAGCGCCTCGTCCACCAGGAGGATTTCCGGATCCACGTGAATGGCTACGGCAAAAGCCAGGCGGACGACCATGCCGCTCGAGTAGGTCTTGACGGGCTGGTCAATGAAATCGCCGATTTCGGCGAATTCTTCGATATCGCGGTACCGGCGGTCAATCTCTTTTTTGGAAAAGCCGAGGATGGCCGCATTCAGGTAGACGTTTTCGCGGCCGGTGAACTCGGGGTTGAACCCGGAGCCGAGTTCGAGCAGCGCCGAAACGCGGCCGTGGACGCGCACCTCGCCGGAGCTGGGCTGGAGGATGCCGGCCACCAGTTGCAACAGCGTGCTCTTGCCGGAGCCGTTTTCGCCGATGATGCAGAAGGTTTCGCCCCGGCGGACCTCGAAATCGAGATCCCGCAGCGCCCAGAAATCGCGGTGGTAGGAGCGGCGGCGCAGGCTCAGCAGTTCCTTGAGGCGGTCGCCCGGACTGTCGTAGATGGGGTAACTCTTGGAGACACCGTGGAATTCAACGGCGTTCACCGGCGCGCTTCCTCTCGGCGGGGAGGGTCGTCACTATGACGAAAATACAGAAGCGGGCGCGGCAGTGTCAATTTGCGGGGGATGCGGGCGCGGACACAGCAGAGGGCGGCCGCCAGGTCCTCTTGCCCCGGCCCTGCACAGGCTCAAGCCTGCGAGCTCTCAGCAGCGGGCCTCTCGCGCGGTGCACGTTCCGCGGCGCCTGCGACCCCTTCCGGGACCGTTGCCGGCGTCTGTGAGCCTCCGCTGCGGGCGGAGCACCCGGTAGCCGCCCTCGAAATGTGGGCGTTCTCTATTCGGACTTCCTCCTTCGTTAACGATCCCTATGCGGGACCGCAGTGCCCCGCCCTGCTGAGCGGGGGATCACCGCTGCCCTTTCGGGGCGGTTCCAATTCCAATATGGACCCGGGGGCCGGAGGCTGTCAAGATCGGAATCGATCGGAATCGAGTAGCGGGCGCCCGGCGGCGGGCGCCGATGCGGAGCCGCGGCGCGGTTCACATCGCCGGCGCTAGACTAGAGGCGTGAGGTTGGCGGCAACTGCCGGGTTGTGGGCGGCCTTGCTGTGGCTTGCGAGCCCGGCACAGGTGGAAACGGCGGCCGAGCTGGCGCGTCTGGCGCGCGAAACGGCTCTCGATCCCGAGCAATGCTACCGCGTCCGCGATGTGCGGCTGGCGCGGGAAGACATACGGCTGTACTTCACCGACGGCTACCTCATCTTCGCGCGGCCGGTCAAAGGCAGACCGCTGGCGGCGGTGTTCGCCGCCGAGGTCGAGGGTGGAGATGCGGAGATCCTGCTGTTTCCCCCCACGCGGGATGAGCGGCTGTCGCTGGCCTCCGCCACCGGTTCGCCGAACCTGAACGAGCATTTCCGATTTGCGGTTCTGATCTTCACCGACGACACGCACGAGCAGCTTACGGCGCAGCTCGGCCCGCCCGGGGAGCGGCGCCGCAGCTCCGAACGGGGCGTGCTGCTGGCCGAATCATGGACCCCGGCGGTGCGGAACCTGATCTCCAGTTTCGAGGTCCGCATCGTGCACGATCTGCTGGGGCCGCAGGATCCGGCCCGCGGCTTTTTTTACGCGGGGCTCAGCGGCAACATACTCGGCAACTTCGACGTGTTCTTTGACCCGCGGGCGCCGGAGCAGATCCGGGTCGGGCGCGTCACGGTGCGCAACCAGAGCCCGTTCTTTGAGATCTGGGCCAGTTTCCCGGCACGTGCCTTCCGCGACGGCCGCCGCGTTCCGCCCCCGCCGCCGTTCACCGTCAGCGACTTCCGCCTGGAGGCGACGCTCGAACGGGATTTGCTGCTCCGCGTCGTCACACGCCTCAAGCTCACACCCCGGGAAGGCGGGCTGCGGGTCTTTGACTTCGACCTTTCCCCCCGCATGCAGGTGAGCCGTGCGCTGCTGGAGGGCGCCAGCGCGGGGATCTTCCAGCGCGAATCGCTGCGCTCCCATCTGATTCGCGGGCGCCCCGATGACGTCTTTCTGCTGGTTGCTCCGGAGCCTTTAGAGGCAGGTCGCAGCTACGAGGTGGAGTTTCACCATGAAGGCAGGGTCGTCTACGAAGCAGGCAATCGCGTTTACTACGTCGGCTCCCGGGACAACTGGTATCCGAACCGGCCGCCGCAGTTTGCGCTCTACGAGAGTACGTTCCGGTACCCCAGGGAACTGGATCTGGTAACGCCCGGAGAGGTGGTGGAAGAGCGGGTGGAAGGGGAGTGGCGCATCACGCGTCGGCGGACCACCGCGCCGGTGCGTTTTCTGGGCTTCAATCTGGGCCAGTACGAGCGCGTTCGCGTGAGCCGCGGCGGTTACCGCGTGGAGGTGTGCGCCAACCGCGGCGTGGAACCGGCACTGCAACCTCGCCCGAGCCAGGTCACCGTGCTTCCGCCGGGGCCGCCGGGTTTGCGCCGCGGCAACGACCGTTCCCGCGACCTGCTGGCCGTGACCGTACTGCCGCCGCCGCCCAATCCCGCGGCGCGGGTGGAATGGCTGGCCGACGAGGTGGCCGCGGCTATGGAGTTCATGGCGTCCCACTTCGGACCGCCGCCCCTGGCGCAACTGACCGTCTCGCCGATCCCCGGCGCCTTCGGCCAGGGCTTTCCGGGTCTGGTGTACCTTTCAACGGTGTCGTACCTGGACCCCGCCGCGCGTCCGGCCGCCGCACGCAAGGAGTTCGAGGAGCTGTTTTTCTCCGAGATTCTCCACGCCCACGAGACGGCGCACCAGTGGTGGGGAAATCTGGTGACCTCGGCGGGCTACCGTGACGACTGGTTGATGGAGGCGCTGGCCACCTACTCGGCGCTCCTCCACCTGGAACGCCGTAAGGGGTCCAAGGCCCTCGAGGCCGTGCTGGCCGAATATCGCAAGCATCTGCTGGAGCTCGATTCCAACGGCGCCACGATCGAGTCCGCCGGGCCGATCACCTGGGGATTCCGCCTGGAGGCCCGCTCACCGGCCGCCTGGCGGGTGATCACGTATGAAAAAGGAGCGTGGATCCTGCACATGCTCCGGCAGCGGATGGGACTGGACCGGTTCCTTGAGATGCTGGGCGAACTGTGCCGCCGCTACCGTTACCGTGCGATCAGCACCGAGCAATTCCGAGCGCTGGCAGCGGAATTTTTGCCGGAGGGCGGCCCGGACCCGAAGCTGGAGAGCTTCTTCGACCATTGGGTTTACGGTACGGGCATTCCGACGCTGGAGCTGAAGACCTCCGTGCGCGGCAAGCCGCCCAAGGTGACCCTCACCGCCACGGTAATTCAAACCGGCGTGCCGGACGTGAGTTTTCATGTGCCTGTGGAGATTCGGGCCGGCAGCGGGCGGCCGGTGGTGCGGTGGGTTCGGACCGGCAGCGAGCCCGCCACGATCACCGTGGCGCTGCGGCAGCGGCCTTCGCGCGTGCTGCTGGATCCGGAAAACAGCTTGCTCGCCGTGCGAAAATGAGCTGGGCTGTGGCCGCGGTCCTTGCCGCCACCCTGGTTGTACAGGCCGCGATGCAACAGGAAAACAGGCCTCGGGCGCGGGAAGCGGGCGTCGTGACGGGAACGCTTCGGCCCGGCCCGTTGAACGCCATCACGGACGTCCCCGGGGTGCGGGTGGGCCACTGCACGCTGATCCGCGGGGACAACGTGCGCACCGGAGTGACGGTGGTGCTGCCCCACGGAGGGAATCTGTTCCGGGAGAAGGTTCCCGGGGCGGTGTTCGTGGGCAACGGCTTCGGAAAACTGATCGGCTCGACACAGGTCAACGAGCTCGGCGAGATCGAGACGCCCGTCGTGCTGACTTCGACCCTCAGCGTGGGCCGCGTGGCGGACGCCGTGATCGAGTACATGCTGGGGCTGCCCGGCAATGAGGAAGTCCGCTCCGTGAATCCGCTGGTGGCGGAGACCAACGACGGCCGGCTCAACGACGTGCGGGGCCGCCACGCCGGCCGGGAGGAGGTCTTCACCGCGATTCGCAACGCGACAGCGGGACCCGTGGAAGAAGGCGCCGTGGGCGCGGGCACCGGAACTGTGGCGTTCGGTTTCAAGGGCGGCATCGGAACCTCGTCGCGCCGCGCGGGCTCCTACACGGTGGGCGTGCTGGTGCAGACGAACTTCGGCGGAGATTTGACGATCGCCGGCATACCGGTCGGCCGCCACCTGCGCCGCGCACCGGAGCCGCAGGCCGGCGGCTCGGTGATCATCGTGATCGCAACGGATGCACCCGTAGATCACCGTAACCTGCGCCGGATGGCGGCGCGCTCCATGCTCGGCCTGGCGCGCACCGGTTCGGCCGCTTCCAACGGCAGCGGCGATTACGCCATTGCGTTTTCGGCAGCGCCCGAGCTTCGCATCCGGCCCGGCCAGGCCCCGCAAGCCGCGCTGCTCTCCAACGAGGCCATGTCCCCTCTGTTTCTGGCCGTAATCGAGGCCACGGAAGAGGCCGTGTACAATTCCTTGTTCCGGGCCAGGACCATGACCGGTAACGGCCGCACCGTGGAGGCTTTGCCGCTCGAGCCCACGCTCGAAATTCTGCGGCGGCACGGCGTGCTTGCCGGGCCGCGCTGAGGGCTCTGGTATCATTCAATCTCCGATGGAGCCTTCCGAAGCGCCAAGCCGGATCTCGGTGGTAATCGCGGCCCGCAACCAGGCGGCGGCCTTGCGGCGTTGCCTGGCGGCGCTCGAGCGGTCGGCGGCCCGCGAGCGCATCGAGGTCATCGTGGTGGACCGCGGCTCGAGCGACGAGAGCCCGCAACTGGACAACGAGTTCCCCGCAGTGAATCTGCTGCGCCTGCCCCGCGATTTCGGCATGGTCAAGGCGCTGAACATCGGCATGCGGACGGCGACGGGAAATTTCGTCTTCTTGCTCGAGCCCGACATGGAGGTGTTGCCGGAAACGATCCCCTGTCTGGCCGACAAACTGGAAACCACCGCCGACGCCGCCGCGGTTTGCCCGCTCGCCGTTAAGGAGGGAGGCGAAGCCGTGTCCGGATGGCGTCCCCTGCCCTCGCCCCAGGAGCTATATCGGGCTTGGCGGCAAGGCGGGTTCCGAGACTGGCGGACACCGCCGGCGGACGGCGAACCGGTTGCCGTGGAATATGTTTGCCGGACTCCGCTGCTGGTGCGAATGACCTTTTTAAGGGGCATGCGCTACATTGATGAGCGCTACGGAGAATTCGGCTGGGACCTGGAGATCTGCCGCCAGATCCGCCGCGCCGCAAAGCGCATCCTCCTTTTGCCCGGCGTACGTGTGCTCTGGCGCCCTGAGCCGGAGCAGACGACCCCATCTCGCGCCCGCCGTGCTTTGCTGACCGCCGACCACGCTCTCGGCACGGCGCTGTTCGTGCGCAAATACTACGGATGGCCCGAAGGGCTGAAGTTCAGAGCTCGCGCCGTGCTGGCCGGCGTAGGGGACGTTTTCAAGGCAGTGCTAGGGTTTCACGATGTGGCGCTGGCTTTTCACAAGGCGCGCTTCTTGCTGGGCGGGCAGCGGCTGGACGGCTCCCAGCGGTTTGAGTGAGGCCCGCGGCGCCTCAGGCGAACCTCTTAGGTGGGCGAATTGTTCCCCTTATTCCGGCATCTCTCGGGCCGGCGCTTCCGATGGTAGTAGGGACCGCTACCATGACCGGCGTCTTCGAGATCCTGCTGCCCTTTATTGCCGCTCTGGGCTCGGGAGTGATCGCCTTTATCATCACGCAGGCGCGGATGCAGGTTGTACTGGCCCGCGAGCGGGAGGCGCTCATCGAAACCCGGGCCGTGCTGGCCCAGCACTTAAAGGCCGCCGAAGAGCGAAGCAAAGCCGTGGAGGCGGAGGCCAGGCGCCGCGCGCTGGACGAATTCCTTTCTGACGTCCGCGTGGAGGAACGCCATTACTTAAGGCAATCCACCTCCCCGGACCGGCGGCGCAAGTGTCTGGTCATCCAGGAGCGGATCTATTTCCGTAATATCCCCCTGTCAAGCTGGATCGAACACGAACTGCCGTTTGAGGAGGGCACGGACCTCGAGGGCCTGATCCGCTCCGGTTCGGTGTTTTCCAACGCCAGGCTGACGAGCGCCGGCCCGGAACCCGATCCCCGCCCCTTGCTTGCCGAGCCGCACCCGGTCGGGATCCGCCAAAAGGCCCGCTAGCGCTTTTCGGCTGCCCACCGCGGGCCGCGGCTTGGAAGTCGTTTCACTGCAACTAGATGCCAAATCATGCCCGTTCGCTGAAATTCCGTTGCCTGGACGGGGCTTTCACCGTGAACATAATCAATGATCCCCTCATATCGTGTTAGCCGGAGGGGACGGAAGGTGTCGTCCAGCAACAAGTCCAATATTTCAGTGGGGTTGCAAGCAGATGCAGCATAAGCCAATCAAATATGTCGAGAAGGCTCTAACCTACGCGGCCAAGGGAGCTTGGGTGGTCTTTGATCGCCTGAACCAGATTCATCCGAATCCTTCCTTCACGCCGAAGTGGTCTGACAAGCCGCTGTTGAAATCCTGGGAGAAGACCAAGCCGCCGCTGGGGTGGCCGCGGGAAACCGACTCGCTGTGCCCGCGCTGCGTGCCGGAGATCCGCAAGGAGATTCTGGAAGGGAAGCGGCCGTTGTCGGACCTCATCCACAAGCGCCCGGGCGAGATCAAGGCGCAGATCATCGAGCGCGACGGCAAGATCCTCATGGTCAAGGACTGCCCGGTCCACGGCCACTTCGAGGATGTCATGTCCATTGACGTGGCGTTCTTCAAGCATTTGGAGGAGATGTTTCCGGGCCGCGACATCCGTTGCCACAACGACGAGAAGCTGCACCGGCACGGCTCGAGCACGATCACGCACGGTCGTGGGGCGGTGCTGACGATCGACCTCACCAACCGCTGCAATATGATGTGCGACCCCTGCTTCATGGACGCCAACCAGGTCGGCTTCGTCCACGAGCTCACCTGGGAAGAGATCAAAACGCTGCTGGACAACGCCATCACCATCAAGCCCAAGCGCCAGATGTCGGTGCAGTTCTCCGGCGGCGAGCCCACGCTGTCGCCTTTCTTTTTGGACGCCATCCGCTATGCGCGGAAAGTGGGCTACAACAGCGTGCAGGCTGCGACCAACGGGATCGAGTTTGCAAAGAGTCCCGAGTTCTGCCGGCAGGCGGCCGAGGCGGGCCTGCGCTATGCCTACCTGCAGTTTGACGGAATCGGCAACGCCGCCAACTCGCACCGCCACGTGGGCAACCTCTTCGACGTCAAACTGCGGGCCATCGAGAACCTCTACCAAGCCGGAGTGGAGATCGTGCCGGTCACCACGATCATCAACGGCGTCAACAACGAACAGGTGGGGCGTATCGTCCAGTTTGCACTGGACAATCCCAAGCGCGTCTCCTTCTGTTCGTTCCAGCCGGTTTCCTTCACGGGACGGGACGAGGCCATCAGTGACGAGCGCCGGATGGCCCAGCGGTACACCCTGTCGCACTTGGCGCACGACGTCAAAAAGCAGACCGGTCTTGGCGAGCCGGCGCGGGACTGGTTCCCCCTGTCGTTCATGAGCACCTTCATGGACTGGGCCGATCTGGTCCACGGACCGCAGGCCGAGTGGGGCCAGCTGAGCTGCGGTTGCCACCCCAACTGCGGTGTGGGCCTGGCGATCATGGTGGACAAAGAGACGCGCGAGGCCGCTCCCATTCCCTCTTTCATCAACGTGGACCGTCTGGCCAAGGACGTCATGCGCATCAACGACGCCGCCCGAGGCAAGTTTCTGTCTGTGCTGGGCATGGCGCTGGCGCTGCTGCGCAACTACGATCCGTTCAAGACCACGACCCATTTCACGATCTTCGATTTGTACAAGAAATTCGACAAGAGTTTCGGGATCACGGGCCGCGATTACGGCAAAGTGACCGGCGACCGCACCCGCGAGGATATCGAGAAGCGGCGCCGGGACCGCTGGAATGTGCTCTTCATCGCCGGCATGTGGTTCCAGGATCTGTTCAACTACGATTTCCGGCGCACCGAGCAGTGTATCATCCCGTACGCCACCCAGGAAGGCGAGATCTCCTTCTGCGCGTACAACACCGGCATCGGCTGGCGGCAGATCGTCGAGAAGATGCACATGACGGCGACGCTGACCAAGTGGTACGAGGAGCACGGCCGCCACGAAATCTTCGCCGGCGGCAAGAGCGTGAAGCTCGACAGCACCGAACACACTCTGCTGCTGCGCAAAGAATTGATCACCGAAGAGGAGCAAAAGGATCTCGACCGGCTCGGCATCGCCAAGACAGCGCGCGAGGAGAAGCTGCGCGCCCGCGACGAGCGCCTGCGCAAGGAGGCGGAAAACGCCCGCATGGCGCGCTTGTACCGCAAGTACGTGCTCAAGGAGCCCGACGCGGGTGAACTGGTCCAGATCCAGGGCGTGAACGGAACGACCGGCGAAAATCGCAACGAAACGGCGGAACAGGTGGCAGTAACCTCGTCACACTGAACAGCGGATTAAGATGGAGGAGTGGTTGGGAGGATGACTGATGCAGACCGTTCAAGATCACGAAACAGCACCTGCCTTTCGCGTGGACGTTGCGGTTCACGATCTGGTGATGCGGCCCTCCGAGCGCACCACGCTCCGGCCATCGCCGGTGCCGCAGTTCCTCCCCGATCCGGTGTTTCCCCTACAGGATGAGGACGACGAGCCCAGCAAACTCGCCTACCACTGGCACAACGGCTGGCGGGCCTTCCGCCGCTGGCTGGTGCCCTACATCAAGTCGCGCATCCTGAGCAACGAGTTTCGTCCCATCCTGTCCTATTTGTTCACGGATTACAAATGTAATCTGGACTGCCACTACTGCTGGGCCTACAACAACCAGGTCAAGGGCATGACCGAGGACACCGCCAAGCGGGCGATTGACTGGCTGCATGCGACCGGCTGCCGGGTCATTGCCCTGATGGGCGGCGAGCCTCTGTTACGCCCGCACTTCATTCACAAGATCGTCTACTACGGCACCAAGCGCGACTTTTTCGTTTACCTGCCGACCAACGGGCGCCTGATGCGCCCGGATGTCATTGACCGTGTCGGTGACGCGGGCGTGGCGGCCATCAACCTGGCGGTGGATTGCATCGACGAAAAGCCCGGCCTCCCCAAAGCCCTCAACCCCATCCGCAAGAATTTCGAGTACCTGGTCAAGCGGCAGCAGCGTTATGGCTACATGGTGGTCTTCAACATCAACATCTGCCGCACCAACATGGAAGACGTCAAGATCCTCACGGAGATCGCCCACGATAACGGCATCTCGACCGACTACCACATCAACGAGACGCCGATGATCGAGCAGAGCCACTTCAAGCACTATCAGGACAACAGCACCTACCTGCGGCCCGAAGACTATCCCAAGGTGGACGAGCTGCTCGATTACCTGATCGAGAAAAACCGCCAGGGATACATCATGGTGAACTCCAAGCGCCACCTTGCCACCATGAAGGACTTCATGCGCGGCAAGATCATGCGCCCCTGGAACTGCCGGGCGGGATGGAATTCACTGGTCATCCGCGTGGACGGCACGATCGCCCCATGCTTTCCCATGTACTCGGCCAACTACGACTGGGGCACGATCGAGAATCACAAGTTCGACTTCCAACAGCTTCAGGAGATGAAAAAGTCGTGCACGAAACACTGCCTGTCCACATGCCAGTACGTGCTGGGCTACTACTACAACAACGCGCACGTGCTGCGGTGGATCCTGAAGCAGGCTCTGCACGGCTTTCAGGGCATCCGGGCTGCGGCGGCACAGGCTTGAAGAGGCCGGCGTAGGCCAAAGTCGGTTGGGCTCAGCGGAGGCGGCTCATGAGCGGCAGGAAAATCGTTCTAGTTGCATCCTCGACGGAAGCCAACGAGTATTCGCAAGACTGCTGGATTCAGATGCTTTTCGCCACGCTGCCGGCGCCGGTGGCGAAGCACTTCGTCAATCTGGAGATCCTCCGCAACGAGACCTGGCCGGACGGGCAGGCCAAGTACGTACCGAACGGCCTGCGCGTGGTCGAGGCCATCCTGCTGCGAGAGTTTTCCCCGGATGAGATCGCCGTCTGCTATCCGGACCAGATGGAGTTGTTCATCGGAGAAAACACCCGGGCCGTCGGACTGCACGCTCATAATCCGATGGGCATCACGTTTGCTACGGACGTCTACGCCCATCTTGCCGGACCACAGGTCGAGCCGCTGAACGCCGCCGAGTTCAAACGAGCCATACTGCACCCGGTGCTGCGTCGGCACAAGGATCATCTGAAGATTTTGGTCGGGGGCCCGGGCGCTTGGCAGTTAGAGCAGACCGGCATGCACCGTGAGTGGGGAATTGACTGTCTGGTGGACGGTGAGGCCGAGCACCTGATTCTGGACCTGTTCCGCAAGGCGGTCGCAGGCGAGCCGCTGCCGCCGGTGGTCAAGGGCGCCTCCCCGGAGAATCCGGACCAGATCCCGGTGACGCGGCACCGTTCCACGCTCGGCGTCGTGGAGATCACGCGAGGCTGCGGGCGAGGATGCCAGTTCTGCGGTGTGGCGGTGCGGCGCGGGCAAAGCATTCCGCTCGACCACATCCTCGAGAACGTGCGCGTGAACGTGGCCGACGGCGCCGACACCATCATGCTCACCACCGAGGACCTGTTCCTGTATGAGCAAGGCCCTCGATTTGCGCCCAACCGTGAGGCGCTGCTGCGGCTGTTCCAGTCCGTGGCCGCCGTCCCGGGGGTCAAATTCATCCACCTGACCCATGCCACGATGGCTCCGGTGGTCCAGGATCCGGCCATGATCGAGGCCATTACCCCGTACACGGTGGGCATGAGCCGCAAGCGCCACCCGGCTTCGACGCACCCGGAAAACCGCTACGCCAGCGTCATCATCGGGCTGGAGACGGGTTCGGTGCGTTTGTTCAAAAAATACATGCCGGGCAAAGCCTACCCTTACCGTCCCGAGCAGTGGCCGGACGTGGTCCTCAAGGGCATGGAAATCCTGAACCGGCACAACTGGTTTCCGTTCTGCACCTGGATTCTGGGGCTGCCGGGGGAAACGGACGCCGACACGCGGGAGTCGCTGGATCTGCTCCACGCACTGAAGAGCGCCAAGTGGTGCGTGGTGCCGACACTGTTCACGCCGCTGGAAGACACCCGGCTGGCCAACCGGGAAGCGGCTAAGCTGCCGGAACTCACCGACCTGCAGTGGGAGTTCTTCTTCACCTGCTGGCGCTATAACCTGGATTTCTACCGCGGAGCCAAGAAAAAGATCCTCTTCGGCCTCGGCATCCCCATCTACTACTACCTGCTCGGGCGTAAGCTGTTCGGTGAAAAAATGAAGTACCCGCTGTGGCGTCTGGCCCACGTTCCCGAATGGGCTCTGCGCCGCCGGCTGTATCTGGATCTGAACCGTCCCGCCGTTCGGTTTTCCGTTCCGGAGCAAGTGCCCGTGGCCTTTCCCGCCGCGGCCTCGGCTACGGAGACCGCCGGCATGGTAACGTTGCAATAAGCAACTTGCTGCGCCGGGCTCTCGCCAGGCGAGCAAAGGAGGCCGATGAAACATAGCGACGTGCTTCCCGCCTGGGGGCGGATCCTGCGGGGCTACAAGCCGCTGCTTTCGATTGAAATCACCAAGGAGTGCCCACTGCACTGTCCGGGATGCTACGCTTACGACACGCTACACCTTGGCGATAACGGGCGTACCCTGCGACAGCTCAGCGACTACCGAGGCGAGGAGCTGGTGCACGGTGTGCTGGGGCTGGTGCGCCGCTTGCGGCCCATCCACATCTCCATCGTAGGCGGAGAGCCTCTGGTGCGCTGGCGCGAGCTGGACGTGCTGCTGCCCAAGCTGGACGCCATGGGAATCGAGGTCCAGCTGGTCACCAGCGCGGTGCGCCCCGTGCCCGCCGAGTGGGCGGCGCTCAAGTGCCTCCATCTGGTCGTCTCCGTGGACGGGCTTCCGCCCGAGCACGACCGGCGCCGGACGCCCGCCACCTATGACCGGATCCTCAAGCACATCGCCGCTCACCGCGTGATTGTGCACTGCACGGTGACCCGGCAGCAGCTGGCGCGCCCGGACTACCTGTACGAGTTCGCCAAGCTCTGGTCGGAACGCCCCGAAGCGCGCAAGATCTGGTTCAGCCTCTACACGCCCCAGGAAGGCGACTGCTCGCAAGAGCGGCTCCGTCCGGAAGACCGCGCCGAAGCCCTCCGCCAACTTGCCGCGCTGGCGCCTGCTTTTCCCAAAGTCCATTTGTCCCGCCCGATCCTCGACGGCCTGCGAGAACCTCCGCGCTCCCCCGAGGAGTGCATCTTCGCCCAGGTCACCCATTGCGTCACCGCAGACTTGAAGACCACGGTTCATCCCTGCCAGTTCGGAGGCCATCCTGTATGTGCCGAATGCGGCTGCGTCGCTTCCGCGGGACTGGCTGCGCTCGGCCGGTACCGGCTGGCCGGACTCGTGCCCGTATCCGCCATCTTCGACGCCTCCCGGCGCCTGGGCGGCTTCGTGCGCAGCAGGCTGAACGGCCGGGCCGCCTAATCCGACTTTCGGACCCCTAATATTTTCGCGTTATTGCCTTTCGCGTAGGTTCCGCAGTAACATGGGCCCGATCTCCACTCAGAAGAAGCCGGAAGGAAAGGAGAGCGGGACGAAATGGGACATAAAGACCCTGATCTCGATAGTGTTGCGGTGCATGGGAGGAACCGCACCGCCCGGCGCATCGCGGGCTGGCGTTCCCCACTGGCGATTCTCACCGCCGGCGGACTGTCCTTTCTGACGCTCAGCGGGCTGTTCATTCTGTTCGGCCCGTTCAACGTGCCGAACCAGGTCAATGTGCTCCTGCACACGGCGCTGGGAATCGTGTTTCTCGTCCCGTGCGGCTGGTACCTGGTGCGCCATTTCCGGGACTACTGGCGGACTCCCTGGAGCCACAACCTCCTGCTCGGTTATCTGGGAGGGGCTGCCGTCTTGCTGTGCGCGGTTTCCGGTGTGGTGCTGAGCATCCAGGCGGCCTTCGGCGCGCGCATCAGCTACGCCTGGGACACCGTCCACATCGTGACGACCTTTGCGACGCTGGCCTTCGTCGTCCCCCATCTGGTGGTCATCCTCGTGCGCGACCGGCGCGCCCGCAGGGCTGGAGATACAACCCCCGTGCCGGAGGCCCAGGGCCGCTTCGGCAGAGGCGTCGCCTGGCTGACTGCCGGCGGCATCGCGCTCGTGATGCTGCTGGCTTACGCCTACACGCCGGTGCGACTCGATCACCGCTTTCCGGAAGACTACAGCTACCGATACGGCAAAGACCGGCCGTTCGCTCCGAGCCTGGCGCGAACGGTGACGGGCGGAGCGGTGGACGCACGCGTTTTTGCGGGCTCCCGCTCGTGCGGCACGGCCGGCTGCCACGAGGAGATTGTGCGGGAGTGGGAGCCGAGTGCCCACCGCTACGCCGCCATGGACGCGGGCTTCCAGAAAATCCAGTGGAACATGGCCCAGCAAAACGGACCGGAATCCACGCGCTACTGCGGCGGCTGCCACGATCCGATTTCGCTGTTTTCCGGCACGAAGAATCTGTTCACCGAGACCGAGAAGCTAACCTCGCTCCATGGATACCAGGAGGGCGTCTCCTGCCTGATCTGCCACTCCATCCGCAAGGTGGACGTCAAAGGCAACGCCAACTATGTCGTCGCCGTCCCGGCTCGCTATATGTTCGAGCTCGAATATGACCAGCGGCCGCGCCAGACCGTCCGGTTTCTCCGGGATTTCCTGATCCGGGCCTACCCGCGGCAGCACGTCAGCGACTTGAGCAAACGGCTGTTCAAGACGCCCGAGTACTGCGCGGCCTGCCACAAGCAGTTCGTGGACCAGGAGATCAACAATGTGGGCTGGGTGCAGCTGCAGAACCAGTATGACAATTGGCGCCAGAGCCGTTGGAACCATCCGGGCAATCCGCGCAAGACGATCGAATGCCGCGAGTGCCACATGCCTCTGATGCCCTCGCGGGATCCGGCGCGGGGCGACGCGCTCGACTACAACCGCTCGGCCCGCGACGGCAAACACAGGAGCCATCGCTTCGTGGCCGCCAACCAGTTCATGCCGGCCGTGCTGAAGCTGCCGGGCTGGGAAAAGCACGTCGAACTGACGCACCGTTGGCTGCAAGGCAAATACGAGATACCGGAGATCGCCGAGAAATGGCGCAGCGGGCCGGTCGTGGGTCTCGAGATGATCGCGCCGGAGCGCGTGGCGCCCGGCGAAAAAGCCGAACTCAAGCTGGTGATCACTTCGAACAAAGTCGGCCATGACTTTCCCACCGGCCCGCTCGACATCATCCAGGCGTGGGTTGAACTCGTGGTCACGGATGCCGCCGGACAGGTGATCTACGCCACCGGGAGAGTGGATGAGAAGGGATTCATTGAGCCCGGCACGTTCATGTTCAAGGCCGAACCGGTGGATCAGTACGGCAATCTCATTGACCGACACAACCTTTGGGAGATGGTGGGGGTGCGCCACCGCCGGGCTCTGTTTCCGGGCTTTTCCGACACGGCGGAGTTCGATTTCTTCTGCCCCGATCTGTTCCCCGCCAAGCGCAAGGTGCTTCCCCAGCAGGTCACGTATCCCGTGGGTGTTCCGGCGTCGTCTCCGGGCACACTGCGCGTCAAGGCGCGGCTGCTGTACCGCAAAATTGACCAGTACCTGCTCAACTTCATGTTCGGCGAGCAGGCCGGCCTGACTTCGCCCATCACGGAAATGGCTTCCGTGGAGCGCAGGATCGAAGTCGTGCCGCGCGGCTCGCAAAGCGCGGCGGAGGGAACGGAGTAATGGCCCTCACGCGGCGCAAGCGGTTAATGATCAAGTACGCGCTCGTCGGGCTCGGGGGAGTTCTGGCCGGCTCGGCGGCTCTGCTCGTGATCCGGGAGCGGCCCAAGCCCTACGCGCCTGGGGAAGCAGTCGAGGGGATTACCAGCGAGCTTAGCCGCACTCTGCCTGCCGATTATCCGCGAGTCCAGTTTAGAGACGTGGCCGAACAAGCCGGAGTCCGGTTCCGGCATTTTCACGGAAAGCGTTCCACGCAGCTTCCGGAAGACATGGGTTCGGGAGCAGCCTGGGGCGACTACGACAACGACGGCGACTGGGACTTGTATCTGGTCAACATCGCCGGGCCGCTGACAGCCTCACCCGAGCAGTTGGCCTCCTCGCCGGCGTGCAACCGGCTCTACCGCAACAACGGCGACGGCACCTTTACGGACGTCACTGCCGCGGCCGGCGTGGGGTTCTGCGGCGTAGGTATGGGCGCCGCCTGGGCCGACTACGACAATGACGGCCACGCTGACCTGGTGGTAACCAGCTATGACCGCCTCGTGCTTTACCATAACCGCGGCGACGGGACCTTCGAGGACGCCACCCGAAGGGCAGGACTGGAGAGATTTCGCGGTTTCTGGGCCGGGGCCTCCTGGGCCGACTACGACCGCGACGGCTGGGTGGATCTCTACGTCTGCGGCTATGTGAAGTACCGTTTCCAGCCGGAGTTTGTCGGCAAATCCTCGAAACAATACTCGGAAGTCATCCCGTTCATGCTGAATCCGTCCTCGTACCGGCCGGAGCGCAATCTGCTCTTCCGCAACAACGGGGATGGCACGTTTGCGGAAGTGGCCCGGCAGGTCGGGGTGGACAATCCCAATGGCAGAAGCCTGTCGGCGGCGTGGGCGGATTTCGACAACGACGGGTGGCCTGACCTGTACGTGGCCAACGACATCTCCGATAACGTCATGTACCGCAACCTGGGCAACGGTCGCTTCGAGGATGTTTCTCACGCTGCATGGGTCGCCGACTACCGGGGCGCCATGGGACTGGCCGTGGGCGACTACGACCGGGACGGCGATCTGGACTTGTTCGTCACTCACTGGCTGGCGCAGGAAAACGCCTTTTACTGGAACCTGCGGCTCAGCCACGCCAACGGGGGAGCCCGCGGTCCGCTGAAATTCACCGACATCGCCGACATGATGGGTCTCGGACAGATCGCACTGCAGGACATTGGCTGGGGCACCTCGTTTTTCGATTACGACAACGACGGCCTGCTGGACCTGTTCGTCGTCAACGGCAGCACCCTTCAGGAGGAAGCAGATCCTTCCAGGCTCGTGCCCATGAAAAACCGGCTGTTCTGGCAGCGCAACCCAGAAGAGGGCTTTTTCGAAACCGGCGCCGTCAGCGGAGCGGTTTTTTCCGAACGCCGCGTGGGCCGCGGCGCGGCGTTTGCCGACTACGACGGCGACGGGGATGTGGACATCGTCATCGTCAATCACGGCGGGCCTCCCTTGCTGTTGCGCAACGAAGGAGGTAACCGGAACCACTGGCTGAAGGTCCGCCTTCGAACCTCCAGGAGTAACCGCAGCGGATTCGGCGCGCGCGTCGAAGTGGAAGTCGGGGGCGTGCGGCAAATCGAAGAGATCGACGCCCAGCCCTCCTACCTTTCGCAGAACGCCGCGGAGGCGCATTTCGGCCTCGGCCGGCAGGCGGTGGCAGACCGCGTCACGGTCCGCTTCCCGAGCGGCGTGGTCCGGGAACTCCGGCAGGTGCCGGCGAACCAGACCGTGTACGTGACAGAATGAACCGGACGGTAGTGGCTGCGGCAGCGGCAGTCGCCGTCGCCTTCGGGCTCATCACACTGGCCAAGCGGCGCAGCCAGACCGCTGCGGAGAACGGCTCCGCCGAGGTCTCCCCGGAGCGGGAAAGGATCCGGCGGTTCTGGGCGCTGTACAACCAAGCCAACAGCGACCGCACTGCAGGCCGCTTCGACAAAGCCATCCCAGGATTCCGGAAAGCTCTGGAACTGGATCCGCACCACGAGGACTCCCTCTACAACTTGGCGACCAGCCTCAAGGAGATCGGCGAGTATGCCGAAGCGACGACCGTGCTCCGCCGGTTGCTCGAAGTCAACCCGTCAAGCAACCGTGGATGGACGGAACTGGGCAACACGCTTGCCACTCCCCTTCCCGGCGCGCCCGTGGATTTCGGTCAAGCGCGGCGGGCCTTTGAGCGCAGCATCGAACTGAACCGCGAGCAGGCGGGGCCGTTTCTGCAGCTGGGCCGCCTCGAACTCAACCGGGGCGACTGGAAGGAAGCCGAACGGCACCTGCGCATCGCGGCCGGCTTCGCCTCACCCGAAGGCAACTTCCTGACCGGATACGCACTCTTCCGTCAGAAACGGTACGCCGAGGCGGCCGGCTTCTTCCGAAAAGTGCTCGACAACTACGCCCAGGAAAAAAGGATTGCGGCGCGCGGCGTGCTGTCGGAAGGCGACATCCTTCCCGCGCCGGGCAAGCCCATGACCGCGCTCGAGAGGGCCGCCGTCAAGTCGCTCCTGTTCTTGTACTGGGCTGCGGCTGCGCTAGGGCGATATCCGGAAGGAACTCCGGAAGGCTACAAGTTGCATATCCCGGCAACCGCCACCGGGCGGTTTGCACGGTGGACAACGGCTCCCGGCGCCGTTCCCGCGTTTCCCAGGCGGTGCGGTGCACTGCCTCCGGAGGCGGCCCGGCGCGGCACGATCACCGACTGCGTGGCGGCGGACTTTGACGGCGACGGCGACAATGACCTTTTCGTCGTCTATTGGCTAAAACCAGCGGCGCTTTTCCTCACACGGGGAGGCGCGCTTCACGAGGCAACAGCGGAAAGCGGGCTGGACGGCATTCGTGAGCGCAGTTTCAGCGCCGCCGCAGTCGACTTTGATCGGGACGGCCGCCTGGATCTTTTCCTGTCCTGCCACGCACCGTTCGAAGAGACAGTGCGCGGGCTGGTCCAGCCGGACTACCGCGCTTTGCGATACACCCCGCGGCTTTTTCGCAACACAGGCGGAGCAAAGTTCCGGGACGTCACCTCACAAGCGGGACTGCAGCGCTGCTATGGGACCATGCAGGCGCTGCCCGGCGATTTCGACGGGGACGGCTGGACCGACATTCTCCTGGCCAACGGCAGCCTCGACGGACAGCGCCTGGAGCCGAGCGTCATCCTCCGGAATCAGCAGGGCAAGACGTTTGCCGAATGGGCCTGGATTCCTTCGTTCGATCGTCCGGGCAATTATGTGGGAGCCGAATGGCGCGGAGGCGCCGTGACCCTCTTGTCCAGGCCGGAACCTTGAGCCCGCCCCTTCACCGGATGCGCCCCTCCGATTCCCACTCCCGAAGCTGCTTGCGGGCCGCCTCGGCCGCACGCGAGTCGGGTTCGAGCTCCACGAACCGGCGTAGTTCCGCCGCGGCGCCCGCCAGGTCACCTCTGGCGGCCAGCAGGTTGCCCAGCAGGAAGTGCAACCTGGGGTAGCGCGAGGCTTCCGGAGTGCTGAGCGCGGCCCGGGCGGAGGCCTCGGCCGGCGCTCCATTTCCGAGTGCATATTGCGCAAGGGCGTGATAGTAGTGTGCCTCGGCGAGGCCGGGCGCCAGCTGAAGGGCCTGGCTTGCCCGGCGTGCCGCCTCCTCCGCCTCCTGGCCCTCGAGCGCCGCCAGAGCCAGGGCCAGCAGCGGAGGCACGAACTTCGGATCGGCCTCCGCCGCCTTTTGGAACGCGGCCCGGGCTCCGGCGCGATCCCCGGCGCGGGCGCGGAGCTCGCCCAGGCGGTTCCACGCTGCGGCGAAGGCCGGATAAAGCGAGACGGCTTTCTCCAATTCCCGGGAAGCCTTATCCGGCTCCGGCCTCTCTTTGCGCAGGCAGGCCAGCGCCTTCTCGTAAGCCTCTCTTGCTTTGGCCGGCGCAGCCAGCGTATTCATGCTGATGAAATGTCCTTCTCCCGCCACGATGCGCTTCAGTACGATGGTGCCCACGTCTGTGTTCTCGAACACACTGCGGCGGCCTAGGTAAACCTTGCTCGATGTAAAGCCCGCAAGCGACGCCTCCAGTTCGCAGTTGGTGAGACTGACGAAACTGCGATCCGGTCCGCCTGCTCCCACGGGCTGCCCGGGCCGGGCGCGCTGGGAATCGGGGACGGAGCGAGAACGCTCCCCGCCCACGCGGAAACTGAAATAGCCGCGGCGGTCCGTGTAATACTGCGGCTGGCGCTCGCCCTCGCAGCGCAGTTCGATGACGGCCGGCTCCGGGGGCGGCGTACCGTCCTCCAGCACCACACGGCCGGAAAGCGTCAGCGGACGGAACAGATCCTGACCAGGTGCCGCCGGCCAAGCCAGCAGCAGCCAGATTGCGGGGCGCGTCATGCGGGAACCGGTCCCACTGCCGATTGTCGCACGAGGACTCTCCCCCGGCGACCTCGGCCACGCTGGTTCGCAGCCACGCCGCCTGTTCCGGCTCCGTATACTGTTTTCATGTGCAAATTCGCTCTCGTCGCACTACTTGCCGCTCCGCTCGTTTTGGGACAGACGGTTCCGCGCCCCGAGTACCCCCAGCCTCAGTTCCAGCGCGAACAGTGGATGAGCTTGAACGGACCTTGGGAATTCGAGTTTGACGATGCCAATGTCGGCCTGGAGGAGAACTGGGCCGCCGGGGGCAGGAAGTTCACGCGCACGATTGTGGTGCCGTTCTGCTTCGAGAGCAAATTGAGCGGAATCGGAGACACGTCGTTTCATCCCTGGGTCTGGTACCGGCGCAGCTTCACCGTTCCCGAGGCGTGGAAAGGCAAACGGGTTCTGCTGCACTTTGGGGCCGTGGACTACCGGGCCATGGTGTGGGTGAACGGCCGGTACGTGGGCGGCCACACCGGCGGCCACGTGCCGTTCTCCTTCGACATCACGCCCCACCTTCAGCGCGGAGCCAACACGGTGACCGTGCGGGCCGAGGATCCGCCCACGGACCGTTACGTGCCGCGCGGCAAACAGTATTGGGAACCGAAATCTCGAGGAATTTTCTACACGCGCACGACCGGAATCTGGCAGCCGGTATGGATCGAAGCCGCCGGCGACAGCCATCTGACAAAGGTTCGTATCACGCCCTCCAATGACGGAACGGTGCGCTTTGAGGCCCGGATCGCGCGCCCGCAGCCCGATCTCGAATTTCGCGCAGCCATCCGGTTCCAGGACCGCGAAGTCGCCTCCGGGGCAGCACGCAACGACGGCCCGCGGGCGCTAGTGGCGCTGGCGGTGCAGGAGCCGCGGCTGTGGTCGGCCAACTCTCCGAACCTGTACGACGTGACCTTCGAACTCCGCCGCGGCGGCGCGGTTTTGGACCGCGTGCAGTCGTACTTCGGCTTCCGGTCTGTTTCCACCGCCAACGGCCGGGTGCTGATCAACGGGCGCCCCGTCTTCCTCAAGATGGTGCTTGACCAGGGCTACTGGCCGGAGAGCACCATCACGCCCCCCTCGGATGAAGCCATCCAATACGACATCCGCATGACGAAGGAGATGGGCTTCAACGGCGCGCGCAAGCATCAAAAACTCGAGGACCCGCGGTATCTGTACTGGGCCGACAAGATGGGCCTGTATGTTTCGAGCGAGATGGCCAATGCCTACCTCTTCGACGAAGACTACGCGCAGCGTTTTACGGCGGAATGGATCCAAGCGGTGGAGCGCGACTACAATCACCCTTCGATCATCATGTGGGTGCCGATCAACGAGAGCTGGGGCGTACCGGATCTGAGCGACCCGCGCCAGCAGAACCACCTCAAGGCGCTCTACGCACTGACCAAATCGCTGGACGCGACGCGCCCGGTCATCGACAACGACGGCTGGGAGCACGTGGACACGACCGATCTGTTCGCCATCCACGACTACGCCCGCACCGGAGACCTGCTCTACGAGATCTACAAGGACCTGGGCAAGACCGGAATTCCGGCCCGCCGCACAGGCCGCTCGCTGCTGGCGCCCGGATACCGCTACAACGGCACGCCGATCCTGCTTTCCGAATTCGGCGGCATCGCCTACATTCCTCCCGGCCACCAGGTGCCCCCCGACGCCTGGGGCTACGCGGGAGTGGAGAAGACGGCCGAAGCGGCGCTGGCGCGGCTGCGGGGCCTCTACGAAGCCATCGCCAAGATCCCGGAATTCGCCGGGCTGTGCTATACCCAGCTCACCGACGTCGAGCAGGAAATCAACGGGCTGCTGACGTATGACCGCAAACCGAAGTTCGACCCGAAGCTGATCCGCGAGATCAACGAACTGGTGCGCTGACGATCGGCCTCATGCCGCCGCCTCCAGCGCCAGCGCCGCCGCACCCAGGACTCCTGCCTCGGCCGTAAACCGGGCCGGGACAATGGGCACGTCGCGGCGCAGCAGGCGGCGGGTGCGCCAGGATGCTTCTTCACGCAGGATCCGAAACAGCGGCTCCCCCGCCTGGGCAATCTGGCCGCCCACGATGACCGCTTCGGGATCGAAGGCATGAATCAGGCTCGCGATGCCTGCCGCGAGGACACGTGAGGCGTCTTCCACGATCTGGCGCGCGTGCGCGTCTCCGGCCGCCGCAAGCTCGAACACGGCCGCACAGGTCAATGTGCCGCTGCGGAGGAGATCCGCCAGGCGCGTGTCGCAGCCGCGGTGCGCTACGGCAAACGCCGCAGCCTCGATGGCCCGGGCCGAGAAAAACGTCTCCAGGCACCCGTGATTTCCGCAAATGCATGGCGGCCCGTCGGGATCCATGGTAAGGTGACCGAAGTGCCCGGCCACGCCTCCGGGCCCGCGCAGCAGGCGCCCGCCGGCCACCACGGCGCCGCCCACGCCCGTGCCGAGGGTCAGCAAGATCGCGTCCGCGAAGCCCTGAGCAGCACCCCATCTGAGCTCGCCGGCCAGAGCCGCCCGGGCGTCGTTGTCGGCGGCTACGGGAGTTCCCCTTGGGAGCGGCGGCACAACGAGCTCGCGCAAAAACCGGCCCTCGAGGAACGACAGCGCACCGGGCAGCGCCTCCACTCGTGTGGTGGCGGCATTGATGATTCCCCGGGCCGCAATGCCTGCAGCCTCCGGCTCACCCGTTGCCGCCAGCTCGCCGATCAGATCCGCGAGACGGCCGCGGAGCGTATCGAGGTCGCCGGGCGTCTCCGCACTCGCGGATCGCAGGATCCGCCCCGAGGAGTCCACCAGCCCGGCCTTGATCCCGGTTCCGCCGATGTCCAGGCCCAGCACCGTCATTCGAGTCCCAGCTCCCGTCGCACGAGTTTGACCCCCTCCACCAGATGGCGCAGCTTTTGCCGCGCCGCCCAGCGCGCCGTCTGGCTCAATCCGCAGTCGGGAGCGAAGGAGAGCCGCTCCGGAGGCGCAAACTCCAGACAGCGGCGCACTCGGGAAGCGATATCCTCCGGCGTTTCGATGTAGTAGCTCTTGACGTCCACGATGCCCACGGCCACGTCCTTGTGGCGGGCGATTTCGCGGATCAGTTCGATTTCCGCGAACTCGCGGCTGGCCATCTCCAGGTGGATCTCCTCTACAGCCAGCGCGAGGAATGCGGGAAACATGGGCGCGTATCGGCGCGGCCCCACGGCGCGCCCCTTGTAATTGCCGAAGCACAGGTGGGTCGAGAGCCGGCAGCGTCCGGCCACAGACTCGACGGTGCGGTTGAACATGGACACAAGCCGACCCGTATCCTCGCGCCACGCGTAACAGCTCATCGAGGGCTCGTCCACGGTGATTTCCGTACAGCCGGCCTCCGCCAGCGCTTCCAGCTCTGCCCGCACGACGGGGACCAGAGCCTCCGCGATCGCGTAGCGGTCCGCATAAAGCGGGCACGGCTCCAGGCGGCCGCTCAGCGTATACGGCCCGGGAACGCTCATCTTCAGAGCCGGCCCCCGGGGCGCCAAGCGCCGCAGCCGCTCGAATTCCTGCACCGTGCCGAGCCCGCGCGGGGCCCGAATCGGGCCTGTGATCCGGTGGCGGCCGCGTTGGTCGTGGCCGGGCGGGCCGAAACGCCGCCGCGGCGCCTGCTCCCGCTCGATGCCCTCCAGATAGCCGTAAAACGACAGGTTGAAGTCCAGACGGGTCTGCTCGCCGTCGGTGATGACGTCGAGGCCGGCGGCAACCTGGTCGTGTACGGCGGCAATGACGGCGTCCTCTTGCATCTCTTCCACGTCGGCGGGACCGAACTGATCCAGATGCCGGGAGGCGAACTCCAGCCATCCGGGCAAGGGGTAGCTGCCGACTACGGTCGTACGCAGGGGGCGCTCTTTCATACGCTGGTCACCTTCCAGCCCGCGTCCACGCCGAGAATTTCGCCGGTGATGTACCGGGCTTCGTCGCTCAGCAGAAACAGGGCGGCGCGGGCCGCATCCTCAGGGTCGAGCAGCCCGCCGGCCAGAGGCTGTTTGGAGCGCATGTAGTCGAGAATGGCAGGATCTCGCTGGGCGCGGCGGCTCATGGGCGTGCGGGCCAAACCCGGAGCGACGGCGTTGACGCGAATGCCGTGCGGGGCGTAATACGCAGCCATGGCCCGGGTCAGCGCAAGCACGGCGCCTTTGCTCGCCGCGTAGGCGTGCGTGGCAAAGTGACGCGGCTCCGGAGATTCGGCCAGTACGCTCGCCATGTTCACGATGGCGCCCCGCACCGGACCGGGACGCTCCAGCATCCGCCGGATGGCCGCGCGACTGGTCAGGAACATGGTTTTAACATTGGCGGCCATCACGGCCTCCCAGCCCTCCTCCGTACATTCGTGCACAGGGCCGTCTCCGAAGCGCCGTCCGCTGATGCCCGCTACGTTGAACAGCCCGTCCAGCCGGCCGAAGCGCTCCACACAACGGGCCGCGGCCGCTTCCGCTTCGGGCGCCCGCGTCAGATCGCAAGAGAAATACTCGACGTTCTCGGCCGGCCGGATCTCCGGGGATTCGGCGGGCAGGCCGGCCACGAGGACGCAGGCGCCCTCTCGGGCAGCCAGGCGCGCAGCAGCGGCCCCGATACCGGTGGCGCCGGTGATGAGCAGTACCTTTCCCTCAAATCGCGGTTCCATGGCCTGCGCCGCCGGTCTCACATTGTACGAAGCGCCGGTGCAGGCGCACTAGCGGTACAGATGCGCCAGACTGCGGCGGTAGGCTTCGTAGAAGCGCTCCAGTTGTTCCTGGGCCGCCTCGTTGCCGGGCGCCTGATGGCTGGGTAGCACGACCGGCTTGATGCCGCGGGCGAGCAGGCGAGCCGCCGTCTCGCAACGCAGCATGTTGATGATCATCGCACCCGTCACCGTCGAGGCCGGGCCGGTGGGCCAGTCCAGCCCCTCCAGTTCGAGCACGCAGTCCCCCGGCGGGCAGGCGTTGTCGAGCACGATGTCGGCCACATCCGTCAATTTCAGGCCGGAAGAGTGCGCCGGCGCGGCCTGCTCGCAATGCCGCCGGGACACGATGGCGATGACGGGGAGATTCCGCCGGCGGGCGCCCAAAGCCATCTCCACGATGACCGGACGAATGCCGCTTGTCGAAATGATGAGGAAGGCGTCGTGAGGACCAAAGCAAAAGCTTCTCAGGATTTCGCCCGCGTAGCCTTCGTACTTTTCCAGGTAGAGCGCCGTGCGAAGGCTGTTGGCGCCCACGATTGCCGCGTGGTTGGAAAGCGCCTGCTCCACCAGCGGCACGAAACCCGGGAAACATCCCTGACGCGGGATCATTTCCTCGCACAGCATCCGGGAGTGTCCCGCCCCGAAAAGGAATACGAGGCCGCCGGCGGCGATGCGTTCCGCGCACAGCTCCGCCGCCTGCTCGACGGCGGCCAGCTGAGTGCGGCGGATCTCATCGAGCAGCGCGGTCAGTTTTTCGAAGTAAGCCAAGGCTGCGGACACATGCATGCCCTTTCACGATAGTGCAGTCCGGCGTCGCGCTTCAAAGCACCTGCCTCGCCATCGGCGCGCCGAAAGGCGCTTGCACCGGGCGGAGTCTTAAATAAACAGCGGCGCCGCCACCAGCGTAATCGTGCTCAGCAGTTTGATCAGCACGTGGAGTGACGGGCCGGCCGTGTCTTTAAACGGATCCCCGACGGTGTCGCCGACCACGGTGGCCTTGTGCACATCCGAACCTTTGCCGCCAAGAGCGCCGGTCTCCACATACTTCTTGGCGTTGTCCCAAGCGCCGCCGCCGTTGTTCATCAGCGTGGCGAGCAGGATTCCGCCGATGGTCCCCACCATCAGCAGCGCCGCGACCGACACCGCCCCTACCGGCAGCGGATCGGTGTGGCTCGAGAAGTTGCGGAAGATGACGCCGACCAGCACGGGGCCCGCCACCGGCAGAATGCCGGGAAGCACCATGGCCTTCAGCGCGCCCTTGGTGACGATGTCCACGCAGGTGCCGTACTCGGGATCCGCCGTACCGGCCATAATGCCCGGATTGGCGCGAAACTGGCGGCGGACCTCCTGGATGACCGTCTCGGCGGCCTTGCCGACGGCACGGATGGCCAGCGCACTGAACAGGAACACCAGCATGGCTCCCAGCAGAGCGCCCGTGAAAACCGGCACATTGCCGATGTCGACCGGAAACTCGGTGACGCCGCGGCCCAGATTCTCGAGCGACACTTTGACTTCATCAATGTAGGCCGAAAACAGCAGGAACGCGGCCAGGGCGGCGCTGCCGATGGCGTAGCCCTTCGTCAGGGCCTTGGTGGTGTTGCCCACGGCATCCAGCCGGTCCGTGCGGCGGCGAATCTCCTCGGGCTGCTTGGACATCTCGATGATGCCTCCGGCGTTGTCCGTAATGGGACCGAACGTGTCCATGGCCAGAATGTAGGCCGCCGTGGAAAGCATCCCCATGGTGGCGATGGCGGTCCCGTACAGTCCCGCCGCCGCCGGAGAGACGCCCGGAAGATTGGCCCCGGCGCCGAGATAATAGGAGCCCATGATCGCCGCCGAAATGACCAGAACGGGCAGCGCCGTACATTCAAGCGCCACCGAGAACCCGGAGATGATCACCGTGGCGGGGCCGGTCTTGGCGCTCTCGGCGATGGTCAGCACAGGGCGGTATTTGTACTCGGTGTAATACTGCGTGATGTAAACGAACAGGAAACTGGTCACGATGCCGATCACGCCGGCCAGGTAAAGGCGCATGTTGCCCTGAAGCAGCAGCTGTACGGCGATGTAAAAGCCGATCATCGCCATGATCGTCGTCATATAGTAGCCGCGGTTCAAAGCCTTCATGGGGTCTTCTTCGCCCTTGACGCGGACGATCATGACGCCCAGAATCGAGGCGATCAGCCCGAAGGCACGCGCGACCAAAGGAAACAGTACGCCCTTGATCCCGAAGATGGGCAGCAGCGAAACGCCCAGGATCATCGCACCGATGTTCTCGGCCGCGGTGGACTCGAACAGGTCTGCGCCGCGGCCGGCACAGTCGCCGACGTTGTCCCCGACCAGATCCGCGATCACGGCCGGATTGCGCGGGTCGTCCTCCGGAATGCCGGCTTCCACCTTGCCGACCAGATCCGCGCCCACGTCGGCCGCCTTGGTGTAAATGCCGCCGCCGAGCTGCGCAAACAAGGCGACGAAACTTGCCCCGAAGCCGAAGGCCACGATTTGGAAGGGGACATGGCGCGTGTCCTCCAGCCCGTTAAACAGCCAGAACAAACCTCCCACACCCAGCAGGGACAGGGCCACCACCCCCAGGCCGGTGACCGCCCCTCCGCGCAGGGCGATTTGAAGGGCACGGTTCAGGTCGGTCCGTGCCGCCGAGGCCACGCGGATGTTGCTCCGGATAGAAACCCACATTCCGGAGAAACCCGCCGCCAGAGAGCAGAGCGCGCCGACGATGAAGGAAACCGTCATGCGAAACGCCAGAGTGGCATCTTCCTTCCCAAACAGGTAGCCGACATAAATGATCGCCGCCAGGACCACTGACAGGCCGATGATGGTCTTGTACTGGCGGCGCAGAAACGCCTCGGCACCTTCCTTGATGGCGTTGGAGATTTTCTGCATCTGGGGCGTGCCCGTGTCCTGGGCCAGCACATACCGGGAAAACAGCGCCGCCACGCCGAGCGACAACAGGCTGATCGCAAGCACCAGCACCAGATAACCCTGGCCTTCCCCGGTTTGAGCGCCCGCCTGAAGCCACAGTGCGAGAACAGCAGGAAACCCGTCCATAAAAGCGACCTCCTTATGCGTCGGAAAAGCTCCCCCGGCACGGGAAGCCGGTGTGAACGCGGATCAGGGCCTGAAACCTTTAGGATGCAGGCTGTTCCAAGCAATCAAGATTAACCGATCGGCCCGCTTGAAGCAAGCTGAGGCCTCGCCTAAACAACCTCGAGAATCAGACACTTCAGATACTGCGTCTCCGGAACCGTGAGCAGAATGGGGTGGTCGCGGGCCTGCGTGCGGCGCTCGAGTACGCGAAGCTGGCGGCCGGCATCCAGGGATGCAGAGGCGACGATTTCCAGAAAGGAGGCCTCCGCCAGATGGTGGGAGCATGAGCAGGTGACCAGCACGCCGCCCGAGGAGAGCAGCTTGAGCGCCCGCAGGTTGATCTCCTTGTAGGCGGCCGCCGCCCGCTCCAGGTCCCGGCGCGATTTGGCGAACGCCGGCGGGTCGAGCACCACCACATCGAACCTGCGGCCCGCCGACGCATAACCGGCCAACAGCTCAAACACGTCCGCTTCGCGGAAACTGATGTTGCCGAGTCCGTTGGCGGCGCGATTTGCTTCGGCGAGAGCCAGTGCGGCGGCGGAACTGTCCGCGGCCTCCACACTCTCGCAGACGCGCGCCAGATGCAGGGCGAAGCCCCCGGTGAAGGTGAAGCAGTCCAGCGCCCGGCCGCGAGCGTAGGCTGCGGCCGCCAGATAATTCTCCCGCTGATCTAGAAACAGGCCGGTCTTTTGGCTGTGGTACAAATCCGCGAAAAATCGCAACCCGTTGATCTCAACGTTGACCCGCTCCGGGACCTCGCCTGCCAGGACGGAAGTTTCGAGCGGCAGGTCTTCCTTCAGGCGAACCGGAGCGTCATTGCGGGCCAGAATGCCGGCCGGCTGGAACATTTCTTCCAGACAGGCGGCGATGTCGCCTTTCGCCCGGTCCATACCCTGGCTGAGGGTTTGCATGACCAGGTAATCGCCGTAACGATCCACGATGAGAGCCGGCAGGCGATCGCCTTCGCCGTGCACGAGGCGATAGGCACTCGTGCCGGAAACGACCCGTTCGCGCAAGGCACGAGCTTCCCCCAGACGACGGCGAAAGAAATCCGGACCGACGGTCTCAGCTTTGTCGGTCAGGAGGCGCAACGCGATGAGAGAGGCCGCGCTGTAGTGCGCCGTGCCGAGCACCCGCCGGGCCGGATCCACCACGACAACGGCATCTCCGGGCTGGGCTGCGCCGCGATCGGTGACGTCACTCGAAAAGATCCAAGGGTGCCCGGCGCGGACCCGGGAGGCGGCTTTGGCGTTAACCCGGACCGTGGGACAAACGGAAGGCGCCACCTACACCAGCGCTTCCAGGCGCCGGATCCGTTCCTCCGTAGAAGGATGCGTGGAAAACAGGCGCATCAGAGCCTGGCCGCTGAACGGCTTGATGATGAACATGTGGGCGGTTGCCGGCGAGGCGT
>JBBIJF010000032.1:0-45720 GCA_037446115.1 Acidobacteriota bacterium | reverse complement strand
GGAGTCCCTTTGAGACCGCACAGCGCCGCCAGCGTCGGGTATAAATCCAACAGCTCGACTGTCCGCCGGCAGACGCCGCCGGGCGAGGTCACCCCGGCCCCGCCGAAGATCAGCGGCACGCGTGCGGAAGCCTCAAACAGCGTCTGCTTCATCCATTGTCCGTGCTCGCCCAGATGATAGCCGTGATCGCTCCAAAACACCACGGTCGTGCGGCCGGCCAGCTCGAGACGCTCCAGCGCGTCGAGCACCACTCCGACCTGCGCGTCCAGGAAGGAGATGGAGGCGTAATAGGCACGCATCGCTTCTTTCCGCTGCCGCTCGTTCATGCCCCAGTGCGCCGGGCGGGTGAAGTAGGCCAGCTCGGGCGCCACGCGCATCTCCCCTTCCTCGTAAGGAATCAGCTCAATTCGCTCCAGCGGATACCGATCGAAGTACCGCACCGGAGCAATCCAGGGCACGTGCGGGCGGTAGAATCCGGCCGCGATGAAGAAGGGGTCCTTGCGGTGCTGCTCCAGCAGGCGGACCGTTTCCCGCGCCACCAGCCCGTCGGTATGTTCCTCGTCGCGGGCCGGCGAAGCGTAAAAGCAAACCGCCGAGCCGAGGCCGCGCTGGGGCGTGTAGTTCGTCAGCAGCGGCTCTTCCTTGGTGTGATCCACCCCGTTGGGATTGACCGTTTCGTCCCATGTGGGCGGATCGTCAAGCCCGCTCGTGCCAATCTGGCCGGGCACGCCGTAGTGGAAGATCTTGCCCACGCGCGCGCTGAAATAACCGTTTTTCCGGAACAGCTGGCCGAGCGTGACCGCGTCCGGAACCGCTTCGCGGAAGTGTTTCTGGTTGTCATGGACTTTCGTCGCATCCGGCGCAAGACCCGTCATCAAGGAGGCGCGCGAAGGGTTGCAAAGCGGGAACTGGCAATAGGCCCGCTCGAAGCGCACACCCCGGCGCGCGATGCGATCAATGTTAGGGGTGCGAACCAAGGCGTGGCCGTAGCAGGAGAGGCACGTGTTGAGGTCGTCGGAAGCGATCAGCAGCACGCTCCGCGGAGGATTCGCTGCCAGGGCAAGCCGGAGCCCCGCGAGCGCCCCGAAAAACTCCCGGCGTGAGACCGGATTCGAGCCGATGCCGTTCATGGACTCGGACCTCCTGTCGCAGATCGGATTCTGGCGGGCGGCCCAAAGTAGGGGTAGCCGTCCCAGCGGTCGTCATCAGAGCTGAGGCGCGGGTCGCCCGTGTCCTTCATCCAGCGCTGCAAACGCGCGCGGCAATCGGCGAGCGCCGCAGCGTACTCCCGCCGATCAGCCACATTGTCCAGCTGCGCCGGATCGTTGCGCAGATCGTAGAGCTCCTCGGCCGGCCGCTTGCCGAAGGCTCTTTCGAAATAGCGCACAAACGGCGGATCGCTTCGCCAGTGCAGGATGAGCTGCTTGGTGGGCGAGTCGTCACAATCCCCGAAGGGCCCCACGGAGTGGACCAGCTCCGGATCACCGGCCGGCCAGCGGTCGGGGCGGAAGTTGCGGATATAGAGAAAATCCCGGGTACGCACGCCGCGGGCCGGATAGCTCAGGTTGCCTTTGCGGACGTGGGCATGGCGCTCGCGCTCCACAAACACCTCACGGCGCAGGCCCGGCTTTTCCCGTCCCGTGAGCAGCCCGAACAGGCTGCGGCCCGTCATCTCGGAGGGAGGCTTCAAGCCCGCCGCCTCCAGAAACGTAGGCGCCAGATCCGACAGGCTGACGAAATCCTCCAGGGTGCGGCCGGGGCGGATGCGCTCGGGCCATCGCACCGCAAGCGGCAGGCGCGTCCCGGAGTCGTACAGATTGGCCTTGGAGCGCGGAAACGGCCAGCCGTTGTCGCTCGTAATCACAACCAGCGTGTTCGCAGCGCGGCCGGTTCTTTCCAGCAGCTCCAGAATTTCACCCACCTCGCGGTCGAAGCGCTGGACTTCGAAATAGTAGTCGAGGATGTCCCTGCGCACTTCGGGAAGGTCCGGAAGATACGGAGGCACGACCACGTCTTCGGGTTTCATCCCGGATCGCATGCCGGAGTCCGCCTCGTAAGGCCGGTGCGGGTCGTTGCTGCCGAACCAGAAACAGAACGGCCTGTTTTCGGGGGCCGCTTTCAGAAACTCCTCGAAGCTGCGGTAGGGCTCTCCCGCCGGATTCCGGCTGCGCCCCCCGGCTTTGAAGTCACCCGGGCCCCAACCTTTGCGCGTAAAACCCACGAAATAGCCGGCCTGTTCGAGCAGATCGGTGTACACCGGGAACCGAGACGGAAGGAAACCCCACAGGTTGCCGCCTTCCGCCAGGCGGTGCGGCGCCTGCCCGGTGAGGATGGCCGCCCGGGAAGGCGTACACGACGGGGCGGCGCAGAAGGCGTGCGTGAACAAGACGCCCTGGCGCGCTACGCGGTCGAAGACCGGAGTTTCGACGACGGGGTCGCCGTAAGCCGAGGCGTGCGGATACGACCAGTCATCGGCGATGCAAAGGAGAATGTTGGGCGGCCGCCGCGGCTGGGCGCGGATCGCGGCCGCCGTCATGGTTCCGAGAAAGATCCGCCGGTTCATCGCTGCCCGTCTTCACCCGCCGGGGCGCCCCGGGGGCCTGCGCATCCCCCGCGATTGTCCGCCGCGGGAGGGCCGATCGTCAAGCGGATCCTACTGGCGGACGCGCACGATGAGCTGTGCCTGTTCCCGCCGGCCGTCGGCGGCCGTCGCCGTCAGCACGTAGGTTGTGGTGGCGGGAGGTTTGACCAGAAAGCAGTACTTCTCTGCAGGTTCGAGCGGCAGCCCGTACGGCTCGACGCGGACGGAGGCCGCACCGGCGACGCCGTAGCACAGCGTCACCGTCTCGCCGGGACGGACTTCCTCGGCGCTGGCGGCAAACAGGCGGATCATGCCCTCCGGCTCGCGCCGAGGTTCCGCCGAGGCGCCGACGCGGACCGTGAACGATGCGCTCGCCGTGCCCCCGTCGGCGCCTTCGGCCGTCAGGGTGTAGGTCGTCGTGCGGGACGGGGAGACCGGAAAGCAGCGGTTGAAGAGGGGCTTCAGTGGTTCGACCGGAGGATCCAGTCGCACGGCCCGGGCGTTCTCGACGCCGTAACAAATCGTCACGGACTGGCCGGCAGCGACTTCCGGTGCGGAAGCGTAGAAATGGAGAATCCGAACTGGAGGGGGAGCGGGCTTGGTCGGGGTCGCCTCGGGTGGTGTGCGGCATGCGGCCAGAGCCAGAAGCAGTGCCACCGGCCACTTGTGCCACATACCAGCCAAGGGCTTAGGCGCCTCGCTCGGCCCGGGCCAGCTCGGAGCGCTTCTTGACTTCGATATTCAGGCGCTTGATTTTCTGGTTCAGCGTCGAAAGCGGCACGCGCAGCCTTTCGGCCGCCTCCGTCTGGCTCCAGCCGGCTTCTTCCAGATGCTTGAGGATCAGGCTGCGCTCATAATCCGCCACCATTTCAAACAGCGAGGCGTCCGGCGGCAGGCGACCGCTTTCGTCGCGGCGGATCCGGAGGCCGCTGGCGTGCAGCAGATGGTCGGGCAGCACTTCGACGGAAACGACCGGGCTGGAGGCGAGCACCACGGCGCGCTCGACCACATTTTCCAGCTCGCGCACGTTGCCCGGCCAGGAGTGTTCCTTGAGGATCTGCATCGCTTCGGCGTCAAAGCGCAGGATGGCGCGGCCGTCCGGACCGAGGAACTTTTCGTTTTCCCGGCAGTACTTGTCAAAAAAATGCTCGACCAGAAGCGGGATGTCTTCCTTGCGCTCGCGCAGCGGCGGAAGGCAGATATTGATCACGTTCAGCCGGTAGTAAAGGTCCTCCCGGAACTTGCCCTCGTCCACAAGCTTTTTCAGATCGGCGTTGGTGGCCGCCAGGATGCGCACGTCCACGCGGATGACCTCGTTGGAGCCGAGCGGCATGAACTCTTTTTCCTGGATCACGCGCAGCAGCTTGACCTGGGTCTCCGGCGTCAGCGTGCCGATCTCGTCAAAAAAGATCGTGCCCTTGTCGGCGATCTCAAAGTATCCCTTGCGGGACGCCACCGCTCCCGTGTAGGCGCCCTTGACGTGGCCGAAGAGCATGGACTCGAGCAGCTCCGGCGGCAGCGAGCCGCTGTTGACCGCAACGAACATGTGATCGGCCCGCGGGGAGGCGGCGTGAATGGCCTTGGCGATCAGTTCCTTCCCGGTGCCGGTTTCGCCCGTGATCAGCACCGTCGAGCGCGTGGGCGCCACCTGCGTCACCAGATCGAGCACGCGCACCATCTGCTCGCTCTTGCCGACGATGTTGGGGAAACTGTAGCGCTGCTTGAGGGCCCGCTTGAGCTGGACGTTCTCGTGCTCCAGCCGGCGCTTGGCGATCATGCGCTCGATCTCGATGAGCAGCTTCTCGTTATTCCACGGCTTCTCGAAGAAATCGTTGGCGCCCGCCTTCATGGCGTCCACCGCCACCTGCGTGGAGCCGTAAGCCGTGATCAGAAACACGGGAATCTCCTGATCGCGCTTGCGGATCTCCCGCAACACCTCCAGCCCGGAGCGATCCGGCAGCATCAGGTCCAGCAGCAGCAGATCGTAGGGGGCCGACTCGAGCTTGTGGAGGCCTTCGGAGGCGTTCTCAGCCACATCCACCGCGTAGCCTTCCAGCCCGAGCAAAACCGAGAGGCTCTCGCGGATGTCGGCTTCGTCGTCTACGACCAGAATCCGCCCTTTTGTGGAACGGTTACCAGCTCCCGCCGCCATGGCTTCAGACATGGACCGCCTTCTTGACCGCCGGGAAATCCAGGTGGAAGCGCGTGCCCTGCCCCGGCCGGCTTTCGACATCAATCAGGCCCCCGTGCTCCCGCACAATGCCGTAAGTTACGGCCAGACCGAGTCCGGTGCCTTTGCGGGACGCCTTGGTGGTGAAGAAGGGATCATAGATCCGGTGCAAGTGTTCCGGCGGAATGCCGCGCCCGGTGTCGGAGACTTCCACCTCCACGCCGCGCTCGCTCGGCCGGGCACGCACACCCAGCACGCCGCCCTCCTCCATGGCGTCCCGGGCGTTCAGGAAGAGGTTGAGGAACACCTGCTGCAGTTTTCCAGCGTCGCCCTTCATGAGGGGCAGCGGCTCTTCCAGTTCCAGGCGCACCTCGATGCCGGCCTTCGCCAGCTGGTGCTCGATCAGGCTGAGGGTCTCGCGGATGACGCGCGCCAGATCCACCTCCGTGAACTCCTTGGGCGAGGTCCTGGAGAAGTTGAGCAGCGAGTTCACGATCTCGCTGGCGCGGAACGTCTGTTTGGCGATCTTGTCTAGAAGCGCCGCTTTCTGCTGGTCGCCGGAAATCTGTTTCGCCAGCATCTGCGCGTACGTGGAGATCACCGCCAGGGGCGTGTTCACTTCATGCGCCACGCCCGCAGCCAGCAAGCCGATGGAGCTCAGCTTGTCGGCTTGCACGAGGCGCCGCTCGAGCTCAGCCCGTTCGGTAATGTCGTCGAAGATGATCAGGCGGCCGATGCGCTGATCCTCCCGCGTCACCAGCGGGGCCACCGCGATGTTCACCACGGCTTCCTCTGCTCGATCGTGGAGACTGTCCGGATCGGCGTTTCCATTCGAGCCGTTGCCTCCACGCCCGGCGGGCGCCGCCAGCTCCGGGCGCCGCAAAACGAACTTATAGATGTGATGCACGCCCGTGTGTTCCCGCACGCGCTCGAACTGGGAGACCAGTTCCGGCGGAAACAGCCGCGCCAGAGGCTGGCCAAGGGCCATCTCGCGAGGAACGCCCGTGAGCTCCTCCATACGGTGGTTCCAGCTCTCCACGCAGTCTTCCAGCCCCGCCGCCACAATGCCCACGTTGATGGATTCCACGATGTTTTCGTTGAACTCCTTCAGCCGCTCGTACTCTTCGACCTTGCGCTGAAGCGAGCGGTAAAGGCGGGCGTTTTCGATGGCGATGCCGAGATAGCCCGCCAGCGTGAGCAGCAGTTCGACGTCGTCGCTGGAAAGGAAATCTCCTTTCGTGGTGCGGCTGAGACCGAGCCAGGCGATGGGGCGGCCCCGCACCGAGCACGGAATATAGTAAGTCAGATCGAGGTCCGCCAGCGTACGCCTCACCGAAGCCGGCCACTGGCGCGAAACCACATCCAAAGGATGCCGCGGCCGCTCGAAGAACAAGTAGGGCCGGGCCGGCGACGCATTCAGGAAACTCAAATCCAGGGGACGCGACGGGTCGCTCAGCCAGGCGCCCGGCTCACCCCCGGCGGCGAGTTCCAGCTCAAAGCCGGTCTCGTTTTCCGAGGCCAGAAACACCGCCACTCTCTCGACCGACAAGGTCCGCATGAGCCGGTCCGCCACCGCATCCAGCATGGCATCCAGATCCGTTTCCGCTCCCAGCTCCCGCGCAAACTCGACCAACGTGCGCCGGTAATCGTACCGGTCTTTGTAAAAGTAATACCGGTCAAGCTGCTCCTTGATCCAGGAGCGGATGGGCTGAAACACAAAGGCGGCGATGAGAATCAGCAGAATCCCGGCCGCCGGGCTCAACTCTTCGAACCGGCCGATTGAGAAGATCAGCCCGTAGAAAATGCCGATCACGGCCAGCGTCGCCAGCGTGTAGACGTAACCCTGCTGAAAGATGATGTCCACATCCATGAGCCGGTAGCGCAGCACCGCATAGGCCCAGGTCAGCGGAATCAGGCCCAGGGAAAACACCGAAAGCGACAGATAGGGCCCGGGGAGCGCGCCGAGCACATACGGTACGGCGTAAAGGGCGCCAAACGGGGCCACGCCGAGCAGAGCGCCGTTCCGCAGCCACTTCAGTTGCTGGCGCACCACCGGATCGCTGACCCGCCGCTGCGCGCGCCACAGCGCCAGAGCGCCCGCGATGTACCCGGTCAGCAGCACCGCCAGCCACAGCCGGTCCAGCAGCCACCGCAGCTCCACGCCCGGAACCTCCGCCCGAAGCATCCCGGAAGCGAAACCGAAAAACAGAACCAGCAGCATCAGGGCGGGCGCATACAGCCAGGCGGCGCGCCAGCCGCGCAGCCAGGACCGAGGTTCCGGAAAACTCAGGCAAAAATGCAGGAACAGCGTCGGCACAAGCAGGCCGGCGGCCACGTTGCCCCAGTACATGACCTTGTCGAAGTTGTTGAGCTTCCCCGTGTAGTGAAACGCCGAGAGCACAAACGAAGCCAGACACAGCAGGTAGAAATGGGTGGCCTTCTGAGCCCCGGCGCGGCGGAAATAAACAAAAAGGCCGACCACCAGGTAGGCCACACCGAGCCCGTACTGATAGTACAGAGCCGGTTGCGGCGCCGTTTCGCCGATCACCACCGGGATCTCAATTTCCACCCCCTGGCGGTGTATCGCGTACTTGGCCTTTGTCCAGGCCCCCAGGCGGACCAGGACCCGGGTCACGTCTGTGGCCTGGTGAACCCGGACGCCGTTGACCCGAACCAGGGCGTCACCACTGCGCAGGCCGGCCCTGGCAGCCGGACCGCCCGGGCTCAGATAGAGGGCCTCCACGCGGCCGTTGCGTTCTACCCACACAGCGCCGTCGTCCGGAAGCCGGAACTTGCGCTGCTGCTGGAAGTTGAGGACCGCCGACACAGCCGCCGCAACCGTCAGGATGATGAGCAGCGCGGTGACGAATTGGCCCTTGACGTCCTTCACAAACCGCCTCGGCGGGACACCCCCGCAGCGTCCCGGTACGGCGTGCACGTTCGCTGCCAACCTCTCCACCGGTCCCGAACGGCTCCTTGTTCAAAGGATACAGCAACTTGGGTCCTGACTCCGGGCTCCGCTCGGGGAAGAATTTTGATTTTCGAAGCAGTACACTACGCGGAAGTGGATTTTGCCCCCGCCGCCCGAGCCGGCTCCTCCACATACACGAGCGGCCCGATGGCTCGGGGGGCCACGCTCGGCATCCGGATGTGGCGGGGAGGCTCGAAGTGGTTTTCCGCCGTAAACGGCTCTTTGAACCGGCCGCCTCCGGCCAGATCCTCCCGCACAAAAAAGCTCGTGACCCCGGAAAAGTTGCAGCCGACCAGGCAGTATCCCTTCCGGCGCCCTAACAGTTCGAGTGCCTTGAGGCTCGCGCCGCTGTAAGTGGTTCCGTCCCAGATGGCATAGGGATCGTAGGGGATCACACAAGCCACAGAGGGCATCCAGCTGGCGTTGTACTCGATGGCGACCGCCCGGGGCCGATAACGGCGGATCGCTTCCCAGACCCAGTAATCATTGCGGTCAATGTCAATGCTCAAAAAATCGAATTCCTCGGGAACGCCTAAGTCATCAAACAACGCCTCGATGTTCTCCGCTGTGATGAAACTGTAGCTGACCTTGAGGCGGCCTTCGCGGATGGCGAACGACAGGTTTTTCCTGATGGCCTGGTAGCAGGCGGCGCTCCCTTCGATCCAGGCCCCGCGCCAGCCTTTCATCAGCAGATAGGCGGTGCAATTTTCAAGCCCGTCACCGACGCCGAACTCCACAAACCACCGGTTGGTCTCCCCGATCCGGCGGAAGATCTCCTCGATCATGCCATCCTCGTCGTGCATGGAGAAAACCTTGAAGCCGCTGCCGAGCAAGCGCTGCGGATCCTGAAAACGGGGCGTCTGCCGCGCGTTTTCATAAATCATGCGGGCCAGCAGGTCGTTGGTGACCGAGATTTCCCGCCGCAGCCGCTCCAGGCGCGACGGCTGGGTCAACCGGTCCAGCAGGCGGCGCCCTCGCGCCTTCGCTCCGGCCGGCAGGGCTGCGGTCAACGGCCGCAGCAGGCGGGATTGCTTGGCGCGGTTCAGAAACGCGTTGAGGTTCACACGCCTATTATGCGCCTATGATGCGCGACCGGCGCGGCGTTGAACCCGTGAAATGTTCACCCCCCGGCGCCCTCCGCCCCAAATTCGTCTTGACAGGACTACGGACCTATGATTTATTTCCATTAGATCAGCACCGACCAGCGATCCGGGAATTGGCAAGCAGGCTTAGTTGCCGTCGTCAAGGTGGGCGCTGATTGAGGCCGGCATCAGGCCGGGCAAATCGAATCCGAGGGGGGCGAAGCGCATGAGGAACAAATACTTGTGGGCTACGGTCCTGGCAGCGGCGCTGCTGCTGGCGCAGGGCGAACGGGGAACCTTCAACGGCACGGTCACCGACCCGAGCGGCGCGGTCGTGCCCGGAGCTACCGTCAAGGCGGTCAACGTTGCCACCAACGTCGAAATCCAGGCCCAGACCACCAGTGCGGGCGTCTACCGCATGCCCTACTTGCCGCCCGGCACCTACCGGCTCACGGTCAGCGCGCCGGGCTTCAAGACGGCCGTGCGAGAGAACGTGGTGCTTTCCGTGGCTCAGACGCTCACGGTGGACTTCGCCCTGGAAGTCGGCGCAGTCACCGACACGGTCACGGTCTCCGCCGAGACGCCGCTGCTCGAAACCGGTACGGCGGAAATCGGCAGCTACGTCACCAAGAAGGAGTTCGACACCTGGCCCATCACGGTGGGCGACGGCCGGCGCCAGATCCAGCAGTTCATTTTTTCGAGCCTCCCCGGCACCGTGGGCGGCACGTTCCTGGGTTCGATCAATGGCGGCCAGGGCTACACCCACGAGATTCTGATTGACGGCATCTCGATCGGCCGCATGGACCTGCAGGGAGGCTCCAACAACGAGTTCAGCCCTTCGGCCGAGTCCGTCTCCGAGTTCAAGCTTCAGACGGGCATGACTTCGGCCCAGTACTCCGGCGGGCAGACGGCCGTGGCCAACTTCGCCACCAAGAGCGGAACCAACGAGCTCCACGGCACCGCCTACTACTACGTGCAAAACGATGCCTTCCGCGCCAACGGTTTCAACAACAACGCCGCGGGCATCAAGCGCCAGCCGTTCAAGCAGCACAACTACGGCTACTCGGTCGGAGGCCCCATCTATTTCCCCAAGCTCTATGACGGCCGCAACCGGACGTTCTTCTTCCACAATTTCGAGCGAACCCAGCAGAAGAACTTCATCTCGACGTCGTTTTCCACCCTCCCGGTCACCGACTTCAAGCGCGGAGACTTCTCGCGCCTGTTCGACCCGGCCTTCACCGGTAACTCCCGCTCGGGCACGGCGCTGTCGCTGGCTGACGGAAGGACGGCGCGCTTCGGCGCCATCTACGACCCGGCCTCCACACAGCTGGTCAACGGCGTGGCCACCCGCGTACCGTTCCCGGGGAACGCGCTGCCGGCCAGCCGCTGGAGTCCCGTGAGCCGCAAGATCATCGAGGAGGTCGGCATTGACGATCCGCTGTTCAACACCATGTTGAACAACATCCCGGCCATCGGGACCTGCTGCCCCATCTTCGACGAGAAGATGCTCACGCTCAAAGGGGACCACAACTTCAGCACCAGCCAGCGCATCATGCTCATGTTCAATCGCAACTTCCGGGAGCGGAACAACTCGCCGGGAGGCCGCTGGGGCGTGCCGCCGGGGCGTCCCACGGGCGTCTACCAGCTCCAGAACACGCCGGGAACCATGGGGCGTTTCGCCTACGACGCGACCATCACGCCCACGCTCCTCAACCACTTCGCCGTCGGGTACAACCGCTTCGGAAACCTGAACCAGAGCGTGTTTGTGGATCAGGACTGGCCCCGGAAGATCGGCATCCAGAATGTGCCCGGCACTCACTTCCCCGCGTTGATCTTCGGCGGGCAGCCCCACCAGGGAGGAGGCATCGGTGCGGGCGGCCGTCTGGGTTCCCAGTTGGCCGGAGGTTCCTACAACGGCTCGACCATCTTTCAAAACGACACGACCTACGTCCGCGGCAAGCACAATGTAAAGTTCGGCTTCGAGCACCGGCGCTACTACTTCAACACGCGAGGCCGGGGTAACGAATCCGGGACCTTCAATTTTTCCCCCAACCAGACCGCGCAGCCGGGCTTCCTGAGCGAAACCGGCCACTCCTTTGCGAGCTTCCTTTTGGGCGCCGTGGCGAGCACGAACCGCAATGTGGTGGCGTCCTTCTTCGGCCACCGCTGGCGGAGCGTCGGCTTCTACGCGCAGGACGACTGGAAGGTCACGCGCAAGCTGACGCTGAACCTCGGCCTGCGCTGGGAAATCATCGGCGGGCTCATCGAAGTGGCGGGCCGCATGTCGGGCGTGGATCTGAACAAACCCAATCCCGGCGCCGGCAACCGCCCCGGGGCGCTCGTCTTCGTGGATGAGCTCGGCCGCAGAGGTTTTCAGAACACCTACTGGCGCCAGTTTGCACCCAAATTCGGCTTCGCCTACGCCATCAACGACAAGCTGGTCATGCGCGGCGGCTACGGCATCAACAACTCGCCGCCGATCTCCAACGGTTTCGGCTTCGGCGGAACGCTCGGCTACAACGGGAGCATCTCCCGCAGCGCCGCCAACGTGCAACTGCGTTTCCCCGAGGATCCGGTCATGTTTCTGCATGACCGCTACCCGGACTTTACCGGAACGCTGCCCAACAAGAGCCCTACGCTCGCCAACGGGCTCGGGACCAGCTACACTGCACCCGACTCCAACCGCCTGCCGTACGTGCAGAACTGGAGCTTCGGTTTCCAGTACCAGTTGCCGGCCTACACGGTGCTCGAGATCAACTACATCGGCAACAAGGGCACGCGGCTGATGGCGTGGGGCTTCGACAACCTCAACGCCGTGCCCTTCGATGTGATCCCGCGCTACGGCGACCTGCTTCGGCGACCCTGGACCGCCGCCTCGGGCGTGCCCCAGCCATTTCCGGGCTTCGCCGGCACCGTGCTTCAGGCGCTGCGGCCTTTCCCGCAATACACCGGCATCAGTCCCGCCTTCCCCAACTTCGGCTGGTCGAGTTACCACTCGCTTCAGGTTCAGGCCACGCGCCACTGGCGGGGAGGATTCTCGCTGCTTGCGGCCTACACCTTCTCGAAGTCCATGGCCCTGGCCGATACGGCGATTGACTCCGAAAGCGTAGCGGACGTCTTCAACCGACGCCTGGAACGCGCCATCACACAGTTCCACTTCCCGCACTACGCCAAGATCACCTGGATCTACGAGCTGCCGATTGGTCCGGGCAAGCTCATTGACGTAGGCGGCATTGCGGGTAAGATCATCGGCGGGTGGCAGCTGACGGGCATCCATCAGTTCCGCAGCGGCGCTCCGGTTTCGATCAGCACAGGCGGCATCAACAACCCTCTCGGCGCCGCCAGGCCGGATTACGTACTCGGGCAGGCCATCATCGCCAACCGCAATGCTCCCATCAATTTCCGCGGCGTGGCCGGAGGAACCGCTTACCTGAACCGCAACGCCTTCGCCAATCCGCCCGTTTTCCCGGGCGGCCAAAACGTCGTACAGCGGTTCGGCACGCTGGGACCGGTACTGCCCAACATCCGCAACGCCCACTTCACCTACGAAGACCTGGGCATCTACAAGCAGTTCGTTTTTGACGAGCAGCGTTCCTTCGAGATCCGCGGCACGTTCCTGAACCCGTTCAACCGGCACGGCCGCGGAGGGCTGGTTACCAGCATCACCAATCCGTTCTTCGGCCAGTTTACAGGGCAGCAGATCGGAGGACGGAACATCGAGCTTTCGGCGCGCGTCACGTTCTGATGCTGCTCGCACTCGCAGGCGTGCTGGCATGGCAAGCCGTGCCGGGCGCCTGCGAGACGCACTTGAACGGCGCTCGCACCGCTTTTGAAGCCCGCCGCTTTCAAGACGCGGCCGCGGAATTCCGAAAGGCGCTCGAGGTTTGCCCGCGCCGCAGCGCGGTGCTGGTCCCGCTCGCCCAGGTCGAATATCTTTTAGGCGACGCGCAGGCAGCCGAAGCGCACCTGCTCGAGGCCGTCCGGGAGGATCCAGGCAATACGCAGGCCTCCTACGCCCTCGGACGGATCTACTACGAGCAGAATCGCTTCCCCCCTGCGATCGAACAGCTCCAACGCGTGCTCGAACTCGAGCCCGCCAACTACCGGGCCCATAACGCGCTCGCCCTCTGCTATGACGCCGTGCGGCGCGACAGTGACGCGCTGCGGCACTTTTACCGGGCCCTCGACCTCGTGCACAAAGACCATCCCGAATACGACACCGTTTACGCGGATTTTGCCGAATTCTTTCTCCGCCGCGATCAGTTCGAGAAGGCCTTCCAACTGGGGGCGGAAGCGGCCCAGCGAAATCCGGCTTCGCCGCGGAACTTCTTTCTCACCGGGAAAGCCCTGGGACGGCTCGGCAAACATGACCTGAGCCTGCGCTGGTTCCAAGAGGCCGTGCGCCTCGATCCCGGTTACGCAGAAGCCTGGTACGCCCTGGCGCAGGCATACCGCAAACTGGGCAAGGAACCAGAGGCCCGCCGCGCACTGGAGCGCTTTGAGGAAACACGCAGGAGTCCTCGCGCGCGGCGCTGAGCATCATAACCGAAACCGGCCGCGGCTGTGTGCTACCCTCAGGCTGTAGCCTGTAGTTGAGATTCGGCCGCGAAGGGATTCTTCCTTGCCCGTACCTCCGTTTCCTGTCGAAAGAGGGCGTCCCCATCCGCTCGGAGCTGAGGTCACACCGGAAGGCGTGAACTTTTCCCTGTTTTCCGCCCACGCAACCGGCGTCGAACTGCTGCTGTTTGAAACCTGCCATGCTCCCGAACCTTACCAGACCATCCGGCTCGACCCGCACGAGAACAAGAGTTTCCATTTCTGGCACGTCTTCGTGCGGGGTCTCCGGGCTCCGGCTCACTACGCCTACCGCCTGGACGGCCCCTGGGATCTTTCCGCCGGCCACCGCTTCAATCAGCGCAAGGTTCTCATTGACCCTTACGCCCGCGGGAACACCGACACGCTCTGGAGTCGCGCCGCGGCCTGCACCCCAGAGGACAACCTCGCCACCTCCATGCGCTCGGTCGCCGTGGACTCAGCCGGCTATGACTGGGAAGGGGACGCTCCGCTGCGCCGTCCCATGAACGAAACCATCATCTACGAAATGCACGTGCGCGGCTTCACGGCCTCGCCAACCTCCGGCGTCCGGCATCCCGGTACGTTTGCAGGCATCGTCGAGAAAATCCCCTACTTGCAGGAGCTCGGAATCACGGCGGTGGAACTGATGCCCGTTTTCGACTTCGACATCAAGGAGCCCCTGCGAGTCGTCGAGGGAGTGCCCCTCCGTAACTACTGGGGCTACAGCTCGTTGAGTTTCTTTGCCCCGCAGTCGGCCTACTGCGTTTCGCCCGAAGAGGGGCGCCACGCTGCCGAGTTCCGGGACATGGTCAAGGCCCTGCACCGCGCAGGCATCGAGGTCATCCTGGACGTCGTCTTCAACCACAGCGACGAAGGAAACCATCTTGGTCCCACGTTTTCTTTCAGAGGACTGGATAACCGCACTTACTATCTGCTCGTGCCATGGGACCGGCAGTATTATCTAGACTTTACGGGCTGCGGGAATACGTTAAATTGCAATCACCCCATCGTGCAAAAGCTGATCGTGGAATCCTTGCGCTATTGGGTGCGGGAAATGCACGTAGACGGCTTCCGGTTCGATCTGGCTTCCGTATTCGTCCGCGGGCAGGACGGTGCGCCCCTGGCCGCTCCCCCTCTGGTTTGGCAGATCGAACTCGACGAGACCCTGGCCGAGACCAAGGTGATCGCAGAAGCCTGGGATGCCGCCGGCCTCTACCAGGTGGGCCATTTTCCCGGAGACCGCTGGGCGGAATGGAACGGCCGCTTCCGCGACGACGTGCGCCGCTTTGTACGGGGCGATCCGGGACTCCTCGGCGCGATCGCCTCCCGCATCGGCGGCAGCGCCGACATCTACGAGCGCCAGGGGGAGCTTCCGATCAACAGCATCAACTTCGTCGCTTGTCACGACGGCTTCACCCTCAACGACCTGGTCTCGTATAACCGCAAGCACAACGAAGCCAACGGCGAGGACAACCGCGACGGGGCCGATGAGAACCTCAGCTGGAACTGCGGCGTCGAGGGGCCCTCGGAGGCAGCGGAGGTGGAGGCGCTCCGCGCGCGCCAGATCCGCAACTTCGCCGCCATCCTGCTGCTTTCTCGGGGCGTTCCCATGCTCCTTATGGGCGATGAAGTGCGCCGCACCCAGCACGGCAACAACAATGCCTACTGCCAGGACGGTCCGCTCAGCTGGTTGGACTGGGACCTGCTCGAACATCACGCCGATATCCGGCGTTTCTTCCGCCTGATGATTGCCTTCCGCAACCGCCACTCGACCTTCCAAAGCGGCCGTTTCTTTACGGGGCAACCGGACGGGCGAGGCATTGCCGACGTGGCCTGGCACGGCACCAAACTGGGCAAACCGGGCTTCGCCGATCCTTACGGGCGCGCTCTCGCCTTCACGCTCGGCGGATCCCCGGGCGAGCCGGACCTCCACGTGATGATGAACATGTACTGGGAGCCGCTCGAGTTCGAAGTCCCGCAGATCCCCGGCCGCAGGTGGCACAAAGCCGTTGAGACGGCGGCCGCCCCGCCGGCCGACATCTTCGAAGCCGGCGAGGAGCCGGTTTTCGATTCCAGCCGGTGCATGGTAACTCCGCGGAGTATCACCGTACTGCTGGCGCAGTAGCGCAACCCGCGGCAGCCGAACTGCCGGACGGTGTTTATCGAGAGTCCGGAAGCGAGTAGCTCACGAAAGCAAGCCGCTTGCCGTCGGGCGACCACGAGTTGACATTGATCGTGCCCTGGCCGCCGAACAGCCGCGCGATGACTTCGATCGTTCCACCGCCTGCACTCCCGCCCGGAAGCGGCATCCTCCGCAGCAGCACGTTGCGGTTGGGCGGATGGCCCTGCGTTCCCTTTTCGTAAGACAGAAACACGAGCCACCGGCCGTCGGGAGAGGGATGGGGGAACCAGTCCTCCCACTCGTCGCTGGTGATGCGTTGGACGTGTACGTCGCCTTCTCCGGCGCCCGTCGCGGGGATCCGCCAGATGTCCCAACTGCCGGAGCGGTCCGAGTTGAAATAGATCCACTGTCCGTCCGGCGAATAGTCAGGACCGTCGTCATAGCCGGGGTGAACGGTCAGTCGCTTCTCCTCGCCGCCTTCGACGGAGATTGCGTAGAGATCGAAGTTTTTGTCGCGCTCGGCGCAATAGACCAGCGTTCGCCCGTCCGGCGACCAGCCGTGATAGTAACTCGGGCGCCTGGAAGTCAGCTGGCGCGGCTCGCCGCCGCTTGAGGGAACGAGGTAGATATGTCCCGCGGAGATCGCGAACCATTTGCCGTCCGGCGAGATCCCGTGGTCGTTGTTGATTCCGGTGACCGATCCGGTGGGCACAACCTGCGGTTCGCCGCCCGCAACAGGCAGCTTCCAGAGCTTGCCCTCCGAGTTCAGCAACAGATACGTGCCGTCCGGAGACCAGTTGGGAGCTTCGAACAATCTGGGCGCAGTGTAGACGATGCGCTGGTCGCGGCCGTCGGCTGAGATGATCGTGACGTGACTGCGCACCGGCGCTCTGGACTGTGCCAGGAGACAAATCGGAAGCAGAAGCCAGGCGGCGCGCATGAGGAGATTATACGGCTTCTCTAAAAGCGCAGGCGGCGGGCGGCGAAGCTCACCACACGGCTGGCCGCCGGGGGGTCCAGATTCGCCAGCGCCACCAAGACGTGTCCCGACTCTGGGAAAATGCGCAGCTCCCCGTTCATGCCCGGGGCGCCGCCCCCATGACCGAACCACAGCGCGCCGTCTTCGCTTCCCACCCCGAAGCCATAAGCGTACCGGCCTCCGCCGGGCGTCTCCATTTGGGGCGTCGTAAGCAGCCGGGTGTGCTCCGGATCGAGCAGCCGGTGGCCGAGCAGGGCCAGGGCGAAGCGGTGCAGGTCTCGTACGGTGGAATAGCCGCCGCCCGCCGAGGTGCCTCGATACGGAAGCGTATCCGTATTCGGCACCCATGCCCCCTGGCGGCGCATATAGCCGGTAGCCCGTTCGGGGACGCGGACATCTTCGGGGAGCGAGTCCGTGGCCTCCATGCCGGCAGGTTTGAACACATGCCGGCGCACGTATTCATAGTAGCTTTCTCCGGAGACGGCCTCGATGAGCACGCCAAGGAGGATGTAGCCGTAGTTGCTGTAGGCCCACCGGGAACCCGGTTCGAATTCCGGTGCGCGGTTTCCGTACAGGCGCAGGTAATCGCGCAGCTCGCGCAGGTTTTGCCGCTCCCTCTGGAAGGCGGGGCCGAAGATATCGCCCATGCCCGCCGTGTGCGTCAGCAGTTGCCCCACCGTAACCTTCGCCGCCACCTCGCGGTTCGGGTAGCCGGGAAGATGCCGGCCGACGGTGTCCTCCAGCCGTAGCTTGCCCGCCTGCACCAGTTGCATGACCGCCACCGCCGTGAACATTTTGTTCATCGAGCCGAGGCGGAAGCGGGTGGTCAGGCGGTTGGGAACGCCGCGCTCGCGGTCGGTCAGTCCGCAGGCCTGCGCAAACAGAACTTTCTTTCTGCGTGCCACCAGCGCCGCCCCGCTGAACTGGCCCCGGGCGCAGCGCCGGTTGATCTCGGACCGTAGTGCGGCCACCGCTTCGGCGTCGGACACACGGCCGGGGCCCGGAAATTCCGGTGACGGCGGAAGCACGCGGAGGCTCATCCCGGCGATACGCTCGGGGTTGCCCGGCTCGAGCTCCAGCTCGAAGCGTGCGTAGTTATCGCCCTCGCGCTCCTTGACGACGCCCGTCACACCGAAGGGTTCCGCCCGCTCGATCTTCTCGAGCTCGAAGCCCCCGGTCTCCTCGCGGAACGCGAGCATCTCGTCCACTCGGGCGGCTTCGCTCAGACGGTGCGATTGCAGAAATCTCGTGAGCGAGGCACGGTCTCCGGCGTTAAAAACCTCCAGCCACCGCCGAAACAGCCGCAAGGCCGGACTTTCCTGAGAGAGCGCCTCCCAGACGCCGCCCGCTGCCAGAAACAGGAAAATCAGAGAAAGGCCCACGGATCTTTAGACGCACACCCGCGGCGCTCGGTTGGCCGCCTCAAAAAAGCCCCACGGAAAAAGGTGCCATACCAGGCTGACGCATTAAAAAAGGTGCCACACCAGGCTGACAGATTTTAGCGGCGCTGGTAGACCAGCCGGCCGCCCAGATACGTCCGCTCCACCTGAATGTCGCGAATCTCATCCACCGGGCAGTTGAGGATGTCCCGGTCCAGAATGATGAAATCAGCGAGCTTGCCTGCCTCGAGCGATCCTTTTTCCTTCTCCTCGAAGGTCAGATAGGCGTTGTGGATGGTGTACAGGCGGATCGCCTGCTCGCGCGTGATCGCCTCTTCGGCATGCAGCGGCTTGTCCATCCATCGCGGGCGGCGCGTCAGCACCGTCCACATTCCCAGGAACGGATTGTACGGATTGATCGAACGCAGGCCGCCGATCTTCTGCATGTGGTCCGAGCCGCCGCCCACGACCACACCTTCCTCGAACAGCGTCTTGTACGGGTGGAAGTAACGCAACCGCTCCTCGCCGAAATGCCGCAGCAGCGTCCAGCCGTCCAGATACAGCCACGGCGGCTGCATATTGGCCACGATGCCCAGGCGTTTCATTTTCCGGATGGCGTCGAGCGTCATGAAGCTGGCGTGGCTGATGTTCGGGCGCCGGTCCCGCACCGGAAAATCCTGTTCCGCAATGCGCTCGTAGGTCTCGACCATCGTCTCCACGGCGCCGTCCCCCTGCGCGTGCGCGGTGAACTGCAGGCCGTTGCGCAGCGCTTCGCGAGCGATGATGTAGAGCTTGTCCGGCTCGATGTAGCGCATCCCGCGGTAGGCCGGATCGTCAATACCGTACAGCGGACTTACGCCCCACGGCTTCAGCATGAACGCGCTGCCCGTCAGCATCCCTCCGTCCAGGAACGTTTTCACCCCGCGCAGCCACAGCATGTTGTCATACCGGTGCAGGGGGTGCCGGGCGGCCTTCCGCAACCGGGATTCAATCTGATCCATGGGCGCCTGGGCGTCCACGTGCAGCGTCAGGAAGGTGCGGCAGCTCAGTTCCCCGCGATCTCTGAGCAGGCGATACAACTCGACTTCCTCGTCCTCCGTATCGCCATCCACGATGCTGGTCAAGCCCACGGAATTGTAGTCGGCCAAGAGCTCTTTCAAGCGCCGCAGGCGATCCTCCAGGGTGGCCTTGCGCTCCCTGGGTGCGGCGCGGATGAAGCGGCCGCAGTTTCGCAGGATGCCGGTAGGCTCCCCCGAGGCGTCACGCTCGACGCGGCACGGTTTGCCGTCGGTGACCTTGAAGTTCCGGTCAATGCCGCTCAATTTCAACGCCAGCGAGTTGAGCGAGGCGTCCGGCCCGGTGCGAAAGACGACGGGATGATTCGGCGCGGCGCGATCCAGCTCCTGCCGGCTCGGATAACGCTGCTCCTTCAGGCGCGTGATGAAAACCTGCGACACGACGATCCACTCACCCGGCTTCAGCGCGGCTGCCCGGGCTCGAACGTAATCGAGCACGTCCCGGACGCTCTCCATGGCCGGCACCGCGTGGTCGAACTCGAACATGGAGGCCGCAGGCGCATGAACATGAGAATCAATCAGCCCGGGCAGCACCGTCTTGCCACGAAGATCCAGCTTCTCGGTGGCCGGTCCGGCCAGCCGGAGGATCTCGCTGTCGGACCCGGTTGCCAGGATGCGGCCCCCGCGAACCGCCAGCGCCTCGGTGATGCGAAACGACGGGTCAACAGTTACAATCTTGCCATGGTAAAGAATCAGCTCGGCCACGTCCCCCGCAGGCGAGGCAGCGGTTGAGGCGACCAGAAATGCGCTTGCGATCAGGAAGCGGAACAACATGACGGCGGCCCTCCTCCGGGATTCTACCGAATTCGGCCGCCGGACACGCCTCGCGCCGGCCACAGTGTGCTTGCCGGTTTCGGCAGCCCAGGCTCACGTACAAGTGCTGGAGCGTTCCCACTTCCGGGGCAACCAACCATCCTGCCGCCTGGAAACACCGGGACTCCGGCGCTGCCAATCCCTTTGGATCCGTTACTAGCTTTGCCTATGGAGATCACGCGCCGCGATTTTCTCAACGGGACGTTGCTCGGAAGCGGCGCCCGCCTCCTGCGCGCGCAGCCGCCCGCCGGCCGGGCCTGGGACGGTCCCGGCGGAGTGGGCGATTACGCAGCCTGCAACGGAAACCCGTGGCAGGTGGTGGAGGCCGCACACCGGATCCGCGAGGGCGCCTACGACGCGGACATACTCCCCTCACGCGACACGGGTGAAGCCTTTGACCTCGTGGTCGTCGGCGCGGGCATGAGCGGGCTGGGCGCCGCCCTCTACTTCCGGAAATCCTTCCCTTCCGGCAAAGCCTGTCTGGTCCTGGACAATCATCCCGTCTTCGGCGGCGAGTCCAAACGAAACGAATTCGTCGTTGACGGAGTCCGGCTGATGGCCCCACAGGGCGCCAACGAGTTCGACATCCCGGTCCGTCCCGGCACGGATGACTACGAAATCTGGGACATGCTGGGCATCCCGCGCCGGTTCGACTACCAGTCATGGGACCCGTCTTTGAAACCTCTCGAGTTCGACCGCACCAACTACGGCTTCCAGCACTGGCTGCATGCCCCGAGTTTCGGGCACTACTGGAATGGCCGATGGGTGCGTGACTTTTGGGACTCGGGCTCCGCTCCGGAGGCCCTGCGGAAATGGAAATTCGACCGCCGCCGTTACTACCCGGGAGAGGATTTTGAGTCGTGGCTCGATACGATGACCTACCAGGACTACATCGAGAAGGTCATCGGGTTACCCCACGAGGTCACCGAGTACGCCCATCCGATCCTCGCCGCCGCGATGGGCCTCGGGTGCGACGCACTTTCCGCCTATGCCGCCTGGCAGATCGGGTTGCCGGGTTTTCGTGGATTTCCGAACGCGCCGCCTTTCCCGGTAGATTTCGCAAAAGTGCCCGACAACGAATGGCACATGTTTCCGGGAGGGAACACGGGCCTTGCCCGGTACATCGTCAAGACGCTCGCCCCCGACTCCATCACCGGCAGCCACGAGTTGAACGACATCATCACCGGTCGTGTGCGTTTTGAGCGTCTGGACCGCCCCGGCATGCCCTTCCGCTTCCGCTTGGGGGCAACCGTCGTGCGTGTGGAACAAACGCCGGAACGCGTTTTCGTGACTTACGAACGGCGTGGCCGGTTGCACCGGGTTCAAACAAAAGTCGCCGTAATGGCCGGCGGTAGCTGGACGGCGCGCCGCATCGTGCGCGACCTCCCTCAAGAGAAACAAGAAGCACTGGGGCAGTTCCTTCACTCCGCCGTCCTGGTATTTAACGTGGCCGTACGGCACTGGCGTTTTTTGTACGACCTCGGCGTGACGGCGGCGCGCTGGACGGAAGGCTTCGGGTTCAGCTGCAATGTGCGCCGCCAGATGCTGCTCCGCGGCTACCGGCCTCGACTCCACCCGGATTCGCCCAACGTCTTGACGTTTTATGTGCCGCTCTACTATCCCGGCCTGCCGCCCGGCATCCAAGGCTCACGCGGGCGCCTGGAGATCATCCATACCTCGTACGCCGAATATGAAGAGCGCCTCCGCAGCCAGATCCGAAAGCTCTTCGGGCGGGCAGCCGAGCAAGCCATCGCAGGCATCATTCTCAACCGCTGGGGACACGCGTACGTGAATCCGACACCGGGGTTCTACTTCGGGCGCGGTCGACGGCCGGCGCCCCGGGACGTCGTGCGCAGGCCGTTCGGCCGGATTGCGTTTGCACATTCGGAACTCTTCGGCCACCAGTTCTGGCTGGGAGCGATTCGGGAGGGCCGCCGGGCCCTCGAGCAGTTGCGGGAATACCTCTGACGATCATGCGGGAGGCTGAGCACACTATGTTCTCTCAAAAGGGTGTGATGCGGCTCCGGTTCGCCGCTTCCATACTTGTCGTGTGGGCTGCGCTGCCTTTGGCGGCGCAGACCGCCGACCGGCTGGACTTTCTGGCCGGGCACACCGATTTCCGGGAGATCCGGCGGATGTTGCCGGACTACTGCCGCCGTACCGCATTTGAGAAGCTGGATGCGCGCCGCCGGGAAATCGCCCGGCTCAGCGGGCCCGGCCAGATCGAGGCCCGGAGGCGCTACGTGCGCGGGCGGATGCTCCAGGCCTTGGGCGGCTTGCCCGAGCGCACGCCGCTTAACGCCCGCGTCACGGGCGTGATCGAGCGCGAGCACTACCGCATCGAAAAGATCGTCTTTGAAAGCCAGCCGAATTTCTTTGTCACTGCAAACCTTTACCTGCCCAGGACCGGGAAACCGCCGTATCCTGCCATTCTGTTCCCGCTCGGACACGAGGCCGGCGGCAAGTCCAATCCCACCTGGCAGCAGTTTCTCGGGTCGGTGGCTTCGCAGGGCTTCGTGGCGTTTGCCTGGGATCCGCTGGGCCAGGGCGAGCGCGTGCAGCTCTACGACGAAGACCTGGGCGGCTCCAAGGTCGTGCGCTCGACAACGGAACACACCATCCTCGGCACCCAGTGCCTGCTCGTGGGAGATAACCTGGCGCGGTACACGATCTGGGACGGCTTGCGCGCGCTCGACTATCTGCTGTCGCGAAAGGAGGTGGATCCGCAACGGGTAGGCTGCACCGGCAATTCCGGAGGGGGTACCCATACGGCATATCTGGCCGCGCTCGATGACCGGATCCGGGTGGCGGCGCCCTCTTGCTACCTGACCTCCTGGGGGCGGTTACTGGAGACCATCGGACCGCAGGACGCCGAGCAGTGCCTGCTGCCCTGGCTGGCCGCGGGGCTCGATCATGCCGATTTCATCCACGCCTTCGCCCCCAAGCCTTACCTGGTTCTGGCGGCGATCCGCGACTTTTTCTCGATCGTGGGCACGCGCGAGACCTTCCACGAAGCCGGACGCATCTACGAGCTGCTGGGCGCGCGGGACAGGCTCGCCATGGTCGAAGCCGACGACGGCCACGGTTACTCCCGGCCGCGGCGTCTGGCCGCCTACCGGTGGTTCAGCCGGTGGCTCAAGGGAACCGGCGACGAAGCACCCGAACCGGAGGTTCCGCTCGCCACCGAGGAGGAGCTCTATGCGACCCCTACCGGCCAGGTGGCTACTTCCCTCGGCGGTGAAACTGTCTTTACCCTGAACCGGAAGCGCGCCGAGCAACTCCGCCGGCCTGGCGGCGTGCCGGCCAGTCCGCAGCTTGCCGCCCTGCTCGGATTCGTACCGCCGGAAGGTCCCGTGAAGATGCGGGGCTTCGGCGAGATCGAGCGGCCCGACTACCGGATCGAAAAGATTGTCTACGAAAGCGAGCCGGGGATTGCCGTGCCCGCATTGGCGTTCGTGCCGAAGACGTCGCTGCCGCGTAAACCGGCGGCGATTTACGTGGACGGGCGCGGCAAAGCGGCCGGGCGCGAGGACATCGAGGTCCTGGTCAAATCGGGGTTGCTCGTGCTTTCCATTGATGCGCGCGGCTTCGGCGAGACGCGGCACGCAAGCGAGGAGTACGGCTCCGACTGGCCGCGCTACTTCGGCGACTACGACTGCGCCATGACCGCTCTGCTCGCCGGCCGCACGCTGGTCGGCATGCGTGCGCTCGACATCGTGCGGGGTGTGGACCTGCTGGCGCAGCGGCCGGATGTGGATTCCGGCCGCATCCTCGCCTTCGGCGTCGAAGCCGGAGCGGTGCCCCTGCTGCATGCCGCCGCGCTCGACGCCCGCATCCGAAACGTGGCCCTGGAGCGCATGCTCGCCTCCTATGATTCCGTCGTGCGCAGCCGCATTCACCGGGGGGTCTTCGAGCAGGTGATTCCGGCCGTGCTCCGGCACTACGACCTACCGGAACTGGCGGCGAGTCTGAACCCGCGCCCGGTCTGGGTTGTGGATCCCGTGGGGCCCGCCGGGGGTCTGCTGGCGACGGCGGAAGCACGGCAGCTCTACGGCAAGCCGAACGTACGCGTCCTGCGACGCCGGCCGGAACAATCCGCGGCAGAGCTCTATCGCGCTTGGCTCGAGTAAGGGGCTTGGCGGGGTGCACTCCGCGGCAGGTCTTGCCGGAACGTGCGATCTACTTGATCCGCTCGTCTTTCTCGATCTTGCCGTCGCGGATGTGGATCACCCGGTGCGCATGCATGGCAATGTCGTGCTCGTGGGTGACCAGCACGATGGTGTTGCCCTGCTGGTGCAGGCGGTCAAACAGGGCCATGATCTCGTTACCGGTGGCTGAATCCAGGTTCCCCGTCGGCTCGTCGGCCAGCAGAATCGAAGGGTTGTTCACCAGGGCACGGGCGATCGCCACACGCTGCCGCTGGCCGCCGGAAAGTTCATTCGGTTTGTGATACATCCGGTCTTCCAGGTCTACCTGCCGCAGGGCTTGCCGCGCCCGCTCCAGGCGCACGTCCGAGGGAAGACCGGCGTAAATGAGCGGAAGCTCTACGTTATGCAGCGCCGTGGCTCGCGGCAGCAGGTTGAAGGTCTGAAATACAAAGCCGATCTCTTTGTTCCGGATCCGCGCCAGTTCGTCGTCGGTCATGTCGCTCACCAGCCGGCCGTTGATGTAGTAGCGGCCGCTCGTGGGCGTGTCCAGACATCCGATCAGGTTCATCAGGGTGGACTTCCCCGAACCCGACGGACCCATGATCGCCACGTATTCGCCCTTCTTGATCTCCAGATCCACGCCTGCGACGGCGTGGATCTCCTGATCGCCCATGATGTAGGTCTTCCACAGGTCGTACGTCCGGATCACGATGCCGTTGCGCTTGAGCTGTTCACCGTGATCAATTGCTTCTGCGACTGCTTGTGCCATCTTCGTTTCCTGAAACGTTAATCTATTCGGCCTTCGCCGGAGCCCGGTTGTCCACCTTCACGCGCGCCTCGTTGCGCAGCGTGCGGATGACTTTGTAACTGCCGGTGATGATTTCTTCGCCTTCCTTCAAGCCGCCCAGAACCTCGATGTCCGTCGCCCCCGTGATCCCCGTTTCCACCTTGCGGAACACCGCCTTGCCGCCCGAGACCACGAAGACACCCTGAAGTTCCTCCTTGCGCGCTTTTTCCGCCGCCGGATCCGGCTTGGCGGCGGCCTGCACGCCTTTCTTACCCACCGGCTCCAGATCCCCGCGCTGGCGAATCGTCAGCGCCTGAATCGGGATCGTCAGCACGTTCTTGCGTGTCGCCGTGGTGATTTTTGCCGTGCAGGACAGGCCCGGCCGAATCTCCGCCGGCGGGTTATCCAGCGCAATCACCACCTTGAAATCTTTGGCCTCCTGGCTGGAGATCGCACTCTGCGATGCCGCAAGGCCCGTCGAGCGCAGAATGGCCGTGTTGCCGATCTCGATCACCCGCCCTTTGAAGGTCCGGTTAGGAATCGCGTCAATGGTGATGTCGGCCGTCTGGTCCAGCTTTACGGCCACGATATCCGTCTCGTCCACTTTCACCTCGGCCGTGATCAGCGACATGTCGGCGATCGTCATGATCAGGCTGGCAGGCGAATTCTGAATGCCCGGCACCACCGTCTCGCCCACGCGCACGGGCAGGTTGGTCACCATCCCGTCAATCGGAGCGATGGCCATGGTGCGCTGTAGTACGTCCGCCGCCCGCCGCAGGTTCGCCTGCGCCAACGCCACACGCTTCTGCGCGCTGGCCAGTTGCGAGGCAGCTTGCGCGCGCAGGGCCCGGGCCTGCGCGACGCGCGCTTCCGCTTCGCGCACGGCCGCCTCCGAGGCCTCGGATTCCGCCTTCCGCTGGTCGAATTCCTGCCGCGAGATCAGCTTCTCCTCGAACAGCTTCTGCGCCCGCTCGAAGTTCAGCCGCGTCCGTTCCCGGTCCGCTTTGGCGCGATCCAGGGCCGCCTCGGCCGTGCGCAAATTCTCTTCGGCCGAGCGCAACGCCGCCTCGCTGGAAGCCGAATCCGCTTCGGCGGAGCTCAAAGCCGCCCGCTGCGCGGCCAGCTCGGCCTCCGGCTGCACCGATTCCAGCCGCGCCAGTAACTGGCCTTTCCTCACGCGGTCTCCTTCCCGCACCAGCAGCTCCACGATGCGCGCCGGAGCCATCGCGTTCGTTCCAATATTGATGTAATTTCGCGGCTTGATTTCACCGGACGCGGTCACTTGCGCCACCAGGTCCTGGCGGACGACCCGGCCCGTCTGGACCGTGACAATGTCTGCCCGGCTCTTCCGGATGCCGAAGTAGACCGAAACCCCGATCACCAGCACCACGCCGAGCGCCAGCCAGATTTTCCACTTCTTCTTCACGGAGGCCTCTCCCTCGGACTATTACGCGGGATGCGGGACGTTTGTTTCCGTTTTTCATCGTACCACGTCCCGGTTCCAGACTTAGGTCAGCCCCCGGCAGTCTCGGCGAAAAAGTTGCCCATTTGCCGGAACTTAAGATATCGTTGCTCGATCAACTCCTCGCCGGGCAGGCCCGCCAGTTCCTCCAATGCCTGGCGCAGAGTTTCTCGCACCAGCTCAGCCGCCCGGTCGGCATCATTGTGCGCTCCGCCCGGCGGCTCGGGGATGATGCCGTCAATCAGGCCCAGCCGCAATAGGTCGGGGGCCGTCAGGCGCAGCGCGGCCGCCGCCAGCTCCGCTTTTCCCGCGTCCCGCCAGATAATCGCCGCGCAGCTTTCCGGCGAGATAACGCTGTAAATGGCGTTCTCCAGCATGTATACCCTGTTGCCTACGCCGATGCCCAGCGCACCGCCGCTTCCACCCTCTCCAATACAGATGGTGACCACCGGAACGGGCAGGCGCGCCATCTCGCGGAGATTACTGGCAATCGCCTCCGCCTGGCCGCGCTCTTCGGCGTCTACACCTGGATAGGCGCCGGGCGTGTCCAGCAGGGTTACTACCGGACGGCCGAATTTTGCGGCCAATTTCATCACCCGCAGCGCCTTGCGGTAGCCTTCCGGCTTCGGCATCCCGAAATTCCGGTAAAGCTTCTGTTTTGTGTCCCGGCCCTTCTGCTGGCCGATCACAACCGCCGGTTGCCCTTCAAAAAACCCGAACCCCGCCACGATGGCAGGGTCGTCGCCGAAATGGCGGTCTCCGTGCACTTCCTGAAACTGGGTGAACAGGCGTTGGATGTAGTCCAAGGAGTGAGGGCGCTTTGGATGGCGCGCAAGCTGGACTTTCTCCCAGGCTTCGCTCGTTTGGCTTGGCGAGGAAACCGGCTCCATGGCTTCCCACAGTATCGCACGTCCCGCGAACCGGCCTTACTGGGCGAGAATCTCGATGGCTTCCGGGCCGCAGATTCGTTCCACCTCTGCCTGGAACTCCCGGTCCGGTCGCACGCGCGCCTCGACGTCCAGGAGCACGGCAAAGTCCCTGGGCTTCTCCAGTCGCAGCCGGACCGCCGTCTCACCGGGCTTCTGGCGGAAGAGCCGCTCGAGCGCGGCCGCTTTATCTGTTTCCCCGCCGTTAGAACCCAGCCACACGCGGATCGAGATCAGCGACGGTAGTGCCACCCGGGCCACATCCAGGGGAACCACGTCTTGCACCGAGATCTTGGGCGGCGCGTTCTCCTCCGGAAGCACACTGCCCCGCACCATGACGGGCAGATCCTCGCTCAAAAACTCCTGAACCCGCTCGTAACTCGTTGTAAACACCACCCCCTCGACACTGCCCAGACGGTCCTCGATCTGCATGGAAGCCCATGGCTTGCCCTCCCGGTTCCGCCGGCGCTGCACGCCCGTCAGGATCCCGCACAGCGTCACTTCCGTTCCCCGCTCCAGCCCCTCGAGAGCCGACGTGTCGTGCGTCGCCAGTTCCTTGACCTTTTCCTCGTAAGCATCCAGCGGATGGCCGGTCACAAAAAAGCCCAACATCTCCTTTTCCCCGGCCAGCTTCTGCGACGCCGGCCAGTCGGGAACATCCGGCAGCGGCCTCGCCTGCGCCTCCGTCTCTGCCAGCAGCCCGCCAAACAACATCGCCTGGCCGCTTGCCCGATCGCGCCAGACCTTCTGGCCATGCTCCATGGCGCTTTCAACAGCCGCGAACAGTTGCGCCCGGTTGCCTCCGAGCGAATCCATGGCGCCCGCCTTGATCAGGCTCTCGATCACGCGCCGGTTCACCGTGCCGAGATCCACATGCTCGCAGAACTCGAACAGCGACCGGAACCGGCCCACCTTCTTGCGCGCCGCCAGAATGGCGTCCACCGCCGAGGGACCGACGTTCTTGACCGCGCCCAGCCCGAAACGGATCCCCTTGCCCCCTGCCGAGCTCCAGTCCGGCGTGAAGTTCCAGTCGCTGGCGTTCACATCCGGCGGCAGCACCGCGATCCCCATTTCCCGGCACTCATTGATGTAACGGGCCACCTTCGCCGTGTTGCCCGCCTCTGAGGTGAGCAGCGCCGCCATGAAATCCACCGGATAGTGAGCCTTCAGGTAGGCCGTCACGTAGGCCAAAAACGCGTAGGCTGCCGAGTGAGACTTGTTGAACCCGTAGCCGGCAAACTGCTCCATGAGGTCGAAGATCTTTTCAACCTTCTTCTTAGGGAAGCCTCGGGCGACTGCCCCTCGAAGGAACCGCTCCCGCTGCGCCGCCATCTCCTCCGGCTTCTTCTTGCCCATGGCGCGTCGCAGAATATCGGCCTCGCCCAGCGAGTAGCCCGCCAGCTTGTGCGAGATTTGCATCACCTGCTCCTGGTAGACGATCACGCCGTAGGTCTCCTCCAGGATCTCTTTGAGCTCCGGAAGCTCGTAGGTGACTTCCTTCCGCCCGTGCTTGCGGGCGATGAACTCGTCAATCATGCCGCCTTGAATCGGACCGGGGCGGTAGAGCGCGTTCAGAGCGATCAGGTCCTCGATCCGCGCCGGCTGGTAGCGCCGCAGAATGTCCCGCATCCCGGGCGATTCGAACTGGAACACCCCGCTGGTCATGCCCCGCGAAAACAGTTCGTACGTCGCTGCGTCGTCCAGCGGAATCTCCTCGAGCGACAGCTTCACTCCGTGGTTTTTCTGGATGAGTCCGAGAGCGTCATCCACGAGCGTGAGCGTCGTCAGCCCGAGAAAATCCATCTTGAGAAGCGACAGCTTCTCGAGCGCGCTCATGTCGTACTGGGTCACCACCTCGTCACGATTGGTCCGGTAGAGCGGCACCAGCTGCTCGAGGGGCACCGGCGAGATCACCACTCCGGCGGCGTGCACCGAGGCGTTGCGGCACATCCCCTCCAATCGCTTGGCCACCTCCAGCAGCTCCGCCACCCGCGGGTCCCGGCGCGCCGCCTCCGCCAAAGCCGGCTCCATCTTCATCGCCTGCTCCAGCGTGATGTTCAACACGTTCGGCACCATCTTGGTCAGCCGGTCCACCTCGGCGTAGCTCATGTCGAGCGCCCGGCCTACGTCCTTGATGGCGGCTCGCGCACCCAGCGTGTTGAACGTGATGATCTGCGCGACCCGCTCCCGACCGTACTTCTCCGTGACGTACTGGATCACCTCCCCCCGCCGGTTCATGCAGAAGTCAATGTCAATATCCGGCAGGCTCACCCGCTCCGGATTCAGAAAGCGCTCAAACAGCAGCTCGTACTGAAGCGGGTCAATGTCGGTGATGCCCATGGCGTAGCTCACCAGGCTGCCGGCGGCCGAGCCCCGTCCGGGCCCCACCGGAATCCCTCGCGACTTGGCGAACCGTATGAAGTCCCAGACGATGAGAAAGTAGCCGGAGAACCGCATCTGCTGGATCGTCCGGATCTCCCGCTCCAGCCGCTCTTCATACTCCGGCAGGGCATGCTTGAGCCTCCCCGCAGCGCGCAAAGCCTCCAGCCTCGGACGGCGCCTCTCAAACCCTTGGCGCGCCACATACTCGAAGTAGCTGTCCGTGGTGTGGCCCTCCGGGACATCGAACTTGGGAAAGGGCTCGCTCACCTTCTCCAGGCGAACCTGGCAGCGTTGGGCAATGTCCCAGGTCCGGTCCAGCGCTTCTTCCACTTCCCGGAAACGCGCCAGCATCTCCTCGCGGGACTTCAGATGGAAGTCCGGCGCGCCGAAGGTCATGCGGGCCGAGTCGCTCATCGTCTTTCCCGTCTGAATGCACAGCAGAATCTCGTGCGCGCGCGCATCCTCCTTGCGCAGGTAGTGGGAGTCGTTGGTTGCCACCAGCGGGATGCCCGTTTCCTGCGAGAGGCGGTAAATTTGCGGCAGCACCTTGCGGTCGGCTTCCAGGCCGTGGTCCTGCATTTCCAGAAAGAAGTTGTCCCGGCCGAAGATGTCCACGTACGTGTAAGCCAGTCGCCGCGCCTCCTCGTAGCGCTCCGCCAGCAAACTCTCGGGAATGTCCCCTTGCAGGCACGCGGACAGCGCAATGAGCCCCCGGGCGTGTTGTGCCAGCAGGTCTTTGTCAATGCGCGGCTTATAATAAAACCCTTCCAGGAAGCCCGTGGAAACCAGTTTGATCAGGTTCCGATAGCCTTCCTGCGTCTCGCACAGCAGCACCAGGTGGTTGTAGCGGTTCCCCTCCGTGCGAACCTTATGACTCTGCTGGGCCACATACACCTCACACCCGATCACGGGATGAATCCCCCGGCTCGTGGCCGCATGATAAAAATGCACTGCGCCGAACAGATTCCCGTGGTCTGTCATCGCCACGGCCGGCATGCGCAAAGCCTCCACGCGGTCCATCAGCTGGCTGATCTCACAGGCGCCGTCGAGCAGCGAGTAATCGGTGTGGCAGTGCAGATGGACGAACGGTTTTTGCTCCATTTTGCTCACCAGTATAGTCTCGGGGGAGGAACCGGATCCGTTGTGGTAGGGACGGGCAGATTCGAACTGCCGGCCTGCCGCTTAGGAGGCGGCCGCTCTATCCATCTGAGCTACGTCCCCACGGGCCAAGACCATTCTATCAGCCCGCGACCCCTCGACCGGCTTCGGGCCACCGCTTCAGCCCCTTGGCTCCAATGTCGCGCCGGTAGTGCATGCCTTCGAAATGAATCTTGGAAACGGCGGCATAGACGCGCTCGATCGCCTCCTGGAGCGTCGCGCCGGAGGCCGTCACTCCCAACACCCGGCCGCCGGCCGTCTCCAGACCTCGCGCGCCGAGTCTGGTCCCGGCGTGGAAGACGACAGCCCCGACTGCCTCGGCATCCTCGATCCCTGTAATTGGGTCGCCCTTTCTCGGCGTGCCCGGGTAGCCGGCCGCCGCCAGAACCACACACACCGATGGCGCCGCGCGCCAGCCAAGCCGGTCCGCGCGCAACTCCCCTCGAGCCGCCGCCAGAAGCACCTCTCCCCAGTCAGACTCGAGCCGGTGCATCAGCGGCTGGGCCTCCGGATCGCCCAGCCTGACATTGAACTCGAGCACCTTCGGCCCTTCAGCCGTCATCATGAGACCGGCGTAGAGAAACCCGCTGAACGGCATCCCCTCGGCCGCCATCCCCCAGATCACCGGAGAGACAATCCGGTCCAGAATCTCCTGCGTCTGGGCCTCCGTCAGAATGCGGCCGTCACAGTAGGCTCCCATGCCGCCAGTGTTCGGACCCCGGTCACCGTCGTAGACAGCCTTGTGATCCTGTGTGGGCGCCAGCGGAAGAATCCGGACTCCGTCGGTGAGAACGATGAAGCTTACTTCTTCGCCCGTAAGGCACTCCTCGATCACAACCGAGCGGCCGGCTTCTCCCACCATCTCGCCGGAGAGCATCGCCGCCCCGACGCGCTCCGCCTCCCGCCGCTCTCGCGCGACCACGACACCTTTGCCTGCAGCCAATCCGTCGGCTTTGAGAACGACGGGAGTCCCAAAGTAGTCAACAGCGTCACGGACTTCGTCGAATGTGGTCGCCACCCGAAACGCGGCCGTCGGTACCCCAAGACGCCGCATGAGCTTCTTAGCAAACACCTTGCTCCCTTCCAGTTGGGCTGCTGCCGCCGAAGGCCCCACGATCGCTCGTCCCCGGGCCCGAAAAAGATCCGCGACCCCCTCAACCAGTGGAGCTTCCGGCCCGACAACGGTAAGATCTACATGTTCGGCTTCCGCGACCGCCAGATAGCCCTCCGGGCCCGCCGAGACCGGCGCGACCGCACGCCCGATTTGTGAGATTCCGGGGTTTCCCGGCGCGGCAACCACTTGGTCAAAACACGCGCTCTGGGCGAGCTTCCAGCTCACAGCATGTTCGCGCCCGCCCGCGCCGATCACCAAAGCCTTCACTGTCGGACCTCGCCGCCGTTGTGACTCCTCAGCACGATTCCCTAGAATAGAACTAACACGTCGCGAAAGGCGACTCCTCGGCGCGACAATGTCTCTGGGAAGCTTCCATTACGACGTTATCGTGGTGGGTGCGGGCCACGCCGGCTGCGAAGCGGCCCGCGCATGCGCGCGCCTGGGCCTCCGGACCGCCCTCATCACGATGAATCTCGATCTGATCGCCCAAATGTCCTGCAACCCGGCCATCGGCGGAATCGCCAAGGGCCACCTGGTGCGTGAGGTGGACGCGCTCGGCGGCGTGATGGGCGAGGCCGCGGACGCCGTCGGCATTCAGTTTCGCCTTCTCAACACCAGTCGGGGTCCCGCCGTTTGGTCACCCCGTGCCCAGTGCGACAAAAAGGCCTACCGGCTTAAGATGCGGGAGCTGCTCGAAGCCGAGCCGCACCTGCGTATCCTTCAGGCCGAGGTTGCCCAACTCGTGATCGAAGAGACGCGGCCCCGATCCGTCCGCGGTGTCCTCCTCCGGGACGGCAGGACCCTCTCGGCCGGCGCCGTGGTGATTGCGACGGGAACCTTCTTGAACGGTCTGGCCCACGTCGGCGAGATGACCTACGCGTGCGGGCGCAGTGGGGAGTCGCCCTCGGAGCTTTTGGGCAACCACCTCCGCTCGCTCGGGCTGCGCTGGATGCGGCTCAAGACGGGGACGCCGCCCCGCCTTGACGGGCGCACGATAGACTGGTCTTGCTTCGAGCGGCAGCCCGGAGACCCGGATCCCACGCCGTTCTCGTTTCTGACTGAGCGCATCAGTCGCCCGCAAGTGGACTGCTACGTTGCCTATACCACGGCCGAGACGCACCGCATCATCCGCAACAACATCCACCGCTCGCCGCTTTACAGCGGACAGATTCGCGGACTCGGACCGCGTTACTGCCCCTCGCTCGAGGACAAAATCGTCAAGTTCCCCGACAAGGCCCGCCACCAGATCTTTCTGGAACCCGAGGGCCTGGATACTTACGAGATCTACGTCAATGGGATGTCTACCAGCATGCCGATCGACGTGCAGGCCGCGATGGTGGCGTCGATACCCGGACTTGAAAAGGCGGAAATGATTCGCCCGGGCTACGCGATCGAGTATGACGCGATTGATCCGCGGGAACTGCATCACACCCTCGAAGTGAAAACCATCACGGGGCTTTTCCTCGCGGGTCAGGTCAACGGAACGTCCGGTTACGAAGAAGCCGCATGCCAAGGCCTCATTGCCGGCCTCAACGCCGCCTGCCGGCTCGGCGGGTTGGAACCCGTCATCATAAAACGCACGGAGGGCTACGTCGGCATTCTGATTGATGATCTGGTAACCAAGGGTGCCGACGAGCCCTACCGGATGTTTACTTCGCGAGCCGAATTCCGGCTGCACCTGCGCATTGACAACGCCGACGAGCGCTTGACCCCCGTGGGGCATCGTGTGGGTCTCGTGGATAACCGTAGATGGAACCTTTTTGAGAAGAAGCGGTTACAGAAGGCACGGATTGTGGAGTGGCTTAATACTACTAGAATAGGAGATAAGATTCCCGAAAAGCTATCCATCTCCAAGGACGACCGCTGCCTGCTTTCCGAGTGGCTCCGCCGGCCCGAAGCCAGAATAGAATTGCTCCGCGCAAGCATCGTCGAGCTTCTGGGTGAGGAGCCGGTGAGGGGCGTCCTTTCGACCGTCGAAACCGAGGTGAAGTACGGCGGGTACATCGCCCAGCAGGAGCGCCAGATTCAGCGGCTGAAAAGCGCCGAGGAGCGAAGGATCCCCGGCGATTTGGATTTTTCATCGATCCCGGGACTGTCGCGTGAGGTTCGCGAAAAGCTCTCGCGCGTCCGACCGCTCACACTCGGCCAGGCAAGCCGTATTCCGGGAGTGACTCCCGCGGCGATCGCGGTCCTGGACGTGTACCTGAGCTTGTCAAGACCTGCCGCTGGGGCAGGTCAAGCGCGTTCGTAATCTTCGGGAGGTTCACGGCGGCCGTGTCGCACCTAGCGGGTTCCGCTCGGGCTTGCGCGGCGCCCGCAGCCTCACCCTCGCCGCCCGCCCTCCGAACAAGCACCTACTGTGCGGCATCCCAGTGCGCACCCGTCAGCTGAGGGAGCAGATACGGCCGGGCCTCGCACCAGCGCCGTAAGCTCAATGCCGTAAAATCAAGATCGAGAACGGCGGGTGCGGCGGTTCGCTGCAAAAACTGAGCACCACAGTGGACATCCCCGAGCAAACACGCGAGCAAGACCACTTCAAGACGTTGCTAATCCGGCACATCCGCGGCATCTGCGAATTGTCGGCTGAGCAAGTGGCCATGCTCTGGTGTCATTACCGCACGCTTTCGCGGTGGCGAACGAAACTGAATCTGATGTCTGACCGGAGCCCGGCCGCCATTGTCAAGAAACATTATTGCGAGTCTCTGTTCTTGGCTGCACACTTGCCTCCCGTTCCCCTATGTATTGCCGACGTGGGCTCTGGTGCGGGCTTTCCCGGCGTGCCCGTCGCCGTGCTGAGGTCCGACTGCCAGATCGTACTCATTGAGGCGCGCAGCCGAAAGGCCGTCTTTCTGAAAGAAGCCTGCCGCCATCTGCCCAACGTCACCGTGGCCCATTGCCGTGCAGAGGATCTGGACCGGCAATTCGACTGGCTTGTCGCGCGCGCCGTGTCTTGGCCTGAGATTTCCCGTCTCGTGCCCAAACTATCTGATAGACTGGCTTTGATCGTGTCCGGAAGGACGGCGCAAGAGTTGCGCCGCTCGGCCCTGTTTCAATGGGACAGGGTCATCGCGATTCCGTGGCGCACGCAGAGCTTCCTACTGATGGGTGAGGCTCGGGGCGTGGGGGGCGTGGGTCGGGGGGTTTCACGTGGAACGTAGCCGTGCTACGATGTGATTCATCCACTTGGGCGGGAGACACCAGTGGGAAAAACCATTGCGATAGCCAACCAGAAAGGCGGCGTTGGCAAGACCACCACCGCCATTAACCTCGGGGCCGCCTTAGCCGCCAACGACCTCCGCGTGCTCATCGTTGACGCCGATCCCCAGGGAAATTCAACCACCGGGCTCGGGATAGACAAGCATCGAATTCGGCTCAGCCTTTACGACGCACTGCTGGCGGAGCGCGAGCTCAGTGAGGTCATTATCCAGACCGAATTTGACGGACTCGACCTGGTGCCCGCCGACCGGAATCTGGTCGGTGCCAACCTCGAGCTGATTGATGTCCCGGACCGCGAGTTCCGTCTCCGCCAGCGCCTTTCGCCCGTGCGCCATCTCTACCGATTCATCCTGCTCGACTGTCCCCCCGCCTTGGACCTTCTGACCCTCAATGCCTTGGCTGCAGCTGATTCCGTCCTGATCCCGATCCATTGCGAATTCTTTGCGCTCGAAGGCATCTCCCAGCTCATGGACACGATTGACCGCGTCCGTGATTCGTTCGGCCATCCGCTGGCCATTGAAGGAATCCTGCTGACAATGTACGATGACCGCACCAACCTCACTCGTCAGGTCGCAGCCGACCTGCGAGAATTCTTCGGCGAGGAGGTTTTCAAGACCGTGATCCCGCGCAGTGTCCGGCTGGCGGAAGCTCCGAGTTTTGGTAAGCCCATTCTGTACTATGACATCCGCTCCCGCGGAGCGGAGAGCTACATCCGTCTGGCAAAGGAGATCTTGGCGAATGAACAGAACGCCGGAACAACGGCGGAAGGCGCTCGGTAAGGGTCTTTCCGCGCTTCTCCCCCAGCGCTCCGCCCAGCAGCAGGTTCCCGCGGAGTTCCCCGCACCGGCGCCGGCCCGGTCTGTCCTTGACGTCCCGGTAGACGACATCGACCCCAATCCGGCGCAGCCCCGCTCGTCATTTGACGCCGAAAAACTCCAAGAGTTGACGAACTCGATTCGGACGAGCGGTGTTATCCAGCCGCTCCTGGTCCGCCGCAGGGGTAGCCGTTTCGAGCTCGTGGCAGGAGAACGCCGCTGGCGCGCGGCAAAAATGGCAGGCCTCAGGACCGTACCGGTCCTGGTCGAGGACGTCTCCGATGACCGCCTGATTGAGGTTGCTCTGGTTGAGAACATCCAGCGCGAAGACCTGAATCCCATCGAAGTGGCCACCGCGCTCCAGCGGCTCATCCACGAGCACCGCCTTAGCCACGATGAGATTGCCCGCCGGACGGGAAAGGATCGCAGTACGGTAACCAACCTCGTGCGGCTGCTGAAGCTCCCTCAGGACATTCAACAGCTTGTCGCCGAGCGGCGCCTGACCATGGGACACGCTCGGGCCATCCTGGGTCTGCCCGACGAGGATCTCCAGCGGCGCGTTGCGGAAAAGGCGGCTTCGCAAGGGCTTTCCGTCCGCCAGGTGGAACGTCTCGTCCGCCGCATGACGGAGACGCGCGAGCCCAAGCCGGCCGATGAAATCGCCGCAGACCCGAACTTCCGCGCTGCCGTGACTGAACTCGAACGCGTGCTGGGCACTCGTGTGCGAATCGTCGCCCGCTCGGAGAATCGCGGCCGAATCGAAATCGAATACTACTCCGGCGAAGACCTTGAACGCATCTACCAACTGATCGTGGGGTCGTCCTGACGGCTGGTGCCGGCGGCTGGAGTCGAACCAGCGACCTAGGGATTATGAGACCCTCGCTCTAACCTCTGAGCTACGCCGGCTGCCCTTGCTACCAGCCTAGGACCGTCCTCATGGCGTTGTCAAATCACGCCGTATCGGACGGACTCCGCTTTCGTGTGTTTCGTCACTCGATACGGACACGCCTGCCTCCGTATCTTCCCTAAAAAACATAAACTTATATATATGTTTCAAGGCCCCGACACATCCTCCCAGCCTTGTTTTAGCTCCTCGGGCCGACATACCAGGACGCCGCGCCAATGTTCTTTTCGTCTGTGACTCATTGATTTGAAACACAAAAGAATCATGCCATTCACGGTGAAGCGCCGCTAGACACCTGTGCTATGCTGATCTTCCGCTGCGGCCTGGGCTGGAGGTCACCGGGATGGTAACGGCCCGGTCCCCAGCGCGGATCCCAAACAACCAGCTGCAACAGGAGAAAACGGCGCCCGCCAGCACAGAAAAACGCCAAGGGCGCGGCAACAGGAGGAGTGTGTGCTTGCTGTCAACACAAACGCGTGGGACCTCATCAAGCAACGCCTCAGTGCTCGTCTCAGCCGCGAGAGCTATCAAAATTGGGTTGCCAATACCATCCTCCGCGAGGAATGCAACGGTGCGCTGCGCATCGCTGTGCCTAACGAGGCGGCCAAGGCCTGGCTGGAACAGGAGTACAGTGCCCTCGTCCAGGAAGCGATCCGTGAACTGCAGCTCAAGATCCGACGGATTGACTACGAGCTGCTGCCCCTCTCCGAGCGGAGACCACCCGGCGTCGAAGCGCCGGAGGCCGTCACAGCCGATCTCGATTCACCCAACAACTCCTTCCATCCCTCTTTGAGCTTCGACACCTTCGTCGTCGGCTCATCGAACCGCTTCGCGCAGGCCGCCGCCTGGGCGGTAGCGGTGGGTCCGGGCACGACCTACAACCCCCTGGTGATCTGCGGCCGCGCCGGCGTCGGCAAGACCCACCTGCTCAAGGCAATCGGCAGGCATATCAGTGAGCGTCAGCCCGGGTTGAAGGTGGTCTATACGTCAAGCGAACGTTTCATGAACGAAATGATCCACTCCATCAGCACGCAGCGCATGTCACAGTTCCACCGCCATTACCGCACCGCAGATGTACTCCTTGTGGACGACATCCATCTGCTGGCCGGCAGGGAGCGCACGCAGGAGGAGTTTTTCCATACCTTCAACGAACTCTACGATCGCCACAAGCAGATCGTCATCTCCAGCGACGCTCCGCCGCGAGACATCCCTGGACTCACCGAGCGGCTGCGCTCCCGCCTGGAGTCGGGACTCATCGCCGACCTCCATCCGCCGGACCTCGAGACGAAAATGGCAATTCTCGACTGGAAAGCCCGCGCCGAGGGCATCACCCTCTCCGAAGATGTCCGCATTTTCGTCGCGACCCGCGTCCGCTCCAACGTGCGCGAGTTGGAAGGCGCCGTGGCCAAACTCGTTCTCTACTCGTCCGTCTCCGGCAAGCCCATCACACTCGCCTTGGCTGAACATTGCCTGCGCCACCTGAACCCCCCGCAGGAACGCAAGGTCACTATTGAGGCCATACAACGCGCTGTTTCCGAACACTTCGGACTCACACCTTCCCACCTGAAGCAGAAGAGTAACGCCCATGCGGTTTCCTATCCCCGCCAAGTTGCTATGTACCTATGCCGGGAGCTGACACAGGCGTCGTTGCCCGCCATCGGCAAGGCCTTCGGCGGGAAGCACCACACGACCGTGCTCCACGCCATTCAGAAAATCGAACGCCTGCGTGAGAAGGATCAGGAGCTTAACAGGGTCATCCAGAGGCTAATTGACTCCATTCACTGAGCGCTGCGTACTTTTCCACCGGACACGGACACGGACATTCGCGGCAGGGTTGTGGAGGCGGCGCCGGCGGCACGGCGCGCGGCCCGGATCCATGCGTTCCTCGAAGGAGCCCGTGCAAGGAACCCTATGAATTTCTTATAATTTAGAGAGGAACCAACATTTCAACAGGCTCTATGATTCTGATATCCCCTTTTATGGTGGAGTTGAGCATTACGGAGACCTGACTTCATGGAATTCAGCGTAAACAAGGCGGATCTGGTCCGGGAGCTGAGCCTCTGCCAGGGCGTGGTGGAGAAGCGGACCACGATCCCGATCCTGTCCAACGTACTGATGGAGGCCTCGCAGGACAGGCTCCTGCTGACGGCGACGGATCTTGAGCTCGGGATTCGCTCCACATGCGCCGCCCGGGTGATCCGCCCCGGTTCCGGCACTGTGCCCGCCAGGAAGCTTCTGGACTACGTCCGCCTTCTTCCGGACGTGGATGTCCAGGTCAAGTTTCTCGAGAACCAGTGGGCCAGCTTGGTCTGCGGCCGCTCCCGCACCCGCATCGCCGGCATGTCGCGGGAGAGCTTTCCTGAGCTGCCTCCCATGCCGGAGCCGCTGGCGGAGATACCGGCGGGCGTGCTCGCGCGCATGATTGTCAGGACGATTTACGCGATCTCGACCGAGGAGTCCCGCTTCACGCTGAGCGGTGCCCTGCTGATCCTGCGAGAGGGTACGGCGGCCATGGTATCGACCGACGGCCACCGGCTGGCGTTTGTGGAGCAGCGCCAGGATCTGCCGGGCGTCCGGGCTCATTACCGGGCGCTGATTCCGCGCAAGGCGATGGGCGAGATCCTGAAGCTGGCGGAAGAATCGGGCCCGGAGGCGAGGGTCGAGTTCGCGGCCGACGAGAATCACCTGTTCTTTCGCTTTGGCGAGCGCCTGCTGATCAGCCGGAAGCTGGCCGCGAATTTTCCCGACTTCGAGCGCGTCCTGCCGCGGGAGCATCCTCATTCGGTGCGCCTGGATCGCGAGGAGGTGAAGGCTGCGATCGAGCGGGTATCCCAGTTTTCCGACGAACGCTCGCACGCGATCCGGCTCGAACTGGCGCCGGGCGAGCTGAAGGTCCACTCCTCGCTGTCGGACACGGGCGAAAGCGAAGAGAGTCTGCCGGCGGAGTACGACGGAGGGCAGTTCGAGATCGGGTTCAACGCGCATTACCTGCTGGATTTTTTGCGCGTGCTCGAAGAGGACCAGGTGTGGCTCCAGTTCAAGGACGCCCAGAGCGCAGGAGAACTGCGCCCCGCGGCCGACAGTGCGGCATCGAGCTACCGCTACATCGTCATGCCGATGAAAATCTGAGCGGGTGGATCACGAATCGAGGAATATGGCTACCAAGGAAGCAGAACTGAACACGGCGGCGGTCTACGACTCCAGCAGCATCAAAGTTCTCGAAGGGCTGGAGGCCGTGCGGCTGCGACCGGCGATGTACATCGGCTCGACCGGTGAGTCGGGCTTGCACCACCTGGTTTACGAAGTGGTGGACAACTCCGTGGACGAGGCTCTCGCGGGCTACTGCAGCCGCATTGACGTGACGATTCACATTGACAACTCCATCACGGTGGTGGATGACGGCCGTGGCATTCCCGTGGACATCATGGAGGAGTTCGGCGTGTCGGCCGCTGAAGTGGTGATGACGAAGCTGCATGCCGGCGGCAAGTTCGACACGAAGACGTACAAGGTATCCGGGGGACTTCACGGGGTCGGCGTCAGCGTCGTCAATGCGCTGTCGGAGAGCCTGCAGCTGGAGATCTGGCGGGACGGCTACACCTGGGAGCAGGAGTATGAGCGCGGTGTGCCCAAGGGTCCGCTCGAGAAGACCGGCAGGGCCGGGCGCCGTACGGGCACGAAGATCACCTTCAAGCCGGACCCCACCATCTTCGATGTCACGGAATTCAACTTTGACACGCTGGCACAGCGGCTCCGCGAGCTGGCCTTCCTGAACAAAGGGCTCACCATCACGCTGACCGATGAACGGCTGGACCCCCCGAAGCAGCATGAGTTCCACTACAAGGGCGGCATTGCGGAGTTCATCCAGCATCTGAACCGCGGCAAGAACGTCCTGCACGACAAGCCGATTTATTTTGAAGGTGAGCGGGAGCTTCCCAACGGGGGCACGCTGACGATCGAGGTCGCCCTCCAGTACAACGACAGCTACTCGGAGAACGTCTTCAGCTTCGCCAACAACATCAACACGGTGGACGGGGGCACGCATCTGAGCGGCTTCCGCGCCGCGCTGACGCGCACGATCAACGCCTACGGCCAGCAGGCCGGCCTGTTCAAGGACGTCAAAGAGAACCTGACGGGCGACGACGTGCGCGAAGGGCTCACGGCGGTGATCAGCGTCAAGCTCCCGCAGCCGCAGTTCGAGGGCCAGACCAAGGGTAAGCTGAACAGCGACATTCAGGGCCAGGTCACGCAGTTCGTCAACGAGAAGCTGAGCGAGTATTTCGACAAGAATCCGGGCGTGATGCGCAAGATTGTCATGAAGGCGATTGAGGCCGCCCGGGCCCGGGAGGCGGCACGGCGGGCGCGGGAGCTGACGCGGCGCAAAGGGGCTCTGGATTCCGGGGGCCTGCCGGGGAAGCTCGCCGACTGCCAGGAGCGTGACCCGGAGCGATGCGAGCTGTTTCTGGTGGAGGGTGAATCGGCCGGCGGGACGGCCAAGAGCGGCCGGGACCGGCGCTATCAGGCGATCCTGCCGCTCAAGGGGAAGATCCTGAACGTCGAGAAGGCGCGCTACGACAAGATGCTGACTCACGAAGAAATCCGCGCCATGATCACGGCCATCGGGACGGGCATCGGTAAGGATGATTTCGACATCACGAAGCTGCGCTACGGAAAGATCATCATCATGACGGATGCCGATGTGGACGGCTCGCACATCCGGACGCTGCTGCTGACGTTCTTCTTCCGGCACATGCAGGAGCTGATCAACCGCGGCCACGTCTATGTGGCGCAGCCGCCGCTTTACCGCATCAAGAAAGGCAAGACCGAGAAGTACATCAAAGACGAAAAGGAGTTCATGCGGGAGATCCTGCGGCGGGCCACGGACAACGTTGTCGTCGAAGTGGGGTCCAACGGCGGCAGCCCGGCGCAGCGGCTCGAGGGGACGGAACTGCGCAACTTCCTGATGTCGCTCGATGAGTACGGGCAGATGGCGCAGAAAGTGGAGCGGCGGCTGCGGGACGGCCGTGCGGTGGCGGTTCTGGGGAATCCGGAGTTGCGCGCCGATGCGAAGGCGGATTTTGCGGACCAGGCCAATCTGCGCCGCATTGTGGAGGAGCTGGACAAGGCGGGTGTGAAGGCGGAGCTCAAGCCGGATGAAGAGCACTCGGCCTGGGCCGTGACGTTCCGCGACTCGACGAACGCCGAGCGCGTCATCGGTCTGGAGCTCGCGGCGTTGCCGGAGTACCGCAAGTTCCGCTCGCTCGCCCGTCAGATCGCGCGTTACAATCGCCCGCCCTTTGTGGTGGTGAAGGATTCCTCGCGCCAAACGCTGGGGACGTGGCGGGAGCTGCTGGAGCACGTGATGGCGGAGGGCAAGCGGGACATCACGGTGCAGCGCTACAAGGGGCTGGGCGAGATGAACGCCGAGCAGCTGTGGGAGACGACGATGAACGCGGAGACGCGGACGCTGCTGCGCGTGCGGCTGGAGGACGCCGTCGAGTGCGAGGAGATTTTCTCCACGCTGATGGGCGAGGACGTCGAGGCGCGCCGCAAGTTCATCGAGGAGAACGCGCTCGACGTCCGCAACCTGGATGTGTGAACGGGGGCTAGCCTGCCGAAGGCTTGACCTCGATCAGCTCCGCATCCACCGTGATCTGAACTTCGTCGCCCACGACGAGTCCGCCCGCGTCCAGCGTGCGATTCCACGTCATACCGAAGTCCTTACGGTTGATGCGGGTAGTGGCAGTGGCCCCGATGCGGGCGCCGCGCGGCCCCGGAATCTCCTGAGACGGCCCTTCCACATCGAAGACCACCTCGCGCGTTACGCCGCGGATGGTCAGATCGCCGATCAAGCGCAGGCGGCCTTGCCCGGCGGGCTCGACGCGTTTGGACTTGAAGGTCATGGTGGGGTGGTTGGCCGCGTCGAAGAAGTCCGGGCTTTTCAGGTGCGCGTCGCGTTTGGGCTCACGCGTATCGATGGAGTTGACGTCAATCGTCACCTCGACGCTGGCCTTGGAAGGATCGGCAGGATCCCAGGCGGCGGTGCCGGACATCTTGCCGAAGTGGCCGCGCACGTTGGAAACCATCATGTGCCGCACGGAAAAGTGGGCGGCGGAGTGGGCCGGGTCAATGCGCCATTGCTTGAGCTCGGCAACGGCCCAGCCTGAGGTCAGGAGCAGACAAAGTACGGTCTTTCGCATAAGAAGTAAATGATAACTCGCCGGGCAAAAAGGTTACAGGATACAAGTGTTAACAGCAGCCTTCGCGAAACTAAGTGCGCGCACTCTGGGTGCGGTAGAGCTGCTCGACGCGCTCGAGCGTATCAATCTCGTGCGGGGGCTTGTCGGGGCGCAGGCGCACGATGCGGGGAAAGCGGAGTGCGTAGCCGCTGTCGTGGCGGCGGGAGCGCTGGATGTTGTTGAAGGCCACCTCGAGGACGACCGTGGGCTCGACCACGCGGTGAAAGCCCTGGTCCTCGACGGTGTGTTCGAGGAAGTAGTCGGTGAGGCGGCGGATCTCCTCGTCGGTCAGCCCCGAGTAGGCTTTGCCGATGTTGCGCAGTTGCGCACCGTCGCGGACGGCGAAGGTGTAGTCGGACAGAAGGCCGCGGCGCTTGCCGTGGCCGTATTCGACCGCGGTGACGACGACGTCGAGCGTGGCCATGGGGCGTTTGAGTTTGAGCCAGTGGCGGCCGCGGCGGCCGGGCGTATACGGCGCGCCGGGGGCTTTAGCCATGATGCCCTCGTTGCCGCGCGCCAGGGCGGCCTCGAATTCCCGCTCGAAGGCGGCGGCGCCGGAGGCATGACGCAGCGGGGCAAGATGCACGCCGTCCGGGGCGGCGGCCAGGAGGTCTTCGAGAATCAGGCGGCGGTGTTCAAAGGGACTGTCGAGCAGCGTCCGGCCGTCGCGGTGGAGGATGTCGAAGGCGATGAAGCGCACGGGGATTTCAAGGGGGAGGAAGAGGTCGGCTTCTTTCCGGCCGAGCCGCTGCTGGAGTTCGGTGAAGGGCAGCGGGCGGTCATCGCGCCAGGCGACGACCTCGCCGTCGAGCACCCACTCGCCGGGGAGCGAAGCCAGAGGCCGGAGCAGTTCAGGGAACTCGACGAGTTGGTCGAGTGTGCGGGAAAACAGCTTGACGACGGCGCCTTGTTTGTGGGCCTGCGCGCGCACGCCGTCGTACTTGTCTTCGACGAAGGCGCCTGTGGGGAAGGCGGCTTCAAGATCCCCGGCGCATTCCGCCGCGGCTGCGAGCATGAAGCCGACGGGGCGCAGCAGCCGCAGGCGCGCGGAGGCGAGGGCGCCGGAGGCGGCCAGGCGCACGGTTTCGGCGATGTCGCCGGTGAGCATGTTGGCGCGGCGGACCTCATCGGGGGGACCGCCGAAGGCCGCGGCGACGGCCTCCTCGACGAGGCTTTCCTTGAGGCCGATGCGCAGGTCGCCGGTGAGAATCTTGATCAGGTAGCGAGCCACTGCCGGCGTATCGGCGGCCAGCAGTTCGGTGAGGAGTGCGAATTTGGCGGCCTGTGTCCGCTCGCGGGCGAGGCGGCGGAAGGCGGCGGCCGCCTGTTCGAGCGAAAGGCCCGGGCCGGGCGGCCGGCCGCTTAAGAGTTCGGCGGCGGCGTCTCCGAGGTCGCCGTAGCTGCGGTAGGTTGCGGCCATAACTTCGGGCGGCGCGCCGGAGAGGTCGGCGACGGCCTGCCAGAGCAGTGCGCCGCCGGCGGCCGTGACGGTCTCCTCGGAGCGCGGGAAGGGGCGGCCGGTGAAGAACACTGCGGCGAGGGCGGCCTCCTCAGGCGCCAGCGAGCGAAGATATTCGCCCAACAGGCGGATCTTTTCGTTCCGGCTCGAAGTGGAGGCCACGGCGTCGGCAATCTCGGCGAAACGCCGCATGCTATCTTCATCGTAGTTCACGTTGCTAGACTTTGAGCGGAGGCTGATGTTGCCGTTCCGTCTGGTGTATCACGAAGGTTACGATCTGAATCTGGGAGATCATGTCTTTCCGGCGCAGAAATACCGGCTGATCCGCGAGCGCGTGCTGGAGGAAGGGCTGGCAGGGGAAGAGGATTTCGTGCGGCCGGAGCCGGCGCCGGATGAAGACGTGCTGCTGGTGCACGAAGCCGAATGGGTGCGCAAGCTGAAGACGGGGACGCTGTCGTTCGAGGAGGTGCTGCGGCTGGAGATTCCCTATTCGCGGCAGATGGTGGAGGCCTTCTGGCTGGCGGCGGGGGGCACGACGCTGGCCTGCCGGCTGGCGCTGCGGGACGGGCTGGGGTTCAACATCGGGGGCGGCTTTCACCATGCGTTTGCGGGGCACGGGGAGGGTTTTTGCGCGATCAACGACATCGCGGTGGCGGTGCGGCGGCTGCTGCGCGAGGGCCGGATCGAGCGGGCGCTGGTGGCCGACTGCGACGTGCATCAGGGCAACGGCACGGCCGCGATTTTCGCGGGAGACCGGCAGGTATTTACTCTGTCCATTCATCAATATAATAACTATCCCGCCGTCAAACCTCCTTCGGATTGTGACATACACTTAGCAGATCAGGCGGGGGATGATGAATACTTAGAGAAACTGCGGGAGGGGTATCTCAGTGCTCTTGAAACTTTCCGTCCGAACTTAGTTGTTTATGTTGCGGGTGCGGATCCTTACTATCAGGACCAACTGGGAGGGCTGGCGCTGACGCCGGCGGGACTCAAGGAACGGGACCGGCTGGTGATGGAAGCGGCGCTGCGGCGGGGCGCGGCGGTGGCGGTGACGCTGGCGGGGGGCTACGCGTTCCGGCTGGAGGACACGGTCCGGATTCATGTGAACACGATCGTGGCGGCGCGGGAGGCGGTGGCGGCGGCCCAGCGGAGCTGAGGCGGGCCGAAGGAGGCTTCGGAGGGGAGGGCTTCGGGTCTCAGCGTGAGCGAAGAGACACTTCTGCTGAGGGGTTTGTGGGCGAAACATCGCCGCACGCTGGGTGTCCCGTTTCGAGGAACGTGCGCGCAGACGGACACCCAGCGGGGTGCGCAAGACGGAAGGCGGCTTGACGGGCCAGTCTTGGAGAAGCCGGCCGGGACGAC
>JBBIJF010000031.1:0-49687 GCA_037446115.1 Acidobacteriota bacterium | reverse complement strand
GAGCAGATCACGGTGGCGGCCGAGGCGGCGGTGCTGCAGACGGACAAGTCCGATGTGCGGGCCGAGATCACCACGCGCGAGATCAGCAATCTGCCGCTGGCCAACTACCGCAACTTCCAGAGCCTGATCAATCTGGTTCCGGGCGCCACGCCGGCCAACTTCCAGAACGCGGTGGTGGACACCCCCGCGCGCGCCCTCACCACCAACATCAACGGCACGGCGCGGAACATGAACAACGCGCGGGTGGATGGCGCCATGAACGTGTTTGTGTGGCTGCCGCACCACATGGTGTACGTGCCGCCGGTGGAGTCCGTTGACACGGTGAGCATCACCACGGGCTCCTTCGACGCCGAGCAGGGGATGGCGGGGGGCGCCGCCGTCACGGTGGCCACCAAGAGCGGCACCAACGAACTGCACGGCTCGCTGTTCCACTACCACGACAACCAGCGGCTGTACGCGCGCAATTTCTTCCTTCCGCCCGACCGCGGCAAGGCGAAGTCGATTTTCAACATCTTTGGGGGCACGGTCGGGGGGCCGATTGTGAAGGACAAGCTGTTTTACTTTTTCAGCCAGGAGACGACGCTGGAGCGTTCGGGGATCTCGCCGTCGCCGTTTTCGGTGCCAACGGAGCGGATCCGCGCCGGAGACTTCAGCGGGCTGCCGGTGACGATTTACGATCCGCTGACGGGGAATGCGGACGGCAGCGGGCGGGTGCCGTTTGCGGGCAACCGGATTCCGGCGGACCGGATCAGCGCGATCAGCCGGCGGATCCAGGAGAAGGCGCCGCTGCCGAACCTGCCGGGGACGTCGCAGGGGACGCTGAACAACTATTTCAACTCGGGGACGGAGAAGCTGGACCGGAAGAACTACGATCTGAAGGTGAACTGGAACCCGCGGACGGCGCTGGCGATCTGGGGCAAGTACAGCCGGATGGATGCGCCGGTGAGTTCGCAGTTTGCTTTGGGGGAGGTAGGCGGGCCGGGTCTGAGCCGGGCCGGGGTCGGCACGGGGGACACCAACGTCAACATCTGGACCTTCGGCCACACCTGGACGCTGTCGCCCACCTTCGTCACGGACGGGACGTTTGCTTTCACAAAATTTGATCAAACGGTCCTGGGTCCCGACTACGGCACGAATTATGGTTCGGAGCGGTGGGGCATACCGAATACGAACGATCCCGTGGTCACAGGTTATGCGGCTGGAGCGGAGCAGGTCAAGAAGGCCTGTCCGGCCCCGGACGGTAAGTGCTACAGCGGCATGCCGGCCATCAATCATGGCTTCACGGCCTGGGGGAACACCAATACATGGCTTCCGCTGTTTCGGAAGGAGCGTACGTTCACCTACACGACCAACACCACGAAGATATCGGGCGCGCACGAGCTGCGCTGGGGATTCGATCTGGTCCGTTATCACATGGATCACTGGCAGCCGGAAGTCGGGTCGGGTCCCCGTGGCGTGCTGACTTTTAGCGGCAATATTACCGGGACGCGAGGTTACACGGCGAACTACTTGAACCAGTATGCGGCCTTCTTGCTCGGGCTGCCTTCCTCCATGGGCAAGACGGTCCAGTTTTTCGAGATGACCAACCGCGAGTGGCAGTTCGGCTGGTATCTGCGCGACCGCTGGCAAGTGAGCCGCCGGCTTACGCTGAACCTGGGCTTACGCTACGAGTACTATCCGCTGATCAGCCGGCGGGACCGGGGTGTGGAGCGCTGGGATCCGGCGACGAACAAGGTCTATCTCGGCCGCATCGGCGGCAATCCTGACAACGTAGGCATCACGACCAGCAAGAGGCTGTTCGCTCCCCGCTTCGGCTTCGCCTGGCGGGTGACGGAGAACACCGTTCTGCGCAGCGGATACGGAATCACCTATGACCCACTGCCTCTGTCACGCCCGATGCGCGGGCTTTATCCGGCGGCGATCAGCGCTTCTTTCGTGGCGTCCCATCCCTGGGCTTGGGCCGGAACCCTCGAGCAGGGAATTCCGCCGGTTCCGCTGCCCGACATCAGCAGCGGGATTATCGATTTGCCGCCCACGGTGGAAATGGGCCGGGGCAGCCCCTGGGGTGGGCAGCTTCAGCGTGGTTACATTCAGTCGTGGAACTTCACACTCGAGCGGAAGCTGCCCGCGGAGCTGGTGGCCTCGCTGGCCTACGTAGGCACGCAGACTGTGCACCAGTTCCTCCACCGCGACATCAACGCGGCGCCTCCCGGGGGAGGGCCGACCGGGCGGCCCCTCTACGCGCGACTGGGGCGCGCCATCACGACATACATGTTCGAAGGTTCCGCCAGCGGAAACTATCACGGCTTGCAAGTGGCCCTCAACCGGCCGTTTCGAGGCGGACTTTTCCTCAAAGGGGCTTATACGTGGTCCAAGGCGATCAACCTCACCGATGACGACGGCAATGCATTCCTGGACCGCAACTGGGGGCCGATGCTTCGCTGGAACCGGGCTCCCGCCGGCTATGACCGCACCCACATGTTCACCATGGGATTCCTGTACGAATTGCCGTTCGGGCCCAACAAGCCGTGGGCGCAGTCGGGGCCGCTGTCCTGGCTGCTGCGGGGCTGGCAAACCAACGGCGTCTTCAGCGCCTACACGGGGACCCCGTTCACGGTGACGGCCGATGGTTCGGCGCTGAACGCCCCGGGCAACGTGCAGACGGCGGACCTGGTCGCTTCGGGCAAGGTGCGCGTGCTCGGCGAGATCGGGCCCAACAAGATGTGGTTCGACCCCCTCGCTTTCCGCCAGCCGACGGGTGTGCGATTCGGTACGACGGGCCGCAATACGATGCGCGGCCCCGGATTGTGGAACCTCGACCTGAGCCTGTTCCGCACGTTCTCGCTGAATGAGCGCTTCCGCATGGAATTCAAGGCCGAATCGTTCAATCTTACCAACACGCCCAAGTTTGCCAATCCGGGGGCCAACGTGGCCAGCATGCGACTCAACCCGGACGGCACGATACAGACGCTGAATAACTTCTCCTCCATCACGAGCACGCTTGACTCGCTGGCGACGCCGACGTTCCGGCAGTTCCGCTTCGGCTTGCGGCTAAGCTTTTAGCTACGAGCTTCGTAGCCTCGGCCGCGGATAGCCGGTTCGTCCGGCGCAACTAATACGAGCATACTATCTCTCTTCGCGGGAGTTGCTCGTTGCCGCGCTTTTCTCCAGGCGGGGGCTTGACAAGTGTAGCCGAGCGGTGCGATAAAAGACCTGGAGCCCCGATTCAAGCGGGTTCGCCATCGTAGTTGTCAGGGGTTAGCAAAACACAGAGAGGAGGAGAACGATGAAGAGACTCTGGGTCTCAGGTGTACTTGCGGTTGTGGTCGCTTGTCTTTTCCGTCCTGCGGCCTCCGCGCAAGTCCTTTACGGCTCGATCGTGGGCACGGTGGTGGATCAGACCGACGCAGTAGTGCCGAACGCCACGGTGACCATCACGAGCCGCGAGACCGGATTGACTCGCGAGACTACTACGGATCCGGCGGGGCGTTACTCGCTGGTCAATGTTCTGCCCGGCAGTTATGACCTGAGGGTTTCAGCCAAGGGCTTTCGAACCGTGACGCGCGAAAACGTCGGCGTCACTATCAACGCAGTAACCCGTGTGGATGTGAGACTGGAGGTTGGTGCAGTCACGGAGCAGATCACGGTGGCGGCCGAGGCGGCGGTGCTGCAGACGGACAAGTCCGATGTGCGGGCCGAGATCACCACGCGCGAGATCAGCAATCTGCCGCTGGCCAACTACCGCAACTTCCAGAGCCTGATCAATCTGGTTCCGGGCGCCACGCCGGCCAACTTCCAGAACGCGGTGGTGGACACCCCCGCGCGCGCCCTCACCACCAACATCAACGGCACGGCGCGGAACATGAACAACGCGCGGGTGGATGGCGCCATGAACGTGTTTGTGTGGCTGCCGCACCACATGGTGTACGTGCCGCCGGTGGAGTCCGTTGACACGGTGAGCATCACCACGGGCTCCTTCGACGCCGAGCAGGGGATGGCGGGGGGCGCCGCCGTCACGGTGGCCACCAAGAGCGGCACCAACGAACTGCACGGCTCGCTGTTCCACTACCACGACAACCAGCGGCTGTACGCGCGCAATTTCTTCCTTCCGCCCGACCGCGGCAAGGCGAAGTCGATTTTCAACATCTTTGGGGGCACGGTCGGGGGGCCGATTGTGAAGGACAAGCTGTTTTACTTTTTCAGCCAGGAGACGACGCTGGAGCGTTCGGGGATCTCGCCGTCGCCGTTTTCGGTGCCAACGGAGCGGATCCGCGCCGGAGACTTCAGCGGGCTGCCGGTGACGATTTACGATCCGCTGACGGGGAATGCGGACGGCAGCGGGCGGGTGCCGTTTGCGGGCAACCGGATTCCGGCGGACCGGATCAGCGCGATCAGCCGGCGGATCCAGGAGAAGGCGCCGCTGCCGAACCTGCCGGGGACGTCGCAGGGGACGCTGAACAACTATTTCAACTCGGGGACGGAGAAGCTGGACCGGAAGAACTACGATCTGAAGGTGAACTGGAACCCGCGGACGGCGCTGGCGATCTGGGGCAAGTACAGCCGGATGGATGCGCCGGTGAGTTCGCAGTTTGCTTTGGGGGAGGTAGGCGGGCCGGGTCTGAGCCGGGCCGGGGTCGGCACGGGGGACACCAACGTCAACATCTGGACCTTCGGCCACACCTGGACGCTGTCGCCCACCTTCGTGCTGGACAGCACGTTCGCCTTCACCAAGTTTGACCAGAGCGTGGTGGGCCCGGACCACGGCAAGAACATCGGCTCCGAGGTATGGGGCATCCCCAACACGAACGATCCGGTTGTGACGGGCTACACCGCCGGTGCGGAGCAGGTGAAGAAGGCCTGCCCGCCTGCCGCCAACGGCGCCTGCTACAGCGGCATGCCCACCATTGACCACGGTTTCACCAACTGGGGCAACATCTACGGCTGGCAGCCGCTGTTCCGCCGCGAGCGCGCCTACACCTACACGACCAACACGACGAAGATCGCGGGCCCGCACGAGCTGCGGTGGGGCTTTGATCTGGTGCGGTATCACCTCGACCACTGGCAGCCGGAGATCAGCAACGGGCCGCGCGGCTACATCGGCTTCGGCGGCGATATCACGGGAACCCGGGGCTATACGGCCAACTATCTCAATCAGTACGCGGCGTTCCTGCTTGGTTTGCCGAGCACGATGCAGAAGGCCGTTCAGTTCTTCGAGATGACCAATCGCGAGTGGCAGTTCGGCTGGTACATCCGGGACCGGTGGCAGGCCACGCGAAAGCTCACGCTGAACCTGGGACTTCGCTATGAGTATTACCCGCTGATCACGCGGCGCGACCGTGGCATCGAGCGCTGGGATCCGGCCACCAACCTGGTCTATCTGGGCCGGCTCGGCGGCAACCCGGACAACGTCGGGATCACGGTAAGCAAGAAGCTGTTCGCTCCGCGTGTGGGCTTTGCTTACCGGCTGACCGAGAACACCGTGATCCGGAGCGGCTACGGGATCACCTACGACCCGCTGCCCTTCTCGCGGCCGCTGCGCGGTCTGTATCCGGCCACGATCGGCGCAACATTCCCAGCGCCTAACCCGTACACTCCCGTCACGACTCTGGATCGCGGCATTCCTCCCATTCCGCTCCCCGACGTCAGCAGGGGAGTCCTGGAGCTACCCCCGAGTGTGGATATGGGGCCCCGGAGTCCGTGGGGCGGGGAACTGAATCGCGGTTACATCCAGTCCTGGAACTTCACGATTGAGCGGAAGCTGCCCTCGGACATCGTGGGATCCATCGCTTACGTCGGCACGCAGACCGTCCACCAGTTGGCGGACCTGGACATCAATGCGGCGCCTCCGGGTGGCGGTCCCGCCGGCCGGCCGCTGGCGGCAACCCAGGGCCGCCGGATCGCAGCTCTGATGTGGGACGGCTGGATCAGCGGGAACTACCACGCACTTCAGACGGCAGTAAATCGCCGCTTCAGCCGAGGTCTGTTCCTGAAGGGAGCCTACACGTGGTCAAAGACCATCAACTGGACGGACGATAACGGCTGGGCCGGAATGCCGCTGACGAACTGGGGGCCGTGGCTGCGGCGCAACCGCGCTGTGGCGGGCTACGATCGCACCCACATGTTCACCCTGGGCTTTGTCTATGAACTCCCATTCGGCCCGGGCAAGACTTGGGCGCAGGAGGGTCCGGTTTCCTGGTTGCTGCGGGGCTGGCAGACCAACGGGCTTTTCAGCGCTTATAGCGGCACACCCTTCACGGTGAGCGCTTCCGGAGCCGAGCTGAACATGCCGGGTACGTCCCAGACCGCCGACCAGGTCAAGCCCGGAAAGGTGAAGATCATCGGCGAGATCGGGCCCAATAAGATGTGGTTCGACCCGCTGGCCTTCCGGCAGCCGACCGGTGTCCGACCCGGCACGACCGGGCGGAACACGATGCGCGGGCCCGGGATGTGGAACCTGGACTTCAGCCTGTTCCGCACGTTCTCGCTCAACGAGCGGTTCAAGATGGAGTTCAAGGCCGAAGCCTTCAACTTGACCAACACGCCCAAGTTCGCCAACCCCGGGGCCAACGTCGCCTCGATGCGGCTGAATCCGGACGGGACGATTCAGACGTTGAACAACTTCTCCTCGATCACGAGCACGCTCACGGGCTTGGCAACCCCCTCAGAGCGAAGGCTGCGCTTCGGCCTGCGGCTGAGCTTCTGAGTCCCGTACCAGAAGGCGCTGCGGAGCCCGGAAAACCGGGCTCCGCAGCACTCACAGCACCTCAGCCAGAAACCGGCACATCGCCAGGCCGTCGAGCAAATTAAACGGAAAACAACCGGTAGTGTAATGCCCGCAGGGCAGACGAAACTCGCGGAATCTGAGACCTCGGAGCCGAAAGGCTTCTACGACCTGCCGGGAATACTCCGGAAGAAAGGTGGTGTCGTAGCGAGCCCAAATCAACAGGCTCGTTAGATCGCGGCCGACCAAACGGTCCATGTAGGCGGCCGGGCTGATCACCTTCCAATACTCTCGGAGTTCGTCCTGGGAAACTGCCGACTCCAGACCCGCCCGAACGTGCCTTGTAGACAAACCCGTCCAGACGACATCCCCGAAGTACATAGAGACGTGGTTGAACACGCCCGCGCGAACCCGGGCGTCGTGAGCCGTGGCGATGAAGCCGATGCACGACCCCAAGCTCGTGCCGAGAATCGCCAGGCGGTCGTAGCCCCGGCTTTCGAGCCAGTCCAGGCAAGCGCGGGCGTCCACAACCGACTGCCGGCAGGCATGGATGGTGCGCCCGATGTTGCTGGAGACATGGTAATCGGCTCGCTCGAGATGCGGGGGCATCCGGCGGTCGTGATAGGCCAGACTCAGCCGGAGGGCCGTCAGGCCGAAGCGGTTTAAGAGCTTGCACAAGCCCACGTGGCTTCTGGCGTCTCCGTTCCACTGGGGCAGCACGAGGACGGCTCGCCGGTTGTGGGAGGCCGGGAAAAAATCCGCATGCACCCGGTTGTTGCAAGGGTACGGGGACGCCACGGGGCTCGCAAAAGTCAAATGATTGGCTTCCAGGCGGAAATCGGCCGGAGATTGATAGGAGAAAAACCGGTCGGAGTCCTCCAGGGCACGCGCAACGTAACGGAGCACCACTTTGGCAGGCTCTTCGTTCTGGCAGGCACCGTCCAGCCACTCCAAACCCCACTCGAACGGCCGGACAATGCGGTTCGTATCCCGCGCGGCCAGCCTTGCTTCCCAATCGGTTATCCAGCGGCCGTACAGTCTGGTAGACACAGCGAGCACGTGTGCGGCAGTCGGAAGAATCCCAGTGTAGCAACCGGGCCGAAAAAAGAGAAAGCCGCCATGTAGCGGCCTAGCGCGGGGGGCAACCGCCCCAAAGCTGACTCTACCTCTATTCCCGCCAACGAGTTTTGCACGGAGGGTTCCAAACCTAACCTGCACATGGGTAAAGACCAGGCCTTGCGGCCCTTCCGATTTTCATAAAAGGAGGGCCGGGGCTCTATCACATTGCGAAATCGCCGTGCTGCGGCCGCGCTAGAATACGGGGAGGCTAAAGCCATTGTCGGAAGCCGGAACTAGGCTCAAACCATGCTGCTCAATGCCACCTACGCGCGGAAGATCCTCTCAGGCTTCTTCTTGGCCGGCGTGCTCATGGCGTTCCTGGGCGCGATCCTGCCGGCCTGGGGTTATCATCTCCACCCGGGCTACCTGACTGTCGGAAATTTCTTTCTGGCGATGAACGCCGGAATTCTCGTCGGGGTGAGGGTGGTTCGCCGACTGCTCGAAGGGCGGGGACTTCGCGCCGTGCTGGTGGGCGGCTCGCTGGCGGCATGCGCTGCCCTGCTCTATCTGGCAGCGGTTCCTCCTGCAGCCGGCGCGCTATGGCGCGCGGCCGGCGTGTTCCTGCTAGGGACCAGTGTGGGCCTGATCAGCCCTGCACTGTTTCACGCACTCTTGCCCTTGTACCATCACGAACCCGCGGCCACCCTGACTTTGGCAGGCACATTTTTCGGATTGGGCTGCTGGGTGACGGCCGTTCTCGTGGCGGGAACGTTTTACGTCTACACGGTGCCCAGCATTCTGGTGCTGATGGCAGTGATTCCGGGTTTGCTCGCGGGTTTATACGCCAACACGGATTTTCGTCCCCCACCCTTGCCCGCCATACGCGGCTGGCGGGAAGCACTCAGTGATTTCCGCAGCCCGGTAACGTTGCTCTTTGGAATCGTCCTGTTTTTGCAGTTCGGCAACGAATGGGCGGTTGCAGGCTGGCTCCCTATCTTTCTAGTACAACGGTTGGGGCTCAGCCCCGCGGCATCCGTCAAGCTCCTGGCGCTGTACTGGTTCTCGTTGCTTGCGGGCCGGGCCCTGGTCCAGTGGTTGCTGCCCGCAGTCAGCCACGCGCGGCTGTTGTTCGTGGGCGCGGTGGGAGCCGTCTTCGGGTGCGCGATCCTGAGCTTCACCAACAACCGGTTCGGAGCAGCGACTGGCGTGATATTGGTGGGCTTGAGTTATGCGGCCATTTATCCGCTCGTGGCGGAAAAGCTCAGAGATGTTTTCCCCTATTACCATCCCGGGTTCTTCAGCGGCGTTTTCGCCCTGGCGTTGACCGGGGCTCTGCTGGCTCCCTGGAGTCTCGGCGTGTATGCCCACTACTGGGGCATCCGCGTCGTGATGCTGTTTCCCCTGGTCGGTTCGCTGGCAGTCTTCGGATTGCTGATCGTATTGTGGGCGGTGGCGCGCCTCACCGCTGCACCGCAAGTCAAAGCAGCCGTAAGCTGACCGGCCCTCCCGGCCCGTTCCAGATCAACTCCACGGACCGCACCGACTTGGTCTTTTTCTTGAACAGGAAGTAGAGATGACCGCTGACGGGGCCGGTGTGCTCCCCTTCCGGCAGTGCCGTTTCGACCACGACTTCATCGGCCCGCGCGGGTTCTTGGCGTTCGACCGGCGCACCGGCTTCCGGCGCCCGAGGAGGGGCTGGAAGCCGCTCGCGGCCGGGCCTGGGATCACCAGGGAAACGCTCAGAGGCAGGAGGACGTCCCAGGATGATGCCGCCGGAACCGGTGCCCGCTCCGGCGACGACGGTGGGCCGCTGTTCCCAGTCGGCGTACCGCAACGAGGCCGCCACCATGAACGGTGGCTGCGGGAGCAGCGGCCGTTTACTTTCGTTGATCCGGAGCGAAAACTGCCCCGAGTTGATCTTGATGCGCTGGAAGGGCGCCGGAAAGATCGCCACCTCGACGACCAGGTAGTCCGGCGCGAGGAAACTCTGGCCGCGCCCCTGAAAGCTCCTGACAAGATATTCGGCGGCAAGGACGGCGTTGCCGGCCTGCTTGTGAACGGGGTACTCCTCGGGGCGCGAACGGGGGCGGATTCCGAGGGGCGCGACTTGGGCGAGCAACAAAGCCCCAGTTGCGAGTGCGAGGCGCAACGCCACGCTTCGAGTATAATCCCTCCCAGCATGCGCGCCGCGCTCTTGTGGTTGATGGCCCTGCCGGCGCTGGCAGCCGGGCTCGGAGAACGAATTGAATCCGTGCTCCGCGGCGCCGCTACGGCAGGGCTTGCGTTCTGGGGAATCCACGTCGTGGACGCGACGACGGGAGAGCCCCTTTACGAGAAAAATGCGGATCAGCTCTTCGTACCGGCGTCCAACGCCAAGCTCTTTACAACTGCCCTAGCGCTGGTGCGGTTGGGGCCGGAGTTTCGTTTCAAGACGGTCGTGCGCGCGGAGGCGGAGCCGGACCCGGCCGGCCGCCTTCAGGGGAGTCTCTGGCTTTCAGGCGGCGGCGATCCCTCACTGTCGGGGAGGGAGTATCCTTACCGAAAAAGGGCAGCCGGTGGCGATCCGCTGCGAGCGATCGAAGAACTGGCGGATCAGATCGCGGCTCGGGGCGTTCGCCGGATTGATGGGGACATCATCGGAGACGATTCGCTGTATCCCTGGGAGCCCTATGCGCCAGGCTGGACCCAGGGCGATTCGTTGTGGGACTACGGCGCTCCCGTGAGCGCCCTGACGGTCAACGACAATATGATCCGGCTCACGGTACGGCCCGGGGCCGGAGTCGGCCAACCGGCGCTCCTATCTCTGCGCCCGGCCGTCGAGTATTACGTGGTGCACAACCGGGTGCAGACCGTGGAGCGGCCGGAAGGCCGTGTTCTTGTCGAGCGGATGCCTGGGGCACGAGAACTCCACATCTCTGGGCAGATCGGGCTCAGCGATCCGGGACAGACTTTCGCGCTGGCTGTGGACGATCCGGCACGGTATGCTGCGGCGGTTTTGGCGGAGGCGCTTGCCCGGCGGGGAATCTTCATCCGAGGCCGCCCTCGGGCAGGCCATGCTTCCGCGCCGGGTGCCCGTATGTGGCCGGCCGTGGAGCTCGGACGCCGGCTTTCTCCGGCGCTGGTCGAAATTCTGCGGGTCATCAACAAGGAAAGCCAGAACCTGCATGCTGAGCTGGTGCTGCGCGCGGTGGCGCGCGTTTGCGTCGGTGCGGGGACACGTCGCGCCGCCGTCGAAGAGATGCAGCGATTCCTGAGTGAAGTCGGCCTGCCGGAGCGCGCCTGCCGGCTGGAGGACGGCTCCGGTCTTTCCCGTCGCAACCTCGTAACGCCGCGCGCGGTCACACAGCTGCTGGTGTTCATGTACAACGGCCCGTACCGCGAGATCTGGACCGGCCTGCTTCCGGTGGGTGGCGAAGACGGAACGCTCGAGGACCGCTTCCGGGATGTTCCGGAAGGCCGCAACATCCGGGCAAAAACAGGAACCTTGGCTTCGAGCAGTGCTCTGTCGGGGTATGCCGAGACACCGGGCGGGCGGGTGCTGGCCTTTTCCATTCTCGTGAACAACCACGCGGCGGACACTTCCGAAGTGCGGCGCCTGATTGATAGAATCAGTATCGTAATTGCGCAAGGAGGCTAGTCGCGATGCCGATCTACGAATACCGGTGCGATGAATGCGGAGCGGAGTTTGAAAAGCTCGTGCGGCGGAGCGGCGACTCTAACGGCGTGACGTGTCCGTCCTGCGGCCACTCCCGCCTCACGCTGCGGCTGTCGGTGTTTGCCGCGCCGCAGTCGGCGCGGCGCTCCGCGGAGGCGCCTTCTTGTCCTTCCGGAATGTGTCCGACTCCGGATCTTTGCGGGCGCAACTGAAGCCGATTGCCCGGGACCTGCCCCTGACCCGCGCCCCGCGCGGGTAAAATGAACCGAAACCAGGAGCAGAGTCCAATGAAACCATCCGTACACCGACTTCTCAGACGGCAGGGAACGGACCGCCGCAGCTTTCTGCGTGCCTCGGCGGGCGCTCTGGCGGCGACCTTTTGGGCGGACGAAACGCTCGAAGCCTACCAGCAACATGTCCGAACCGCATCCAGGCCTTCGGACCTCAAGATCACGGATCTCCGCGTGGCTGTCGTCGCCAAGGCGCCGATGACGTGCCCGATCATCCGCATCGACACCAACCAGGGCATCTACGGCCTGGGTGAGGTGCGGGACGGAGCGAGCAAGACCTATGCCCTGATGCTCAAGAGCCGGATCCTCGGTGAGAATCCGTGCAACATCGACAAGGTCTTCCGCAAGATTAAGCAGTTTGGTTTTCACGGGCGCCAGGGAGGGGGTGTGTCGGCCGTGGAGATGGCGCTTTGGGACTTGGCCGGCAAGGCTTACGGCGTGCCGGTCTATCAGATGCTCGGCGGGAAGTTTCGCGACCGGATCCGCATCTATGCCGACACCGACATGTCACCGGACCCGAAGGTTTATGCGCAGCGGATGAAAAAGCGCCTCGAGATGGGGTTCACGTTTTTGAAGATGGATCTGGGCATCGGTCTCGTCGAAAAGATTCCGGGAACGCTGAGCCGCCCGCTGGGCCTCACGCTGGGCGAGACGCGCATGACGCAGCACATGTTTACGGGCATCGAGCTCACCGACAAAGGCATCGCCCTGATGGCCGACTACGTGGCGCAGGTGCGGGAGGTGATCGGCATGGAAGTGCCGCTGGCGGCCGATCATTTCGGCCACATCGGAGTGAACTCGTGCATCCGGCTGGGCAGAGCCTTGGAAAAATACAACATGGCGTGGCTTGAGGACATGATTCCGTGGCAATACACGGAGCTGTGGAAGAAGATTACGGACTCCATCGACGTGCCCACGCTCACAGGCGAAGACATTTACCTGAAAGAGCCGTTCATCGAGTTATGCCGAAATCACGCCGTGGACATCATCCACCCGGATCTGGCCACGGCCGGAGGGATCCTCGAAACCAAAAAAATCGGCGATGCGGCCCAGGAGTATGGCGTACCGATGGCTATGCACTTTGCCGGAACCCCGGTGTCCTGCATGGCCAACGTCCACTGCGCCGCCGCCACGGAGAACTTTCTGGTCTTGGAAAACCACTCCGTGGACGTACCGTGGTGGGACGACCTGGTGGAGGGCGTCGAGAAGCCGATCGTGAACCGCGGCTTCATCAAGGTACCCGAGGGTCCCGGGTTGGGCATCACCTTGAACGACGATGCCGTCAAGCAGCACCTGCTCGAGCCGGGCTATTTTGCGCCCACGCCGGAATGGAACAAAGAGCGTTCCTGGGACCGCTTGTGGAGTTGAACCGCTCTTCACCAGACGCGCGAACCTTGTTCGGGAGGCGGCCGTCGGTGCGCAGTCCTCGGATTTCCGGATAGAATGGTCGGTTTGACGGGTTCGTAGCGCCTGAGGATTACCCATGAGCACCGCTGCCGTCAGTCTCCGGATGGAACAGGCCGTCCGCTTTTATCAGGCCGCCATCGGCAAGAAAATCGTCATGGCCGTCACCGGTTTCATTTTGTTCGGCTACGTGGTGGCCCACCTGTTGGGGAATTTGCAGATCTACCTCGGCGCGGAGCAGATTAATGCGTACGCCCGGTTCCTGCACTCCAAACCCCTGCTGCTTTGGGGCGCGCGCATCGTGCTGCTCGCCGCGGTGATCCTGCATATCACCGCTTCGGTCCAGCTCTGGCGTTTGAACCGGAAGGCGCGCCCGGTGCGGTACTTCATGGAGAAAGACCCCCCGGCAGGTTACGCCTCGCGGACGATGCTGTGGAGCGGCCCGATTATCGCCGCCTTCGTGGTCTTTCACATCCTGCACCTCACCACGGGCTCGGTGGGATTGCCCTACCGTGAGCTCGATCCGTATCACAACATGGTCTACGGCTTTCGGATCTGGCCGGTGGCGATCTCTTACATTACGGCTATGGTGCTTCTGGCCATGCACCTGTACCACGGTGTCTGGAGCATGTTTCAGACGGTGGGCATCAGCCACCCGCGCTATACGCCCTGGCTGAAGCGCCTCGCGGCGGCGTTTGCACTTTTCATCGGAGCCGGCAACATTTCGATTCCTGTGGCGGTGCTCACCGGGCTGGTGAAGTGATCAGGAAGGACACTTAGGATGGAACTCGACGCCCGCATTCCTTCCGGTCCCATTGAACAGCGCTGGGATCGTTGCAAGTTCGAGATGAAGCTTGTGGCGCCGGCCAACAAGCGCAAGTACACGATTCTCGTCGTGGGCACCGGACTGGCGGGAGCCTCCGCCTCGGCATCCCTGGCCGAGCTTGGCTACAACGTCAGAACCTTCTGTTTTCAGGACAGCCCGCGGCGGGCGCACTCGATCGCAGCCCAGGGTGGAATCAACGCCGCCAAGAACTACCAGAACGACGGCGACAGCGTATTTCGGCTGTTTTATGACACGCTGAAAGGCGGAGACTTTCGCGCACGGGAAGCCAACGTGTACCGCCTCGCGCAGATTAGTCTCAACATCATTGACCAGTGCGTGGCGCAGGGGGTTCCGTTTGCCCGCGAGTACGGCGGAACCCTCGCCAACCGGTCCTTCGGCGGGGCGCTCGTCTCGCGCACGTTTTACGCCCGCGGCCAGACGGGCCAGCAACTGCTCTTGGGCGCCTATCAGGCCATGATGCGGCAGGTGGCGGCCGGCCGCGTCGCGCTGTTTCCGCGCACGGAAATGCTGGACCTGATCGTCGTGGACGGTCGCGCCCGGGGGATCGTTACGCGCAATCTGGTGACGGGCGAGATCACCACCCACCTCGGCGACGCGGTCGTGCTCGCCACGGGAGGCTACGGCAACGTCTTTTACCTGGCGACCTACGCCAAAGGATCCAACTGCACGGCCATTTGGCGTTCCTACAAGCGCGGTGCAGGATTTGCCAATCCCTGCTTCACGCAGATCCACCCCACCTGCATTCCGGTCACCGGCGAGTACCAATCCAAGCTCACGCTGATGAGCGAGTCGTTGCGCAACGACGGCCGGATCTGGGTGCCCAAGAAACCGGGGGACAAACGCCCTCCGAACGAGATCCCGGAGGAGGAACGCGATTACTACCTGGAGCGGATGTACCCGGCGTATGGGAACCTGGCGCCGCGCGACATCGCCTCTCGGGCGGCCAAGCGAGTCTGCGACGAGGGCCGCGGCGTCGGGGAGACCGGTCTCGGCGTCTACCTGGACTTTTCCGACGCCATCCGCCGTCTGGGCAGGAAAGTCATCGAGGAGCGCTACGGGAATCTCTTCGAGATGTATCAGCGCATCACGGGGGAGGATCCCTATACCGTCCCCATGCGCATTTACCCGGCCACGCACTACACCATGGGCGGGCTGTGGGTGGACTATCACCTGATGAGCACCATCCCCGGCCTGTTCGTCGCCGGCGAAGCCAATTTCTCCGACCACGGCGCCAACCGGCTGGGGGCGAGCGCTCTCATGCAGGGGTTGGCCGACGGGTACTTCATCATTCCGTACACGGTGGGCGACTACCTGGCGGCCACCAAACTTGAGAAAGTCAGCGAAGACCATCCAGCCTGCCGCCAGGCAATGGACAACGTGCGATGCATCATCCGGCGGCTGCTTTCGGTGAACGGCAAGCGGACCGTAGACTCCTTCCACCGCGAGCTGGGGCAGATACTGTGGGAGTACTGCGGCATGTCGCGCAATGAAGCCGGACTCAAGAAGGCTCTGGCCCGCATCCCGGAGTTGCGGGAAGAGTTTTGGCGGAACGTCAACGTGCTGGGCTCGAATGAAGAGTTCAATCAGTGTCTGGAAAAAGCAGGGCGCGTGGCGGACTTCCTCGAACTGGCGGAGTTGATGTGCCTGGACGCCCTCGAGCGCAACGAGTCCTGCGGAGCCCACTTCCGGGAGGAGTACCAGACGCCGGACGGGGAGGCGCTGCGCGATGACGCCAATTATGCGCACGTCGCGGTCTGGGAGTATCAAGGAGAGGGGCGCAAACCGCTGCGGCACACCGAGCCGCTGACCTTTGAGTATGTGATTCCGACCGTGCGGAGTTATAAGTGATGCGCATCATCCTTCACATCTGGCGGCAGCCCCACCGGAACGCACCGGGGCGCATGGTGCGCTATGAAGTATCCAACGTAAACCCGGACATGTCCTTCCTGGAAATGCTGGACGTCCTCAACGAGGACTTGATGAACCGCGGCGAGGATCCTGTGGCGTTCGATCATGACTGCCGGGAAGGAATTTGCGGGATGTGCGGCTTCATGATCAACGGCATTGCGCACGGGCCGTTGCCGGGCACCACCGTGTGTCAGCTGCACATGCGTCATTTTCGGGATGGGGACGAGCTGTATCTGGAGCCATGGCGGGCCCGGGCCTTCCCCGTCATCAAGGATCTGGTCGTGGACCGTAGCGCGTTTGACCGGATCATCGCGGCGGGCGGGTATATCTCCGTCAACACAGGAAGCGCGCCGGACGGCAACGCCATTCCCGTGCCCAAGCAGACGGCCGAGCGGGCCATGGACGCCGCGGCCTGCATCGGCTGCGGGGCATGCGTGGCGGCCTGCCCCAACGCCTCGGCTTCTCTTTTTGTGGGAGCCAAGATCGCGCACCTCGGCCTGCTTCCGCAGGGCCAGCCGGAGCGCTACCGCAGGGCGCTCAGCATGGTGGCGCAAATGACGGAGGAAGGTTTCGGCAGTTGCACCAATATCGGGGCCTGCGAGGCCGTGTGCCCGAAAAATATCCGACTCGAAGTGATCGCTCGCATGAACCGTGACTTCCTGGCAGCCAGCTGGACCGAACGGGCCGAGGCGCGTGTCGAGGGCTTCGGATAAGGCCCGGTCCGTACTTCCTTGCAGCCACAGGCGGCGACTGCCGAGCCGCCTCGCCGATCTACACGAGGGGCCATGGCGAAACGGTCGAGCGCCTGCTGCTGCGCGCCGGGGCAAGCGGATCCGGCGAAGCGAGCCGCTATACTGGAAGATCCATGCTGCGGGTCCGATTCGCGCCCTCCCCGACGGGCTTTCTGCACATTGGGAGTGCACGCACCTTCATCTTCAACTGGCTTTATGCGCGGCGCCACGGCGGCAAAGTCATCCTCCGCATTGATGACACCGACGTTGAGCGCAACACCGAAGAATCTCTGGCGTCCATTTTCGAGGGCCTGAACTGGCTCGAGCTGGGCTGGGACGAGCAGTACCGGCAGTCGGAACGTCTCGCCTTGCACCGCCAGATGGCGGAGGCGATCTTTCAAAAAGGTCTGGCCTATCGCGACTTCACGCCGGCACACGGCGACGTCGAAGAACGCCCCTACGGCGAGGGTCCCTGGCTGTTCCATCCCGAGATGCGGGAGATGTCCAGGGAGGAGAGTGACCGTCGCGCGGCTGCGGGTGAACCGTTCGTACTCCGTTTCCGCGTGCCCCGCGACAGCCGTGACAAAATCCTCTTCCAGGATTTGGTTTACGGCGAGCAATGCAAGGCCACGGCCGACATCGAGGACTTCGCGCTGCTCCGAAGTAACGGCATGCCGACTTACCACATGGCCTCCTGTGCCGATGACGTGGACCTGGGCATCACTCACGTCATCCGCGGCCAGGACCATCTGACGAACACGTTCAAGCACATCCTGATCTTCGAAGCCGCCGGCGCACCTCTGCCCCGGTTTGCGCACCTGCCGCTGCTCATCGCGCCGGACGGTTCGAAACTTTCCAAGCGCCGCCACGGCGCGGTCGTGAGCGTCACCACGTATCGCGATTATGGTTTTCTGCCCCAGGCCTACGTGAATTTCCTGTGTTTGCTGGGATGGTCGCCCAAGGACAACCGGGAATTCATGACGCTCGATGAGCTGATCGCGGCGTTTTCCTTCGAGGGAGTCAACCGCCACAACGCGGTGGTGAACTTCACGGCGGAGGACCCGATTGACCCGAAGGCGCTGTGGCTGAATGCGCAACACCTCCGTACCATGCCGGTGGCGGACTTGGCACGGTATGTCCGACCGGTGCTGCAGGCTGCCGGTTTACCGGTCCCGGACGACGGTACCTTGCTGTATACGCTGGAGGTGATCCGGACCCGGTACCAGACGCTGCAGGATTTCGTGACCAAAGGCCGTGCGTATTTTGCGGACGACTACCAGATCACACCAGAGGCGCGTGAGAAGCTCGATCAGCCCGGAGCCCGCGAGCTGTTGCATGAATTGGCGGCGCGCCTGGAAGCCTGTTCGGAATTCACCGAACAGAGCGTGGAGGCGCAACTGCGCGGCCTTGCCGCAGAACGAGGCGTGAAGGCGGGCCTGATCATTAACGCCGCCCGGGCCATTCTGACCGGGCAGACGGTGGGCCCGAGCGCCTTTGCCGTGTTCGCGGTGCTGGGCCGCGAGCGCGCCATCGAGCGATTGCGGAGAGCGTGAGCGATCTATGGTCATCCTGGGGCTGGGTGGTTTGTTAAATGATCCCGCTTGCGCGGTGCTGCGCGACGGTGTGCTCGCTGCGGCGGCTGAGCAGCGAAAACTGGCGCGCATGGTGCGGCCGGGCGAGCTGCCGGAAGAGGCCATTCAGGCTTGCCTCCGCCTGGCGGCGGCCGACGCTGCGGAGGTCAATTGCGTCGCGCTGGTGCGCCCGTTCGCGGCCGGCAACGAAACGGCCCTGCACCTGGAACTGCGCCAGTGGTTTCCGAACAGCCAGATCGTGCTGGTGGAGCACCACACGGCGCACGCTGCCGCCAGCTATTTCGCGTCGCCTTTCGAGGAAGCGGTGGTGCTCACGCTGGATCGTGCCGGTGACTTCCGGTGCGGCGTGCGCTGGCGCGCCTCCGGGACGCACCTTGTGCCGGAGCGGGAACTCTACTACCCGGATTCCCTGGGCGATCTCTACGGCCGCGTGACGGAGCTTCTCGGTTTCCGACCCAATGCCGAGGAGCACAAGGTACAGTGGCTGTCGGCGACGACGGACGACCTCAGGTTCGTGAGCCTGTTTCGCGAGATCCTTTCCGCCGACAGCAACGGCTGGCCCCGCATCGACCGGTCCTACTTCCACGGTGAGCTCCGGGTGCGGGGCGGGTTCAGCGCACGCTTCTACCAGCGGCTCGGACTGGAGGAGGGAACCGACCTTCCGCCGGAACTTCACGCCCCGCTGGCCGCCGGCCTCCAGCGGGCGATCGAGGAGACCGTTCTTGAGATGGCAGGCCAAGGAGACAGCCTCTGTCTGGGTGGGGGGCTGGCATTTAACGCGCTCCTCATTGCGGCGCTGGAAAACTCGGGTCGGTGGAAGCATGTGTTCGTCCAACCGGCTGCCGGCAATGCGGGTACGGCCGTCGGGGCGGTGTTTTACGGCTGGCATAGCCTCTATGGAGAGCGCCGCCGAAGCGGAGTCGAAGACCTGTGCTTAGGACCGTGCTACGGACCGGAAGAGATCAAAGAAATTCTCGAGAACTGCAAGCTGCGTTTCCGCTACCTGCTCACCACCGACGAACTGATCGCGACAGCGGTCCGGGAACTCAACGACAACAAGATCGTGGCCTGGATGCAGGGCCGGATGGAATTCGGTCCCAGAGCGCTCGGAAACCGCTCGATCTTAGCTTCTCCTCTAAACCCTTATTCCACGGAGAATCTCAACGTTTACATCAAGCACCGCGAACCTTTCCGCAAATTCGCCGCATCGGTTCCCGCAGAGCTGGCCCAGGAGTATTTCGAAGTTGGGCCGAATGCGCGGTTTCTGGCCACCGTGGGACGGGTTCGCCCGGCGCACCGCAAGGTCTTCGAAAGCGCCGTCCTCGGTACTGACCTGGTGCGGGTGCATACCGTCTGGCGTGAAGACAACCCGCTGTATTGGAAGCTGCTCCACGCCTTTGGGGATGCCACCGGACTTCCCGTGCTGTATAACACTTCGTTCAATCTGTTCGGAGATCCACTGGTGTGCACGCCGCGGGATGCAGTGCGGAGCTTCTATTCCTCCGGCATCGACTCGATGTTCGTGGGCCATTTCCTGCTGGAAAAATAGGCGGGGAAGGCTCGGTATTTTCCGCTGTGGGCAGATTACAGGGATAATGTGGCCATTGTGCTGAGAAACAGGCGGGTAGGTCCGCTACTTTCCAGTGATGAGCATGCGGAAGGCGATGACGAGGAGGAACCCCCCGTAAAGCCGGCGGATGTGCACCTCCGGCAGGGAGATCATGATCCGGGCCCCGAAGTAGGCCCCTAGGAAGAGTCCGGAGGCCAGCAGGGCTGCATAGCGGAGGTTAATATAGCCGTTCCGGTAATACTCCACAGCCCCCAGAAGGCCTACGGGCGGGATCAAGGCCGCAAGGCTCGTGCCGATCGCCTCCAGTTCCTTGAGCTTGAGCAAGAACAGTAGCGCCGGTACGATGATGAGCCCTCCGCCGATGCCGAACATTCCGGCAGCCACTCCGGCAACGAGGCCGATCGCAAGCAGCGTCAAATAAGTCATGACCTCCCAGCGTAGCAGAGGCGCGCCCGATCGCCGTAAACAAAACACGAGCTTTCCCGTCACCAATAGCAGGAATATGATGGGCGTGATGGCCGCCCCGGCAGTCGCGGCTGCGGAGGAGGCCCGTCCGGCGGACTTTGACGCCTGGATGCGGGCGGAGCAGAAACGGGTTTTCCTACTCTGTTACCGCATGCTGGGCAGCCGTGACGAAGCCGACAACGCCACCCAGGAGGTGTTTCTGAAGGCGTTTCAAGCTTTCGGAGCCAAGGGTCCGGTCGGCGTGGATGAGCCGGCACGGTGGCTGACCCGTGTGGCCGTGAATGCCTGTCTGGACCGCCTTCGTTCGCCGCGATGGCGTTTTTGGCGCCGCAGGCTCAATCCGGAGGACGAGGAGAAGGTCCTGGCGCTTCAGCGAAGCGCCAAGCCGAGCGCTGAGGACGAACTATTCGCAACGCAGATCGCTCGCCGCCTGACCTCGGCCCTGGCGAAGCTGTCCGAGCGCCAGCGCACCGTGTTCGTGTTGCGGCACTATGAAGACCGCAGCCTGGAGGATATCGCCGCAATGCTGGAGCTGGATCTTGGCACGGTGAAGGCGCACCTGGCCCGGGCACTGGCCAAGCTGCGCAATGAGTTGCGGGATCTATACTTCCCCAGGTTTTCCGGGGCGGGCCGGCAAGCGCCTGCAAAGGATGCACCATGAAGCACGCACATTGGAGCGACGAGGAATTGATCGCCCGGCTGTACGGTTCCGAGCCGGAAGACGGGCATCTTGAGGAATGCGAGGAGTGCGGCCGGCGCTGGCGAGCACTTCTGGCCGCGCGGGCGCGTTTCCTGGCTGAGCCGGATCTTCCTGCCGGGTTCCTGGCTCGGCAACGTGCGCAGATCTTTGCGGTGCTGGATCAGGGGGCACAGCCATGGTGGCGCCGCGCCGTGGCGCCGGTTACGGCCGCGGCCGCCATGAGCTTGCTGGCGCTGTTGCTCGTGCGGCCGGCACCAACGCCGCAGCCGAGCCTGGCTTCGAGCGAGGCTCAAGTGTTCGCCGAAGTGTATGCGCTGGTGGAGAGCGAGCCGGAGGCCGTCACTCCCATTTACGCTCTGTTCGAGGTACAGCAATGAAGAAACTCTCCGCGGTGTTCCTGCTGGCGGCCGGTTTGGCCTGGAGCCAGGTGCCCGGCCTGTTCCCGTGGTGGGACAGTCCGCTCGTACGCGACCTCAATCTCAGCGAGGATCAGCGGAGGCAGATCCGCGCCACCGTTCGCGAGCATCGCGACCGCCTGATCGAGCAGCGGGCGGCCCTTGAGAAAGCCGAGGCCCGGCTTCAGGACCTCATGAACGAGGATCAGGTGGATGAAGCCAAAGCGTTCGAGGCGGTCGAGCAGGTGATTGCCGCTCGGACGGAACTGACGCGCACGTTGGCCAGAATGGCCGTGAAGATGCGGGGTGTACTGACCACCCAGCAGTGGCAGGAGCTTCAGCGGCGGCGCATGGGGCCTGGCGGGGGACTGGGGCGTCCTTGGTGGCGGCGCGAGCGGCTGGGTCCAGCCCGGGCTCCGGAACCCCCTCGACCGGGGACGCCTGCGCCTGCACCGCCGCCGCGGGGCCCGGCCGCTGAGTTCTGAGAGGCTCCGTTTTCGCAACGTGCTTCCGGGCTTTGCCTGCCCTTGCAGAGCCTGCAACTCTGCGGCAGAGTTAAGGCATGGGAGACTACCAGTCAGTCCCGTCTTTACCTGATTTCCTGGTCGTCTGTTTCATCCAGGGGCTCGCAGAGGCTCCGCAGCTGGCTCCCGTCCGGGTCCTGCTGGCCGCCTTGGCCGTCGGGTTCGTGTACCTGTTGGGCCGTACCGCTGGGGCCATGCTCCGGGGAGCGGCTACGGCGAAGGGTCTTTATCGCTGGACCCTCCGCGCCACTGTGGCGCTGCTGGCGGTGCTGCTGACGGGAGGGGCGGACGTAGTGGCCGTGGGAATGCTGGTGGGCGCGGGCGTGGGCGGGATACTCGGCTTGATGCTAGGGCGGCGGCCGCCGAAAGCGCCCGAGGATCTGTCAAAGGTCATGTTCCCGCGGCAATGATTGCCGCGCCATCTGCAAACTGTTGACACAACATATAGAAAAACTTCTTGACGGGATACTAGATCTTGGGGTATAAGTGTCAGTGCGCCTGAGGATCAGGCGGCGGATGAAAGGGGAAACTCAATGGGACAGTTGACCGTTGACCTGAGCGCCAAAGCCGGCCAGCTCAAGCGAAGCCTCCGCAAGGAAGAGCGTACCGGGGTAAGCTTTCCGCGGTACTTCACGGCCCGCCTGGAGCCGGGAAAAACGCCCTACGATGAGGTGCAATGGGAGCTAAGAACCGCTTCGATCACCAATGACAAGGGAGCGGTCCTTTTCGAACAGCGGGATGTGGAAGTACCTGCCGACTGGTCCCAGACGGCTACCAATATCGTCGCGAGCAAGTACTTCCACGGCAAACTGGGCACACCGGAAAGGGAACACAGCGTGGCGCAGCTGGTTCGCCGCGTCGTGGACACCATCACGGAGTGGGGCAGGGAAGGCCGCTATTTCCAGACGGAGCAGGACGCTGAGAACTTCCGGATGGAACTAGCTCACCTCATGCTGCGGCAGAAGGCTTCTTTCAACTCCCCGGTGTGGTTCAACGTGGGGGTCAAGGAGGCCCGCGGCTACGGCTGGTATTACGACGAGGCAAGCGACAGCATCCGGAAACTGACGGCGGACGTGCAAAAGCCGCAGTGCTCGGCGTGTTTCATCAACTCGGTGCAAGATTCGCTGGAATCCATTCTGGACCTGGCCAAGACGGAAGGCATGCTGTTCAAATGGGGATCGGGCACGGGCACCAACTTCTCGACCCTGCGTGAAGAAAACGCTCCGCTCTCCGGAGGGGGCCGCGCCTCCGGACCGCTGAGCTTCATGAAAGGCTTCGATGCGTTTGCGGGCGTCATCAAGTCGGGCGGCAAGACACGGCGGGCGGCCAAGATGGTGATCCTGAACGTGGACCACCCGGACATCGAAAAGTTCATCTGGTGCAAGGCCCGGGAGGAAAAAAAGGCTCACGCTCTCGTGGAGGCGGGTTTTGATTCCTCCATTGACGGCGAGGCCTACAGCTCGGTGTTCTTCCAGAACGCCAACAACTCGGTGCGCGTCACCGACGAGTTCATGTACGCCGTGCTGGAGGACCGCGACTGGTGGACGCGCTCGGTGGTGACAGGGCAGCCCGTGAAGCGCTACCGGGCGCGCGATCTGCTCCGGCAGATTGCGGAGGCCACCTGGGAATGCGGCGACCCGGGCATGCAGTTTGACACGACCATCAATCGCTGGCATACTTCCAAGAATTCCGGCCGCATCAACGCCTCCAATCCCTGCTCGGAGTATATGTTCCTGGACGATTCGGCCTGCAATCTGGCCTCTTTGAATCTGCTCAAATTCCTCGGGCCGGACGGGCAGTTCGATGTGGAGGCGTTCCGCCACGCCGTGGACACCATGATCCTGGCCCAGGAGATCATCGTGGACAATGCCAGCTATCCGACCGAGAGGATCGCACGCAACTCGCACGACTTTCGTCCCCTGGGGCTGGGCTTTGCGAACCTCGGCGCCTTGTTGATGGCGCTCGGCATTCCCTACGACAGCGACGCCGGGCGCGACTGGGCGGCCGCCATCAGCGCCGTAATGTGCGGCCAGGCGTACCTGACCAGCGCACGAATTGCCGCTGCAGTCGGGGCGTTTCCGGCTTATGCCGCCAACGAAGAACCCTTCCTGGAAGTGATCCGCATGCACGGCGAGGCTGTGGGCCGCATCAATCCCGCTCACGTGCCGGCGGCGCTTTATGAGGCGGCCCGCAGCTGCTGGACGGAGGCCTACGAACGGGGTCGCGTGGTCGGCTACCGCAATGCCCAGACTACCGTCATCGCGCCCACCGGAACGATCGGCTTCATGATGGACTGCGACACCACAGGCATCGAGCCGGATCTGGCCCTGATCAAGTACAAGAAGCTCGTCGGGGGCGGCGTGATCAAGATTGTCAATAACACCGTACCGCAGGCTCTCATCCGCCTCGGGTATCGGCCCGAGCAGGTCGAGGAAATCGTGAGCCATATCGACGCCACGGGGACGATCGAGGGGGCGCCGCATCTCAAGCCCGAGCACCTGCCCGTGTTCGACTGCAGCCTCAAGCCGGCCAACGGGACCCGGTTCATCCACCACCGCGGTCACCTGAAAATGATGGCTGCCGTACAGCCGTTCATCTCCGGAGCGATCTCCAAAACGATCAACATGCCGGAGGAGTCCACCGTCGAGGACATCATGGACGCCTACATCGAGAGCTGGCGACTGGGCCTCAAAGCCGTGGCCATCTATCGCGACGGCTCCAAGCGCGTGCAGCCGCTCAGCTCCGGGATCGCCAAAGAAAAACAGCCGGGCCGGACGGTAGCCGAAAAGGTTGTCTACCGCCCGGTGCGCCGTAAGCTGCCCGACGAGCGGCAGTCGATCACGCACAAGTTCTCCATCGGCGGCCACGAAGGATACATCACCGTGGGTCTTTACGAAGACGGCCAGCCGGGGGAGATCTTCATCACGATGGCTAAAGAGGGCTCGACTATTTCGGGCCTGATGGACTGCTTTGCCACCGCCATCAGCTTCGCACTGCAATATGGTGTGCCGCTCAAGTTCCTCGTGGACAAGTTCAGCCACGTCCGGTTCGAGCCCAGCGGGTGGACCGGCAATCCCCAGATTCCCTACGCCAAGTCCATCATGGACTACATCTTCCGTTGGCTGGGCGCCAAGTTCCTGGGGCCGGAATACGCGCTCGGAGAAGCTGGGGAAACTCCGAAGCTGCGGCCTACGGAGCCTGAACTGCAGCGTGCGCTGCCTTTCGAGCCGGCGGTGGAAGATGCCCCCGTCTGTGCCGAGTGTGGCGGCCTCATGACGCGGGCGGGGGCCTGCTACAAGTGTGAGAACTGCGGCGGAACGACGGGCTGCGGATAGCCCGGGCCGCAAGTAAGCCGCCGCTCCGGGCCGTGCTAGAATCGAAGGCGATGTCGGAGCCGGCAACCAAACAGGACCTCAAGGAGCTCGAGGGGCGTATCGACGGGCGCTTTGCGGAGTTCGAGCAGCGCGTGGATGCACGTTTTGCGGACTTCGACCAGCGCATGGAGGCGCGTTTTGCGGAATTCGAGCAGCGCGTGGATGCACGTTTTGCGGACTTCGACCAGCGCATGGAGGCGCGTTTTGCGGAATTCCGAGAGCTCGTCACGGATACAGAGACAAAGCTGCTCAAAGCCTTCTACGGGTTCGTGGAATCCAATCAGAAACGGCTGGAGGGCATCGAACGGGACCAGGGCAATTTGCACGAGCGCCTGGCGATTCTCGAGAGGCGTGTTACCGAAGTGGAGCGCCGCCTGAATATCCCGCCCTCGGCGTGAGGACCCTCACTTCTCCTCGATATATTCCTGTTCGGTGTTGACGGCCCAGATGTTGTCCTTCGAACGGACACCTGCCACGATGTTGTCTACAGCAACCATGGCGGCCAGCATCGAGTGGTCCTGATTGTTATACCGGTGCATTCCGTTACGACCAATGAGGAAGAGGTTTTCAAACCGGTCCAGATAGCGACGCAGCTCCTCAAATCGTGAATAAGTCCCAAAGTATGCGGGATAGGTTTTTTGCATCCGCACGACCGTGCCGTCCAGGACATCCTGTGCGTCGATGATCCCGATCCTGGAGAGCTCTTCCGAGCCGAGGCGGATCAGCTCCTCGTCGCTCATCTGCCACAGCCTGTCGCCCTCATTGCAGAAGTACTCCAGACCGACCCAGACTTTGGAAGGGTCCGGTACCAGGTACGGGCTCCAGTTGTTAAAAATCTGTAGCCTACCGACCAGGACATCCGGCTCCTGGATGTAGATCCAGTTGTCGCGGATAAGCCGCGCGCCGTCCGTTGAGGGATCTTTGACTTTGAGATGACGCACGAGAAGCCCCACGGCAATGAAGTCCCGGTAAACCAGCCCCTCGGCGATCTCGATGATTTCCTTAGGATGCGGTGCCCTGAGGGCGCGAACCAGGTCGCGGACAGGCATCGTCGAAAAGAAATAATCCCCGTGAAGCACGGTCGGCCCGGATGCGTTCGCGGCTTCGACGGCGATCACACGGTCCCCGTCGGTCTGCAACCCTACTGCCTCATGGCCCTTGAGGATCTCCCCACCCAGGGCCACGATTCTCTGTGCCACCTCCTCCCACATCTGGCCCGGGCCGAACTTCGGGTAGAGAAACTGCTCGATGAGAGAAGTTTCAATGTCCTTCTGAGCCAGGTCGGAGCGTTTGCGAAGGGCCTGCTTCATGAAGTGGATGATCGTCTTGCGGACCGAAAGACCTTTGATGCGCTGCTCACCCCATTCTGCACTAATCTGGTGGCAGGGGACGCCCCATACCTTTTCCGTGTAGGATTTGAAGAACGTAAGATACAGTTCTCTTCCAAAACGGTTAATGAAAAATTGCTCGAGCGTCTGCGGGTTGCGTATAGGAAACAACACGCTGCGCAGATAACTTGCGCCAATGCGGGCGCTGCGGACCACACCAAGTTTTGCCAACGTCTCGGGTGTCAAACGGATGGGATATTCAAAAAAACGCCGCAGAAAATAGATTCTCGACTTCCGGGGCCGCACGAGCATGACACGGTCTTCCCGATCCGGGTCCGGGCCGGGGCCGGCAGTCTCCACCGTACGGCTGCCGCCCTGGTAGGTGATGGTGTGGGGACCAGGGTTGAGAGCCTGTAAGGGCAGCATCTCCAGCCACCACCGCATCACCCGGTCGGATTTAGAAAAAAATCGGTGGCCTCCGATGTCCATGCGGTAGCCCTTGTAATTCACCGTCCGCGCAATACCGCCCAACACATCGCTCTTTTCGAGGACCACCGGTTTGATGTCCGTGCGTTGGAGTAGCTCGTAGGCCGCCGTCAATCCCGCCGGCCCAGCCCCAATGATGACCGCCCTCCTCTGTCCCACGTTTTCATGATAGACGATCGGGGGCCTCCTTCGGCACGCGCCGTGCTACGATCGAGGGGAAGAGAGGGGCGATACCATGCTAGTACGAATTCGCCGGGGCTGGGAAATTCCGGAGCGCGAGGCTACTCCGGAACGCGTCTACTTGAACCGCCGTCAGTGGCTTCACGCCGCCGGCATTTTGGGCGGCTCCGCTCTGGGACTTGCGGCGAACCCGTACCCGGCACGCAGAAACGCGGAGTTCACGTTGGACCGGCCCATCACTGAGGAGTGGGCTGCGACCAGTTACAACAATTTTTACGAATTTGATCCGGAGGACAAAGCAGCCGTCAAACGGAAAGTCGCGGCGTTTCAGGTACACCCCTGGCGAATCGAAATCCGCGGCTTGGTCGCCAAACCGCAGGTTCTGGATCTGGACGACCTGCTGCGGCGCATGCCCCTGGAGGAGCGTCTCTACCGTTTCCGCTGCGTGGAAGCATGGTCCATGGCGGTCCCCTGGACGGGGTTCCCGTTCACGGCCCTGATCCGAGAAGTGGAGCCGAAACCGGAGGCGCGCTTTGTTCGATTTGTCACCGTAAGCCGGCCCAAGGAGATGCCGGGCATGTCGCAGGCCCCGTGGTATCCGTGGCCGTATTTTGAAGGGTTGCGCATGGATGAGGCGGCAAACCCTTTGACGTTCGTGGCCACCGGGCTCTACGGCAAGCCGCTTCCCAAGCAAAACGGCGCGCCGGTTCGCTTGGTTATCCCTTGGAAGTACGGATTCAAGAGCATCAAGTCCGTCGTGAGAATCGAGTTCGTCGCCAAGCAGCCCGGGACATTCTGGAGCCGCGTGGCGCCACAGGAGTACGGCTTTTATTCCAACGTCAATCCCAACCGCGCGCACCCGCGCTGGTCCCAGGCCTTTGAGCGGGTCATTCCCACCATGGAACGCCGCCCCACGCTGATGTACAACGGCTACGAGCAGTGGGTTCGCCACTTGTACCGTGGGGATGAATTCTAAGACGACGGCATCGCGGACATAACAGAGTCTAGCTGAAAAGGGCCGCGGGTGCTCCGGCAGCAGGCGCGAGTCGCGCTACGGGCGCCTGAGGAGCTCGCTTCCACTCGCGTGATGGATGCTTGGCACGGACGTCAATTTATGATAATATCATCTGTTAATCTTAAACGGAGTTTCGCCATGGCTCTGAATCCTGCGTTATCCGGATCCGGTAGTTCCTCGCGGCGGCGGTTTTTCCACCTGCTGGCAAGCCTCGGCTCCGGGCTGACCGGCACCTGGGCGGGCCTGAAGGCGTTGCAGTCGAGGCTGGCGCGGGCGGCGCCGCTTCCTCCCCCCTCCAGTCTTCCCCGGGGCGAGGAGCTGCTGCGCATGCAGCAGGATCTGGATCAAACCCTGGCAAGCGGGCAGACGCCGAGCTGGCTCATGGTTGTGGACACTCGCAAGTGCATCGGATGCGACGCGTGCACGGTGGCTTGCCGCGCCGAGATCCCCACGGGTCCGAACGGCAGCATCCGGCGTGTGATTCAGAAAGAGATGTCCCTCGGCTCCCGTCAGTGGGCTATCTTCAAGCCCATCAATTGCCTGCAGTGTGACGACCCGCCGTGTGCCAAGGTGGTGCCCTTGGGGATGATCCGCAAGCGGCCCGATGGGATTGTGGAGTTCAATTTGGACGTACTCAAGGGACCGTACGCCATGGCGGCTGCGGCTGCTTGCCCCGTCAAAGCGATTCATGTGGACGACGGAAGGACCTTCACCCAAACAACCCCGGCGCAACAGGATTACGAGAAACGGCGGTTTCTCGAATACGGCAAGAGCTACACCCGCGACCCAGAAACCACCACGCTCAAAGACACGGCGCGCAAGTGCACCTTCTGCGCCCACCGCCTCGAGGCCGGGATGCTGCCGGCGTGTGTCGCCACCTGCATCGGAGGCGCCATGTATTTCGGCAACGCCAACAACCCTTCCAGCCTGATTCACGAGATCACCCAGGGCCGGCGGATCTTCAGCCGGCATCAGAATCTGGGGCTCAAGCCGCGTGTCATTTACTTCGAGGAATCCATGCCGCAAGCCGTCCACGTTGACTGTGTTGGGTGCCACTCCTGAGGAGGGTCGAGATGCAAGAGCAAACTCATGTCGTCGCTAACCCGAAACCCGATGGGCCCGGACCATGTGCGCGGCGCGAATTCCTGACCGGCGGAGCACTGCTCGGCGGTGCCTGGCTGGCTGCCGCGCTCCAGGCAACCGAACGATCGGCGGCAGGCAGCCCCGTTCGGGCTTCTGACTATATCTACACGACCTGCCTGCAGTGTAACACCGGCTGCGAAATCAAAGTCCGCATTCAGGACGGCCTCGCGGTGAAGATTGAGGGCAATCCGTACGCGCCGCGCACCATGGATCCCCATATTGACTGGACGACGCCCGTGACGCAGGCGGCGAGGCTGACCGGGTGTCTGTGCCCGAAAGGGCAGGCCGGTATTCAGACGGCGTACGATCCATACCGGATTACTCGGGTCCTCAAGCGCGCCGGAAAGCGCGGCGAAAACAAATGGGTGACGATTCCGTTCGACCAGGCCATTACGGAAATCGTCGAAGGCGGCGTGCTGTTTCCACAGGACGGCGGCAAGACGGTTACCGGATTGCGGGAACTATATGCGTTGCGGGATCCGGGACTGTGCCGAGAAATGGCTGCCGACGTGACGCTGCTGCAGAGCAACAAGCTCACGGTGGCGCAGTTTAAAGAGAAATACAAAGACCATCTCGATAAGCTGATCGATCCGGAGCATCCCGACTTCGGCCCGAAGAACAACCAGTTCGTTTTCCTCTGGGGGCGTCTGAAAGCAGGCCGCCAGGATTTCTTCCTGCGCTTCGTGCGGGACAGTTTCGGTTCGGTCAACGCTCACGGTCACACGACAGTATGCCAGGGCTCGATCTATTTTGCGGGCAAATCCATGTCGGATCAGCCCAGCGGAGGGAAGTGGACCGGGGGCGCCAAAGCCTATTGGATGGCGGACACAACCAATGCGGAATTCATCATCTACTGGGGCGCCAACGTGCTCGACGGCAACTACGGCCCGCCCCTGAAGACTCCCAAGATCACCCGCGGATTGGCCAGCGGCCGACTGAAGATCGCAGTTGTGGACCCGCGGCATTCCCGAATTGCCGCCAAAGCCTGGAAGTGGGTTCCCGTAAAACCGGGCGAGGACGCCGCCCTCGCCATGGCGATGATCCGCTGGATCATCGAGAACGAGCGCTATGACCGGCGCTACCTGGAGAATTGTAACCGTGCGGCGGCCGCTTCGGACGGAGAGCCCACGTGGACCAACGCTAGTTGGCTCGTCAAGATCCGGCCGGATGGCTCCGGTGGCGCCTTTCTGCGGGCGGGCGAGATCGGCCTGGGCGGCGACGCCGACACGTTCGTGTGCCTCCGCGGCGGCGTGCCCGTGGCCTTCAAGTCCGACGATGCCGCGAATCCCGCCGAGGGGGATTTGTTCGTGGACACGACCATCAACGGCATCCGGGTCAAGTCCGCCATGCAGCTGCTCTACGAGGAGGCCTCCCGGTACACCCTCTGGGAATGGGCGGAGATCGCCGGCGTGCGGGTGGCGGACATCGTGGAACTCGCCAGCGAGTTTACATCCCACGGCAAACGTGCTGTGGTCGAGATCCACCGCGGGGTTTCCCAGCACACCAACGGCTTTTACAACGTCCTGGCCACGCTCGGCGCGCTGAATCTGCTGGTGGGAAATTTCGACTGGAAAGGCGGCCTGGTGTACGGCGGAGGCGCGTACGGAGAGACCGGCGGTGCGGGCCGTCCGTTTCAACTCAGCAGCCACCCGGCCCGCCTCACACCCTTCGGCATTGACATCATCCGCGGGGGCGCCAGTTACGAGCAAAGCACGATCTTTGCGGGCTATCCCGCCAAACGGCCGTGGTATCCCCTCGCCAGTGATGTGTATCAGGAAGTCATTCCCTCGGCAGGCGATGCCTACCCGTATCCCATCAAAGCGTTATTCCTTTACATGGGGTCTCCCGTCTATGCTCTCCCCGCCGGACACTCACTCATCCCGATTCTGACGGACACAGACAAGATCCCGCTGTTTGTGTGCTCCGACATCATTGTGGGAGAGACAAGTCGCTATGCCGACTACATCTTCCCGGACCTAACCTACCTGGAGCGGTGGGAATTCCACCGCACGCATCCCTCCATCGTGCATCGCGTTTCCCCGGTCCGCCAGCCGGCGATCGCCTCGCCCAACGAGGTGGTGCGTGTTTACGGCGAGGAGATGCCCATCTCGATGGAAGCCGTGTTTCTGGCCATTGCCGAGCGGCTGGGGCTGCCGGGATTCGGCCCGGGGGGCTTCGGTGCAGGAGATCTCCGCCGCCCGGAGGACTACTACCTGCGCATGGTGGCCAACATCGCTTTCGGCGACTCGAGCACCGGGTCGGACGTGTGCCCGGACGCCAGTGACGAGGAGGTGGCGATCTTTTTGGAAGCGCGCAGGCACCTGCCGCGCTCGGTGTTTGACGCGGAGCGCTGGGCCTCCGTCGTGGGGCCCGAGTGGTGGCGCAAGGTGATTTACGTGCTCAACCGCGGGGGCCGGTGGTGGCCGTACGAATATGCCTGGACAGGCGAACTGGTGCGTGCCAAGTACGGCAAACTGGTGAATTTGTACTACGAAAAACCCGCCACGACCCGCAATTCCATGACGGGCGAGTATATGAAGGGCATCGCCACTTACATTCCGGTTTCAGATGCCCTGGGCCGGCCGCTGGAGCACAAGGGCGCCGTACTCTCTCTCATTACGAACCGGAATATTCTTGCCACCAAGAGCCGCACCATCTCAAACTACTGGTTGACCCACATCGCTCCGGAAAACGTGATCTACATGAACCCGCGCGACGCCGCCCAGCTAGGGCTGCGCGACGGAGACTGGGTGACCGTGCTCTCGGCGAGCAGTCCCGAGGGCGCCTGGAATCTCGGTCATGGGGCCCGCAAGCCGCTGCGCGGCCGCGTCCGCCTCACCGGCCGGATCCGGCTGGGAGTGATCAGCTTCGATCTGGGCTGGGGCCACTGGTCCTACGGGGCCGAGGATCTCGTCGTGGATGGAACCGTGATCCCCGCGGACCCGCGCCGTGCGACCGGCATCCATGCCAACGCTGCTATGTATGTGGATCCGTACCTGCGCTCACCCCTGAGCGACGTGGTCGGCGGAAGCGCTGTGTTCTACGACAGCAGAGTTTACCTGGTGCGCGGCTGAGTGCCGGGACGGAAGACACTAAGGGGCTCGCGCAGCAGGCAGCGCAAATCGGGCGGCCGGCGGAAGTGGAACAGGTGGGAGGCGCAGCGGCAATCCGTGTTGCCGAAGCGTTCCACACAGACGTCCGCCGCTTCTCCTAGCGCCGAAGCCCACAGATCTTCCCGCCGTACCGGGCCGATGCGGTACCACACCTCAACCGGAATCGTACGGGCCCGCAGGTAGTCTACGTGCCACCATGGCTTACGTGCAGCCGCGAGGTGGTGCAGGATGCGCGCCCGAAGTCCTCCCGGACCGAGAGCGCTTCCCACGTAGACGTAGTAACCCGCGGGAAAGCGGAGACGCCCGAGCCGCCCTACGGTCACCGTGCAGCTCCGGGGACAATCGAGCACAAGCGCGTATGTTCCCGGCTCAGGCGGTAAAACGGAAGCGGCATGCGCGATTGCCCGCGCCGCCACGGCTCCCTGCGCGCCCGGGGCTGCGGTCATTGTGGCTCGTCTCCGCCCCGAAGCTCTACGATGGTCACTCCGGCGCCGCCTTCCATCGGGTCGGCAGGATAGAAGCGCGCGACGTGAGGACTTTCGTTGAGCAAGTCGGCGATGGTTCCCCGCAGCACACCCATTCCATGCCCGTGCACGATGCGTACGCGCCGCAGTCCGGCCAGCACAGCGTCATCCAGAAACTTCTCGACCCGGGCGCGCGCCTCCTCGGCATGTTCGCCAATGACGCGGATCTCGGCCTTGTCCCAGCTTTCGCGCCCCGGGGCAGGGTGAAAACGGATGCCCGTGGACGACCCCGGCGTTTCGGGCTCGGGCAGCACCTCGACGACGTCACTGACGGGCACGCGGAGCCGGACGGCGCCCGCCTCGACCTCCACCTGCTCATGCGGCAGGAGGCGGCGCACGCGCGCCGGGCCGGGCCAGCTCCGGAGCCGCACGGAGGCCCCTTCGTGGACTTGGGCGGCCGGCGTCGCCTCCTCCCGCGCCCCGCGGAGCGTTGCTTCGACCTCTTCACCGAGTTCGCGCTTTATTGCAGAGATGCGGCGCACGGCCGCAGGCGCGTGCTTCGCCCCGGCGTCCCGCACAAGGTGCTCGATCGCTTCGCGCGCCTGTGCCTCAAAACGCTGGAGCGCCGCCTCGCACCGGCGCTCGAGCTCCTCGAGTTTCCGTGCCTCCCGGCGGCGCCACTCCTCCGCCAAGGACTTCTGCTGTGCGGCCAGCGCGCGCTTGTCCTGCTCCAGCTCTTTTCGGAGCCGTTCCAGCTCCTCGAGGCGCCGGTGTAACTCGTCGAGAAAGCGGCTCAGATCGCGCTCCCGCGTCCCGAGGCGCTGTCGTGCTGCCTCGATCAGCTCTTCCGGTAATCCCAGCCGCCGGGCGATCTCCAGTCCCGCCGACTTGCCGGGCGCTCCCACGGACAGCTGGTAGGTCGGCTCCAGCGTGGACGCGTCGAGGCCCATGCCGGCGTTGAGCACCCCCGGTGTAGTGGCGCCGTAAATCTTGAGCGCCAGGAGGTGTGTGGAAGCCAGAGTAAAAGCCCCTCTGGCACGGCACCGTTCCAGTATTACGGCACCAAAGGCCCCTCCCTCCTCGGGATCCGTGGCCCGCCCAAGCTCGTCGAGCAGCACCAGCGAGTCCGGACCGAGGGCTTCCAGCATTTGCCGCACCCGGGTGACGTGCGCCGAAAACGTGCTGAGGCTCTCCTGGATGGATTGTGCGTCGCCGATGTCCGCCAGGATCTGGTGGAAGAGCGGCAGTTCGGCCTCGGCACAAGGCACCGGCAAGCCGGATTGGGCCATCAGAGCCACCAGCCCCACCGTCTTGAGAGCGACGGTCTTTCCGCCCGTGTTCGGCCCGCTGATGAGCAACGTGCGGCAGTCACCTTCGAGCGTCAGGCTCAGAGGTACGACGCGCCGGCCGTGGCGTCGCAGCACGTCTTCGAGCAACGGATGACGAGCCTGGGACAAGCGAAGCCGGGGCGCCTCCGGCGGGCTGAAGCGCGCCACCGTGCAACCGAAGTCCACCGCGAAGCGCGCGATGGCAAACAGCAGATCGAGTGCTCCCAGAACCTCCACCGCGGCCTGGATCGCCGGGGCGTAGGCCCGGAGGCGTTCGGTCATCTCGCGCAGGAGGCGGTGCACCTCGCGCTGTTCCTCCTCGAGCAGGCGGACCAGTTCGTTGTTCAATTCGATGGTCTCGAGCGGTTCCAGGAAAAACGTATGGCCGCTGCCGCTTGAGCCGTGCACGACGCCCTCCAGGCGGTGCTGCCGCCCGGCCACGACCGGGATCACAAACCGCCCGTTGCGGATCGTGACGAACTCTTCCCGGAGGACCCCCTCCTCTCGGTGGCGGCGCAGGAACCGTTCGAGCGACTCCTGCACGAGCGAACGCTGGCGGTCAATGTCGCGCCGCAAGCGTGTCAAGGCGGGGCTCGCCTCGTCGACGACCTCGCCTTCCGGGGTGATCTTTCCGGCCAGATCCGCCACCAGCGGACTGAATTCGGCGATGGCTCGCGCCTTGGCCGCCAGGCGCGGAAAGCGCGCACTGCAGGCGGCGAGCAGGCGCCGGATCTCGACGGCCCGGGCGAGCAGATGGGTGAGTTCATAGATCTCCTTTGCCTCCAGACAGGCGCCCTCGATCCCCAACTTATGCAGAGACTTACTCGGATCCACCAGCGAGTCGAACCGGAGGCGGACTGCGGCTCCGCGAGTGGGCGGCTGGGGTTGAGCGGCGGCCTGGGTGTAGGCGATCGCTTCGGCAGCATCGGCCAGGCGGCTCTCGGCCTCGGCGCGGTCGCTGGTAGGCGCCATCCGGGCCAGCTCGTGGCGTCCCAGGCTGCTTTCGATGTACCGGCTCAGCAGCTCTTTGAGCGCGCCGAACTCGAGCAGATCCGCGCTGGTGGTCTTCATAGCTTGAGGAGTGCCCGCCGGCGGCGAAAGGCGCGCTCGATCACCGCCCGTGTGCCTTCGGTGATGTCGTAGTGCCCGAGTTCGGATCGGGGAACCCACGCCACACGGCGCACGTCGTCGCCGGGGACCAGACGCCCGCCCTCGACGCGGCAGAGGAAGTCGATCAGCACGTAATGATACTCAGGGCGGCCTTGGCGGTCCGGCAGGATGCGCTCGAAGACCTCGAAAATCCCGAGAGGCTCCACTTCCAGTCCGGTCTCCTCGCGGACCTCCCGCCGTATGCCCTCTTTCAGCGTCTCGCCCGCTTCGAGCACTCCCCCGGGAAGCGACCAGGATCCCTTGAGGGGCGGTCGCGCCCGTTCTACAAGGAGGATGCGACCCCGGCTGAAAATGAGCGCCCCCACGCCCAACACCGGACGGCGAGGATAGCGGCGTTTGGTGGAGCCGGAAGTACGCCGGGGCACAGGATCAGTATTGCACCGCTCCTCGCACGTTCAGGCGGATCCGGTAGAGAGAAGTGCGCGCCGTGACGTACAGCGTCATGAAATCCGGATCGCCGAAGGCGCAGTTGGCCGGGGTCTCCGGCAGTTCGATGGTCGTCAGGAGCTTGCCGTCCGGCGAGTAAACCGCCAAGCCCTTGGCCGTCACGTAGATATTTCCTTTCTCGTCCACGCGGATGCCGTCCGGCACGCCGTCAATGCCGGAGACGATGACCCGCTCGTTGGAAGCCTTGCCGTTGCGATCCAGATCGTAGGCCCGCAGGTTCCGCTCGTCGGAGTTCGCCACATAGAGAATGCGCCCGTCCGGCGACAGCGCGATACCGTTGGGCCGTCCCGCAGGCTTGGCGATCAGTTCCATCTCCCCTTTCGGGCTGACGTGGTAGACGCCGTAGAAGTCGAGCTCGCGGGTTTCCGCCTGCTGGCCGAAGGCCGGGTCGGTGAAATAGATATGGCCGTCGCGGCGGACGACAATATCATTGGGCGCATTCAAACGCTTGCCGTCCCAGTGTTCGGCCAGCACTTCGATGTTGCCTTTTCGATCCGTCCGAGTCACGCGCCGTGTGCGGCTCTCACAGGTGTAGAGACGGCCCTTTGCGTCGAAGGTGTTTCCGTTGGCCCCGTTGGAGTTCTCGCGGAACACAGCCGTGCCTTTGCCCGGGACGTACTGCAGAATCCGGTTGTTCGGGATGTCGCTGAACAACAGGTAGCCTTCACGCGACCACACGGGGCCTTCGGTAAAGGCGAAGCCCGTGGCGACTTTTTCGACTTTGATCTCGGAAAAATCCTGAGCGGCCAGTCCGGAAGCGAACCACAGCAGTAGCAGCGTGAGTCTCATCTTGGCCTTATTGTGGGATTTCGGAGACAGGGTTCGCAACCGCAGTGGGCCTGGCGCGCCCGGAGGGATTCGAACCCCCGGCCTGCTGGTTCGAAGCCAGCCGCTCTATCCGCCTGAGCTACGGGCGCGCAGCCCCTATTATAAAGGCTGCGGTCAGGACCGGGCGAAGTACAGCAGGACGGCCCGCTCCAGGTTGCCCCGGGTCATCTGCGGGGGGCGCCCTTCGTAGCGGCTGATTGAGACCAGAATGCGGCAAATGTCGCCCGGATAGCAGGCCCGGAGCACCGTCCGTTCGTCGTTCAGGATCAGGCTGCGCAAATACTCGGCCATGTCCGGCTCATAGGGTATGCCGGCAGAGGAGGCGCAGCGACGCAGGATCTCGTCGAACGTCTCCGGGGAAATCTCCTCCACCAGAATCTTGTTCTGGATCCTCCGCAGGAAGGCTTCGTCTGCCAGCGACAGCGGATCCAGGTTGGTCGCAAACACGACCATCATCTCGAAGGGAATCTGAAACTTGACTCCGTAACGCAGCATGAGGTAGTCCACCCGGCGGTCCAGCGGCACAATCCAACGATTGAGCAGGTCCCGCGGTGGAATCAGCTGCCGCCCGAAATCGTCAATCACCAGGATTCCGTTGTTCGCCTTCATCTGAATCGGCGCTGCGTAGGTGCCGGTGGCTTCATCCATCCGCAACTCCAGCATGCCCGGTACCAGTTCGCCGCCGGCGATGATGCACGGTCGCTTGCACCGCACCCAGCGCGGGTCCCGGTCCGGATCCTCGCCTGCGTCCTCGCTCACGCGCTGGTGGACCACCGGATCGTACAGGATGATGATCTGGCCGTCCACTTCCACCGCGTACGGGATCAGCACGTCGTCATCGTAAAGACGCACCAGGCGCTCGGCCAGGGAGGTCTTGCCGTTTCCGGTGGAGCCGTAGAGAAAAAGCGCCGCCTGGGAGATGATCGCCGGCCCGAGTTGGTCAAGCAGCGTGTCGCTGAGGACCAGATCCGAGAGGGCTTGGCGGAGTTTTTCGCGGCTGACCTCCACCCGTGCGGCCTGGGCCTTCACGCCCAGGTGGTAATCAGAGAGCGAAACCGGGCAGGGACCGGCGTAGTGCGTCATCTGAAAGCGCTCCTGCGCGAGCTGCCGGCCCTGGCCCGAGAGGGCAAAGCTGTAATCGTTGCCCACCATGCCGAGCACTTCGACCAGTTGGCGGTGGCGCATTTGGCGGAAGACGGTCTCCACGACTGGCAGCGAGAGCTTGAGCGCCCGCGCCAGGGAGGCCAGCGTGCTAGTGCGCTCGATAAACACCCGGCGCAGGATCAGGTCCTGCACGAGGATTTCCGGTACGCCGAGCTGCTCCACGCTTTCCGGGGCTCGCGGCGCAAATCGGTTGCCGCTGGCTACACTCAGGATCGTCCTCATCGGCGACTGTCCTATGCAAGGAATCGGCGGGAAGTCTTCAGACTGTTAACGGGCTGCACGCGCGGCACGTTGCCGCCGTCTTAACAATATGATGGTGCGCGCCCTCTTAGTGTGCCTCCTGGCAGGAAGCTGCGCCTGGGCGGATCTTCGCAAAGAGGCTTCGCGCCTCCACCGGGAGGCGCAACGGGCACAACAGGCCGGTGACATCGTGCGAGCTTATGCGCTGTACGCGCAGGCCGCTGCCTTCGATCCGGGCAACGCCTTGTACTGGCTGCGGAGCCAGGCCCTGCGCGAGCGCGCCATCGCATCCGCCCGGGATCATGCCGGTCGCACGGGTCAGTCTGCAGCGGCTTTAGAGCCCGGGGCGCACACGGCTTCCACAGATCATGCGGCCGCGCCGGAGTTGCGTCTCTCCCCTAAGACACATAGCTTCGACCTGCGGGGCAATGCCCGCCAACTTTTCGAACAGCTGGCCTCTGAGTGTGGCCTCGAAGCCGTGTTCGACGCCGACTACCAGCCCGGCGCCCTGCGCCGCTTCCGTCTCGACGAGACCGATTGCCGGGAGGCTTTGCGCGCTTTGGAGGCAGCGACCGGGTCCTTCGTCGTCCCTCTCAGCGAGCGCCGCTTCCTGGTGGCAAACGACACAACCGCCAAGCGCGCCGAACTCGAGCCGGTGATCACGACCGTGTTTCCGCTGCCCAGCCCCGTGGCGCTCGAGGAAGCCCGGGAACTGGCTCGCGCAGTGCAGCAAGCCATGGGGTTGCAACAGGTGCAGTTGGACAGTCAGCGCCGGCTTGTGTCGCTGCGGGGCCGCGTCTCTCTGGTTCGCCCCGCCCAGGATCTGCTCGGCCAGATGCTTCGCTACAGCGCACAAGTGATGATCGGCGTGGAGTTTCTCGAGCTCAGCGACAGCCTCTTCCGCGACTACGGAGTTTCCCTGCCGACGCTGTTTCCCTTCGTCAACTTCAGCGATGTATGGAACAACCGTCCCGCCGTCCCTGCCGGGTTTTCGCGCTTCCTCGTCTTCGGTGGCGGCGCGACCTTTCTGGGCGTCGGAGTGACGGACGCCAACGCCATCGCCCGAATGAGCCGCTCGAGTGCGCGCACATTGCTCCGCGCCGAAATCCGCAGCCTGGACGGACGGCCCGCCAGCCTCCACGTCGGAGACAAGTTTCCGGTGATCACCGGAGGTTTTTTCGGCCAGGTTGTCGCCGGCGTCCCGGCCGGAGTTCCTCCGTCATTCACGTTTGAAGATCTGGGTCTGGTGCTCAAGGTTACCCCGCGCACGCATGTGACGCGCGAAATCTCCCTCGATCTGGAAGCGGAGTTCAGGGTGCTCACGGGCGAAGTCGTCAATCGGATTCCGGTCATCGCCACACGGCGCTTGCAGTCCGGGGTGCGGCTGCGGGACGGCCAATGGGCGGTGGTTGCCGGGCTGATGAGCTCGCAGGAGGCGCGAACGGTCGCCGGGCTCGCCGGACTGTCGCGGATTCCGGTTGTTGGCAACGTCTTCCGGCAAACCTCACGCTCCAGGGAGCGGCGAAACGTGCTTCTGCTGCTGCGACCCCAGATCCTCAGCCCGCCGCCCGCTGCGCAGCCGTTCGAGGCAGTCTTTTTGGGCTCCGAAAGCCGCCCCCGGATTCCGCTCTGATATTCTCGGAGTGGCATGTCGAAAATGCTCGAGGAGATCCGGCAGCAGCCGGAGGCGCTGGAACGAACCCTGCGCGGGGCGGTGCCCGCCGTCCGGCGACTTGCCCGCCGGCTGCAGCATGTGCGGCCGAAGCTGATTGTGCTGGCGGCTCGCGGTACGTCCGATAATGCGGCCCAGTTCGGCCGTTACCTGCTGGAGATTACGACCGGGATCCCCGTCTCCATGGCTGCTCCTTCGATCTTCACGCTCTACGATGCCTTCGTGGATCTGCGCGAAGCGCTCGTGGTGGCGGTCTCCCAGTCCGGTGAATCCACCGACACGATCAGGGTTCTGGAGCGAGCCAAGAGTCAGGGGGCGGTCAATGTAGGCATCACCAACGAGAAATCGAGCACGCTGGCGCGCCGCGCCGACCACGTGCTGCTGGTCCGGGCCGGCAAGGAGCGGAGCGTGGCGGCCACGAAGACCTACACCGGGCAGTTACTGATGTTCTATTTGCTGGCACACTCGCTGGGGGCGCGTATCCGACTCGGTGACCTCGAGCGGCTGCCGGAATGGACGGAGCGGGCCTTGCGCATTGAGGGTCAGGTAGCGGAGCTCGTGCCCCGCTACCGCTTCATGACCGATGCGGCGGTTGTCGGGCGCGGTCTGAACTTCGCAAGCGCCCTCGAGTTCGGCCTGAAGCTCATGGAGACGTGCTATGTCGTGGCCGAGCGGTTCTCTTCGGCGGACTTCCTGCACGGTCCGATCGCGCTGGTGGAAGAGTCCTTCCCGGTGTTCTTGTTTGCTCCGCCGGGTGCGACGTGGCCCTCGATGCGTGAGATCCTGCTCAAACTCCGCGACCGTAAGGCAGACGTCCTGGTAATCACAGATGCGGGAAACCGCCAGGCGGTGGCTGAGTCGCCCCGGAGCATCTCGCTGCCTCTCAAGTGGCCCAGGGATGCCTGGCGAGAGGAGCTGTATACGCCGATTCCCTATATCGTCCCGGCACAGCTGTTCAGTGCGCTGCTGGCCGAGGAAAAGGGCCTTGACCCGGATAGGCCCCGGACGCTGACGAAGGTCACCAAAACGCTCTGATTTCACTACGGCTTGCAATGGCGCCCGTTCCTCTCGTGGGCGGGACCTGCCGGCCGTGCCAGCTCGTACCACGCCCCTGAGTCGGGCGCTTCGCCCGAGAGAGGGGAGCGCTGCTTTGCTACAGTGAGAACTGGAGGAATGGCCGAGTGGTCGAAGGCGGCGGTCTTGAAAACCGCAAGGGTCGAAAGGCCCTCGGGGGTTCGAATCCCTCTTCCTCCGCCATCCGCGGCGTCGCGTTACCTCTCTGTTGTGCGGGCCTGGGTCGTCGGTAGCTTGAGCCGAAGTTTTGTGTCAGGGCCCGCTCCATGAGCCTGCCTTGCGGAAGCCGCCTTCCGAAATGAGGGATCTCGCCCGGGGATTCCCGGAAGCCGGGTGTGCGGTAGACTGAAAGAAGCAATCGGGCCGTGGCGCAGCCTGGCTAGCGCGCTTGCTTGGGGTGCAAGAGGTCCCGGGTTCAAATCCCGGCGGCCCGACCAAACCTCTCAAAGACTTACCTCCGTCGCCTCCCTCGGAAGGCCTCCTTTCAGGTCCACTCCAGGTCCAAAGTGCTTGCGGGGTCGTGTGGGGTCATGCCTTCTGGATGACCCCACACGCAATCCGTTGCTTTGTAATGGGTTCGGGGTCGTGGTACCGATGGGGTCGTGTTCTTGCATGTTTTCGTCTCGCGTATCGCGAGAAGAAGAGAAATTTAATTCCTATATATGGAGCACCAACGCCCCCATGGCCCCGGCGCGACGACGCCATTGAGGGACGCTGGGCTCGCATAGGCTCGCCACGCCGCGGAGGCGGCCTCGGCTCCAGCATTCAGACCAAAGCGCCAGGGGAAAGGAGGTAAGCCCACCCTCGCTGTTCCGACGCTGTTCGACCCGCTCGACCCGCGGGAGGGCTAGATTGTTTCGGAACTTTGTGTTAACCTGATACGTAAACGAAATCTAGTCGAGACAGAGCCCTTGGAACTTGTTTTTCGGACGGGAAAGCTCGGCAAGGAGTGCAACGACTTCGCGCTTCTGCGCAGGGTCCACGGCGAGCAACGGGCCAAGCTGATACGGCGGCGGCTCGACGCCATTCGCGCTGCTGTCGTCTTGGAAGACCTTCGGAACGTTCCGGGCAGGCTGCACGAGTTGATGGGCAAAAGGAAGGGACAACTCTCTCTGGACTTGGATGGACCGTACCGGCTGATTTTCATCCCCGACCACAACCCCGTTCCCAAAAAGGCCGATGGCGGTATGGATTGGAGCCAGATCACCGCCGTCCTGATCGTTGGCATCGAGGATACCCATGAGTAGCACCGTGTTGCATCAGTACGAACCGGATTTTGTGACGCCTCCCGGCGAAATCCTGGAGGAGAAGCTCGAAGAGCTCGGAATGTCCCAAGCCGAACTGGCCGAGCGCATCGGGCGCACGAAGAAGACCGTCAACGAGATCGTCAAAGGCAAGGCGCCGTTGCTGCCGGAAACCGCCATCCAGCTCGAGCGCGTACTGGCGATTCCGGCCCGATTCTGGACGAACGCAGAAGCCAATTATCGTCAGTCGCTCGCCCGGCATGAGGAGGCGGCACGGCTTGAAACACAGCAAGAGTGGCTGAACCGTCTTCCTGTAAAGTCGCTGATCAAACAGGGAGTCCTCGCCAGAGAGAGCGACCGCGTGACCCGTCTCCGGGAGCTCCTCAACTTTTTCGGTGTTGCATCGTTTGAAGCCCTTTCGCGCATCGGAGATGAACGAGGTTTGGCCTTCCGTCAGTCCATGGCGCATCAGGTAGACAAGTACGCCCTGCTGGCGTGGGTGCGGCTCGGGGAAATTCAGGCGCAGAAAATCGCCTGCGCCCCTTACAATGAGGCCAAATTCCGCCACGCTCTTCGTGAGATTCGCAAGCTCTGCGTAGAGTCCCCGCCCGAAGCAGCACCGAAGATGCAGAAGGGCTGCGCTGAGGCTGGCGTCGCACTTGTGTTCGTGCCGGAAATCCCTGGCGCGCGCGCGTGGGGGGTGACGCAATGGTTGAACGCCGAGAAGGCGATCCTGCAGCTCAGCTTGCGCGGCAAGAGCGATGATCAGTTCTGGTTCACCTTTTTCCATGAAGCAGCGCATATCCTGCTACACCCCAAGAAGGCGGTTTACGTGGAGTTTGGCCAAGACGCCGACGAGCACGAGGAGGAAGCGAACCGCTTCGCCAGAGACATCCTGATTCCGCCAGCCGACTGGCGGCGGATAGCGGCCACTGCCCCTCGAAGCGCCGCGCAGGTTCGGGAGTGGGCCAACAAGCTGGGCATCGCCCCCGGCGTTTTGGTCGGACGGTTGCAGCACGAAGGCATTCTGCCCTGGTCTCACCTGAATCGGCTGAAGGTGAAGCTGCGGTTCAAGGAGCACGAATAGAGGGCGTTCCATGTCCACTTGTGCGATGCGGGAAGAACTGTTCGATTTGATCCGCCGGGATCTGCTCGGTCCCGCCGGGGGCGAACGGGAGATTGTCACTGAGCAGAGCGTGCGCAATCGCTACCTGTTGGGCAGGCTCGCTCCACGCAAGGAGATCGAGGTCGAAGAAGAGCCGTTGGAGGAGTTGGCGGACGGTTCAGAGGATAACGCCGAAGAGGCCATAGTGGAGCCCTCTACGCCGGCAAGACGAGGTGTAGCGCCCTCCACCTTCGGCCTGAGTTTCTGCCTGGACCTGGCCCTGGCCGGGGTCCAGCCGATTTTTGCCTCCGGGATGAAGCAGAGTGCTCCGTCCGAGACAGCCTGGGCCATCCTGCTCCACCAGCTCGTTAAATTTGCGACGGGGAACTGCTCGATCAGGGCCTGGAGGAGACGCTTCAGGCTTATCAGGCGCTTGCCCTTGAAGAGTATCGTAAGCGCGAGGGGTGAACCACAACGGTCCGGAGCATAGCGACCGGCCGATTGAACCCACGAATGCGAACGCCGCCGACCCAATCGGCCTTGAGTTGTAGGAATCGTTCCGCAGACTGCAACCAATGCCGACACGTCACTCCACATCGACAGCCGATCTCCTCATTTCCTCATGTATAGGGAAATCGAATTTGTCTCCGTCTCCTGATTCACGAGATGACATTGGAAAGGCGGTAATGACCGCGCGCGTGCGCGCGAAGCACGTGGCATGCCAAACTCGGTGGGCCATCAATCGTTCACTGCGTCCGTGGAGCCCGTTCGGAGTCCAAACGCACCGGAACTGCCATTTGGCTTCCAAATCGGTGGCCGCTGACTGTTTAGTTTTCCTTGTAAGTGATTGATTTTTCCACCTTGACACGGTAAAGGTCTGGCGTTCGAGTCGCCACGGGCCCACCACTGGTTTCAAACACTTAAGGGTCTTCAACCCCGTCGCTCCGTCCCTCGTGGAGTCCAACCGGAGTCCAAATTTGGACTCCACTACGCTCTGGGCCTCCGGGTGGTCATGGAGGCCAGAACATGCATTTTTTTCGATTTGTCTCGCGATTGAGGAGACGGAGACAAATTTCCTTTCCCTATACATGAGGAACATCATCACAGCCCTCCGGGGCACTTCCTTCGCGGCGTCAGCCGGCCTCCGGGTGGTCATGGAGGGCATGACATGCATTTTTTTCGATTCGTCTCGCGAATCAGGAGACGAAGACAAATTCCCATTTCCTATACATGAGGAACATCGGCATCCGACCTCCGCCTCCCTCGACGTCCATGCACCGCGCTTCGCGCACACGTGGCCCAGAACGCGCCGCTGGGCAGTGGGCGGTTTGTCAGTGCCACTCCGGTCCTTCCGGCGCGTCCTGGGCCGTCTGTGGCGCGCCAGGGGCAATTCCTACGAGGGCCGGCAGTGTCGTTTCAAACGATGTGGGAGTGAAATGATTTTCTCTCTTGACGACTGAAGCGCGGCTCTGGTATCGCTGGAGTAGAACGCTCGCGAAGCGTTCCCCCAGAGGGAGGCGGGCCCTCTCGAAACAAACCCGCAACCCAGCCTTGTGCGAGCGATGGGACGCTCGTAAAACTCCTTCCCTCCGGCGTTCGGAGGTGAAGTGTCCTTGGCCACCGACAAACGCATTCCCTTCTACGCGGCCGACGGGACGTCGCGAGGATTTCGCTCGCCGGAGAGCGCGCGGCGTCTGATCGGAGCCGGCCTCGTCACCGCCGTCTACGGACGCAAGGGACATCTGAAGGCCATCTTTGCGCGGCAGGGCGATGGCTCGCCGGCGGTGGGTGACCAACTGCCGCTTGGCACCCGCTACAGCTTTCGCGAGCACCTGGACAACGGCTACCTCTGCTGGCGGCTGCGGCGGCTGGGGCGGGGCGACGAGCTGCGGCCGATCTTCCTGCAAGTGGTGACGGAATGCTTGGTGCCGAGATGAAGCGCTCGCGCAGGGCCGCCTTGGGCGGCAAGTGGGTGGCGATGGAGCGCGGCCTGTTCAAGCGCTGGCATGGGTGGCCGTTCCGGTGGCCGAAGCCAGGATCGGGAGTGCGGAAGAGCCTCGCCGTGGCGGAGGGGCGCCGCAGTTGAGGGCTTGTGCTGTGCTGCCAGCTGCGGGGGCAGGAGGGCATGCGTCATCAGAAGCACACGTGAAGACATAGTGTCATGACATAAGCACGGCTAATATATAGTCGCCAGAGAAAATATAATAACTATCGAATTATCAGGTAGTTGTGGTTCCTTCCTGGGCCTCGGGGGCCGCGGGTGAGATGGATGGCACGCTGGGCCCAGATTCTGGCGCAAAAACTGGTCAACACCACGCAACAGCAGTCAACACGATGGCCGTGAAGGCGAACGCCGGCCTGATGACACAGGCCGAGTACGCGCGCTACCGCAAGGTTCACCGCTCCTACATCAACCGCTTAGCCAAGCGCGGGATTCTGGTGCTGCGCGGCAAGCTGGTCGATGTCGCCGCCAGCGACGCCGTGCTGGATGACCGCCCGGTGGACGTCGAGCCGCCACCGCCGGTCAACACTGGTCAACAGCGGCCGTTGGCGGAAGGAATCGTCGCCGCGCCTTCCAGCTTTGCCCAGGCGCGCACGGCGGAGATGATCTACAAGGCCAAATTGCGCAAGCTCGAGTTTGAGACCAAGTCGGGCAAGCTGGTGGCGACCGACGAGGTCAAGGCGCAGTGGTTCCGGCTGGCGCGGCAGCTCCGCGACAAACTCTTGGGGTTGCCGCCCAAGTTGGCGCCGCAGCTAGCGGTGCTCACAGACGTCCGGCAAGTTCGCGAATTGCTCGACGGCGAGATCGAAGGGATCTTGAAGGGTCTTCAGGATGAGCTCCGCTACCGGCGTGCTTGAGGAGTGCATTGAGCAGGTGGTTGCGGCCCTCGAGCCGCCCCCGCGGCAGACGGTCTCCGAGTGGGCCGATCAAAACCGCTGGTTGTCCTCGGAGGCCTCGGCGGAGCCCGGCCCCTGGCGCACCGAGCGGGCGCCGTATCAGCGGGCCATCTTGGATGCGCTCACTCCCAACAGCCCTTACGAGCGCGTGGTGATGATGGCGGCCAGTCAGACGGGAAAGAGTGAATGTTTACTCTGCCTGGTTGGTTATGTCATCGACCGTGATCCGGGACCGATGCTGGTGGTGCTGCCGCGGGTCGAGGACGGCGAGGCCTGGAGCAAGGACCGGCTGGCGCCGATGCTGCGCCACACGCCGTGCTTGAGGGGCAAGGTGGCCGACGTCCGAACGCGCGATTCGAACAATCGCATCCTGCACAAGCAGTTTCAGGGCGGCTCGATTACGATTGCCGGCGCCAACTCGCCGGCCGGGCTGGCCATGCGGCCTATCCGCTACGTGCTGCTCGATGAGGTGGACCGCTATCCCGCCTCGGCGGGCACCGAAGGCGATCCGGTGGCCCTGGCCATCAAGCGCTCGGCCACCTGGTGGAACCGCAAGATCCTGCTCGTTTCAACCCCCACCGTCAAGGGCGCCAGCCGCATCGAGTCGTGGTGGCTGCGTAGTAATCAATCGAGTTACTGGGTGCCCTGCCCGGAGTGCGGCGCCTACCAGGTGCTCATCTGGCCGAACCTGGAATGGCCCGAGGGGCGGCCCGAAGAGGCGCAGTATCGCTGCGCACAGTGTGGCGTGTTGATTCCGCCGCACCGCAAGCCGTGGATGCTGGCGCGCGGGGAGTGGCGGGCGGCGAACCCGAAGTCCAAGATTGCGGGCTTCTGGATCAGCCAGCTCTACTCGCCGTGGAAGGAGTGGCCGGAGACGGCGGCCGAGTTCCTGGAGGCCAAGCACGGCGGGCCGGAGACGCTGCGCGCCTTCATCAACACGGCGCTCGGCGAGCTGTGGGATGACGAGGCCGAGACCAGCGTCGAGCTGGCGACGCTGCTCAACCGGCGCGAGTCTTTCGGAGCCCACCTTCCGGCCGGCGTGGCTGTGCTGACTGCCGGAGTGGATCTTCAGGTAGATCGGGCGGAGCTCGAGTTGGTGGGTTGGGGCCGCGGCGAGGAATCGTGGTCGATCGAGTACCGCGTGTTTCCGGGCGATCCCAGCGCGCCGGATCTGTGGCGCGCGCTCGATGAGTACCTCAAGCGGGAGTGGCGGCACGAGTACGGCATCAAGGTGCCGGTGGCTGCCTCGGCGATTGACTCGGGCTTCCACACCCAGGCGGTGTATGACTTTTGCCGCACGCGCTACCACCGGCGGATCTTCGCCATCAAGGGCAAGGGCGGCCCGTTGCCGGTCTGGCCGAAGCGGCCGAGCCGCAGCACGCTGGGCCGAACGCCGCTGTGGATCGTGGGCGTGGATAGTGCGAAGAGCGTCGTCTACAGCCGGCTCAAGATCGAGCAGCCTGGGCCGGGCTACGCGCACTTTCCTCGGGAGCGCAGCGAGGAGTTCTTCGAGCAGTTGCTCTCGGAGGTGCTGGTTACGTCGTACTCCCGCGGCGTACCGGTGCGGGAGTGGCGGCGCAAGAAGGGGGTGCGCGGCGAGGCGCTGGATGCGCGGGTGTACGCCTATGCGGCGCTGTGCGGGCTGGTGTCGATGGGCCTGCGGCTGGATGCCGAGGCTGACCGGATCGCGGCGCTTGCGCCGGCGGCGGAGGGCGAGGAGCAGATGGCGGCGCCGGCGGCAGCGGTGCGCAAGGTGCTGCGCAGCCGCTGGCTGGAGTCCGGAACGCGCAGCCTGTAAGAGGGTCGCCGTGGAAAACCGCGAGTTTCTTCAAGCACGCTCGTTCGGCAAGATTGCGGTACCGACGCCGGGCACGCCTGTGCCCATCACGACGGACACGAATCTGCGCGTGGCCAAGCTGCGCTTTGCCGTGGTGATCGGCGAGACCGGGCGCGTGTTTCTGGGCGTGGCCGGCATGAACAAGGCGACCGGGGCCGGTGTGATCAAGGAGTTCTGGCCCACGGGCGCCGGCGGCGGGATTGCCGACGAGTTGGTTCTGGAGTCGCCCGCCGGTGACCTGCTGCGGCCCGCCGACTACTACGTGGACGCCAACAACGCGGGCGAAGGGCTGATGGTGGCCTACTGGGTCTGGGTCCCGCACTGGGCGTGATGATTCGCCAACTACGGATCTACCTGCGGCTGCAGCCGCTGGTGGAACGATTCAAGGAGCTTAGCAAGATGAAGTTCTCTGTCAACGTTGCCATTCAGATGCTGGCGCTGGTGGCGCAGGGCATCAATGCTACCGAGGAGCTGCTGCCCGGGCGCGGCAAGTTCTGGGCCATGGTGGTGCTGTCGGCAGTGCAGGGTGTGACCGCGGTGCTCGCCCACTTCGCCAACCCGGACGGCACGCCAGCCCAGGCGCCTTACATCAAGAAGTGAACCTGGATCTCCAGATCGAGCGCTGGCCGCTCGAGCGGCTGATCCCCTTCGCTCGCAATCCGCGCACGCACACCGACGAGCAGGTGGCGCAGATTGCGGCGTCGATCGTGGAGTTTGGCTGGACAAATCCAGTTCTGGTCGGCGCCGATGGCGTGATGATCGCTGGGCACGCGCGCGTCCTGGCCGCTCGCAAGCTGGGCCTTCAGGAAGTGCCGGTCATCGTGCTCGATCACCTGACGGAGGCGCAGCGGCGCGCCCTGGTGATTGCCGACAATAAGCTGGCCCTCAATGCCGGCTGGGATGAGGAGCTGCTGCGCGGCCTGCTCACCGAGCTGCGCGAAGAGGAGTTCAACCTCGACGTGGTCGGCTTCTCGGATGAAGAGCTGAATGCTTTGCTGGCAGAGACGCCCGAGCTTGCCGAAGGCCTCACCGACGAGGATGCCGTGCCCGAGCCGCTCGAAGAGCCGGTCTCACGGCGCGGGGATCTGTGGATCCTGGGCAACCACCGGCTGCTGTGCGGGGACTCGGCCGACCGTGCCGACGTCGATCGGCTGGTCGAGGGTGGGCCGGTCGATCTGGTCAACACCGATCCGCCCTACAACGTGCGGGTGGAGCCGCGCTCGAACAACGCCATCGCCGCCGGGCTGTCTTCGTTTGGCAGCCTTCAGCATCACCAGAGCTTCGATCTGCACCGCGGCGCCTCGAAGGCCAAGCGCACCACCCGGAAGCTGCGCCCCAAAGACCGGGCACTCGAAAACGACTTCCTGAAGGAAGCCGACTACGACGTCCTACTGCGGCAGTGGTTCGGCAACCTGGCGGCCGTGCTCAAGCCCGGCGGGGCCTTCTACATCTGGGGCGGCTATGCCAACTGCGCCAACTATCCCCCAGCGCTGGCCGACTGTGGGCTGTACTTCTCGCAGGCCATCATCTGGGTCAAGGAACACCCCGTGCTGACGCGCAAGGATTTTATGGGGAACCATGAATGGGCATTCTATGGCTGGCGCGAAGGGGCGGCCCACTGGTTCAACCCGGAGATCAAGAACGCCACCGACGTGTGGAGTGTCAAGAAGGTCAACCCGGCGGCGATGGTGCACCTGACCGAGAAGCCGGTGGAGC
>JBBIJF010000030.1:0-55047 GCA_037446115.1 Acidobacteriota bacterium | reverse complement strand
GCCACAAACACCGCCAGCCTGCTCGTTCGCCGCTCCATTTTCTGCGCTGACCACCCCATTCTCGCGCAGTTCTCCGGCGCCCTGCCCGCAGTCCCCTGTGCAAGAATAATGGGCAGCGCATGGTGCGGGACGGTATTTATTACGGCGCAGCGTTTCTGGCAGCGGCTGCGGCGCTTTCCTGGCTCGCCGGCCTTGCCTGGGCTCTGCCCCTCTACGCGCTGGCGTTGTTTTCCCTCTACTTCTTCCGGGACCCGGAGCGCCTCATCCCCGCCGGAGCCGTGGCCGTATCCCCGGCCGACGGCACTATCGTGGCCATCCGTCCCGAGGGCACGGACCGGACCCGGGTCAGTATCTTCCTGAACATTTTTGACGTGCACGTCAACCGCGCTCCTATCTCGGGCGTCATCACCGAAGTCCGCTACCAGCCCGGCAGATTTCTGGTGGCCAGCCGCGAAGAAGCCTCGCAACACAACGAGCAGAACACCGTCACCATCCGCGGCGCCGACACCACCGTGGTCTTCAAACAGATCGCGGGCCTGATCGCGCGCCGGATCGTCTTCACCAAGAAGCCGGGCGACCGGGTCTCGGCCGGCGAGCGCGTGGGCCTGATCAAGTTCGGCTCGCGGGTGGACGTCATCCTCGGACCCGAGTGGGTTCTGGCGGTGTGCGAAGGCGACCGCGTGCTGGCCGGATCCAGCGTGCTGGCGCGGCGCCGCGATGCGGCTCTCAGCCTCCGCCGCACCGAAGAGGCCGTCTCGGGCCGGCATCTCGAACCGGAGTGGGCACGATGAACCCTGCCGTGCCGGACCGGCTCGAGCCTCGGCGGCCCAGGCGCGCCGCCTATGTGCTGCCCACGTTGTTCACGGCAGGCAACATCTTCCTCGGCTTCCTGGCGATCGTCAAAGCCTTTCAAGGCGCCCTCCTGGCCATGACCGGCCACCTCGGCGCCAACCCTCACTTTGAGACCGCCGCCAAATGTATCGGCTGGGCAGTGTTGCTTGACGGGCTCGACGGCCGCATCGCCCGGATGACCAGAACCGTCAGCGAGTTCGGCCAGGAGATGGATTCCCTCGCCGACGTCATCACCTTCGGCGTGGCGCCCGCGTTGTTGGCGCTTGCCTGGGGCGTCCACTTCGCCGACGGCAGTGTGCATCCCATTGTGGGCGATCACCTGCGCCGCATCGGTTACTTCGTCGCCTTCCTGTTCCTGGTGTCGGGCGCCGTGCGGCTGGCGCGCTTCAACATCCAGAAGAATCCGGTCCCGAAGAACCCCGGGCGGCCCGACCGCAAGTACTTCGTCGGCTTGCCGATCCCCGCCGCCGCCGGACTGGTCGCCGCAGTGGTGTACGCCTCCGACAGCGTCCCGTTGCAGTCGTGGACCTACTCGCTGCTGTGGATCGCCGTGCTCGCGCTTTTGGCTTTCCTCATGGTCAGCACGTGGCGCTATCGCAGCTTCAAGGACATCCAGCTGCTTCGCCCCCTGTCGCCGCTCACCGTCATCCTGTGGGGCGCCCTGATCTACCTCATCTGGAATTTCTCGCAGCCTGTGCTGCTGGCTATCGCCACCTCTTACGTCGCCAGCGGCATCGTCGTCCGCCTCGGCGGCATCCTCCGCCGCCTGCGCCACGGGGCTCCCCAGCCTGAGCGGCAACCCGGATAAGCCATGCCTCAGGAGACCATCGCGCTGGTGGGCAGCGAAACGCTCATCGGCCGTGAAATCCGTGAGCTTGTGCGAGAACGCAAGCTCCCTGCCACTCTGCGACTCATCGGAGCGGAACAGGATACCGCCACCTTGAGCGAGGAGGCAGGAGAGGCCGTCGTCATTCAGCCCTTCGAGAAAGAGGCTCTGGCGAAAGTGCGTCTGGTGTTCCTGGCCGGCTCGCGCGCCTCCAGCCGGCAGGCCCTCGAATTCCTGAAACGCCACCCCGGTCCCGAGATTGTGGACCTCACCTACGCAGCCGAAGAGGAACCCGCAGCGCGCCTCCGCGCGCCCCTGCTCGAGGCCGAGCCCCCCACGCTGGCGCCCGGCACCGTTCACGTGGTCGCGCACCCTGCCGCGGTTGCCGTAGCCCTGCTGCTGAGCCGTCTTGCCGCCGCCGGCGGGCTCGTTCGCTCCGTCGTGCACGTCTTTGAGCCGGCAAGCGAGCGGGGACGGCGCGGCGTGGACGAACTGGAACAACAAACCGTCAGCCTGCTTTCCTTCCGGCAACTGCCCCGCAAGGTCTACGACGCTCAGGTCGGCTTCACCATGCTCGCCCGCTATGGAAGCGAAGCGCCGGAGTCCCTGGAGTCCGTGGAACTTCGCATTGAACGCCATCTCGTGAGCCTGCTTGCGGGAAAAATCCCCGTCCCCTCGCTGCGGCTGGTTCAGGCACCGGTGTTTCACGGCTACACCATTTCGGCCTGGGTGGAGCTGGACCGCCGGCCCGACCCCGACGACATCGCCCGGCAACTGGCCTCCGATCTGGTCGACGTCCGGCATGGAGACCTCGAGCCGCCCACCAACGTGGGTGTCGCCGGCCAGAGCGGCATCGCGGTAGGCGCCATCGCTGCGGACCGCAACCATCCCCGGGCGTGCTGGCTGTGGGCCGCGGCCGACAACCTGCGTCTTCTGGCCGACAACGCCTTGAGCGTGGCCGCGGCATTGCTCGGCGCCCGGGAGGAAAAGCGATGAAACGCGTGGCAGCCGCGGCGCTGGCCCTCGCTGTGTGCGCCGGTTGCGGCTACCACGTCGCCGGCCGCGCCACGCTGATGCCCCGGACCGTCCGCACGATCGCCGTGCCCGCCTTCGCCAATCTCACCACCCGCTACCAGCTCACCGAGCGCCTGCCGGCGGCTATCGGAAGGGAATTCCTCTCCCGGACGCGCTATCAGATCGTCGCCAGCCCGCAGGAAGCCGACGCAATCCTGGAAGGCACCGTGGAGAAATACAATGCCTGGCCCACGATTTTCGATCCCGCCACGGGCCGCGCCAGCGCCGTCCAGATCAGCGTGATTCTCAGCGTGGTGTTGCGCGAGCGGGCCTCGGGCCAGGTCCTGTTTGCGCGAAATCACTTCGAAGTGCGCGAACGATACGAAATCAGCGCCGTGGACCAGAAAGCCTATTTCGAAGAAAGCGAAATGGCGCTGGAGCGCTTGAGCCGGGACGTGGCCCGCAGCGTGGTCAGCGCAGTCCTGGAGAGGTTCTGAGGCCCGTGCACCCCGATCAGTTCCTGGCACAGATCGCCCGGCAGGAGCCGGCTCCGGCCTACCTGTTCCTGGGCGCCGAGCCCTACCGCCGCGCCCTGTGCCGGAAGGCTCTCATCGAGCGGACGCTCCCGCCGGAGGCACGCGAGCAAGGCCTGGTCCGCCACGACCTGGAAGAAATGGCCCTGGCCGCGCTCCTCGATGACGCGCGTTCGTTTTCGTTATTCGCCCCGCGCCGGCTCATCTGGGCCGCCGGCGCCGAGGCCGCCTTGCCGCGCGCCCGCTCCCCTGAAAACGACGCCGCATCCGGAGCCGAACTGCTCACCTCCTACCTCAAAGAGCCCGCCCCAGGCGTGGTCATCGTCTTCGATGCCGCCCGCTACGAGCTGGAAGGCGAAGACCGGCAAAAGGCCGAGCGGGTCCGCAAATTCTACGCCGCCGTCAAAGCGCAGGTGGAGTTTCCGCCGTTCTCCCCTGCGGAGCTGCGCAAGCTCGCCGTGGAACTTTCCCGCAGATCCGGCCTTCGCCTCTCGCCGGAAGCGCTCGACGCACTCTTGGAAGCGGTGGGCCATGACGCGCTGCGCCTGGCCGGAGAGATCGAAAAACTGGCCCTCTACGCCTCCGACGGGCGCACCATCGAGGCAGCCGATCTGGCGCTGCTCGTCCCGGACTCCAGCGTCGCCAGCGTCTTCGCCCTGGTCGCAGCTCTCGGCCGCGATGACCGCTCCCACGCGCTCGAGCTGCTCGATTCCTTGATCCGGCAGGGAGAATACCTGCCCCTGGCGCTGGCTTTCCTCGCCACCCACTTCCGCCTGGCACTGGCGGCGCAGGAACTGCGCCTGCGCACCGCCGAACAGATTCAATCCCGCCTGTCGGCGCCGGGGCGTCCCATCTGGCCCGCCCGCGCCCGGCAGATCCTGGAAACGGCGCGGAAATTCACCCGGCCGCAGCTGGAATCCATGTTGCGCCGGATCTTTAGAACCGACCGGGCTCTGCGGGACGTGCGGCCGGATGACCGCGTCGTGATGGAAGCCCTGATCCTGGGCGCCTGAGAACCCCTACGCCGCCAGCGCCTTCAGGCGCAGGTGCAGCCGCGACTTGTACCGCGCCGCCGTGTTCTTTTTGATGATGCCCCACTTGGCCGCGCGGTCAATCAGCGAAAATGTCCGGGGAAGTTCGGCCTGCGCTGCCGCCACGTCTTTGGCCTCGAGCAGCCGCCGCAGCTTGCGGATCTGGTGGCGCAGGCGCGACTTGCGCACGCGGTTGATCAGAGTGCGCCTCCGGGTCTGGCGCACGCGTTTTAACGCAGAGAACGTGTTTGCCATCGGAACTTACTATCATAGCGAACCGTTCCGGCGCCGGTCAAAATGGCGGTTTCGTCACCCCGAGGGTGCTCGCTTAAGTCACCGGAGAAAAACGATTCCGACAAAGAAGCGCCTCACGGTCTCCGCGCAGTCACCACCTGAGTCCCGTCAACCGTGAGGATGCTCATGTGCCCGGCCCAAGTCCTGTTGGCCTCGCCGAACGCCCGCACGCGCGATGCAAGGTTCTCGGGAGTTCCGGGATGGACTCGGAACAGGACGACTCCCGATTGCACCAGTGGGCTCCGGCGCTGAAAGGCGATTGGTCCGAAGTCCATGTCGAAGGCCGGCAAGTTTGCGCCGGTCCCACGGTTGCCCGGACAGATGGGCACGCTGCGACGTCCGATAGTCTTTCGACAGCGGAATCGAGGCGGTTTCGCATCCTTCCGGCTTGGGGCGGACAATCCGGCCGGCGCTGCTAATCTTATCCAACGGCCTGCCTTTAGCCGGTTCGTGGCCGCCGAACCCCAATGCATCGGTCACAACTCGACATCACGCAAGCACGTGCGGCATACTGAAGGCCTGAACAGACCCGGAACCCTCTTCGGCCTGCTGGCGACGTTGCTGGTTGCCGCCGCGCTCCATGCGCACCCCGCCATCGGCATCGTCGCGGACACCGCCGGCAATATCTTCTATTCGGACAACGTTCATGTGTGGTGTATTGCCCCTGATGGCACGCTCTCGATCGCCGTCGCCAATGTCCACACTCATGAGCTGTGGCTCGATTCCGACGGGAATCTTTACGGCGAAGACCTCTGGTACGAGGGGGAGCGCACAAACCGTTGGGGCCATCGAGTGTGGAAGCGCAGCCCTAACGGCAACATTGTTGACATCATTGCGGCTCGCCACGGCTTCCGCGAGGACTATGGAGACTTCTCCTTTGTCCGTTGTGCGGACGGATGGTTTTACTGGATAGGCGGCGAGCGTTCAACGACCGCAGTCAAGCGGGCCCGCCCCGGTCTGCCTGCCGTAACTTTCGTGCATCTCGGCAACATGAGGCCGGGCTGGCTCGGAATCACTTCAACCTGCGATCTGCTTTTCGCGAGTCGGGGTGTCGTTCACCGGATCAGCCCTCGCGGCAAGATCAGTGCGCTTCACAGTCGCGCGCTCGGTGAAGTCATGGGAGTGTGGGCGGATCAGGGCGGAAATGTTTACGCCGCCCTTCCGGAGCAGCGCCGAGTCGTCCGCATTGCCTCCGATGGCGCGGTCTCGACTGCAGCGACAACCTCGCCGCCCTGGCGCCCCTCGAGCGGCCTCGTTACCCCAGGCGGCGCCCTCTGGCTACTGGAATTCGACTCTGCAAATCGCCAGCGTGCACGCCGCCACAGTTGGAAGAGGGTGGCTGAGGCGGGTCGGCGTTAACGCTCCTGATCGAGGCGTTGGCCCGGTCAGGGCCGATTTCGACGACGACTTTGAGCGGACGAGGGACCTCGCGGCCGGCTTCGGAACTTGCGGGTCAACCCTTAAAGCGAGAGTGCCGCCTGAAGCATCGCCCGTGTGTAGGCCACGTTGTACACCTCCCCCACATAGCCGCCGCCCCCGGGGTAGAAGGAACGGAAGCCCGGACGCTCCCGGTCGGCATCCAGAGCCCGGGGGTGCTCCGGATAGATCCAGCGGGGATATTTCAGCCGCACCAGCTCCCGCATCACCTCGAACATGTTGACTTGACCTTCGTCCGGAAACACCTCCGTGTATTGTTCGTACGGCTTGCGGACCCGCACGTTGCGGAAGTGCACGTGGTTGATGCGGTCGCGCGTGCCGAAATAGCGGCACACTTCGACCGGGTCCTCGCCCAGTTCGCGCGTGACGCCGCAGTCGTAAGTGATGCCGTTGGCCGGGCTGGGCACAATCTCGATCAGCCGCTTCCATCCCGCCAGCGTGGCCATAATCTGGCCCGAGCCGCGGCTCACCGGCGCGGGAGGATCGTTGGGATGGAGCGCCAGGCGCACACCGGCCTCCTCGGCCACCGGAACCACCGCCTTCAAAAAGTAGGTAATGTTGCTCCACATCTGCTCCAGAGTGTGTGCACCCTCGTGAGGCAGCGGCGGAAGGTCTTTGACGCGTTCGTAATCGAAAGCCGTCAGACCTGCACCCGCCCGCCCCGTCTCCTCGTAGTAGCCTTCCACAAGCCGGTGAGCGTAAAAGTTGTACTCAACCACGGGAAGGCCGGCGCGCCCGGCGGCGCGAATGGACTGCCGGACCTTTTCGATTTCCTCATCGCGCCCGGGACGCCCGTATAGCGTGTTGGGAAAGCCGCTGATCATCATGTTGCAGACGGTCAGTCCGGCCGCCTTGAAGCGTTCCATCCGCGCCCGCAGCTCGGACTCCTGCCAGGGAATCGGCGGGCCGCCCATAAGCACATAATCCACGCCGATCTGCTTGATGCGCCGCATCCCTGCTTCGTCGAGATTCGCCGGAACGCCCAGGCACAGCTTCGGCGTCTGCGGTCCCTCCACGACCGGCCACGGCCGGCTTGCTCCCGGAGCCGCTTTTGGAACAAACGCCGCCGCCCCGGCGGCCCGCATCCACTCCCTGCGCGACACACTCATGGCAGCGAATCTTACCACGGTGACCAGGCAGGGAGGAGAAGGCGTGCGGGCAGGTCCCCCGGCCGGAGGCGCAACTCCGGCATCACCCAGACATTAATGAATCGTCCGCGTCTTGCGGTTCATGTAATCCATGAGCAGATAACGGCCGAGCGTGTATGGCGTGGTGAAATACGCCTTGCCGCGGCACAGTTCGGTCACTTTCTGCACGAAGTTGACCAGACCATAGTCGCTCGCCAGCATAAACGTGTTGATCAGAATGCCCTGCCGCCGGCAGCGGGCCACCTCCTCGAGGGTGCGGCTGATGACCAGCGGGTCCAGGCCAAAAGCGTTGCGATACATCCGGCCGTCTTCGAGCGTCAGCGCCGAAGGCTTCCCGTCGGTGATCATGATGATCTGCTTCATGTCTTTCTTTTCCTGCCGGAGCAGCCGCTGGGCCAGAATCAGTCCGTCCCGCGTGTTGGTGTAATAGGGACCCACCTGCACGCGCGCCAGCTCCGACAGCCGCAGCTCCTCGGCCGAATCGTGAAACAGCACGCACCGCAGGCTGTCGCCCGGATACTGGGTCCGGATCAGGTGCGCCAGAGCCAGAGCCACTTTCTTTGCGGGCGTGAACCGGTCCTCTCCGTAAAGGATCATGCTGTGGCTGCAATCCAGCATCAGCACCGTGGCGCAGGAGCTCTGGTATTCCGACTGGTGCACGTGCAGGTCCGCATAGTCCAGCTCGAGCGGCACGCCCGGTCCCTCGCGCCGGATCGCCGAAAACAGCGTCGCACTGACGTCCAGGTTCAGCGTGTCGCCGAACTCGTACGGCTTGGCGGCGCCGCATGTCTCCACGCCCGTGGCCAGCTCCCGGGTATCGTGAGCCCCGAAACTGGACTTGCCGAGCGAAGCCAGCAGATCCTTGAGCGTTTTGTAGCCGAGAAAGTCCAGCGACTTATCGGTGATTTCCACCTTGATCCTGGTGCGCGCCGAGCCCAGCTCCGGGCGATTCGGCGGTGCGGGTCGCTGCTCCTCCTCGAGCGTGATATAGCCCTCCTCCACCAGCTTCTCCACCAGCTGGTCGAGCAGCCGGTCCCGTTCCTCGGGCGTCATCCGGGCCAGCTGCTCCATCATGCGGCGGAACTCGTCGCCTTCGAGGATCTGACCCTGCTCGAGCGCACGCTGGATGGCTTCCTTGAGCTCTTCGAGCGTCTGCGCATTCCATTCGCTGAAGGCAAGCCCGTGGCGTTCGAACCCGCTTTGCAGGAAATAGTCCGCCAGCGCGCGGAGCAGATCCTCGGCGGAGATCCCGAAGTCCTCCCCGGTGTAGCGCGAATACGTGATCCGCCGCATGCGGACCTCCTCAGTTGAACTGGCGGCGGTAGGGCGGCCGCCGACCCTCTTCCGGGGCGACCGGCTCGCGTTTCTTCTCTTCGGCGACGAAGCCGCGCTCCTCGGTGCGACTGATGCGCCGGTGGGCGTACAGGCCTTCCAGAATGAACTCCGCCGCCGAAGCCAGTCGTGCCGGCTCCCCGTCCCGATCCGCTCCGAGCACCCGCGCCATCTCCAGCAGGCCTTGAATCGCGCTCATGTGCTGGATCATCGTGGCCGCGTCCATGAACTCATCCAGCTTGAGCGAGCCGCCCAGCTCGAACCAGTGCACGATGGGCGTCACGTTGACTCCCTCCATAACGCGCGAGTAGACCTTGCCCACGCTCAGCCGGACCAGCTCGCGGGCCACCGCTTCGCCGCCTTTGAGCTCTCCTTCGTATTCGAGCTCCAGCTTGCCCGTGATGGCGGGCAGCGCCGCGTACACGTCCAGCACGCGCGGTACGGCCAGTTTTTCTCCCGTACGCAAGGCGCGCCGCTCCGCGTTGGAGACCACGTTCTCCATCACGGAAATCGGCAGCCGCTGGGACACGCCCGAGCGCTTGTCAATGCGCTTGTCCTCCCGCGCCAGGAAGGCCAGTTGCTCGATCACCTCCGCGATGTATGGCGGAACCTCCACCCGCACCGGCGAGCAGCGCTCGATCCACGCCTCCTGGCGCGTGATCGCCATGCCTTGCTCGACCGTAAGCGGGTAGTGCGTCCGGATCTCGCTGCCGATGCGGTCCTTGAGCGGCGTGATGATCTTACCCCGCGCGGTGTAATCTTCCGGGTTGGCCGTGAACACGAGCAGCAGATCGAGCGGCAGGCGCACGGGATAGCCTTTGATCTGCACGTCGCCCTCCTGCATGATGTTGAACAGGCCCACCTGAATCTTCCCCGCCAGATCCGGGAGCTCGTTGATGGCCAGAATGCCCCGGTTGGCGCGCGGCAGCAGACCGTAATGCATCGTGAACTCGTCGGAGATGTCCCGCCCCTGGCGCGCCGCCTTGATGGGATCAATATCCCCGATCATGTCCGCAATGGTGACGTCCGGCGTCGCCAGCTTCTCGACATAGCGTTGCTCCGGCGTCAGGTAGGCGATCGGCGTCTCTTCGCCCAACTCCTCGACCAGCAGCCGGCACCGCCGGCAGATGGGGCGGTACGGATTATCGTGGATCTCGCACCCCGCAATATACGGAAGCGCTTCGTCGAGAAAATTCGTCAGCATGCGGATGATGCGGGTCTTCGCCTGGCCTCGCAAGCCCAGCAGCACGAAGTTCTGGCGCGACAGGATGGCGTTGACGATCTGGGGCACGACCGTGTCCTCGTAGCCGACGATACCCGGAAACAGCGTCTCGCCCCGCTGTAGCTTGCAGATCAGGTTGGCCCGCAGCTCGTCTTTGACGGAACGCGTGCCGATGCGTTCCTCGCTGAACACGCTGCGCCGCAGCGCCCCCAGCGTATGTGGCAGTTCCCAGTGATCGCTCTTCATCGTCGCCCCAGTGCTACCCGCGATTGTAGCACCAGAGCACTCCTGCCGCCGCGACGAGCCGCCGCAGAACCCTCAGGCCGCTTCCGCAGGCTTGAACGGCGTGGGGGACTTGTCCAGCTCCAGACTCAGATAATTGATGTAGAGTCGCAACACGCCTGCCGGAAAGCTCTCTTTGAAGTGGTCATAGACGCGCTGCTGCCACCCCGGCGTAAGGTAGGGCGTGGCGTCCAGATCTTTGGCGAAGAACCCGTCCTCGTTCGGGACCCCCAGAAAATCCAGCACCGCACGGATCAGATCCAGATGTGAGAGCAGGATGGCCTGCGCCAGATCTCTGGCGAACTCCTCGTCGCGTTCCTCCAGCCGGGCCCAGAAGCGCCGCCCGCTGCGCCGGAGCGTTTCCGCGTTCAGCTTGTGCAGGTGCGCCCGCGTCTTAAAAGACTCATAGAGCTGGTAAGTTCGCAGCTTCCCGATGGAAATCGCACGGATGAGCCCTTCCAAGTGCTCAGGACCCAGATCGAGAAAGACTTCCGAAAGACGCATCAAGGCCAGCGTAGCACGCCACTGCGATACAATAAGACGTTTTCCCCCTTCGGAGTTATGAGCAATATCGTGGTCCTCGGCGCGCAGTGGGGCGACGAGGGAAAGGGCAAGATTGTGGACCTGTTCTGCGAGCGCTTCGACATCGTCGCGCGCTACCAGGGAGGCCACAACGCAGGCCACACCGTCCGGATCGGTTCGCACCGGTTTATTTTGAAGCTGCTGCCCACCGGCATCCTCCGCGCCGACAAGCAGGCCGTCATCGGTAACGGGGTCGTGGTGGATCCGGTGGCGCTGCTTGAGGAGATCCGCGAGCTGGAACGCGCCGGCGTGACCGTCAACGGAAGACTGGCCATCAGCAACCGCGCGCACGTGATTTTTCCCTTCCACCGTCTCGTGGAAAAGATCTCCGAAGCGCGCCCGGATCGGGTCGCCATCGGTACGACCTCCCGCGGTATCGGCCCCTGCTACGAAGACAAGATCGGACGCCGCGGCATCCGGATGGGCGATTTACTGGACCGCGATAACTTCCCGCAACTCTACCGCCTTCTGGCCGAGGATAAAGAAATGTTGGCCCGGGCGTTTCGGATCAAAGATCCCATTGATTTCGAGGCGATCCGCCGCCAGTATGAGCAACTCGGAGAGTGCTTGCGCCCGATGGTGTGCGACACGGCCGCCCTGCTCAACCGTGCCATCGCTGCCGGACGCCGCGTGCTGTTTGAAGGCGCCCAGGGCACGATGCTGGACATTGATCATGGCACGTATCCCTTCGTCACATCCTCCAACGCCACGGCCGGCGGCGTGGCGACCGGTACCGGCGTGCCTCCCACCCGCATCGGAGGCGTCATCGGCGTCTCCAAGGCCTATACCACCCGCGTGGGCGGCGGTCCCTTCCCGACCGAGGCCACCGGCGAGGAAGGCGATCGCATCCGCGAGGCCGGCAATGAATTCGGAGCGGTCACCGGAAGGCCCCGCCGCTGCGGTTGGTTCGACGTCCCGGTGGTCCGCTACACCGCCATGATCAACGGCTTCGACAGCCTCGTCATCACCAAGCTCGACGTTCTCGATGAGCTCGAGGAAATCCCCGTGTGCGTGGCCTACCGGCTCGGGGGCAAAGACATCACCGAGATGCCCGCCACGCACCGGGCGATGGAGGCCGTCGAGCCAGTCTATGAACGCTTGCCCGGCTGGCGGTGCACCACTTCCGGGATCACGCGCTACGAGGAACTGCCGGCCCGGGCGCGCCAGTATCTCGAGTTTCTCGCGCAGCGGACGGGGGTGGAAATCGGCTGCATTTCCACCGGACCCGAACGCGCCCAGACCATCATCGTCCCTGGTTCGAAACTGGAGGCGCTGTTGGTCGGGAACTGAAAGTTAGGCCGCTCCCACCAGGCGGCCGTCGAGAAAGCACACTACGTTGCAGCGCGCGGCCTCCTCCGCGGTGTTGCCCACTAACTCGTTGCCCGCCACTGCCGGTATGACACGCTGGCCCGTGGCCTTCGCGAGCAACTCTGCACGTTTGGCCGCGCGGCGAACGTCAAACTCATCCACCGCCTCGGACACTTCGACGGCAAGGTACGCCTCTTCGGCATCCAGACGGCCTTGTACGATCACGTCCAGGCGGAGAATCTCATCCCTTTCCTGACGCGTGATCAGACCCGCATCCTGTGCGTCGTCCAGTTTCAGGGCCAGTGCCTGATGATCCACGACTCGGATTCGGCGCAGAAGACCCTGAAAATAGCTGGCGGCGCGCTCTCGATACCGGCGCTCCAGCTCCCTTCCCGCCATGGCAGCCAGCTGATTGATAGCCCGCTTGAGGCGCTCGGCCGTATCCGAATGAGCCAGGTTTAGCAGCCGGATCTCGTGCTCGGTCCGCTGCTGCGCCTCCGCCAGCCGCTCAACCTGTACCGCCAGCCGCTCAACCTGCGCGCTAACCGCCTCCAGGCGCTCCTCGGTGCGACGCTGCGCCTCCGCCAGCCGCTCAACCTGCGCGCTAACCGCCTCCAGGCGCTCCTCGGTCCGCCGCTGAACCTGTGCCAGTTCCCTCACCAAGTCGGGAAGCGACAGCAATTCCTCGCTGAGCACAAGCCGGCGCAGTTCGGCACGCCACTCCGGGTGCTGCTCGAGGAGCCGGACAAGGTCGTGGAATTCCTCTACCGCAAAGGGCATTCTTGACCTATTGTAGCAACCCGACTCCAGCCATCCGCCGCTTTCACACCAGGCCGGCTTCGCGTAGGAACGCGGCGGCGACCTCCGGCGGCGTTGGGTTGATGTAGAAGCCCGCACCCCACTCAAAACCCGCCACCCGGGTGAGGCGCGGAATGAGCTCGAGATGCCAGTGATAATGCGTCATCGCCCCCTCCTGAACCGGCGCGGTATGCAGCATGAGGTTGTAGGCGGGACGTTCTAACACCTTGTCAATCTTTCGGATCAAGACGCGCAACACCCAGGCAAGGTTCTGGATCCCGGCCGCTTCGGCCGCCTCGAAATGCGAGTGGTGCCGCTTCGGCACGACCCAGGTCTCGAAGGGAAAGCGCGCGGCATACGGCGCAACCGCCAGGTGGTGATCGCTCTCCAGAATCACGCGCGGACCGGATTCCATCTCCTGGCGGACGATGTCGCAGAAGATACAACGCTCCTTGAAGTCGTAGTACCTCCGGGCACCGTCCATTTCCTCTTGCACCCGTTTGGGCACCACCGGCAGGGCGATGAGCTGCGAATGCGTGTGCTCCAGCGACGCCCCCGCGGCTTCCCCGTGGTTTTTGAACACCAGGATGTAGCGCAGGCGGACGTCCTTGCGCAGATCCAGGATGCGGTCGCGAAACGCCCAAAGGACTTCTTCGACCTGCTTTTCCGTCAGGTCTCCGAACGTGCGTTGATGGTCGGGAGTCTCGATGATCACCTCGTGCGCCCCCACGCCATTCATCTTGTCGTAGAGCCCCTCCCCCTGCCGGTTCAGCTCGCCCTCCACACGCAACGCCGGAAATTTGTTCGGCACCACGCGGACGCGCCAGCCGGGCTCGTTCGGTCCGCCGCTGTCGCGGTAGGCCAGGATCTCCGGAGGCGTCTTCTGCTCGTTACCGGGACAAAAAGGGCACAAGCGCGCGCCTTGAGGCACGACGTGCTCCCGCACAAAATCCGTGGGGCGCATGGCGCGCTCGGTGGCAATAATCACCCAGCGCCCGGTAACCGGGTCTTTGCGGAGTTCGGGCAAAGAAAACGCTCCTCCGATTGCGAGAGAACGATGATTTTAGTACAGCGATGGACGCGGCCGGAACGCATCCTTCAAATGCGTGATCTCCGGCCGGGCCGAGAGCACCACGCTGACGATGTCGAAACGCACCTGTTCCCACCGCACGCCTGCCTTGCGCGCGTATTCGCCCGCGGCGCGCACCAGCGCCTTGCGCTTGTGCTGATCCACCGCCCGCTGCGGCGCCCCGAATTCCTCGCTGTGGCGTGTTTTGACCTCCACGAAAACCAGCGTGTCGCCGTCCCACGCCACCAGGTCGATCTCTCCGGATCCGCTCCGCGTGCGGTAGTTCCGCGCCGCCACCGTATAGCCCTGTTTCTGGAGAAAACGGTGCGCCAGGTCTTCGCCGCGCCGGCCCGTCGTCAGGTCCGCCGCCCATCCGCGCCGCCGCGCGCGATGGCGGAGCTCATCGCACCAGCGGAACAGGACGCGCATGCGATCTCACCGCACCGGCTTTTCCAGCCGGAACTCGATGACTTTGCCCCGCACGATAAAGCACAGGTAGTGCTCCCAAAACAGGCGAAAGCGCCGCGAGGCGTTGACCAGCCATTCCAGCCCCAGCCACCTCCATAAAGCCAGTAGTCGGACGCGTACGGAAATCTCATGGAACCTGACCGGGGAGTAGTAGCCGAAGCCGCCGTGGTCTTCGCCGAAGTAACGAAACGAAAAGCTCGTCAGATGCCGGCGGTGGGTCGGATCGCAAAACGAACTGAAATCGGTGTAATGCGGCGTCACCACGAGCAGCCGGCCGCCCGGCCGTAACAGCCGCCAGAACTCCTCCATCGTTCCGATCACGTCGGCGACGTGCTCGATGACGTGCACCGCGCGGATCTCGTCGAACGTCTCGGCCGCAAACGGATAGGCCGGCCGGTCCAGGTCGCACAGCACATCGGCCCGGCTGCGCGGGTTGCGGTCAATCCCGATCGCGCCCGGGTACTTGTTGACGCCGCAGCCTACGTCCAGAATCCGCCGCGGCCCGCCCGCCTCGTGCCTCAACTCGCCGCCACCCGCAGGCATTCCTCCAGCGTATCCACCGCGAAATCCGCCTGGTCGCGCGTAACCACCAGCGGCGGGCTGAGCCGAATGGAGCTGGCGCCCGCGCCGAGCACCAACAGGCCGCGTTCAAAGGCCAGCTGGACAACCCGGTCGCGCAATTCCGGAAACCGCTCCCGCGTGTGCTGGTCGCGCACGAGCTCGATGCCGATCATCAGTCCCAGGCCCCGCACCTCGCCCACGTGGCGGAACCGGGAGGGCCACTCCCGCAGCCGGTTCATCACGTGCTCGCCCACCCTGGCGGCGTTCGCCACCAGTTCCTGCTCCAGCAGCTCGATGGTGGTCAGCGCCGCCTCCACGGCGACCGGATTGCCGCCAAACGTCGAAGCGTGCGCTCCCGGTTTCCACTGCATCAGCTCGGCCCGCGCCACCGTCGCCCCGAGCGGCAGGCCGCTGGCGATCCCCTTGGCCACCGCCAGGATGTCCGGATCCACGCCAAAGTGTTCGCACGCCCACATCCGGCCCGTGCGCCCCATGCCGGACTGCACCTCGTCTACCACCAGCAAAATCTCCTGCCGCCGCACCACCTCCTGCAAGGCTTCAAAGAACTTCGCGGGCGGAACGATGTATCCTCCCTCGCCCTGCACGGGCTCGACCACAATCGCCGCAACCTCCCGCGCCGGCGCCGCCGTCTTCAGGACCTCTTCCTCGATGAACTTCACACACTCCACCGCACACGTCTCCGGCTGCTTGCCGTAGGCACAGCGGTAGCAGTACGCGTAGGGCACGTGATGAACTCCGGCCAGCAACGGACCGAATCCCTCCCGCTGCACCGCCTTGCTCGCCGTCAGCGACAGTGCGCCCATCGTGCGCCCGTGAAATGCCCCGAGGAAGGCGATGAAACGCTGGCGGCCGGTGTGGTAGCGGGCCAGTTTCAGCGCCGCTTCCATAGCTTCCGCCCCGGAGTTGCCGAAGGAGACGCGGCGCGGACCCTCGCCCGGCGCGATGGCCGCCAGCTTCTCCGCCAGTTGCACCAGATTCTCGTAGTAAAAATCCGTGCCCGACATATGGATCAGCCGTTCGGCCTGCCGCCGGATCGCTTCCACAACCCGCGGATGGCAGTGGCCCGTGGCCACGACCGCAATCCCCGCGTTGAAGTCCAGGAACCGGTTGCCGTCCACGTCCTCGATCATGGCCCCCTCGCCGCGCGCGGCCACCAAAGGATAGGGCCGCGTATAGGACGGCGACACGGTGCGGTGGTCCCGCTCGATAATCTCGCGGGCGCGGGGACCCGGAAGCGGCGTCAGAATCTGGGGCAGGTCCGGCCGGACCGCCCGGGTGGTTACCTTCTCCATTTCACTCCCTCCTTTGCGTCCAACTCAGCTTCCAGTGGCGGAGGGAGGGCTTCAGTCCGCGCCGAACAGGGCAGGCCGGGCTTCCGATGGCCGGGCGTGCATACCTCCAATGTAGCGCCGCCGGCGCGCTTACGGCGCGGCCCGGCCCGCCTGAGCTACCGCCCGCTGCACCGCACGGGCCAGGTCCGCTTCCTCTTCCGGAAAGACCGTTCGCAGGTCGAGCAACACCCGCTGCTTCTCCACCCGCGCGATCACCGGCGGCTCGCCCCGGCGCAGGCGACGCTCCAGCGCCGAAGCGTCTCCGGTTTCAATCGCGATCAGCCACGTCGGAAGCGGCTGCTCCGGTGTCGAGCCGCCGCCGACGACAGACTCCCCCGGAACGACCTTTGCGCCCACCCCCGCCAGCCTCGCGCAGAACGCCTCGGCCCGCTCCCGGATCCGCTCGGCCGGTTCGGCGATCATGCGCAGGGCGGGGATGTCCTGCACCCGCCCGAGAACCAGATGCCGCAGCGTGGTCTCCAGGGCTTGATAGGTGAGTTTGTCCACCCGCAGAGCCCGAAACAAAGGGTTCCGCCGCAGCCGCGCGATCAGCTCCGGCCGGCCCACCAGCAAGCCGGCTTGCGGCCCCCCAAGCAGCTTGTCCCCGCTGAACGAAACCAGGTCCGCGCCCTCCGCCAGGGCCTCCGAGACCACCGGTTCGTGCAACCCGTAAGGCGCCAGGTCCACCGGGCAGCCGCTGCCCAGATCCTCGTAGACAGGTAGGCCCCGCTCCCGCCCCAGAGCGGCGAGCTCCTTGAGTTCCGGCCGCCCCGTGAAGCCCCGGATTTCAAAATTGCTCCGATGAACGCGCAGCAGCAGCCGCGTCCGTTCGGTAATCGCCTCCCGGTAGTCCTCGATCCGCGTCCGGTTCGTGGTTCCGACCTCGCGCAGGATCGCCCCCGAGCGCGCCATGATGTCCGGGATCCGGAAACCGTCGCCGATCTCGATCAGCTCCCCGCGCGAAACAATCACCTCGAAGCCGCAGGCCAGCTCGTGCAGCGCCAGAAACACCGCCGCGGCGTTGTTGTTGACCACAATCCCCGGCGCCCCGAAACAGCGCTCCATCAAACCCGCCGCATGCACGTCGCGCCGCCCGCGGCGGCCCGCCTCCAGGTCATACTCAAGATTCGAGTAACCGGCCAGCGGCACGAACGGCGCAAGCGGGGCGCGGCCGAGGTTCGTGTGCAGCACGACGCCCGTGGCATTGATCACCCGGCGGAGCGAGGGAGCTGCCAGCGTCTCCAGAGCGGAGCGCACCCGCGCCGGCGCGGAGGCCGGATCCGGACTCCGCCCCGCCAGCACCTCGCGGCGAAGCGCCTCCAGAACCCGCCGCGCCTCATCCACAATGAGCGGCCGCGGAAAACGGCCCGCCAGATCCCCCAGCAACGCCACGACCTCGTCCACCGACGGCAGGCTCCGCAACTTCTCGCGGACCGCTTCCGGGTCGTGGCTTGTGGCTTCCGGCACGCGAAAACGCTACTTCCCTAGCATCGGAAACAGCTGGCGGATCTCCTGGTCGTTCGGCTGGCGGCCGTACTCGCAGATCTCGAACGCCTCCGCGTACTGCACCTTGGCCGCGCGCTCCGGCCCGTACCATTTCTCCAGAGCCTTGCGCACCTCGGGCGTAATCCGGCCGCCGCGCTCCCGCGCCAGCCACTTCCGGCGTTCCGCCGGGTCCTTGGGCACCTCGTGCAGCCGCCGGTCCACCCAGGGAAGCCATTCGTAGAACTGGGAAACGTGCGCATCGAGCGCGGCGATCTTCTTGTCGAAAACCTCGTCGATCGCCACGGCGATGTCGGGGCGGAACGGATTCGGCCGCTGGAAATGATCCTGGAAGTACAAAAAGACGGGATTCTTTTCGAGCGGCGGCGTATCCGGCGCCACATTCGGCACCACCACCATGTAGGCCGCATCTTGCACCAGAATCCCGGTGTAGCGATGGTCCGGGTGATAATCGTTGGGGCGCGGCGCCAGTACCAGATCCGCATTCCACTGCCGGATGCGCCGGATGATCTGCTCCCGTACGTGCAGCGAGGGCAGCAGCTCGCCGTCATGATTGTCCAAGACCTCGTACTCGGCGATCCCCAGGCGCCGCCCGGCTTCCTGGGCCTCCGCCCGCCGGCGTTTGGCCAAAGCACCGCCGCCCTGGCTCTGGTGGCCCGCGTCTCCGTTCGTGACCGCGACAAACTTCACCAGGTGTCCCATGGCCGCGAACTTCGCCGCCGTGCCCGCCATGCGGATGTCGCAATCGTCCGGGTGAGCGCCGAAGGCGATCACGCGGATCCGGTTGTCCTGGGCCGTGGCCGCACCCACGCCCAGCATCAGTCCGAGCAGAACCAGTGAGTTACGCACCGAACTCTCCTTTCCAGGTGACTTCCCGGCCCGTGTAAAGGGCGGTCCGCCCTAAAATCGCGATCATCGTGCTCAACGCCGAGCGCTCCGCCACATTCTCCACGTCGCCGCTTTGAATCCTGCCCAGAAACGCCTCGATCGCATCGTAGGTGATGTCCCGCTTGGACTCGAGGGTCTCTACGTCCCTCGGCCCCCGCGTGTGCACCATGCGGGCTCGCGACACCGCGATCACTCCCTTCGTCCCGGTGAATTCCTCCCCGATGCGGCTGAAACCCGGCGGGCTGATCTGGTTGGCTTCGTAATTGACGTGAATCCCGTCCGGAAACTTGAACGACAGCGTCAGGTGATCCAGAATCTCCATCGAAGTCCGCACCTTCCGCCCGCCGTATCCGGTTGCCCTCAGCGGCAGCCCTCCCAAAAACCAGTGCAGCACGTCGAAGTTATGGCAATCCTGTTCGACGATAAAGTCTCCGGAGTAATCGCGGTAAGCGAACCAGTTCCGCAGTTTCTCTTCCTTGGGATCCGCATACGGGACCCGCTTGAACGGATCCCCGCCGATCCAGAAAGCCCGCGCGTTGGACAGTGTGCCGATCTGCCCCTCCTGGATGCGCCGGTAGCCCTCCAGATACACAGGCCCGTAGCGCTGCTGGAAACCGACCGAAATACACTTCGTCGGATCCGCCCTGCGGCCCGCCGCGATCACGCGCCGGCACCCTTCCACGTCCACCCCCATAGGCTTTTCGCAATAGATGTGCTTGCGCGCTTCCACCGCCGCCTCCAGCATCGGCGGATGCTCGAACGGCGGTGTGGCGATGATCACCGCATCCACGTCCGAGGCCAAAAGTTTCTGATAGTCCTTGTAGATCGCCGGCTTCTTGTCCAGCTTGATGCGCTGGATCGCCATCTCGATGCGGTCGTCGAACAGATCGCACAGAGCCGTGACCTCGGCGCGCGGATCCGCATGCACGATGGCGGCATCGTAGGAGCCCCGGTTGCCGCTCCCGATCAGCCCGACGGAGATTTTGGAGTTGGCCTGGCTGCCCCGTACGGCTTCCGGCCGGACGATCGTAAAAGCGCCTGCCGCGCCCGCCAGCAAGCCCCGGCGCGAAACTACCCGCTCACTCATCGGCACTTTCCTCCTCGGGGGAATTATATGCCAGTCCTGGGCGGCTGGCCCGCCGCCGCCGGCTCCAGGCTGGAGCGCGCCTCCCGCTGCAGCTCCCGGATCTTGAATCCCGCAATCGCCACCGCAATCACGCCGCCCAGCCACAACGGCACCGTCACGACTACAAACAGCAGCGTGGCGAACCCGGTAGCCGTGGCTTTGTCCACTCCGAAGATCCGCAGCCCCAGCACGACGAAAAACTGGAACGCGCCTACGTTGCCCGGGGCCTGGGGAATGATGGTTCCCAGCCGGAGAATCACCAGCACCACGGCCGCCGCGCCCAGCGGCGCCTCCAGACCGTAGCCCCGCATCAGCGCGTAGATCGGAACCACCTGCAGCGCCAGATACAGCAGACTGATGGCCGCCGCCGCATAAAACGTCCGCGCATTGCCCATGGCATGCAGCCCCTCGACCACGTGCCGCAGCATCTCGGACCAGCGGCTGCGCGACACCGCCGCCTGCGCATGATGCTTCCGGAACATCACGATGCCGAGCGCCACCGCCACCAGCGCCAGCACCAGCGCCAGAATCTGCGAGCCCCGCACCAGGTATCCCGGCAGCCGCACGAAGGCCGCCACCAGGAAGAAACCCAGCACCAGCCAGATCCCGTCCAGCAGGCGTTCCACCGCCACCGAAGAAAGCGCCACCGAAAACGGAATCCGGCACCACTTGCCCTGCACGTAGGCCCGGATCAACTCCCCCGTACGGAACGGCAGCACTTCGTTGGCAAACAGGCCGATGTAAACGGCTTGCGTCGAGCGCAACACCGAGGAGCAGGCCACCGGCCGCAGCAGCGTGCTCCAGCGCCAGCCCTGCGTCACATAGACGAGCAGGTCGGCGATGATCGCCACGACCACCAAGTGGGCGTCCGCAGAGGCCAGGCGCGGCAGCTGGGTCTTCCAGTCAAAGCCCCAATACACCCAGAGCAGGCACGCGAGCGAAATCGCGTAACCAGCCAAGGGGAGCAGCCAGGGGGGACCCTTGCGGGCGCCGGCGCGCCCAGAAACCGAAGCCATGCCCGTCAATCCCCATCATGACACAAAGTGCTTCCCCACCCCCTCGAGCGAACAGGATCCTGCCGGGATGTTCTTATGGCCGCGCAGGCTGCTCGGTGACCTTTTCTTCCGGAAGAGGCTCCGGCGTGTCGAAGGTGATGGTGGCCTCCGCCTCGAACTTGCGGTACATGCGGAATTCCACCTCGTTCTTGGTGAGAAACTTGCCCTTGCGCATGCGCACCACCGCGCGCAAAGGTAGCACGTAGTCGCGCCCGCCGATGTTTGTATAGTCGTAATCCAGCACCGTGGAAGCCTGCTGGATGGGAAACGAGGGCGGAATCTCCACCGCCTCCAGCGTGATCCGCATCACCGTCAACGTGTCGCGGTCCACATAGATGAGTCCCTGATAGGCGGGTGTGATCTCCTGCGTGCGCTCATAGCTGACGCGCCACTTCGAACGCGGCTGCGCCACCCGGTAGGAAAACACATGCACGCGCCGCCCGCGCAGGGTGGCCCACCGCTCCCAGCGGAACTCGGCTTCCGTTTCCGGTTCGAAAATCTCCCGCATCAGACTGCCGAATTCGCCCGTGGACGTGGCGCCGCCGAGCGATTCATACGGCCGCTCCGTGAGCACGCCGTTGACCAGCAAAAGCTTGTATTCTTCTTTCTGTTCGAAGTAAGTGAGGCGCGCCGTCAGGGTGTCCTGCTGCTGCCAGAATTCCAGGCCCGTCGGGTCCACGTAGCGCCGCGTCACCTGCGTGCAGATAAAATCCGGCAGCCGCCGTACATAGTTGAGGGCGTACTCGCGTACCTCCTTGAGAATGCGCTCCTGTTCGGCACGGCTCGGAGCCGGAATTACAGCGGGCTCCGCCGAGGGCCTCCCGGTCTTTGCCGGGGGCAGCTTGCGCGAAGCTTCCTGCAAGGCCCGGAGCGCCTCGACCGTCCGCGGCCCGGCCCCGGCCGCCTGGAGCTCGATGATCGTGCGCTCCTCCAGCCGCTCCGACAGCTTGAGCCGCTTCAAGTATTCTGCAACGTTCTTGTCGGGGTGCCGGAGCTCGATCGAGGAACGGACAAACTGCTCAAGTTGCGCCACGCTCACCGTGGTCTGGCCCAGAACCACTGCGACGGCAACGAGCAAAAGCGTGCCCCGGCGCCACATATCTCTATTTTCCACCGCCGCTCCCGCCCCGCGAGGGCGCACGGCGCCGCATCAGCCTGATTGAAGGCGTGCTTTCACCTTTTCGCTCAGCAGGCGCCCGTCCACCCGTTTGCCCGCCAGCCTCGCCTGAGCGGCCTTCATCACCGCGCCCATCTGCTTCATGGACGCGGCGCCCGTTTCGGCGATCGCCGCCGCCACGGCCGCTTCCAGCTCCTCTTCGGTCGGTGCAGCGGGCAGGTAGGACTCGATGAGGCGTAACTCCGCTTCCTCCTTCTCCGCCAGCTCCGGCCGGTTTCCCTTGCGGAACAGTTCGGCCGCCTCCCGCCGCTGCTTGACCAGGGAATTGAGCACCTGCAGCTCGGCCGCCTCATCCAGCGGCTTCATGGAGTCCACCTGGTGCTTCTTGAGCGCCGTCAGGATCATGCGCAGTGCGCTCATCCGCGCCTCGTCCCGCTCCTTCATCGCCCGCGTAAGATCCTGCTGGATTCGTTCGATGAGCGCCATGGCCTTTGCTATTCTATAGAATCAGTTCCATCCATGTACATTCGCAAACAACGGTTGCTGACGCCCGGGCCGACGCCTCTCTATCCGCCGGCCCTGCACGCGATGATGGGATCCGACATCCATCACCGCACCGAAGATTTCCGCCGGCTCTACCACCGCGTGCTCGCCGACCTCAAAGACGTCTTCGGCACCTCCCACGACGTCCTCGTGCTGGTCTCTTCCGGAACCGGCGCCATGGAAGCCGCCGTCTCCAATTTCTTCTCTCCCGGCGACCCGGTCCTCGTTTGCTCGGCAGGCAAATTCGGAGAGCGGTGGGCCCAGATCACTCGCGCCTTCGGTCTGGACGTCACCGTGCTTGAGGCGGATTACGGCGACGCCGTGGGCCCGGAGCGTGTGGCCGAGGCGCTGGCGCGCCGGCCGGGTGTGCGGGGCGTCTTCGTGCAGGCTTCAGAAACCTCTACAGGGGCGGCTCACGACGTACGCGCCATGGGCGAGGCCGTCTCCCAAACCGGCGCGATCTTCGTCGTGGACGCCATCACCGGCCTCGGCACCATGCCGCTCGATATCGACGGCTGGGGCCTCGACGTCGTCATCGGCGGTTCGCAGAAGGCGTTCATGATCCCCCCCGGCCTGGCGTTTCTCTCGGTGAGCCCGAAGGCCTGGGCCCGGGCCGAATCCGCCACGCTGCCGCGCTACTACTTCGACCTGCGGAAGGAGAAACAGAGCGCCGAAAAGGGCGAGTCCAGTTGGACTCCCAGTACGACCCTGCTGCTGGCTCTGGCGGAGGCGCTCGCCTACATCCGCTCCGTGGGCATGGACAAACTCATCGAAAACGCACAGGCGCTGGCCCGCGCCGCGCGCGCCGCCGTCACGGCTTTGGGACTGGAACTGTTTGCCCCCAAAGCGCCGGCGGCCTCCGTAACGGCCGTCAAAGCCCCTCCGGGCGTGGACTCCGGGGTCATCGTCAAAGAGTTCCGAAATCGTTTCGGCGCCATCATCGCCAACGGCCAGGGCTCCATGCGGGGCAAAATCTTCCGCATCGCCCATCTGGGCTATTTCGATTTCGCCGACCTGTTCGCCGTCATCGCCGAACTGGAGATCATTCTGGCCGCTCTCGGTCGTCCGGTACGCTTCGGCTCGGGCGTGGCTGCGGCCCAGCATGTCTATGCCGAGCTCGCTCTGGCCGCCGAGCGCGCCCCTGCCTGAAGTCAGGAACATGAGCCCGGCGACCGGCTGTGCCATCCCCGAGGCGCCTGATCAGGAGCCATGAACATTCTCATCGCTGAGCCGCTGGCCCCGGCGGGCCTGGAGCTGCTCCGCTCGCAGCCCGGTTGGAACGTCATCGTCTCCACTCCGAAAGACTACCTGGCGCACGTGTCCGCCGCCGACGCTCTGGTGGTCCGCAGCGCGGTCAAGGTCACCCGCGAGGTGATTGCGCAGGCGCCCCGCCTCCGGGTCATCGGACGCGCCGGCGTGGGCGTGGACAACGTGGATCTGGAAGCCGCCACGGCCGCCGGAATCCTGGTGATGAACACGCCCGGCGGCAACGCCGTCTCCGTCGCCGAGCACACCCTGGCCCTGATGCTGGCCATGGCCCGCGCCATCCCGCAGGCCAGCGCCTCCACCAAATCCGGCAAGTGGGAGAAAAAGCGCTTCCTTGGTAGCGAGCTGCGAGGCAAGACCCTGGGCGTGATCGGTCTCGGCAGCATCGGCCGCGAAGTCGTCCGGCGCGCCCGCGCCTTCGAAATGAAGATCCAGGCCACCGACCCCTACGTCAGTCCTCAGGTCGCCGCCGATCTCGGCGTGCCTCTGGTGGACTTGAATACTCTCTTCGCCACCAGCGATTACATCTCGCTGCATGTGGCCCTCACGCCCGAGACGCACCGCCTGCTGTCCCGCGACGCCTTCGCGCGCATGAAGCCCGGCGTGCGCCTGGTGAACTGTTCCCGCGGCGAACTGATCGACGCCGAAGCTCTCCGCGAAGCCATCGAGTCCGGCAAAGTCGCCGGCGCTGCACTGGATGTCTTCGACCCCGAACCGCCCCCGCCCGATTACCCCCTGTTCCGCTTCGATGCCGTCATTGCCACCCCTCACATCGCCGGCTCCACCGAGGAGGCCCAGGAAATCGTCGGCCTGCGCATCGCCGAACAACTGGCCGAATACCTGCGCACCGGCGTCGCCATCAACGCCGTCAACATGCCCGCCCTGTCTCCGGAACAGTACCGCCTGCTCGGCCCCTATATCACCCTGGCCGAGCGCCTCGGGGCTTTCGCCGCCCACATCGCCGCCGGCAACCCGAGAACCGTGCGCCTGGTCTACCTCGGCCGGATCGCCGAAAACAACACCCACCTGGTCCGCAACGCCGGCCTGGCGGGCGTGCTCAACCGCTCCCTGGCCCAGCGCGCCAACCTCGTCAACGCCATGCAGATCGCAGCCCAGCGTGGCCTCAACGTCGCCGAAAGTCATGAAAAACGCTCCGGCCCTATGGACGCCATCCGCCTGGAGCTCGAAACCGATGCCGGGCTCACCACCGTCGAAGGAGCCGTCGTTTTGGACAAGCCCCGCCTCATTCAGGTGGACGGCATCTACTGCGAAGCGCACCTTGCCGGGCACCTGACGTTCCTCAAGAACCAGGACGTGCCCGGCGTGATCGGCTACATCGGCACGGTGCTCGGCCGCAACGGAATCAACATCGCCAATTTCTCCCTGGGACGTCGCGAGGCGCCGCTCAAGCCGGGCGAACCGCTGGAGGCGGTGGCAGTCGTGGAAACCGACGAGCCTGTCAGCGAAGCCGTCCTGGCCCAGCTCATGGAGAACCCCGCCATCCGCTTGGCCCGGCCCGTCGAGTTCGGCTCCGAACCTTCCGGCCGGCTTCGACTTTGATCGTTCCTCCCTAAATTTGATAGGATTTGTTGGTATCACTCTCAGAGGAGGTCCCCCAACATGGCGGACTATGCACACCCGGAAGTTCTGGTCAGCACGGATTGGGTCGCACAGCACCGTAGCGACCCTAACATCGTCATCGCCGAGGTGGACGTAGACACCGCGGCGTATAACGAAGGCCACATCCCGGGAGCCATCGGCTGGGCTTGGAACACGCAGCTTTGTGACACGGTGCGTCGCGACATTCTTTCCAAGCAGCAGTTTGAAGAGCTCATGGCTTCTTCCGGCATCAGCAACGATACCACCGTGATTCTCTACGGCGACAACAACAACTGGTTTGCCGCCTGGGCCTTTTGGCAGATGAAGATTTACGGCCACAAGGACGTCCGCATCATGAACGGCGGCCGCAAAAAGTGGCTGGCCGAAGGCCGCGAGCTTTCCGTCGAAATCCCCCAGCCCAAACGCGCCGTCTACCGCGCCTCCGACCCGGATCTGTCCCTGCGGGCCTTTCTCCCGCAAGTCCAGGTGGCCATGAAGGAGCGCTCGGCCGCCTTGGTGGATGTGCGTAGCCCGCAGGAGTTCACGGGCGAAATCCTCGCACCTCCGGGATTGCCCGAAACCTGCCAGCGCGGCGGCCACATCCCCGGCGCCAGAAACATCCCCTGGGCCAAGGCCTGTAACGACGACGGCACGTTCAAGACGTTCGAGGAGTTAAAAAAGCTTTACGAGGCCGAAGGCATTGACGGCTCCAAACCCGTCATCGCCTACTGCCGCATCGGAGAGCGGTCCAGCCACACCTGGTTCGTTCTGAAGTATCTGCTCGGATTCAACAACGTCGCCAACTACGACGGTTCCTGGACCGAGTGGGGCAATCTGGTGGGTGCCCCTGTCGAACGCGGAACCGCCTCGGCCGCAGGCGCCTGAGCGGTGGCTGCGGCTCGTGCGCCCGCGGGCAAATCACAGCGGCCGACCGCCGCGCGCGTAACCTGGCGGCAAAGCCGCCACGCTCACAGGCAAATCGCTAGAATCAAAAGATGCGGGCAGAAGACTATCAGGAACGCCGCATCGACATCAACGGCTGGCCGGTCAACCTGACCAGCTACCGCATCGGCAAGGTCTACCATTGCAAGGCGGACAACGTGTCGCCCGGAGCCGCCCTGGCTCGGACCACGGGTGCCACGCGCCAGGAGGCCGAGGAGAAAGCGATTGCGCGCGCCCGGGAGTTGCTCTCCCGCACGCGCCGCCAGCCGGTGTGAAACGCAGGGGATTGGCCGCGCTCGCCGCGTTGGTGTGCCTTGCGCCCGCCGCCGGCCAGAGTCTCCGGGTCTATTCCGAACTCCAGCGCGTGGATCCCTTCGGGGCCATCGTGCCGCCAGACGCACCGCGCCTGCCCGGCACACGTCCCCGCGAGATCCTCTCCCCCGCCGCGGCGCGCAACGCCTATGCCTCGTTCCATGTGGTCGTGAGTTTCCCGAAAGGAGGCGCCTTCACCCTCCACATCGGCCAGAACCCCGAGGGCGTCTTCGGCGTGTCGCTGTACAAGGAGCGTTACCTGCGGCGCGGCTCCCTGTGGATCCCCGAGGAGGTCGAGCCGGTCAAGCTGCCCTACGCCGGAACCCTGCCGGATCGGGCCGTCCCCAGGCAGACCGCCCAGGCTTTCTGGCTGGATCTGTGGGTGCCGGCCCGTACGCCTCCGGGGCGCGTCCGGGTCGAGGTCCAGATGCACGTGGAGGGACGCTGGCTGATTTATCCCATGGAGGTGCGCGTCATGCCCGCAACCGTCCCCTCGACCCCGCTGTTGCAGCCCTTTGAAGCGCTGGGAACCCGTCCTGCCGACACGGCCGCACGCCGGGCGCTCATCGAATACCTCTGCGGCGCCCGTCCTGCGGTCGCGGGCGCCCCCCGCACCATCGGCGCGTTTTTGTACCGCAACGCCCTCCAGGACCTTGCTCTGGCCCGTTCGCTGGAATCGGCCGGCGCCGCCAACCCGTTCGTGACCCAGATGCTCCGCGTCACCGGCGGCGCCGGTATTCGCTCCTGGTGCGCCGCGCCTTCTTTCCCCGACGACAGTCCCGAGTGGTACCTGCGCGCCGTGCGGGATTTTCTCTACCGCATGGTACACTGAGAACGAACACGTCGGATCCCAACCAGCGAAACCGCGCGGAGAGATGGCCGAGCGGTTGAAGGCGCACGCTTGGAAAGCGTGTGTAGGGTAACCCCCTACCGAGGGTTCGAATCCCTCTCTCTCCGCCAGCCGCTTCGCGAGTCTTGCGGTTGACCGGACGGGGCGGGATCTCTAGAATGAAAGGTGCAAAGGAGGCCGCATGAGGTCAATCGGCATGCCCGAACTCCTCATCATCCTCGGAATCGCCGTGCTGCTGTTCGGCGGGCGTAAGATCCCCGAGGTGGCGAAGGGCTTGGGCGAGGGCATCCGCAACTTCAAGACCGCCTTGAAGGGCGAAGAGAAACCCGAAGAGAAGAAGCAGGCGTAGGCTTCCTCGAGCCGTCCGCACATCCTGGCGGCTTGGCCTTCCGGTTCCCAATAAGAAACCCCGCGGATATCCGCGGGGTTTCGCATCTCGGAAACGAATTTCCAATCCGTAGCAGCCGGCGGGGCGATCTCTTTTTCGGCGCCGTCGCTGGCGGGATGTGCACGCGGCATGAGCCGGTCCGCCGGCAGGCGGCGGGGCTATTTCTTCTTCGGCGGCACGATCGCGTCGCGCACGGCTTTGGCCACCCGGAATTTCACCACTTTCTTGGCGGGAATCTTGATCGTCTCTCCCGTGGCCGGGTTACGCCCCATGCGCGCCTTGCGCTCCACGCGCACCAGCTTGCCGATGCCGGGCAGCACGAACACGCCGTTCTTCTTGGTCTCCGCCACCGCAATCGCGGCGTAGGTATCCAGGAATGACTTGGCCACCTTGTTGCTCACGCCACAGCTCTCGGCGATCTTTCTGACCAGTTGTGCCTGCGTCATCCGTTTGTCAGCCATAAACCTCCTTCCGTTTGATTCTCCCGATTCGCATCCGCCGCCGGGGCGGCGAGCAAAACAAATTTGCTACTTCATGATAAGGGATGCGCGCGGCGCTTGTAAAGAGAAATGTGCATGGAAGGCCCGTTTTTGTTGGGTTTTTTTCAATGGCAGGGCCGCCGGACAGACTTCGGGAGGGGCGGGGGACCAAACGCGAGCCGCGCTGCGGCGCGGCCCCCGTTTCCGCGCCGCAGCACCTCCCCGCGGAATTCACTCGACCCCGAGTTTCCGCGCAATCGCCTCGAGCAGCCGCCGGTCCTCGGCCGTGAAGCCGGAGGCCCGCTCCAGCTCCGCCCAGAGCTTCTTGTTGCGAACCACCACCGTGCCCCCGATATCGAAAGCCAGCTCCTCCTCCGGCTCGAGCGGCCGCAACGGCACCGGAACCTCGGGCGCGTCCGCTCCGGGCGTGTTGGTCGAGCCCAGGCCCTTCGGCGGAATGTTCACCGTGGCGGCTTCGTCCCGGTCCAGCACCAGCACGTCCAGCATCGGCTTGCCGTCCGGCCCCGCCGGCGGATCCGCCAGCACCCGCTCGTACACCACACGGCGGCTCCGGCTGTCCTTGGCGGCCGGATCGAACCAGTACTTCGGCTGCCGGTTCGGATTCCACGGCGGCGGCTCCTGCCCCGTGGCCCGCTGGTAGTCTTCGCGCGTCGGATAATACGGGAACAGATACAGGTTCCCGAGACTGTACTTCGGAAATGGCAATGCAGGCAAGGTACGTTTCCCTCCGATCGGAGCTTACCCGCGTCTTGAACCCCTGCCCGCCCCGTCCGGCCCCAACGGATTGAAAATACGTGTCGGGCTGCCGGCGCCACCGCCGTGACTGCCTGTTTCGCGCCCCGCCGGCTCTGGCGCGCCGTTTGCATTCCCTCCGGCGGAGGAAAACAGCATGATCGTCTCACGCGCGGCTGCACACCCGGAGCAACAGCCCGGTCCGCTCCCCGAACCGGCGCCGAAGCTTGTACCCGCCAACGAGTTCGCCAGGCGCATACTGGAACTGCTCGCCGAGCGCCCCGGCCCGGAGAAGCCCGCCACCGGCGGCGCGGCCGGACAAAAGCTCGTCGTCGGGCGGCAGGTTGCTGTCGCCTCCGCCTCCTCTGCCGGACTCAGCCTTGACGCAGACCTCCCCGAGCCGGAGCGCTGGGAGGAGGTCTTTGACTGGGAGGCCAGCGCGGAAGCCTACTGGAGCCGCCAGCCCGAGGAGGTCCGCCGGCTGCGCGTCGTGCCGGACCTGCGCGAGCGCGAAGCGCTCGCCGCCGAGCTCGCCGCCCAAGGCCACGTCATAGACGTGCCCATCATGGTCTGGGGATCAGATCCTCTGCGCGTGATGCTGCTGCGCCGCCTCTACGGCTACACCTGGGTGCCTTCGGCCCTGCAACCCCCGGTCGCCGTCGCCCCGGGCCTGGAGTTTCCCACTCTGCCCGCCTATGACGCAACAAAGCCTCCCGCCGGCTCGATCCTCGTGGATCTGTCCTTTGCCCGGTTCCGCGCCCGCGTTGAGGCTTCCTGATCGGTAACTCCTCCGCTTTACTCCCCGGGCCGGCGAGCGGCGCGCCCCGTCCCGCGTGTCACAATGAATTGCCGTGAAGCGCACGCTGCTGGCCGCCGCGGGGTTGGCTGCCTGGGCCCTCTGGCCGCGCCCCGGGGATCCGCTCCGTCCGGATCCGATCACCTTCCAGGACGTCACCGAACGCGCCGGCATCCGCTTCATCGCCCGCAACTCCGCCACCCCGAACAAGCACCAGCCCGAGACCATGCTGGCGGGCGTGGCCGTCTTCGACTACAACAACGACGGACGGCCGGACATCTACTTCGTCAACGGGGCGCGCATGCCCCAGCTCGACAAGGCCGGCCCGGAATACTTCAACCGCCTCTGGCGGAACAACGGCGACGGCACCTTCACCGACGTCACGCTGGAAGCAGGGGTTGCCGGCGAAGGCTACGGCATGGGCGTCGCCGCCGGCGACTACGACAACGACGGGTTCACCGACCTCTTCCTCCCCGGACTCAACCGCAACATCCTTTACCGGAACCGCGGCGACGGCACCTTCGAAGATGTGACCCGTAAGGCCGGGCTCGAAGGCCTCCACCCCACCCGTGGCAAGCTGTGGTCCATCGCCGCCGGATGGTTCGACTACGACGGCGACGGCTGGCTCGACCTGTTCGTCGTCAACTACTGTGTCTGGAAACCGGAAAAGGAGCCGTTCTGCGGCGACCTGGTGGCCGGCTACCGCACCTACTGCCACCCGCAGTACTACGAAGGCCTGCCCAACTTCCTCTACCGCAACAACGGCGACGGTACGTTCCGCGACATCTCCGAAGCTTCCGGCATCGCCCGCCACATCGGCAAGGGCATGGGCGTGGCCTTCGCCGACTACGACCAGGACGGCGATCTGGACGTGTTCGTCGCCAACGACACGGTGCCCAACTTCCTGTTCCGCAACGACGGCGGGGGCCGCTTCACGGAGGTGGCCGTCCGCGCCGGCGTGGCCTACAACGACGACGGCCGCGCCCTTTCCTCGATGGGCGCCGACTTCCGCGATTACAACAACGACGGCCGCGAGGACCTCTTCATCACCGCCCTGGCCAACGAAACTTTTCCTCTGTTCCGCAACGAAGGCCGCGGCTTTTTCCTCGACGTCACCTACCCGAGCCGCGTCGGCCGTGCCACGCTGGCCTTGAGCGGCTGGAGCAACGGCATCTTCGACCTCAACAACGACGGCTGGAAGGACCTGTTTGCCGCCAACGGCGACGTGCAGGATAACACCGAGCTGTTCTCCAGCCGCCGCTCCCGCCAGCCCAACCTGATCCTGGCCAACCGCCGGGACGGCACCTTCGAGGACGCCACTGCTGCGGCGGGACCGGCCCTTCAGGCCGCCGCCTGGCACCGCGGAGCCGCTTTCGGCGACTTCGACGGCGACGGCCGTCTGGACATCGTCGTTACGCGTCTCAACGAGCCGGCCGTGCTCCTGCGGAACACCTCACCGGCGCCGAACCACTGGCTGGCCCTGCGCCTTCGCGGCCGCCGCAGCAACCGTGACGCCATCGGCGCACGCGTGCGCCTGCTCACGGCCTCCGGTCTCGAGCAGTGGAACCACGTCACGACCTCGGTGGGGTTTGCCTCATCGAGTGATCGGACCGTCCACTTCGGCCTCGGCCGGGACGCCGCCGCCAAGCTGGTCGAGATCCGCTGGCCGTCGGGCGCCGTTCAGAAACTCGAAAACGTCCGCGGGGACCGCCGCCTTGACGTCGAGGAACCCTGACCCCTTGGGCCGTTGCCCTTCCAAACCCAGCTCCTCGGCCCAGTGGCCTAATTCACCCTGCGACCGAGCCCACCGCTTCAGCCGTTGCCCTTCAGTCCCAGCTCCTCGGCCCGCTCCTGCATGGCGGCAATGCAGAAGGCAATGTGCTCATCGAGCGCAATACCCAGCTCCTCGGCGCCCCTGACGATGTCCTCGCGCTTGACCGAACGGGCGAAGGCCTTGTCCTTGAGTTTCTTGCGGACCGAAGCCACGTCCACCTCGAAAATGCTCTTGTGCGGCTTAACGAGCGAGACTGCCGTCAGGAAACCCGCCAGCTCGTCGCAGGCAAACAGCGTCTTTTCGAGCAACGTCTGGCGGGGCACGCCGCTGTAGTCGGCATGGGACAAAATCGCCCGCCGGATCTCCTCCGCGACGCCCCGCGCGGCCAGAATCGGCTCGCCTTTGAGGGGATGATCCGGCGCCTGGGGGTGAATCTCCCAGTCGAAGTCATGCAGCAGTGCCGTCACCGCCCACTTGGCCTCGTCTTCGCCGAACCGGCGGGCGTAGGCGGTCACGCACGCCTCCACCGCCAGCGCGTGTTTTCTGAGGTTTTCCGACCGCGTGAACTCGCACAGGATCTGCCAGGCTTCCTCGCGCGTGATCATGCCTGTACTATAATGAAATCCAGGATCGCCTGTGGGCCTGTGGCGCAGTTGGGAGCGCGCTTCAATGGCATTGAAGAGGTCACGGGTTCGAATCCCGTCAGGTCCACCAGTTTCCCTCGCAGCCCCCGGCGGCTACGCGCCCTCAGTGAGGTGACCGAGGAATTTCTCGCGCCGGAACCTTTTTGTCGATAACTCGAGCAGCTCAGCTCACCATTCTTGTCCTGCCGCACGCTTCGACGCCGGCCGGTCTGTCCGCCTTCTCGGGCGCCCTGCCGCGGTTGCTGAGTCAACTTCTTGATCCAGTCCAAGGACGGGAATTCAAGCGCGCGCCCCCTTCTTCCTCACCCCCCAAACGCCGCTTCCAGCGCCGCCAGATCCGGCTTCTTCATCCTGAGCAGCGCCTGCATGACCCGCCGGACCCTCTCCTCCTCCCCGCAACGCAGCATCCCATCCAGCGCCGCCGGCACGATCTGCCAGGACACCCCGAAACGGTCCTTGCACCACCCGCACATCTCCGCGTCCGGCGCAGCCGAGAGCTTCTCCCAGTAATAGTCCAGCTCTGCCTGATCGCGGCAGGGCACCACAAACGAAATCGCCTCGTTGAAGCCGAAATCGTGCCCCAGAGCGCTGTCCATCGCCGCAAACCAGGTCTCCCTCAGCCGGAAATCCGAGTACATCACCGTACCTTCGCGGTTCGGCTCCACCCCGGCAGGGTAACGAACCAGCAGGCCGGCACGGGAGCCCTCGAAGACCGAACGGTAGAATTCCCCCGCCTCCTCGGCCCGCCCGCAAACTTCACCGGTGAACAGCAGCACGGGCATCAGAAACGGCCGCGCCTCCCCTTCAGGATGAGACAGGATCAGCTGCCACGACACGCCGTAGCGGTCCTGAATCCACCCATAGCGCGGGCTGAACGGATACGCATCGAGCGGCATCAGCACCTGACCGCCTTCCGCCAGCCGCGCCCACGCGGCATCCAGATGCTCCCGCGCCCGAGGGTCCGCCCCGGGGTCGAAGTTCACCAGAAACGAGATGGAAGGGTTGAAGCGGAATTGCGGCCCCGCAGAGATCCCCAGAAACGGCTGGCCGCTCAAACGAAACCACACCACATCGCAGTCCCCTGACGGCGTGTCGCGAAGCGTGACGATGTCTTCGACCTCTGAGTCCGGAAACAGCGTCGCGTACCACTGCGCCGCCTGGCGCGCCTCCCGGTCGAACCACAGATGCGGTGTAATCGAGCTCGTCGGACGTGCTGCCGTCATGGCTCTCAGCCTACCACGGCCGGATGCGCCGTCCCGCCCCAAAACACCGGCCGCGGCGCCACCCGCCGCCCCCATCGTAGAATCGAAGTAATGGACTGGTTCTGGATCGTTCTCTTGATCGCCGGCTGGCTGCTCATCTCCCGCTTCACGGGAGGTTGAGGCCCTTCCCGACCCGGTCGGGGATCGGGTAAATCCTGTAAGTTGTAACCGCCTCGTCTCGCCTTCGCCCGTACGTTTGGCAAGCTTCTCCGCAGGATGCGCAGAGGCCGAGCGCCGGCAGCATCAGCCTGCGCGCAAAAACGCCTCGAGCCGCTCGAGCGCCGCTTCCAGAATCTCTCGCTCCGCCGCGTAACAGATCCGCACCGATCCCTCGCCCCCGGCGCCGAAGGCCACCCCCGGCGCCAGCCCCACGCGTTTTTCCACCAGCAGCCGGCGGCAAAACTCGAAGGAATCCCTCGCCGCCTCGATCCGCGGAAACACGTAAAAGGCTCCCTCCGGCTCCGGCACCGTCACGGCCGGCATGCGCCGCAACGCCTCCACGCACAGATCGCGGTTCTCCCGCAGCCGCTCCACCATCCGCGCGACTTCCTCTTCGCCCTGCTCGAGCGCCGCCTCCGCCGCCTTCTGGGCGAAACTCGGCGCGTGCGAGACGATGAACTCATTCAGCTCCCCGGCGCGCCGCGCCAGATCCCGCCGTCCCACCAGCCACCCCACGCGCCACCCGGTCATCGAGTAGCTTTTCGAAAACGACTGGATCACCACCACCGCGTCCTCGCGCGAGGCCAGCCGCAGGATGGAAGGCGCCGCTTCACCCGGCCGCCCGCCGTACCACAGCCGCTCGTACACCTCGTCGGCCACCAGCCACAGCCCGTGCTCCCGGCAGAACTCAAGCAGCTGCCGCTGCTCCTCCTCGCTCGCCACCCACCCCAGCGGATTGGAAGGCGACGTGTAGAGCAGCAGCCGCGTGTGCGCCGTCACCGCCCGCGCCAGCGCGTCGAAATCAATCCGGTAGCGATCCCCGCACAGCCGGTGCGGCACCTCCCGCGGCGTCGCGTTCGACATCCGCACGATCGCCGGACCGTTGGGCCACACCGGCGTCAGGATCAGCGCCTCGTCGCCCGGGTCGAGCAAACACCGCAGGCTCACGCACAGCGCCTGCACGCCGGAGGCCGTGATCACGATCTCGCCCGCCGGATCCAGCTCCACGCCGTGCTGCCGCCGGTAGTAGGCCGCCAGCGCCCGGCGCAACGAAGGGAGTCCCGCGTTCTCCGTGTAGTAGGTGTAGCCCTCCTCGAGCGCCCGCACCGCCGCCTGTTTGATGAAGTCCGGCGTGGGCAGGTTTGACTCGCCGAAGTACAGCCGCAGCACGCCGTCCATGGACAAAGCCAGCTCCGCCAGCTCCCGGATGCGTGAGTAGGGTACGGCCGCCGCCGAGGCAGCCACGCGCGGCTTCATCAGGCGCACCTCAGCGGCGCGGCTTGGCCGCCATCAGATCTTCCACCGAAACGATGTCCGTGGGATAGTCCCCGGTGTAGCAGGCGTAGCAGTACTCCAGCCTCTCGTCCCCCACCGCCTCGCGCAGCGCCGAAAGCGACAGGTACCCGAGCGTGTCCGCCCCGACGAACCGCCGGATCTCCTCCACCGTGCTGTTGGCCGCGATCAGTTCCCCTTTGGTCGGCGTGTCCACCCCGTAGTAGCAGGGCGAAATCGTGGGCGGGCAGGAAATCCGCAGGTGGACCTCGCGCGCGCCCGCGTTCCGCACCATCCGGACGATCTTCCGCGACGTCGTCCCGCGCACGATGGAATCATCCACCAGCACCACGCTCTTGCCCTCCAGCAGGTGCCGCACCGGATTGAGCTTCAGCTTCACCCCGAAATCCCGGATCGCCTGCGACGGCTCGATGAACGTCCGGCCGACATAGTGGTTGCGGATCAACGCATGTCGGAACGGAATGCCCGACTCGGCCGCGTAGCCGATCGCCGCCGCCACCCCCGAGTCCGGCACCGGCACCACCACGTCCGCTGGCGCCGGGTGCTCCCGCGCCAGCAGCCGGCCCAGCATCTCCCGCGACTCCTCCACCGAGCGGCCGAAGACGATCGAGTCCGGCCGCGAGAAATACACGTGCTCGAACACGCAGTAGGAAGGCGGCCCCGCCGGAGCGTAGCGCTCCCGCACCAGTCCCGCCGGCGAGACGATCACCATCTCTCCCGGCTCCACATCGCTCAGATACGCCGCCCCGATCAAATCGAACGCGCACGTCTCGGAGGCGAACACGTAGCACTTGCCCCCGCCCGACAGCTCCATCTGGCCCATGGCCAGCGGCCGGAAGCCGTGCGGGTCCCGCGCCACGATCACGCAGTCCTGCGCCAGAAACACCAGCGAGAAGGCGCCCTCCAGCTGGAGCAGCGCCTCGCGCAGCGCTCCGGCCAGCGTCCGCTCCCGCGAGCGCGCCACCAGATGCAAGATTACCTCCGTATCGCTGGAGGCCTGGAAAATCGAGCCGTCCCGCTCCAGCTCCCGCCGCAGCTCCGCGGCGTTCGTGATGTTGCCGTTGTGCGCCACCGCGATCCGGCCCTTGTTGCAGGCCACCGAAAACGGCTGCGCGTTCGACAGCACCGTGTCGCCCGCCGTGGAATAGCGCGTGTGGCCGATGGCCGCATGCCCGGGCAGCCCCGCCAGCACCGGAGGCGTGATCACTTCCGCCACGTGCCCCATCGCCTTGAAACAGTGGATCTCCCGCCCGTCGCTCGAAGCGATTCCGGCGCTTTCCTGCCCCCGGTGCTGCAGCGCGTACAGACCCAGATAGGTCAGGTTCGCCGCCTCCGGGTGCCCGTAAATCGCAAACACGCCGCACTCCTCGCGAAACTTCTCCCGCCGCATGCTCATGCCCCCAGCATCCTCTCCAGCGCTCCGTCCCACAGCCGCCGCAGCGGCTCCACGGCGCACTCGATCAAAACCCGCCCTCGTTGAGCGATCCGGATCCGTCCCTCGACGGTCGTCCCGATCCGCCGTGCCTCGACCCCGTGCCGCCGCGCCACGGCTTCCACCGCCTCCGGCTGCTCCGTGGACACCACAATCCGCGACGGCCCCTCGTGGAACAGCAGAAACTCCTCGCGCAGCCCGCTGTCGAGCTCCACCGCCGCCCCCACCCCCGCCGGTCCGAAACTCGATTCCGCCAGCGCTACCGCCAGGCCGCCGTCGCTGACATCGTGCGCCGACTCCGCCAGACCCGCCGCCGCAATCTCCCGCATCGCCGCCTGCACGCGCTTCTCATACTCCATATCGAGCGCCGGCGGCAGTCCCCAGATCTGCTGGAGCACCACTTTGGCGTACTGCGTGCTCCCAAACCGCGTCGCGTCGCACTCGCCGAAGCCCCCGAGCAGGATCACCGCCCGCCCGGGACGTTTGAAATCCACCGTCAGCGGCGGGCCCGTCTTCACCAGTCCCACCACGCCGATGACCGGCGTCGGATCAATCGCCTCCCCCAGTGTCTCGTTGTACAGGCTCACGTTGCCGCCCGTGATCGGCGTCTCGAAAAACCGGCACGCTTCGCCCATCCCCTCGATGGCCTCCACGAGCTGCCCCATGATCTCCGGCCGCTCCGGATTGCCGAAGTTCAGGCAGTTCGTCGCCGCCACCGGCAGCGCGCCCACGGTCGAAACATTGCGGCAGCACTCGGCCACCGCCAGCCGCGCGCCCTCCCGCGGCGACAGCGCACAGTAGCGCCCGTTGCCGTCCAGCGCCACCGCTACCGAAATGTCCGTCTCCTTGATCCGCAGAATCGCCGCGTCGCCGCCCGGACCTTCGACCGTGTTGGTCCGCACCATGTAGTCGTACTGCTCCCAGATCCACCGCTTCGAGCACACATCGCCGGAAGCCAGCAACGCCTTCAGGTCGGCCTCCAGATCGTGGCTCCGAAACCCCGGCCCTTCCATCGGATACTTGCGCAGCGGCCGCGTATAGGGCCGCTCGTAGACGGGCGCTTCGTCGGCCAGCGCCCGGTTCGGGATCTCCGCCACGACCCGGCCGTGATCCTTCACCCGCAGCATCCCGTCCGCCGTCACCTGCCCGATCGTCACCGCATCCAGCCCCCACTTGCGGAACACGCGGACCACCTCTTGCTCCCGTCCTTTGGCCGCCACCAGCAGCATGCGCTCCTGCGACTCCGACAGCATGATCTCGTACGGCGTCATGCCCGCCTCGCGCTGCGGCACGTGCTCGAGATCAATCTCGATGCCCGTCCCGCCCCGGCTCCCCATCTCGCAGGTCGAGCACGTCAGCCCCGCCGCTCCCATGTCCTGAATCGCCACGATCGCCCCCGTCTCCATGGCTTCCAGGCACGCTTCGAGCAGCAGTTTCTCCAGGAACGGATCGCCCACCTGCACGTTGGGCCGCTTCTGCCGGGACTCCTCGGTGAACTCCGCCGAAGCCATCGAAGCCCCGTGAATACCGTCCCGCCCCGTCTTGGCCCCCACGTACAGGACCGGGTTGCCCACCCCGGCCGCGCGCGCGTAGAAAATCTGGTCCTTGCGGCACACTCCCAGCGCCAGAACGTTCACCAGCGGATTGCCGCTGTAGCCGGCCTCGAAAACGCACTCACCCCCCACCGTCGGCACGCCGAAGCAGTTGCCGTAGTGCGCGATTCCCGACACCACCCCCGCCAGAATCCTCCGGTTGCGCGCTCCCGTGTGCGGATCCTCCAGCGGCCCGAACCGCAGCGAGTCCAGCACCGCCACCGGCCGCGCCCCCATCGTGAAAATGTCCCGCAGGATGCCCCCCACGCCCGTGGCGGCGCCCTGAAACGGCTCGATGAAGCTCGGATGATTGTGCGACTCGATCTTGAACGCCAGCGCCCAGCCGCCGCCGATGTCAATCACCCCCGCGTTCTCGCCCGGCCCCTGAATCACATACGGCCCCCGCGTCGGCAGCTTTTTCAGATGCACCCGCGAGCTCTTGTAGGAGCAGTGCTCGCTCCACATCACGCTGAAGATGCCGAGCTCGGTGTAGGTGGGCTCCCGCCCGAGCAGCGCCACAATGCGCTGGTATTCTTCCTCGGTCAGCTGGTGGGCCGAGATCAGATCAGGAGTGATCGTGCTCATCTTCCGCCGGCGGCCTGCCGCCCGTCTGCCTGTCCGGGGGAGGTGGTGGGAGGAACGCGCACCATTCTACCTCAGCGCAAGAGCCGCCGCCATCGAGCGGAACACCACCAGGCCGTCGCTTGATCCCATCAGCGGCTCTGTGGCCCGCTCCGGATGCGGCATCAGGCCCATGACGTTGCGTTCCCGGTTCAGAATCCCCGCGATATCCCGCAGCGAGCCGTTCGGGTTGTCCCGGTAGCGCAACACCACACGATCCTCCGCCGCCAGCTCATCGAGCGTCCGGTCGTCGGCGTAGTAGCAGCCTTCCCCGTGTGCGATCGGCATCCTCAGGATCTGGCCGCGCTCCGCCTGGCTGGTGAACGGCGAATCGGCGGTCACGACTTCCAGCTCCACCTGCCGGCAGATAAATTTCAGCCCCCGGTTGCGGATCAGTGCCCCGGGAAGCAGGCCGCTCTCCACCAGGATCTGAAACCCGTTGCAGATGCCCAGCACCAGCCCCCCGTCGGCCGCAAAACGGCGCACCGCCGCCATCACCGGCGAAAACTTCGCGATCGCCCCGCACCGCAGGTAGTCGCCGTAGGAAAACCCCCCGGGCAGGATGATGGCATCCACGTTGCCCAGATTCGAAGACTCGTGCCAGATGAATTCAGCCGGCTGGCCCAGATTGCGGGATACGGCGTACCAGGCATCGTGGTCGCAATTGCTCCCCGGAAACACCACGACGCCGAACCGCATCGAAGATCCTCAGTCTATCACGCCCCGCAAAGGGCTCTCGCCCTCAGCCCGCCACAGCCGCGGCCTTCGGCTTCCGGCTTCGCGATCGCTTCTTTTCCGCGGGCGGCTCCCGGTCGCTTTTCTTCAGGTGAGGGAACACGATCGGGGTGACGAATTTCTTTTCGCCGTGCTCGTCAAACTTAATGACGATGTGCTCTTCGTTGCTCCACAGCACGGTGCCGAAGCCGAACTTGGGATGCTCAACCTGAGCGCCTTGCGGAAACGGTGGTTTGTGTGCCATGCGGTGGGAGACCTCTCAATCTCATTGTAACAAACCGGCTTAGGATTGTCGAATTGCGCCACACCCGCCTGTGGCACAATGAAGCCATGCGGGCGGCGCCGGCCCGGTGGAGCGGCGCGTTGCGAGTCTGCCTGCTGCTTGGCGCACCCGGACTCCTCGCGGCGCAGGTCGCCCTCCAGGGCAAAGTCACCGACGAAAACGGCGCGCCCGTCGCCGGCGCCCGCGTCGAGCTCCGCCTTGCCTCCGAGCGCTTTCTGGCGCTCGCCGACACCCAGGGGCGCTTCGCCTTCAACCTCCCCGAACCCGGCGACTACCTCCTCCGCGCCGAAAAGCCCGGCTTCTTCCTCCTCGACAACCACCCGGTCCGGATCCGGGAAACCACCGCCGAAATCGTCGTCACCCTCAACCACATGCGCGAACTCGCCGAGCAGGTCAACGTCACCTACTCGCCCCCGCTCATTGACCCGGCGGAGACCTCCGAGCAGAAACAACTCAACAACATGGAAATCCTCCAGATCCCCTATCCGGCCTCCCACGACTTTCGCAACGCCCTCCCGTTGTTTCCCGGCGTCCTCCAGGATCGCCAGGGACGCCTCCACTTCAACGGCGGCGCCACTGAGCAGACCAGCTTCACCCTGGACGGATTCAACGTCTCCGATCCCGCTTCCGGCCTGCTGGAACTGCGCCTCAACATTGACGCCGTGCGCAGCCTCCAACTGGAAAGCGCCCGCTTCTCGGCGGAAAAATCCCGCGGTTCGGCCGGCGCCCTGGACATCCAAACCGGCATGGGCGATGACCGCTGGCGCTTCGGCGCCACCAACTTCCTCCCCGGGGTCCAGGCCGAACGCGGCCTGTTCGTCAACAAGTGGACCCCGCGCCTCACCGTCTCCGGACCCATCCGCCGCAGCCGCGCCTGGTTCCACCACGGCTTCGACATGTTCTACGACGTGGATACCGTGCGTGAGCTCCCTGCCGGCGCCAACCGCAGCCGCAGCCTCACCACCAGCAATCTCACCCGCTTCCAGGTCAACCTCACCCCCGCTCACATCTTGAGCGGCAGCTTCCTGGTCAACTACATTGACGCCGACCGCCAGGGCCTTTCCTTCCTCGACCCCGTCGAGACCACCACCCACAACCGCCGCAGCTTCGTCATGGGCGCCGTCCGGGACCAGATCTATCTGGCCGGCGGCTTTCTGCTGGAGTTCGGCTTTGCCGCCAGCCGTGCCATCAAGCGCAAGAGCCCGCAGGGCACCGAAACCTACATCATTTCCCCCGGCGGCCGCCGCGGCAATTTCTTCGCCGACATCACCCGCCACACCGACCGCCAGCAGTGGCTCGCCGCCCTTACGCTTCCGGCTTGGGAGGCACGCGGCCGCCATCAGCTCAAAGTCGGCGCCGACCTGCAACGCTCCGGCTTCCGCCAGCGCGCCGGGCGCCACGACTACCTCGTCCTCCGCAACGATGGCACACCCGCGCGCCGCGTCACCTTTCAAGGACCGGGCCTGCTGGGCAGGACCAACTTCGAAGCCGCCCTCTACGCCCAGGACCGCTGGGTCATCCGCGAAGGACTCGTGCTCGAAACCGGGCTCCGGGCCGACTGGGATCAGATCGCCCGCCATCTGCTCTGGTCGCCCCGCCTGTCCGCCGCCTGGGTTCCGGCCTTTCTCGGCGGCGCCAAACTGGCGGCCGGCTTCGGCATCTTCAACGATGCCCTGAACCTCGAACTGCTCACGCGCCACCAGGACCAGGTCAGCCTGGCGACCTTCTTTTCCCCCACCGGCCTTGTGGCCCGCGGCCCCGTGCTCACCTCCTTCGCCGCCGACGAGCGATCCCTTCGCGTCCCCAGAGCGCGCCTGTTCAACCTCAGCCTCGAGCACAAACTCCCCGGGGACCTCTATGCCAAAGCCGCCTACCTCCGCCGGCGGGGCTACAACGGCCTCACCTTCGCCGAGCGTGGCCTGCCCGAATCCGCCGTCGTCTACTGGCTCCGCAACCAGCGCGCCGACCGCTACGATGCCTTCGAGATCACCGCCCGCAGGCTCTTCGCCGGACAGTACGAATGGATGGCCAGCTACGTCTACTCGCGCGCCCGTTCCAACGCCGTCGTGGACTACTCGCTCGAAAACCCCATCTTCGCCCCGCAGGCGCCCGGGCCCGCCGACTGGGACGCTCCACACCGGCTCCTGAGCTGGGGCTGGGCCCCCCTGCCCCGGCGCCTGCTCCCTTCACCCCTCGCATTCCTCGTTCGCAACACCAGCGTCTCCTGTCTCCTCGAGGCCCGCTCCGGCTTCCCCTTCAGCGTCGTCAACGAAGAAGGCTTCCTCGTCGGCAAGCCCAACCGCCTGCGCTTTCCCGGCTACTTCAACATCAATCTTCACCTCGAGCGGAAGTTCCGCTTCCTCAGTTATGTCTGGGCCTGGCGCTTCGGCTTCAACAACCTGACCAACCACGGCAACCCGAATGTGGTAAACAACAATATAGACTCGCCGTCGTTCCTGGCTTTCGGGCGAGGGCAACCGCGAGCGTTTAACGTCCGTCTGCGTTTCTTGGGGAGGAGATAATGAAACCCGCCAGCTTGCTTCTCATCGTTGCCGCTATGGCAGCCTACGCGCAACCCGAGCACGTGAGGCGCCTGGAAACGGCCGCCACGGTCTTCGAGGAGATCATGTCGGTCCCCGACAAAGCCATCCCGCAGGAACTGCTCGACAAGGCCCACTGCGTAGCCGTCGTACCCGGCCTCAAAAAGGGTGCCTTCATCTTCGGCGCCAAGTACGGCAAAGGCTACTTCTCCTGCCGCAAAAAAAGCGGCGTGGGCTGGACGGGACCGGCCACCGTCCGCATTGAAGGTGGCAGCTTCGGCTTGCAAATCGGAGGATCCGAAACCGACGTCATCCTCCTCGTCATGAACGAGCGGGGCGCCGAGCGGCTGCTCTCCAGCAAGTTCACCCTCGGCGGGGATGCCAGCGTCGCCGCCGGCCCGGTCGGACGCACCGTCACCGCCCAGACCGACGCTTTGATGACCGCGGAGATTCTCTCCTGGTCCCGCTCCCGCGGCGTCTTCGCCGGCATCTCGCTCCAGGGCGCCACGCTGCGCCAGGACGTCAGCGAGAACCGTGCTCTTTACGGCCGCAGCCTGGAAAACAAAGAGATCATCACCCAGGAGCTGCCGCCGCCCAAAGCCGCCGAGCGCTTCATCAGCGCCCTGAACAAATACTCCAGCCGCAAAGGCTAAAATTCCGTCAAAATTCCGTCAGCCTGGTCTGTCCCCTTTCCGGAAATTCCGTCGGAAATTCCGTCAGCCTGGTGTGTCCCCTTTTTCAACTAACCAGCAGCCCTCCGATGACCTGAACCGCATACCTCGGCATCATCACCAGCAACGGCACCGCCGCCTTCCCGCCCGCCGACCCGTAGCCATCTAACACCAGATACGTCAGCATCGGCGTGAACACCCGACCCGCGGCATACACGTCCCGATAAAACCCAGGTGTGAGACAGACCGCCAGCAAACCCCACGCGACCACCGCCACCCTCATCCAGTTCAACCCGTTGCGCCGCAGCAACCACAGGCTGCTGAGGAACGCTGCGATCAGCGCCAGCACGCACGCCCGATCCAGCAACCCCAGAGCGACATTGACGGCGTCTCCGAACGGATACCCCACCGGTTCCCGTAGCGCCCGCAGCATGCCCCTGAACGGAACGAGCCGGCTCAGCCGGATCTCCACAGACTCCGGCACCCTCAGGCTCACGTAGAAATACCACAGCGCCGCCGGAGCCGCGCCCGCAGCCCACACTGCCGCCTTCACAACGCTCCGATTCGCCAGGCTCGCCACACACCCCGCGCCCGCCAGAACCAACCCCATCTCGCGGCACAGGCACGCCGGCACCAGCAGGGCAAGCGCCGCAACCTCCCGCCCGAGCCGCATGTAAAGGGCGAACCCGACACACAGCGCCGTAAACGCCAGGTCCACAGTCAGCCGCTCCAGCGAGATCAGCGCCGCCGGAGTCAGTACGAACAGCACCGCCCATCGCGGGTCGAGCCCCAGCAAGTCCAAATACCGGCTCAACCACCAGGCCCCCGCGTACAGGAACAGAAGGTTCGCGCTAAGGTAGGCCCAGTCAATCCACTCCTGCCGGCCTCCGGCCAGCAGGAACGCTACGGCCGGCAGCAGAATGCGGCGGTAGCGGTGCCGTGCATCGTCCAAGTGCCGCCACATTTCGGTCCGCAACAGCGGATCGTGAGCCACGTAGTGGTACATCTGCCCGTCGTAGCCCGAGCTGCCGCGGAACACGAACACATTCTCCCCGGCCAGCGCAGCAGGAACGGGAAACGCCGACCCGGTGCAAAACAGCGCCGTCCAGTTTCCCCCGTAGCGGCCATGCACGATCAGCCACTGGAGCGCGAATCCCGAAAGCGCGCACACGAGAGCAGTAACCAGACAGACGCGCCCCCGCCGCGCCGCCGTGCCCTCTGGCTTCAAGCGGCCCACCCCCGCACAGCCGATCCGCTAATGGGTATGCGCCCAGGCAAGATGGTCCCCCGAGCCTCGACGCGCCTTCCTCGAAGGACGTATCGCGGGAAGCGCCGCGGGCGGCGAGGTTTGTTAGGGTAGGGGGAAAGGCGCGCCGGCCCGCGGGCGACCGCTTCCCACTTACTATTGACGTACGCGGCGCCCGATCGTTGGGTTCCGCCTAAATTCCGGTCGCTCCGCCCGCTGATTCGCAGTTCGTGCGCGATATGCTCGAGTTCCTGGAAAATTCCGCTGCCCGCGACCCTGCGCCCTACTGCTTCCACATCCCTACAGCCGCGTTCACCAGGATCGCGCCCATCGCAATGGGAATCATGTACTTCCAGCCGATGTTCATCAGCTGATCGTAGCGGAATCGCGGAAACGTGCCCCGGAACCAGATCATCCAGTACAGAATCACCGACACCTTCAGCAGAAACCAGAACAAACCGATCACCGCCCGGTTCACCGCAGGCACCAGGAACACAGCCGCCGCCACAATCAGCAGCCCCGCCACCGCCAGCAGCAGCCGCCGCTGGACCTCGCTCTTCAGCCGCCGCGCCAGCGGTACGCACCCCGCCCCTGAAACCCCGAACAGCAGCGCCGGAAAGCCGTAGTTGAGCGGCCACTCCAGCCACCCCACATTCGGGAACGGCCGTAGCCACCCGCCCCAGAACAGCGTCACCGCCACCGCCGCCACCACGAACATGTTGGCGTACTCAGCCAAAAAATACAGTGCCCACCGGAAGCCGCTGTACTCGGTGTGAAAGCCCGCCACCAGCTCGGATTCCGCCTCCGGCAGATCGAACGGGGCCCGGTTCGTCTCCGCCACCGCGGAGATCAGATAGACCATGAACGGCACGATCATCAGGCCGTAGTTGTCAAACAGGAACCAGATCTGCCTCTCCTGCTGCGCTCGCACGATGTTGACCATGCTCAGCGTCCCCGCCGCCATCACCCCGGAAAGCAGCGCCAGCGCCAGCGCAACTTCGTAGCTCACCAGCTGCGCCGCGCTCCGCAGCGCCCCGAGCAGCGGATAGTGACTGTTCGACGCCCAGCCGCCCAGAATGATCCCCAGAATCCCCACCGCCGACATCGCCGAGATCACCAGCAGCCCCACGTTTACGTCCGTCACGAAGATGGAATCGCTGAAGGGTATCACCGCGAAGGCCGTCAGCGCCGTGAAGGTGGAAATCACCGGCGCCAGCCAGAAAATGCCCTTGTCGGCGTTCTCCGGAATGATGTCTTCCTTGAGCAGCAGCTTCAGGGCGTCGGCAATCGGCTGCAGCAGCCCGTGCGGACCCACCCGCATGGGCCCGAGCCGCACCTGAAAATCCGCCAGCAGCTTGCGCTCCACCAGCACGATGTAGCCGGCCACCAGCGGGAACAGCGCCACGATCACCAGCGTCGTCACCACCGGCGCAAACAGCGGACTCTCCATCCAGCTTCCCATCCGCCCTTCACCTCACGAGCGAAGTCTGGGCCAAACCCAAAAACGGCTCCGGGTAGATCCCGATCCCCAGCGTCAGCACCCCCGTGATCACCAGCGCCAGCCGCAGCCCCAGGCTCGTCGTCAGCGGACCCGTGTCCGCCAGCGGCGCCACGAACATGCTCCGCACGATCCGGAAGTAGTAGTAAATCGCCACCGCCACGTACAGCGTCGCAATCACCGCCAGCACGTAGTGCCGCGTCTCGATCAGCGCCAGGAAAATGTAATACTTCGCAATGAACCCCGCCGTGGGCGGAATCCCGGCGAGCGAAAGCAGGAAAATCAGCATCAGAATCGCATAGCCCGGGCTCTTGTACACCAGGCCCGCCATCTCGTCCAGATCCTCGCCCAGCAGATCCTTCCGCCGCAGCGCCACCACCACCAGAAACGCCCCCAGGTTCATGAAGGTGTACACCAGGATGTACACCAGCACGCCTTTGATCCCCGTGTCGTTGCCCGCAAGCAGCCCCAGCAGAATGTAGCCGGCGTGCGAAATCGAACTGTAGGCCAGCAGGCGCTTGATGTTGGTCTGTGTCACCGCCGCCAGATTCCCCACCGTCATCGTCGCCACCGCGACGGCCGCCAAAAGCGGCTCCCAGATCGCCCGCGCCGACTCGAGCGGCATCAGAAACATGCGCAGCAGCAGCGCGAAGGAGGCCGCCTTCGAACCCACCGAAAGATACGCCGTCACCGTCGTCGGCGCCCCTTCGTAGGCATCCGGCGCCCACATGTGAAACGGCACCGCCGAAATCTTGAACAGCAGCCCCACCGCCGTCGTCACCAGCGCCAGAAACACCACCGGATCCCACGGCTCCCGCGACGCCACCGCCTCGGCCACCGCCCGCAGCTTCGTCGAACCCGACAGCCCGTAGAGCACCGAGAACCCGTACACCAGAAAGCCGCTCGAAAACGCCCCCAGCAGCAGATACTTCAGCGCCGCCTCATTCGAACGCCGGTCCTCCCGCAGGAACCCCACCAGAATGTAAAAGCACAGCGCCATCAGCTCCAGTCCCACGAACAGCGTGATCAGGTCCGTGCCCGTCGCAAGGAAAAACATCCCGCAGTTGGCCAGCAGGATCAGCCCGTAATACTCCCCGTGGTGTTCGCCCTCCACCTCCAGATAGCGGTAGGAAATCAACGCCACAATCAGGGACGCCGCCAAGAAGATCCAGTTGAAGAAAATGGCAAAACCGTCTACCGTCAGCGTGCCCCCGAACGCAGTCAGCTCCTCCAGTCCCTGAGAGGAAAGAAACGCCTGCTGGCGCCACAACCCCGCGCCGGCAAACCCCAGCCCCAGCACCACGAACAGCAAAAGCCACTTGCGCTGGCGCGGGTGCGGAAACACGAAAAAGTCGAACAGAAACACCGCACAGCCGAACAGCGCCAGCATCAGGCCCGGCACCAGCACGAAGTGATCCGTCGTCGTGTAGTACTGGCTCATCGCGATCCTCCGAGGCCTCCCGCAACCGGCCCCGCCGCCTGCACCGCCGCTCCCTGCAAGTAGCCCGGACGCACCCGCTCCACCAGCTGCGCCACCGGCTTCTCCAGCACGGCAAAGTACGGCTTGGGATAAACGCCGATCCACAGGGCCCACGCAATCAGCGGCGCAAACACCACGAGCTCCCGCAGGTTCAGGTCCGGCAGCTTCAGATTCTTCGCGTTCGTCACCTGTCCCAGCATCGTGCGCTGGTATAGCCACAGCAGATACGCCGCCCCGAGCACGATCCCCGCCACCGCCAGAGCCGCCCACCAGCGGTTGGCCTCGAACGCCCCCTGCAGAATCGTGAACTCGCCCACAAACCCGTTGAGCAGCGGCAGGCCCGCCGAACTCAGCATGGCGAAGGCGAACACCGTGGCGTAGACCGGCATCACATGCGCCAGCCCCCCGTACTCCCGGATCTCCCGCGTGTGGCGCCGCTCGTAGATCACCCCCACGATCAAAAACAGCATCCCCGTCGAAATGCCGTGGTTGATCTGCTGGATCACGCTGCCCGCAATCCCGTTCGGATTCAGCGCGAAGATGCCCAGCGTGCAAAAGCCCAGGTGGCTCACCGAGGAATACGCCACCAGCTTCTTCCAGTCCTGCTGCATCAGGCATACCAGCGCGCCGTACAGGATCGCCACGATCGAAAGCCCCACCAGCACCTGCACCACCAGCGGATCAATGGACGCCTTGGGCAACAGCGGCAGCGAAAAGCGCAGAAACCCGTACGTCCCCATCTTCAGCAGAATGCTGGCGAGCACCACCGAGCCGGCCGTCGGCGCCTCTGTATGCGCGTCCGGCAGCCAGGTGTGGAACGGAAACATCGGCACCTTGATCGCGAACCCGATGAAAAACGCCCAGAACACCCACTGCTCCAGAGCCGGCGGCAGCGCGAGCTTCATCAACTCCGAGATCTCGAACGTGTAGTAGCCGAACTGCCGGTGATGCTGGAAATACAGCGTCAGGATCCCCAGCAGCATCAGCACGCTTCCGGCCAGCGTGTACAGGAAAAACTTCACCGCGGCGTACAGCTTCCGCGGCCCGCCCCAGACCCCGATGATGAAATACATCGGCACCAGCACCACTTCCCAGAACACGTAGAACAGGAAGAAATCCAGCGCCACGAACACGCCGATCATCCCCGTCTGCTGCAGCAGGAACATGGCGTAGTAGGCCTTGACGTGCTCCTCAATCGCGCTCCACGACGACAGGATCGCCAGAAAGCCCACCAGCGTCGTCAGCATCACCAGCAGCAGGCTGATGCCGTCAATCCCGATGTAGTACTTCACGCCCAGACTCGGGATCCAGTCGGCCTTCTCCACAAACTGGAAACCGGCGTTGTCTTTGTCGAAACGCGCAACCAGAGGCAGGGAGACCAGAAAACCCGCAAACGCCGTCACGTTGGCCCAGATGCGGATCAGGTTCCGGTTCTCGCCGGGAAGCAACAGCAGCACCAGCAGGCCGGCCAGCGGGGTGAACAGCACGATGCTCAGCAGATGGTCGCTCATGGCCTCACCGCATCCAGTAGTAGCCGAAGAACACCAGCACGCCCAGCACGAAAATCAGGGCGTAGGCCTGCACGTAGCCGGTCTGTAGCAGCCGCACCGGGTAGGAGCCCACCTTCACGGCGAACGACAGCAGCCGCACCGCTCCGTCCACGATCCAGGTGTCCCACCAGATCGAAAGCTGCGAGGCAAAGCGCGTCAGCCACCCCGCCCCGTTGACTCCGCCGTCCACCACCCGCGCGTCGAACTGGCTCAGCGCCGCACCGCCGCCTTTGGCCAAGCCTTCGACAAACACCGCCCCGTAAATCTCATCCACGTACCATTTGTTCAGCAGCGTCCGGTACAGCCCGGGCGCCCGCTGCGCCAGCCGCTCGGGCGCCTCCGGCCGGCGCAGATAAAACTCGCGCGCCACCCAGATCCCTCCGAGCGCCACCGCCACGGAAAGGCCCATCAGCAGCCACTCCGTGGCGGCATCGTGGTGAGCCGCGTCCCCCGCATGCAGCGCCGCGCGCACCATGACCGGCTCCAGCCAGTGCTCGAACAGCCGGAACGCATCCGGAAACGCCGCCCACAACTTCGGCACGCCGATCCATCCCGCCAGCGCGCTGCCCGCCGCCAGCACCACCAGCGGAACCGTCATCACCGGAGGCGACTCGTGCGCGTGCGCCAGTGTCGCAGCGTCCATCCGCGGCCGGCCGTGGAAGGTCAAAAACATCAGCCGGAACATGTAAAACGCCGTCAGCCCGGCGGTGATGAGCCCGACTGCGAACAGCGCCCTCGAACCCTGCGGCGAGCTGTACACCTGCCAGAGAATCTCGTCCTTGGAGAAAAACCCGGCCAGGCCCGGAATGCCCGCAATCGCCAGCGAGGCCACCAGCATCGTCCGGTACGTCGTCGGCAGCTTGTCTTTCAGCCCGCCCATGCGCCGCATGTCCTGCTCGCCCCCGAGCGCGTGGATCACCGAGCCCGACCCCAGAAACAGCAGCGCCTTGAAAAAGGCATGCGTGTAGAGGTGAAAAATCGCCACCCAGTAGGCCCCCACTCCGCAGGCCAGGAACATGTAGCCGAGCTGGCTCACCGTCGAGTAGGCCAGCACCCGCTTGATGTCGTTTTGCACCAGCGCAATCGAGGCCGCCAGAATCGCCGTCAGCGCCCCCGTCACCGCCACCACGTCGGAGGTCCCCGGCGCCAGGCTGAACAGCGCGTTGGAGCGCACCACCATGTACACCCCCGCCGTCACCATCGTGGCCGCGTGAATCAGCGCCGAAACCGGCGTCGGTCCCTCCATCGCATCCGGCAGCCACACGTACAGTGGAAACTGCGCCGACTTCCCCGTGGCCCCCACAAACAGCAGCAGCGCCATCAGGCTCAGCACGCCCCAGCTCGCCTCCGGCGTCCATCCCGCCCCGGCCAGCGCCCGGTTCACTTCCGCAAACCGCACCGTGCCGAAGACCTGGAACATCAACAGCATCCCCAGAATGAAACCCGCGTCCCCGATCCGGTTCACGATGAACGCCTTGTTGGCCGCATCGCTCGCCGACTTTTTGTGAAAATAAAACCCGATCAGCAGATAGCTGCACAGTCCCACGCCTTCCCAGCCCACGAACAGCAGCACGTAGTTGTTGGCCAGCACCAGCATCAGCATGAAGAACACGAACAGGTTCATGTAGCCGAAAAAGCGGTAGTAGCCGCCTTCGTGGCCCATGTAGCCGATCGAGTAGACGTGGATCAGGAAGCCCACCCCCGTCACCACCAGGATCATCACCGCGCTCAGCGGATCGAGCAGAAAGCCCCAGTCCGCCGTGAAGCGCGCCAGGCTTCCCGCCGCCGTCTGGAAGGGGAGCCCGGCGATCCAGGTGTACAGAATCACCTCGTGCGCCTTCTCGGGCAGCCGCGCCAGTTCGGCCGCCGCGCCGATCGAAAAGAGCAGCGACACGAGCACCGTGCCGGGACACAGCACGCTGATCAGCTTCTTGCCCGGCCCCCCGTGCGGGTGCGCCTCGTGCCGGCCCCCATGCCCGTGCCCTTCCTGCGCCGCCGCGACGCCCGGAGCCGCCGCCACCGCCGACGGCCCCTGCGGATCCAGCTTCCGGCCGAGCACCAGCATCGCCGCCGCCCCCGCCAGCGGAAACAGCGGGATCAGCCAGATCAGCTCCAGGAAACTCATCGCCCCCTCACCACTTCAACAGCTCGATCTCGTCGGCCCAGACCGTCTCCTTGTTGCGGAACAGCGCGATCAGAATCCCCAGACCCACCGCCGCCTCCGCCACCGCCACCGCAATCACGAAGATGGCGAAGATCTGTCCGCTGACCTCCCCGAGATAGCGCGAAAACGCGATCAGATTGATGTTGACCGCGTTCAGGATCAGCTCGATGGACATCAAAATGATCACTACGTTGCGCCGCGCCAGCACGCCGATCGTGCCCACCACGAGCAGCGCCGCGCTCAACACCAGATAATGGACGGTCGTAATCGGGTGAAACATCACGCTCCGGCTGCCTCCCTGTCTGCCCGCCTGCTTCGATGGGCCATTCAAACCCTTTTCTTGGCCATGATCACCGAGCCGACGATCGCCGCCAGCAGCAACACGCTCGCGATCTCGAACGGCAGCAGGTAATCGGAAAACAGCACGTCGGCGATCCGCTCGGTATTGCCTTCGATCACCGGCGCCCCTTCGGCCGGCCGCGCCAGGCGAAAAGCCCCCGCGCCCTGCCGGAGAAAATACACCACCAGCCCTCCCACCGCCGCCACGCAGGCCAGCGCCACCCACCACTGTTTGTTGAACTGTCGCATCTTGGCGGCCTCGTCCAGATTCACCAGCATGATCACAAATAGGAAAAGCACCATGATGCCGCCCACATACAGCACGATCTGGACCGCGAAGAGGAATTCCGCCCCCTGAAGCAGGTACAGCCCCGCCGCCCCCGCCAGGGAAACGATCAGCCACATGGCGCTGTGCACGGCGTTGCGGCGCGTTACCGTCAGGATGCCCCCGCCCAGCGTCAGCAGGGCAAACGCGTAAAAGAACAGCGTGTCGGCCACTGGTTACACCTCGCCGCCGCCTTCCCACTGCCGCCCGGCAGGCTGCCGCGGGAATGCGGCTAGAAATTGTAGCGTGTTGGCTTGGGGCCTTCCTCCAGCATCTGCCGGTCCCAAATGGCCCCTTCGCGCGTGTAGAACGCCAGTTCGAAATCCTGTGTCAGCTCGAGCGCGTCCACCGGGCAGGCATCCTCGCACAGCCCGCAGAACATGCACCGCGACGTGTCGTAGGTGAAGTTCGTCAGCACCTTCCGTTTCGTCTGCTCGTCGCGCTCCCAGCTCACCACGATCAGGTTCTCCGGGCAGGCCAGCGCGCACAGATTGCACGCGATGCACAGCGTCTCGCCCGTCTCCGGATGGATGTTGAGCCGCGGCGCGCCGCGGTAGCGCTCGGCGACCTTCGGCCGCTGGGCGGGGTACTGTTCGGTGTAGATGTACTTGGGATGCTGGTTGCGGAAGGTGACCCAGAGGCCTTTCAGGAGGTCCACCAGAAACACCGTCCTCAAAAACTGGCGCATGCGCCTCCTTTCCCGGCGGGCGGCCTCATCGGTCCACCTCGCCCAGCACTATGTCTATTGTACCGATGATGGCCACCACGTCGGCCACCAGCGCGCCGCGCGCCATCTTGTCGAGCGCCTGCAAATTCACGAACGACGGCGGCCGCACCCGTACCCGGTAGGGCTGCGTCGAACCGTCGCTCACCACGTAATAGCCCAGCTCGCCCTTGGGCGCCTCGATCGAAACGTACACCTCGCCCACCGGCGGCTTCATCACCTTGGGCACCTTGGCCATGATCGGCCCTTCCGGAATGCCCTCCACCGCTTGGCGGATAATCCGCACCGACTGGCGCATCTCCTGCATCCGCACGATGTACCGGTCGTAGGTGTCGCCGTTTTCCCGCGTCGGAATCTCGAAGTCGTACTTCTCGTAGCCGCTGTACGGCTGCGCCTTGCGCAGGTCCCACTTCACCCCCGCCGCCCGCAGCAGCGGCCCGGTGACGCCGTAGGCCTTGCAGTCCTCCGCCCGCAGGATCCCCACGTTCACCAGCCGCGCCTTCCAGATGCGGTTCTCCGTCAGCAGTTCCTCGTACTCATCGAACTTCGGCAGCAGCAGGTCGCAGACTCGCTTGACGTCCCTCTCGAAATCCTCGTAGATCTCGTACTGCAACCCGCCGATGCGAAAAGCGTGCGTGGTCAGGCGCGCCCCGCAGTACTTTTCGAAAATGTTCAGAATCTCCTCGCGTTCCCGGAAGGTGTAAAACACCGGCGTGATCGCCCCGATGTCCAGGGCATGCGTGCCGAGCCAGAGCAGGTGGCTGGCGATCCGGTTGAACTCGGTCAGAATCACCCGCACCGCCTGCGCCTTCGGCGGCGCCTCCACATCCAGCAGTTTCTCCACCGCCAGACAGTAGCCCAGGCCGTTGGAGACCGCCGCTACGTAGTCCATGCGGTCCACGTACGGCGCAAACATCTGGTAGGTGCGATTCTCGGCGATCTTCTCCACGCCCCGGTGCAGGTAGCCGATCACGCATTCGGCCCCGATCACCTTCTCCCCGTCCAGCTTCAGGATCACCCGCAGCACGCCATGCGTGGACGGATGCTGCGGCCCCATGTTCAGGACCAGCTCGGTGGCGTCGAGAAACGTGCTGTCCGGCATGTTCCTACTGGCCGCTTTCGATGCCCAGATTTTCCTTCACCCAGCGCTCGTCCTGGCGGATGATGCTGTAGTCCTTGCGCAGCGGGTGGCCCTCCCAGTCCTCCGGCAACAGAATGCGCCGCATGTCCGGGTGTCCGGCAAACTCGATCCCGAACATGTCGAAGACCTCCCGCTCGAGCCAGTTGGCCCCGGGATAGACGCCCGTCGCCGTGCCCGGCTGGTAGCCCTCGGCAATCCGGGTCTTGATGCGGATGCGCTGATTGCGGCTGAAGCTATAGACGATGTAGACCAGATCGAAACGCTCGGCCCGGTCCGGATAGTCCACCGCCGTGATGTCCACCAGGTAATCGAAGCCCGCCTCGTCGCGGAGAAACTGGAGGATCCCCACGACCGCCTCCGGCCGGGCCACCAGGAACTCCTGCCCCCGGTAGCTGGCAAACTCGAGGATCTGCTCGCCGAAGCGGTCTTGGAGCTGCCGGGTCAGCTCGCTCTCCCACGGCGTCGCGGCCATGGGCGGAGGCGGCGCCGGCCCCTTAGCCGCCCCATGCCCGCCCGCCGCCGCCTTCTGCTGCCCCTTATCCTCTTCGGCCATACCGCCCTTCAAAGACCACCAACTTTATCACACTTTATCCGGCCCCCAACACACCACCGCCCGGACGGATCCAGTAGGTAGAAACCCCCTCCCTCGACGGGCCGCGCCACCCCCGCACGGAGTCGAACCCGCGGCCCTATTCCTCCCGCCTCACTTTGATGTCCGCCTCGTCCAGCGGTTCTTCCACCGCGTTGCGCAGCCAGGCCGCATCCAGGCCGGCTGCCGACGTGCCCTCGACCCGGAGCCGCCGTCAGAGCGGTCCGCCAGGTTCGCAATCGCCGGGAAGGCGTTGAAGCCCGCGGGGGAGAACTTCCCCGGCCTGGCGCGCATCAACCGGGATCTGATCGCTAGGGCAGAAGCGGTGGATTCGCCGCCACGAGTCGTGCTGGACATGGACTCGACCGGGATTCCTGTTTACGGCCACGAGGAGAACAGCGCTTACAACGGACACTTCGAGTGCACCTGCTATCACCCCTTGCCGCTGTTCAACCGGGAAGGCGACTGTCTGGCGGCGAAGCTGCGGCCCGGCAACGTGCACAGCGCCGCCGGCTGGGAGGAACTGCTGTTGCCCGAGATCGAGCCGCAACAGAAGCAGGGTAAGCAGGTGGGCCAGGTCGGCGTAGTCCTTCACCTCGCCGCGGTTGATCATCTTCTGGAACTTGATGGCCAGCGCCATCAGGCGGGTGATCCGGGGAATGCGTGGCGGCGCCGGATCCGCTGTCTTCTTTGGCCTGCCCGCCGCCTGCTGCGCCGGCCACTTGAGCGGGATCTCGTCTTCACAGCGGTCTTTCACTTTGTCCCCTCCTTGCAGAACTCCCGGATGCCGTTCGAGTTGTAGGTGACCTTCACCTTGTCGCCGCGGGCGTCGTAGCCGACCCGTTCGATCAACTGGCGGGGCAGCGCTGCCTGCTGCTGGATCGTCATGGTCTTCCAGACCTCGTCAAACGTCGCCATGCGCTGGCTCACTCAGCGACCGCGATAGAAAGATCCAAAGATCCCGCTGTAAAGAAACGTCACTGGTTTGTTGCTCTCGATTCTGCGGTGATCCTCCAGGAAGCGGCGAATCTCGTCAACCACGTGCGGCCTTCTCATATCCCCCAGGAACCTCGCCACAGTATCGAAACGTCCTCGATTGCCGGACGCCCGGAAAAACTCATGTGTCTCAGCGCGCCGTTCACAGCCGTTCCCAAAATCTTTCTTACTTCCCCTGCAAGCACTTACCGGGCCCACCCCCCAGGCCGGACCCCCGGCCCCCGCTACCCTCAAAGCAGAGTGCCCGTCCGGGTTCCCCCGGC
>JBBIJF010000029.1:0-57893 GCA_037446115.1 Acidobacteriota bacterium | reverse complement strand
GTTCGACTTCGGCCGGGGTTTTGTGGGGGATGCGCTTGGGGGCGCGGGAGCGCTCCTTCAGGCCGGACTTGCCCTGCTCCAAGTAGCGCCGCAGCCAGGTGCGCACCGTGTTGCGCGAGCAGCGGAAGGCGCGGGCGGTGGGGCGAATGCCGTGCTGGAGGGCCGCCTGAACCAAGCGGTAGCGCAAGTCGAAGCTTGGATTGTGGGAGCGAATCATTTCATAATAGGGAGGGCACAAGGAACACCTCCGGCGGATGGGATTTTCATCGCAGACATTCTAGCCGGAAACGTCCTTGTGCCGTTTTGTTGTTTATCCACGCCGCCTCCAGGCCGCCTCCCAGGTGAGCAAGGAGGGGCGGCGGCGACCGCCCGCGGTGTTTCCTTCGCCTGCGCTCCGCTCCGGCTTCGGAAACACCGCCTCTCCCCGAGCCAATACCTTTTCCCGAAACTGCTTCCAGGTTTTGGAACCGAACACCCGCAGCCGGGGTGGGTCACCATGTGCCTGGATAGGAAAAGCAATACTCGCTAACGGTTTGACACCGGCAAGCACGCCCTCCTATACTGAGAATTTCAAACAGGAATCCCCTCTGGCCGGCGCTAGGGCGCAGGCATGCCGCACGGGGCTAGGGATCAGAGATGCCGAAACGTACCTATCAGCCGAACAACCGCCGCAGAGCAAAGACCCACGGATTTCGAGCTCGCATGCGGACCAAGGACGGGCGTGCGGTCCTGGCGCGGCGCCGCGCTAAGGGGCGAAAGAAGCTCACGGTGAGTTCGGAGCGGGCAGTCCGTTACGCAAAGTAGGGCGGTTGCAACGAACAGACGAACGTTCGCCTTTCCCAAGGAGGTCCGCCTCCTCCGATCCGCCGAGTTTGAAAAGGTGTACAAGGAGGGCTTCCGGATCTCGGGGCCGTATTTCGCAGCGTTTTGTCTGCGTTGTCCGGGCCAGTCGCGACCCAAGGTAGGCCTGACCGTACCTCGCTCCCTCGGCAAAAGCACGGTTCGCAACCGCATCAAAAGGCGTGTGCGGGAAGCGGTACGGCTGAACCTCTGGCGACTGGGGCCGGAATGGGCTGTCGTATTTAATCCGCGGAGTGCTGCGCTCGAGGCGCCGTTTGTAGAACTGCAGCGCGAGGTGCAAAGGGTGTTTACGCGATGCGTGTCATCATCGTAGCTGTGCTGCGCGGCTACAAGCGCTGGATTTCACCTGCGCTGCCCTCCGCCTGCCGGTTTTACCCGAGCTGCTCGGAGTACATGACCGAAGCCGTTGACCGATACGGCGCCTTCCGTGGACTCTGGATGGGTGCGCGCCGTCTGCTCCGGTGCCACCCGCTCCATCCCGGCGGATATGATCCCGTACGTTGAAGACGCCGATGCCTGACCCTGCGCCCGATCCCCGCCCCTCCTCCGCCGGCCCCGGCGAAATTTCCATGGAGCGGCGGCTGCTACTGGCCTTCCTGCTCATGGGCCTCGTGCTGCTGCTGACGCCCTATTTTTTCAGGCCCGCCACACCTCCGCCGAAACCACCCCCCAAGGCGCCCGCCGCGACGGTGTCCGTGCCACCTGCCCGCCCTGCGCCGGCGGTGGCCGGGCAGATCACCGCCGAACGCGAGGCCACCTACGCTGTCGAAACGTCACTTCTCCGCGTGGTTTTTTCCAATCGGGGGGCGGCGGTGCGCAGTTGGGTGCTCAAGCGTTACAAAGACAACGACGGCAAGCCGCTCGAGCTGGTGCACGGTGCGGCCGCCGACCGGATCGGTTTCCCGTTTTCGGTCGCCTTGAAGGATCCGAAAGCCTCAGCACAGTTGAACAGCGCCCTCTTTGTGGCGCATCCCGCCGCCGATGGTTTGGGGATCGACTTTGAGTTCGCCTCTCAGGGCCTTTTCGCGCGCAAAGCCTTCCGCTTCCGCAAGGACAGTTACCTGGTGGATGTCGCAAGCGAGGTCCTCCTGGACGGCCGGCCCCAGCCCCACGTGCTGGTGTGGCGCGGCGGGTTCGGCGATCGTACGGTTCCGAACTATCTGGCCCGGCTTCGCAGCATCTACTTCGACGAGTCTGCAGGAAAACTCATCTCGCACGAGGCCAAGGAAGCCAAGAACGGGCCGGTCTCGGCCTCGGGCCGGTTCTCGTTTGCCGGGCTGGAAGATGCCTACTTCGCAGCCGTGGCGCTGGCCTCTCCGGGCATCCCGATGGAGCTACGCACGTTCAGTGACATGGTTCCGCAGCCCGACGGCAAGGAGGCGCTGTGTCTGGGCGCCGGTTTCGGAGGACCCTCTGCCTTTGCGCTTTTCGTGGGCCCCAAGGACATGGATATCTTGCGCCGCGTCAATCCCAGGCTCGAGCAGATCGTGGACTTCGGATGGTTCAGCTTTCTGGCCAAGCCGCTGTTTCTGTCGCTCAACTGGATCAACGACCGGTGGGTGCACAACTACGGCTGGTCCATTGTGGTCGTGACCGTGATTATCAACTTCCTGCTGCTGCCGCTCAAGTTCTCCAGCCTCAAGTCCATGAAGAAAATGCAGGCGCTCGCGCCGCAGATTGCGGCCATCAACGAAAAGTACAAAGGCATCAGCCTGCGCGATCCTCGCAAGGCGGAACAGAATCAGGAGATCATGGAACTGTACCGCCGGCACGGCGTCAACCCCATGGGCGGCTGCCTGCCGATGCTGCTGCAGATCCCGTTCTTCATCGCCTTCTACAAGGTACTGACCGTGGCCATCGAGCTCCGCGGGGCCTCCTGGCTGTGGGTGACGGATCTGTCCCAACCCGAACACTTGCCCATCCGCATCCTGCCGCTTGCCATGATCGTCAGCCAGTTCGTGATGCAGAAGATGACGCCCACCACCACAGCAGATCCGGTCCAGCAGCGTATGATGCTCATGATGCCGCTCGTGCTGGGCTTTATGTTCTACGGAGTCTCCAGCGGCCTGGTGTTGTACTGGCTGACAAGCAACCTGGTGGCGATCGGCCAGCAGTGGTTCTTTAACAAGACCATTCCCGCCCCGGTCGTGGCGCCGCCGCCCGCTCCAAAGCGCAAGAAGACCGCGAAGAAATAGCCGTGGACGCCCCCAAGTACACCGTGGAATCCGTCAGCCCTCGCATCCGGCGGTTTCTTTCTCCCCTGTTGGCCCGGGCGGGCTTGCGATTGCAATACCAGGTCACGGGGCCGGAAAACCGGCATCCGGATTTCGAGAACCCCGAGGTCGTGGTCCGTTTCTCCGGCCCGGACGTAGAGCTGCTGCTTGCCAACCGGGCGGAATTGTTGCTCGCCCTCGAGCATCTCACCATGGAGATGCTCCGCATGCCTCCGGAGGACCACAGCCGCCTTTGTTTCGACGCCAACGACTATCGTGCCCTGCGGATTGAAGAACTCCGCCTCAGCGCCCTTGCCGCCGCCGAAAAGGTCAAGCGGACCGGCAGGCCGTTCGAGTTCAACCCGATGACCAGCCGCGAGCGGCGAATCATCCACCTGGCGCTGCGGGGCGACAGTGCGGTGCGGAGCGAAAGCTCGGGGCTGGGCAGCCAGCGTAAGGTGGTGATTTATCCGGCGGACATGCCCGCTCGGCCCGAAGAGGCCGCCTCCGCCCGCCCGCCGGTGCGCAAACGCCATCGCCGTTGAAGCACGGGGACACGATTGTCGCTGTTTCCACGCCTCTTGGCCGCAGCGGGATCGGCGTGGTGAGGCTGTCGGGACCCCAGGCCCGGGGCGTCGCGGAGGCGATCCTGCGCTTTCGCCGGCCGCCGCGGTGGCGACCCTGGACGGCCGCCATGGCCCAACTGTTCGATTCCGAAGGTCAGGCGGTGGACGACGTCGTCGTCACATTCTTCCAACAGCCGCGTTCCTACACGGGCGAAGACGTCGTGGAGATTTCCTGCCACGGCTCCCCGGTCGTGCTGCGCTACTGTGTCGAGCGCGCCTGCCAGGCTGGTGCGCGCCCGGCCGAGCCGGGCGAGTTCACGCTCCGTGCATTCCTGAACGGGCGGATGGATCTGCCCCAGGCGGAGGCGATCCGGGATCTGATCGAAGCGACCACCCTATACCAAGCCCGCGTGGCGGCCCAGCAGACCCACGGCTCCGTTTCTCGCCGGATTGCACCGCTGAAAGAGCAGTTGCTCGAGCTGATCACGCTGCTGGAGGCCGGTATTGATTTCGCCGAGGACGACGTGCCGGTTGCCTCCGGCGAGGAGATCCTGGCGCGTCTGGAGCCTCTTGTGCGGCAGGTGGAACAACTCGCCGCCAGTTTTGCCTACGGCAGGCTGGTCCACGACGGTTTTTGCCTCGCCATCGTCGGCCGGCCCAACGTGGGCAAGAGCAGCCTGTTCAACCGGCTGTTGGAGCGGGAGCGCGCCATCGTCACCGACATTCCCGGCACCACGCGTGACCTGATCTCCGAAACGGCGTCCTTGGCAGGCATCCCCGTCAAACTGATGGATACCGCCGGCATCCGCCCGACGGGCGAACTGGTCGAGAGCCTGGGCATCGAACGGAGTCTCCAGGCCATGGCCGATGCCGACCTGACGCTTGTCGTGCTCGACCTTTCCGCCCCGCTCGAGGAGGAAGATCGCTCCTTAATCGAGCGTGCGCGGCAATACGGACGGTTCCTCATCGCCGCCAACAAGTGTGACCTGCCGCGCCGCGCAGAAATCCCCGGCGAACACGTCGTGGTCTCCGCTCTCACCGGAGAAGGCATCGAACAGCTCCGCGAGCGCATTCTCGCGACCCTCGCGCCGGACGGCGTTCCGGCCCAGGAACCCGGATTCATCACCAGCCTGCGCCACGAGCAGCTGCTCCGGGAATGCCTCCAGGCGCTCGAGCAGGCCCGGGAGGCTGCGCGGGAGGGCTTGCCGCACGAGATGCTGCTGCTCGACCTGTATGCCGCCTTGCAGCCCCTCGACTCGATTACGGGCGCCACCACGGCCGACGACATCCTCGAGCGGATCTTCTCCAGTTTCTGCATCGGCAAATAGTCTCAGGTGGGGCAAATTCCCCACCTGCGCCGAGCCCCGGCAAAGGCATGCGCCGTAATTTCAGTGACTTTCCGGTGCGGTCGAAGTGGCAAGTCACTCGCTAGCCAGTTTGGCGGGAAAGCTTTATGGCCTACGTCATCGTGGACACCTGCACCAAAGACGAGCTGTGCGTGGAGGCCTGTCCGGTGGACTGCATTCATCCGAAGAAGGACGAGCCGGGATTCGACGAAGTGCCCCAGCTCTACATCAATCCCACCGACTGCATTGACTGCGGAGCCTGCGTCCCGGTTTGCCCGACCAACTCCATCTACGTTCTGGATGAGCTGCCGCCGGAACTGGCGCACTTCGCTGAGAAAAACGCTGCCTGGTACGCCACGGCGCGGTGAGAAGATCTACCGGATCACGATGGGCCTCAGCGGCCTGATGTAGATGTTCCGGTAGACGACCGGGCCGTGGTCGCCCTGGAGCATGAGCGGGTTCTCCGGGGCTTCGGAGATGTTCATGTGAGCACGCGTCGGCCCTTCCACCTCTACGTTGTCCTGCACCGACAGTCCGTTGTGCAAGACGCGAAGGAAGCGTGCGTTCTCGATCTTGCGTCCGCTTCGGTCAAAGCGGGGCGCACGGAACCAGATCTGGAACGACTGCCACTCCCCGGGCCGCCGGCTGGCGTTGCGCGACGGCGGTGAGCCTCCCACGCCCCGGTTGTCGATCCAGCGGTGGTAGATCGCGCCGCAGTCGGACGTCTTCATGGGTTCCGGCGAGCCGTAGCTGTCAAAGATCTGCACTTCATAAAGCCCGTGAAGGTAGACGCCCGAATTGGATCCCTTCGGGATCAGAAACTCCAAATAGAGCTCCACGTCCCCGAACTTCTCATCCGTCACGAGGTTGTTGGCGCGGCCCTGAGGTCCGTTGAGCATCCGGTCTCCCGGCAGCGGTACGGGAATCAGACGCGTGGGCGCAAGCAACCGTTCCCACAGCACGCCGCGTGTGGTGATCCAGCCGTGCGGCTTGCCGTCCTGACCATGCCAGCCGCTCAGATCCCTGCCGTTGAACAGCGGCCTCCATCCTTCCTCCAGCAGGAACGGCGGGTCGCCGTGGAATTCTCCGTCGTTCAACTCAAACAGCTTTTGGGCACCGGCGGAATGGGTGATCAGCAATGCTGCCAACAAACACCACGCACGCATGTTCCGATTGTGTGCAAGATCGAAGCCGGACACAAGCTGCCGGCGACCGTGCAGGCCGCGGCCGCTCAGTCCACGGCATGAGCAGGATGCTCGATTGATTCTTTGCGGATCGTGATGGTGCCGCGACGGGTCCGCAGGCTGATCTTCGGGCCGCGACCCGTCGTTCCCTTCACGGTCCCTCCGCGCCGCTCGGCGGACACCACCAGGGGCGGGCCGAATTCATTGTTCACTTCTCCCCGATCCGCCACGGCTTCCAGCTCAAAACGGCCTCCCGCCGGCAGGACCACCACAACGTCGCCAGTCTCGGTCGTGGCGCTGATACGTGGCAACGGGAGGCGGCGGGGCACCAGTTCGAGATCTCCGCGATCCACGGAAAGATCCAGCTCCTGCGTGAAGTCCTCCAGCCGGACATCCCGCGAGCGCGCCCGGAACCGCACGGGTCCTTCCAGGTTGGAGCCGGTCAGATCCCCCAAATCCAGGTGAAGCTGTCCGGGGAGCCGTGCAAGGCGCAGTTCCGTGTTGCCGCTCTGAAACACGAGGGGCCCGGCCAGCTTGCGGAAGCGGAGATCTCCCGAGTAATAACCGTTGATTTCCACGGGCCCGCCCACGTCTTCCAATTCCACATCGCTGCCGCGCCCGCCGACGGTGACGCCGCCCCGGACCTGGATCGCCCTCACGATGTCGCTGCGCCGCAGATCCACTCGCACTTTGCCGCCGATGTCTTGCAGGCGCACACCGGCGTTGTCGCTGGTGATCTCCACGTCGCCGTCCAGGTGCAGGATGTCGAAATCGCCGTAGCGCCCCGTGGCCTGAACGGCCACCGCGCGGGGAACGGCGAGTTCCACGTCGGCGGAAATCCGCGCCGGCGGCGGAGTGACCGCCCCGGAACGGTCCGTGGCGGAAAGCGGTTCCTCGGAACGAAAGCGCACAATCGCATCGGGGCCCTCCACGCGAATCTCCACAGCCGTGGCGCGGTCGAGCCGGTCGGCCAACTGGCGCGAGAAAGTCCGGATGGTTTTTCGCCCGCTCAGCTGGATTTCAGCGGCATCCGAGCCCGTGATGCGCGTGTTGCCCCGCGGGTTCTCCACCACGATCCGTCGCACGCCGGCCGCGGGGTGTTTGGCCGAAAGGGGATAGTCGTAGGCTTCGCCGAACAGCTCCACGGTTTTGCCGTGAATCACCAGGGGCGGCAGCCGCGGCGCGTAGTGGTAGGCAGCCGAAATGCCCGCGCCGAGGAAACAAATGAAAACCGCCAACACCCACTCGCCCCCGGAGATCCCTGCCCGCGGCAGCGGCTTGGAGGACAGCCACCAGTAAAGAATCTCCACCAGCCGCAGCAGGCCCCAGCCGACGAGCACAACCGGCCAGTACTTGGCCACCAGCTCCCAGGAGATCCACTCCGGGCGGATGTTCCGAAGCAGGAACACCACGCCGATCAGGATGAGCAGCACCGGACCTGCGAGAGAACGGCGTCTCACTGGCCACCTCCGGCCGGGGGTGGAGCAGAGGTTCGGTAAGGGGGATAGGGCGGGCGAGAGCCGCCTTCGAAGATGCGTTCCAGCAGCTTCAGTACTCCGAACAAAATCAGGAGGGCTGGCCAGGTGCGCCCGAAGCTGTACGGGGTCAGCTGATCCAGAGTGAGCAGCCCGCCGAGAGCAATCAGCATAATCGGCCCGCGAATCGCGCCGATGACAGAGCCCGGTATCTGGTTCATGGCGATTCCCTTTCACCGTGGAAACTTTGCCGGTCGTCGCCCCATCGAGCCTGTTCCCGGCGCTCCCCCGCCAGGCGGGTGTACAGCATGTAGGCGCCCAGGGCGATGAGAAACACCGGCCAGTAGCGCAGGATCTCGCGCATCTCGATCAGGCCCAGGTTGTTCATCAAAAACACGACGCCGAGCGCGATGAGCACGATCGGCCCTGCCGGAAAGCCCGGGCGCGATGTGCTGACGGGGAAGAGGCTCGAAAACTCATCCACAGGCTCGCCGCGCTGCCGCTTGGCGGCCGTATGGTAGGCCTCAAAAGCCATGTAGAAAAACCACAGCGCAATCAGCAGCCCGAACAGCGGCTCCAGACCGCCCGCCGCGCCGGAGCTGATAATGCTGATCAGCACGCCGAGAATCACCACGTGGATCAGCCCTTTGACGTACTGGCCGTTGTAGATGGCTCCCACGCCGGGAATCAGCCCGAGAAGGAAAGCCAAGGCCGGAGAGGCGCCGGGCACCGGCGCAGGAGGGGCCGCCGGAGCGGCGGGCGCGTGCTCCGGGCAGAAGATCGTGCCTTGCGCAGCGCGCTGGCACTCGGGGCAGAGTCCCTTGCCGCAGGTGCGGCAGTAAGCCGCCGCGGCTCGTTCGGCATGGATGTAGCAATTCATAATCTCCGCTCCTTGTCTGGCATCACGGGGACCGCTCCTGGGGCTGGGGCCGACGTCCCTGGGAGCCTCCGCGTGCCGGTTCCGGTCCGGAGGGCGCCGCAGTCTCTTCCTCCGGAGCCGTCAGTTCGCGCAGGCGGGACCGCACCTCATAGACCAGCCGCATGCTTTCGTAAAACTTCACCATGCGAGCCCAGGTCCGGTGGATCTTGTCATCCACGGCCTGCCAGATGCGTGCCGGGCTCAGATCCGCAGGTTGGATCTGGCGCACACTGATGCCCGCAAACCGACCCAGCATGGACAGCGAGAGGATCGTCATCGCCATACCCATGGCAAAGCGCGGTTGCAAGACCGGCTCGCAGAGTCGGCGCAACCATGCGCGCAGGCCGCTCCCCGGTCGGGCGTGCTCCCGCCGCCCCTCCAGTTCAAACAGAATGCGCGTCACCAGTTGCGGCGGCGGCTCGACGGCCGGGACCTGACGCAGGTACGCCACCGCGGCGGCGGCATCCCGCGCCATCTCGGCACAGACCGCGCAGCCCGACAAGTGCTGCTCGACCTGCCGGCGTTGTTGCTCTGGCAGCGTTCCGTCCAGGTAATCGCACAGCAGCAGTTCCAGTTCGGCGCAGTTCATGCGATCACCTTGCGCTTTCTCAGGATCCGCGCCAGCTCGGCGCGCCCCCGGTTCAGCCGTGACTTGACCGTGCCTTCGGGCACGTTCAGAACGCGGGCGATCTCCCGGTACTCCATCTGCTCCAGATCGCGGAGAATCACAGTTTCCCGCAACTCCGGAGAGAGCTTTTGTAAAGCGGCCTGGAGCGCTTCGGCAGCTTCCCTGCCGGCCAGGAGTCCGTCCGTGCGGCCGGACAGCGCCTGGGTTTCCTCGAGCACCGGCAGCCGTTCCTCCAGAGACTCAGTCACGCGTTCATGACGGGTGCGGCGGTAATGATCCACCAACAGATTGCGCGTCAGCCGCATGAGCCACGTCGCGAAGCTTCCCTCCCCGGCTCGGAACGATTTCAAGGTCCGGAAAACACGCAGAAACACCTCCTGCGTCAGTTCCTGAGCCTGAGCGTCATTGGCCGTGAAACGGTAGCACAGCGAATACACCCGCCGCGTGTAGGCCTTGACGAGTTCCTCCCAGGCAGCCTCCTCGCCGCGGAGGCAGCGCTCAATCAGAATGGCGTCCGGATCCAAGCTGCTGCCCGCAACGCGCCGCCCACTCGTCATAGCCGCGCGCGCTCCAGCCCCACCGAAGCTGCTCAGCGCAGCAAGGGCGCCACGTGGCGCAAACTGGGCGGCGGCTGCCATGAGTTGCCTCGCTTCGCCGGCCCGCCGAAGCTCTGGGCTTCGTGCGAACCCCAACGGTCCCTTCCGGCTTCCAGTATGAAAAACGAAAGATTATGATGATAAGTTCGCGCAGGTTCATTGGGTTCGGCGCGCCGTTTTTCATTCTAGTCCTTTCGGCGGAGCCGGCAACCTCATCAGGTTTCGCGGAAACGGAGGCGCCGTTGCCCGAGGGAGGCGGATATCGGAACCCGTAGGTGGCGTTGGCTGGCGGCTCTCGCGGTCCTGGTCGCCGCCTTGGCGGTGCTATTCATCCTCCGGTGGCGGCAGCAAGGTTTCCAGTGGATTCAGTTTCGGGACGCGCTTCTCGGCGTGGATCCGGCCTGGCTGGCCGCCAGCGGGGCCTTTGCCCTGGCTTCCTTTTACGGGCGGGTGCTTCGCTGGGCGGTGATGCTGCGGCCGCAGAAGGAGACCGTCAGTTACTGGGGGTTGTTTTCCGCTACTGCCATCGGGTTCACCGCCATCGTGCTTCTCGGCCGTCCCGCGGAGGTCGTGCGGCCCCTGCTGATCGCCATGAAAGAGCGGGTCCCCTTCAGTTCCCAAGTCGCCGCCTGGATGCTCGAACGCATCTTTGACCTTCTTGCAACTCTGGTAATCTTCGGATTCGCCCTCACTCAAGTTCGCCATTTGCATCTGGCAGTAGGGCCGGGACTGGAATGGGTTCTCCGTGTAGGCGGCACGATTGCCGCGGCTTTGGGAGGAATCTGCCTGGGGATTATCCTGGTTCTGCGCTATTTCTCGGAAAGCATGAGAAGGCGTATGGTCGAGGGTCTGGCGTTCCTCCCGGCCCGCCACCACCAAAAGGCCGCCAAAGTTGCCGAAGCTTTTGTTCAAGGGGTCCTGGCCACGCGCAGCGCCACCAGTTTGCTGCTGTTGCTCGCCTATACCGTTCTGGAGTGGCTTCTGATTATCGGGTGCTACATTTGTCTGTTCCAGGCGTTTCCCCAACTGCGAAACATCAGCTGGAACGGCGTGCTGATCTTTATGGGATTCGTTTCTTTTGGAAGTGTGATCCAGATTCCAGGAATCGGGGGGGGCATGCAACTGGTCGCCATGGTCGTGCTCACGGAAATCTTCCGCGTCTCCCTGGAGGTGGCGACCAGCGTGGCCTTGGTTGTCTGGATTATGACTTTCGTCATTATCATGCCCGTGGGCATCCCCCTGATCCTCCACGAGGGGATCAACTTTCGAAAAATCAAAGAGATGGAAGCGCAAGCCGAGGCCGCCCTATGAATTGCCCCTTCTGCGGGCACAAACACGACCGCGTAATTGATTCCCGCGAAAGCAAGGAAGGCGATGTCATCCGCAGAAGGCGCCAGTGCCTGGCCTGCGAACGGCGATTCACCACTTACGAGCGGATTGACGAAGTGCCCTACATGGTGGTGAAAAAAGACGGCCGGCGGGAGCGGTTCGACCGGCAAAAGGTCCTGACCGGACTTCTGAAGGCTTGCGAAAAGCGGCCCGTAGGCATGTCCAAGCTGGCGGAAATCGTTGACGATGTCGAGGCGAGGCTGGCAGAGCGCCCGGACCGCGAGATTTCAACTACAGAAATAGGAGAATACGTGATGGAGCGCCTCCGCGCCTTGGACAAGGTCGCCTATGTCCGCTTTGCCTCCGTATATCGGGATTTCCAGGACGTGGAGGCTTTCGTCAACGAGCTCAAGGACTTAATGCGACAAAAGCGCTCCTGAGAGACCTCAGGATCCGCACGCACTACTTCTAAGAGGAAACCTGCAGCTTCAAGATTTTGTAACCGTTGGCAATTGCGCACATCTGAAATATTGGGCTTAACATAGGGGTGCGAAGGTGTTATAATGAGTTGGCCCCCTTGGCGACCGGGGTCCAAGAACATAAGCCCATCTAATTCAAGTGCGCGAACCTGAAACGGGCGGAAATAACGGCGCAAGGAGGCCGGAACCGCACTCGGCTTGTGTGGAGGTGTTGAAACGTGGATCACTTCGATGATCACTACCTGAGTGACCACCACGACAGTTTGGGTCTTCCCTTCGCGGAGGAGGAGGACGTTCGTTTTTTTGATACGGAGGAGGCCCCCGAGGCGGACGACCTCCACGCCACCCAGGCGCTTGAGGAGTCAGTCTACACGGATGACCCGGTCCGGGTCTACCTTCGGGAGATGGGGGCAGTTCCTCTCCTGACCCGGGAGGGCGAAGTCGAGCTGGCGCGGCGGATGGAGAGGGGGAAGCTGCGCATGCAGAAGGCGCTCAGCCGATCCCCGCTCGTGCAGAAGGAGATTGTCGATCTCGGCGAAAAGCTCAGGAGGGGCGAAGAAGAGCTCGAGAACTGGGTGGACCTTGGCGATGTCGAGCACGGCAGTGCGGCGCACGAGCGGCGCCGGGCCGAGGTCCTCAAGCAGTTTGTGCAGGTCGCGGCCCTCTTCAAGAAGCAGCAGCAACTGGCGGAAAAGTTTGCCTCCCTGTCGGCGTCCAAAAAGGGGGTGATCCGCCGGTGGAAGTGGAAGCTGAACCGCTCGCGCGTGGAGCTTTCGCGAGCCATCCGAGCGATCCCGTTTGCTCCGCAGTGCTGGAAGCAGTTTGCCCGCCACATCGAACAGGAAGTCCTAGAGCTGGAGCGCCTGGAAAGCGAGCTGAGCAAGCTGAGCGGCCGCTCCGGCACTGAAGCCCAGACGCGGATTCGCGCCCTGCGCCGGGAGGTTCGCAAGCGGGAGAAGGCTGCCGGCGCGACGCTGGCCGAGTTGCGACATACGCTTGCGGTGGTGCGGCAAGGCGAACAGGAAGCCGAGAAGGCCAAGAAGGATCTGGTCGAAGCCAACCTGCGGCTTGTGGTCTCGGTCGCCAAAAAGTACGTCAACCGCGGCCTTCACCTGCTGGATCTGATCCAGGAAGGCAATATCGGGTTGATGCGCGCGGCCGACAAGTTCGAGTACCGGCGAGGGTATAAGTTCTCCACTTATGCGACTTGGTGGATTCGCCAGGCCATTACGCGGGCAATTGCGGACCAGTCCCGCACCATCCGCATCCCGGTTCACATGAACGAGAGCATGAACAAGTTCCTCCGCGCCAACCGGGAGCTGGAAAAGGAACTTGGCCGGGCGCCCACCAACGACGAAATCAGCCGGCGCATGGACATTCCGGTCGAGAAGGTGCAGAAGCTCAAGACCATCTCGCGGGATCCGGTTTCCCTGGAGACTCCGGTGGGGCGTGACGGCGAATCGGCGCTCGGCGATCTCATCGAAGACCGCTGGGTCGGCTCTCCGGTGGATACCGTGATTGAGACCAACGTTCGCGACGAGACGGCCAACATTCTGAAGACCCTCTCTCCGAAAGAGGAAAAAGTCATCCGGATGCGGTTCGGCATCGGTTGCGAGCGCGAGCATACCCTGGAGGAGATCGGCCAGGAGTTCGACGTCACGCGGGAACGGATCCGCCAGATCGAGGCCAAAGCCTTGCGCCAGCTCCGTTCCCCGGAGCGCGCCCGTTATCTGCGGGCTCTGCTGGCAGCCCGTTAAGCGGAGCTTTCATTCCTTGGGGAACATCTCGATTTGTTGCGGCGCGCCAGCTTTGCTCCGGCGCCGCAGCGGGCTTCCCACCACGCCCAGGACGTGCATCTGGCTGAGGGCCTGCCGCGGAACAAACAATCTCTGGTTGTTCGACAGCGGGTTCGGAGGCACTACCGTGAAGCCGAAGGGGTCCAGTTGCAGGAGGTTGTTGGCCAACAAGCCGTCCGCCACTTCGCCGTCGCGGAACGTCATGCGGACCCACAAGCCGTCGGTTCGGGGACGCGTGTGAAACAGTTTCGGCTCCGGCAACCGTGCCCCAGCGTCGAAGTCCCGCACAAAACAGACCGCCTTGATCTCCGCGTACGGCAACACGACCACGCTCCCGGAGCGCGTGAGGACTTCGACGCCCCCCGCCGTCAGATAGGTTCGCGGATTGACGAATCCGAGGACCGGATCCCGTTCGAAGCGCCGCACGACCACCTTTTTGCTGGTCGAACCGCTCAAATCTCGCGCCCTTGTGTGGAACTTCCTTCCGATATTTTCGCGAGTATTGTATCATTGGCACGATGCTGAACGGGGAGCGGGTTAGTGCAGAAATCCACGCTTTCCTTGATCACTGCCGCATCGAAAAAGGGCTGTCAGAGAACTCCTTGGCGGCCTATGCCCGCGACCTGACCCGCTTTGCGCAGACGGCGGCCGAAAGCGGCAGCCCCGATCCCTTCTCCACGAGCGTGATCCTCCGCCATCTGGATACGCTGTACGCCAGCGGCCTGGCAAGCCGTTCGATCGCCAGGCACCTGGCCGCACTGCGCAACTTCTTCCGCTATCTGCTGGCGGAAGGGAAGATGGATGCGGATCCCACCACGCTCCTGCGCTCTCCCCGGCAATCCCGGACCTTGCCCAACTACCTGAGCGGCAATGAGATAGAGCGACTCCTGGAATCCCCCGACCTGTCGAAACAGACTGGCATCCGCGATCGCGCCATGCTGGAGCTCCTCTACGCCACCGGAGTGCGTGTCTCCGAGTTGTGCCAGGCCGAGCTGTCGGACGTCAATCTCGAGCTCGGCGTGTTGCGAGTGTCCGGCAAAGGGGGCAAGCAGCGCCTGGTCCCCATCGGCCGCCCCGCTCTGTCGGCTCTGCGCGTATATCTGGAGACCGCCCGGCCCGCGTTACTCAAAGGCAGGGTGTCGCGGTATCTTTTCGTCACGGCGCGGGGCGGTCCGCTGACGCGACAGGCCTTCTGGAAGTTGCTGGCCCGTTACGGGCGCAAGGCGGGTTTGCGCCGCCGGCTCACACCCCACGTGATCCGGCACAGTTTTGCAACCCACTTACTGGAGCGGGGCGCCGATCTGCGCAGCGTCCAAACTTTGCTCGGCCATGCGGACATTTCCACGACACAGGTATACACTCACGTTGTGCGGTCCAGACTCCGACAGGCTGTGGACCGCTTTCACCCGCGCGCTCATTGAAGGGCGGCTCGTCGCGGCGACACAGTCGGAGCCAAGACGATGAGTGACTACATCTTCATGCTGGAAAGCCACCTCAGCGCAGAGCAGAATCGCGTTGTGGCTCAGGTCCAGGCGGCTGCGGCCGAGGCCCGGGTGAACCTGTTCCTCACCGGGGGCGCGGTTCGGGACATGCTCGCGGGCCATCGCATTCGCGATCTGGACTTCACAGTCGAAGGCGACGCGCTTGCCGTCGCCCGGGCTCTGTTATCCGACAAAGCCGTCAAGTCCCTGGCACAAGATACGGTTCGGCAGGCGGCCGAGTTGCTGTTTCCCGGACACGTGCGCGCCAGCGTCAGCATGGCCCGCCGTGAAGAGTACGCGCGTCCGGGGGGACAGCCCCGGGTGACTGCGGCCACCATTCACGAGGATCTGCGCGGGAGGGACTTCACCTTCAACGCAATCGCACTGTCCCTCAACCGGGCCTCGCTCGGATTGATGCTGGATCCCAACAACGGCATGGCCGACCTGGAGCACCGCGAAATCCGTGCCGTGCACAACCGGATCTTCCACGACGATCCGGCGCGCCTGCTGCGCCTCGTCCGTTTCCGCGTGCGCCTGGGCTGCACGGTGGAACCCAAGACGCAGGGGCAGTATGAAAACGCCCGGCTCGAAGAACTCGAAAAGCGCATCCCGGCGCGGCGACTGTTCGAGGAATTGCGCGAGATCGCCGAGGAACAGAACCCCGCCGAGATCCTCCGCCTGCTCGAAGAAGAGCGGCTGCTTGCGCTGATTTCTCCGGCGCTCACGGGGACCAAACTGAATCTGCAAGCCATCGCGCGCTGGCAGAAGGCCCGGGAACTGATCCCGTTCAGCGTCGAGCTGCCGGTAAATCATCTTGCCCTGCTCCTGTATTTTCTGACCGAAAAGCTGACACCGAAGGAACGGGCCGCCCTGATCAAGACCACGGCCATGCACAAATCCGAAGTCGAGCTTTGGGAGCGGCTGCCGGCGGAGACCAAGGCGCTGGAACGTCAGCTGCGATCCCCCAAACTGCACAAGGCCTCCGAGGTCTACCAGCTTCTCTCGACGGCCCGGGGGGAACACATCCTGTTCCTCTACCTCCGCTCCGAGCACCGGCTGGTGCATGACCGCATCCGGAATTACCTGCAAAAATACCTGCCCGCAGCTCAGGAGATTACCGAGCGCGACGTGAGCGCGGCCGGAGCGGAGCCGGGATCGGCGAAGTTTCAGAAACTGAAGGAACAGATGATTGCAGAGCGGCTCGACGGCAGAGTCCGCAAGCCGAAACCCGAACCGGAAGCGGCATCCCCGCCGCCTGAATCTGTGAAACCGGAATCTTCCGCGACCAAGCGGCCTCGCACGTCCGGTACCGGAAGAGGATGAGGCTCCGTTCAGCGGTTGCCCAAGTTCAGTATCACGATTCCGAGCAAGATCAGGCCGATGCCGATGAACTTGTGACGCGTGAAGGGCTCCCCGAAAAACAGCCGGGACCAGAACATCGTCCAGACGTATCCCAAAGCCACCATCGGATACAGCACGCTCAGCTCGCCCCGCCGCACGCCCAGGACGAAAAAGAAGGAAGACACAAGAAAGAAACCCACGCCGCAAGCCAGCCGCCAGTTCAACAGCAGGGTCATCGGGTTGCGGTGCAGCCGGCCGGCTCCGGCCTTGAGAAATACGGCCCCGAAGGAGCCGATAAAGGAGGCCAGTAACACCAAAGCCATGGAGGAGACAGGCGTCTTCACCGTGACTTGTCCTTGCCCAAGACCGCGACTCCGGTGACGATAATCGACACGCCCGCAATTTTGTACAAGTTGACAGAGTCCTTGAAGAACACCACCGAAAGGAACGTGACCCAAACGTAGGTGAGCGAAATCACCGGGTAGAGGATCGAAAGTTCGCCGTCTCGCAGGGCCAGAACCAAAAGCACCGTGCTGATCCCATACAGCCCGTAACCAGTAACCAGCGGCGGATTGGTGAGCATCGCCAGCGGGCTCGCGCTGGCCAGGACGTTCGCGCCGGATTTGATCAACACTTGCGCCACGGCGCCGAAAACCGTACAAAAGAAAACCAGCGCGATGGACTGGCGGCGGCTGAACCGGAAGGATTTCCGGACCAGCGTGGGCGGAGTTGCTGTGCTCACGGCGTCTTCAAACGTTCCCTTATCATAACAGCTTCGCGCGAGGCTGTGTCCGCGCTCAAGGGCGCAGGCGTGGGCTCCTTTGGCCGGCGGTCGGCCGGGCCGTAGCCTCCGCCTCCGGGCGTTTCCACACGCAGGACATCGCCCGCCCGCACCTCAAACCTCGCCTTGCCGCCGAGCGGCACGCGTTCGTTCCCGCGCAACAAGGTGTTGCGCCCGGGCTTTCCGGACGCGCCTCCTTCGAGCCCGTAGGGCCCCCGGCGCCGGCGATCCGAAAGAATCGTCACCTCGCACGGGGCCAAAAACTCGATCTCGCGGACGATGCCATCCCCTCCCCGATGCGCGCCCCGGCCTCCGGAACCCCGCCGCACCCGGTAAGCCCGCACCCGCAGAGGATACTGGTGCTCCAGCGCCTCGACGGGCGTATTCCAACTGTTCGTCATGTGGGTGTGAACGGCGTTGTGTCCCGGGCCCGCGGCCGAGGCCCCCATACCCCCCGCCACGGTTTCATAGTAGGCAAACAGGCGCCCGCGGGAGGGATCCCAGCCCCCTACGCTGAGATTGTTCATCGTGCCCGAACTGGCCGCCGGGATCCGTCCGGGGAGCGCCTGAGCCAAGGCTCCGAGCAACGCGTCTGTTATCCGCTGCGAGGTCTCCACGTTTCCGGCCGCCATTGGGGCCGGCGGGCGCGCGTTTACGACCGAACCCTCCGGCGCCAACACACGGATCGGGCGCATCAAACCGGCCGTGTACGGTACATCCGGCCCGGCCAGGCATCGGAACACATACATTACGGCGGCAACGGTAACCGCGTAGTTGGCATTGACGGGGCCTTCCAGTTGCGGATCCGACCCCGAAAAATCCACCACCGCCGAATCCCCTTGGATGATGGCAGCCACGGCAACCCGCACCGGCCTTCCGGAGACGCCGTCATCGTCGAGAAAATCCTCGAACCGGTACGTTCCTTGCGGAATCTTGCGGAGGGTCAGCCGCAGGATCCGCTCGCTGTAGTCTTGCAGAGCGCTCATCATACGCTGCACTCGCAACACGCCGTAGCGCCGCGCCAGATCCTCCAGCCGGTCCTGACCCCGCCGCAGGGCCATCCACTGGGCTTCCAGATCACCGGCCCGCTCCTCGGGAGTTCGTACGTTGGCGAGCAGCAGCCGCCAGACGTCGGCTTGGGGCGCGCCGTTGCGCACAAGCAGGACCGGCGGGATGCGCAAACCTTCCTGGTAAATCTCGCGGGCCAGGGGCATGGAGCCGGGGCTCATGCCTCCGACATCGGCATGGTGCGCGCGATTGGCAACGTAGAACGCCGGCTTGCCGTCGCGGCTGAAGCAGGCGCCGGCCACCACCGTGATGTCCGGCAAATGGGTGCCCCCGGCGAAAGGATCATTGAGCACCGCGACGTCGCCCGGACCGAGACGGAACATCCGCCTGACCTGCTCGACGGCGAGCGGCATGGCGCCCAGATGCACGGGCATGTGATCTCCCATCGCCACCGCCCGGCCTTCTCCGTCGTAGACGGCACACGAGTAATCGCGCCGCTCCTTGATGTTGGCCGAGTAGGAGGTCTTCCGCAGCACCACCCCCATCTCCTCGGGGACCGAGACCAGCAGGTGCCGGAACAATTCCAGTTCGATGGAAGCGGCGGCAATCACGGCTTGGGCTTCGGCAGGGGGACCGGCGGGGCCTGCGGCTCAGGAGGCGCAGGCTCGGCCGGAGGCTCCGCAGGCGTGGCCTCCGCAGGACGGCACTCGCCGAGCCGAATCAGGAAGGCGGCCACTGCGCGCCACCGCTCTCCCTCGTGCTTTTCCACCTGAAAGGCGTTGGTGGCGCGATCGGCCCGGATCCGCCAACCCGATTGCCGCGCCTCGGCGCTGGCCCCGGTGATCGGCCGCGCGCTTACTTCGCGCAGCATCCAGCTTTCGCCACCGGTGAGCGACTCGTAGCGTTCATAACGGCTCTCGGTGTCTCCGGAATGGGTGCGGTCAATCCAGAGGGTGCCGCGAGTGCGGGACTCAAACCAAAACCGCTCCAGAGAAGCGATGCGGCTCTCGTCGAAGACCGGACGCCGGCGCCATGTGACCCCGCCGTCCGTCGTCAACAAAAGAAACGGGTCCCGCGGCAGCGGGTGCACAAGCTGGCCGCCGGCCCAGCCGGTCTCGAAATCCACGAACTGAATTTGCTCCAGGATCGCCCCTGGGATGCGCTCATGGGGCTCTGTCCAGCTCTGGCCGCCGTCGGAGCTGGCCAGCAGCACGGACCACAGGGTCACGGCCGGCGTGTGAATGTTGCCGGTGAGGAAGATTTTCGTTCCCACCCCTTCCACACTTGCCAGCTCGAGATAAACCGGACAGGGGTGCTCAGCGGTGCACTCGGCGCCGGCCGCCCGCAGATCTTCTTCGCCGCAGCGGTACTCGAGCCGCATCGGCTTGCCCGTATTGACCAGAGCGGGCCGCTCCGGAGGCGAGGGCCCCGTCCCCTCTTGTCCGGTCATCCCGGTCAGGAGGAGCACTGGTACAAGCGCGCGCATCCTGCTGGTTGCGATTCTAGCAACCGGCCGAACGCCCGGCGAGCCGGCCTTCCGTCTTCGCTTAGTGAGGCGGCTTCTTGCGGCGCGGCCAGGGCAGCTTGCGCCACCAGCCGCGGAACGTCGCCAGTACGGCTAGCAGCCCCCCGATTAAGATTTGAAACGTCAGGCTGCCGGCTGCCGGGTCGAGATAGCACCACATCCAGGTCACTCTTTCCATAGGTCTACAATCGGGACTCCCCTCGGCCTGCCGTCCCGCTCGAACAAAAACACAAGATTTGTTTCTTCCGACGGCATCCGCCCGTAAAGGGTTTCGCCGGCGATCTGCAACAGGCTTGCCTTGCGGCGATCGCTCCCCGGGGCCAGACCGGGCTTCCGGATCGCCAGCAGGGCCGAGAAGCGATCGAGCAGGTCTTCCGGGGGCGGCGAGGCCAGGTAATCATAGTGCTCCGGGTCCGCTGATCCTCCATACCGGCCCGGCCTGCGGAGCCGTACGCGCGGGCCGTGGTCCCCTGCAACGACCACGGTCGTCTGATCGAGCATCCCGCTTCGGGCCAGGCGCGAAAACAGTTCGTCCAGCCGCGACTGCACATATTCGATCTGCTCCGCGTAGCGGGTGTAGCGGTCCCGATATGTCTCTCGGTCGGCGGGTTCGTATTTCTGATCGTTCCACCACTGCCCGAGGCGCCGGATCTCTCCGTTCCGCTTCTGCAGGTAAGGAGCGTGCGAAACCAGCAGGTGCGCGAATACCAGGGTGCGCTCCGGTGCGCGTTCCAACCGTCCTGCCAGCCACGCCGGCCAGTCAGTCGGAACGGCCAGCGGGGCCAGCGCGCGTGCGCCGAAACGGAAGCCCGGGAAAAATCCCTTGACCGATGCCCGCAGCTCGTCCGAAGCCTGATAGGCCCCCACCAGGACGGCGAACTTCTCCATCCACGGCAGGCGCGCTCGGGAAAAGGACTCCAACTCGCTGGAGTACTCGACCACTTCCGAGGGTGCGCTACTGTGTTCGAAGCTGATCCGGCGGTCCTGAAGCACCACAATTCGGTATCCCTGATTGCGGTAGTTTTCGAAGAACGGGCGCGTCTCCAGATGCGTCACACCATAAAAATCGGGAAGCTCATTGTTGCTGAACTCCCCGCGGCGACGGAGCAGGCGGCCGTTCAGCAGACTGGGTATCGAGCTCACGGTGGCGGCATAGTTGCTGAAGGCGTTTGGGTAGAGCCGGAAGCCGTGGCGCAGAAAGGTCCTCTCGATGGCTCCTGCGGCGCGCCGGCACGCAGGAATGTCCCGGGGCAATCCGGCCGGACCGCAGTGCTCGTCCAGCATCAAAAACAGCACGTGGTTGAGGGGCTGCCGCGGTGGACCTGCGGCTCGCGCGGCGGGCAGCGGCGGCCGCCCGAGCATCAACACGCAGTGAGCTACAAACATTCCGCCGGCAAAAGCCACAACCAGCGTAAAAAAACGCTCCCGGAGCACCGCCGCCAGCACGCCGGCCAGCAAGGTCAACCCCGCAAACACGGCCGGCCGTGAGAACTCCGCGGCCGGCGATAGCGTTCGCCGCAGGGGCTCGGCCGCGAGGACACACGCAGAGAGCAGGACGACGGCGTACAGGGCGCGCCCGCGCCCCACCCAGGCCAGCAGCGCAGCGCTGAGCAGCAGCGACGCCAGCGCTGCTATGGCCTCCGGCCGCCAGAGAGGATACCGGTGCGAAACCAGAAATCCCACAAACGGCAGCAGGATCACAGCGGCGACCACGAGGAGTCGGCGCGGAAAGCTGGAAACGACCATAGCGCCTAAGCCGCAAACAGCAGGAGGCGGCGCTCCGCGGAAGGCACCCACACCTCTCGCACCAGCCGGAAGTGACGCCGAAAGGCCGAAAGGAAAGCTTCGCGGCTGTATTCCTCCCGAGCCGCTCCCAGGCGCTCCAGCACGGGCGCCGCCGCGGGATCCGAAGGCGGAACGAATTCCACCAGAACCGAGCGGCCCAGTTTTGCAAAAAATTCCGCCAGCAGGCCGCAGGGGATCCCTTGGTGGAGGCACAGTTCCAGCACGGAAGAGATGGCCAGCACCAGATCCGCCCGGGTACGCTCCAGCAGGCTTTGTCGTTCCGTAAGGGCGAAGCCGAGCGCGGGGGTGGGATTGCGGAGATCAACCACCAGCGGCAGGAGCCTTCCGCTGCCGCCGGCCCGCTCTTCCAGGTACACACGTTCGATCACCCGCGGGTCGGCATCGTAAAAGATTACATCTCTGCCGTTGCGTGCCGCCTGGCGCGCGTACGGCAATGTGGGACCGCCCAAGGCCAGCACGGTTCGCGGCTCCAACTCGGCCAGTGCCGAATGCACCACCTCTCGCTTGAGCGCGGCGGCGGCCGGAGTCTCCAGGGTCTCCTCCTCCGGCGCCGACCGTCGGGGAAGCCTCAGGCGCTCCACCGCACGCCGGAGCGAACCCGCAAGCAGCATCTTGGTCTCGGGCCGGGCGCATCCGGGTCCCCGGCTTGCCCCGCGCAAACTGCGCCGGGCCCAGGCGTGCAGATAGATGTGGAGGAAAGCGCTCGGGCGAAGGCGTGTCCGCCACGTGAGGCTCCTCCACACCGCCTCCAGGTCAAATCCGTCGGGGCGAACTTTCAAGTACTGCGGCGCTTCCGGAAACCGAAGACTCGCCAACAGCGGAGCAAGAAACTGGCGGCAGAACTGCTCGTAGGCAATCCAGGGGCCGCCGTCGTCCGGTTCGAAGGAAAGCGAATCAATAAACTGCGGGCGCGTCAGCCGGAACTGCACGTTAAACGGCGAAGCGTCCTTCAGCGACATGCCTCGCCGGAGGGCGCGCTGCTGGATTTCCAGCGTAAGGAGTGCGGCGTCTTTCAACTGTGAGAAGCACCATTCGTAAGGGTACGAGACGAATTCCAGCTGCTCCGGAACCAACACTTTCCACCAGCCGGGACAGCCGGGATCCTCCTCGCGGTGTGAAATCAGCAGTCCCTCGCGGGCGAGCTCCTCATAAAGACCCGAACGCTGGAAAATCTCGTAGTTCGATTTGCCCTTCTCGGTAATGACTCGCTTGTAGAGACCCGCATCCTGCACCATGTAGCCTGCGGGGTCCCGGAAGGATCCCGGCACGGGAACCGGATACCGTTCGCCGGCGGCGCGGACTTCACCTCCTGCCCCTTGCATGGCCCACCACGAGAGACACTCATAAAGACGGCAAGCGTACCGGCGGGATTACAGTGCACGTCGTTTTGGATGCGTTAACGAGGTCCGCTAACCCGATTCGGCGGGCCCCGCCGGCTCCGGACTTTTGTCCTCGATGCCCATTTGCGCCAGGCGGTAGCGGAACGCATTCCGCGTCAGCCCAAGCAGCCGTGCGGCCTGGCTCTTGTTGCCTCCCGCGCGTTCCAGCGCTTCGCGAATGAGGGCCTGTTCGTATTGTTCGAGGGTCATCCCTTCCGGCAGGAACGGAATTGGCGCCTTGCGGCGTTCCCCGGGATCCAGCCGGATATCGGCCGCGTCGAGTTTCGTACCCGAACACAACACCAAGCTTCGCTCAATCACGTTTTCGAGCTCGCGCACGTTGCCCGGCCAGTGGTACTTCAGCAGTTTCTGGATCGCGGCCTCCGTAATGGTCTCCACGCGCGAGCCGACTTCGGGAGCCAGCTTGCGCACAAAATGCTCGGCCAAAAACGGGATGTCCTCCTTGCGCTCGCGCAGGGGAGGAATGTTGATCGGAACGACGTTGAGCCGGTAGTAGAGGTCTTCGCGGAAGGTTCCCTGCTCGAGGGCGGCCCTCAGATCCTGATTCGTTGCGGCGATGATACGCACGTCAATGTGCCGCGTCTTGTTGCTGCCCAGCCGTTCGAATTCGCGCTCTTGCAGCACGCGGAGCAGCTTCACCTGAATGGACGGCGGCACGTCGCCAATTTCGTCCAGAAACACCGTGCCGGTGTCGGCCTGCTCGAACTTGCCCGGCTTGGAGGTGACGGCTCCGGTGAATGCCCCCTTCTCATAACCGAACAGCTCGCTTTCCATGAGATTTTCCGGGATGGCCGTGCAGTTGATCTTGACGAACGGGCGGTCGCGGCGCGGCGAGTGGTAATGGATCACGCGGGCGATCAGGTCCTTGCCCACGCCGCTCTCGCCTGCCAGCAGCACCGTGGCGCGCGTGGGAGCCACGCGCAGGATCGTGGCGAAGATCTCCTGCATGGCCGGACTTCGCCCGATTACATTGTCGAAGGTGTAGCGCTTGCCCAGCTCCTCGCGAAGGCTGCGGTTTTCGTCGCGCAGGGCCCGCATCTCGAGCGCCTTGCGGATGACGGTCGTCAGGTGGTCCAGGGAGAAGGGCTTCAGCAGGAAATCCACCGCGCCTGCCTTCATGGCCTCGACGGCGCTCTCGACCGTCCCGTACGCCGTCATGACGATCACCGGGGTCTGCGAGTTTTGCCGGCGCAACAGGGAAAGCAACTCGAGCCCGTCCATGCCCGGCAGTTTCAGGTCCGTGAGAATGACGTCGGCCTGTTCGGCCAGCTTCAGCGCCTCCTCGGCGGAGGCCGCCTTATCCACCTGGAAGCCGGAGGTCTCCAGGTGCAGCTCGATGACCCGCTGCAACTTTTCTTCGTCTTCGATCAGCAGGATGCGGGGGCTCATGCCTCGCGCCGGGATCTCCGGGCCGGCAGGTAGACGCGAAACGCGCTCCCTTTGCCAGGTTCGCTCTCGACCGCCATTTTACCGCCGTGCTCGTCCACGATCTTGGAGACGATGGCCAAGCCCAAGCCGACGCCCTCGGGCTTGGTGGTGAAAAACGGGTTGAAGATGCTTTCCAGATGCTGCGGCTCGATGCCGCAACCCCGGTCAATCACGGCGATTTCCACGCTGTCATCAGCGGGACGGGTCTTGATTGTGACCGCCGCCCCGGCGGGCGAAGCCTGGGCGGCATTCAGCACCAAGTTGTAGACGACCCGCTCTACCAGTTCCGCATCGAACAAGAAGGGCGGGATGTCGGGGGAGTAGTTCTTGTGGAACGTAACACCGCGTCCGGCGGCGTCCTGCTCCACCCGAGCCACGGCGCGGTCAATCACCTCGCTCAGGTCCGCCTCGGAAAGCCGCAGCTCCAGCGGACGTGCAAACTCCAGAAACCGGCTGACCAGGGAGTTGGCGCGGTCCACTTCGCTCGCGATAAAACCCGCCAGTTCCCGTGCCACTCCATGCTCTTCCGGCAAGCTCTTCCGCAGCATTTCGGCCGAGGCGCGGATCGTGCCCAGGGGATTGCGCAACTCGTGCGCCAGTCCGGCGGAAAGCTGCCCCAACGCCGCCAGTCGCTCGGAGCGGCGCATGGCCGCTTCGGCCACTTGCAGGTTTCGGTTCGCCGCCTCCAGTTCTTCGGTCGCCTTCTGATACTTCCGCGCCTCCACGCGGTTGGCTTCCGCGAGCCGGTAGGTGAGGTAGGCCACCGCCGCCAGAAACACAACGCGCAGGCTCAGCTCGCGCGCCTGGTCCGGAGGAAGCACATAGCGCTCCCAGTCAACGAACAGGAGAAAGGAAAGATAGCAGCTGCAGGCCGCGGCCGTGAACAACAGCGCGCCTGCCGGACCGCACGCCGTCGCGGCCGAGACCACCGGCACGAGCAGGATCAGATAGTAGCTGCTGGTGATCCCGCCGGTGTAACCGATCAGCAGGTAGCCGAGCAGAAGTTTGATCGCGATCAACACTGCGTTGCGTTGCGGCCGTTCCAGAGCTGAGACCTTGGGCTCGAGCACCTGCACGGCCGTCAGAGCCCCCAGGAGCACCAGCTCCACCCAGGTGCGCTCCGGACTCAACAGGCCCAGCGCGGAAAAAAGCAGCAGCCAGACTGCGTCTTCCCTGCGGATCAGCCACCGACCGCCTTCGTTCACGCCTGCCATCTTATCGGGGAATGTGGCACAATAGGGTTTCCTTTTCCCCATGAGTCAGCAGCAACCCGATCCCGCCGCTTCTCTGCCGTTGCGCCCGGAGCCAGGCGTCGAGGACTCTTTCGCGGAGGCGCTCTCGCGTTTTGAACAGCAGCACCGTCACGACCGCGACGGCTCGCCGGAAACCCGGCAGGGCGTCGTCGTGGCAATCACCGGAGAATTCGTGGTCTGCGATGTGGGTTTGAAAATGGAAGGGCTGATCCCGGCTGCAGACCTGCGCGACGCTCGCGGGGAGCTCCTGCTCAAGCCGGGCGACACGCTCCCGGTCGCCATCCGCGGCCGCGATCCCGAAGGTTACTACCGGCTCTCGGTGGTCCAAGTGGAGCGGCCCAAGGATTGGGCCTCTCTGGAACGGGCCTTTGCCGAAAAGCGGGTCATCGCCGGAACAGTTACCGGGGCGGTCAAGGGCGGTCTGAGCGTAGACATCGGCGTTCGAGCCTTCCTGCCGGCGTCCCGCAGTGGCGTCCGCGAGGTGGCGGAACTGGAAAGCCTCGTCGGCCGTGAGATCCAGTGCCGGATCATCGAGCTGGACGTGGCCAAAGAGGACGTGGTCGTGGACCGGCGCTCGGTGCTCGAGGAAGAAGAAGCCCGGCGGCGCCAGCAGCTTTTCGAATCGCTCCAGGAAGGCGCCGTCGTCGTGGGCACGGTCCGCACACTGACGCCTTTCGGCGCCTTCGTAGATCTCGGCGGCGTGGACGGGTTGCTGCACGTCACCGACATCGCCTGGGGACGGGTCGGCAAACCTTCGGACGTGCTCACTGAGGGCGAGACGCTCCGCGTCAAGATCCTCAAGATCGATCCTGCCACACGGCGTATTTCCCTCGGTTTGAAACAGCTGACTCCGGATCCCTGGACGCTTGCCGGCGAGAAGTACAAAGCCGGCGACCGCGTGCGCGGTACGGTGACGCGACTGGCGGATTTCGGAGCGTTCGTCGAGATCGAGCCCGGAATCGAAGGATTGATTCGCGCTTCGGAAATGTCCTGGTCCCGGCGCGCCGTGAAGCCTTCCGAAGTCGTCAAGCCCGGTGACGTCGTCGAGGCCGTCGTGCTGGAGGTGCGGCCGGCAGAGCGGCGCCTGGCCCTCGGCCTCAAACAGGCGCTCGGGGATCCTTGGGAGGAGATCGACTCCCGGCACCCGGCCGGAAGCGTCGTCGAAGGAACGGTGATGAGCCTGACCGCGTTCGGGGCCTTTGTGGAAGTGGAGCCCGGGGTCGAGGGCATGATCCACATCGGCGACATCGTCCGGGACAGGCGATTGAAGCATCCCAAGGAGGTTCTCCAGCCCGGGCAGCGCGTGCGCGCCATGGTGCTCGAAGCGGATCGCGCGCGGCGGCGCCTCCGATTGGGCATGAAACAGCTCGAACCCACGACGGTGGACGAATACATTGCCGAGCACCGTTCCGGCGATGTGGTCACCGGTCGTCTCGTCGAGGTCGCCGGCGGCACCGCTACGGTGGAACTGGGAGACGGCGTGCAGGCGGTCTGCCGCATCCCGCCGGAGTCTGCGGAGGAGTCGGGAGCGCGGGCCGGGGCGGCGGATGTGGAAACACTCGGCGCCATGCTGGCGGCCAAGTGGAAACACGGCAGGGTCCCGGCAGGCCGCAAGGAACCGCTTCGCAGCGGACAGATCCGCAGCTTCCGCATCCTGCACCTCGATCCCGACAGCAAGAAGATCGAAGTGGAACTTGCCGGATAGCGGCAAGGAGGCTGTCGGCCCGCCGGGCGGTAGAATGGTTGTGCCACAAGGAGCACGACCATGCAGCGCCGCCGTTTCTTGAAAACTGCACTCGCAGGCACCGTAGCCCCGAGCCTGCCTTCGGCGTCTCGGGAGATTCCCAAGCGTCTCTACCGCGACGGCGTCCGGCTTTCCATCATCGGCTTCGGCGGGATCGTCGTCGTGGGCATGGACCAGAAGCAGGCCGACCGCACCGTAGCCGAGGCCTACGAACGGGGCGTGAATTACTTCGATGTCGCCCCGTCGTACTGGGAGGGCGAGGCGGAACGAAAACTCGGAATCGCGCTCCAGCCCTACCGCAAGAACGCCTTTCTGGCCTGCAAGACGATGCGCCGCGACGCCGCAGGAGCAGCCGCGGAACTCGAGGAGTCGCTCCGGCGCCTCCGGACGGACTGGTTGGACCTCTATCAGTTCCACGCCGTCAGCTCCATGAAGGACGTGGAACAGATCCTGTCCCCGGGCGGCGCCGCCGAACTGTTCGTCCGCGCGCGCAAAGAAGGCAAGGTACGTTACCTGGGATTCTCGGCCCACAACGTGGAAGCAGCCCTTGCGTTGCTGGACCGGTTCCCTTGCGATTCGGTTCTGTTCCCCGTCAATTTCGTCTGTTACGCTCAGGGTAACTTCGGGCCGCAGGTCCTCGCGCGGGCGCGCCAAAAAGGGGTCGCCCGCCTGGCGCTCAAGGCGCTCGCCCATACGAACTGGCCCAAGGGTACGCGGCAGGAACACACCGCTCACCCGAAGTGCTGGTACCAGCCGGTAGATGACCGCGATCTGGCCCATCGCGCCCTGCGCTTCACCCTCTCGGAAGACGTGACAGCGGCGATACCTCCCGGCGATGAGCGCCTCTTTGCCATGGCGCTGGAGCTGGCTGCGGGGTTCTCGCCGCTCTCCGAGCAGGAACGCAAGGAACTGCTGGCGGCCACGCGTGGTCTCGAGCCGATCTTTCGAGCCTGAAGGAGATTCCCAGATGCACCGTATCATTGCCTGGCTTACTGTTGCGGCGGCCGCAGTGGCCGTGACGCTGACGCAGGGTGATCGCGACTTCGCCATGAGCCACTTGCATGCAAGTCGCAAACTGTTTCTGGACGCTGTCGAGGGTCTTTCGGAAGCCCAGTGGAAGTTCAAACCGGCCCCGGACCGCTGGTCCATCGCCGAGTGTGCCGAGCACATTGTCCTGACCGAAGACGCGATCTTTCAGTTGGTGACGGAAAAGATTCTCAAATCCCCGCCCGCAACGGGCGCGCCGCGCGCCACGCGAGCTGACGACGAACAGCTGATTCGCATGCTCAAAGACCGCAGCCAGAGGGCACAGGCTCCCGAATTTTTGCGCCCTTCCGGGAAGTGGCCGACCAAGGAATCGCTGATCGAACACTTCAAGCAGAGCCGGGATCGCACGATTGCTTTCGTGGAAGCAACGCAGGAGGATCTGCGCGCGCACATGGCGCCTCACCCGGTCCGCGAGCACATGGATGCCTACCAGTGGCTTCTGTTGCTGGCAGCCCACGCGGAGCGCCACACCGCACAGATCGAGGAGATCAAGGCCGACCCGAAGTTTCCCCGGCGTTAGCAGGTCGCTGAAAAAGTTCCAGAACAAGTAGCCACGGAAGTGTTTTGTGCGTCTATTCCTGCTGAGACGCCATGCGAGGAGAAGACCGTCAACAGCAAGAGATGTTCCTCTACGCCAGCCTCGAGGAGCTGGTTCCCGCCAACCATCCGCTGCGGCCGATCCGGGCGATGGTGGACGAGGCGCTTTGGAAGCTGGATGCGACCTTCGACGAGCTCTACGGGGAGGGAGGACGGCCGTCGATCGCGCCGGAGCGGCTGCTGCGGGCGCAGCTTTTGATGCTGCTGTACTCGATCCGCAGCGAGCGGATGTTGGTCGAGCAGCTGCGGTACAACCTGCTGTTCCGGTGGTTCGTGGGGCTGGGGATGAACGAGGAGGTCTGGCACGCGACGGTGTTCAGGAAGAAGCGGGACCGGCTGCTGGAGGGCGAGGTGGCGCGGGAGTTTTTCGGGGCGATCGTGCGGATGGCGAAGCGGCGGGGCAACGGCAACGGCCAGGTGGGGCGCAACCGGGAGTGGGACTGGCGGGGGCAGCGGCGGCGCCATGAGACGCACGCATCGACGACAGATCCGGAGGCGCGGCTGTGGCGGAAGAGCCAGACGGCGGAGGCGAAGCTGTGCTACCTGGGGCACGTGCTGACGGAGAACCGGCACGGGCTGGTGGTGAACGTGCGGGTCACGCAAGCGCATGGGAGAGCCGAGCGGGAGGCGGCGGTCGAGATGGCGGAGGAGATTCCGGGCGGGACGAGGCGGCATGAGGGCTACGGGCTGAGCCAGAGAGCGAGGAAGCGGGTGGAGGAGTTCTTCGGGTGGATGAAGACGGTGGCGGGTTTGAGGAAGGTGAGGTGGCGGGGCAAGGAGAAGGTGCGATGGATGGTGACGCTGGCCGCGGCGGCCTACAATCTGGTCCGGATGAGGAACCTGATGGCGGCGACTGCGTGAGGGGCGCCCGAAGTGGGCGAGGACGCCCTGTCTGGGCCTGAACAAGGCCCACGGCGGGGCGTGGGAAGGCTGTGGAGAGCCGATTCAGAAGCCCGAGAAACCGACAGAGGACATTTCGGGCAAATTCACAGGGCGTATTTCAGCGACCTGTTAGAAGGCGCTCGCGAAAGCTTAGAGGCGCCGCGAGTCGTCTGGCGAGTTGACAATTCCGGCGTGGCTCGGCTATATTTTGTAACGTATTGATCCGTCGAAGCTTTCGGGTGCGACGTCGCGGGGCCGCTACAGTGTCGAGACCAAACACCTTCTCAGAATTCTTCCCCGGGCACGATTGTGCGTCGCAGCGGCCTGATTCGGTCCCGACGGGTCGGCTCTCGTGGAGACGTGGCCATGGCCAGCAACCAGTCAGACGGGCGTCCGGAGCCCCAAGTTGCCGGTGAGATGCTCGATTATGAACAGCTCATCGACGACTACAGCCATTTTGCGCCTCCGGTCGAAGGCGAGATTCTCCAGGGCCACGTCCTTAAGGTGACCGACCAAGAGGTGATCGTTGACGTCGGTTACAAGTCCGAGGGCCTCGTGCCCATCCAACAGTTCATGGAGCCGGACGGCTCCGTCCAGGTTCGGCCCGGCGACGTCGTGGACGTGGTCGTGGACCGGCACGGCGCCGAGGTCGAGGGTTACATCCTGCTGTCCCACGAAAAGGCGCGTCGAATCCGTGCGTGGCAAAACCTGGAAACGGCCTATCGGGAAGGTCTGCTGGTTTCCGGCCGTGTCCTCGGGCGCACCAAAGGAGGCTTGGCGGTAGACGTGGGCGTCAGGGCCTTCATGCCGGCCTCCCAAGCCGACCTGCGTCCCCTGCACAACCTGGATGCCCTGATCGGCCAGGACATCGCCGTCAAAGTCGTGAAGCTGAACCGGCGGCGCGGCAACGTCGTCGTTTCACGCCGCCTGGCCATCGAGGAGGAGCTGAATGCGCGCAAGGCGGCGTTGCTCGAGCTCCTCCACGAAGGCGCGATCGTGCGCGGCGTGGTGAAGAATCTGACGGATTACGGCGCCTTCGTGGACTTGGGAGGCGTGGATGGGTTGCTCCACGTCAGCGACATGTCCTGGGGCCGCGTCGGCCATCCTTCCGAGGTCGTTCATCCCGGCGATGAAATCACCGTCAAGGTTTTGAAGTTCGATCGCGAGAAGGAACGGATCTCTCTCGGCTTGAAGCAGGTGCTGCCGGATCCCTGGGAAAACGTCGCCGAACGCTACCCGGTCAACAGCCGGGTCATCGGGCGCGTGGTGAGCATCACCGATTACGGCGCCTTTGTCGAACTGGAGCCCGGTGTGGAGGGCCTGATTCACGTCTCGGAGATGACCTGGTCGCGCCGCATGAAGCATCCTTCCAAGGTGGTGAAGGTCGGCGACGACGTGGAGGCGGTCGTGCTGGCGGTGCAGCCGCGCGAGCGGCGCATCTCGCTCGGCCTCAAGCAGCTCGAACCCGACCCGTGGACCACGGTCGAATCCCGTTACAGTGTGGGATCAGTCGTCGAAGGGCGCGTGCGCAAGCTGGTGGACTTCGGCGCCTTCGTCGAAATCGAAGAGGGCATTGACGGATTGGTCCATGTCTCGGACCTTTCCTGGACCAAACGCGTCAAGCACCCTTCCGAAGTGCTGAAGAAGGGGCAGATGGTGCAGGCCGTGATCCTGCACATTGATGCGGCCCACCGCCGCCTGTCGCTCGGCATCAAACAGCTTCAGCCGGACGCCTGGGAGACGTTCTTCCGTTCGCACCAGGTCGGCGACATCGTCCGCGGGCGGGTCTGCCGCGCTGCCGCCTTCGGCGTCTTCGTCGAGGTGGCGCCGGGCGTCGAGGCCCTTTGCCATAACTCCGAGATTCCCGGCGCTCCGGAGCGGAACCGGGACGAATCCCCGCTTCCGATCGGCGAGGAAATGGAGTTCAAGATCATCAAACTCAACGAAGCCGAGAAACGCATCGGCCTGAGTCTGAAAGCTGTGGCCGAAGACGAAGAACGGAGCCGGCTGGAGGATTACCAGCGGCAGGCCGCCGCGGCCACCATGACCATCGAGGAAGTCATCCATCTGAAAGGTCAGGGCGACGTCCGATCCTGACCTGGAGTGCGGTTTCCAAAGACAACATCGGCGCCCGCCCGAAACCGCGGGGGCGCATCAGCAGCAGGAGAGGAGAATGACCAAGGCGGATCTGATTGAGGAAGTCTCCCGAGTGGTGGAGATGACGCGGAAGGACTCGGAGGTGATCGTGGAGACGATCTTCGAAAGCATCGTGCGCTCGCTGCGCGACGGTGACAAGATCGAGATCCGAGGTTTCGGCAGCTTTCGCACGCGGGAGCGCCGGCCGCGCATCGGGCGCAATCCGAAGACGGGAGCACGAGTGGAAGTGCCGGCCAAGCGCGTGCCCTATTTCAAACCGAGCAAAGAACTGAAGGATCTCGTCAACCAGCAGAAGACCGAACCGCAAGGGGGCGAAGGCCCGGGGTCGGCCTCCGGCTCCTCCGGCTCGAGCCAGCCGGCTTGAGCGCCGATCATGGACCGACTGTGGAGTCCCTGGCGCTATGCTTACGTCAGCACAGCCGGGCGCGAAGGGGCGTGCATCTTCTGCGAGAAGGCGGCTGAAGATCGCGACGCGGAAAACTTCATCCTGCATCGCGGCCGCAAAAACTTCGTCCTCCTGAACCTCTACCCCTACACCACCGGTCACTTGATGATTGCGCCCTACGAGCACGTGGCCCTGCTCGAGGAAGCCTCCGAAGACACCCTCGAGGAGATGATCCTGCTGGCCCGGTCTTCCGAGCGCCACCTCCGGACGGTCTATCAACCCCGCGGCTTCAACATCGGCATGAATATCGGCGAATGCGCCGGCGCGGGCGTGGCCGGACATATCCACCTGCATGTACTGCCGCGATGGCCCGCAGACTCCAACTTCATGACGACCATCGGTGAGACTCGCGTCCTGCCCGAGGAATTGAGCGTCACCTACGAGAAGCTGCGCCGGGCGTTCCTCAGCGACCTGTAGCCCAGGCCCACACCGGCGTTGGAAAATCCAACGCCCCCTTATCCGTGTGCCGCGCCGCAGCTTCCGGTGACCGCGCAGACCGCGCCTTCACGTTCCTGCAGGGAATCCCAACACTGTTTTTTTCACCGCCGTGCAGGAACTTTCGGCACAGGGCCTGCAACTTACTGGCGCCACGACAGATGGCCGCACTTGCTCTCCGGGCCCCGTTGTGGCTTCCCAGATGCGTAAACTCCGGCGGAGCCCGGCTCCGAGCGGCAAGCCGGGCCGGGCCCGAAAGGAGGCAATGCCATGACCGTCCTGTTAGTCCTGCTGACGTTTCTCACCTTCATCGTGATTGACTACCTGCTCAGCCGGAAGCGGGTTGCCGTGGAGGCGCGCGCCGAACGTCCCGCGCCGGAGTTCGATGAGACCTTCGTCGAGGGCTTCCGTGTCCCCAGGCGGCTCCGCTATCACCCCGGTCACACCTGGATCTTCAGGGAGCGGAAGAATCTGGTGCGCGTGGGCATTGATGAGTTTGCGGCCGCTCTGATGGGCAAGATCGCCCGCATCGAGCTGCCGCGGCCCGGGCTGTGGATCCGCCAGGGACAGAAGATCTTTTCCTTTTACCGCGACGGGGAAAAGGCCGAAATGGTCTCGCCCACGGAAGGGGAGATTGTGGAGGTCAATCAAGATGCGCTCCGCGATCCCGCCGTTCTGCGTAACGATCCCTACGGATCCGGTTGGTTGCTCGTGGTCCACTCCCCCGACGACGAAACTGTGAGCCGCAACCTCGTGCCCCGGAACCTGGTGCGGGAGTGGATGCGCGAAGCCGTCGAGAGGCTCTATCGCAAGCAGCCGCAGCTGGCCGGCGCGGTGGCGGCCGACGGCGGCCGCCCGCTGGAGGATCTGTTTTCCGCTCTCCCCGGAGAGTCCTGGAAGGCGCTGACCGAGGAGTTCTTTCTGCCGGATTAAAGTGGACCTTGAATTGCTAAAAGATAAACGGATGTTTAACACTTAAATTGGGCAAGTGGAGACCCGTCATGAGCTTCGCGGTCCTCTACGACAGTACGCGCTGCGTCGGTTGCCGCTTCTGCGAACGCGCCTGTGCTCAAAAGTGGGGCTTGCCCTACAACGACGCCGTTGCGGCGGAAGAAAAACTCTCGGAGCGCAAGCTTACGGCGGTCGTCACCCGGGGGGAGGTGTTCGGCCGCCGGATGTGCATGCACTGCCTGGACCCGGCCTGCGTCTCCGTCTGCCCCGTGGCCGCCCTGAAGAAAACCACCTCGGGGCCGGTTGTCTACGACGAAAGCCGTTGCATGGGATGCCGCTACTGCATGCTCGCTTGCCCCTTCGGGGTTCCGGTTTACGAGTGGAGCCGCTTGTTGCCCCGCATCAAGAAGTGCAACCTGTGCGAGGAGCGGCTCCGTGATGGCCGGCCGACCGCCTGCTCAGAGGCGTGTCCCACCGGGGCTACGGTGACCGGGCAGCGCGAGGAGCTGGTTCAGGAGGCCCGGCGTCGCATGGCCGCCAGTCCCGGCGATTATTGGCCGGGCATCTACGGGCTCAGGGAGGCCGGAGGCACGTCGGTCCTCATGCTGGCGGCCGTTCCGCCCGCGCAGCTGGGCTTGCCGGGCCGGCTGCCGCACGAGCCGCTTCCCGCCCTGACCTGGCGCGCCCTCTCGTTGGTCCCGGACGTGGTCGGGGTCGGCAGCGTCCTGCTCGGCAGCATCTACTGGATCACCCACCGCCGAGAAGAGGTGGCCGCTGCCGAAGGACCGCGTGCGGCAAAGCCCGTAAAGAAAGGGGAACGGCCATGAAACTCCGCTGGCCGCTCACGTTCTGGCGCGCGGTGTTTCTGGCGGTGATGGCCGCAGCCGCCTGTGCCACCTGGATTCGCTTCTCGCGCGGCCTCGGCGCTTCCACACATCTGAGCGATCAGTTCCCCTGGGGGCTCTGGATCGGCTTCGACGTGCTCTGCGGCGTGGGTCTTGCGGCAGGGGGCTTCACCCTGGCGGCGGTGGTTCATATATTTAACATCCGCCGCTACGAGCCGATCGTCCGTCCTGCCATTCTGACGGCCTTCCTCGGTTATGTACTTGTGATCGTGGCTCTGCTCTACGACCTCGGCCGTCCCTACCGGATCTGGCATCCGCTCGTGATGTGGAACCCGCGCTCGGTCATGTTTGAGGTGGCCTGGTGCGTCACCCTCTACACCACCGTTCTGTTTTTCGAGGTCTTCCCCCTCATCTTGGAGCGGCTCGGACGCCGGCGGCCGCTCGTGTGGATGCACCGCGCCATGATTCCTCTGGTGATCGCCGGGGTGATTCTTTCCACGCTGCACCAGTCCTCTCTGGGAAGCCTGTACCTCATTGTTCCGGAAAAGTTGCATCCCCTCTGGTACACGCCCTTGCTGCCCCTGCTGTTCTTCGTTTCCGCGATCTCGGTGGGACTGGCTATGACCATTTTCGAGTCCTGGCACTCGAGCAAGGCGTTCGGGCGGCAACTGGAATTGCCGCTGCTCGCCAGTCTCGGCCGCGTGCTCGCAGTGGTGTTGCTGGTCTACTCCACGATGCGGTTCCGGGATCTGCAGCGCCGCGGCGCGCTCGCCCGCGCCTTTGAAGGGAGCACCGAGAGCTGGCTGTTTTGGCTGGAGACGGTGCTGACCGTTGTTCCCATGCTGCTGCTGTTCCGCAGCAGCATCCGCACGCGACCGCGGAGCCTGTACTGGTGCGCGGTCATGGTGATCTTCGGCTTCGTCACGCACCGGCTGAACGTCAGTATCACCGGAATGGAGGCGGCCTCCGGTACGACCTATCTGCCGAAGTGGACCGAAGTGTCCATTACGTTGGCCATTGTCGCAGCGGGCTTTGCTGCCTTCCGGCTGGCGGTGAAATACCTGCCCGTATTCGAAGCAGCGCACACCCCGGCGGCGGTGCCGGCCGAACTGCAGCCTAGCCCTGCGACAGCAGACTGAAACAGGTGAAGCAATCCTGAGGGCAGTGGCGCAGTTACGGTTCACGCTCGCCTTCAAGCTGGCTGCGGGGGCGGTGGGGAGCGTAGTGCTTTTTCTGGCGCTGTTCAGCTACGTCAGCTTGCGGGAGCACCGCCGTCATTCCGAGGAACTGGTCCTGCAAAGCGCCGACCGGATCAGCGACGTCATTCTCCGGGCCACGCGCTACCAGATGCTGCACAACGACCGCGAAGCCCTCTACTACACGGTGACCGCGATCGGGACCGAACCGGGGATTCGCGTGGTGCGCATCTTCAACGAAGAGGGCCGCATCAGTTTCTCGACCCATCCCAAAGAAGTCAACACCGCTGTGAACAAGCAGGCGGAAGCCTGTTACCGCTGCCACGCGCAGGCCTCCCCTCTGGTCCGGCTGGAGCGGCCCGACCGGGCGCGCATCTTCACCGCCAACGGACAACGAGTCCTGGGCATCATCCGTCCCATCGAGAACCAGCCGGTCTGCTGGACGGCGGCCTGCCACGCCCATCCGCCGGGCCGTCGCATTCTGGGAGTGATTGACGTCAATCTCTGGCTGGACAGTGTGGACCGCCAGCTCGCCGAGTACCGCAGTCATCTGATCGCGGTCACGGTGCTCTGGGCGCTGGCGGCCTCGGCCGCCTGCGTCCTGCTGATTGTCCTGATGGTTCACCGGCCGGTCAAGGAGCTGATCATGGGGACCAAGAAGGTGGCCCGGGGCGACCTATCCTACCGCTTGCCGGTGCGCTCTCGCGACGAACTCGGAACGCTGGCGGAATCCTTCAATCAGATGACGGCCGACCTGGAGCGCGCCCATCAGGAGATCAGCTCCTGGGCCCGCACGCTGGAAGAGCGGGTGGAAAGCAAGACCCGCGAGCTGCAGCGGGCCCAGAACCGCCTCATCGCCAGTGAGAAGATGGCCTCGCTCGGCAAGCTGGCGGCGGTTGTGGCGCACGAAGTCAATAACCCGCTGTTCGGGATCCTGACCTACGCGCGGTTGATTCTCAAGGCACTGGCGCGGGATCAGCTCGATCCGGCCACCAAAGCCGTACTGATCGAACAGCTCCGGATTGTCGAGCGTGAAAGCCACCGCTGCGGCGAAATCGTCAAGAATCTGCTTTCCTTCGCCCGCCAGGCGCCGCCGCGCAAGGAACCGCGCGACCTGAATGCCTTGGTCCGCCAGACGCTGGCCCTGATTCGCCATCAACTCGACCTCCAGCAGGTTGAAATCTCCGAGCAACTCGCCGAGGATCTGCCGCCCTGCTACTGTGACGGCCAGCAAATCCAGCAGGCCCTGCTGGCCCTGCTGGTCAATGCCGCTGAAGCCATGCCCCAGGGAGGACGGCTTTTCGTGGTGACCGAGCGCGACGCCGGTGCCATCGCAGCGCGGATCCGCGTCCGGGATACCGGCGGCGGGATCCCGCCGGACGTGCTGCCGCAGATCTTCGAACCCTTCTTCACCACCAAGGAAAACCAGCACCGTACCGGTCTTGGCCTCACCGTGGCCCGCAAAATTGTCGAGGAACACGGCGGCAGCCTGGATGTGGATTCCACTCTCGGACAGGGAACGGAATTCACCATCACGTTGCCGCTCGAATCCGCCGCGCCGGCGCAGGAGGTGGCCTGATGAGCGCTCCGCAACCGGAACGGGAACCGTCCCGGGGCCGCATCCTCATTGTGGACGACGAACTGGTCGTCCGGGACTCGCTGGGGCGTTGGTTCGAAAGCGAGGGTTACGAAGTGGGTCTGGCGCCGAGCGGCCGCGACGCCTTGGCGGCGATCCAGGAAAAGTCTTACGACCTTGCGCTGGTGGACATCAAGATGCCCGGCATGGACGGCATGGAGTTGCAGCAGCGCCTCGCTCAGGCCGACCCCGATCTCATCATCGTCATCATGACCGGATACGCCAGCGTTGAGACCGCCGTGCAGGCCCTCAAGCGCGGAGCCTACGATTACATCACCAAGCCCATTGATCCTGACGAGCTGGTGCATCTGGTTTCCAAAGCGCTCGAGCACAAACGCGCCACGCGCGAACTGGCACGGCTCCGGGAAAATCTTCAGGAGATCTATCCTGCCACCGAGCTTATCGGGAAGAGTCCGCCCATGAAGCGGGTCGCGGAGCTGATCGAAATGGTGGCGCCCACGGACACGACGGTGTTGATCACCGGAGAAAGCGGCACAGGCAAGGAACTGGTCGCCCGCGCCATCCACGCCATGAGTCCGCGCCGCTACATGCCGATGGTGGTCATCCACTGCGGCGCTCTGACCGAAACGCTGCTCGAAAGCGAATTGTTCGGCCACGAGCGCGGCGCCTTCACGGGGGCCCAGTACCGCAAGAAAGGCAAGTTCGAGGTGGCCGACGGCGGCACCGTCTTTCTGGACGAGATCAGCGACATCAGTCTTAAGACCCAGACCGATTTGCTGCGCGTGCTACAGGAAAAAGAGATCGTGCGCGTGGGGGGCACGCAGCCGATCAAAGTAGATTTCCGCTGCATCGCGGCCACCAACAAGAGCCTGGAGGACCTCGTCAAAGCCGGCACCTTTCGCCCCGACCTTTACTACCGGCTTAACGTATTCACGATCCAGCTGCCGCCCTTGCGGGAACGCCGCGAGGACATTCCGCTTCTTGCGGAGCACTTTCTCAAAAAATACGCCACCGCCATGAACCGGCCCGTGCCGCGGCTGACTCCCGAGGCTGTGGATTTGTTGCTTACCTATGACTGGCCGGGAAACGTGCGCGAACTGGAAAATGCTATCGAGCGCGCTCTGGTCATCAGCCGGAGCGCCGAAATCCAGCCCGCCCACTTTCCCTTCCAGCTCCAGCCGCAGTCGGCCGGCAACGGCCAGACCCTCCAAGACGTCGAACGGGCGCATATCGAGCGTGTCGTACGCCACTGCGACGGGAACCTGTCCCGTGCCGCCAGGATCCTGGGCATTGACCGCTCCACGCTTTACAGTAAGCTCCGGCGCTATGGTTTGAAGTGAATCGCCTACCGTCCGCCACTGGTGCGATCTGCCTGCAACCCGTGGGCGACGCGGTGCGATTGGAGTTTCTGGACGCCCTCGCGGCGCGCCTGGCATCCGTGTTCCGGGTTTCCTGCCGTGTGCTCAGCGTGCCTCTCGACCCCACCCCCTTTTTTGACCCGGAACGGGGCCAGTATTGGGCCACGGCGATCCTGCGGGAACTGGCGAACGAAGTCGAAGGTTCTGCCGTTCGCCTGCTCGGCGTCACGGAGGCGGACTTGTTTGTTCCCGTGCTTACCTTCGTTTTCGGCGAGGCTCAGCTCGGCGGGCAATGTGCGCTGGTTTCTCTGCATCGCCTGCGCGAGGAGTTTTACGGTTTGCCTCCGAATCCGGCTCTCCTGCTGGAGCGCACGGTCAAGGAAGCGGTCCACGAGCTGGGACACACGTTTGGTCTGCGTCATTGCTCGGAGTGGCGCTGCGTGATGGCCTCCACGCACTCGGTCGAGCGCCTGGACCTCAAGCAACCGCAGTTTTGCCCTGCTTGCCGGCGGATCGTGATGGATCAGGGCAATTCTTCCTGAGGTGATTGGACAAGCCCGAAGCGTCTAAGATCATAGGGGGTGAAGCCTGTGAAGCCTGCAAGAATTCTGCAACATGTGAAAACGATGGGCCTTCAAAAGCTGTGCCGCCGGTTTGTGATCTGCACCACCACTGTGGTCACGGCCTTCGCGGCGCCTCAACAGACCGCCTTGGACCGCTACGTCCGCGCGCCCGACTCAAGCTACCGCTACGAGCTCGCTTCCACCTTCAAGGGCCCGGGCTACACGGGTTTCGTCCTCGACATGGTGTCGCAGACCTGGCGTACGCGCGAAGAAGTGGACCGCACGGAGTGGCGCCATTGGCTGACGATCCTCCGACCCGACCGTGTCTCGACCTCTGTCGCGCTGCTGTTCATCGGCGGCGGCTCGAACGGAAGCAAGCCCCCGGCCAGGGCCGATTGGATTCTGTCCACCATCGCCATGGAAACCGAGGCCGTGGTGGCGGAGCTGCGGATGGTGCCCAACCAGCCCCTGAGATTCGCCGGGGATTCCGTTGCCGAACGGCGCGAAGACGCCCTGATCGCCTACACCTGGGACAAGTTTCTCCGCACGGGCGACGAACTCTGGCCGGCGCGCCTGCCGATGACAAAGGCCGCGGTGCGCGCCATGGACGCCGTCACCTCCTTCTGCGCCTCCGAAGCCGCGGGGAAACTCGGGATTGATCGCTTCGTGGTCGCCGGCGGCTCCAAGCGCGGCTGGACCACGTGGACGACGGCCGCCGTGGATGCCCGCGTCGTGGCGATCGCCCCCATCGTCATCAACACGCTCAACGTGGAACGGGCCTCCGAACACGACTGGCGCTCCTACGGCTTCTGGGCTCCGGCCCTACGCGATTACGTCGAGATGGACATCATGCGCTGGATGGGCACGCCGCAACTGCGCAAGTTGATGGAAATCGAGGATCCTTACCAGTACCGGCACCGCTTCACCATGCCCAAATTCATCGTCAACTCCACCGGGGACGAGTTCTTTCCGCCCGATCTGGTGCGCTTCTACTACGACGATCTGCCGGGTGAAAAGCATTTACGCTTTGTACCGAACACCAACCACTCCCTCCGGGGCTCCGACGCTCCGCAAACGCTTCTGGCGTACTTCCACTCGATCGTCACAGGCCGGCGGCGTCCGGAGTTGCAGTGGTCCTTTGGAGGCGACGGCGAAGTGCGCGTCACCGCCACTGCAGAGCCCTCTGAGGTCAAGCTCTGGCAGGCCACCAACCCGAAAGCGCGCGACTTTCGTCTGGAGACGCTCGGAGCGGTGTGGACCAGTTCGCCGCTTGAGGGCAAGAACGGCGTCTGGCAGGCCTCTGTGACTCCCCCTGCGGAGGGCTGGACGGCTTACTTCGTCGAGTTCACCTTCCCGAGCGGGACCAAATTCCCCTTCAAGTTCACCACGCCTGTTCGCGTCGTGCCGGACCGGTTGCCCTTCCCACCGCCGGAGCTCCCGCGGCAGAGCGGACGCTAGAAACACTCAAGGGCACCCAAGGCGGGGAGGGCTCAGCGCGCGGGCTTCTGAACGCGACCGGAACGGATGCACCGCGTGCACACCCGGAGCCGGCGCACCCCTCCGTTGATCACCGCCCGCACGGTCTGCAGGTTCACGCTCCAGCGGCGGCTGGTGACGTTGTGCGCGTGGCTGATGCGGTGTCCGAACCGCGGGCCGCGGCCGCAGATCTCACATACCCTTGCCATGTACGGTAAGCTCCTTCGGAAGGTCGCAACCTCATTCTAACACAGGGCATTGCCGGCGCTGTGGCATAATCGGTTCCAGCATGGGCCGCCTCAGCCGCATCGGAGTCGCCATCGACGCAGACCTGCTGGACAAGTTCGACGCCCTCATTGCTCGGCGAGGCTACACCAACCGCTCGGAAGCCTTCCGGGACCTCATCCGCAATGAGCTCGTCCAGGAAACGTCCCAATCCCCCCAGAGCACGGTGGTCGCCACCCTGACTCTCGTCTACGACCATCACGTCCGCCTCTTGACCGACAAGCTCACCGACTTGCAACACGAGCACTTCCCCAACATCCTGTCAACACTCCACATCCATCTGGACCACGACCACTGTCTGGAGGTGTTGGTCCTCAAGGGCAAGGCTGCCACGGTGCGCAAGATTGCGGACCGGCTGCTGGCGACCAAGGGGGTCAAGCACGGACGGTTGACGGTGACGACGACCGGCGCAGGCCTGTGAGGCGCCGTCCGTCAGGAACGGGGTCGGGTGACGGCTTGCTCGGACCGCTCGCGCGCACCCCGGAGCTGTGCCTCCTCGAGCCGCCTGGTTTCCTGCCAGGTGTAGATCATGCGGTGGATCACCGTGATGTTGGAGAGAACCGCAATCACCCAAAGCACGGGGGCCATGCGGTTAAACAACGCTCCGATGATCAGCAACACTACGCGCTCCGGCCGTTCCATGAAGCCGACTTTGCACTGCGGAATGACGTTCTCCGCCCGCGCCCTCGTGTAGCTCACCATGACCGACCCCGTCATGACCACGGCCGTCAGCACCACGTAGAAGAAACGGTTGATGGAGGCGTAGTAGACCAGCAGCCCCATCAGGAGCACCAGGTCGGAATAACGATCCAGGACGGAATCGAAGAATCCCCCAAATCGGGTGACGCGGTTGGTCTGGCGGGCGACGCGGCCGTCCACCATGTCGAAGATGCCCGCCGCAATCATCACCAGCCCGGCCGTGAAAAACCTTCCCGAGGCCAGCAGAACCGCTGCAACCCCGTTGATGAGCAGGCCCAGAAAGGTCAGCACATTCGGGTGGATCTTGGAGAGCGCCAGCGCCCGCACAATCAACAGGATCACCTTGTTGCAGGCAATCCCGATAGCGCGCGTATAGGTCATGGGCGCTGACCTGACTTTCCGCCCCTACCCATCCGTATCGTGGATGGTAGTCAGCTCGACGATTTCCAGCTCCCGGACTCCGCCCGGGATCTGAACGCGGACCAGATCGCCCACCTGCTTGCCGAGCAGCGCACGGCCGATCGGCGAAGTGGTCGAAATCCGACCCTGCGAAGCGTCCGCTTCTTCGCTCGTCACCAGTTTATACGAGATGCGCTCGTCCTTTTGCAAGTCGAGCACCACCACTGTGGAGCCGAGACCGACGCGATCCGTGGGGAGGCGGGAAAGATCCACCATGGAGATCTCCGCCAGCCGCTTCTTGAGCTGGTTCAAACGAGCGTTCACGTACGCCTGGCGCTCCTTGGCAGCGTGGTACTCCGCATTTTCGCTTAAGTCTCCGTGCGCCCGCGCCTTGCGGATCTCCTTGGGGAGCTCCGTGCGCAGTTCATACTCCAGGGCGGCGATCTCTTCTTCCAGTTTCTTCCGGATCTCCTGCATCGGGCGGGATAAGAACGTCCCAGAAGCTCATTATAGACTACCGGCTTCCGCCGCTGAGGCGAGCCTGCGCAGCGACTCCGCGTACGGGGGGCGCGCCACACCCCGCTCCGTGATGATGGCCGTGACGTACTGGTTCGGCGTTACGTCAAAGGCCGGGTTCTCGACCGCCACGCCTTCCGGCGCCACCCGCACGCCGAAGCAGTGCGTGACCTCCTCGGCCGGCCGCTGTTCGATGGGAATCGCCTCCCCAGAGGGGATGCTCAGATCCAAAGTCGAAAGGGGCGCGGCCACGTAAAACGGCACTCCGTGCTCTTTGGCAAGCACCGCCAAGGTATAGGTCCCCACCTTGTTTGCCACGTCTCCGTTGGCGGCGATGCGGTCTGCCCCCACGATCACACAGCCGATGCGGCCGGACTTCATCAAGTAGCCGGCCATGCTGTCGGCGATGAGGGTGGTAGGAATCCCATCCTGGAGCAGCTCCCACGCCGTCAGCCGCGCACCTTGCAGAAAAGGCCGGGTTTCGTCGGCGAAGACGTGGATCTTTTTCCCGGCACTTGCGGCCGCGCGGATCACGCCCAGGGCCGTGCCGTATCCTGCCGTCGCCAAGGCCCCCGCATTGCAATGCGTCAGCACGGCGTGCCCGTCCGGGATGAGCTCGCTCCCGTGGCGCCCGATCGCCCGGTTGACCTCGATGTCTTCGCGCTTGATCTGCTCGGCTTCGGCCCGCAGCGCCTCGCGGATCTCCTCCAGGGACCGGCCCCGCACCCCCCCGTAAACGCGCTTCATGCGCTCGATGGCCCAGAACAAATTCACAGCCGTCGGCCGCGTCCGGGCCAGGGTGTCGCAGATGGTCTCGAACTGGGCGTCCAGATCCGGCGGCTCGGCGTGCAGCATCCCCAGGGCAACGCCCATCGCTGCGGCAACGCCGATCGCCGGAGCGCCACGGATCGCCATGGAGCGAATGGCCTCGGCCACCTCCCGGTAATCCCGGCACGTAACGTAGACCGTTTCCGCAGGCAAGCGGCGCTGGTCAATCAGGACTACGCCATCGTCCCGCCAGGCAATCGTCTCTACCATTTCGCCGGAAGATTCCTTTCCTGAAGCACGAAGAAAAGCATGAACGTCAGATTGTACACGGCATGGGCGACGGTCGAAGCTACTGTGGAGCCCGTGCGATGGCGGATCCAGCCGAACGCGCTCCCTGCGCCTAGAATCAGAAGCACATGCCGCCAGGACCATGCGTACTGCGGGCCGTGGAGGATCGCAAACGGCAAAGCAGAGAGCAGAATTCCCGGAGCCGCGCCGAGGGAGCGCACCAGCAGAGGGAGCAGAAACCCCCGGAAGGCGAGCTCCTCGCACAGCGGTCCCACGGTCACCGCCGCCAGACCCACGGCGAGAATCGAGGTCCGATCCGCCAGGAGTTGTTTGATCGGCATTTCCACATCCGGCGTGCGGAGCAAGGCCCCCGCGAGCACGATCGCACACGCCAGCAGGATTCCCGCGCGGACCTGCCGCCAAAACCAGAAGGGCTGCCCGGGACGCAGCCAGCCGAGCGAACGCCAGAACGGCGCCCCGTACTTGGTTTTGAGCAGCACAAAGAGAAATACAAACCAGAATCCATAGGCCAGGAACTGCGCCGGTAACAAAAACAGCGCCTTGCGTTCCCCCCAGGCCGGCACGAGCAGGATGAGAGCGTGGGCCAGCAGTCCGCCGGCGGCAATGGATGGGACCGCCGCGGCCGCGAAAAGGCACAGATCTGTGTAGGACCAGAAAGGAAAGGCCCGCGGCTCGACGCCTTCCGCCGTAATCTGCGCAGGACCGTCCGGCGACAAATCGGTCATGGTTCGCCTTCGATTAACGCCGCGGCCAGCAGCGGCAGCATCAGCTCGTGATGCCCCGTCAGGGCGATGCCCTTGCCGCCCGCACGCGCGTGCGGCCTTTCCACAACGTTCACGCGCGGGCGGTAGTGCTGGAGGAAATCCAGGTTGACCGTCGTGAAATTCTCCAGGCGCCGCCCGAGGTTTCGAACGACCGACACGGCCTTCAAGAACACTTCCGGCAGAATCACGGCGGAACCGACATTCAGGAAGACGCCCCCGCCGTCGAGTTCGCTCACCAGAGTACAGAAGAGACGGAAGTCCCGGTGACTGGCCGAACCGATCGCCGCTCCATCCGCAGCCGGATGTGTGTGCGGTGTGTCGGTTCCCACGGCGACGTGGACCGTTACCGGCACCCTGGCGCGCCAGGCCTGCAGCAACAGGCTTTTAGAGCCGAAGGCTGCGTCGGCGATCTGTTCCAACCGCTCCCCCAGGGCTTCGCCGATCCCGCAACCGCGCCGGTCTCCTTCGGCGATGGCCGAGTTCATCTCCCGTCCGGTCTCTTCAGCCGTGCCGAATCGGCCGTCGGGTAGCACCGCCTCCACGTCTTCACTCGTCGCACCTGCCAGCGCAATTTCAAAATCGTGGATGGCTGCCGCACCGTTGAGGGCAAAGCCGGTGGCGTAGCCGCGCCCCATCAGTTCGATCAACACCGGGGCTAAGCCGCATTTGATGACGTGGCCTCCGAGACCCCAGAGCACCGGTTTGCCCAGACGGCGCGCCTCCGACAGGGCGCCTAACACCTCGCGGAACGACTCGGCGGCGAGAATCCGCGGCAACGACTTGACGAGGCCGTTCACTCCGGAGCCTTTCTGGTACGGGGACGCGAACTCGCCTACCCGGACTTTGCCGCCGCGCTCGCGCAGTCCGATGGTCCTTAGCCCGCCGAAGTCCATCGGGGCCTGCCGGTAGCGGCTCACGGGCGCCTCCCGTTGCCCAGCACCTTGGCCAGTGCCTGCGCCGTGTAACTCTTCCGGCTCCGCAGGATCTGTTCCGGCGGCCCCGCCGCCACCACGTAGCCTCCCTTGTCGCCACCCTCCGGGCCCAAATCAATAATCCAGTCTGCCGTTTTCACCACATCCAGGTTGTGTTCGATGACCACCACGGTATTGCCGTAGTCCACCAGGCGGTGCAGCACGTCGAGGAGCTTTTTGACGTCGTCGAAGTGCAGCCCCGTTGTGGGCTCGTCCAGGACGTAGAAGGTGCGACCGGTCTGGCGCCGGCTGAGTTCTCGCGCCAGCTTGATGCGCTGGGCTTCGCCGCCGGAAAGCGTCGTGGCCGGCTGCCCCAGATGGATGTATCCCAGTCCCACGTCGCGAAGCGTCTCCAGCTTGGTCCGGATCGCGGGAATATTCTCCAGAACCCCAAGGGCCTCCTCCACGGTGGCTTCGAGCAGATCGGCGATCGAATAGCCCTTGTATTTTACTTGCAGCGTCTCCTGGTTATATCGCCGGCCGCGGCAGACGTCGCACGTCACGTAGACGTCGGGCAAAAAGTTCATCTCGATGCGCTTGAGCCCGTCGCCCTGGCAGGCCTCGCAACGCCCGCCCCTTACATTAAAGCTGAAGCGGCCGGGCTTGTAGCCGCGCTCCCGCGATTCCGGCAGCATGGCGTACAGATCTCGAATCGGCGTGAAGACTCCGGTGTAGGTGGCCGGGTTCGAGCGGGGCGTGCGTCCGATCGGGGACTGGTCAATGCGGATCGCCTTGTCAATGTGCTCCAGGCCGGTGAGCCGGTCATGCTCGCCCGGTTCCTCCCGGGCGTTGTAGAGGTGCCGCGCCAGGGCCCGGTAGAGGATGTCATTGACCAGTGTCGACTTGCCGCTGCCGGAAACCCCGGTGACCACGATAAACAATCCCAACGGGAACTCCACGTCAATGTTTTTGAGGTTATGCTGGCGGGCCCCGTGCACCACGAGCTTCTTGCCGTTACCGCGGCGCCGCACCGGAGGCGGCTCGATGCGGAGCGCGCCGGAAAGATAGCGGCCCGTCAGCGAATTCGGATTGGCCGCGACCTCGGCCGGCGTGCCACATGCCACCAAGGCTCCACCTAATCTCCCCGCGCCTGGCCCCAGATCCACCACGTAGTCGGCGCGCCGGATGGTTTCGGCATCGTGTTCGACGACGAGAACCGTGTTGCCGAGGTCGCGCAATTGCTCCAGCGTATCGAGCAGCCGGTTGTTGTCGCGAGGGTGCAACCCGATGGACGGCTCATCCAGCACATAGAGCACGCCCCGCAGCCGCGTCCCGATCTGCGTGGCCAGGCGAATGCGCTGCGCCTCGCCGCCGGAAAGCGTTGTGGCAGAGCGGTCCAGGCTCAGGTAGTCAAGACCCACAGCCTCGAGAAACTCCAGCCGCTCCCGGATCTCATCCACGATCCGGCCCGCAATTTGACGTTCCCGCTCCGTGAGCTCCCATCGGTTGAGGACTTCGAGCGCACGCGCGACCGGAAGGGCCGTAAACTCCGCGATGGAGAGTCCCTTCACGCGCACGGCCAGACTGCTGGGTCGCAGCCGCCGGCCGTTGCAATCCGGACAGGGCACCGGCGACATGTAGTCCAGCAGCCACTCCCGGTAGCTCTCGGGCGCCTCCTCGAAGATCTCCTCCAGGATCTTCAGAATCCCCGGAAACTCGCCGGCGCCGAACAGCAGCTGGCGCTGGGCTTTCTTGGGAAGCTGCTCGAACGGCTCGGACAGGTCCAGACCGAGCACCCGCGCGGCCTCCCTCAGGCGGTAGGCCACGTACTCCGAGCCCGCCCCCGGGCCCAGTCCGCCCTCGAGCAGAGGCCGCGCCGGATCGGCGATCACCTTGGCCGGGTCGAACGTCCAGCGCGAGCCCAGACCGTCGCAGGTTTCACAAGCTCCATAGGGGCTATTGAAGGAGAACGACCGCGGCTCAAGCTGCGGCACGCTGGTACCGCACTGCGGGCAGGCCAGCTTTTGCGAGACCAGCCGCTCCTGACCTTCCACGGGCGCCACCACGACCAGCCCGTCGGCAAGCTTGGCGGCCGTCTCGATGGAGGCCTCCAGCCGCTTTTCGACGCCGGGTTTGACCAGCACCCGGTCCACGACCACTTCGATGGTGTGGTTCCGGCGGCGGTCCAGCCGGATGTCTTCCTCGAGTGAGCGCAATTCCCCGTCAATGCGTGCCCGCAGAAAACCCTGACGGGCGAGTTTCTCCAGATCTTTTCGGTACTCCCCCTTCCGGCCGCGGACCACGGGCGCCAGAATCATGACCCGCCGGTCCATATCCCGCTCCAGAATCTGCCGCAGGATCTGCTCGGTGGTCTGCCGCGAGATCTCCGTGCCGCACTGCGGGCAATGCGGTATCCCGATGGAGGCGTACAGCACGCGCAGGTAGTCGTAGATCTCGGTGATCGTCCCCACCGTCGAACGCGGGCTCCGGCCCGTGGTCTTCTGCTCAATCGAGATGGCCGGACTCAGACCGTCAATCGAATCCACTTCCGGCCGCTCCATTTGATCCAGAAACTGCCGAGCGTAGGGCGAAAGGGTTTCCACGTAGCGCCGCTGGCCCTCCGCGTAGATAGTGTCAAAGGCGAGCGAAGACTTGCCGGACCCGCTCAGACCCGTTATCACCGTCAAGGTGTTGCGCGGAATGTCCACATCAATGTTCTTCAGATTGTGCTCGCGCGCTCCGCGCACGCTAATGCGATCGAGCATGCCGCTTCCCGGGGAGGTCTGAGTATCTATTTTCGCATGCCCGGCCTCCACCCCCCTTTGTCAGACAATTGAAGACAAGGGCTCATGATGCGCCTGGCAGCGCTCGCGAGTTTTTGCTGTCTTGCCGCGGGAGCGGACTCGGACCCGCGGGAGATCGTGCGCCGCTCCGTAGAAGCGTTCGACCGCGCGGATTACGCCTCGCGGTACAACTTCATCGAGCAGATCCTGACCCGCGAATTCGACGGCGAGGGGCGGTTAAAAAACGTTCGCCTGAAGACCCACGAAGTCGTCATGGCGGACGGCACGCCCTGCCGGCGCTTGATCGAACGGGACGGCAAACCGCTGCCACCCCAGGAAGAACGCGAGCAACTGGAAGGCCTGCGAAAATGCATCGAGGCGCGCCGCAAAGAGACACCCGAAGAACGCCGGCGCCGGCTTGAGGAATTCGAACGCAGGCGCAGGCGCTACGAGAAGGCCATCCGTGAGATCCCCGACGCGTTTCTGTTCCGTCTGGAGGGCGAGGAGACGATCGCCGGCCATCGCGTTTGGGTCATTGGGGCGCAACCGCGGCCGGACTACCGCCCCCGCGATCGTTTCGCACGGCTATTCCCGGCGCTGAAAGGACGGCTCTGGATCAGCCAGCAGGACTACAACTGGGTCCGCCTCGAAGCGGAACTCACCGATACGGTCACGTTCGGCTGGATCCTCTTGCGCATCCACGAGGGTGCTCGCGTGCGCATGGAGCAGACCATGATCGGCAACGGGGTCTGGTTGCCTCGCTGGATGTGGCTTCGTGTGTCGGCACGGATCGGTCTCGTCAAGCTGATTCGAATGGAAGAGGAAACCCGCTTCTGGGGCTACCGCCCCGCTACGTCCTCTGATACCGCTGTGGCATTGGCGCCCCGGTGAGCTCAGGCCTCCCCGCGGGCTCCCTTGACCTTCCGCTTGGCCCAGTCCAGCAACCGCCGGGCCCAGGGAACGTGCTCGCTGAGGATGACGAGGCCCAGAACCATCAACGCGATGCCCGGACCTGGAACCAGCGGCAAACTCAGAATAAAACCAATCAGAAGGAGTGCGAAGCCTACGGTCAAGCGGATGAGTTTTCTCACACCCAGGACGCTCACCAATTGTAGCACTTGCAAGGGCTTTTCGCGATACGTGGCTGCGCCAACGGCCGGAGCGACGCCAGCATAGACGCAGGGATGGTTCGGGGCGCGATCACATTGTAACCATGCCGGCAGTCGTACTATTACTCCTAGCAGTCCTTGATCGTCGTTGAGCCTTGACCCCGCACTCGGATTGGCACTAGAGTGGTGTAGCCACGTGATTGAGCAGCGACGCTACAAACGCTTTGACCTCAGGCTTCCTCTCGAAGTTGTCCGGAAAAATTTCGAGCCTGTGGCCGCTGCGGGCCAGACCCGCAACCTCAGTGCAGGCGGCGTCCTGTTCGCTACGAAACTCGAGGTCGAAGTGGGCCAACCCATCGAATACGTGATCCGGTTCCCCACGGAGTCCCCGGAGGGCACCAACGTCAATCTCCATTGCCTGGGCAAGGTGGTCCGGCTGGAAAAGACCATCTCTGAGAACGGAGAACTGCTGTCCTTGGTGGCGGCGACGCTGGAACGGTACGAGTTTCACCGCTAGCAGCAGGCTCCCCAGGAATCTCGCCCTTCCGCGTCTTCGCCTCTTGTTCACCTGCTTCGCAGTGTGATCTACTAGTCAAAGAAAAGGCGAAGATGCGATGAACCTGACCTTACCATTTTCCGCCGGCCAAGCTCCGGAGTTCGGCCTGAGAGCCGCACTCGCGCGATTTGAGCAATGGATGGGGGATCCCGAGTCGCCCGTGCGGGCCATCCGCCGCCAGCCGCCCGCCCCGGGGGAGTTCACGCCGGTGCCGGACGAAGTTCCCCCCTCGTTGCGGCGTGCGCTGGAGTCCGTGGGGATCGAGTCCTTGTACGCGCACCAGGCCGAGGCTTTCCATTTGGCCCGAGGCGGTTCCAACGTTGTCGTCGTCACTCCCACCGCCAGCGGCAAAACGCTGTGCTACAACCTCGCCGTGCTCGACCTGCTCCTCCGCCAGCCGGAGGCCCGCGCCATGTACGTTTTTCCCACGAAGGCTCTGGCCGAGGACCAGCTTCATGAATTCCGCTCTCTGGTGGATGCCATGGGTGACTCCATCGGGGCCTTCACCTACGATGGCGACACGCCGCAGGATGCGCGGCGTGCCATTCGCGAGCGTGCCAGGGTAGTATTCACTAACCCGGACATGCTGCACGCCGGAATCCTGCCGCATCACACCCGCTGGGCCAAGCTCTTCGAGAACCTCCGCTTCTTCGTTATGGATGAGCTGCATTATTACCGCGGCGTTTATGGGAGCCACGCCGCCAATGTTCTGCGGCGCCTAAAGAGAATCTGCGAGTTTTACGGCTCGCGCCCGCAGTTCATCTGTTGCTCCGCCACGATTGCGAACCCCCTCGAGCTGGCCGAAGCACTGACGGGGGAGCCGTTCCGCCTCGTGGATCGCAATGGTGCACCTCGGGGCGAGAAATATTTCGTCTTCTACAACCCGCCGGTGGTTAACCGGGAGCTCGGGATCCGACGTAGTTATCTCCACGAAGCCCGCCGTATCGCGCAGGAGTTCCTGAGCCGTGACCGCCAGACCCTGGTGTTTGCCAACAGCCGGCTGGCCACAGAAGTTCTGCTGACCTATCTTAAGGACGCCGCAGCGCGGATGGCGCTCCCTCCGGATGCCGTCCGCGGCTACCGGGCCGGCTACCTGCCAGGAGAACGCCGCGAGATCGAACGGAAGCTCCGCAACGGCGAGATTCGCGCCGTCGTCGCCACCAATGCCCTCGAGCTGGGCGTGGACATTGGGAGTCTCGATGCCGTTGTCATGGCCGGCTATCCGGGGACGATTGCCTCCACTTGGCAGCGAGCCGGACGCGCCGGCCGCCGGCAGGGCACTTCCGTGGCCGTGTTGGTGGCCTCCAGCTCTCCCGTGGATCAGTACGTGGTGGAACACCCCGACTACTTTTTCGAGCGCTCCCCCGAGCAGGCCTCGATCAACCCGGACAACCTGGAAATCCTACTCAACCATCTCAAATGCGCCGCCTTTGAACTGCCCTTGCGCGAAGGCGAGAGATTCGGGCCGCACGACGTCACCGAGCTGTGCCGGTTCCTGGAGGAAACCGGCCTGCTGCACCGCTCCGGCGGTTTGTGGCACTGGGTCTCAGACACTTACCCCGCAGACGCCATCAGCCTGCGCGCCGTCACAAGCGACAACTTCGTCGTGGTGGATACCACCGGCGAGCCGGAGGTGATTGCGGAGGTTTCGTTTCCGGCTGCGCTCACCACGCTGTATGAGAAGGCGATCTATCTCCATGAGGCTCGCCAGTACGAGGTACAGAAATTCGACTACGAGGGACGCAAAGCTTACGTGCGTCGCGTCGAGTGCGACTACTTCACGGACGCCATAGACTACACGCAGGTCAGAATTCTGGAGGAGTTCGAAGCTGCGCCTCTCGCCGGTGCACGGGCGGTCCACGGCGAGGTGCGCGTCAATCGCCAGATCGTCGGCTTCAAGAAGATCAAGTTTTACACGCTCGAGAACGTGGGGGCCGGAAATCTGTCCATGCCCGAGCAGGAGATGCACACCACGGCGTTCTGGCTTCACTTCCCCGCAGGCTTTTTAGCCCGGTTCCCGGATCTTTCCCCCGCCCAGAAACAGAGCGGGCTGACGGGACTCGGCCACGCGCTCCGGGCCGTGGCATCCCTGCTGGTGATGTGCGACCCGCACGATTTGGGCCTGGCTTTTACCGAAGACGTCGCCCGGGGGGCGGTCTTCGAACCGGATCTGTTTCTCTACGACGGCTATCCCGGCGGCGTAGGGTTGAGCGCGCCCCTTTTCCGCATGGCGCGAAAGCTGCTGGAGGGGGCTGCAGAACTGATCCGCGCTTGTGCCTGTGAAGCCGGCTGCCCGAGCTGCGTCGGCCCGTCCGGCGAGACCGGCGAAGGGGGAAAACGGGCGGCCGCCCGCATCCTGGCGGAGCTGTTGCGAACCGAGCCGACCGGGCTAGGTTCGCCTTACTCCCGATTCCGCTCCTCAGGGAATACGGCGTAACCTTCCGGGGGCGGGTAGAGACTCTCGAAAAACTCCAGGCGTTTGCGCAGGTAGCGGCTGGGAAGCTGTCGCGGACCCGGCTCGATGTCAATATCGCAGCAAATGCCGTGCAGGTACAAAGTCAGTGTGTCAATGAACGACTGCCGGGCATACTCCAGAAACATCTTGGTTTCCCTGCGCACGTTGCTTTGGCGCCGCAACAGCGCCTGCTTAAGCTCCCATCCTCTCTCGTCCACCTCGCCGTGCACATTGCGGCTCAGCTCCTCGCGCAGCAGCGCGCGGTAGCGCTCGTGCGCCTCCTCGCCGGCGTGGTCGGCCACGAGCCGGGCAATCGCATTGTAGAAGTAGTAATGGTAGTCGGAAACGTTCCGATCTTTAACGGCGAACACCACACCGGGCGTGTCGTCGCCAAGAAATGTGTGCGCCACGCATGCCTGCCGGTTCTCGGGCGGTTTGTCAAAGCACACCACTTCTCCGGACTCGCCCTCTTTGGGTTTGCCGTTGGACCGCTCCAGATACGGGACGAACAACAAGGCTACCTTGCGCAACAGGGCCGTGATCGCGGGAGGAAGAGCCGCCACGGGCTCCTCCACGAAATCCTTGACGTCTTCCTCGCTGAACGGCACTGCCGGAAAGTACGAAAACGTGTTGGTGACGGGTATGAGCGAATCCCGGGACCGGTGGGCAAACTCCTCTACGCTGAGCTTTTCAACACCAGTGGAGGCGGACATCGAGGCTGATCTCCATCCTAGCAGAACTGCACGCAGGGCCGCGCCTGCTAGACTGGCTCCTGTTGGGCCCCAAGGTCCTGATCTCCGCCGGAGAAGCCTCGGGCGATCTCTATGCCGCCTGGCTGGCAGAGCACCTGCGCCGGAGCGTGCCCGGTCTCGAGTGTTTCGGCTGTGCCGGCCCCCGCATGCGGCAGGCGGGTGTACGGGCCGTGATTTCGGCCGAGGACATCGCCGTAGTAGGTCTGGCGGAAGTCATCGTTCATATCCCGCGAATTTACAAGCGCTACCGGCGCCTGCTTGCGGCTGCGCGGACGGAAAAACCGGACCTGGCCATCCTTACCGACAGTCCGGACTTCCACCTGCGGCTGGCGAGCCGCCTCAAGCGTCTCGGCATACCGGTCGTCGGCCTGGTGGCCCCTCAGGTCTGGGCCTGGCGTCCCTGGCGCATTCGCGCAATTCGCCGCAACATAGATCGCCTGCTGTGCATCTTTCCTTTTGAGGAGGAGTTCTTCCGCCAGCGGGGCGTCCGCGCTGAATATATCGGCCACCCTTTGGCTCACATGGTACGACCGTCTACTTCCAGGGCCGAATTTCTCCAACAGCACGGGCTGCCGCAGGCTCCGCTGATCACGCTGCTTCCCGGAAGCCGTACCGGCGAGATCCGCCGCCACTTCGGCCCGCTACTCGATGCGGCGATGCACATTCATCGCAGCCGTCCGGCGGGTTTCGTGGTGGCGCTGCCCCCGGGGTTGCCGCCCGCGTTTACCGCCGAGCTCCGCCGCCGGGCTGCGGCGTGTCCCGTCGTGATTGCGGAAGGGGTCACCTGGGATGCGATCGCCCACGCGGACCTTGCCTTAGCCGCCAGCGGAACGGTGACCATCGAAGCCGCCCTTCTTGGCACGCCGCTCGTCGCGTTCTATCGCGTCGCGCCGCTGAGCTGGTGGCTCGGCCGGCGTCTGGTGCGGGTCCCGTTTTACTCGATGGTCAACCTCGTGGCCGGCCGCCGCCTGATCCCCGAGTTGATGCAAAATGAAGTCAGAGGAGAACGGCTGGCCGAGGAGGCCCTGCGGCTGCTCGCCGATCCGGAAGCACTCGCAAAGATCCGGCAGGAGCTCCGCGCGGTAGCCGCACAACTGTCTCCGCCTGTAGAGGCGATGCGGCGGGCCTCTTCTATCGTCCAGGACTTGTTACTCCAGGGAGCTTTGCATGCGAAATAGCATCCTCACGGCCCTGCTGTTGCTGGCCGCAGCAGGAGCCGCCGCTCAGGAAGCCCAACGGCGGGCGGCCATTGACGTTGAGCACTACGTGATCGAAGCCGATATCCGTCCCGATTCCCAGTCGCTGGCAGCCACTGCGGAGATCCGCTTCCAACCGCAAGAGGAGGGTGTTTACTCGGTCGTTTTCGAGCTGCACAACGCTTTGAACGTCTCCAAGGTCGAAGATGAGCAAGGACGGCCCATCCAGGCCACGCGTTCGCGCCCGGACTTCTCGGTGCGCTTGAGCTTTCCCGAGCCCCTCCCGAAGGGACAGCCGAAGAGTGTGAAGTTCTACTATGACGGGATCCTGCGAGGCCGCGAGGAGTCGCCCGTTTACGGCATCAAGTTTGCAGCCATCCATCCGGAGTACGCCTTCCTGCTCTACCCGGCGCGATGGTTTCCGGTGAGCGGCTACACCACTGACCGCTACACCGCCGATCTGCGCATCACGGTGCCGGAGGGCTACCGCGTCGTGTGCTCGGGGAGCGAGCGCAGCGACCGGGCCGCTTCGGGCAAGCTTGCCTACTCGTTCCGAGTCTCCCAGCCGTCCTTTCCCGGCAGCCTTGCCGTCTCCCGAACCGATCCTGTACAGATCGCCTCCGAGGGCGTCTCCACAACCGTGTATTTTCGCGGTCCGGAAGCCGAGATGGCGGGCGCCTGGGCTCAGGAGACGGCGCGTGTGCTGAACTACTTGACCGGCGTGTTCGGCCTGGCGCCCCAGGCCAACCTCACGCTGTTTGAGACCGAAGACGGGGCGCCCAACGGCTACGCGGCAGGCGGCATTGTGTTTCTCTCCCCGCGCGCGATCGGACGCGAGGTGAACGGCCGCCTGCTGGCGAACCAGATCGCGCGCCAGTGGTGGGGCCATCTGATCTCCCCGGTGACGCGCAACCACCTCTGGATTACCAACGGTGCGGCACGCTACGCCGAACTCCTCTACCTGCATCAGACCTCGGGCCCGCCCGCCTTTGAGAGCGCCCTCAAGGACACCTACATCGAGGCGCTCACCGTGGACAACCCGCCGCTGAGCCAGTCGGCGCGCTGGGAAGACTACGCCCCGGAACTCTGGGCCAGCACGGCGGGCAAGGGCGCCGCCGTATACCACATGCTGCGCACCGTGATCGGGGACGAACCCTTCTTCAAATTGCTCAAGGAAATTCCGGACCGCTTTGCCTGGCGCTCGGTGAGCACCGACGATTTCCGGCGCACCGCAGAGGCCGTTTCCGGGTCCAATCTCCAGTACTTTTTCATCCAGTGGATCGAGTCGAGCGGCGCGCCTGAGTTTCGCATGGATTACACCATCTTCCGCACGCAGAAGGGATTCCGCGTGATGGGCAAGGTCGCCCAGGATCTGGATACCTTCCGGATGCCAGTCGAGCTCAAAATCGAGACCGAAGGCAATCCCGAGACCAAGACCATCGAAGTGGTGGGAACGTCTTCGGAATTTGTGGTGGAAACCTTTGGCAAGCCCAAGAACGTGATCCTCGACCCCAACCACCGCGTCCTGCGCGTGGATGATTCCATCCGCGTGGCGGTGGCGATCCGGCGCGGCGAGCAGTTCGCGGAGGTCGGCGAGTTCGGCGAGGCGCTCAAGGAGTACCAGAAAGCCCTGGAAGTCAACCGCTACAGCTCCCTGGCTCATTACCGCATCGGAGAGATTTTCTTCCTCCAGAACAACTACCAGTCGGCGGCCAACGAGTTCCGCGAGGCGTTGAACGGTGACCTGGATCCGCCCTGGGTCGAAGTCTGGTCCCACATCAATCTGGGCAAGATCTTCGACATCACGGGCCAGCGCGAGCGCGCGGTCAATGAATACCAGCAGGCAATCCGGACCAAAGACAATACCCAAGGCGCGCAGGAAGAGGCGGCCAAGTACCTTAAGGAACCCTACCAGCGTCCGGCACAAAGCTATTGAGCGCACTCCCGTCGGGGCCGGGCGCATAGCCGTCGAATTCGCCGACCAGCTCGAAGTTCTGCAGCCGCACGAACCGGGCTCCGGGCAGGCCGCGCAGCCGTTCTGGGTGGCAGGTAAGAATCACGATTTGCAACGCAGCCCGCAGCTCTCCGATCAGATCCAAAAGGCGCCCCAGACGTTCATCGTCCGTGAACATGAACGCATCGTCGAGCACCACGAGTTGGCGCTCGGACCGGGCCAGGAACCGGGCAAGGGCCAGGCGCACCGCCAGATGGATCTGCTCTTGCTCGCCCCCCGATAATTCGCGCAGGTCCACCGGGCGCCCGGCGGCCGGCGGCTCCAGATGCTGAAGGGAAAAGTTTTCTCCGATCCTGAGCGATCCCAGGCGCCGTCCCGCGATTTGCAAGAGAATTCGCGCCGCTTCCTCCGTCACCGGCTCTGCCAAGCCCTCGAGTGCCTCCTGTTTGGCCGCCCGAACCGCTTCCCGAACCCTCCGGATGGCCTCGGCCTGAACCTCTGTGGCTTCGATTTTCCGATCCAGTTGGGCGGTTTGCTCTTCAAGGACCCTGTACTCATCGTAAGGCGCGCCCGACAGGAGCGCCCGCAGATCCGCCTCGGCCTGGACGCGGCGCTGTTCGGCCTGAGCCGCCCGTTCCTCAAGGGCCTGAATTTCCTGCCTCAGAGGGGCCGCGTCTTCCGGCCGGCAGCGCGCCAGTTCCTCCTCTGCTTTCTCTCGCTCACCCTTGAGGCGGCGCCACTCCAGCTCCAGGCGGTGAAGCTCCTCGGCGCGCTGCTCGGCACTGCGCCCGTCGGAGGCAAGCGAGGCTAGCTCGGAGGTGATTCGTTCCAACTCCCCACGAGCCCTCTCGAGCGCTGCCCCCTCCCGCTCAGTTTCCATGTGTGCCAGGCGGCACTGGTCCAGCGCTTCCTCGGATTCCTTCCGGGCAGTCCGCAACTGTTCCGAATTTGCTTGCAGTTCCCGCTCTGCTTGCTCGGCAAGTTGGCGGGACCCGGCCGCCGGAATCACCGTCCATTCCGGAAACTGCCGGACGATCGCCGCGATCTCGGCTTCGTGCTCCCCGGCGCGCTGCTTCCATTCCTCCGGGCTCGATCCGGCCAGTAAAGTTCGCTGCTCGGCTTCGAGTTGGGCGACTCGATTTCGGACTTCCACGAGCCGCGCGTGGCGTGCCTCCGCCTCCGCCAGATCCGTCGCGCCCAATCGCAGCAGCATTTCCCCCAGGCGCGATGCCACCGCATCGCGGTCTTGGCGGAGTTGAGCCGCCGGAGTCTCCGGCCCGGCGACCCGGACCAACCCGAAGCCCGGGATACGTATCTCTGCGCGACCTTCGCTGCGTACCTCGAAACCCGCCCCCGGCCTCAAGGCATGTCGGCCTGCGGGCTCGCCCGCCAGAACTTCCACACTCCCCTCGGTCTCCGGCACAAGCTCCACTTTGAGGAGGCAGCTCTCCAGCCGCACTTCCAGCTCTCGCCGACGCTCTTGGAGCTCACGCATCTCGGCAAGCTCGGCCTCCGAAGGCGCGCGCAACGCCTCCAAAGCCCGGCGCTCCCGCTCCACGTGCTCGGCCAATTCCTCCATCCGCCTCAGGCGCCCGCGCATCTCGTCGCGCTCTCGGAGCAGCTGCTCGAGCCGCAGAGCCCGTTGTGCCCGGGTGCGTAAGCGTTCGTACTCCTCTCCCAAAGCCTCCGCACGCTCTCTGGCCGCCTCCGCCCGCTTCAAGCGGTCCCA
>JBBIJF010000028.1:0-58078 GCA_037446115.1 Acidobacteriota bacterium | reverse complement strand
AACGAATTCTCAGATCTGAAATGACGCGGCGGGCGCCGCCTGAGCTCCCCAGTGAGGCCTCTTCTCCGGACGTCCACCTCTACGGAAGCTCTGCTTCCACAGGTGCCGAGCGCCCGCTCTCATTGCCGAGGCGGTCGGCCGCCGAGACAGCGTAACGGTAGCGTTTACCGCGCTCCACGCGCGCGTCGCTGAACGAAGGTGCAGCAAGCAGGCCCGAGATTCTCTCGAAAGGTCCGTCCTCTGCCGCTCGCCAGACAAAGTAGCCCGCCACGTCCGGGTCGCGATCCGGATCCCACGACAGCTCGATCGCAGCCGGGCCGGCCACCACGACCAGCCCCGAAGGCACGGCGGGTGGGAAGCGATCGAGGGGAGTAATGGCGACAGGTGCGGTTTGCTCGCTCCGCGCTTCCGAGTTGCCGCTCACCAGCACGGCCTCGACCGCATATTCGTAGGTGCGGCCGAACTCGGCCGTGCGGTCCACCCAGCGTAGTTCCGTGGATGTCCCGGCGACGGCTGCGGGCTGCTTGTCCTGTTTGCGGTAAATGCGGTACGTTTTGCCGGCTCGCGAATCCGGGTCCTCCCAGCTCAGAACCACGCCCTCGGGCGTGCTCTCCGCCCGGAGGTTCTGCGGAACCCTCAGGGGAGGTACGACGCGCACGATGGCGAAATCCGACCAGTCGCTCCAGCGGCCTTTCCGATGGGCGATGCGCACGCGGCAGAACACCTCCCGCCCGGCCCAACCACCGGCGGGTAGCTCCACGCGACAGGGCCCGGGGTTGCGGCAGGGCGGGTCGAGTCGCTGAGCGGCGGCATACCAGTCTTCCTCGCGGAAGGACGGCCCGTCCCAGGGACCAGTGCGTAGCTCAATCTCACCGAGCCGCAGCAGGAGGCCTTCGGTGGTCCGGGAGGGAACGGTGAACTCCACCACGAGCCGATCCGCATGCTGATACGCCCTCAGGTCGGTCACGTGCTCGGGAATGTTGAGCGCGGGAGGAAGCGGATCGCCGACGTAACCGCAGGAACACAAAAGCAGGGCCAGCGCGGGCAATAGGCAGGCAGAAGGCGGGCGGCGCCTCACAGAATGTAGCGGCTCAGGTCCTGGTCCTTGACGATGTCGGCGAGCTGTTTGCGCACGTAGGCCCCGTCAATCTTGACGACTTTCTTCTTGAGATCGGGGCCCTCGAACGAGATCTCTTCCAGGAGTTTCTCCATGATGGTGTGGAGCCGGCGCGCACCGATATTCTCCGCGCTCTCATTGACGCGGGCGGCGAAACGGGCGATCTCCTCGAGCGCGTCGTCGGTGAACGTCAGCTTGATGCCCTCGGTCTCGAGCAGCGCCTGGTACTGCTTGACCAGAGCATTTTTGGGCTCCTTGAGGATCCGGATGAAATCTTCTTCGGTCAGCGACTTCAGCTCGACGCGGATGGGGAAGCGGCCCTGAAGTTCGGGGATCAGGTCGCTCGGTTTGGAGACGTGGAAGGCCCCGGCGGCGATGAACAGGATGTGATCCGTGCGCACGAAGCCGTAGCGGGTATTGACGGTCGTGCCCTCCACGATGGGCAGGATGTCGCGCTGGACGCCTTCGCGGCTGACGTCCGGTCCGTGGCCGGATTCGCGTCCTGCGATCTTGTCAATCTCGTCCAGGAAGATGATCCCGCTGCGTTCCACGCGATCAATGGCGATCCGCGTGACCTGATCCATATCAATCAGTTTTTCTTCCTCCTCCTGGATCAGGTATTCCAGGGCCTCCGCCACGCGCATCTTGCGCTTGCGGGTGCGCCCGGCGAACAGTCCCGGCAGCACGTCCTTGATGTTGAACTCCATCTCTTCGACGCCCATGTTGGTGGCGATTTCGAAGGTGGGTCCGCGCTGCTTGACGTCAATCTCCACCATGCGGTCGTCGAGCTTGCCGGCCCGCAGTTTCTCGCGAAGTTTTTCGCGCGTGCGCTCCAGGCTCTCGGTGGCCTCCGGCTGCGGCGGCATCAGCAGGTCGAGCAGCCGTTCTTCGGCGTTGCGCTCGGCGCGCTCGGCCACCTCGTCGAGCTTTTCTTCACGCACCATGTCAATGGCGATGTCCACCAGATCACGGATCATGGACTCGACATCGCGACCCACATAGCCGACCTCGGTGAACTTGCTGGCCTCCACCTTGAGGAAGGGCGAGTTGGCGAGCTTGGCCAGGCGTCGGGCGATCTCGGTCTTGCCCACGCCCGTCGGGCCGATCATGAGGATATTCTTCGGGTAGACCTCTTCGGCCATCTCCGGGTCCAGCTTCTGCCGCCGGATACGGTTGCGGAGCGCGATGGCCACGGCCCGCTTGGCCTCCGCCTGGCCGATGACGTACTTATCCAGCTCCCGGACGATCTCACGAGGAGTCAGTTCGTCCAGGGCCGGGGTTTCTTCGGTGGCTTGAACCGGGAGGTAGATAACCATGGCTAACCGAGCTCCTCGTAAGTCACATTCTCGTTCGTGTAGATACAAATCCGGCCGGCGATCGCCATCGCCTTCTCGGCAATGGCGCGGGCGCTCAGGCTCGTGTTCTCCATCAGCGCCACGGCCGCCGCCTTGGCAAATCCGCCGCCGGAGCCGATGGCGGCCACATGCTCGTCCGGCTCGATCACGTCTCCGCTGCCGCTGACGATGTAGGTGTTCTGAACGTCGGCAACCAGCAGTAAAGCCTCCAGGTGGCGGAGCACACGGTCCGTGCGCCACTCCTTGGCCAGCTCGACGACGCTGCGGGCCAGGTTCCCCCCGTGTTGCTCCAATTTGGACTCAAAACGGGAAAACAGCGCGAAGGCGTCGGCCGTGGAGCCTGCAAATCCGGCCAGAATCCGGTCGTTGTACAGGCGGCGGAGCTTGCGAGCCGAGGATTTGAACACCTCCTGGCCGAAGGTGACCTGCCCGTCGCCGGCCATCACGACCTTGCCGTCTCTGCGCACGCACAGGACAGTCGTGGATCGTACGGTGGGCCTCATGGAGCGGGACCCTTTATTTTACCGCAGCCGCCTGGTGCGGCCGGACGTGGCGCCGCCACATTTCCCGAAACAGCGCAAACGCTTCCGGTTGGCGGCGTCCGAGCAGGTACCGCACCACGCCGGCCGCAAACCAGAGGAAATAGGCGCCGGTGACCCAAGCGTGCACATGCCGGGCGATCACGCCGGCGAACCCGGCTCCCGGCGGAACGGGCGAGAAAGCAAACTGTACGAACCAGAGACCGAACAGCGCCGAAGCCTCCCACCAGACCAGGCGCATGTTGACCAGGAAGAGCATCCCCACCAGGGACTGGCCGAGCGTCATCAGGATCTCCAGCCTCTGCTGCGCGTCGAAGGCGATCACGGAGGGCCTTCCGCGACTGATCGAATACACGATCGGCAGCATGGCGGCCAGCAACGTCCATTGGTTGATATTGCTGGAAACCATGTTCATCAGCGACATGGAGGCCCGCTCCACGGTGCGGGCCCAGTAGAACGCCGAGACCTTCTCCGGAAACTCGGACACGAGCGGAGCCACCCATTGGACGAAGACAAAAGCCGGCACACCGAGCAGAAACGAGATGGCCAGCAGGCTGCCCAGGAACGGTTCCGCCGACACGTAGATCAGAACACCGCCGGCAAGGAATAAGACCGTGATCACCGCGTTGCGAATGCGACGGCGTGCCTTGACGATCGTGCGCGGGATCAGTTCGAGCTCCTCCATGCCCTCCGCCCCCTGGGGCGGCATCCGGCGCAACACCGCCAGGTACCCCGCGTAGAGGAGGATCAGGACCGCCGCGTCGAACAGATTGAGCGACGCCTTGGCCCAGACGAACGCGATGTAGACGAGCGGCACGGCAAGGCCCACGACCTCCACGCAGTGCTCCTCGGCAAGAGGGATGGCGCGCAGCGGCCTGCCGTAGCGGCGGCGGCAAAACACGGCGGCCACTGCGTAGATCATGGGCCAGCCCAGACCGGTAAGCAGCCGGAGAGCGCCCGTCAGATTGGCAAGCAGCAGCGGCACCTGCTGCTTCCAGGCCAGCACGAACTCCACCGCGAATTCCGGCAGGGTCTGAAGCCATGCCAGGATTGCCAGAGCAAACCCCTGGGCGACAAAAAATTGCGCCGACTCGGCCGCCCAGGCGATCATCATGGCCGCCAGCAGGATGGCCGGCGTAGCCCAAAGCGCCGTAGCCGGCGACACGGAGCGGATCGGGATGGCGAGCAGGAGGGGAAGAAGGCACCACAACAGCAGGCGCGGCGGCGTACCGGCGCGCTCCAGGCCGCGGTCATACGAAGAAAACTTCATCTGTGCACTTGGTGATGAGGGAGTGTTTCTGATACTCCGGCCTCTTTTCAGGATAGTCCGTGCGGAAATGAGCCCCGCGGCTCTCCTTGCGCGCCAGGGCGCACCGGGCGATGAGCCAGGCCACCTGCACCATGTTCCGCAGCTCGAACAGAAGCCGGTTCGGCTCGGGACAGCGCCGGCGGGGAAGGCTCGCCAGCCGCTCGCAGGCTCTCTGGAGTCCTTCGCCCGAGCGGATGATCCCGCAGTAGCGCCAGGTGAGCTCACGAAGCTCCGATTCGGTAAGCTCGGGGAACTCGGGCTCGGGCAGTGGCGCCCGGGCCGGGTGCGGCGCGTCCGCCAGCTCGCGCATGGCCCGTCCCGCCCGCGCTCCGAACACCACGCCCTCCAGCAGCGAGTTGCTCGCCAGGCGATTGGCGCCGTGTACGCCCGTCGCCGCCACTTCGCCGGCGGCGAACAGCCGCGGCAGATTGGTTCTCCCGTCCAGATCCGTCCGCACGCCGCCCATCGCATAATGGGCGGCCGGATGCACGGGGGCCAGGTCCTTGGTCAGATCGATCCCGTAGCGCAGGCACGTTTCGTAAATCCTGGGAAACCGGCGGCGGACAAAATCGGCCGGCAGGTGTGTCAGGTCCAGGAAGACGTACGGTGCGCCTGTGTGCTCGATCTCCGCCACAATCGAGCGCGCCACGACGTCTCGCGGGGCAAGTTCCTTGAGAGGGTGGTAACGCTCCATGAAACGCTCCCCGGAGGCATTCCGGAGCAGCGCGCCCTCGCCGCGGAGGGCTTCCGAAAGCAGGAAGCGCGGGGCACCCTCCAGATGCAGTGCGGTGGGGTGGAACTGGACAAACTCGATATCGCTGATTTCCGCTCCCGCGCGGTAGGCGGCGGCGACACCGTCCCCCGTGGCCACGTCCGGGTTGGTGGTTTCACGATACACACGGCCCAGACCGCCCGTGGCCAGAAGGACGGCCCGGGCATAGAGGGGTACGGCGCGGCGGGTAGTCGCGTCGCAGGCCACGACACCGGCTACTTCTCCGTCCGCGACCAGAAGGTCCGTAACGGCCGTGAAGCTCTGGAACTGCACGTTCGCGAGGGAAGCCGCCTTCTGATACAGCGTGCGCGAGATCTCGCGTCCCGTCGAGTCGCCGTGGGCGTGCAATACGCGGCGGCGGCTGTGGGCGCCCTCCTGTGTGAACGCGAGGCGCGAACCCTCGCGGTCAAACTGGGCGCCCCACTCGATCAGCTCCTGGATGGCCGCAGGCCCCTCCTCCACCAGGGTGCGGACGGCGGCACGGTCACAAAGACCGTCGCCGGCGGCCAGGGTGTCCTGTTCGTGCAGCTCGACCTCGTCGTCGTCGCTCAAGGCCGCCGCGATCCCGCCCTGGGCGTACTCGGAGCTGGATTCGTGCAGGCTGTCTTTCGCGACCACCAGCACGCGACCGGCTTCGGCCAGTTCGATGGCCGCGCGGAGTCCGGCGACACCCGCTCCGACCACGAGGAAATCCGGATGCATCTCACTGCGATTCTAGCAGGACGGCCGGCGGCCACCCCAAAAAATGGGGACATCAAAAAATGGGGACACACCAGGCTGACGGAATTTCGAAAAAATGGGGACATACCAGGCTGACGGAATTTAGAAGAGGTGGCGGCGGAGGAAGTCGAAGCTGGCCTGACCATGGATGGTGTGGCCCCCGTTGAAAAATGCAATCGCGGTACGGTCCGCCAGCCCGAACTGGGCGTACAACCACCGCACTTTGGCGTATTCGTGAGCCACCCAGGAGTCCTCTCCGACCGTATCGTGGTGTCCGCGCTCCACCAGAAAGGGGCGCGGGAAGATCAGATAGGCCATCTCGGCGTAGTCAAAGGTATTCCCGAGATTGAAATGGAACATCTCCCATTCGCCGGTATACATGTAGCTGAACGGAAGTTCGGTCGAAGCCACCTTCCGAGTCCATTGGTTAAAATCCCCCGAACAAACCACCACGCGGTAGTCTTCAATGACCGCCGGCACCCGCATCGCCGTTTTTCCACCGTAGCTCAAGCCGTAGAACCCGATACGCTCGCCATCCACAAAAGGGAGCGAGCGCAGCCAGCGCAGAATTTGCTCGTGCTGGCTCACGATAAAAGAAAACAGCGTGGCTTTGAGCGCCGCGGCCTTGCGATCCAGGAGCCGAAAACGGTCACCGCCGCGGTAGAGGTTGTGGGGCGAGAAGACGACGAAGCCCTGTTCGGCGAGCCGTGCCGCAAAATTCCGGTAGGCCGGATGATCCCCCTCCACTGTTTCGAGAGGTACGCCTTCGAGGCCATGCTGGCAGACGACCACCGGCCGGCGCTCGTTGGGCCGGAGGCCTTTGGGCACCAGCAGGATGCCCCAGGCAAAAACCTCCGGCCAGACGTCCAGGACGACTTCGTAGCCGTTCCATGTTGTGCTTTCGCGGATCAGCCGGGTTCGCGGATTGGGCGGCAGCAAGGGTTCGCCGAACTCGCCGATCAACTCGCGGCGGAAGTAATCGCGCCACCCGCGCGCGCTCTCGACGAAAGGTTCGGGGGAAAGCACGGGGCGATGCAGATCCGTTGACCACCTCCGCTCGGCCAGCGCGGGGGCTGCTTTATACAGGAAGAACTCATTGCGCACGCGCTCGGAAGCCCGCACCAGACGCTGGGTGTACTCTTCCAGCTCGCGGATCTGCCGCAACTGCCGTGCCGCGGGGTCGAAGGCGCGGCGGCGGTCCTGAGCCGGCGCTGCCGGCAAAGCCACCGGCAGGCCCAGCAGTTTGACAAAAAGCTCGAGACCGCTGCCCAGACCCTCCGCCAGATAACGCTGCTGAAACCCGGCCGGCAGCAGGCTGCCGATGCGCGCGAACTCCGCCCGTACTTGGTCCCTGGCAGGAGTCACGATGTCGCCCTTATGGCCCGAAACGCGCGGCGCGGGCGCATATTCGACGACGAGACCGCGCGGCGCGATCATGGCAGCGATTTCCGCATCGCCGAATTCTTTGAGGAGGCCGAACACGTTCCGGTAAATCGGTTCGGCCCACACCCGTTCCCTCGGGCCGAAGTAGCCGCTGATGAGCGCCGCTTCGATGCGGGGATCTACGGCCGCCGCATAGAATCCGATCAGACCTCCCTCGCCGTACCCTGCAACCCCGATCGGCCCCGATGCCTGCTTGGCGAGCCAGTCCACTGCGGCCAGCACTTTCGCCACTTCGTAACCGATGATGTGGCGGCCCATGTGAAACGCTTGCCGGTAGATCCATTCACGGTGGCTCTGTTCGGTCATCCGGATTTCGGGGCGGCCCGACCACCGCGTGGTCCGGTCAATCAGCACGGGCACCAGAACCCGGCAGCCGCTTTCGGCCAGACGCCGCGCAAGCTGCTCCCGCGCCGGGATGGCGGGTACGAGTCCGATCCACTGCTCCGGCGTCTGGTCTGCATCGGGGAGCACCACCACCGAGGCTTTCACCGTGGAGCGCGGCTCAACTAGTAACCCCTCGCCGTGGACACCGTCGAAGACGGACCAGCGCACCTGCCACACGCTGTAAGCCGGTGTCTCGGCCGCCGGCGCCGGGTCACTCTCGTCTGCCACACGTTCCAGTCGAACCGGAACCCGCTCATCCACCAGGCCGATGGCCTGCCGGAACCTCCGGCGGTTCGCCGCAATCGAAGCTTCGTAAGCTTCGCGTGACGAAAATTCGCGGCGCCAGAAGGCGGCGCGCCGTTCGCGGGAGGCCGCAATCTGGCGTTCGACGAAGCGATGCGCGCCATCGAGCAGGCGTGCGGAGAGATCCCCCTGCCAGTCAAGCCGGGAGGTCCCGGGGAGCACCTCCCCTTGGGCGGCAGAAAGGCAAAGCAGCAGCGCCAGGATCTGCGGTTTCACGGAACCCAGCTTAGCGCCGTACGGTCACGGGGCGAAGTAACCTTCGCGGCTGCGTACGTGCACGTTCTTCCGACCGCGCACCCGGACCGCAACAGTACGCCACTCGCCACGGCCAGGCCGCGGTTTGAATGCCAGCAGATAGGAAGCGCTAAGGTCCCGGGAGATTTCCGTGAACGCCTCGTCAATCTCCGCGGGCTTCCTGACCTTAAACGGCAGTCCGCCTGTGCTGCGTGCGATGACTTCAAGGGTTTCCGTCAGGTTGCGCGCACGCAACGCCTCTCCCTGCGCGACCGTATAGACGGGGATCGCCTCCCGACGCGCACGTTCGACGGCACGCTCGAGTGTGAGCGCGCTGGCGTTGTCATTCCCGTCGGTGAAGACGAGCAAAGCCCGTTTTCCCTGGCGCTGGGTAACGAGTTGAGAGGCACGGGCAAGCGCGTCAAACAGAGCCGTGGCGCCGGCGGCGCGCAAACTCCGGATTGCCGCGGCCGTCAAGTTGCGGTCAACCGTGAAGTCGCTGAGAACCCACAGACGATTATTGAACACGAAAACGGCGACCTGGTCCGCCGGGCGCAATTGGTTCACCAAGCGCAATGCGGAATGTTTGACTGCGGGCAGCGCTTCTTGCATGCTCCCCGTAATGTCCAGCAGCAGGCCGATAGATATTGGACTTTCCTCGGATTCGAAAATCTCAGGCTTCCGCAGCTCGTCGCCGTCAACGATTTCGAAGTCATCCTTTTGCAGTCCCCTCAGATGGCGGCCCCTGGGATCGAGCACGGTGGCGTGGATCTCCACCAGCGCCGTCTGCGCGCGGAACACCGGCCCTCTGACGTGCTCTTGCGCAAACACCGGTGCGCCCATGGCCCAAGTCACGAACCGACGTCGAGGAATCATAAGCCCTTCGCTGACTCTTGCTGCCACAACGCAACCAGCTGATCTGGCGCGACTCGCTTCCACAGCTGCACTGCCGGCCGGAAATCCGCCACGTCGGACATCACGAGCCCCGGAAGCATCAGGCGCGCCAAAGGCTCGGCCAGCAGTCCGACAGCCTCGGCCTCCAAGCCGGCCTCATCCACTGCGCATGCCAGGGAAATGGGAAACTCCGCAAGCCGCTCGCCGGCGCGCTGCGGAAGCAACACCGCTGCGTAATCCTCGTACGGAGGCAGCTGTAGCAGCTTGGGAACGCCGCTGCGGGCATGTTCAAGCGGCACGACACCGAGCTCGTGCATCGGCCCTTCATGCACCCGAGCGGGCAGGCGGTTCAGGGCAACCCAGGCCCGGGATTTCTCCGTTGCGCGACTGCGGCGCCGCCCCAGCCAGTAGAGATCGCTCAGCGAGAGTGTCTCCCAAATTGCCTGCCAGGTTTCGATGTACACGCGCGCATTCCACGAAGCGGCAAGGTCCGCTGTATGCGTCCCCTGGAGGCGGGCAAGCAACCGGTCCAGGCGGGCAAGTCTCTCGGCGGAGACCAGACCGGCAGCCGCCTCCTGCAAGGAGCGCGCTTCCCGTTCGTCGAAAGCGGCTTCGACCACCCACTCGCGTCCCGCCAGAACGGCAAGATGTAGCGCCCGCAAATCCTCGTTTCGCAAGCGCCAGAACAGCGCATTGCGGATGGCGCCCAGTTGCTGTGCTTCCACGGCCTCGGCAAAACCCTCGGCGCCAGGATGCCCTGTCATCGCGATCCGCCCCGCCACTTGGACGATTCCGGCCAGAGATCCCGACGGTACAGCGCCTGCTGCAGCGCTATCCACCTTGAAATTCGGCGGCGGGAAAAAGGAATTCGCCACGTGCCGTCCGGGATAATACTGATACTTGCGCAACAGAAGCGGGTCTTCGGACACCAGCAAGTCCTCGGGCCGGAGGTAATAGCCCATCACGAGACCTCGCAAGGCGAGTTCCAGCCACGGGGTGAGGGCACGGCGGGCTTCAGCGCTGGAGCGCTGCAGGTCGCGCAAACTCGGTCGGCGTCGTGAACCGCTCTCGCGCAGAGACCGCACGGCTTCGGCGACATCGGTCACGTTCCATAGCTCCAGCTGTTTCTTCAGTTCCGGCGGCAAGCGCCCCGTCCGGGGCAGAGGGATCACCACCAGGGAGGGAAGACATCGCTCGATCGCCACGGCCGCCTCCCGTGCTTCCAAAGGGCTTCGAGCTGCGGATTCAGCGGCGTCGAAAGCGCCGAGAATCAGATCTACGCCGGGCACCTTCTGCAACTCAAGGACCCTGCGATAGTCACGCCGCCGCCTCTGACCGAACACCGTATCCGCGGGCCCGAAGAGGGCGTCTTCGACGGCAACCTGCAGCCCTCCGGGAGGAGCTTCAAGAGCCGTTGCGAGCGCATGTAAGGCCTTCGCCGCCGCCGAACCCTGTAGCTCGATTTCGGACCCTCGCCGGAGGCCCTCGCAGAGCTCGTGAAAGATCGCCGCGGCACCCCCGGGATCCAGCCGTCCGGATCTCACCAGCAGGCCCGCAAGCAGCACAACATTGCCCATCAGCCCGAGCGTAAGGTTAGTCCTTGCGGTATCACCGCCATCCAAGGCTCCGGCCCACAGGAAGAAAGCTCGAAACTCCCGCTCGCCGAGGCCCGGTAGCGCCGTGAGGAACGGGAAGGCCCACTCATAGCGGGCGAATTGCTCAGAAAGAATCAGCGCCTCACGCGGGGCCAGATCGCGCCCGAGGGCCTGCTCGACCTCCGACACAGCCAAAAAATTTTCCAGCTGCGAAAAGCGCTCATGAGCAGTTTCATAACGGCGGCGGGCCATCTGGGAAAGGATGGCTTCCTCTTCGGCTGGTTGGGCCCGCTGTGCCCTTGTGGCAAGTCTTTCGATGCGTCCCAGTTCACTCGAACCTTGCGCCACTTGCCAAACCTGCGCTCCGCCCGGAAAGCGCACGGTGCCGTCTTCGCTGAGCGGGAGGCGGCGCAACAGCTCTACAATCGGGCTCTTGCGCACGCCACGTTGCGCGCCCGCCCTCCATTCAGGAGCATCCTTCATCAACTGATAAAAAAGTCGGGCTCGATGCGGAGAACTCAAAAACCACCGCTGGCGATCGCCCGTCACGCCATGCAACGTGGCAAAGTAGGCAAGCGCCATACCGTCGTCCTTTTCCAGCAGCGCCTTCAGGAATGCCGGTCCGTCCTGGGGACTCACGCCGACCAGTTCCTGCCATACGCGCTCGGCCTTTTCGCCGCCGGGCACGCGACATTTCCCGTTCCGGTCCAAAGCCAGAGCAGGCCCGTAGAGAAACAGGAGTCCTGCGTAATCTGAGACGAGCTTTTGCATCCCGATGCGGTTTACCAAGGCCGCGGCGGCGCCGGGCCCCGCTGCGGCCAAGCCCGCAAACAACCGCGCCAGCCTCGGATCCATGGCCAGCATGCCTGCGAAACCCATCGGGTTCGGGTGACGTTTGAGCAATTCTGCCCAGGTTGCCGCACCAAGCACCACCGGAGCAAAGTCGTCGAGGACCCGCAAAGTAAACGCCTGCCCGCTTTGAAGCGCCGCAGCTGCGGCACGATCGTCAAACTCAAGGGCCGCGGCCAGGTTCTGACGCGGTGCATTGTTCTTGTCCAGCCGGGGCTCAACGACAACGCGGCGCCGGGAGGATCGCAACCGGTAGCCGAGAAGGTCCAGGACCTTGCGGGTTCTTGCCCCCGCAGATTTTGGGTTCAGTTCCAGACGGACCACAGTCCCGCCGGGATCCGGAGCAAACAGTGCTCGCAACTCTCGAAGTCGCGCGTAATGCTCAAAAAGCGGCTCTATTTGTCGCTTCCACTGATCGGCGGGGACAGTCTCCGAGCGCTGCGCCATAGCGCGGGCGAAAGCGACCAGATACTCGCCCGGATCCTGCGGCCCGCTTGTGCCGGAAAGGAACTGGAGAAGTTTGACCCCGCCCGGAATGATCACTGACTCACCACCTTGGCGCGGCGGCTCGGCTCCGTCGCCATCCGGAATGCTCAGCCACCGCGCGGCGGCCTCCGGGTAGCCCGCGCGGAGCGCCGCAAAGACAGCCCGTTCCTTGGCCTGCTCCAGCCCGACTTGGCTCCCGTTCTCGGCCTGAAGCAGATCCAAATAGCTGCTCCAGGCCCTTACGGCCGCTTGGCCGCCGAACAGCTCTTCGATTTCGGCCCTGAGCTTTGCCAAAGCGGGGTCTCTGACGCGCGCGCAGGCGGCCTGTAGGACTTTGCGGACCTCCTGGAGCCGGCCAAGCTCGACAAGGGCTTGTGCATGAGCTATGTGAAGAGGCGCAGAATCGGGGAGTTGTTCCAAGCCTCGGAGCGCCGTGGCAAGACTTCGTTCCCAGTCTCCCGCGGCCGCGAACAGACGTGCCGCAGCGGCGTAGCCTTTCTCGAAACGTGAGTCCACATCCACGGTCCGAAGCCAGAGTTGCACGGCGCGTGTCGGCTCGTTCAACTGCTCCCACGCCGCTGCGTAAGAAGCGAGAATTGTCGTGTCGTTCGGTGTTCTGCCTTCCGCCTCTTCTAAAGCCTGACGTGCCTGGCGTCCGTCACCTGCCTCGAGCGCCAGGACGATGAGTCGAGCCCGACGATCGGCCCGGTCCGGTTCGCGATCCAGAGCCGCACGCAACGCCTCCCGCTCGGCCTGGGAGTTTCCCAAATCCCGGGCGAGATCCGCCGCGATCCACCACAACGTGACGTTATCCGGTGCCAGCGCGAGGCTTTGTCGGGCCAGAGCGTGGGCTTCGGCAAGGTCCCGCTGGGCAATCCGGGCACGCGCCAGCAGTTCCAGCAAGAGCGCGTCCTCCGGGAACGCGCGCACGGCCCGGCGCAGCACGGGCTCGGCTTGTGCCGGGGGAGCCGAGTGCGCCAACGCCACGGCATAGCGGCGCAACACCTTGTTATCTTCCGGCAGGCGTCGCGCCAGACCTCCCAGGAAAAATGCCGCCTCGCGGTAATCGCCGAGCCGCTCAGCGAGAGCGGCGCCCGTCTCCAGAGCGCGTGTCCAGCCTGGATGAAGACCGATGCGCCGTCGGAGTGCTTCCAGGTCGACCGCGCCAGCGCCCGCCTGAGCCGCTGCTTCAACGGCAGCGATGAGCTCCGCAAGCTCCTCGAAGCGAGGTGGCACAAAGCCCGGCGATAAAGAAAGATACTCCCTCTCGATACCGCCTGGCCTGGCGGACCGGATCTCGAAACCGTCCTGTACGCTCGCCGGCTCCCATTCGACCTCGAACCACCTTGCTCCGGCCACGTCTTCGGTCACTGGGAGCCAGCTCGCCGTCTGTGGCGGCCAGACCCGGAGCACCACTCGCGCCTTCGCGAGGAGCGTGGCCATTCGCGCACGGATGTACTCCTCGAGCAACCCATGCGGTGGCGGAGGCAGCCGTCCGGCCAAGAGCATCTGGCTCCAAGCCTCGGCAGGCTCCGGAACAAGAGAAGCCAGTAAGTCGTAGAGCGCTGTGGGAGGAAGGCGCGCGGAGGCAGGCTCCGCACTTTGAGGCAGCACCTCCCCAAGATGCTTTTCCAGTGCAGCCCAGTTTTGGACGGGTGGGACAAATAGGGTATCGCCGGCCCGGACGACAATGACAACCAACTTGTCTTTTTGACGCAGCTTGTTAAATTCCCGCCGCAACAGGGACCGCAGTTCGTTGAGATCGCCCGCTTCGAGGAAGTCCGCCAGAACGATGACCCTCAGCGTTTCATCCAAGACTGCAGGGCGGATCGTCGCACCCGGCGGCGCTCCGGGTTCGAGCAATCGGGGAGCCCCCTCCCGAGCGGGAACAGGGAGTAACGCCCTTTCGGCGGCGAACGTCGGGCACGCCAGAAGTGGGAGCAGCAACAGGCCAAGGGAGCGCAGGATGGTAACCCTCCCCCTTGCCATCTCAGCCCTCCGGCGGCGCTGGAGGTTGAGTCTATCCCCGATCGCGAGGGGCCGTCAAGTCGTCCGGGAGCGCTTCAGGCGGCGGGATTCGTTTAAGCCAGATCGAATTTCTCCGGATGAAGGGCCGGGTCACTGGTGACCAGAACCGGACGGCGGAGCGTTTCCTCGAGCTCCTCCAGATAGTCGTTGGCCGTAGATTTGAGCGCTTTGGCCACGTCCGGATGCACGCGCAGCACGACATTGGCGCCCTCCACCGCTCCTGCGATCTTGCGCGCTTCCTGAAGAATTTCCCCGATCACCGTCTGCACGCTCTTGACGTAGCCTGCGCCGTCGCAGGTGGGGCACGGCGAACACAACGCACGCTCCAGACTCTGCTTGACACGCTTGCGCGTGATGGCCACCAGGCCGAAATCGTTGAACTGAAGAATCTTGTACGGTGCGCGGTCCTGGCGCATCTCCTCCTCCAGAGCCTGGAACACTTTCTGGCGGTTCTTGCGCTCCTCCATGTCAATGAAATCAATGACAATGATCCCTCCGAGATCCCGGAGCCGGATCTGACGCACGATCTCTTTGATCGCTTCCAGGTTGGTCTTGACGATGGTGTCTTCCAGGCGCCCGGACTTGCCCACGAACTTACCCGTGTTGACGTCAATCGCTACCAGCGCTTCCGTCTGGTTGATGACGATATAGCCGCCGGACTTCAGCCAGACCTTGGGCCGCAGGGCCTTTTCCAGCTCCGCCGTAATATTGAAGGCGTCAAAGATAGGCAGGGAGCGCGTGTACATTTTCACCCGGGGGAGCATCGAGGGTTGCATGCGCTCCACGAAGCGGAGCACGGACTCGTAGACTTCCTCATTATCCACCCAGATGGCCTTGAACTCCTCCGTCAGCTGATCACGCAGCACGCGCTGGACCAGGTCCAGATCATGATGGATCAGGCACGGCGCCGGACGCTTTTCGGCCTTCTGGCGGATATCGAGCCACAGATTGTAGAGGTACATCATGTCCGCGGCGATTTCCTGCTCGGTGTGTCCCGCTCCGGCTGTGCGGATAATGAAACCGCCGGGGATGCCGGCTCGGTGCGTTTGCAGAATGCGGCGCAGGCGCGCGCGTTCCTCCTCGGAAGCGATCTTCCGCGATACGCCCAGATGATCTACAGTCGGCATGTAGACCACGTAGCGCCCCGGCAGCGCGATGTGCGAAGTGATGCGGGCTCCTTTCTGCCCGAGCGGCTCTTTCGCAATCTGGACCAGAATCTCCTGGCCTTCGCGCAACAGTTCCGTGATAGACGGTGAAGGCCTCTCGCGGGAACTCGCCTTTTCTCCCGCTTCGGCCGCGGCGGGCGCATCCGGCGCGGATTCCGGCACAGCATCCGCGCGACTCTCGCCCCGGAGCTTCCGACGCAACCGCCGGGAAAGCCGGTGGGGATAGCGAACCGGCGCTTCGCGCACCTCCGCCTCAAGCGTGGCGGCCGCCTCCCCCGTCTCCAAAGACTCGCCGGCGGCAGCACTCGGAGTCTCAGTTTCCTCCGAAGCCAGAGCCTCCGCCGCAAGCCCAGGCTCCGCGGGGGTCTCCTCCGCAGCCGCCACCAGTGGTTCCGGGGCGACCGCTTCTTCCGCGAGGCGCTCCTCTTCACGGTCTGCATTCGCCTCGATCTCGCCGGGTGATTGCGCCGAATCATCGGGCTCGGAAGCCGGCCCGGACGGTTCCGCCGCCGCCGTTGCGTAGGATTCCTCGCCTGCCGCAGGCCTCTCCGCCTCCGGCGACGGCGCCTCCCCGGCACTGATCAACTCTTCCTGCGACTCCCCTTCTCCTGATGCAGGTTCCGTCTCAGCCTGCTGGCTCAGACGGCTGTACTTGGCCAGCGACTCCCCCGGGAGCACGGGGAACACGGCCGGCTCGGTGCTCGGGCGCTCATGCCGAGTCCAGGCGGCTTCCCCGGCATATTTGGATTCCGGGAACCCGCGCCCTTTCCGGCGCCGCCGCGAGCGCCGCGTTCTGGATTCTCGTAAGGGCGACTCCTGAGTCAGGGCCGGCCGCCGTTCCGCGGAAAAAGCAGGTAAAGCCTCCTCAGCCGCCGCCGAGCGCACCTTCTCTTGCGGCGGGGCTGAGATGCGGTCGAACTCTTCGTTCTCCTCAAAAAAGTCCGAAACATACAGAAACGCGTCCCGCTCCAGGCCGATGTCGACGAAAGCCGACTGCATCCCCGGCAACACGCGCGTCACGCGTCCCTTGTGGATGCTGCCTGCCAGCGGGTATTCATTGGCGCGCTGAAAGTAGATTTCGACAAGCTGGTCGTCTTCCAGGATCGCCGCCCGGGTTTCGTGGCGATCCGCCGAAATTACCAATTCCTTTCCCATCGGGACTCCTCCGTTTTGGAAGCGACGGAGGCTTGCGTGCGGAGAAATAGAGGCGCCGCGCCGGGTTTTGAGCCTGGCGCGGACTTGCCCGCGCTCCGCAGGCTCGCTTGCAGATTAAACTCTAACGAGCGATCGGGTGCGCTCGAGTGTCCCAGCCGCCGGCACCAGACCACCGGACCCGGGCCCTTCGGCCCCTGATCCTGCTCGGAACTCTCGCCGGTCCGTTGCCTGCTGCGTCAGACTCGGCCTGCCTCAAATCTCTTCGCAAAACTCCCTTCGCTTCAATTCACGAACCGCCGGAGCCGAACACTGTTTACCAGACCCAGCATCGCGAACGTCATCAGCACACTGGATCCGCCGTAGCTCATCAGCGGCAAGGGAATGCCGGTCACGGGCATCCGGCCCACCAGCATTCCCACGTTCACCAACGTGTGAAACAGCAACAACGCGAAAACTCCGATGCAGATGTACATTCCGGCCCGGTCCGCAGCCGTTTGCGCGTTCTGAATGATCTGCATCAGGAGCAGGAAATACAGCCCAAGAACTCCAACCACTCCGACAAAGCCGTGTTCTTCGGCAAACGCCGCAAAGATGAAATCCGTATGAGGCACCGGGAGAAAGCGCAGTTGCGCCTGGGAGCCTCGCGTCACTCCCTTGCCCCAGATGCCGCCCGAGCCCACCGCAATTTTGGATTGGATCACCTGATAACCGGAACCCAGCGGATCCCGACCGGGATCGAGAAACGACACCAGGCGCTCCTTCTGGTAGTCCTTCAAGACATGCCATCCGGCAGGGAACGCCAAGGCCCCTCCAATCGCCAGGACGGCGACGTGGCGCCACCGCAAGCCGGCCAGAAATATGCCCGCACCGGCGATGGCCGCATACGTCAGCGCCGTCCCCAGATCCGGTTGCTTGGCTACCAGCACCATCGGGATCCCGATCAGGCCTCCCAGCTTTACCAGATCCCGGCCTTCCAGCCGTTCGCCTGAGAGCTCGTTCAAGTATCGGGCAACGAGCAGTACCACCACCAGTTTAACGAACTCCGAGATCTGCAAGGTGAAGCCGCCGGGCAACGGAATCCAGCGCCGGGAACCGAACACAGTGCGGCCCGCCACCAGCACGAGGATAAGCGTCACGACGGCGGCCAGATACAGCCAGGGAACCCGGTCTAACAGGGCGTGATAATCCAGGCGCGCCACCACTGCCAACACCCCCAGGCCCGCCACAACAAACAACAGCTGCTTCCACCACGTCCCCTGCCACAGGGTGCCGAGGGTGGCACTGTAAATCTGGACAACGCCGATCCCGCTTAGAATCAGCGCAAGCCCGATCAGGCCCCAGTCCAGATCCCTTAGGTTGTAGCGTCGAGCCATCCGCTCCCTTAAGGAGACGGCGCCGCGGTGGAAGGGACCGGCGGGGTCCTCGCCACCAGCGGCGCCGCACTCATTCTGGCTTTCTTGTCAAAGTACGCTTTGATCACGTCCCTGACGATGGGGCCGGCCATGTAGCCGTGTTCTCCACCCTCGAACAGGGCCACGACCACGATCTCCGGGGATTCCCGCGGCGCAAAACCCACAAACCAGGCGTTGTCTTTCAGGGTCTCCCCGAGTCGGGTGTTTTTCAAAGCTTCGTTCGAGGCCAGCTGCGCCGTTCCCGTCTTGCCGCAAAGCTCGATTCCGGGCAGACGCGCCCGCGTTCCCGTGCCGCCTTCGTTGACGACACCATACATACCCCGAACCACTTCCGCCACAAATTCGGGATGCAGCTTGGCCCGGCGTACCGGCTGCGGTTCGGCAGCGCTCTTCACCAGGTGCGGCTTGTACCATACGCCCCCCATGGCCAGACCTCCGATGGCATAGGCCAGCTGCAAGGGCGTCACCGTCAAAGCCCCCTGCCCGATGGCGACGGAGATCGTCTCACCGGCGTACCATTTTTGCCGGAACGTACGGAGCTTCCAGCGCGACGAGGGCACCAGCCCGGCGGCCTCGTGCGGAAGATCAATTCCCGTCTTCTGCCCCAAGCCGCACAGCTCGGCATACTCGGCCAGCGGGTCGATGCCGAGGCGGTTGCCGGCATTGTAGAAGAACACATCGCAGGATTGTACGATGCCCCGGTGCAGATCCACGCTGCCGTGCCCGCCCTTGAGGTGGCATTTGAAAAAGCGCCCGTAAAACGTCGCTCCGCCGCGGCAGAAGACCGAGAAGTTCTCATCAATCGCTCCGGTTTCCAAGGCTGCCAGCGCTACGATCGGTTTGAACGTGGAGCCCGGTGCCAGCTGGGCCTGAATCGCCCGGTTCAGCAACGGAGTGTCCGGATCCTCTACCAGCTGTCTCCAGTCGCCGGGCCGGATCCGTCCCGCGAAGCGATTGGCGTCAAAGGCCGGCCGGCTCACCATGGCGAGCACTTCACCGTTGCGCGGATCCAGAGCCACCACTGCGCCCTTGCGGCCTTCCATGGCCAGTTCCGCCACGACCTGCAAGTCCAGGTCGATGGTGAGCTGAAGATTCTTTCCGGGAATCGCCTCCTTGAGCCCGAAAACCTGCCGGATGCGCCCGCGGCTGTCCACGATCACCTGGCGCTGGCCGTCCACTCCCATCAGCACGCTGTTGTATTGCCGCTCGATGCCGGCTTTGCCGACGATGTCCCCGGGCTTGTAGCGGGCAAATTCCAGCGTGTTGAGCTCGGCTTCACTGACCTCGCCGACATAGCCGATCACGTGCGCGGCCAGTCCGTAGCGTGGATACAACCGCCGCTGGGAGTGAATCAACTCCATCTCGGGGAACCCCGGCATGGAGCGGTGGGCCTCGACAAACGCCAGCTCCCCCGGCGTCAGCTCGTCTTTGAGAACAATTTGCTCATACCGCGGCCTCGAACGGAAGCTTTCCACGCGGGCCCGCAGTTCCTCGTAGTTCAGGTGCAACCCCGCGGCAATGGCGCGCAGATGCTCCGGCCGGAGGTTGTCGCGCGAGACAATCACGCTGAAGGAGGAGTGGTTGTCCACGATCACCCGTCCGTCGCGGTCCAGGATCTTTCCTCGCGGCGCCAGGATGGGCAGCGCCTTGATGCGGTTCCGCTCGGCGAGCTCGCTGTACCATTCCGGGTTACGCACCTGGAGGTTCCAGAAACCCGAAATCAGGAACAGGAACACGGCCACGGTGAGGTACTGGAGGAAGGCAATCTTGCCGGCGGCCCGCTTGGGGTCCTCGCGCGGCCGGCGAGGCGGAGAGGGAACCGGCTCTTCGGGGTCGTGAAACGCCTCGGGCGGCACCAACGGAATTCAGTCCTCTCTCCTGAGTTTATCCAACAGGGCGAATCCCGCGACGCCGACGGCGGCGCTGATCACGGCCAGCACCAGTGTCTGAGGCGGATCCGCTGCAAGCGATTCGCCGAGCAACAGCACGCGCAGTGCCCAGTAACAGGCTTGGTGCAAAAGGAAAAAGACGACCACCAGCAGGAAGCGCACGAGGGTGCGATCGGCGTCCACCCGCAGGCTCAGCGAGGCGGCTGCGTAACCCACGACCGTCTTGGCGATGCCGAACATCCCCAGAGGATGCCGCGATAGGGAGTCTTGCAGCAGGCCCACGGCGGCTCCGATCAAGGTGCCCGCCACCGGCCGGCGGCGGTGCACGGCCAGGTAAATCACCGCCAGCAGAGGCAAGTCCACCGCCGCGGCAGGCTCGAAAAACAGCGGTACGTAAACCTGAAACAACACCGTGAGAATGGAAACGGCCGCCAGCACCCAAGGGCGGATCCGGGAAAGCTTGGCATGCCGCCGCCCGATCGTGTAATCGTCAGCGAGCGGATCCATTGGGCGGCGGCGTCGCCTGGGAGCGCGGGAGACTGCCCGAGGGAGCGACGGGCTGTGGCGCAGCCGGCGGGGCAAGGCGCGGGCGAGGCGCTTCGGGCTTCGCAAGGCGATCGGTCTCGGGCTGCGGCCGCCAATTGAAATCCGGCGGCCGGGAGCCCGGTGCGGCTTCGCCAAAAACGTGACCTTGCAGCTCGCCCAGTCTGCGATAGTGTTCCCGAAGCCGGTCCGCATCCGTGGAAAGAATGCCCTCCGCGACAGGGGCCTCCGGCGCCGCGGTGGCTCCCGGTGGGGCCAGCAGATAGAGTTCGGAGGGAACCGCTTGGGTCTCGCCGGGGAGGGGTTGGTGGACACCCTGGAGGACGATCAGAACTTCTTCAAGACCGCGCGCCAGTCCGCTCGGCTCCAGGAGCACCTCCAGAAAGGTCTTGCCCGGAGCCACGCTGCGCACCCGTCCCACGGGCAGGCCCCGGGGAAAAACCAAATCCTCGCCCGAAGTGTAAAACCACTCGCCCCGCTCCACTCGCTCTTCATTCTGCAGGTACTCGATGCGGCACAACTTCTGACCGGTGCCTTTCAGCGTGCCTTCCACACGATGCACCTCGCTGATGACTCCGGCGGCAAAACTGGGGTCGGTGATTACCAGCACCTGAGACGCCGTGGGATAAACCGCGATGACCCTCCCCACGACGCCCTCCGGCGTGATCACGGCCATCCCTTTGCGGACCCCGTCCGCCGATCCGCGATCCACGAAAACCGCCCGGGCGGCGGGTCCGGAACTGGCGGCAATCACGCGGGCCAGAAGGGTGCGGGAGGGGTGGCGGCTCTGGAATTCCCCCAGGATTTCCGACCGCCGCAGGCTGGTCAGCTCGCGGTTCAGGCGGCGGTTCTCCAACCGGAGGCGGTCCACTTCGGACCGCAGTCTCCGGTTTTCCTCCGCGGCGCCTGCCAGTCGGACGTAACCCTCGAGCATTCGTTCGGCGCCCGTGCGGACGCCGTCCAGCAGCCGCGCCAGAGGCGTGATGGCCGAAACCGCCCAGAGACGGATGAGCCGGACGTCTTCCCCCGTCTTGACCTGATAGGCAAGCAAAAGCAGCTGGGCAAAGATCACGGCCAGCATCACCGCGATGTGCCGGTACCTGCCGAACAATAGCTCCATCCGCTCACTCGATCGAGATCTTGCGTAACAGCCGGAAGTCCGTCAGGAGCTTGCCCGTACCCAGTACAACCGAAGCCAGCGGATCTTCGGCGATGGACACGGGCAGGCCCGTTTCTTCGCGGATGCGCTTGTCGAGGTTTTTCAGCAGAGCGCCCCCGCCGGTGAGCACGATGCCCCGGTCGCTGATATCAGCGCTCAGCTCCGGCGGGGTGCGTTCGAGCGCCACCCGAATCGCGTTCATAATCGTGCTGACGCATTCGGAAAGCGCCTCGCGGATCTCACTGTCGTCCACCGTGATCGTCTTGGGAACGCCCTGGATGAGGTTCCGCCCCTTGATCTCCATCGTCAGCGGCTTCTCCAGGGGATAGGCCGAACCGATTTGAATCTTGATGGCCTCCGCGGTGCGTTCGCCGATCAGCAGGTTGTATTTCCGCTTCAGATACTGCATGATCGCCTCATCCATCTCGTTGCCGGCCACGCGCACCGAGCGGGAATAAACGATTCCGGACAGCGAGATTACCGCCACGTCCGTGGTCCCTCCCCCGATGTCCACCACCATGTTGCCCGATGGCTCCGTAATGGGCAGACCCGCGCCAATGGCGGCCATCATGGCCTGCTCCACCAGATATACTTCGCTCGCCTTGGCGCGGTAGGCCGAGTCCACCACGGCGCGCTTCTCCACCTGCGTGATCTCGCTGGGCACGCCGATCACGATGCGGGGGTGGACCAGCATGCGGCGGCCGTGCGCCTTCTGGATGAAGTAGGTCAGCATCTTCTCGGTCACCTTGAAGTCGGCGATGACGCCGTCCTTCATGGGCCGGATGGCCACGATGTTGCCCGGCGTGCGCCCGAGCATCTCTTTGGCTTCTTTGCCTACAGCCTCCACCTCGCCGGTCGTCTTGTTGATGGCTACGATGGAGGGCTCGTTCACCACGATGCCGCGGTCTTTGGCGAACACCAAGGTGTTGGCTGTGCCGAGATCAATGGCCAGATCGGAAGAAAAAAGACTGAATAATGACCGGAAATTCATTCCCCTTACAGTTCGAAAGGCGCATGTGCGCGGACCGTTCGCTGCCCTCGGTGCTGCAGCGCGGTTGCCGATTCACTGTCGCCCGGGAAAGCAGAGGCGCGCGGTCCACCATAAGGCTAACACACCCACGCCGAGGCTTCAATTCCCCGGCGGTCGGCGGGGAGAGGGGCTTACGGTGTGAACAGGGGCCTCACGCGGCCGCCGCCGGAATCCGATCTCGGACTTCGCGCCGCAGGTCCCGCGCAAATAACGTCCGTGTAAACTTACCCAGACCGGAGGGGTGCTCTCCGAACGTTCTCACGCGGTGGAGCAAGGCGGCGCGTACCGAGTCGCTGGCCTGGGCGATCAGGCGGAGCGGTGTGGCCAGTCTGTAGGCATGCAACGGGCGGCGGTAGCCGTCTGCGACCCAGGCGGCGACATCGTAATCCAGGTCAAACGCCACGGTGCGCTCCAGCGACTCCGCGAATGGCACATGGAGGCTGATGCTGCTCAGAAAACGGTGCACGTTGTCCAGTTCCAGCGCAGCGACCGACCGCCCCGACGCTGTCGCGTAGCCATCAATCGCGTCCCGCAGAAAACGGAGGGCATCCTGCAAGTGGTAGAAGCGACCGAGCATGGAGTACTTACTCAAAAGGTTGCCGCCCTTATCTCCTGAGACGAGCGCGTCGAAGTTCTCTCTGGCCCACTCGAGACAGGCTTCCGGCGTGGGAAACAACTCCTCCTGGCTCTCCCTGACAAAATCCTCAACGAGGCCACGAAAGGCACAGGGCGCGGATGGCAATGCCGACTGGAGGTGGCGCATGAGATCGAACGGCTCTATGCCTGCCTGACGTGCATAGGCGAAAAACTCTTCGAAATTGCCCTCGTAATAAAAAATCGTCAGCAACAGATGAAAGACACGACACTCCAGGTAATCCGCGAACGACAGCGTGGGTGTCGACACCACCATCTCTTCCACTTCAAAGACGGGCTCGTCCAGGTAGTTGCCCAGATTCCGGGCTACCAGACGGAACCGGGTGTCGAAACGAGACCGGGCCCGGCTGTCCGGCTCGTAGAGGGGTGCTCCGGGAAGCAACATCAATTGGTGGGCGGAAATTCGTTGCACGCCTGTCCTCATGAGTTCCCGAATGCTCTCCAGGAAGCTTTCCTTGCTTTCGCCCGGCAGGCCGAGAATGAGCTCGCCGTACGACTGCATTCCTTGGGCGCGCACCTCCCGCTGAATCTCGGCATATGTGGACAGCTTGATGTTGGAACGCTTGATGTTGATGAGAACCTGTGGGTTCAAAGATTGCACCGCGGCGGTCATGGGCAATTTTCCGCGCACTTTTCTCATCACTTGAATGATGCGGTCACCGCGGTTCTTGCCGGTGGTCGTGCGGATGTAGTTCGGCCAGCCGTACTTCTCCTGCAGCCACCCGATGTAATCGGCGACTTCGACGTCGATCGGATACATGCCGAAGTTGTCATCCGCAAAACAGAGGGGAATCTCAGGGCGCACATTCTGGGCCAAATGCAGCAGATCGGCCTGCACATTAGCCAGTGAGTGACCGAAAATCTTGCTGTTGCCGGAAGGCGCCGAATTGCAGAAGGTGCAGCTGAACGGGCAGCCACGGTTGATTTGCATCATCGGAAAATACCCGGTCGGGTAATAGTCTTTCAGCCACCCGTTCAAGTAGGGAGACGGAATTTCATCCAGATCCTCAATGCGCGGCGGTTCCGGGCCGCTCACAAACTCTTCCGTTACTGGGTCAATCCAGTCGCATCCGGGGGCTGGCTCTTCGTAGACACCCTCCAGCGACAGCCCGGAGTCGGCGAAGCGCTGGACGAAATTCAAGAATGCCCGTTCTCCTTCGTACGTCGGCCCTCGCACTGCCACGCAGACGTCGGTCACGTTGCGCAGGAATCGCTCCTTTTCAGACCGGCTCAGGGGATAATTTGGACCGCCCATTGCCGTGACGAGCCCCGGATACAATCGGCGTGCATAGCGCGCAAACTGCAGGGACAGCTGGTGGTTCCAGGAGTAGCTGCTCAGGGCAAGCAGATCGGGCCGCTGTCGTTCCAGAGCAGCCCGCAAATCCTGCGGCTCACGGAACAGATGGATATCGAGCCTGTAACCACCGCGCAGATACGCCGTCGCATAAGCGGCCAAGTTTGCGATGCCCAAAGGATAAACGTCCGAACTGACCGTGAGCTGGTTGTGCCCGAGGTCAGCAAGGTAAATACGCATACCCCACCCCACGAGTACGTCACCGACCGAAACAAGGCCGGGGCCAAAACGCCTACTTCAGTATATGTGCCTTTGAGTTCCACGTCAATCTTGTCGGCACATGTCGGTACTGGTACGGTACTGTAGGTACTACCGAACCGCTGAAACGCACAAAACCACGTCGGGCGTTCAGGTGGTCAGTAAAACAAGTACTTCTTCCAGCGCTCGTCGGCGTGGGCGAGCTGGCGCATGATGTGGCGGCTGGTGTGCAGGGTGAAAGGGCGCGGCAGACGCAACAGCTTCATGCCCGCCTCTTCCGGGGTGCGGTTGCCCTTGCGGTTGTTGCAGTCATGGCAGCAGGTCACCAGGTTTTCCCAAGCCGTCTCCCCGCCCCGGGAGCGCGGAATCACATGATCGAGCGTCAGCTCCGAGGAAGGCAGCGTCCGCCCGCAGTACTGGCAGGTGTAGCGGTCGCGCATGAGGATGTTCTTACGAGACAGGGGCCGCGTCTGGTGCGGAATCCGGCGGTACTCAAGCAGGCGGATCACCGAAGGCAGCGGCATGACGCGCCAAGCCGAGTGCACCGCCACGTGACAGAGCTCTTCGGCAGCCGCGACCCCTTTAAGGATCAACACAATCGCCCGGCGCGCCGCACAGATGTTGATCGGCTCGTAGCTGGCGTTCAGCACCAGCACCGGACGGCGAAGGCGATCGTGGTTGTTCATCTTGAGCTCGCCCCCAGAGCCACCCCGGATTCGACAACGGCGGGCGCTGCCGCACGCCGGTCTACCCGCGCCAACGCCAGCAGAGCCACCGTTGCGGCGCCGGCACGCTTCAGGGCCGAGGCGCACGCCGCCGCGGTGGCGCCCGTCGTCATGACGTCATCTACCAGCAGAATCCGCAACCCCTCCAGCCGGACGCGGCGCCGAACACGGAATGCTCCCGCCACATTCTGGCGGCGGGCCGAATGGCTCAAGCCCGCCTGGGAGCGCGTCGCACGAGTTCGCCGCACCGCCTTCAGGACCGGGATGCCGCACCGCCGCGACACTTCCCGCGCCAGCAGCTCGGACTGATTGAAGCCGCGCCTCCAGCGCCGGAACCAGTGCAGCGGCATCGGCACCAGAGCATCGAAGCGCCGGTCGCGCGGGAGGGCCATGGCCAAATACTCGCCAAGCGGCCGCGCCAGGGTCCGCACACCGGCGTACTTGAACAGATGAATGAGCTCGCGAAGCGCCCCCTTGTAAGCCCCGAAGGTGTAAGCTGCGTCAAACCCGCGTAGGCCGCTCCGGCACAGGGCGCAGCGACCCTGCTCATCGAGCGGAAACCGGTTCAGAAAGGGCGTCCCGCAATCCCGACAGAAGAACTCGGCCGAAAGCGGTGTGGGGCTGGCCAGGCACGCAGCGCACACCGGTATGCGTGTGACCGCCCTCAAAGGGCACCCGCACACACGGCATTCTTCGGGAAACACCAGCGCAAAAATTGACCCCGCCGCGCTCTTGATACGCTGCCCAAGCCCGGCGGGTCCAATCTCTGGCAACCGGCTACTGGAGAAGACCCACCTCCTGTTTTCGAATCCCAGTTTACACCAGGACGCCGCCGGCTCGCGGGTCCGCGCCCGACAACTCCCGAAAACTCACCAGGCGGACGCCTGAGGCCCCGAGGGCCTGCCTCACTTCCGGCGCGGTGAGCGCCGCCACCTCGCGCTGGCGACTTTCTTTTAGCCGCGTCGGCGCGCGGCGTAACTCCTCGGTGCACCGCCCCGGGTGGCACATGAATTCCGTTAGCCCGGGAGGCAGCCGCTCGATCATCCGCACCAGCTCCGCCGCGCCAAAACGGCCCGTCAGCCGGAATCCCGCGAAGTGGTCCGTCATGCGCAGCCCGTAGCGCGCCGGGATCCGCTCCAGGACCCTCCCGAACCACGGCGCCGGCAGAGGCCGCCGCACCCACGGGATGCCGAACTCTTCCGCTACTCGCGCAACGGCCTCAAACACCGGCGGAAGCAGGTGCGTGTGCTTATGCGTGTCGGCATGGGTGGGACGGAGGCCGGCCCGCATGATTGTCTCCACCTGGGCACGCAGGATGTCCAGGATCGGCAGCCGCTTTGCCGCCACGGCCGCAGCCAGCGCGGCCACATTTGCCGGCAGCCCTGGGGCCCCCACCAGCACCAGGTGACAGCCCACGTCGAGGGCCGGATATGCTTGCGCCCGCTCCACCGCGTCGGCGAAGGCCGCGCCGGTGGACATGAGCGTCGCAGCGGTGACGATACCCCGCTCATGGGCCTCGATAATCCCCGCGTTGACGTCCTGCGTGAAGCCGAAATCATCGGCGTTCACGATCAACTGCCGCGCCCTGCTCAAAACAGTGCCAGCTTGATCCGCAAAAACTTCTTCGGATTCGCCCGGAAGTCCTTGAGCAACGCCTCCAGCTCCCGGCTCACACCGTTCAACGACTCATACAGTTGCGGATTCACCATCAGCTGGCCCAGCGTCCCCTGCCCGTTGTTGAGCTTCTCCACGGTGTCTTCCAAGCGAGCCAGCGTGGTCTGGATCTGGCGGTGCAGGTCTTCGTCCTTGAGCAGCTTGCCGGCCGTGCCTTTGCCGGCGTTGAGGTCCTCGACCAGTTTGTTCAGCTCGGCCACGGCCTTGCGGGCCTCGTCGTACAGCGACGGGTCCCGGAGCAGCTTGCCGGCTGTGCCCTGGCCTTCTTGCACGTTCTGGACGATCTCGTCCAGCCGTTGCACGGTGGAGCGGACTTCGTTGTACAAGCTCTCATCGTAAAGCAGCCGCCCCACCGTTCCTTGCCCGCCCGAAATCGCCTGCGTCACTTTCTGCGCCTCGGCTACCGTTCCGGTAAGCCGCGTGTACAGTTCCTCGTCCACGAGCAGCTTGCCGATGGTGCCCCGCCCAGCCTCCACGTCCCGCACCACGCCGTCGATGCGCCGCAGCAGATCCCGTGCCGCCACCATGACGTCGTAGCCGGACTGCACCACTTCTTCAAATTCGCTGACGTCTTTGCTCGGGATCTCGGCGCCGTCGCGCACCGTTTCGGCGCTCTGGCCCATCTTGATGTTGATGAACTTGGTGCCCAGGACGTTCTCGGCGCTGATGGCGGCCTCCGAATCCACCGGAATGCGGCTGAGCATGGAGGCGTCCACCGACATGTCAATGCGCACCACCCGTCGGGGCGTTTTTTCTCCCGAAAGGCCGACACGGGTGACGTTGCCGATGATGATGCCGTTCAGCCGCACAGGAGCCCCCACCGCCAGCGCCGCCGAGTCGTCCATGTAGGTGCGCAGGCTGGCTTTAGTCACGAACAGCTTCTTGGTTCCCGTCAGCAGAAAGATCAGCACCGCCAGGATGACCATGGCCACGATCGCCATGATCCCAACTTTGAGTTGAGCCCATCGGACTTTTTTTGCGGAAGGCATAATCTTGTGCCCGTCAGCGCCTGACGAATTTGGCGACGTAGGCGTCGCGGCAGGCTTCCAGTTCCGCACGCGTTCCTTCAAACACCACGCGTCCTTCGCGGAATACGAAAAAGCGTGTTCTCGGCCCCGCCATGTCGCCGTCGCCCGAGGCAGGTTCCAAACGGCCGCTACTGGGATTGTAGCGGAAATCGGAAAGCCACACGCCGTCCTGATAACGTTGCGTCACGATCACCGTGGTGGCTCGCCGGGTGTCCCGTTCTTTGAGGATCAGCGCCATGATCGTATACGCCGTGATGGGGTCCAGGCCCGCCGTAGGCGAATCATACAGCAGCAGGTCCGGCTCGGTCACGACCGCCCGGGCGATGCCCACGCGCCGCCGCATGCCTCCGGAAAGCTCGCTGGGGAACTTCTCCAGCGTGTGCTCCAGTTCCACAAAGCGCAGCGCCTCCTCGACGCGGCGCCGTACCTCCTCCGGGCCGTAACGGGCGCCCGGCTGGTTCAGCAGCGGGTAGGCGACATTCTCTTCGATCGTGAGCGAGTCAAACAGACCGCCCTCCTGAAACACCATACCGATGCGCGAGCGGATCGCCTGTAATTCGCGTTCCGGAAGATCCGTGATATCCACCCCGAACACGTACACCCGGCCTTCGTCCGGCCGGATCAACCCCAGGGCCGTCTTCAACAGCACCGTCTTGCCGCTGGCGGCCGCGCCCAGAATCACGCAGCTGTCGCCCTCGGCGATCTCCAGCGAAGCGCGGTCCAGCGCGGCAGTCTCCTCAAAGCGCACGGTGACGTTGTCAAATCGCAGCGCCGGAGGACGGGCCTGCTCCACCATCCGCGTCTCAGACGCCCACGAAGAAGCGCGTGATGAAGAAATCAAGCACGAAGATCCAAACCGAGGCCACCACCATGGCCCGCGTCGTGGAGCGTCCCACTCCTTGCGTGCCGCCGGTGGTCTGCATGCCGTAGTGGCACCCCACCAGCGCAATGACGAAGGCAAACGCGAAAGGTTTGATCAACCCCTGGAACAGATCGCTGTATTCGAGCGCCTGCCAGGCGCTGTTCCAGTACTGCGCGGGCGTCATCTTCAGCAGGAAATAGGCGATCATGAAGCCGCCCACCAGGCCCAAAAAGTCGGCGATGATCGTCAACAGGGGCAGCACAATGGCCGTGGCGATCAGCCGCGGCGTCACCAGCTTCTGTGTGGGATCGGTCCCGAGAGCGCGCATGGCATCAATCTGTTCGGTAACCTTCATCGAACCGATCTCGCTGGCCATGCCCGAGGAATTCCGCCCCGCCACCATCAGTGCGGTCAGCACCGGTCCCATTTCGCGCACCAGGGTGATCGCCACCAGTTCCCCGGTCTTGCCCACGGCGCCGTAGGTCATCAGCGCTTTCGTGAGCTGCAGGGCCATCACCGCCCCGCTGAAGAAACCCGTTAAGACCACAATCGGCAGGCTGCCCACGCCGATCGTGTCCATCTGGAGGACGATGTCGTCCACATAGTGAGGACGCCGGGTGACGTTCCGGATCGCCCGGCCGGAAAGGACGAAGAACTCCTGAACGGAAAGCACGGGCATTTTCAGGAGATCGAGCAACCGGCGATCGTCCTCCGAACCACGATGCTACCATAGCAGCTTGGCGCGGCCTGCCCGCGCCAGGCTCATGAAGGGGTTGACGGAAATCGCCGGCCTTCGCGTCGGCCACGCCACCGATCTGGACGCTCTCACCGGTTGCACGGTGATCCTCTGCGAGACGGGCGCCGTGGCCGGTGCCGATATCCGCGGCTCGGCCTCGGGCACCGAGGAGTTCCCCGTCATGAGCCCGCTCCACGTCACCGATGTCGTCCACGCGGTGGTGCTGGCGGGAGGCAGCGCCTTCGGCCTGGAGGCCGCCTCCGGCGTCCGGCGCTACCTCGAACAGAAAGGCGTCGGCTTTGAAACCCGGGCTGCCAAGGTGCCGATCGTGCCCTGCGCCATTCTCTATGACCTTGGTATCGGCAAGGCCAACGTGCGTCCCACGCGCGAAATGGGCGAGGCGGCTGCGGCGGCGGCCACCGCCGGGCCCGTCGAAGAAGGCGCCGTAGGCGCAGGCACGGGCGCCACGGTGGGAAAGCTCTTCGGCATGAGCCGGGCCATGAAATCCGGTCTCGGTTCGGCGACTGTGGCCCTGGAAGAGCGCTACGCCGGCGTGCTGGTGTCGGCCCTCGCCGTCGTCAACGCCTTCGGCGACGTCCGGGATCCGGACACGGGCAGGCTGGTCGCGGGGGCGCGCCGCAGTCCGGACACGATGGAGCTCGCCGATACGGCGCGCCACCTGCGCCGCGGCATCCGCGGCGGATTCTCCCGGGAGAATACCACCTTGGCCGTCGTCGCCACCAACGCACGCCTGAGCAAGGTGCAGGCCACCAAGCTCGCCCAGCTGGCCCAGAATGGACTGGCTCGCGCCATCTCACCCGCCCACACTATGTTCGACGGCGATCTGGTCATCGCGCTCTCGATCGGAACGGCGCAGGCCGACGTCAACGCTCTGGGAGTGGCCGCAGCCGAGGCGGTTTCTCAGGCGATCTTGCGGGCGGTTCGGATGGCGCCCGCGCTAGGCGGCCTTCCGGGATTACGCTCAAAAGCGGCGACCCGCTAGAGTCTCGCTGCGGCCCCCCTAAACCAGAGCCAGCAGCTCCTTGGCCCGGCGGCCCTGGGATTCGGCCACCGCCGGATGTGTGACCTCGCCCTGATACGTGTTGACCCCCTCCCGGATTGCCGGGTGGTCCATGCAAGCGCCTTCCAGACCCTTGTTTGCCAGCTCCAGCAGATACGGAAATGTGGCATTGGTCAGAGCGAAGGTGGAGGTGTGGGGCACGGCAGCCGGCATGTTGGAGACGCAGTAATGCAACACGCCGTCCACGGCGTAGACCGGATGCGTGTGCGTCGTGGGTCGTGACGTCTCCAGGCAGCCGCCTTGGTCAATGGAGACGTCCACTACGACCGCTCCGCGCTTCATTTGCGCCACCACGTCGCGCCGCACCAGCTTCGGCGCCGTGGCCCCCGGCACCAGCACGGCGCCGATCACCAGATCCGCCTGCCGCACCGCTTCGCGCACCGTCCAGGGATTCGAGGCCAAGGTCACAACCTGGCTGTTGTAGATGTCGTCAATCTGGCGCAGCCGGTTGAGGTTCTTGTCAATGATCGTGACGTGGGCGCCCATGCCGAAAGCCACCTTGGCGGCGTTGTGGCCCACCACACCCCCGCCCAGGATGACCACGTTCGCCGGAGCGACGCCGGGCACGCCCCCTAGCAGCAGGCCGCGGCCTCCGTTGGGCGCTTCCAAATACTGCGCACCCACCTGCACCGCCATCCGCCCCGCCACCTCGCTCATAGGCGTCAGCAGCGGCAGGGAACCGTCCGGCTCCCGGATGGTTTCGTAGGCCACCGCGCTCACCCGCGCTTCGAGCAACCGCTCCGTCAGCTCCGGCAGCGGCGCCAGATGCAGATAGGTGAACAGGATCAGCCCGGGCCGCAGGTAAGGGTACTCGGAAGGCTGGGGTTCCTTCACTTTGACCACCAAGTCGGCACGGGCCCACACTTCCTTGGCCGTCTCGACAATCTCTGCACCCGCTTCCAGATATTCCCGGTCCGAGATCGCGCTTCCCTCGCCGGCGCCGGACTCCACCAAAACCCGGTGGCCTGCTTCTTTCAGCATCGTCGCGCCGCTGGGCACCAGGCCCACGCGCCGCTCCTGGTCCTTGACTTCTTTGGGAACGCCGATGATCATGGCTGGACCGCCTCCGCCTTGGCCTGCCCGTTCAAGGCCGCGCTGTCACGCTTCGGGCCCAGTCCGAGCGCAATGAGCGACAGGGAGTTGATCTTCCCGGTAGCATCCAGGTGGTTATCCTGCTGGAATCGCCTGAGCGCCTCCACGGATTCCGGACCCCAGACTCCGGTGGCCGGCCCCTCGAGATAACCCCGCGCGATCAAGGCCTCCTGGATTTCGCGGTATCGCTCCGGCGTGGGCTGCTGCTGTCCGAGACGCCAGCTGGCGACCGCTTTGCGGCGCACCCGTTTGCGGGCGGCGGCTCGCTTCGTGGGGCGCTTGGAGGAAACGGTACGCTTAGCGGAGGCGTTCTTTTCCACCCGCGTCCCTGAGGACGGGGCCGGGCGGCTCCTTCGCTGCTGGGCGGCTGCCGGCCCCAGGCCGAGAAGAAGCACGCACAGCAGGGCGAGCCAGGCGCGTCGCATCGGCAATTTCAGTCTAGCAAAAGGTGGTTTCCAGACGGGAAATGCCCGGGAAGGCTACGGTTGCGCCGGTAGCGTGCCTGCCGGGAAGACGCTCGCCCACTCCACCGCGCGGTTGCTCCGACGTCCCATCGGGGAGACCGCCCGCTTGACGTGGAAGGCGACTGCGTCCCCGGGTTTCAGAGACGCCTGGACCTGCTTGATGTCCTCGATACCCTTGATCGGCCTGCGATTCACCGAAAGGATGATGTCGTTGGGCCGTAGCCCGATGTCTTCGGCAAACGAGCCGGGATCCACGCGGGTAATGACGAGTGCTCCCGGGCCGTCGTAGCCCAGTTCTTCCCGGTCGGCTTGCGTAACATTGCGGACGTAGAGCCCGAACTTGGCGCCACTCGCCGGACGCTCCTCCGGGGCGGGCTCGGCTTCGCCGCCTCGAATGCGCGGATTCCGCGCCCAGACCTGGGAGCGGTCTCCGATGGTCACCCGCACATCCTGCCTTTTGCCTTCCCGCAGGATCGTCAGCGTGGCCTCCGACCCAATCGGCGCACTCGCCACGCGTTCCACCAGGTCGTCCCCGCTCTGCACGGGCTGGCCGTTCATGGCGATGATGATGTCCTGCTCGCGCAAGCCCGCCTTATCGGCCGGGCTGCCCGGTTCGACGGCGCTCACGAATGCGCCGCGGTCGGCTCCGTAGACACGCAGCAGTTCCGGCGTCGTGCGCTCGAGGGAAACGCCGATCGAACCGCGATTCACCCGCCCGGTCTTGATAATGTCGTTGTAGACCCGCACCGCCGTGTTGATCGGAAGCGCGAAGCCCACACCCTGATACGTCCCGTTGTTGGTGGCGATAGCGGTGTTGATGCCGATCACTTCGCCGCGGATGTTCAGCAGCGGCCCGCCGCTGTTGCCGGGATTGATTGCAGCATCCGTCTGAATAAACCGCTGGAACTGCTCCATGCCCGGCCGCCCTTTGGCGCTGATAATGCCGGCCGTCACGGTGGCCTCCAGTCCGAAGGGCGAGCCGATGGCGATGGCCCACTCGCCGACCTGCACGGCGTCCGAGTTGCCGATCTTCACCGGCACCAGCTTGCGGCCCGTGTCAATCTTGATCACAGCCAGGTCCGTTTCCCGGTCCGCGCCCACCAGCCGGGCCTGATATTCCTTCGGGTCGCCGTTCAGCTTGACTTTGATCCGGTCGGCGCGGTCCACCACGTGGTTGTTGGTGAGGATGTAGCCGTTGGGGTCCACAATCATTCCCGAACCGTTGCCGGGCAGTCTTCGGGGCTGGGGCAGACTGAACGGTGTGTTGGGGAAGAAGCGGCGGAAGAGGTCAAACCCCGGTTCCTCTTCGTCCTCATCCCGGGCGCCGCCGCGTTCCGAGCGCGACTCCCGCAGTCCGTACTCGCTCGTGATGTTCACCACGGACGCCTCCACCTTCCGGGCGATTTCGCTGATGGCATTGGACAGCTCGGCAGGTTCGGGAATCGTCAGGGGTGCAGCGTCTGGAGCTGCCTGACCCCGCGCCGCCCTCACGTCGGTCCCAATCAGGGTTCCGATCAGGATTCCCAGCGAGAGGGTCAGCAGCAGAAGGCCGAACGACAGCAGTTTTTGTTTGCGGACCAGTTCACGGAAACTCATAGGCGCCCGCGCTCCGAGGCGGCGTTGGCTTCATTATAGCGCAGAGGCCCGTTCCCGCTCCTCCGGTCTACGCCCTGCGGGCTTCAGTTCCACAAGCAACACGCCCGCCAGAATCAGCATGGCGCCCGCCGCGGCGCGCACCGAAAGAACCTCCCCTGCCACCAGATAAGAAGTCATCCAGGCGAACACCGGTTCCAGCGCGAAGATGAGAGCAGTTCGCGTGGGCGTGGTGCGCCGCTGAGCCCAGACCTGGACCGTGAACGCCAAAGCAGTGGCGAGCAGTCCCGTGACCACGACCGCTCCGATGACGCGCAAGCTCCACCGCACGCGCACCGGCTCGGCCCACCAGCAGCCTGCCAGGGCCAGCGCCGCCGCCGTAGCGATCTGCACAAGGCTCAGTTCCTCCACACGCACGCGCGGGGCATAGTGCCCCACTGCCAGGATATGGGTCGCGAACCCGACGGCACACACCAGCGTCAACCCGTCCCCCAGGCCCATGCGCAGGCTCGAACCCTCCAGCGTGAGCAGGGCGAGCCCGCACGTGGCTGCCGCCGCTCCGGCCCACTCTGAAGGGCCCGGCCGGGAGCGGCCTACGGCCGCGGCCAGCAGGGGCACCAGCACTACGGAAAGGCCGGTGATGAACGCGGACTTAGAGGGCGTCGTGAAACGCAGCCCGAAGGTTTGGAACAGATACCCGGTAAACAGGCACAGGCCGGTTCCCACACCCGCCCGCAGAACGCGTCGCTCGATTCGCAACGGCCCGCGCGCCCGGAAGCCTACGGCCAGGGCTGCGGAGGCCAGTGTGAAGCGCAGCGCCAGAAACAGGAGGGTCGAAACATCCTCCAGGGCCTCCTTGACGAGGACGAAGGTGGCGCCCCAAATGAGCGTGATCAAAACCAGGGCGGCGTCTGCCTGCCAGGCCGGACGGATGTCTCCGGCGGTCATTCTGCCGCGACACCGGGGTCCCGCAGCAGCAGGAACAACGTGAGGAGAATGCGCTTCAGACCAAGGTCGCGCCCGTCCGGGCGGTACCACTCCCCGAGCGTGTGCGCGCCGCCGCCCTGACCTCCGGCGCCGATGGAGACCGCCGGAATGCCCATCGAGAGCGGGATGTTGGCATCCGTAGAAGCACAGTCCAGCCGTGACCGAATCCCCAGGTAGGCGTCCACGGCGCGCAAATAGGCCAGCAGCGGGGCGTCCTCCGGCAGCCTCCCGCCCGGTCTTGCCCCGATCTCCCGCACGCGCGCCACCACCTTGCCGGCCGTGGCTCTCTCGTTTTCCACGGCGACCGCCCGCTCGACCACCGCGGCCAGCATGGCCGACATCTCCTCCACCCGGCGCGCGCTTTCGGAGCGGATGTCCACCTTGGCACGGGCGGAGGCGGGAATCGAGTTGACACTGGAGCCGCCTTCGATCATCCCAAAGCTGTAGGACACGCGGGGCCCCTCGGCGCCGTTGGCGCGGTGTTCGGTCAGAAGCGCCACAGCCCGGCCGAGAGCGTGAATCGGGTTGCCCACTCCGTAATCGCTCCAGCTATGTCCGCCCGGACCCGTGATGGTGATCTCAAAGCGCCGGCTTTCCAGCGCCTGGCAGGTGATGTGATCGGTCGAAGGCCCGTCCAGCACGACCAGCGCTTTGAGGTCGCCGGCTACCGGAGAATGCCGGCACAGGTACCGCATGCCGCTCAGGTTCCCCTCGCCCTCCTCGCCGACGTTGGCAACCAGCAGCAGGCCGGCCCGCCGGTCCGGCAGCGGTGGCGCCTCTTCGAGAGCCCTGGCCACTGCCAGCAGCGCCGCCAGACCTGCACCGTTGTCCGAAACCCCGGGGCCGAGCAAGCGGCCGTCAGGCGCCAGCGCAATTTCCTCAGGGCTCCGGGGCGCCAGAACCGTGTCCAGGTGGGCCGTCAGCGCCACCCACGGACGAGTGTCGTATCCCTTAGGACGGGCCACCACGTTGCCCGAGCGGTCCAGGTGCGCATCGCACCCCAAGGCACGAAACTGCTCGAGCATCCACCCGGCCCGCTGCTGCTCCAGGAATGTAGGAGCCGGAATGCGACACAGGGCCACGTGCTGCTCGTTGATCCATTGCTTGTGCCGGTTGAAGGCGCGCAGACAGGCCGCCACGGTGCTGTCCTCCAGCAGCGCCTCGACCAGCACAGTCGCCGGTTTGTCGAGCCCACGGGCCATCGCCTCACAGTGTACGCTATCCCCTCCCCCTTTGAAGGCGAACGAGATCTGACGCCGCGGGCGCCGCCTCAGAGCCGCAGGTTGGCTTCCAGCTTCTCGTTGCTGCGCAGCATCTCGTCCCAGGTGACGGTACGCTCGTTGTAAGCCGCCATGCGGCCCAGGATCGCCGTGAGATTGCTCTCGACACTCTCGGCGGCGTTGTTCAACAGCCGGCCGCTACGGATGCTCTCGATGAAATTCTTGACATTTGCGATGGCGCCCTCACGAAACGTGTCGTCCTTTTCCACGCCGGGCCAGGGATTGTCTCCCGTGATCCTGACGAATCCCCCGTAGTGAGAATCCACCGTGCCGGAGGTTCCGTAGACCCGGATGCACATGTCGTGAAAGCCCTTGGTGAACTGCGCGGAGCTGAAGTCCACGCGCACATCACCCGGGTACGAGTAGGTGACCAGGAAATGATCCCAGCAATCGCCCACGTCCACGCGAGCTTTGCGGCCGCCGGTGCCAAAGGCCCGCAGGGGATGGGATTGGAGATACCAGTTGGCTACATCCAGAACGTGGATGTTCTGCTCGACGATAATGTCGCCCGAAAGGGCTTTATCGAAGACCCAGTTTCGCAGACGTGCCTCCGCCGGGGGCGCGCCGGGGGGCGCCTGCGGCCGCAGGCGGCCGGTGTGATAGAACACGTGGCCGAGCACCGGCGCTCCAATGGCGCCTGCATGGACCCGCCGGGCGACTTCCTGAAAGGCGGCCTGGGCGCGGGTTTGAAAGTCCACCAGAAAACTCACCTTGCCCTTGGCCTTTTCGCCGGACTCCAGGATGCTTTTACAACCCGCCACGTCCACCGCCACGGGCTTGGCCAGAAAGACGTGTTTGCCCGCGGCGACCGCTGCGGCGGCCTGCTCCGGGTGAAAATAGGGCGGGCTCTCGATGGCGACGGCGTCCAGCCGGGAAGCGAGCAGGTCTTTGTAGCCTTCCAGACCGCCGTACAGACGCGCGCGATCCACCTTGAACTTCTCCGCCGTCGCCTCCAGTTTGTCGCGGAAGGGATCGTGGAGAGCCACGATGCGGGTCGTGGTGAACTCCACAAAGTGGCCGCCGATCCAGTTACCGCGCCCGCCGCAGCCGATGATGCCGAGCTCCACGGCGGAGTTGGCCTGCGTGCCGAAAGCAGTCTGCGGAGGGAGCACCATCAGCCCGCCCGCAGCCATGGAAGAGTGCAGAAACCGCCGCCGTGACGTCGGAGACGAAGCCGAGTTTGCCATGATTTTCCTCCTCGCAGCCGTGGATTCCGCCCCGGGAGTTCCGTGCCCGGTTGCCGCGCTCACGGCTGCTTGAGATAGGCCTCTACGTTGCTGGCGTCAATGAGCGTCGTACCCGTGTCAATGAAGACCGGCAGCGGCGAGCGGGTGTTGCGGGCCCAGTTCTGGTCCAGCCGCTCCGGCTTGTTGTGATAGAGGTCGTCGAGAACCTTGACGCCGTAGTAGGCCATCGTGTAAGGCTTCTGCGCGATGGTCGCGTAGATCATTCCCTTCTGAATCCACTCGAGGGTGCTGCGATTGGTGTCCATGGCGATCAGCGTCTTGCCTGTCACTTTTTGCCGGTCCAGCACGTCGGCCACTTCCTGGCAGGAAAGCGCCTCCAGGCACACGAACGCATCCGGCACCGGCTTGACTGTCTCGAGGATCTTCTTCGTCGTCTCGAAGGCCACCACGGGGTCGCCCTTCATATCCACCGTCTGCACGATCCGGATGCCGGGATGCTGGATCAGCACGCGCTTGTACCCCTCCATCCGCTCGACGAGGTTCCCCTGACCGACAATCGTGTAAAAGACCACATTGCCCTTGCCGCCCAGCCGCTTGACCAGCAGCTCGGCACCGAGCTGCCCGGCCTCGTAATTGTCCGTACCCACAAACAGCAGCCGCTTGCTGTCCGGGACGTCCGCATCCACGGTGATGACGGGAATTCCCTTGGCAATCGCCGCGTCAATGGCAGGGCGCAGCACGTCCGGATTCGCCGCTGAGACCATGATCCCCGCGGGCGCGGGCTGCCGGGCCACAACTTGCTCGAAGGCCTCCCGCTCGCCTTGGGGATCATACGATTCGGGTCCCACCATCTCACTCTTGACGCCGAGCTGGCGGGCCGCCGCCGCCATTCCGGCCGCCGCCTCCTGCCAGTAAGCGATCTTCACATTGGAGGTGACCAGGAAATAGGCTTCTGTAGCTTCGTGACGTCCGCCGCCGCAGCCGGCAAGCCAGAGCGCGGAGGTTAAGGCTGCTATCGTGACGGTTCGCATACGGCCCTCTCTACTTGCGCTGAGCAAAGTATGAGTATATGTCCGGGGCCGCGCCCGGGCAAACCGCGTCTCTGCTATGCTCGCCACATGGACACCGGCCCTTTCCGCATCGCACGCACGTCCTGGAGCCCGGGCGACACGCGCGAGGTGGAGACGTGGCGTGTTGACCGGCAGGTAGGTCTCGAATACGATTCCTACCGGCGCGTCTACCTGGCCGACGGGCATGAATGGATTATCACCGGCCAGATCGCGAGGCCGGACGGCAAGAAGTACTACATCCTGGAGTGCGTGGGCTAGCCGCCGGCCTCAACTGGTCAGTTTCCGCAGCAATGCTACGGCCTCCAGGATGTCGCGCCGCCGCTCGTCCGGGTCCTCGACCTCGCGTTCGATATTCAGCGGACCCCGAAATCCGATCTGCTTCAGCTTGGCGATGAAGCGTTCGATTCCCACCGAGCCTTTGCCGAGCGGCTGCTCGGTGCCGAGCGCACCGGGTTTGTCCTTGGGCGGCCAGTCCCCGTCTTTGCAATGCACGGAGATGACGTGCGGCGCCAGCACCTCCAGCGCCTCGATCGGATCCCCCGTGCCGTACAGAATCATGTTGGCGGGATCGAAGTTGATCCCCAGGTTGGGCCGGCCCACGTCCTTGAGGAACTCAAGCAGCACGTGCGCGGGTTCCTGACCGGTCTCCAGAGCAAAGGTCTGGTTGTGTTTGGCCGCGTGGTCGCAGATGCGGCGCACCAGGTCGCGCACGGCGACATAGTCCGGGTGGGTTCTGTCCTCGGGCACGAAGCCGATGTGGCAGGCGATGCTGCCGACGCCGAGCGCCGCGGCAAAGTCGCTGATCTCGTACGTGCGCCGCTCGCGCTCCGCTCGCGTGGAGGCGGGGATGAATCCGACGGTCCGCTGCACGCTGGGCGCGTCGGCATAGCTCTCCCCGCTGTAGGCGGCGAAAATCGTCACCAAGGTGAACTCCTCGCTTGCCAGGGCGGCTTTCCACGCCGGCGCAGCTCCGTCCAGCTTCATATCCCCGGGGATGCCCATCTGGCCGCAGCGCACCCCCAGCCCTTTGACTTCCCGCAGCGTCTGGACCGGGTCAGGCCCGGCCCAAAACATCACACCCACTTCCATCGGTCTCAGATCCGGCATGCGATTTTCTCTCCCCTTCGGTCTCTGGCTTCCACCATCAGGCGCGTCAGCTTCACGGCCGCCGCCGACTGCTCCGGTGGGCAGCGCTCGGGCGGCCGCCTGTGGACGCAGCAGTCAACAAAATAGGCCAGCTCGGCCTCGTAGCCGTCGCGGCCGTCCACAGGCAGCATTTCCTTTTCCGCCCCCGCGCGGTAGAAAGCAGGCGGACCGACGGCCGAGCTGTACTCGATCGTCCCTCCTTCGGCCACCACGCTGTACTCCATCGAAAACGGAAAGGCTCCAGGATGGTGCCATCCCCCCGAAATCACCACGCCCCCGATGCCGGCGTAGTGGAGCTGGGCCGTGATCCAGTCCATGCCGCGGCCCAGATCTTCGTAGCCCACGGCCGAGACGGCTTCCGGCGGACCGAACAAGTGCAGACAAAAGTCCACATCGTGAATCAGCAGATCGAAGACGCCGCCGCCGCTCGATTCCTTGTTGGCGAGCCAGGCGCTCCAGCCGGGGGCCGCGCAGCGCCTGCGGAAGATCGCCGCCCGCACGGCGCCGACCCTGCCCGAACGGATGGCATCCGCCAGCGCCACGTAATCAGGCCAGAAGCGCAGCACATGCGCGGTCATCAGGACCCGACCGCTGTCACGGGCCGCCGCCACCATGGCGTCCGCCGCGGCGCCATCGAGCGCCATCGGCTTTTCCACCAGTACGTGCTTGCCCGCGCCGAGAGCGGCCATCGCCACCTCCGCGTGGAGGTTGGTCGGCAGGCAGATGTCCACCGCTTCCAGTTCGGGATCGGCCACCGCTTCCTGCCAGGTGCGATACTTGCGCACGCCCGTGAAGTCAAAGCGCTCACCCGGCCCGCCGATGTTACCTTGAATGCCGCTCAGGTCCCCTTCGAGCTTGCGCGGATCGCCGCTGACCACGGCGTGAAGCTCCGCCTGCGGCACGTTGCGGAGCGCCCTCAGGTGCGTGCTACCCATGAAGCCGAGGCCGATCACGCCGATTTTCATACCAAACGAATATAACACCGGCGTGGCGGTCAGCCCGGCCTCTTACAGCGACATGTCCACGACGTCGAAATAAAACCGCTCCGGCGGCAGCGACCAGACCGGCTCGGGCGTCATCTCGGCCCAGCGGGCAAACGCCGAGGAGGCCACGGGCGCGTTCAGGTAGAAGAGAAACTGGTCGGAGAAACAGGCCAAAGGCGGCGGCTTGCGGAACGTCAGCCGCAGACCCACGGCTTGCTGCAATGCCACATCCCCGGCGATGACCCCTTTGTCGGCCAGCAGTTCGATGAAGCTGCGCCGGCCGGCATGCGGCCACACATCCGGGCGCAACAAAGGCCGCAGCTGGGGGTGATTGGCGAAGGTGATCTCGCACTGGCGGATCCATTCCAGCACGGAGTCGCCCCACTTCCAGTGGGTCAGGAGCACCACGTACTGCTCGACCAGGTTCAGCGCCAGGTCCATCTTCCTCCGCTCCCGCCCCGCCTCTTCCACCAGCTCATCCTCCGGCACGGCCGGGAGCAGCTCTTCGGACTCCACCAGAGTGGCCGCCATCTCCAGGATGTGGTCCAGGCGCCGCACCGCAGGCGTCGAACGCACCAGCAAGGGAGGCAGTTCATGGGTGGCGTCGCCGGGGATTTCCACGTACCGCCGTTCTCCCACGGTCTCCATAAGCCCGTCCTCTTTCGTCTTATCGGCGCCTCGGGCGCCAGTTACCGCCGACTAGCCGAACGCCTTGCGAAGCAACTCCAGACTCTTGGGTACGGCCGTGGCCGGGTCCTCCTTGCCTTCCATCTCGAGCGAGACGTAGCCGCGAAAACCGGCCTTCCGCAGGATGCGCGCAATGCGCGGATAATCCAAATCGAGCGTGTACCACTCCCCGCCCCCGAAATACGTTTTCGCCTGAACGATGGTGGCATACGGCGCCAGCATTTCGATCTGTGGATACGGATCGCCGGCGTAGTTGCCCGTGTCCAGGTTCACGCCGAGCCAGGGCGAATTCACTGCCTTCCAGATCCGGATCACGGCTTCCGGCCGCGTGGTCAGGCCCCAGTGGTTTTCGAGCGCCATGACCACGCCCGCCTTTTCTGCTGCAGGGATGCATTGCTCAATGGCTTCGATGCACCAGCGGAAAGCATCCTCGTCGGTATAGCCGGGAAGCGGCGGCTCGGCCCCGCGGACCTTCATCAGTTCGTCAAAGGATTTGACCGTGCCCCAGCGGCCGGAGTTCAGCCGGATGCACGGGATGCCCAGCCGGGCCGCCAGCTCGATGCAGTGGCGGGTATGGTCAATGTTTTTCCGGCGCACGTCCGGGTCTGGGGAAACGAAGCTCTGATGAATCGAGAGCATCACCAGGTCCAGACCGTGGAGGAAGGCCAGCCGCTTGAGCCGGTTGACATAGTCCGGCGCTTCGCTGGCCATCTGGCGGTGCAGAATCTCCACGCCGTCGAAGCCCAGCCGCGCGGCGTCTTCGATGACTTTCTCTATGGGGTACTTCTCCCCTCGGAAATGCCAGTAGGAGTAAGTCGAGACCGCAAGGCGGGTGCGTGTGCCCACCTCCTGGGCGGGGGCGGCTGAGGGAAGGGCTGCCAGCCCGGCCGCCTTCAAGGCCGTGCGGCGTGTCAGTCCGTATTTCATGACCGTACTATAAACCAAGAGACAACAAGTGATGGGACGGGCTGCCGCATGATGTCTCGCAAGGGAGCAAGTGGCGGCAGAGACCTGAACCCGGACAATGGGCGGCTCGAGAAGGCGCGACTCCCGTAGCCCCGACGAAGTTGCCGGCGCCGCTCCCAACGGCGCAGACCCATAACCTGTCGCCTCGCTTGTCTGCCCCCGGCGAGTTGCACTACAATTCCAGCAATCGCGGTCCTGGAGCGGCTGCGAGGCAACAGGTGAGGTGTACTTCCATGCGCTGGGTTCTGACACTTTGCGGCCTGTCCTTGCCGGTGCTGGCACAGACGACGTCGACGTCCATTCTGGGTACAGTGACGGACCCCTCGGGGGCTTCGATCGCCCAGGCCAAGGTGACGGCCCGGAACGTCCGCACCGGCGTGGTGACGGAAACGGTGACGACGACCACGGGCGATTACGCCATCCCCTTGCTGGACGTGGGCGAGTACGAGGTTACGGCGGAAGCTCAGGGCTTCAAGCCCGAGACGCGCGGCGGCATCCGGCTCCAGATCAACGAAAAGGTGCGGGTGGATTTCCAGCTCCAGGTGGGCTCGATTTCCGAGCGCATCACGGTCACCTCGGAGGCGCCTGCGCTGCGGACGGACGAAGTCTCGGTGGGCGGCATCGTCGAACAGCGGCGACTCGTAGAGTTGCCCATGAACGGGCGCAACGTCGGTAATTTTGCGCTGCTCAACCCGGGCGTGATGTTCGGCTCACGACACGGCTATGACGGGATGTCCGGGGCGGGCGGCGGCGTGCCCATCCCCGGCCAGACCATTGCCATCGTGGCCAACGGCCAGCGGGAGACCAACCAGCACGCCACGCTGGACGGCGTCGTGGCCACCGAGTCCCGGGTGAACACGGTCCCCTTTTCTCCCTCCCCCGAGGCCATGGAGGAGGTCAAGGTGCTGACGGGCAGTTACTCGGCCGAGTACGGGTTCAACTCGGGAGCGCAGCTGGTCATGGTGATGCGCTCCGGCACCAACGAGTTCCACGGCGCAGCGTACGAATTTCTGCGGAACGACAAACTCGATGCGGAGGGATTCTTTCAGAATTTCTTCACGCCGCCGGGGGCGCCGCGCGTGCCGAAGACCGCGCTGCGGCAAAACCAGTTCGGCGCCGTGGCCGGCGGACCGGTGTGGATCCCCGGGCTGTACAACGGTCGCAACCGGACGTTTTTCATGTTCAATTACGAAGGTCGCCGCCGCCGGGAACCGGGAACGATTTTCACCGCGCTCGTGCCGGATGACAAACTGCGCAGCGGCGACTTCAGCGGCCTGCTCAACCGCCGCAACGCCGCCGGACAGCCCCTCCCCGCCATCACGATCGTTGACCCGCTCTCGGACCCGAACGCTCCCACACCCTTTCCGGGAAACGTGATTCCTCCCTCCCGCATCGCCCCGGCCGCCCGCGCCCTTCTGGATTTCTGGCCCCGGGCCCAAAACCCGCTGCCGGATCCGATCTCCGGGATCAACCACCGCAATCCCGGCCGGAACTCGATCGACGACAACCAGTACTTCCTCAAAATTGACCACGTGGTTTCCTCGAAAGACCGCTTCTTCGCCCGCTATGCCGCCAACACGCCGCGGTGGTTCAGCGTGACGACCAACCCGAACTTCAGCTACTTGGTTGTCGGGCGCAACGACAACGTCGCCACGCAATGGCTGCACATTTTCACGCCCACCGTCATCAACGAAGCGCGGTTCGGCTGGACGCAGTCCGACGATGACAGCTTCAACCCGCGCGCCAACACCGACTTCAGCTTAGAAAAAATCGGGATCCTCGGCTTCAACGTCCTCACCGACAACAACCGGCCTCTGAACCGGCGCGAGGCGGGCATCCCGAGCATGAACGTCGCCGGCTTTCTGGGCCTCGCCGAGCGAGACGGGGGTAACGGCTTTGACCAGAACGCCCTGTTTCAGATCAATGACAACCTCTCGATTGTAACCGGGTCCCACACGCTGAAGACCGGGGCCGACTTCCGCCGTGTTTCGCTGTTCCGCGGTGCGGCGAACGTGCCCCGCGGCGCCTTCAATTTCACAGGCAATCTGGCGGGCAACTCCTTTGCGGCGTTCCTGCTCGGGATCCCGTCCTCGACGGAATCGCCGGAGGGCCTGCCGCTGACGGACGTGCGGCAGAATCGCATCGCGCTTTATTTCCAGGATGACTGGAAGCCCGTGCGCCGGCTCACCTTAAACCTCGGCCTGCGGTGGGAATACAACTCGCCGGCTACAGACATCCGCGGTCTCTGGCGCAGCGCGGAGTGGCGTCAGGGCTTGAACAATCCTCCTGAGTTTGTTCCGGCGCAGATCCGCACCGTCTATCAGTTCTACAAGCCGGAGAAAACGCAGTTCATGCCGCGCCTGGGACTGGCGTGGCGGATCACCGAAGACTGGGTCCTGCGCTCCGGCTTCGGCATTTTCTACAACGTTCACCAACTCAACAACTACACGATTCTCAACCTGAACCCGCCGCTGTCCGGCAGCTCCCAGTTCTCCAACACTGCGCGCAACGGCGTGCTGGTTCCCGGCACGACGGTGTTCAGCTTTTCCAACCCGTTCGGCGCCGTCAATCCGGCCTCGCCCACCAATGCCAACGTGCTGAACACCGACAACTTCCAGCCTTACGTGACGCAGTGGAGCCTGGACATCCAGCGACGCCTTCCCTGGCGGGCGACGCTGACGGTGGGATACGTGGGCAACAAGACCACGCATCTGGACAACACCGTGGAGAAGAACAATCCGGATCCGTTCATTCCTTCCGGACCGCAGGACACCGTGCAGTCGCGGCGGCCCATCCAGTTCATCCTGGACAACGGGATTTTGCGTCCGCTGACGCGCCTGCGGTTTCTCGACAGCGGCGCCAATGCCTGGTACAACGGGCTGCAGGTGAGCCTGCGGAAGGAATACTCGCACGGATTTGTCTACACCCTGGCCTACACCTTCTCGAAATCGCTCATGGAGGGTTACGGACGCAACGAGGGCGACGGCATCAACCCCAACACTTACCAGAACCCGCGTAACCGTGCCGCGGACAAAGGCCGCGTAGGGTGGGACGCGCGACATGTGGCCGTGATGAGCTTCGTCTGGGATGTGCCCACCCCGACTGCTCTTTCCCGCGGAGTGGCCGGCGCCGTATTCGCCGGTTGGCAGGCCAACGGCATCATCACCCTGCGCTCGGGCTTCCCCTTCACGGTGGGCCAGGGCAACATCATCAACACCGCCAACAGCCCGGTGCGGCCCGACCGTGTCGCCAGCGGCAAGCTCCAGACGCGTACCTTGCAAAAGTGGTTCGATCCCGACGCCTTCCGTCTGGTAAGCTGCGTGAATTCCGCGATTCCGGAGACGTGCCATTACGGAAACTCGGGCGTCGGCATTCTGGAAGGTCCGGGCTTTAAGAACGTGGACTTTTCCGTCTTCAAAAACTTCCGGCTGGCCGAAAGCGCCAGGCTTCAGTTTCGGGCCGAGTTCTTTAATTTCTTCAATACGCCACAGTTCGGCGTACCCAACCGCAATTTGAGTACGCAGGCCGGCTTCCAGCCCGTGCGCGGCAGTGACGGACAGTTGCGGTGGCCGTCGCAGGCGGGCATCACCGGCGGGCCGGGCGCCATTACCGGCCTGATTGCGCCGATGCGAAACATTCAGCTCGGTCTGAAGCTGCTGTGGTGACTCCGTGGCGGGCCGTGCCCGGGTAGAATCAGCGGGTGAAGCGCCATGGAACTGTACCTGGTGCAGCACGGTCCGGCCAAATCCGAAACGGAGGACCCGCAGCGGCCCCTGACGGAGGAGGGACGCCGCACCGTGGAGCGCGTTGCGGCGTTCCTGGCGCCGCTCGGCCTGCGCATCGAGCGCATCGAACATAGCGGCAAGCTACGTGCGCGACAGACAGCGGAGCTCTTGGCCCAGGCGTTGCGACCGAGGGCGGGCGTCTGCGAAGCGGCGGGACTGGCTCCCAACGACGACGCCGGCATCGTGGCGGCGCGGCTCGCCCAGGAAACCGCCAACCTGATGGTGGTCGGCCACCTGCCCCATCTGAGTCGTTTGGTCTCGCGGCTGCTCGGGCTTGCCGCAGATCGGCCCGCGGTCCAGTTCCAGATGGGGGGCCTCGTGCGATTGGACCGCAGCGACGCGGAACAATGGGTGATTCGCTGGATGCTGACTCCCGACTTGCTGGCGGCCGTGCGCCGGCCCGACGAGCCGTTACAATAGCCGCATGTCGGAACTCCGGCGCATCGCCGTTCTCGGCGCGGGCAACATCGGCTCCGCCCTCATCGGCGGAATCCTCAAAGGTGGTGTTACGGATCGCAAGCACCTGACCGCCACGGTACGCACGCCGGAACGAGCTCGGGAGCTGTCCCAGAAATACGGCATCCCCGTCACGGCGGGAGGCAACCGGGAGGCGGCGGCTCAGGCCGAGGTGGTGATCCTGTCGGTCAAGCCGCCGACCCTGCCGCGGGTCGTCGAGGAGATCCGGGATGTGCTTCGGGGCGATCAGGTGCTGATCTCGGTGGCGGCCGCGGTTCCCATCGTGCTGATCGAGAAGCTGATCGGCAAGCGGATCGCCGTGTTCCGGGCCATGCCGAACATTCCTGTCGTCGTGGACGAGGGGGCCACGGCGGTCGCAGCCAACTCCGCCGCCGGGGCGGCCCACCGCAAGCTGGTGGAAGGGATCTTCCGCGCGGTGGGCGTGGTGTGTTTTGTGGAAGAAGAGATGCTGCACGCCGTGACGGCGCTTTCCGGCAGCGGACCGGCCTACATTTACATGGTCATCGAGGCCATGATCGCCGGAGGCCTGAAGATGGGCCTCTCGCACGAAGTCGCCACGCGGCTTTCCGAGCAGACGGTGCTGGGCGCTGCCAAGCTGGTGCGCGAGACGATGGTGCACCCGGCCATTCTCAAGGACCAGGTGATCACGCCGGGCGGCGTGACGATTTCCGCCATCCACGAGCTCGAGCGCCACGGGCTGCGGGCCATGCTGATCTCGGCGATTGAGACGGCCACCAATCATTCGCGCAAGCTGAGCCAGAGTTTGCTTGAGCGCTTCGGAGGATCATGACGCCCAGACGTATCCTTTCCATTCACGCGCATCCGGATGACGCGGAGATTCTGGCCGGCGGCACCCTGGCGCTGCTTGCCGCGCGGGGCCACCAAGTGCTGATCGTGACGATGACGCCGGGAGATTGCGGTTCGGCCGAGCTCGGGCCGGAGGAGATCGCCGCGATCCGGCGCGAGGAAGCCGCGCATGCAGCCGCGCTGATCGGAGCCGAGTACTGGTGCGCGGAATTCCGGGATCTCTCGATTTACACGGACGATGGCTCCCGGAGGCGCGTCGTGGAGATCCTGCGGCGAGCGCGCCCGGACGTGGTGCTCACGGCTTCACCGGTGGATTACCTCGTGGATCATGAGACGACCAGCTCGCTCGTGCGGGATGCCTGTTTCGGCGCGCCGATCCGCAACTACACGACTGGCGCGCCGCAGCCGGCCCCGCCGCTCGACCGGATTCCGCACCTGTACTTCATGGATCCGGTGGGCGGCGTGGACCGGGACGGCAGGGAGGTGAGGCCGGACTTCGTGGTCAACGTCGAATCGGTGATGGAAGAAAAAAAGCTGATGCTCGCGCGCCACAAAAGCCAGCGCGAGTGGCTGCTCAAGCACCACGGGATTGACGACTACCTGGAGACCATGGAACGCTGGACCCGCGAATGCGGCCGCCGGGCCGGGCTCGAGTTCGGCGAAGGATTCCGCCGTTACAAAGGACACCCCTACCCTCAGACTCCCCTGCTCGAGGAGCTGCTCGGAAGCGAACTGGTGGTCCGGACCGCTCCGCCGTAGTCGCGGCCCCGGCGCGCTATTTTCGTGCGATGTCGGCCGAGCTCAGGTCCACCGTGATCATGAAACCGTTGGTGTTGCGGTACTCGAATGCTTTCGGGCCGGAGCGGTACGCGTTGACCTCGTTCGGCATCAAGACGAAGCCGTCGTTGCGAGGAGCGCCCCAGTACCGCAGATTGTGGATCACGATGGGCTCGTTGCTCATGCCCTGGTAGCGCTTCAGGACGACCTCGGCGACCTTGCCTCCGCCCAGCCGCGCCACAGCACGATCCTTCGTGTAGCTCCATTCCATGGGGGCGTCCTTTTCGACGGTAAAGCTCCGCCACTTGACAGGATAAAGGTGTGCCAGGATGGCAGCGACAGCATCGCGCTGAGCCTTGGAAGCGGCCGGATCAAAGATCAGCACAGCCCAGTCCATCTGCCCCTGGGCAAAGTCACCGCCCAGATCACCCGCCACCCAGAATTTCAAACCTGCCAGGTCCGTAACCCCGTAGTTGCCCTTGTTCACCCGGAATGTGTTGTTGAACCGGCAGAAGTGTCCTCCACCATGCTCTCCGTGAGACGCGGGCTTGGTGTTGAAGTAGCACTGGCAGAACATGGGACAGCTGCAAGCTTCGATGATCGTGGCGTTCATGGACCACGTTTGCTGCTGTGCCTGGAGCGGGGAAAAGGCCGCAAGGGCCAGCAACGTAATTGCACAAACGGTTCCTCCGAACGGTGCGCTCATGTGGACGATCCTCCTGTTGCTTCGGAGTCGCGGCGCCGGCGCAAGGCGGGCGATTCCGGTCAGGCGGGCTCAACCCCGGAAGGCTGGCTCGCGGTCGGTGCAAGCCAGAGACGATCGCATCCCCGGTCGGGAGGGCCTGCTTGCACCCCCCTTTTCCCAGACCGGTCCAGTATAGCACCGAAGCGGCCCTCCGACAACGAGCAAAAACAGGTTGAAAGTGCAGCGCGGCGGGTGCGGACCGAGCTGGGACCCCCCCCAGTTATGGGCCGGTCTCAGCGCTGTTCGGCGACGGAACGCTCGGCCAGTTCGCCCACAATGGGCAGTTTGTAAAGCTGGTCCTGACCGGTCTTGATGAGCATGAAGATCCAGAGGACAAACAGGGCGGCCTTAAGCAGACCGCCGAGGAAGGAGAATGCATGGGACATGCCGTGGGGCAAGGGGGAGAGCGCGAACTGATACAGCGGGCTGATGACCCAATCCACGATGAGCCAGACCACAAAGAGGTAGATGCCCTGGAAGGCGTGGAAGCGGACGATGCGATCCTCGCGGAAGCGCTGGGAGGCGAGCACGACGATGGCGGGGATCCATCCCACCACAGGGAGATAGCACAACATCGAGGCTGTGCGCGGGCTGATCCCGTCATCCGGCGGGCGGCTCTCGGGGGCCTGCGGGGCGCCGCAGCTGCGGCAGTAGAGGTCGGTCTCCCGGGTAGGATTCCCGCACTGGCAGCAAAACGGCATTCTTTCGCCCCGTAAGGTTCTACGTTACGCCGCAGGCCAAGGTTCGGGCAAACGCTGACGCTTGCGTGCGACAGGGATGCCGAGCTGCTGCTCCAGGTAGCGCCGACTGATTCGCGCGCTTTCCTTGGGGGGGCGGAAGGGGGAGGAGTCGAGTTCCACGGTGAGCCAGCCAGCCCAGGCGATCGAGTCCAGGTGGTCCTTCAGCGCGGGGAAGTCCACGCCCCCGTGGCCCAGGGGGAAAAAGGGCGGACTCTTCATCATGTCGGGCCGTTCCATCCGCCTTTTGGCGCCTCCGCGGTGTTCCGGCGCAGTGTCCTTCAGGTGGAACTCGACGATCCGGTGCCCCAGTTCGCGGGCCAAGGCCACCGGATCCATACCTGCCAGCGTGATGTGCCCGGTGTCGAGGACGAACCAGACATGCTCCGGGCGGGTGTGGCCGAGCACATACTCGATCTCCCGGCGGTTCTCAAACTGACTCCACATGTGAGCGTGCACGGCGAGCCGGATTCCCAGCGTGCGGGTGCGCCGGCCCAGTTCCTCGAGGACCTCGACCATGTGGCGCAGGTCCTCGCCGGTTGTCCCTTCCGGGCGTCGCGGACCCAAGTTGATCTTGAGATGCGTGCAGCCGAAGTGCCCGATAAACCGCGCCAGGCGCACGTGCTCGGCGAGGATTTTCTCGTGCCGTGCCGGGTCCTCGAAGCGCATCTCCATCGGACCGCCGTTCGAGATGGTGACGAAATTCACGCCGATACCTTCGATTTCGCGCTGAAGATCCTCCGGACGGTCCAAGTACTCGATGAAATAATGGAAAAACGATTCCACATAGCGATAGCCGGCCTCCCGCGCCTCGCGGAAAGAGAGAAAGACGTCGCGTTCCCAGCCGCCGCGGGTGTTGGTGGTAATGCCGATGCGGTAGCGGGGATGGGCGGCCCGGACCGCCGGCGCCAGTGGCGCCAGCGACGCCAGCAGAAGCTCCCGCCGGCCGATACCGGTCAGAGGACGCGGTTGCCCGCAATGAAGACCATTTCGAGCGTGCGGGTGTTGCGGATGTCTTCGAGCGGGTTTCTCGACAACACAATCAGGTCTGCCCATTTGCCGGTCTCCAAGGTTCCCAGATCGCGCGCCACACCGAGAAACTCCGCTGCGTTCGCCGTAGCCGCGCGGATGATGTCGGCCGCTTTCAGGCCCGCCTCCGCCATGAGCTCCATCTCCCAGTGCTCGAAGTACCCCTGAAAGCGAGCCGGGGGGCCGGTGTCCGTGCCGAAGGCGAATCGGACTCCGGCGTCCGCCAGTTTCTTCAAGTTCTCCTGGGCCTGCTTCAGGAAGGCGGGATATTTGGGGAAATCCGGATCGGAAGCAATGCGCCTGCGGCGCTCCGGATTGCGGAGTTCCCGGATGAGCGTTTCGGGAACGGAGCGGGTAAAAAACGGATCCCCAAGAGAGGGGTGGTCTTCAGCGTAAATGAACGTGGACAGCTCGCGCGTCAGGGTTGGGGCAGCCTGCCAGGCGCCACGCTTCTTCATCGCGGCGATCAGCGCGCCGTCTACGGCCTTGTCGCGGACACTGTGCGCCAGCCCGTCCAAGCCCATTTCGACCAGCCGTCGCGCATCTTCGAGGTAGAAGATATGCGCCGCCACCTTGATGCCGCGTTTGTGGGCGCTGTCAATGATGGCGCGGCACAACTCCATCGGAATCTTCTGTTCGCGCCCCAGGTGGTCGTCCACCCAGATTTTGATAATGTCCACTTTGCGGTTCGCCAGCTCGGCCACGGCTTTCTCCGCCTCAGCCGGGGAACCGACTTCGTAAGGGATGCCCTTCATTCCGGGCACGCTCGTTGGGTAGCCGCCCTTGCCCGTAAAGCCGCGCCCTGCGGTGAACACGCGAGTGAGTGCGGGCCGGCCGGCGCGCTGTTCGGCGCGGATCTGGAAGATCAGGTCCTGATCGGTACCCATGCTTACCACGGAGGTGACGCCGTAGGAGGCGTAGGTCCGGAGCTGGCTTTCGACGTTGGCGCGGGTGAAGTTTTTCGGGTCCTGCGCGAGGCCCACGGTATTGCCGAGGTGCCCGTGGAGGTTGATGATGCCGGGCATGACGAATTTTCCGCCCAGCTCGATGACCTCGGCCCCGGCAGGGACTTTCAGCCGGGATTCGGGCCCCACCCACCGAATGCGACCGTCAGCGACAATGAGGGCGGCAGGCGCGAGCGGCGGCCTGCCGGTGCCGTCAATGAGCGTGAAGCCGCGCAGCACTTTCACCTCGGCCGCGGCCAGAGAGCTGCCGGCAACGAGCAGAGTTGCCAGCCAGAAGATTCTGCCGATAGTGCCCATAGGCCTGTGATCCGTGTTAGCGGGATTGTAGCATCTTTGACCGGCCGCTTTTGAGCAGCTCACAATAGGGTATGTGGAGAACCTGGCTCGCGGCCCCGGAGGATGGCTGATTCAAGGGGCAGGAGAGCTGTGGCGCGCGGGCACGACCGCCCGCTTTCTGGACGCTGCCGCGGCCGGCGAGCTGCCCGAAGAGGCGTTCCGGCGCTGGCTCGTGCAGGACTATCTGTTCGCCAAAGGGCTGATGGCCTACCAGGCGCTGACACTGGCCAAGGCGCCCCGAGACTGCCACGGTCCGTTGGTTTCGGGGCTGAGGGCGCTCGACAACGAGCTGAGCTGGTTCGAGCGGCATGCAGCGGGATTGGCGCTCGACCTGGAGGTGGAACCGCTGCCGGCGTGTCGCGCCTACACCGATTTTCTGATGCGCGCTGCGACCTCGCAACCCCTGCCGGTGCTGCTGGCGATTCTGTTCGGGGTGGAGGCGGCTTACCTGGCGGCGTGGAGCGCCCTGCGCCCGGAAGGACCGTACGCGGAGTTCATCGAGCGCTGGTCGAATCCGGCCTTTGCCGCCTACGTGGAATCGCTGGGCCGTCTGGTAGACCGCTACCGCCACGAGTCGTCCCAGTCATATTTCAACCGGACACTGGAGCACGAACGCGATTTCTGGGCCATGGCCTGGGAGGGGTGAGTCGGCCCGCTTCAAGCGGGCGCCGGCGCGCGCGAGGGTCGGCAAGTCCCCCCGGAGGCCCGAACGCCGTAGAATGAGGGTGTGCGAGGGCGCATCGGGCTGGCAGCGGTCGTTTCTGCCGCGTTGTTGTCGGGCATGGAGTTCTTTCCGCTCGGGGCGGTGCGCCCGGGGCTGAAAGGCAGCGGCAAGACGGTTTTTTCCGGGACACGGATTGAAGAGTTTCAGGTTGAGATTCTCGGCGTACTGGAGAACGTCGGCCCGAAGCAGTCGCTCGTGCTCGCACGCCTGTCCGGCGGTCCGCTGGACGAGGCGGGCGTGCTCCAGGGTATGAGCGGCAGTCCTGTTTACATCGAAGGGAAGCTGCTCGGCGCGGTGGCGATGGCTTTTCCCTTCGCCAAGGAGCCTGTGGCGGCAATCCGGCCGATCGAGGAACTGCTGCGCGCTTCCGGCCCGGGCAAGCCTTCGCGCCGCCTCGCTGCCGCTGTCTGGGACGGTAACCTGGCGAAGGTTTTTGAAGGCCCGCGGGAGGTGCTGGCCGCGGGAGGCCGGCTGGTGGAGATCGCCACTCCGGTTCATTTCGGGGGCTTTACGCAAGCTACGATCGAGTATTTCGCGCCGCAGTTGCGGGCGCTCGGACTGGAGCCGCGGCAGGGCATCGCAGGCGGATCCAGCCGGCTTGCGGAAATGGGCGACCCGTCACTGCTACAGCCCGGCGCCATGATCACCGTCCAGTTGCTCGCCGGGGAGATGAGTCTGGGCGCCGACGGGACGGTGACACATATCGAAGGCGACAGAATCTATGCCTTCGGACACCGGTTTCTCTCTATCGGGGCCACCGAGCTGCCGTTTGCGCGGGCGGAGGTGCTCACCGTGCTGCCCAACCTGGCCAGTTCGTTCAAGATTTCTGCGCCGCGGGAGTGGATGGGCACGATCACGGAGGATCGCAGCACAGCGGTGGCAGGACTGCTTGGCCGGCGGGCTTCTATGGTTCCCGTCTCGATCGAGGTGCGCCGGCGGACCGCCGGCGGCATTGCCGCCGAATCGCGCTATCGAATGGAGATGGTGCGGGACCGGTTCCTGGCGCCGTTCCTGCTGCAGATGGCGGTCTACTCGGCGATTGACGCGACCGAGCGGATGTTTGGGAGCGCCACGATCGGCGTCGCCGGTGAGATCCGATTTCACAACGGGAACGAGCCGCTGCGGCTCAACAACATGTACGCGGGCGAATTCAGCCTCCCGCAGCAGGTCTCGCTGGCCACCGTGGTACCCCTGGCCTACGCGCTTCAGACGGCGGACACGCTGGAATTGAAAGACGTGCGGCTGGAGCTGGACGCGTACGACCAGAAAAAGCAGATGCAGATTGATCAAGTGTGGGTCCGGCCGCGACAGGTGCGGCCGGGCGAAGAGGTGGAGGTCACGGTGAGCCTGGTATCCGGCAGCGGGCTGGAGGTCACGCGCAAGACGAGCTACCGGGTGCCGGTGGGAATGCCGGAAGGACCCCTGTATTTCACCGTGGCGGACGGCGCCACCACCAACCTTTCGGAATATCGCCAGCTACTGGGCGGGGCCCCGCGCTCCGCCACGCAGTTGCTCCAGTTCTTAAATTCGCTCCGGGCGAACACGAAAGCCTACGTGCGCGTGTGGCGCCCCCAGCCCTCCTACCAGGCCGGCGGGGAGGAATTCCCGTCGCCGCCGCCCTCCCTGGCGCAGATTCTGGCGCGTGGCCAGACGGCCCTGGGGCTGGGCGCAGCGGGCGCCGGATCGAAAGTCGCCGAGCTGGAGATCAGCGCCGGCGACGTGGTGATTTCCGGCTCGAAGACGGTTCAGGTGGAAGTGAAGGAATGAAACGGCAGATCACGTTGTGGGCGGGGGCGGCGGCGCTGGCCTGGGCCGCCGGAACGGCCACGTGGGAGATGAGCGGTTACCAGGAGTTTCTCCGGGGCAGATTCACCGGAGTCTCCCTGAGCCGGGACGGGGAACTGATGCTGGCGCCGCGGCTGGAGACGGTTCTTGCCTCCGACCAGCCGGTGATCTGGAGCCTGGTGCGAGCTCCTGACGGCACGATCTATGCGGGCACGGGCCACGGCGGCCGGGTGTTCCGCGTAGACCCTTCGGGACGAAGCACGTTGCTGTGGACGGCGGAACAGCCTGAGGTGTTTGCGCTGGCGCTGGGTCCGGACGGAGTGCTGTACGCGGGAACGTCGCCCAACGGGAAGGTCTACCGAATCAATGCTCGCGGAGAGGCCTCGGAGTTTTTCTCGCCCGGCACCGCTTACATCTGGGCGCTGGCGTTCGACCGCAGCGGCGCTCTGTATGTGGCCACGGGGGATCAGGGCAAGATCTTTCGTGTCGAGCCCTCGGGGAAAGGGGAGGTGTATTACGAGACGGGGCAGATGCATGTCACCTGTCTGGGTTGGGATGCGCAAGGGAACCTGTTGGCGGGTACGGATCCGAATGGCATCCTCTATCGCATCAGCGGGAAGGATAAGGGGTTCGTCCTCTACGACGCCAATCTCCCCGAGATTCGCTCCGTGTCGCTGGGCGCCGGCGGGGCGCTGTATGCGGCCGCTCTCGGGGGAGCCACAATGCGCCGGACTCCGGCGGTACCTCCCAGCGCCTCCGGAGGGCAGGTCGTGCCCGGGGCTCCCGCGGCGGCAGTCACGGTTACGGTGACCGAAGAAGGCGCGCAGGGCGGCGTGGAGATCAAGCCCAAGCCGGAGGCAGCCAAGCCGTCGTCTTCGCCGGTTACAGCGCTTCCGGCACCGGCCCCGGTAGTGGACCTGACCGGCGTGGAAAAGTCGGCGCTGTTCCGCATCGCTCCGGACCTGACCGTGGAAACACTGTGGACCTCGAAAGAGGAAAACGTCTATGACGTGGTGCCGCTCGGAGAGGAACTGATCTTTTCGACCGACGGGCGCGGGCGTCTTTACCGGCTCGGTCGCGATCGCAAGGTGACTCTGCTGGCGGAGACCAACGAAAGCGAAGCCACGCGGCTGGCCGCAGGCCCCGGCGGAGTTTTGGCGGCCACCGGCAACGTGGGAAAGATTTTCCGCCTGGCTGGAGAATACACGACCGCAGGCCAATATGAGTCGCCCGTGCACGACGCGGGTTCGGTGGCGCGCTGGGGACGGATCAGCTGGCGGGCGGAAACCGGCCAGGATACGCGAATCGTGTTGCGCACGCGCACCGGCAATTCCGCGCGCCCGGACCGGACCTGGAGCGAGTGGTCCGAACCGCTGACCGATCCCGGCGGCTCGCGGATCCCGAGTCCCAACGCGCGCTACATCCAGTGGCGGGCGGAATTTTCCGGCACACCTTCCTCCAGCCCCGTGCTCCGCAGTGTGACCGTGGCGTACCTGCCTCAGAACACGCCCCCGGTGCTGAAAAGCATCACGGTGAGCGCCGTGACCGCGGCAGCGGCGCCGAAGCCGGTCAGTACACCGGCTGCCTCGGGCACTTACAGCATCACCGTCACGGATACGGGAGAAGCGCCCGCCGCCACGTCCGCGGGAACGCAGACCCAGACGGTGGGGCGCGGAGCGGGCGGGCAGCTCCAGATCAGCTGGCAGGCGGAAGACCCGGATGGCGACCGCCTGACCTACGCCGTCTATTTTCGCGGCGAGGACGAGCGGGAATGGAAGCTGATCAAAGACAACCTCGTCGACAACAGCACCTCGATTGACCGCGAGGCCCTTGCCGACGGCCGGTATTTCTTCCGGGTGGTCGCCTCCGATCAGGCCGTGAATCCTCCGGCGGCGGCCAGGCAGGCGGAGATGGTGAGCCCGCCCGTGCTGGTGGACAACACGCCTCCCGCAGTGCACGCGGGAAAGCCCCGGCGCGTCGGCATGGACATCGAGATCGACGTGGAAGCTCTGGATGCCGGCCCGCTGCGCCGCGCCGAGTATTCACTCGACGCCGGTCCGTGGACCCCGCTTCCGGCCGAAGACGGCGTCACAGACTCACCTCGGGAAAGGTTCCGACTGCGGCTAGCCAATCCCCCGCCCGGCGAACACCTCATCACGATCCGGGTTTACGACGCAGCCGATAACGCCGGTCTTACCAAAGTGATTCTGCGCTGAACGGCCTTTTGCGCAAGGGCGGGCCGGCCGTGATAAGCTAAACTGTCGCTGCTGTTGCGCCGAATCAGTCAATCGGATGTTCCGCCTGTTCCGCCATCTCATCCCGTCCGGCGTTGTGATCCTGCTGGTTTCCGAGGCGGCGCTTCTGGCGACCTGCTACGCCGCCGCCTGCTATCTTCTGCTGGGCGTGGATCCTGCGGTGTATCTGACTTACGACCGCGGGTTTGCACGCATCCTTCTGGCGGTGGGCACCATTCAGGCGGGGCTTTATTTTCACGATCTGTACTCCGATCTGCGCGTGCGCTCCAAGGTGGTGCTGCTGCAACAGTGCGTGCAGGTGTTCGGGATCGCGTTTCTGGCGCAGGCGCTGGTGAGTTACCTGCGCAGCGAGTGGATCCTCCCGCGCTGGGTGATGATGAGCGGCAGCGGTGCAGCGCTGGCGACGCTCTTCGGTTGGCGCGTGATTTACAGTTCCGCGGTGCTCGAGGCGATGGGCGGCGTGCGCGTACTCCTGCTCGGCTCAAGCTGCCTCGTGGCGGAAATTGCGCGGCACATCGCGGAGCGGCCGCAACTGGGCCTGAACGTGGTCGGCTGCTACGGGGATGAACACGTGAACGGCCCGCGGCTGCTGGAACTGGTGGAGCAAACACGCCCGGACTATATTGTTTTAGGTGTCCGGGAGCGCCGCGGCCAGCTGCCGCTCGAAGAGCTGATGCAGCTCCGGTTTTCGGGGGTCCGCATCGAGGAGGCCGCGTCCGCATTCGAAGCGATCTGCGGGCGAGTCGCTCTGGCGGAGCTGCAGCCGGCGCGCCTGATCTTTTCTTCGGATCTCGGCCCGCGTCCGGCCAGCGTCACGCTCCAAAGCTTCTATTCCTCGCTGCTGGCGATTGTGGGGACGATCCTGACGCTCCCCATCATGATCCTGGTGGCCGTGGCGATCAAACTCAGCTCGCGGGGCCCCGTCCTGTTCCGCCAGTCGCGTGTGGGTCGAAACGGGCGCATCTTCGTACTGTACAAGTTCCGCTCGATGTATCAGGATGCCGAGGCACACACCGGACCGGTCTGGACCGCGCCCGACGACCCGCGCGTGACCCCGGTCGGCCGGTGGCTGCGCCGCTTGCGTCTGGACGAGCTGCCGCAATTCTTCAATGTGTTGCGCGGCGACATGGCGCTGGTGGGTCCGCGGCCTGAGCGCCCCGAGTTTGTGGAAGTGCTGGCCCGACAGATTCCGTACTACCGCCAGCGCCACTGTGTGAAGCCCGGCATTACCGGCTGGGCGCAGATCAACCACAAGTACGGGGACACGGTCGAAGACGCCATCCGGAAGCTGGAGTACGACCTCTATTACATCAAGAACCTCTCGCCGGCGCTCGATGCCTACATCATCTTTCATACGTTGAAGACCATGCTGCTGTCGCGCGGCGCCCAGTGAGCGCGGTGCTAGAATCGTCTCGGAAGCTAGTCCTGGCCGGTGCCGGGCCTGGTCTTCAAAACCAGTGTGCGTCCCGTGTGCGGGTCGCGGGTGGGTTCGACTCCCACTAGCTTC
>JBBIJF010000027.1:0-60399 GCA_037446115.1 Acidobacteriota bacterium | reverse complement strand
GTCTTTGTCTTGGCCGGGACCCTCATCGGCGCCAATTTCGCGTACGTCTACTACCTCGCGCCGCGGCTGCGCCAGCAAGGCGAAGGGTGCTCATTGGCGGGCGCAAGCGCCTGCGATACCGCGGGCCAGGTTAGTCGAGCCATTTTGTGGGTTTCAGCGGGAATTTATTTTGGGGGTTTTTTCGTGGCGTATATTCTGACACCGATTCTGCGTAGCTTGGATTCATAAATAAGTGCCTGACCGGGCGACCAGGGCGGAGTCACGTCCTCTACATCCTTGCGCGCCTCTGGTGTCACCGGGAAGCTGTTTCGTGAAACGTGTTGGCTCATATGTCGCGAGGACCTTGCACGATGGCCCGCTCGCCTGACGGTCGCCTCCCTGCTGTCACCAACTTGCGCGGATCACGACCCATTGCACCTCTTGATGCTGAAGTTCATGGACGCCTCCCTCGGTGCTCCCAGTCGTCGAGAACAAACTGTTCAGTTCGGCTCGCTGTAATAATTGCCCCACTTCGAGGGGCGGGCTGGCAGAGCTTACGCCCCGGGCTCGAAAGCTGTTGAAAGCTTTTGAGAAACAGTCCGGAAGGTGACGGTTCAGCAAGGCGAGCGGGAGGCGTCGCAGCTGACCGTCATGAAGGCGCGGGAGGCGGGGACTCAGCAGCTCGTCGCCCGCGCGGCAGGCTGCCGAAGCTGCACGGTTCCGGCCCAGCGCCGGCTTCGCAGGTGCTTGCCCGGCCAACTGGCCGTGGGTCGGCCGTCGCGGGAGTGAGGGTGGGGCGGGGAACCCGCTATAGGTGATGCCGCGGTCGCGGCTGGTTCGCCACAGCAGGAGATCCGGATCGCCACCGAGCGGCAGCCGTCCAGGCACTCGCCTGCGGGTCTTTCCTCCGCGGCGCCGGCAGTTAATCGATTCGCCACAGGCGTGGCACCCGGTTCACTAACGCCGGACACAGCGCGTTAAGCACGTAAATTATCGGCACCTGCCACACGGCCCTTGATGACCCGACGAGGTGCGGCCTCGAACAATTGTATGGGCTAAGAGGCTGTGCCTCCAGGCCAAAGCAGACACTTGACTCTGGAGATCACTCTAGCGTGTAGCATCGAAGGGGAGATATAGGTGTTCGAAAGCGTACGGACCGCCAGCCTCGCCGCGATAATGTGTCTCGTCGTTTGGTTGGGCGCTACGACCGAGGCTCAAGAGAGTGTGGGCTCTGTTCGCGGCGACGTCTCCAGCGTCGCTCCCAACGGAGAACACTATTTGATTCCGGGAGCAAAGGTTGTGTTGGTTCCAGAAGCGGCGGGGACCGCGCCAATCGAAACCGGCGCAGACCCCAACGGGAGATTCACGTTCGAACGAGTTCTCCCCGGCCGCTACCGGATATGGGCAACCTCCGGAGGTATGAGAGCGGATGAGCAGTGGATATCCGTGGCCCCCGGGGCTGCTGTAGAGGTCAATCTCGAGCTGACGCTCGATGTCCTGAGACAATCCATCAGCGTCTCGGCTGAGCGGGAGGGGATTGATCCCTCACAAACGTCCCCCTCCGGCACGCTCCAGACCTCCGCGTTACAAGACGCACCCAGCGTCAACGAGCGCTTCGAGAGTCTGTTGCCCCTGCTGCCGGGCGTCGTGCGGGGCCCGGATGGGTTCATCAATCTGAAGGGCGCCCGGTCCACGCAGAGCGGGCTGCTGGTGAACAGTGCCAATGTCACCGACCCGGTCACCGGCGGCTCCGGGATCAACCTGCCCATTGACGTGATCTCCACGGTCCAGGTTCTTTCCAATCCGTATGCGCCGGAGTATGGCAAGTTTGCAGGCGCCATCACGACTGTCGACACGCGCGGCTCGGATTTCGACAAGTTTCACTTGAAGTTCCAGAACTTCTTTCCCCGTTTGCGAAAGCGGAGCGGGAGCATCGTGGGCCTGGAGTCAGTGACCCCCCGGCTGACGGTAACCGGCCCGCTGCTCCACAATCGCATCGCTCTCACACAGTCTCTGGAATACCGGTTCGTCAGGACCCGAGTTCCGAGCCTCCCGGATCTCCGGAACGACACCGGCCTGGAAAGCTTCGACTCGTTCACGCAGGTGGATTTTCGCCTCAGCGACCGCCACACAGCCGCGCTCGACCTCTCCTTTTACCCGCAGAAACTGCACTACCTTAACCTCAACACTTTCCTGCCCCAGCCCGCCGCACCCGATTTCCGCCAGCGCGGCTACCTGCTGGCTTTTCAAGACAGCTACGCCACCGAGTCCGGCGGGCTGCTGGAGTCCCTAGTGAGCTACAAGGTATTCGATGCCGATGTTCGTGCAAACAGCCTCGGCCTGTTCCGGGTGGGCATCGAGACAACCGAGGGAGGCTTCTTCAACAAGCAGAGTCGTGACACGTTTCGGGTGGAATTCCAGGAAACCTACCATTTTCCCTCGACAGAAAAATGGGGCCACCATCTACCGAAGCTCGGTTTTAACTTTGTTCGGAATGCTTACGACGGCCGCCAGAGGTTTGATCCGGTCGAGATCCTGCGCTTCTCGCGACGGCCGGCCGAGCAAATCGACTTCAGTCCGCCTGCTTCCGTCAGGGTACGGCAAAACGAATACACCTTTTTCGCTCACGACAGATGGAACATCTCGCCGCGCCTCACCCTGGATCTGGGGCTGCGTTTCGACCGAGACTCAGTCGCCGACGACAACCACTTAGCGCCCCGCCTGGGGTTTGCGTTCCTCCCCACAAAGGACAGCAGAACGGTGCTGCGGGGCGGAATCGGGCTTTTCTATGATCGCGTCAACCTGAACATTCCGACGTTCTCGCAGCTTCCCGAACGCACGATCACGCGGTTCTCTCCCGAGGGGGTCTTGCTGGACACACGCCTTTACAGGCATCGCTGGGAGGGCGGGATTCGCAACCCGCGCAGCACGGCCTGGAACATCCAGTTGGACCGCGAAGTGTTCCCGAACCTGCTGCTGCGAACCGGATTCCAACAACGGGACACGGTTCACGATTTCTTGCTGGAACCAAGGACGACGCCCGAGGGAAGCTTCCTGATCGTGAGCAACAGTGGGCGGAACCGCTACCGCGAGTTTGAAGTAACCACCCGCTACCGGCTGGGGGAGCGCAGCCAGCTCACTGCCTCCTACGTCCGTTCGGCGGCGACCGGCGACCTCAACGACTTCAATCAGTTTTTTGGCACCACGGCTCAACCTGTGATTCGCCCAAACGAGCGTTCTCGTCTTGCCTTCGATGCGCCGAATCGCTTTCTGTTTTGGGCGGACTTGACACTTCCGAAGAAAGTCACGCTTTCCCCGGTTTTGGACCTCCACACGGGCTTCCCCTACTCCGTCGTCAACGAGGAGCGCGATTTCGTGGGCCGGCGGAACCAAGCCGGACGATTCCCAGGGTTTTCCTCCTTCGATCTGCAAGTTCTTAAAGAAGTCAAGATACCTTTCGGGGGCCGAAAATACCGGGCCCGCGTGGGGTTCAAGGTGTTCAACCTCTTCAACAGTTTCAACCCGCGAGACATTCAGAACAACTTGGCCAGCCCCCGCTTCGGGACGTTTTTTAACAGCGTGGATCGCACCTTCAGAGGAAAGTTCATCATCGACTTTTAGGAGAACGCATGAGGAAGACTTGGCTGCTGCCGGGAGCTTTGTTAGGGGCGTTTGTAGCTCCGGGAGACGCCATCGAGGCCGGAGGCGCTGCCTCCCCGGCGATGCTGACGGCCGAACAGATCGTCGAGCGCATGGTGCAGATGGACGCATGGCGGACGGCCACGTTGCAAAACTACACCGTCCTGCGGCGCTACGTTCTGGACAACAGCCGCTTCCGCAAACATGCGGAGATGGAAGTACGGATGAAGTATACGTACCCGGGCAGGAAGGAATTTGAGGTGCTTTCGGAAAAGGGTTCGGGCGCGGTGCGGAAGCGGGTGTTCCGCCGGATGATCGAGGCCGAGATCGAGGGCGCCCAGGACCAAGCCCGAAACCAGACGCGCATCAGCCCCGCCAATTACGAGTTCCGGCTCGCGGGGACCGAGGTGGAAGACGGGCGGTCCTGCTACGTGCTGGAGGCTCGTCCGAAGACCGACAACACGCTCCTGTTCCGCGGGCGGATCTGGGTGGATGCGAAAGATTTCGCCGTGGTGCGGATCGAAGGCAGCCCTGCAAAGAACCCGTCCTTTTGGACCCGCAAGATTCATTTCGTCCATCGTTATCGGAAGGTAGGACCGTTCTGGCTGCCGGCCTCGAACCAGTCGAGGACAGACGTGCTGATTTTCGGCCTCACAGAAGTCGCCGTCGAGTACCTGGACTACCGAGTCAACCAGTCGGAGCCGAGCGCCGAAAGCCGCCGGCGGCAAGGGCAAATGGAGTCGGCTGCGGCGCGCCTACAGGAGCGATAGCGATGAGGAAAACCAAGATCGTGCTGGCGGCCGCAGGCTTTGCGTTTCTGGTCTTGCTCATCGCACGCATCGGACCGCGGACCCTGGCGCGGCAACTGGCGGTGGTCAGCTGGTCTCTGCCGGTTCTGATCACGTTGGGTCTGGTGAAAGTCGTGTTGCGCACGTGGAGCTGGGAGCAGGCGTTGGCGGCGGACGGCGTCGTGGTAGGCACCCGCAGGCTGCTCGGCATCGCGGTGGCCGCCCAAGCGATGGCCTACCTGTCAGCGATGGGGCCCGTGGTGGGGGAGCCAATGAAGCCCCTGTTGCTGCGGGATTCCGCGGCGGTTGAAGCCAGCGTCGTCGGCACGCTCGTAGATACCGGTGTCTACTGGTTCACTTCGGCGCTCTTGGGGCTGGCTGGAGCTCTCGCGGGAATCTTACTTCTCGGCGGAGTACCGGGCACGCTCGCAATGCTAGCAGTTTCGGTGGCGATGTTTACCGCCGCTCTGTCGCTTCTGCTGTCTCGCAGGCCGGTGGTCACGCGTGTGCGGGCGCTCGTCTGCAGCTGGAAAGGGCAAGGTCATCAGTCCTGCTCTTGGCTGCATAAGGCAGAAGAAATCGAGAACCGGATACGGTCGTTTCGGTTTCGGCATCCGGCCGCTGTCCGGCGGATGCTCTGCCTCGGGTTGCTGATCCAGGCGGTGACGGCGGCTGAAGCGTTAACTGTGATGAATGCCCTCGGCATCCACATCGGTCTCTTTGCTCTGCTGGCCGTGGAGGCTGCTAACCGTTTGGTGAAGATCGTCAGCTTTTACGTCCCCGGCCGGGTAGGTGCCGACGAGGGCGGTGCAGCCGGCACGTTTCTCCTGCTGGGTATGGATCCCGCTGCCGGTCTGACGCTGGCCCTTGCCCGACGGGTGCAAGCTCTTTTCTGGGCCGCCATGGGGCTGGTCTGGCTGAGCCTCCGCGGCTCGGCTCGGAGCGCCCGGCGGCTTGTTTGCCCTGAACAAGGAAAGGAATCCTTTGATGCAGGTAGTGCTTTCATTGCCCGGAATCCCTGAGCCAGAAAAGCACGGGGCGCCCGCGCAAGTACTCTTTCGTGAAGTCTGCGGCGTTCCTCTCTTGGTACGCGTGATAGCCACAGCGGTGAAGAGCGGAGCCACGTCGGTCCTTTTGCTGTACCCAAGGCAGTTGTCCGAGGAGTGGGTTACTGGCTCCCTGAGATCGCCGATCCTCTCTTCTGTCGCCATCGGGACCGTCGCGCTGGATGAACCTTTCGACCCCGAAAGCCCTTCCCACTGGAGGCGCGTGCGGAATCGGCTGGAGGCGCGGTTCCTCTGGCTCCCGTGGAACTTCATCGCGGACAGCAGGGCCCTGGCCACACTGATCGCCAAAGGCAAGACTGCCGAGTACGGCACGCGGTTGACGACGCTCGAGAGACCGGAAGGGACGCCGGCAGTAATTGTCGCCACGCGGCTGTTCGAGACCCTCGAGGTCTCAGCCCGCCGCACCGGGGTCCTGACCGAGTTCCTCGCCCGTCTTCCTGTTAGCTTCATCCCGGACGCAGTCGGCGGCTGGGCTGTTCGCTCGCCCGAGACAGCGCGCTTGGTCGAGCGAGAACTGATTCGCCGCTCCGGCAAAGAGTGGGACGGAATGCACTCCAAATTCAACCGCCGGCTTTGCCGGCCGCTGGTGCGATGGCTTTCCAAAACGTCCGTCACGCCCAATATGGTCACACTCGCCGGACTGCCGGCCGCGCTCCTGTCGGGATATTGGTTTGCGCAGGGCTATTGGAGCGCTTATGTCCTGGGCGCCCTTCTCTATTTCGTAACCGTGCTGTTCGACGAAATCGACGGAATGCTGGCCCGCACCACGTTCCGGGAATCTGCTTTCGGCTGCTGGCTGGAATCCTTCGTGGACTATGCCAGCTACATTCCCGTGTTTTCCGGCATGGCCATCGGCCTATATCGCCAACACGGACGCCTGTGGCTAGGGATGGGAGGGCTGCTGCTGTTCGGAACCGTGATGACGTTTCTCGTAGCCACCTGGCACAGGAGGCTGGCGTGCCGGATCGGCAAACCGTCTGAATACTTGAACCGATACTACCGCTTGCTCGAAGCAGACTCCGGGAACATCGTGTCGCGCTTTGTGCGCCAGGTGCACTGCTTCATCAAGAAAGCAGTGCTCTGTCACTACGTGTTGATTTTTTCGGTTTTGGGCGGGCTCAAGATCTTCTTTGCCCTGGCCGTCTTTGGCAGCAACCTGGCGTGGATCCTCGGCCTTTCCACAGGTCGACTTCTCCGACCCGCTCTGGCGGGTCCGTCAAATGAGTGGAACCACCCCGCCGCATCGCTACCGGTGCGGTGAGCGAGGGACTTATGAAGGCGGTCATTCTAGCCGCAGGGACTGGGTCGCGGATTCAACAGCTAACGAGGGGCTTGCCCAAATGCCTGCTGCAATTCGGCGGCCGGGCGATTCTCGACTTCCAGATTGACAGCCTGCTCCGCGCCGGGATTCCCGAGATCGCGATCGTTATCGGCCATGGGAAAGAACAGATCATAAACCACGTCGCTCACCGGCACTCGGACAGCTGGGATTCGATCAGCTTTATTACGAATCCCCAGTTTGCTGTCACGAACAACATCTACTCGCTTTGGCTGGCGCACGAATGGGTCCGCGACAGCGCCTTTATCTGTTTGAACGCCGATGTACTGTTGCATCCTCGCATTCTGCTTCCCGCAGTCCAGACTCGTGCCGATATCTCCGTCATCATCGACCGAGAGTTTCGCGATGAAACCATGAAGGTCATCATCCGCGGAGGTCAGGTTGTGACCATGAGAAAGGGCATTTCGCGTCAGGACTTCAGCGGGACCTACATCGGCGTTACGACCTTCTCCCAACGCGGGTGCCGGCTTCTTTTTTCTGCCATCTCGGAGCTGATCCAAGAGGGACGGGTGCACGATTTTTTCCAGGTGGCAGTCGAGCGGCTGATCGCCCGCGGAACGCCGGTGCGGTTCACCGAGACCGGGGGCCTCCCCTGGACCGAAATTGACGATCCCGAAGATCTGCGGTTCGCCCAAACCGTCGTATATCCGCGCCTGATCGAAGCTGGCGGCGTTCCCGGCGAACACCAAGTCGCCCAACAGCGTGAGCTACTGGCGCCGGTCACGGAGTAGCGGTGCTGCAACTGTGCCACTCACATGAGGGTCTTTCTGGCGATACTCGTGGTTGGAGTCTTAGTTACTGTTGCCATGGCCCAATTTCACGCGCATGACGCACGGAATTACATCTGGCAGGGAACATTCTCCGACGGAGCCAAACCAGCCGATTCACTGAAACTTTTGAACTGGAACATCGAACGCGGGCTCCGGCTGGACGCGATCCGGACCGCCTTGGAAAGGGAAAGGCCTCACCTCTGCGTATTTCAGGAGGTGGACCTGAACGCGCGCCGGACGGGGCGTCGGAACGTGGCCGAAGACCTGGCGCGCCGGTTGAGACTGAACTACGTTTTCGGCGTGGAGTTTGAAGAACTGGGCCAGGGATCTCGCTCCTCGCCAGCCTACCACGGACAGGCTGTATTGTCCTGTTGGCCCATCTTGTCCCCGCGAATACTGCGGTTCACTGAACAGTCCGACTACTGGATGCCGCGGTGGTATCTACCCAACTGGGGCATCTTTCAGCGGCGAGAGGGAGGACGAATGGCACTGGTGGTGGAGCTCAACGTGGGTACCTGCAAACTAGTCATTTACAACGCCCACCTGGAGAGCAATGGCTCGGAACGCCGGCGACTGTTGCAATTGGAGGAAATCCTGGCCGACGCAGATCGCTACCCACCCTCCACGGCCATCATACTGGCAGGCGACCTGAACACCAAGCGCCGCCCTTCGCCGCTGGTCTCCCGCGTGAAGCAAGCGGGGTTTCGAGATGCCGTGGGACAGGAATCCGTCGGGACGACACGAAGGGGTGAGCGACTGGATTGGATCTTCGTGCGCGGTCCTCTGCGGTTTGACAACGGAAAAGTGCACAGAGAAATCGTCGCTTCGGACCATTACCCGCTGTCGGTTCACATCTCCCTGGGCCGCCGCGCTAGCAGCCCGTGGCTCAATTAGGCCCGACGGCGGAGCGCGGTGGTACAGGCCCCCCCGGCTACCGTGTACGCCATGAATCGTGCTACTGAAGGCCACAACCAGGGCCAACGCCGGGGCGCGCTCTTCCTCTGCCACGCCACCGGCGCGCCGCGCCCGTCGTGAGCCTCCACCCGGAACGTCCATTTCAATGAAACCGTCGGAGGCGGGTAACAGGCCCTGTCATCGCAGCCTTGGTAACACAGCACTCCACAAGCAGGGGTGTGCCGCTAACGTGGATCGCCCGCGGAGGTCAAGTCTGCGACTTCAGTATCCGTATTTCGACAGCGGTTTGATCGGCCGGGCGATACTTGACCCGTACCGGCTGGCCCTTTTTCAAGTCCGCCGCGGAGACGTTGCGCGGATCCTTCACATCGGCGCCTTCGTCCGCCTTCAGGGCAGTTTCGGTGTCGATGCGCAGAGAAAGCCGCTTGCCGTCAACTTCAACCACAAACTCGTCCCGCGAAGGAGGCTCGACGACGGAGCCCTTGGCCGTCTTCGTAACCAGAAACGCGCTGTCGCGGCCCTCTTTCGGGGGTTCCGTCGACCCGCTGCCTTGCCCGAAGGCCAGACCGAGTGACCCATACGCCGCCAGGGCGGCGAGCAAGAATCGAAGCATCATACGCTGTCTTCCTTTCGTGTAGTTTTGCAGAGATTGCCGCGTTTCCGGCGAAGCCAGAAAGCGGCGGGAATCATGAGTCCGTACTCCACCCACAAGACCCAGTGGTGTTCGCGTCCGTCTACCATCACCAGGAAGGACAGGCAGACCAACGCGGAGAACAGGAGCCACAACCAACGGCGTGCCGGCGCCGCGAACGGCAGAATCCAAGTGACGTACCAAGGATTCACGACCGGACTCAGCAGCAGTGAAGCACCGAGCGCGTTCGCGCTCGCCGTGAGGAATGCGGTGTTCGTCCCGGAGTCGCGGCGGAAAAGCCACCAAAGGGCGAGCATCAGCAGCCCTGCCGCCAGATAGCGGGCGGCGGGGCCCGTGGCGCTGTCCAGAAGCAGGTACGGACCTCCGTTAAAACGCCAGGACTGCGCGAACGCGGCGAAACCCGAAAAGTTCGAAGAACCTTGCAGCATGATTGCCAGCCCCACAAGGATCGGCACGGCGCCCGGTAGCAACGCGGACCACCCGGCACGCCGGACGAGGAAAGGAAACAACACCGCCGGCGCCAGCTTCGCTAGAACCGATAAACCGAGAACGGCGGAAGCCATCCCGATGCGCCGGTGAATCACGGCGAGCGTCGCACCGGCCAACAGTGCCAGCACCAGAGCATCGTAGTGGGCGCTACCGGCAAAGACCTTCACGACGAGTGGGTTCCAAGCATAGAGCACTACGTAGGATTCCGGCAGGCCCAAGGCCCGGAGGCTGAAGACAAGCAGCACTGCCACTGCGAGGTCGAGGGCTGTCACCAGGAGCTTGATCATGGTTACGCTCGCCGGTGCGAGGTAGTGGGAGAGACGGAAAAGGGCATGCGCCGCCGGCGGATAGACGCTGGTTAACTCCCGGTGTGTCACGTTGCCATGTATTTCGGGCCAAATGGAAATGTGGTCGGTGGCCGGACCAGGTTCTGCCGCGGCCAGCGGGCTCATCTCGAGGCGATTCGGGCTTTGCCGAAACGGGTTGGCGCCATGGGCCGCCGCGTGACCCTCCCACAAATACCGCCACACATCGGAGTCGAACAGCAGGAATGGTTCGAAGGTGACCTCCCGACCAAGCAGATCGGCGGACAGTCCTGCTGCAAGATTTGATGTGCGATAAGGGTCCCTCATACCCGCTGGAAGCAATGTTCCGCGGAACAGCAAAGCCCCCGCGAAGACGAGAGCGAGATCGTGCCGCCTGGAGCGCCCAGCGGCGATAACCCGCCAAGCGACGGAATAGAAGCCGAACAGAAGCGCCATATCGAGCAAAAACCGGCCTACCGGACGCCAGCCGTTCACCGCATCGAGCATGAGCAGATCGACATACAACAACTCCGAAACCGCAAGCAATAGCGCCAGCTTGATTGCCATTTGTGACATGGCGGGGCGGCCCCTGCGGAGGACTCGTCCGGCTCGACGAGAGGGGAGCACCGCCCCTTATGAATTCGACACCGGAACGGTGGGAGTCACGCTTGCTGGGCTCCAGGCCGGTCCAGAACGGCAGCTCCCGGTCTGATCCCCGGCGTACTACCACCACATGCTCGAAGCCGCTGACGATGTGGTTTCGCAGCCTCCCCGAGCCTCCGGACCGACAGGGGGTGCTGTTTGAGGCCCGGCAAACCGCCGAGGGAGGTTGTGGCGCTCCAGGCGAGAATCAGGCAATCGCACCGCAAATCGTGTTCGGCGCAACAGGCAGAGTGCGCCGCGATCCGGCGTCACGATATCAAAGGTGCCGTCAGGGAACCAGGCGGGATATCCTTTGCCGGCGCACCCGCGCAGCCCGTGTCGCGGGCCGCGCCGCCAACCCGGGATCGCGCGGCTGGCCCGCGCCGGAATGAACTTACTTCCGCGTATTTGCTCAAAAGCTGAGCTTCACACTCAGGAGAATGGACCGGTTTCCGGGATTCGAGGTGTTGGCCCCAAAGCTCCCAGAAGACATCACTGCGTTTGGATTACCAAAATTACGCTGATTGAAGGCGTTGATGAAATCGGCACGGAACCGAAGCCTCCAGTCCTCGTGCAGAAACACGGATTTTTGTACGCTCAGGTTCCAGTTCCGGAAACCGGGCCCGCGAAAGGTATTGCGGCCAAGCGTGCCGCCGCCGGGTTGCGAGTTTGGCAAGGGGATGCCGTTCGCGTCGAGCGGTGTCGTCACGATACCCCTTCCATCAATCGGGATCCGGAATGTCCGCAGATTCTTCGAAACGGGATCGCGTTCGAAAATACCGCCTGGATTAAAGTTCGGCCGAGCGGAGGCGGCCGTACCGACTCCCCCGCTGTCGACTCCAGTGCGTATCGTAAAAGGCTGTCCGGACTGAAACTCGGTAAACCCGGTCAGCGACCAGTCGCCCAGGATGTGCCGGAGCACAGCCGAAGAGGATTTCTTAAACCACGGCAAGTCCCACTGGTAGTGGGCAACGAATCGATGCGGCCGGTCAAATACCGAGAGGGAGTGCTCTTGGCGAAAGTCGAAGAAGTTCTGCGGTACCTGCGGGCTGGAGCCGGTAATGGCGGCCACGCCAAGCGACTCATCGTTGTCGCTCAACGTTTTTGACCACGTATAGTTTGCACCGACGAGGAAATTATTGGCGAAACGCTTGTCAAATTTCACAAACAACGCGTTGTAGTCGGCAAGGGCGGTCGATTCGATGGTGATACGGGATCCGATGTTCGGATTCAGCCGCCGGGCCTGAAGACCTGGAATTGCATTCGGATTCTTGGTCTCACGGACGAGGGCGGCCTGTTCGGAAGTCAGTATGCCTGGATTTCTTTGTCCTTGGCGAATCTGGTGATAGGAACGGCTGCCGTTGTATCCAATCTCAACAATGTAGTTTTTCGAGAACTGCCGTTGAATCGAGAAGCTGTAAAAGTGTGTCGTTGGATTCTGGAGATCCTCCGGTGAGTTAACAAACAGGGCCAGTGGATCCAGCGTCGGCGTCACAACGCGCGTGGCAATTCGCGGAAACACGTTCACAGTGTCCGGCCGGTTGATCTGAGAAACGACGACCCGCGGGAAGTTGCTGGCGTTGACCGTGAGGATATTGAAGAAGAGCACGTCGTAACTGATGCCATAGCCGCCGCGGAAGACGGTCATGCCGTCGCCGAAGATTCGCCCCAGCCATGTATTTTTCTCGAATCGGGGGCTCCAGGCGAGGCCGCCTCGAGGAGCGGCGTTGTTCCGGTCCGTGCGAACCGGGCCGGGCACTCCAACAGCGCGAACTGCCGGATCCGTGGCGCCGAAGAATCCGAAGGGGATGTCGTTGTATTCGTAACGGAAGCCGATGTTTACAGTGAGGTCACGCGTGAGTTTGAGGTCGTCCTGGACGAAGAAGTAGGTCTGCCATTGGCGCGCGTCGAAGGTCGCCGTGTTCAGCGCCTGGGTGATGGTCAACGGGTTATTGTTGATAAAGTCGGCGAACGTGGGAAAAGTAAACGTTCCCTTCGAGTCGAAGTCCGCGCGGTTGAACAGCTTCAGGCGGCGGATGTCAGCGCCAAACCGGAGCGAATGGCGGCCCAGCACCCACGTGCTCACATTCTGAAACTGAAAGGTTTGCTGAAGCCGGCCTTGCGGGAAATTGGCTAGGCCGCCGAGCGTGAAGAAGCCCGCCACGTTGGTGGCGGGCGAGTTGGGATCGTTCTCTGGGAAGTCCAGATTACGGCGTGAATAAGCAAAGCGGAACTCGTTGATGAAGTTTGGCTTTGGCGTCGAGGTCCATCCCCAGGCGTGGTTTTGGCCGAGAATGTCCTGGCTGCCGGCGAAGCGCTCACCAAAGCCCAGGTTGCTGACGACGTTGGGCTGGTCGCGGTCGTCAATCAAGAAACGGTAGTTGAGGCGGTTCCCGGATGTGAGCTGATGGTCTACACGGCCGACTACCTGCCAGAAGTTGTGAGGATTAGCCAAAGGGATACGGGCTGTGCCTACCTCGATGGGGACGCCGTTGACATTTATGTTGCGGACGCTATCGAAGCGCGGAATCTGTGCGTGGATCTCCGGAAAGAACCCAATAGCGTTGAGGACTGCCTGGCGGCTCTCCGTAGTCTGGTTCGGTCCCAAAGGAACGCTGCGCAATGCTTGGAAGCCAGTCGGCGTGGGAATTGTAATCGGCGTCGCGTTGCGGGCGTCCCGTGTCTCGCGGCGGCGGTTGGTTTCCACCAGACCGAAGAAGAAGGTCTTGTTCTTCACGATGGGCCCGCCGATGGCGCCTCCGGCCTGATTCTGGACGAAACGCGGCGTATCGGTGAGGCCGGCACGCTTGTTCAACAGATTGAGCGGCTCCAGCGAGTTGCCGCTGTAATAATCCCAGGCATCCCCATGAAATCGGTTGGTGCCCGAGCGGGTGATGGCCGAAAACTGGGCGCCCGAGTTGCGGCCAAACTCGGCCGAGTAAGCCGTGGTTTGCACCTGTACTTCGGAAACGGCCTCTGGTATGATTCGCGTGCCCGCGATGGTCACGCTTGCATCGTTGTTATCCGTTCCGTCAAGAAGAAAATTGTTGTTGCGGGCGCGCTGGCCACTGGCCGAAAAGCCCGTCGAGCCGGGGGCCCGGTTCACATTCGGAGCGAGCAACGCGAGCGTTGTGAGGTCGCGCGTACCTGCGGTAAGCGGAACGTTCTCTACGAACTTCGCATTCAACGTCCGCTCGATGGTCGCCGTGGTCTTGGCGAGCTCGACTCCGGCGGGCGAGTCCACTACTTCAACCACGGTTTGCGTCCCGGCGACGGCTAAGGTCTGATCGAGAGTGACGTCCTGGGCCGCGGAGACCTGAATGCCTTGGACCCGCCGGATCTCGAACCCGCTGGCTGTGAACTCGATCGAATAAACGCCAGGTTCCAAGCCGGCGAAGCGATAGAAGCCCGTCTGGTTCGTCGCTGTGGTCTGCTCGATGTTCGTGTCTTGGTTCGTGGCTTTAACGGTAGCGCCGGTCACAACGGCGCCGGTGGGGTCGCGCAATATTCCGGAAATCGAGCCCCGGGTTAGCTGAGCGCTCACAGTGGACGCGGCGAAGATCGCAACAATAGTAACACTGGCGATAGTCCGCATGGTTTCAACACCCCTTCAGTAACAAGCTCTAGCTTTTCTGAAATCCGCCCTCACACCCACTGATTCGTAGTGCGATGCTTCCCGGTTATCGACCAAGGACATTGCTTACATACATCAAAGACAACGGTCGGACCCGTACCACCGACTTCAGGCGATGAGGAAGTCCTGCATGCTCAGGGCGATGGTCGCGTTGTCCGATTCCGGGAGCACATCAGTGATCGGCACGCGCTTTTCGAACAGATCAGGGTTCCGGAAAGTTTCGAGCGATTTGCCGCCCGCCAGGCGAAACACTCCCAACAGGCTCGGCACGCGCGAGGGAACCCTGGATGCAAGCGCTTCGGAGGAGGCAGCGGCAGAGCTCGAAGCCGGACGCCACGCCGCCAGCAGCATAACCCGGTTGCTGGCCAGCTTGATTCATCAACCAAGGCTAACGCCGGGGCGAGCTCTTCCTCTGCAACTCCACAGGCGCGCGGCGTCCGTCGTGAGTCTCCACCCGGAACGTCCATTTCAATGGAACCGTCTGAGGCGGGTAACAGGCCTTGTCATCGCAGGCCTGGTATTGCAGCACCCCTTCCACGAGCAGCGCCCCGCCCGAGGTCAGCAACGGACGAACTTCAGCGCTCTGCCCAACGGTCAGATCTCGTGTCAGACGAAAACGGCCTTGATAGACAGGAACTGTTTCCCGAATTACCCGTAGGTGCAGGCGATCCGGCGGCGGATAGGAAGTCGGATGCGCCAGCCATCCCTTGGAGTCGGGCATCTGCCAATCGATCGGAATGTAGCCGCCCTGGACGCCGGGCGCGTACACATGCACGCGCGGCCGCAGCTCTACATCCAGAACCAGGCGGACGCGGTTCCCGGGACGTACGAGGGAGTCGCTGGAAAAAGCGAGCAGCTTTAGATGCTTTGTTTCCACTTGATGCTGTACATGTCCCCCTCGGTTTACGACCTCGGTCAGAATGTAGGACGCGGTAAATCGCTCACGATGATCTTCTTCAAAATACTTAGCCCGTACAACCCCGTTCTCGTCCAAGACGTACGTACCCGGAAACGGAACGCCATACCAAGGGTGGGACGGAGAGAAGTTGTGGTTCAGGATATCGAAGGCGCGAATCACCTTCGAGTCCGGATCGGACAGCAACGGGTAGCTGATTCCCGTCGACTCCGCAAAATGACGCAATAAGGCGACGCTATCGTAGCTCAGCGCCGCCACAGCCAAGCCCTGCGCCTCGAACTCCCGGCGGTTCTGTTCCAGCTCGACGAGCTGGCTCTTGCAGAAGGGTCACCAGTCAGCAGAGCGGAAGAACAGCAGAATCAGTCCCTTCGGCCCGCGCAGCGTTTCAAACGTTTGGAGCCGGCCGTATTGATCGACCGCCTCAAACGGAGGGACCTGCGATCCCACGGCGGGTCCCGTCTTAACGTTCTGGTCGAGCTCCGGCAGCGGGCGCAAGCGCTTTTGCTGCTGGGCGGCGACAATAGGAGTGCCCGTCGCCACCGTGGCGAAGGCGACAAGAATGCGGCGGGTCAGAACGTGCATCGTGACTCTCGCTCTGGTCGGCGTGTTTTTTATGTTCGTACAGCCAGGCCTAAAAGTTTCGGCTCATCCGGCGGTGCCCGCAAAATCCAGTGCTAGCGCAGACCGTATCCGAACAATCTCCGTCAAGGGTACTGTTGGGAGCCGACTGCGAAGTGTAGCTCGGCCTCCTCCATCCTCGCTTGAATCACGGCTGCCGCCAGACCCGCTTCGGCCTCCGCCTGGGCGGCCTCCGCTTGACTCAGCTCGACGATGCTTCCTAGTCCTTCCCGGTACCGGGCGCGCGCCAGACGAGCCGCGTTGCGCGCATATCGGACCTGTTGCTCGAGAGTGGGGATCGACTGCTGGACGTTCTGCAGCCGCAGGTACGCCGTACGAACTTCCAGCGCCACCTGTTGCTGCAGCTCCTCCAGGCGGCTCTCCAGCCCGCGCAGTCGAGCCTCGGCCTCTTCGATTCGGCCCCCGAGGTTCCCCCACGTGAAGAGCGGCAGGGCGAGCCCGACGCCGCCCGCCAGCAGTTGCCGCGCTAACACTTCCGTAAAGCGGGCGTATCCGCCGCTGAAGCCGAAAGATAAGAACGGCTTGCGCTGGCTCCGTGCCAGGGCGACGGCCTCGAGGGCGGCCTCACGTTTGGCGCGCGGAGACTGAAGCTCAGGACGAAGCTTCTGGGCATCCTCCAGCAGTTTCGGAAGCACGTCAGGCGGCTTTACTGAGAGGTCGGCAGGTTGGGGCTCATAGTTTGCTTCTTGGGAGCCGCCTAGTGCCCGCCCCAATGCGGCGATGGCCAGTCGAACGGCATTCTCCGCCTCCAGCGCCTCTAGTTGCGCCCGGGCGAGACTGGCACGTGCCAGATCTAGATCCACCCGGGATCGGATCTGCCCCTCGTAAAAGGCCTGGGCCTGACGCACGGTTTGCTCGCGGCTGCGGACGATCTCAGCCGCCACATCGCGCAGCCGGCGGGCTCGCAGCAGGCCAAAGAAGGCTCGCTCGACGCTTAGGCGCACCAGCGCTTCGGTCGCTTTCAGATCAGCCTCGGCGACTTCTCTCCGCCGCCGTTCCAGCCGCACTGAATGGCTGGTGCGGCCGAAATCGTAAGCGCGATAGGACGCATTGAGGGAAACGGCGAAGTTCCGGTAGAAGGGCGAATTCGGAAGGCCCACCAACCCCAGAGCGTTGGTTGCGCCGGACAGTCCTGCTTTGGCTATGCCGTTCGCGCCAACCTGGGGAAGGTAGTCGCTGCGGGCCCGCTTGATTCTCGCGTCCGCCTCCTCGACCGCCTGGCGGGCCGCGGCCACGGAGGGGTTCTGGCGGAGCGCCAGAGAAACTGCCTCTTCGAGCGTAAGCCTGATGGTGTCCTGCGCCCACAACGGCCCAGCGAGCACCAGTGCGATGCAGCGCTTCATCGGTTGACCCTCACTTCGGCGCCATCGGTCAGAGGCGCCGACGAGGCAATGACAACCTCCTCGTCGCCGCGTAATCCGTCGAGGATTTGAATCCACTCCGGAGATTCCAGCCCGGTCTTTATCACACGCCGTTTCGCTTTGCTCCCTTCGACCAGGAAAACGGCGCGATTGGGACCTTGGACGCGGACGGCCGATGCCGGTACGGTCAGGGCGCCATCTGTCCGCTGAAGTTCAAGCTCGACTTTTGCCATCATGCCCGGCCGCAGGCGGTGATCTGGGTTGGGGATATGGACTTCGACCCGCAGAGTCCGGCTGCCGGGGTCGAGCACGCCGCTCGTGCGCGCGACCCGGGCCGGGAGCGGCTCGCCGGGTCCAGCCGGGATGCGGACCCGGGCACTCGCGCCGGCACGCACGAGGGAAGCCTTGGTTTCGGGCACGTCCACAAGCACCCGAACCTGGTCGAGACGTGCGATCGATACCACGGGCGCGGCCTGAGTCCGAGAAGCAGAGGCCGCCTGGATTAGGGCGCCGGGATCCACAAAGCGCTCCGTGATCACCCCGGAAATGGGAGCTACGATGCGCGCGTATTCCATCAAGGCGTTCCACGTGGCCAGTTCGGCCTTGGCCGTCGCAACAGCCCCCTCAGCCACCTTGATCTGCGCCTCAGCGGCTTTCAGCCTGGCTTGTGCCACTCGGAAGCTGCTCCGGGCTTGGTCCACCTCCTGCTCGGGCAAGACATCCGGATCTTTGTCGCGGATAGATTTCAGCCGGCGGTAATTGACCTCTTGGAACTCAACGTCGGCACGACTCTGTTCGGCAGCGGCTTGGGCCTGCTCGAGGGCGGCTTCGGCCTTCTGAACCGCTGCCCGCTTTTCGTCGCGCGCGGTGGCCATTTCAGGGATATCGAGCTCCGCGAGCATGTCCCCCTTTCGGACCCAGTCCCCGATATCCACCTTGATGCATTTCAAAAATCCGGAGGCCTTTGCGTAGACCGTCACTTGTTCATAGGGAGTAATCGAGCCGACAAGTTCCAGCCGGTCCGTAACGGTGCGGCGCTGCGGCTTCGCCACGGAAACGGTGATCCGTTCCTGCGTCGTGTTCGCGTTGGAAGGCCGGCTGGTACTGGTGGAGCAGGCAACGCTGCCGAGCCAGCAAGCGGCGGCCGCACCCAGCAGGATCGTCTTCACTTTTTAAACTCCACGTAGAGCAGCGGCACGACAAACAGCGTCAGCAGGGTGGAAGAAGCCAGGCCGCCGATCACGGCGCGCGCGAGCGGCATGCTCGGCTCGCCCGGGTTCCAGGCCAGCGGGGCGAGCGCCATGAGCGCCGCACCTGCGGTCATCAGAATCGGCCGCAGGCGGATTCGCGCTGCCTCGATCACCGCCTCACGCGCCGCGAGACCCTGGCGCTGGAGGCGGTTGGCGAACTCGACCAGCAACGTGCTGTTGGACTGCGCGATGCCGATCATGAAGATCGTTCCCATGAACGACTGAATGTTGAGGGTGGTCCCCGTGGCGAAGAGCATGCACAACACCCCGATGATTCCGAGCGGAACCGCGAGCATCACAATCAGCGGGTCGAGAAAACTGCGGAACAGCACGACCATGACGAAGTAGATCAGCAGGACTGCCAGCGCAAAACCGAACGTCAGGCCGCCGAAGGACTCACGCATCGAGGCGGCCTCTCCCCGCATCCGCACAAAGTACCCTTCGGGCCACTTCTTGCCGGCCAGCTTGTTTGCGATTTCCTTGGCAACCGATCCGATGTCGCGCCCCTCGACGTTGGCGTAAACATCGATCACACGGGTGATGTTCCGATGGTTGATCTCCGTCGGCGCAAAGCCCCGTTCGATAGTGGCGATGTTTCTTATGAGAACCGGACTCGGGTTCCCATCGCCGTTGCTCGCAAGCGAAGCCGGACGGAAGATCCTCTCCATCGCCGCGCCGGTGAGCTTCTGCCAGGCTCCCGTGACCGGAATGTCAAGAATCGTATCGATCGAGTCGATCGCCTCCTCACGGTATTGCGCGCCGACGAAGTAGTGATTCCCATTGCCTTCATCGATCCAGAACGCCGGGAGGAAGTTTACGCTGGAGTTCAGGGCGGTCACGATGTTCTTCACCGCTTCCTCGGCGTTCACCCCGAGCATGGCTGCCTTGGTGCGGTCGATGGTCAGGTTCAGTTGCGGATAATCGAGCTTCTGTTTGATGCGGACGTCCGCCGTGCCGGAAACCGCTTTAACGATGTCCCGGATCTCGCGAGCGATGGCGTGCGCCACGTCAAGCCGGTTGCCCTCCACCTGAATGTTGATCGGAGCGGGAAGGCCGAAGTTTAGCGCGGAACGGACCAGCCCGCCGGTCTCAAACGAGAACTCCAGAAACGGGAACTTCTCTCGGAGAATTCTGCGCAGTCGGCGGACGTACTCGAAAGACGGCACAGCATGGTTCTCGCGGAGCTGCACCATGAGGTAGGAGTCCATGGGACCTGCGTTCGGGGTGTAGGCCGCGGGCCAATCGTACAGGACGCCGGTGTTGGAAATGAGCATCTGGAGGTCCGAGGGTGGGATCACTTCACGAATCGCCCGCTCGACCTCGAAGACGTACTGCTCCGTCTTCTCGAGCCGCGTCCCGGAAGCCGCCCGCATCTGGAGGTTGAACTGGCCGGTGTCCACTTGCGGGAACAACTCCGTTCCGATCCGGGGGTAAAGGAGGACCGAGACGAGCAACACCATCACAACTGCGCCGAGGGTCAACGCCTTCTGGTCTAAGGCCCACCGCAGGGCACCGGCGTAGGCGCTCTTGACCTGTTCGAACGTGCGCTCGAAGCCGGCGAACCATCCGGCAGTTGCCTCGCCGGCAGGGCGCAGGAATCGGGCGCAGTAGACCGGCACCACGGTCATTGCGACGACATAGGAGGCGAGCATGGCAAACGTTACACTGAGGGCCAGCGGTGTAAACAGAAACTTCCCGATGCCCGTCAGGAATACAACCGGGGCGAACACCACCACTGTCACGACTGTCGCCATCAGGATCGGCATACGGACTTCTTCGGCCGCCTCCAGCGCGGCGACTTCGGACAGCTTGCCCATGGCGAGGTGACGATGCGTATTCTCAAGCACCACGATGGAATCGTCCACCAGGCGGCCGACCGCCAGCGCCAGGCCGCCCACCGTCATCACGTTCAGGCTGTTGCCCGTGAAGTAGAGGCCGAGGATCGCCGCCATCACAGAGAGCGGAATCGAGAGAAGGACCAGAGCGGTGGAGCGAAAACTTCCAATGAAGACGAGGATCATCAGTCCGGCCAGGACCGTGCCAAGCAACCCTTCCAGTTGCAGGTCGCGGATCGCTTTGCGGACATAGACGGATTGATCAAAGACGAGATCGAGGTTGATCCCCTTGGGTAGCCGGGTCAGGATGTCGCCGATCGCCTCCCGGACTCCCTCGACGACGCCCACGGTGTTAGCGCCCGGCTGCCGGTAGATCGGAATGTACACCTGGCGCTTGCCGTCCACGTGGACCACATTCGTCTGGATCTGGTGGGAATCCTCGACGTTGCCGACGTCGCTGATGTAAACCGGCGTCCCGCGCTCCTCGAATTTGATCGGGAACTGGTTCATCTGTTCAACGCGCGGCACCATGCCGTTGGCGTTGATCTGGTAGTCGAATTCGCCGATCTTGGCGTTTCCGGTAGGGATCAGGGTGTTGAAGGTCCGCAGAGACTGGACCACATCCATCGGAGACAGGCCCCGGCTTTCCAGCCGGTCGCGGTCCACGTAGGCGAGTACCCGCCGGATGCGCCCGCCGTAGACTGCGGGGGCGATGACCCCGGTAATGCCTTGGAGCCTGTTCCGCAGGTCGAAATACGCGACGTCGTAAAGCCTGGTCTCATCGAAGGCCGGGCTGCTGACGCTGAGCAGAACCAGCGGCACGCTCGCCGTCGGATCGAACGGCATGACCATCGGCGGAATGGTGCCGGGCGGCAGGTAGTAAAGGTCCGAGATGGCGAGCGAGGAAACCTGGGACATGGCCGTGTTGGGATCGATGTCCGGCCGGAAGTAATCACGTACGATGCTCACCCCGATCATCGACCGCGACTCTTGCAAGGCGACACCATTGGCCTGGCCCGTCCAGCGCTCAAGGCGGCTGGTGATGTCCCGCTCCATGACCTCGGCCGGCATGCCCGGATAGAGCGTCAGGATCTGCACCGCCGGGGTCTTGAAGGCCGGGAGGATGTCGGTCGGGATGCGGCCGACGGCCACGTAGCCCAGGACGGACACGGTCAGCGCGCCCACAACCACGGCATAGGGATTCGCGAGCGATCCACCAACCATCGTCAATATCCTTGCATCCTTACGCGCGCCGCCGACGCGAGTCTTAGCAGTTCACTCTCGCGCAGGTCGGAAATGAGCACGTAGAGGATACCCCGCTGCTCGAAGGCCGCGATGCTGTAGCCTTTGAACGAACCCCGCCAGACATCGGCTCCGTCCACTTCCCAGCGTTGCAGCGCGGCCAGACTGACGTCGCGGCGGTTGATCTGGAATAAGGAGACCGGTCGACCGTGCTGGCGATAAAAGACCAGCGCCGCCTTCTTCCCGCGCAGGAAGCACAACCGGCTGCCCAGGATTTCGGCGGCCTCCAGCGGGGGAACGCGAACCGCGAAGTCGGTCCTGCCTCGAAACCACGACTCAATCTCGACGTAGTTGGAGGAACGCAACTGCGACTCGGCGTTCGCGTATTTCGTGTGGTCGGCACAGAGTGCCTGGAAGAAGAGCTGTGACGGAATGCGTCGTGCGAGCCACAAGCCCGGAAGGCAGGCAAGGACGACGGCAGCCGCCACGATCCAGCGACGCCGCGGACTCTGTATACGCTGGCTACGCTCAATCTCCTGCGCGATCTGCTCCCTCAGGCGGCCCGGCGCGCGCTCGGTTCCAGCTTTCACACGCAGAACTCGCGACCATTCCGTTTGTGCCGCGAAGTATTGCTTGCACTCCGGACAGTGGCGTAGGTGGTCGAGTGCCTCCGCCGTCTCGACGGAGAGGGCACACCGCTCGGGGGAGGGGTAAAGGGCCTTTCGCGCCACAGAACAGTTCATGGCTGCCCTCCGATTTCCGAGGACCGCGATGCGTAGGCCTGGAGCATCTCTCTCAGGGCATGGTGTGCGCGCGCCAGCCGGGAGGCCACGGTTCCGGCGGGCAATTCGAGCATTTGCGCAGCCTCGGCAATTGTGAATTCCTCGAGATCGACCAGAATGACAACCGCCCGCTGGGGCGGCGGCAGGCGGTCCAGCGCGCTACGGACGTCCTGCGCGGCCGCCAGAGAAACATTTTCCACATCCGGCGCCGGAGGCACCGGCCCCATCTGCCCATCCCATTTCTCCCATCGCTGGCTACGCCGCACGTGGTCGCGTAGCGCGCGCACGAGGATCGTGAACAGCCAAGCGCGCAGGTTCCGTTGATCCTTCAAAGACGCTGCCGCACGCAAGGCTTTGTGGGCCGTCTCCTGGACCAAGTCCTCGGCCGCATCCGCGCGGCCGATCAACCGATACGCCGTCGCATAGAGGTGATCCAGGCTTTCGAGCAGCACGCGCGCGACGGCGTGATCGAGACTCTCCCGGCTGTCGCCGGCGGGCGGTCGCGTTTGGAATGACAAGAGCTTCACGCTGCTTGGCCTCTCATAGCTTAAACGCTCCAAGACGAGCTTTCTATCCCTGAAGAACCACGGTTGCGCGATCACCGGACCTTGTTTGCGGTTCGAGGAGTGGAGGCCAAGCCGAATCGCCATCTTGGTCAACGAACACACCAAGAGTGCGGCGAACATGGTCGCAGACTTTGCCTACGCGCAGCGCCTGGCGACCCTCGTCGGCGTTCGTACCGCCGGAGAGGTTCTTGGAGGGGTGAATTTCCTCGCCGGGGAGGGCTATCGCCTCCGCTTCCCGATCGGCGGATCAGGCCGATCGGCCTTGTCGGTGAGCCGCTGTGGATTCCGAGGTGGTGTTGGGCGGCCTTGTGGGAGTTGACTCAGGCTGTGGGAGAGGCAAGCGACTGCCACGAAACAGTACAAGTCACGCTAGGACACCAACTCATTTTGTGGAATCCAATGAGTGCGTGGTCGACTGGAACTCGCCGGCGGTAGCGCGTGGTTCTTTCCGTGCGAGAACAACCCCGGTGGGCATCAGAAGACGCTCACGACAGCGTGGCGTGCCACTCTGAGGAGAACAGGCGTCCCGTACTTCGGAATCTGCGACCTGCGAGCAACCTAGGCGACGCGTTTGACTGCAGAGGGGTGGCCGGGGAACGGGTGACCCAGCTGTCGCCCCAGGGCGACGCCAAGTTCTTCAAGAAGCACTCGCAGATCAAGCTTCCGATGAAACGCGAGGCTATGGGAAACCCAACCGGCACGCCAACGAGGCGGGCCGGCTTTTGACACGCCGAGAGCCGTCTGATAGAGTTTTGGCACAGTCTTGACACCGTTTGCCCGGCTTTGAGCTTGCCTCCGGCACTGTGCTTGCGGAAGTGGTTTAGAATCAAAGAAGCGAAGCCTGTCGGGGCGTGGCGCAGCCTGGTAGCGCACCTGCCTTGGGCGCAGGGGGTCGCCAGTTCAAATCTGGCCGCCCCGACCATTCAAAGCGGCAGCACAACGTCCGGCAGCTCGGATGGTGCACCCTGCGTCCCCGTGTCGTCCTGTTCGGCTTTCCCCGGAGGTACCTAAAGCCGCCGAAGAGGGCGGCCTGCGGGAACCCACGGGCCGCCCCGTATCCGGCTAAGTCTCACTGCTTGGGAAGGATCACCGCATCAATGACGTGGATGACCCCGTTCGAGGTCTCGATGTCGGGCTTCACGACGGTCGCATTGTCGACCAAAACTTTGCCGTCACGCGTGCGAATGCTAACGCTTTGGCCGTTGAGCGTCTTCGCCGAACGCAATTTGACGACCTGCGACGACATCACTTTCCCGCCAACTACGTGATACGTCAGCACCCCGCGGAGCTTTTCCTTATTTTCCGGTTTGAGCAGCTCTTCCAAGGTGCCGGCAGGGAGCTTGGCAAAGGCTTCGTCGGTGGGCGCGAACACCGTGAACGGTCCGGGGCCCTTCAAAGTATCCACCAGACCGGCAGCCTTCAGGGCCTTTGCCAGCGTGAACAGCAGGCTAAACTCGTCTCCGGTGGGCCAGTTCTACAAATTAGCCACAGTCCGCCGCCTCACCGGCTTTTCGGGCGAGTTGCTTCGCGCCTAGGAGCGCCGCTACGGCCTGCTGCAACCGGTGCGCGGGCCCCGGGGGCCACAGGTTGTACACCGAGGAAGACCTGCGCCTGCTCCGGCGCGTGCGCGAGCTGCTGGCCCAGGGCCGCACCATCGGCGAAATCGCCGCGCTCGGCCGGCGCCAACTGCTCCGCGGTGCGAGCGAGCCTCCCGCTTGGCCGCGTGACGGCAGCCTTGCCGAACTCGAGCACCTGCGCGCCGGCGTCCTGGAAGCCGTCAGGACTGTCGACGCCATGCGGCTCCGGCAACTCCTCGATGCAACCTTCGCCCGCGTCTCGCCGGATGTGGCCATCCGTGCCGTGCTCGAACCCGCCGCGCGGGAGATCGGTGAGTTGTGGGCGGCAGGGCAGTGTAGCGTTGCCGGCGAGCACTTGGCGAGTGAGGCCTTCGTCCACCGGCTCCGGCAGTTGATCGAGGCGGCGCAGACCCCAGAAGAAGCCCCCGCCGCACTGACCGCGTGTTTCCCGGACGAGCGGCACCAATTGGGCGTGCTGATCGTCGGCTATGAGTTGGCGCGCCGGGGCTATCGCGTGGTCCACCTGGGACCGGCTTTGCCGGTCAAAGATTTGGATCGGGCCTGCGAAGCCCTCGAACCGCGCGTGGTCGTTTTGTCGGTGACCTTGCCGACTCTTTACAAACGTCACCGCGGCGCCATGGTCGAGTTGATTCGGCGGAGGGCAGCGCAGACCCGTTGGATTCTAGGCGGGCAAGGTGTGCCCGCGCGGGATCAGCGCATGGCGGCCGCGGGCGCCCTGTTGTGGTCTCACCGCCGACCTTTAGGCGATCTTGTTGACTTGCTACCTTGATCGCTCAGTCCTTTTCGGGTCGCCCGTTGAAATCGGGCCGCCCCGACCAGCGGCAGCAGCAGGATAACCCCACGCATCTCGACGCTCAAGGCCGGGGAACGCATTCGGCATGCTGAGCTAGCGGGCCGCCTAGAGACGCGGCTGTGGTAACATCTTTCCGTGCAAAACCGGTACGTTGGCGATGTTGGTGATTTCGCCAAATTCGCGCTGCTGAAAGCACTGGCCGGGGACGACCTCAGGCTGGGTGTCCACTGGTATCTGAACGCCGACGAAGAACCGAACTCCGACGGCGAACTCACCCATTACGCTGAGCTTCGCCACTGCGACGAGCCGCTATATCTAGCCCTTCAGAACCTGGTGAACAGCGGGCGACGGTCGGTCGCGGCCGTGGAGCAGGCGGGCATCCTGCCTCCGAACACGATCTATTTTTCGCGCCCATTGTCCTTGCGGGACCCGGGGGAACGGGCCGATCGGAGGGCAGCATGGAACGATGAGGCTTTCGAAACCCTCGCTCCCGCCCAACTCGTTTTCATGGACCCCGACAACGGCCTCACCGAGAAGTTGCCTGAAGAGTTGGGCTCGAGGAGCGTCAAGTATGTCTGCGCCAAAGAAATCGCACCTTACTACCGCCGCGGGCAGAGCCTGGTAATTTATCAGCACCAGACCCGGGAAAAGGGTGGATTGCGAGTCTTAATCGAGCGACGTGTCGAGCTGTTACGCTCTCTGGGCTGCGAACACGTCTGGGCGTTCAAATTCCGACGCATGTCGGTCCGGGCGTTTTTTGTCATTGCCGCCCCCGCCCACCTTGAGACGCTGCGTGATCGCATATCCGAATTTCAGCAGACGCCGTGGTTCCGGGAGGGACATTTTGTAGAGGAATTCCCCCGCTCCCGGTAAGGCTTTTTTGCTGCATCACCGGACCGACCCAAAAGAGCATCAAGAAACTTTCCCCGTCTCCCGGCGGCGCCTGCGACGCAGGATGTCGCGTTGTCAGCCCCGTTGGCCTGCCGCCGGTCACGGTCGTCGGGCTCGTTTGCGGACCCGTACCCCGACGGATGTAGTCTAGGTTGTCATGGAGCCAATGCCATGACCCGCCTACACCTGAGGACGTGCGCGTACCTGATTGCGATCTTGTGGTGGCCGGCCCCGCCGGCTCGCGCGGATGCGCTGGTGCATTCCAGACCGGAATGGAAGGTGCAGCCCAAAGGGGCGATCAAGGCCTGGGCTTTCGATCTCACAAGGGTTCGACTGCTGGAAGGGCCGTTCCGGCAAGCTCAGGAGCTCGACAAGAAGTATCTTCTCGATCTGGATCCCGACCGCCTCCTTTCCCGGTTTCGAAAATTCTCCGGCCTCGAGCCCAAAGCACCGGAGTACACGGGTTGGGAGGCGCAGACGATCTCCGGGCACACGCTGGGACACTACCTGAGCGCTCTCGCCCTGATGTACGCGTCCACGCAAGACCGCAGGTTGCTCGAGCGGGCTAACTACATCGTGGACGAGCTCGCGCTTGCACAACAGGCAAAAGGCACAGGATTCGTGGGCGGCTTTCCCGAAGCCGACCGACTGTGGAAGGAGATCCGAGCGGGCCAGATCAAATCCGAACCCTTCAACCTGAACGGCATCTGGGTCCCCTGGTACACGACTCACAAACTGATGGCCGGACTGCGAGACGCTTATCTGCTGTGTGGTAACCGCAAAGCTCTGGAGATCCTGGTGCGGCTCTCCGACTGGGCCCTGGAGCTCACCGACAAGCTGACCGACGAGCAGATGCAGCGAATGCTCGCCACCGAACACGGAGGCATGCTGGAATCCTTGGCGGACGTTTACGCCCTCACGGCAGACCCCAGGTACCTGAAGCTGGCCCAACGGTTCTACCACCGGGCTATTCTGGATCCCCTGGCCGACCGCAAGGATATTCTCACCGGGCTGCACGGCAACACGCAGATTCCGAAAGTCATCGGCGCCGCACGCCTGTACGCCCTCACGGCGGAGGACCGGCTCCGCACCCTGGCGCGCTTTTTCTGGCAAAAGGTCGTTTACGAACGCTCGTTCGTCAACGGGGGGCATGGCGAGAACGAACGTTTCTTCGCGCCGGACCGGTTCGCAGAAAACCTCACCAGCCGTACGGCAGAGACCTGCAACACCTATAACATGCTCAAGCTTACGCGCCACCTGTTCGCTTGGGAGCCCTCAGCGGCGATTGCGGATTTCTATGAGCGTGCGTTGTACAACCACATTCTCGCCTCTCAGCACAAAGAAACCGGCATGATGATCTATTTGTGCTCGCTCAAACCCGGCCACTTCAAGGTGTTCAACACGCCGTACGAATCTTTTTGGTGTTGCACGGGGACGGGCTTGGAGAATCACGCAAAATACGGGGACAGCATTTACTTTCACGACGATGAGGGGCTGTATGTGAACCTGTTTATCGCCTCCGAGCTGGACTGGCGGGAGAAAGGGCTCAAGATTCGCCAGGAGACGAATTACCCCGAACAGCCCATTACCCGCTTCCGATTCGAGGCAGCCCAACCTGTGCCGGCAGCCCTGCGCGTTCGTCATCCGTGGTGGGCCCCGGCTGCGCTGCGAATCTCGGTCAATGGCCGGCGCGCCGGCGCCCCCAGCAAGCCGGGCGGCTACGCGGTGCTGACCCGTGAATGGAAGACCGGCGACGTCGTCGAAGTGGTTTTCCCGATGCGCTTGCATCTGGAGAGCCTGCCCGGCGATCCCAACCGGGTTGCCATCCTCTACGGTCCGGTCCTGCTGGCGGGTGCTTTGGGTAAGGAGGGCATGGAGCCGCCCATTCCTTATGGCAAGGGGCAGCTCGACTACGACCACCTGCCGGCAGGTGAGGTGCCGGTGATCGTAGCACCCGAACGCGACCCCGAGAAGTGGTTCCGCAGGATTCCCGGACGGTTGCGGTTCGCTGCCGCCCGGCGGGAACTGTTCCGCGGCCTAGGTAGCAGCGGAACCGCCGCTCCGGAACTGGCGCCTTTCTACGATCTTTGGGACCAGCGCTACACCGTCTATTGGCACTACTTCACTCCGGAAGCTTGGAAGAAGACCGTGGCGGAGTTCGAGCAGGACGAACAGCGGACACGAATGTGGGCGGACCGGCTGACCGACGTCTTCAACCCTGGCCGGATCCGTGACGAACGAGATCACAACTTTCGCGGCCGGCGCAGTTCTTCCGAAGAGATGGGCCTGCGGCGGTACCGGCAGGCAGCGCCCGGAGGATGGTTCTCCTTCGAAATGAAGGTCCACCCCGATCAGCCCATGGAACTGGTTTGCCGGTACTGGGGCGGCCACGGCGGCCGGAGTTTTGACATCTTGGTCGAGGAAACCAGAATCGGTTCTCAAACACTCGAGCGGGAAAAGCCCGGTGAGTTTCTCGAGGTGCGCTACGCCATCCCGCGCGCTCTGACCCAGGGCAAAGATAAGGTCACCGTGAAGTTCCAGGCCCACCCCAAGCGAGGAGCCGGTCCGCTGTTCCAGGCTTGGATGCTGCGAGGCGCAGGATTGTAAGTTGCCGGCTGCGCCGTCGCGGCGCAGATTACCGCTCCGGGGTCGAAGGTTCCACGGGTGGACGGCGGCGGTGCCAGTCCGTCTGATCCTGGAAGGCTTTTCCTAAAGCGATCAGGTTGTTCTCGCTGAACGGCCGGCCGACGAGCTGGATGGCGACCGGCAGGCCGCCGGCGAAACCGCACGGCAGCGAAAGGGCGGGCAACCCGGCAAGATTTCCGGCGGCGCCCAGGTCCCGCAGGCCGCGGCGCTTGGGTTCCGGCCGGGGCCGCGCAGGACGGTCCAGGGGCTCAGTGATTTTCGTGGCCGGACCGAAGCGGCTCGGCGAAACCAGTACGTCCACGCTGGCGAAGAGCTTGCGCATTTCCTCGATCACCACCCGCCGGATGCGCATGGCCTTGAAGTAATCTTTCGCGCTGATCTCCAGCCCGGCTTTGAGCCCCGCAATTTGCTTGCGATCGGCCAGCTGCTCGACTTGCCCGCTGCGAATGAGCGGCTCGAAGACGGCCGATCCTTCGGCGGAAATGATGGTGCCCGCCACAAGGCCGTAGGGCAAATCGGGCAGCTCGACTTCGAACATCTTGACGCCGAGGCCGCGAATCACTTCCAGCGCCTGGCGGAAGGCGGGACGCGCGGACTCCTCGGCCCACTCTTCGATGTCCACCGGCGCATAGCCTACCCGCAGGTCCGCAGGCTTGCGGGCAAACTGCGGGTTGTAATAAAAGGTCTTACCCGCTGAGCTGGGATCATTCGAGTCGCCGCCCGAGATCGCCCGGAGCACGTGTCCGCAGTCCTCGGCAGAGCGGCAGATCGGTCCGATCTTATCCATGGTCCACGACAAGGGCATGGCGCCGTAGCGGCTGACCAATCCGTAGGTGGGGCGCAGCCCGGTTACGCCGCAATAGGCGCTCGGCGTCAGAATAGAGCCCCAGGTCTCCGAGGCCAAAGCAAAGGGTACCAGTCCGGCAGCCACTGCCGCAGCCGACCCGCTCGAAGAACCTCCCGACCAGCGCGTGCGATCCCACGGATTCAGACCGGGCCCGGTCAGAGAAGCCGAGGCATAACGATAGCCTCCCCCACCGGCGAGTTCCACCATGGCCAGCTTGGCGACGAGGATGGCGCGTGCGCGGTCCAGCTTACGCAGCACGGTCGCATCGTAGTCAAACACCTGGCCCGCATAGGGCCGCGCACCCCACGTGGTCGGCTTCCCTTTCAGGCTGAGCAGGTCCTTGGCGCCGAAAGGGATGCCTTGAAGCACTCCACGGAGCCGGCCGCGTCTGATCTCTTCGTCGGCTTCGCGGGCTTTCCGTAACGCCTCCTCGCGGAGCAGGAGCGCCAGAGCATTATAGCGCGGCCCGAACTTCTCCAGGCGGTCGCAGAATGCCCGGGTAAGCTCGACTGCCGTGAATTCTTTGTCACGGAGCCTCCGGCTCAGCTCCGCCACAGGGGCGAAGAAGGCATCCTCCGGAATCGCCGCCATGGCCTTCAGGGCTTGAACACAAAGGCCGGCTCCACGGCCATAGGCAGCGGAAATTTACCGAGCCGTTCGGCGCCTTGCAGCAGGTCTTGCCGGGCGCGCGCCAGCAGTTGCTCCGGCGATTCCTCTTCCGCGGGGGCCTGCGCCAGGGCCGGCGCCGCCAGAGCTGCCATCCACTCCCTGCGCGTGAGCTTCTCCGCCATAGCGATATTATGGCGCACCGCTTTTAGCGTGCGCCCGGAGCCACGCCGCACGGCTTCGGCCGTGCCCTACATCAAGCCTGCTTCGAGATCCGCTGCGCGTGGAAACAGGATGTTGTTCTCCAGATGGATGTGCCGGTGGAGGTCCTGCTCGAGTTGTCGAAGCTCGTCGAAATACGCCCGGTAGGTGATGCAGCCGTCGTCCGGAACCGCATAGCCGCCTGTGATGCGCCGCATCTCCTCCAGGGCCTGAGCTGCGGCGGCATGCTCGTGTTCCATGACGCGGATGGGATTGTTGACCGAACCGCAATGGGAAGGCGGGAGCCCGCCCCCTCGCGCTGCGGCTTCCTCCATGGATCGGATCAGCGGAAACAACACCATCTCCTCTTTCCACATGTGGCTCTCGAGCTCTTCTCGCAGCGCGGCGAAAGTCTGCTGCAACGGAATCAGGGTGTCAGCATGCCGGGCGCGGTGCGCCTCGACGACCCTTGCCGCCATCTGCGTGATGCGAGGCAGGGCCTCGCGCAGATAGGCGTGGTGCCGGTCCAGGATATGGGCGATGAGATCGCCGAGCGGCGCCTTGGTCCAGTCGCGCTCCTCCGCGGGCGACTCAGCGGACGCTTGCTCGATCTCCGCCTCGATCTGTTCCGGTCGGAGACCCCGCTCCCGGCAGGCCTCCTCAAAAGGCTTGCCACCGCCGCAGCAATAATCCAGTCCGTATTTTTCGAACACTCGGATCGCCGCAGCGTTGTGTGCGGCGACCTCTCCAAGAGTGCGGCCTGTCGCGCGTGTCATGGATGCTCCTTCTGTCAGCCATGGTACGCGGAACGCCGGCCGGATGCTGTGATTGTTGTCACAGGAGCGGAAAAAGATCGGCGCTAAGCTGGGGGCAGGATGAACTTCGCGCAGGCTCCGTTTCTGGTGATCTGGGAGGTGACGCAGGCGTGCGATCTGGCCTGCGTCCACTGCCGGGCCTCGGCGATTCCCTGGCGGGACCCCCGGGAGCTCACGACGGAGGAAGGATACCGCCTGCTCGAACAGATTCGTTCCTTCGGCGATCCCCTCGTGGTCTTTACCGGGGGAGATCCGCTCAAGCGGCCGGACCTGTTTGCGCTGCTCAAGCGCAGCGTGGATCTTGGGCTGCGCACCACCGTGACCCCGAGCGCGACGCCGTTGCTGACGGCAGGGGCTGTCGAGGCCATTCGCAATTGCGGTGTCGCGCGCATGGCGCTGAGCCTGGACGGGCCGGACGCCGCCTCGCACGACGGATTCCGGCGCGTGGCAGGCTCGTTCGACCGCACGATCTCCGCTCTGGCGTACGCGCGCCGCATTGGTCTTGAGACCCAGGTGAACACCACCGTGGCGCGACACAACTGGCGGCGGCTCGACGAGATCGCACAGATCGTGGCCGACTCCGGAGCAAAGCTGTGGAGCGTGTTCTTTCTGGTGGCCACGGGCCGGGCCAGCGCCTCCGACGACCTGACGGCGGAAGAGTACGAGGAGGTCTTCGGCTTTCTTTACGAAAGGTCGAAGACGGCGCCCTTCGACATCAAGACCACCGAAGCGCAACACTACCGCCGCTACGTCGCCCAGCGCCGCAAGGCGGAGGGGCGCAGCGCCGGAACCAGGACCGGAGGCGCGATCCAGCGCCAGGCCGGAATCAACGACGGCAAAGGCTTTGTGTTCATCTCACACATCGGCGACATCTATCCGAGCGGCTTTCTGCCGCTTCGAGCGGGCAACGTGCGCCGTGATTCGCTCGGCGAAGTCTACCGCAACTCGCCGCTGTTCCGGGCGCTGCGCGATCCGGACCGTCTGGAAGGCAAGTGCGGGCGGTGCGAATTCCGCCACCTGTGCGGCGGCTCTCGCTCGCGGGCCTATGCCCTCACCGGAAATTACTTGGCCTCCGATCCGCGCTGCGTCTATGAGCCCCGGCTCACCTACGCGGCGGGCCCGGCTGCCTGAGGTAAGGGCACGCCGTCGTACGAACGCAGGAAATTCCGGATCCCGCGCACCGCCTGCCGGATCCGGTGCTCGTTTTCCACCAGCGCAAAGCGCACGTAGCCCTCGCCCATGGGGCCGAATCCGACCCCGGGTGAGACGGCCACCAGTGCCTTTTCCAGCAACAGCTTGGAGAACTCGAGCGAGCCCAGGGCACGAAACGGCTCCGGTAGAGGAGCCCAGAGGAACATGGTTCCGCGCGGTGGTGTCACACTCCAGCCCGCCCGGTTGAGACCGGCCACCAGCACATCGCGGCGCTTCTGGTAGGTGGCGCAAATTTTGGCCGTCTCTTCGCCGCACTCCCGCAGGGCGATAATAGCGGCGATCTGGATGGGTTGAAAAATGCCGTAATCGAGGTAGCTCTTGATCCGGGCCAGAGCCGCGATCATCTTGGCATTACCCAGACAGAAGCCCACGCGCCAGCCCGCCATGTTGAAGCTCTTCGACATGGAGTAGATCTCGACGGCGACTTCTCTGGCGCCGTCCACCTGGAGAATGCTGGGGGCGCGGTAGCCGTCAAAGCAAATGTCGGCGTAGGCAAAGTCGTGCACCACCATCGTGCCGTGAAGCGAGGCCAGCCGGATCACTTCACGGAAGAAGTCCAGATCTACGCAGTGGGTCGTAGGGTTGTGCGGGAAAGAGAGCAGGAGCATCCGGGGTTTGATGCTTTCTTTGCGGTAGATGTCTTCCAGCCGGTTCAGGAACTCAGCCGGATCCGGCATGGGAACGGTGCAGGCATGGCCCTCGGCCATCACGACGCCATACTGGTGAATGGGATAACAGGGGTTCGGCGAGACTACGACGTCGCCCGGGCCGATGACGGCGAACAGCAGGTGCGCCAGAGCATCCTTGGCGCCGATGGTCACGATGGCTTCACGATCCGGATCCAGTGTGACACCGTAGCGGGATTGGTAGCGACGCACGATCTCCAGACGCAGGTTGGGAATGCCGCGGGAGACCGAATAGCGGTGGTTGCGCTTGTCCCGCACGGCTTCGACCAGCTTTTGCACCACCGGCCTGGGGGTGGGCCCGTCCGGGTTCCCCATGCCCAAGTCCACCACATCGAGCTGCGCCGCCCGGAGGCGGGCCTTCATCTCATTGACCACGGCGAACACGTAGGGCGGCAGCTTTCCGATGCGATAAAACTCCTGCTCCGACAAACCCATGATGTTCATTGTAGCGGGGGCCCCAAGCGTGCCGATCCGTGGTAGACTAGCGCGGGAGTTCAACGTCCCTCGGAGGAAAAATGCCACAACCCATACCGGAGGGGTATCACACCGTCACGCCGTCCTTGGTTGTGAAAGGAGCAAGCGAGGCCATCGAATTCTACAGGCGCGCCTTCGGCGCCGAGGAGCTGTTGCGCGTGACAGCGCCCGGCCATGACCGGGTGTTGCACGCAGAAATCCGAATCGGAGACTCCGTAGTGATGCTCAACGACGAGTTCCCGGAAAGAGGTTTGCTGGGCCCGCAAACTCGTGGAGGAGCCACCAGCAGCCTATTCGTGTATGTCGCAGATGTGGATGCGGCGTTTGCGCGCGCTCTGGCGGCCGGCGCTACTGAGCTGATGCCGGTCCAGGACATGTTCTGGGGCGACCGCTACGGTCATCTCATAGATCCCTTCGGGCACAGTTGGAGCCTCGCTACTCGCAAAGAGGATGTCTCACTGGAAGAATTGAACCGCCGAGCGCAGCAATTCTTTAACCATCAGGTCTTTCGCTCGACGAAGTAACGCCCACGACGGACGGGGTGAGGTCTGGGCGACTGCGAGCGACGCCCGGAACTAAAGGAATTGGCGCCGCGGGGGGGCTGCGAATCGCGCTCGCCGGGGAAATTCGTTCCCACGCTGGTGATGTCGAGCCTGATGGGTTGGGTTGGCTTGGCTGGCAGGGCCAGACCTAGCTGCCCACTCAATCGACCGCAATGACCTGCCCGCCATCCTCCACCTGCTCGTCGCTCAGGTTTGAGCTGTGGTTGTTGACATGGACGCGAGAGGGGCCGGGGTTATTGCAGTCGGGGAAGTGCAGACTCATCGATTGCTGCGCCCAGCGTGGTCTGGATCGGAGCGGTTTCGTCAAAGTGCTAGTCACAGCCGTCATTCCCGCGCACAAAGTCCGCCGCACTCACGCCGACCGCATGAAGCCGGCCACCAGCGAGAACCGCGGCGGTCAACGACCGATCGGCTCGGAGTTGCGCGCAGCCGCCGCGCCAAAGAAGTCTCTCCCGATGGGCAGTCACGGACCCGGAGGGGATGTTGTGCGTTCGAATAAATGTCGCAATGCCCGCGGCTGTGCGAGGGACCTACGGGTCCTCACAGGAAGCGTTCCGTCGCGAAGGGCGCGGGCAACAGTCTAGCTTGCAGTCTCCCTCGCCGAGCGGATGTGCTTCTGTAAGTGTCTGAACATAAATGGTGGGCGGTCGCAGGCTCGAACTGCGGACCTCCTGCTTGTAAGGCAGGCGCTCTGACCGGCTGAGCTAACCGCCCCGGGGCTTCTTCTATCCTACATCCTACCGCCAAAAACCGGTTCGCAAAAACCGCAGACCCTCCAATCTCTCTGTTACGCCACAAGCTTCTTGACCACCTCGCCCGCAACGTCCGTGAGGCGGAAGTGGCGCCCCTGATACTGGTACGTCAGCCGCGTGTGATCCACCCCGAGACAATGCAGGATCGTCGCTTGTAGGTCATGCACGTGCACCGGGTCGGAGACGATGTTATAGGAATAATCATCCGTCTCTCCGATCGTGATGCCGGGCTTGATGCCACCCCCCGCCAGCCACATGGCGAAACACCGGGGATGGTGATCCCGCCCGTAATTGGTCTCCGTCAGCCGGCCCTGACAGTACACCGTGCGCCCAAACTCGCCGCCCCAGATCACCAGGGTTTCCTCCAGCAGCCCGCGCTGCTTCAGGTCCAAGATGAGTGCCGCCGAAGGCTGGTCCACGCTCTTACACTGCAAGGCAATATCTCGTGGCAAATCGTTGTGCTGGTCCCAGCCGCGCTTGTAGAGCTGGATGAACCGCACCCCGCGCTCCACCAGACGCCGCGCCAGCAGGCAGTGATGGGCATAGGTGCCCGGCTTGCGTGCCTCTTCACCATAAAGCTCAAAAACATGTTCCGGTTCGTTCGACAGGTCCACGAGTTCGGGCACGGAGGCCTGCATGCGGAACGCCATCTCGAACTGCGCGATGCGCGTTTCGATCTCAGGGTCGGCGTAAACCTGCGCCCGGGTGCGATTCAGCTCCTGGAGGCTGTCGAGCATCAGCCGCCGCAGATCGCGATCCACGCCCGGGGGATTGGACAAATAAAGCACGGGGTCGCCTCCGGAGCGGAACTGCACGCCTTGGTAGCGGGAAGGCAGAAAGCCACTTCCCCAGAGGCGCGAAAACAGCGGCTGGTCAATGTTGAGCGCGCTTGACTGCGACACCAGAACCACAAAAGCAGGCAGGTTCTGATTCTCACTGCCCAGACCGTAGCTGACCCAGGCCCCCATGCTGGGACGCCCCGGCTGCTGGCTCCCGGTCTGAATGAAGGTGATGGCCGGATCGTGGTTGATCGCCTCGGTGTGAACGCTCTTGACGATGGCAATGTCGTCCACGATGCGGGCATGGTAAGGAAGCAGTTCGCTCAGCCAGGCCCCCGACTGGCCGTACCGGCGGAATTTGAAAATCGAGTTGGCGACCGGAAGCGTACCTTGGCCCGAAGTCATGCCTGTGATCCGCTGGCCCATCCGAACCGACTCCGGCAATTCCGTACCGCGCAACCGTTCCAGCTGCGGCTTGTAATCGAACAGATCGATCTGCGACGGACCGCCCGACTGGTGCAGGAAGATAACATGCTTGGCCTTGGGCGGAAAGTGCGGCAAGCCTGCAAGACCGCCCGTTTTGGGATTGATCGCCGCCGTCCCGCCGAACAGTTTCGGCTCGAGCAGCGACGCCAGCGCGGCCACTCCGAGGCCCGTGCTCGTCAGCGAAAAGAAATGACGCCGCGTGATCGCCAGGCGCAACTCCTCATGGCAGCACATGAGCCAGCCTCCTCCGGATGTTGATCCTATAATAACTCCGTCGCAAGCCTGCAACCTGCTCGCCGGCTCCTGCAGGCTCGAGAAAGGGAGAAACCAATGACGGCGGCCGATCATTTCATTCATGCGCTCCAGGCACGAGGCGTCGGTTGGATGGCCACGCTCTGCGGACACGGGCTGGATCCGCTTTATGGTGCGGCGAAGCAGGCCGGCCTGCGGCTTGTCGACACGCGCAACGAACAGACCGCCAGCTATATGGCGGAGGCTTGCGGCAAGCTGACGCGCCGCCCGGGAGTCTGCGCGGTCTCCAGCGGTGTGGCGCACGTCAATGCGCTGGCCGGAGTCGCCAATGCCTGGTTCGACGGCTCCCCGATGCTGCTGGTGAGCGGCGCCGGCGCGCTGCGCACCTCCGGCCTCGGCCATTTTCAGGACATGGACCACAGCGCCGCAGCACGGCCCATTGCCCGCTACGCGCGCACAATTGACCATCCGGCCCGAACCGTGGAGATCCTCGATGCGGCGCTCCATGCCGCCACCGGTCCGCCCCCGGGGCCGGTGCAGCTGACCTTCCCGATGGATGTGCAGAACGCATCCATTGATGAAAGCGAACTCGTCCGGCCCGTACCGCAGGCGGCTTGCAGGCCGGTCGAAGACGATCCGGGCGAGGTGGCGCGCCGCCTGAGCCGGGCCCTGCAGCCGCTGATCGTGGCCGGCAGCGGCTTGTTTTACGCCGCGACCTCCGATGCAATGCTGCGCTTCGCCGAGCGTTTCTCGATCCCGATCGTCGTACCGATTTGGGACCGGGGCCCCATCAACCGCGCTAGCGACACGTTCCTCGGTGTCATCGGCGCCGCCACCGGCGGCCCGCGCCTGCTGCCGGAGGCCGATTGCATTATCCTGGCCGGGGCCGTTGCGGACTACCGCATCGGGTTCCTGCAGCCGGGCGCGGTGCGGCCGGAAGCGGCCACGGTGCGCCTCAGCCGCGCTTTCCCGGAGCTCCAGCAGATTTGCGAACGCCAGGGCCTGCGTGCCTTCACGGCGTGGCTCGCCGAGGCACGGCGACGGCGCGAGATCTTCCGCCAGGGCATCGAAGATTCCGCCGCCGCACAACTGCGGGCGGGCACGCACGCCGTTCACATTCTCTCCGCGCTGCGGCGCGTCATGACGGACGACACGGTTTTCCTGGTGGACGGCGGCAGCATCGGCCAGTGGGTGCATCAGTGGTTCTGCGACCGCTACCCGGAGCACTGGCTCACCTGCGGGCGCAGCGGCGTGGTCGGGTGGGGCATCGGCGGTGCCATGGCCGCCCGCCTGGTCTTCCCCGAACGCCCCGTAGTTCTCCTGTCCGGCGACGGCGCCTTCACCTTCAATGTCGCAGACCTGGAATCCGCCGTGCGGCAGCGACTGCCGTTTGTGGCCGTTGTGGCAGACGATCAGGCCTGGGGGATCACCCGTTCGGGCCACGAGCGGCAATTCGGCGAGCCCATTGCGAGTGTCCTCGGGCCCGTGCGGATGGACCGGCTCGCCGAGTCGCTGGGCGCCCGCGGTGTGCGCGTGGACCGGCCCGAACAAATCGCGCCTGCTCTCGAACAGGCTCTGGCTGCAGCGGAAGTGACCGTGATCCATGTCCCCATCGTGGGCGGCCTCCCTGGTGAGGCTGCCTGAGGCCCGAAGCACGCTACGCTGGAGCGGGGAGGATCCTCATGCAAGCACTACCGGAGTCTGTCTTGAAATTCCGCGATCGTTATCCAAAGGTCTGGCAGGCGTTTGATCGGCTGGGGACGGAGTGTCACGAAGCGGGGCCGCTCGATGAGAAGACCCGCCGGCTGCTCAAACTCGCGCTGGCCCTTGCGCACCGTCATGAAGGCGCCGTGCATTCGGCGGTACGGAACGCGCTTGCTTCCGGCGTGAGCGCGGACGAAATGCGGCATGCAGCCTTGCTGGCCGTTACGACGATCGGATGGCCGGCCGCATTTGCAGCTCTGACGTGGATCGAAGAAGCACTCGAGCAGAGCGCCCGATCGGGCACGTGAAATGGCGCGCAAGGGCGTGCTGCGGCGTTACCTTCTGCTGCAGATCCCGGGATGGATTCTGGTAGCCCTGATCCTGGCAGGGCTCTGCCGCTGGGCGGATCTGCCTCTGTGGGCGGCTTTCGCGGCTTATGCGGTTTATGTGGGCAAGGATTTCGTCCTCTATCCGTTCCTCAGGCGGGCCTATGAGCCGGACTCCCGCGCCGGAGTCGAACGGCTGACGGGCGAACGCGCGGTTGCCGAAACCGAGCTGAACCCGGAGGGCTTCGTGAGGGTCCGGGGCGAACTCTGGGGAGCTCAGCTCGAGCCTGGGAGCGCCGCCGTGCATCCCGGCGAGACTGTCGTAATCGTTTCGGGACGTGGGATGACCCTCATCGTGCGGAAGGCGCAGCCCTGAGCCGCAGCTCAAAAACCGCACCGGGCGCCGATAAGGCTGGCGTGGATCCGTTCCTGGCCAATGCGGAGCGGTTGCTGGAAACCGCAGCCGCCCCCGCAGGCATTCTCGAGCGGCGCGAGTGGGTCGTGCTGGTCGGTCCGGACAGCGTCATCCGCATGCTGGCGGAAACAGACTGGCCTCTGGAATCGCTGCGAGTGCATCATGGTGCGCGGATGGCCTACCGCGTTTCCCGCACACAGGGCAAGGTGCGCGTCGAAGGCCGGGCGGATCTGCGGAGTTGCATTCTCGAACGACAGCTCGGCCTGCCTGGCGGTTTCCTCGCGCCAGCCGGATCCGGCCGTGCTCACGGGGCCGGCAGCGGTGCCTCCGGGGAACTCCCGCCGGCCGCATCGGCGCCCGTAGGCCCGGAATTTGCCCGGCCGAGCTTGCTCAGGATCCACCGCACGTAGTTTAAGGTTTCCGGGAACGGGGGCAGGCCGCCGGCGGCGTCCACCGCGGAGGGTCCGGCGTTGTAGGCTCCCAGAGCCAGGGTCAGATCGCCGCCGTAGCGGTCGAGCAGCCGGCGCAGATAGCGCGCCCCGCCGCGGATGTTTTCTTCGAGGTCAAAGACGTCGCCGACGCCCAGTTCCCGGGCAGTGCCCGGCATCAGTTGCATCAATCCGAGCGCTCCTTTCCGGGAAACGGCGCAAGGATCAAAGCCCGACTCCTTCTCGATCAGGGCCCAGACAACAGCTTCATCGAGTGCCGCGCGGCGGGCCGCGTCTTGTACGATCGGTGCGATGTCCTGCCGTTCCACCGGAGGGCACGGCGTATTCACCAGGCCCGCCGGATCAGTGGGAGCTCCGGCCGCCGCATCGCCTTCCGGCGCGGCCGCGGGGGTTACGTCAGGGGCTTGCGAAGCTCTTTGCTGGAGTTTGACGGAAGCCAGTTGCTGCTGGATGGCCTGCTCCATGGCGCGGACGGCTTCTATTTGGCGCTCGATCGAGCGTTGAAACGCCTCGTCCCGCGCCGGCGGCTGTCCGGCCCCACAGAGTAAGGCAAATACGCCTGCCAGGGCGCTAAGTCGAACACCCGTCATGGCACCCTTTGCGGCAAACCGCCTCGAACCGTCCGATGAGAGAGGCAGAAGAGCGAAGGACTCGTGCGGCGGGCCGCCCGAGTCCTGGAAGGAGCACGTTATGGAGATCACGGCGTTGCACCGGCCCGGACCCGTGCAATCGGCTGCTCCGCAGCCTGTGGCGCCGGAGCAGGCCGCGCAGAACCGTGAACTGATCCAGGCCGTCAAGGCTCTCAACGCGGCGGAGCTGTTCGGACAAGACCATGAGCTGACGTTTCTGGTTGATCGGGAAACACAGCGGCCGGTCATCCGCGTGGTGGACCGCAAGACCCGCGATGTGATCCGGCAGATCCCGCCGGAGTACGTCCTGGAACTGGCTCGCGAGTTTCTCCGCACACAGGAATGAAACAAGATCACGGGATCGTGGCTCAACTCGTCTTCCCCGGCCGATATGGGTTGTGGGAGGGCATGCATGACACTGAGTGCGCACCAGGCGTACCTGGAAAGCCGGGTGCTGTCGGCCAGTCCGCTGGAACTGGTCCGGATCCTCTATCGGCTTGCCATCGAGCGGTTGCGTGAAGCCAAACGGCATCAGGCCTCCGGCGATGTCCTGGCCCGCTCGAGGGCGCTGACCGCCGCCTCGGAAGTTCTGGCCGAGCTGACCTGTGCCTTGGATCTTGAGAAGGGCGGCGAGCTCAGCCGGCGCCTGGCGGAGCTGTACCAGTACATGCAAGTGCGGCTTCTGGAGGCCAACTTCCGCCAGGACATGGCGCTCGTGGACGAGGTGCTCGGTCTGCTTGCCACCTTGTTGGAAGGCTGGCAGCAGATCGAGCCGGAACGGGAGGCGCCGGCCGATCCGGCTGCGCTCAATCCTGCTTGCCTGCATCCGGCCTCGCTGGACCTGAGCGCGTAGCCGTTGCGGTGGCCTCAAGCCCGTCCCGGATCAGACGGGCCAAACCGAGGCCGCCCCCCGCCGCCAGCGCGCGCGCGAACTCCTCTTCGGCCATCTCCATGGCGGCAGCCGCCGCGTCTTCGCTGTCGGTTCCGAGCCAGCCCCCGAAACCCGCCTCCCGCGCCGACTTGAGCAGTCGCGCCAGCAGCAGAGCCTCGAACTCGCGCGCGGCTTCTTCAACTCGCACACGGGAGGCATCCGTGCGTGCAGATTCCGACCCGGCAGCGGCAGGCAAGGCGTGCAGTTCCATCTCAAATCACCTCGATTTCTGCCTCAAGGGCGCCGGCCGCCCGCAGATTTTGCAGAATGGCGATGACGTCCCGAGGAGTCGTGCCCACGGACATCAACGCCCGGACCAGTTCTTCCACAGTGGCCCCTTCCTTGAGCACCACGTTGCGCGCCTTGTCTTCCTTGATGCCGACCCCCACCTGGGGAACCACTTGCGTGGTTCCGGGTGACAGCGGCGGCGGCTGGGAGACGGCGAACGCGGTTTGAATCTCAACCGTGAGGTTGCCGTGCAGGATGGCCACCGGGGAGATGCGAACCTCTTTGCCCATGACGATCGTCCCGGTGCGCTCGTTGACCACCACTTTGGCCGGCCGGTCCGTTTCCACGGTCAGCTGCTCGAGTTCCGCAATAAACTCCGCCGGCCGCGACGCGAACGCTTCCGGGACGCGGACGCTCACAAGAGCGGCGTTGTCGGCGCGCGCTGCCGGTTCACCCCCGCCCGAGAATTTCCGGTTGACGGCTTGAGCGATCCGCACGGCCGTGGAAAAATCCGCGTGGCGAAGCTGGAGCCGCAACTGGGTTCCCGGCTCGGCCGTGGGCGCAGGCCGCTCCACCGTGGCTCCGTTTGGAACGCGCCCGACCGTGGGATGGTTCACCGTCTGCGTCGTACCCAGGCGCCCGGCGACGAACCCGCCCGTCACCACCGGTCCTTGCGCCACGGCGTAGACGCGCCCGTCGGCGCCGCGCAGGCTGGTCAGCAGCAGCAGCCCGCCTTGCAGGTTGGAGGCGTCGCCGATTGCCGCCACCGTCACGTCAATCTTGCTGCCCGGCTGCGCGAAGGGCGGCAGCACAGCCGTGACCATGACCGCGGCCGTGTTGTTGACGCGGATCGCCTCGGGGGCGACCGAAACCCCCATGCGCTCCAGCACGTTGGTCAAGCTCTGGGCCGAAAACACGGTCTGGCGGCGGTCTCCCGTTCCGGCCAAACCCACAACCAGACCGTAGCCGAGCAGTTGGTTCTCCCGCATCCCTTCGAGGGAAACCAGCTCTTTGAGGCGCGTCGCCGCCGGCAGCGGGGCGGAGGCGCCCAGTGCCGCCAGCCACACCAGAGCTTTTCTCATACCCGTCGGCACCTCCTAGAAGGGCAGCAAACCGAGCAAGAGCCGGTACAGGAAAAACGGCCGCCGCACGGCATCGGCCACCACGCCTTTGCCGTTCACCTTGACTTCAAGCTGCGCGATGCGGTCGGAGCGGATCACGTTGCCCGGACTCAAATCCTCCGGCCGGATGACACCTCGCACGACCACCGACTGGCGTTCGGAGTTGACCTGCACATCCTTGGCGCCTTCGATGACGAGATACCCGTTCGGCAGCACGTGAGTGACGCGGGCTGCCAGGGTCGTACTCAGCACGGTTTCGCGACTGGTCGAACCTTCGCCGTTCAGCTGCGATTCGCCCGCAAGATCCGCCAGATTGGCCAAAGGACCGGTTGCGCGCGTGATGCCTCCGAGAGCAGCGACGGAACCCTTCGCCCCCGCCGAACGCGCCGTTTTGGTTGCGCCCTTGGCCAGCGCGGTGGCACGCTCGACAACCAGAATCGTGACCACGTCATCTACCTGGGCGGCGCGCACATCGCGCGCCAGATCCGCAAATCGTGCCGTCGGAGACCAGATCGCGCCCGGCGTCGCTTCGGCCTCCGGTCCGGTCCGGCTCATGGCCTCCTCGATATAACGGTCGAGCGCCGAGGAGGGCTGCCTCCGGCTTCGCTCGGCGCCACCGAGGACCAGGCAAAGCAAAACCACCAAGAATGCGATCTTCACGGCGTCCTCCTGTCCGCGAGTCCCGGCGCCGCCGGGGCCACGGCACGCCCGGGGCCTTCCACACGCGCCCGAAACGTCCTGCCTGTCGCGAGATTGCGCACCCTGACCAGCTCACCCACCCGGCCGTCGGATTCGGCGCGCCCTTCGAGCACCACCCGCGCCGCTCCGCCGGCCGCCTCGACGCGCACCGTCGCTCCCCGGGCTACCGCCGGCGCATCCTCCACCGCTGGACGCGGCAGCGGAGCCGCCGGCGCATCCTCCACCGCTGGACGCGGCAGCGGAGCACCCGCCGCCACCCCCTGCCGCAGCAGGCGCCCGGAGACCTCTTCGATTGACGCAAACCAGGCCCGCGGATCGGGAAACCCCTCGTATTCTTCCAACCGCACGTCATCGTTGCGGATCAACCGCCCCGGCTTGAGCGGCACGGCCGCAACCACCCGGACGCCTTTGGCCCGGACCCGAACGCGTGCCCACACCGGATACCTCCGGCCGCTCCCGTACCGCACCCATCCTTTCCACAACACGGGCGCCGCGGCGTCGGACGCCGGCGGCCGCGCGAGGCCGGAAATCGGAAACTCGAGCGTCCCGGCAGGAACCGGTTGCCGGCTCCACTCCATCACTTCGATGCGGACCTGCGGGTCTTTCAGGGCACGCTCCATCGCGGCATGCACCTGCTTTCGGCTGAGCGCTTCCATGCGGCGCTCAAAGCAGGCCGAGGCCGGCTCAGGAAGCCTCACACCAAGCCGCACGCCCCACCGCGCCAGCTCGCTTGCCCGAAGGTAACGCCGTGCTCCGGGCGCGGGCGCATAACCGAGTTCCGCCTCCGGCGGCGCCGCAGCGAACGCCGGCACGGCCCGCGCCAGATCCGCGGCCCGGATCCGATCGGCTTCGACGGCCACGCAGCCGCCCCAGGCAAGCGAACCCGCCAGGTACTGAACCAGAAGCCTCATCGCGTCAGGTTGTTGATCTGCTGGTACATCTCGTCGGCCGCCCGGACGATCCTGGCGTTGGCCTCATAGGCCCGCTGGCTCACGATCAGGTTGATGAACTCCTCGACCACGCTGACGTTGGACTGCTCAAGATAGCCCTGCAGCAGCGTCCCGAGACCTTCCTGACCTCCCGGCGTGCCGATGGTAGGATCCCCCGAGGCATCCGTAGGCAGATACAGGTTCCTGCCGATGCTGTTCAAACCTGCGGGATTTTGAAAGTTCGCCAGCTGAATCTGGCCCGCCAGCTGCGCCGCCGTCTGGCCCGGCTGCGTGTAGCTCACCGTGCCGTCGGCTGCCACCGTAATGGATTGCGCGTCCGGAGGAATCGTGATCTGCGGCTCGATCGGATCCCCGTCAAGCGTCACAAGGTTGCCGTCCCGGTCCAGATGGAACGAGCCGGCACGCGTATAAGCAATCTCGCCGGAGGGAAGACGCACTTGGAAAAAGCCGCGGCCCTGGATGACCAGATCCAGCGGATTGGAAGTCTGAATGAAATTGCCCTGCGAAAAGATGATCTCATTCGAAGCGGCCCGGGTTCCCAGCCCGAGCTGCAGGCCGGTCGGAACCACGGTCTGCTGCCCGGCGGAAGCTCCGGGCGTCACCAGATTCTGATAGAGCAGGTCCTGAAATTGCGCGCGGCGAACCTTGTAGCCGACCGTGTTGGCGTTGGCGAGGTTATGCGCAATGTTGTCCACATTCAACTGCTGCGCCGTCATCCCGCTGGCGGCGCTGTACAAAGCACGAATCACGTCCGTCCTCCTTGGCTTGATCTGAAATCGTTACCGGCCGCCACCGGACCGGTTCAGGAGCCCACACGCGCCACCTCCTCTACGGCGCGGCGGTTCATCTCGGCACCGATCGTAACGGCTTTTTCGAGCATCTCGAACTGCCGCAGCACGCTCACCAGCCGCACCGCCCCTTCGGCGGCCGAAACATTAGAAGACTCGAGCTTGCCCTGGCGCACCTCCGCCTGCGCGGCCACGCGCGCCGCCCCTGCCGGAGCCTCAAAGTAATTCTTGCCGCGTTTGACGAGCAGGCTGCGATCGGCGAAATCCACGATTTCCAGCTGCCCGATCACCTGACCCCCCTGCGTCACCGTGCCGTCGGCAGCCACTTCGGTCGGAACGCCGGCAGATACCGTAATCGGGTTCCCGTCCGTTCCGCGCAAAGGGAAACCTTCGGCCGTGGCCAGCACGCCCGCGCCCGCAATCCGGAAATTGCCGTTGCGTGTGTACAAGGGCCCGGAGGGTCCGTTCACCGTGAAAAACCCGGGGCCTGACAAAGCCAGGTCCAAAGGGTTGTTGGTCGGTTTGAGGGAGCCTTGGGAAAAGTCCGTCCAGTGCCGTTCGATCACCGGCAGCACGGCGCTGTAAGAGCTTTCGCCGGAATTGAGCGCCGCAGCAGCCTCCGCAGAGATATAAAGACTGTAGAATTCGCGGTCCGCTTTGAAGCCGTCCGTCGCCTGGTTGGCCAGGTTGTTGGCCAGCATCTCCAGCGACTCCATGCGCGCCCGCAGGCCGCTGGCGGCAGCGATGGTCAGTGCGTCCATATGCCGGTCATGTCTCCGCCACCTCCTTAGCACGCGGCTCGCCAAGCGATGGCACGATCCAAAGACTGGAAAATCACGGCGCCGGGACGATAAGCCCATCAGCCAAAGCTTGCTCAGACGACGCGGTTTTGGCGGTCGCCGCTCGATTGCCACAATTCTGCCGGGCACAACAACGCTAACTCCTTGCGGTTTGGTGCCGCGACGCTGGCCGTCCAACTGCACGGAGCCGCAACGTGACCGGCGTCTGGCCCAGCCTGGCGTTGACCGCGCCTCCGTGGCAGCTTGGCGTTCGAACCGAAGACGATTTTTCCGGCGCAACAGATGCGGCCCTCGAGGCCCGGCCGGCGGGTGCGGGCGTGTTTACCGGGCTTTTTGAGGCGCTGCTTGGTTCCGAGCTGCCCGAGCCCGAATCGGACCAACAAGCGTGGCTACCCGCCCTCCCTGCTCCGAGCCAGGGGTTCCAATCCAGCAAGCCGCCACTTGAAGACGCAGTCGCGCCGCATACGATCGGCCCGGCGCCGCGCGAGTGGCTTGGACCGGGCGCTCCGCTGCCCTTGCAACGACACAAAGCACTAGCGGCCGAGGAGCCGCAATCGCCGCTTCTCGCCGACGGGTTGCGGGCGTTCCCGGCAGTGTCGCCGGCCCTCGCTGCCGAGATTCCCGCTAAGACGGCCGGACCGTCCGCCAACGCCGCTGCCAAAGAGGATGCAAACGGCGTGCCTGCGGCTTCGAGCGCCAATGCGCCCGGCCCCGTACAGCAGCTGCCGCATTCCAACGCCCGCCAAGCACTTGCCAGGGGAGTGAACGCGCCGCCCGATGCGCCCAAAGAAACGCCCACCGCGACTGCACGGGCGATGCCGGAGGCGAAGCTCGAAGACGACGAGTTGCCGCCACGGAAAGAAACGGCGCCCGCGCGAGAACCTTACCGCTCCGGCGGGACCTCCGAGACCCGCCCGGAGCTGGTTGTCGTTCCGGAGCCAAGGCCCGCGCAACCGACCCCGACACCGAAGGCGGCAGCGATTTCAAGCGCTTGGGGGCCGGCGCCGGTTGCCCAGTCCGTGCGGCCGGCGACAGAGCTGCCGGAACTCCGCCGGCAGGCCGGCCCGCGCGATCTTGCGCCGGCGGGGGCCCAGAGGACAACTGATCGCGACGGAACCGGAACGCCGCACGCCATCGTGCCGATCCCGCCGGCACGAGCGCTGCTGCGCGGCGAACCGGTCTTCGCGGTGCGCATCCTGCCCTCAGAAACCGCCTCTGCGCGGAACGGGCGGGCGGAGGGCGTAAAGGCCTCGCCGGACGCGGACGTGCGTGCCGCCATGAAGGCGGAGCCGGTGCTGACCGAGGAGCCGACGGCGGAGTCGCGGCCGCTACCGGCCGCCCGTGCCGCCTCTGGCGTGGAAGCTCAAGCCGTCCTCACCAGGCGAAACACCGAAGCCTTCGAATCGGCCCCGGAGCGGATCTCCGAACCTTACGCGCCGCGTGGAGATGTGCGCCCCCCGGTGGTAGCGGCGGTCAGCCGTCCGCTTTCCGCTGAGGTCCCCGCGGAAGCCAGGCCTCCGGAAGTGTCTCCGAGCCGCAGTCCGGCCTCGCAGCCGGAAGCCGCACCGCCGCAGGAGGCAAATGTCCGCCGGATCACGCTCGAGCTGGAGGGCGCAAGCGGCGCGCGCGTGCGGCTGGATGTGCGGGACCGCGCCGGAGCGATCCATGTGGCTGTCTCGGCCCGCGGCACCGCTGTGGCGGCGCTGCGCGAGGGAGCGGCGCAGTTGGTCCACGGCCTTCAGGCTCGTGGCTTTGCGGTGGAATTGATCGGCGCCCCTGCAGCGGCCGGCGGTCCGGGGCCCGCTGAGGGGAGCGCCCACAAGCAAACAAGCCCGGACGGCGCGCCTCTGCCGTCAGGTTGGGAGCACGGCTCCGGCGGCGACCCCGGCGGGCGCCGCCGCCAGGCCGAGCAGCCCCGCGAGGAATTTCAGGATTGAACGCGATCGAAAGCATGGAGGAAGCCAAGCGATGATCACACAAGTCGGAGCTGCGGGGAGTCAGGCCGCCGGCCAGGAGAACCGCCCGGTGGCAAACGAACCGCAAGTGGTGACCAAGGATGCGTTCCTGCGCCTGCTGGTGGCGCAAATCAAGAATCAGAACCCGCTCAACCCGGCCGACGGCATCGAGTTCTTGACGCAACTGGCCCAGTTCACCGAACTCGAGCAGATGCTCGAGATCCGAAAGCAACTGGAGGTGCTGGCCCGCCAGCTGGCGCCGCAGCCGGAGGCCGCAGGCACCTAAACGGGCCGGCCCAGACGACAGGATCGAGAAAACAAGGAGGACATTCGATGGCATTCACAGCATTTTCGACGGCGCTTTCCGCGCTCAACGCACATACGACGGCGGTGGACGTGGTGGGCAACAACCTGGCCAACCTGAACACCCCCGGGTTCAAGGCGAGCACGGTGGTCTTTCACGACTTGGTGACGCAGGCTCTGGGACTGGGCGAAACGCAGGTCGGCCTTGGCGTGGCGCGCCCGCTCACGCTCCGCCAGTTTACGCAAGGAACGCTGCAATCGACGGGCGGGAGCCTGGACGCCGGCATTCAGGGCGACGGCTTTTTCGTGCTGCGGGACCGCAACGGGGCGCTGCTGCTGACGCGCGCGGGAAATTTCCACGTGGACGCCGAAGGGAATTTGCTCACGGCGACCGGCGAGCGCGTGCAGGGCTGGACCGAATCCGGGGGCGTGCTCGATACCAACCAGCCCATCGGCAACATCGTCGTGCCGGTCGGCACGCTCCGTCCGCCGCTGGCCACGGCGAACTTCTCGCTGGTCTTGAACCTCAATGCTGCGGGCACGGTCGGCCAGCCGGACGGAATCTTCTCGACGCCGGTGGAAGTCGTCGACTCGCTCGGGGTCACGCACGTGCTTACGGTAACGTTCACCAAGACCGGCGCCAACCAGTGGGACTACGACGTGACGATCATGGGCGACGAGGTCTCCGGCGGCACGCCCGGCACCCCGCTGTCGCTGGCCAACGGGACCCTGGACTTTGATGCACAGGGCCAGCTGCAATCGCCTCCGGCCTCCGGCGGGCCGATCGCGATCAGCATCACCGGGCTGGTCAGCGGTGCGGCCGACATGGACATCTCCTGGCACTTGTACGCTCCCGACCAGACGCCGCTGCTGACGCAATATGCGCAGACTTCCGCCGTGGCCGCCCTCTCGCAAGACGGCCTGACGGCGGCGCAGCTGGTGCGCGTGGGACTGGCCGACGGCGGCAAGGTCCTGGCCCAGTACTCCAACGGCGAGCAGCGGGTCGTCGGGCAGCTCGCCCTGGCGGTCGTGCGCAACCCCGACTCGCTGATGGCGGTGGGCAACAACAACTTCCAGCTCACGGCGCTGAGCGCCGCGCCGGCCATCGGCCTTCCGGGAACGGGCGGCCGCGGCAAGGTCTTCGGCGCCTCCATTGAATCCTCGACCGTGGACATCGCCCAGGAGTTCACCAATCTGATCGTCTTCCAGCGGGGCTATCAGGCCAATGCGCGGGTGGTCACCACGGTGGACGAGATCAGCCAGGAGACCATGAATCTGAAGCGGTAACCGGAAGCTCGATCGCACAGCGGAGTGAACCGGCGTATGGATCCCAAAGCAGCGATGGCGGCTCTCGGCGAGGTGCCGCTCGATGTGGAAGCCGAGCTCGGCCGGCCCGTACTGACGCTCGGGCAACTGATGGCTCTGCGCCCGGGCGCGGTGGTGACGCTCAACCGCGCCGCCGGAGAAAACCTGGAAGTGCGCGTGGGAGGGGTCCTCATCGGTTACGGCGAAGTGGTGCTGGTCGAAAACGTGGCGGCGATCCGGTTGACCGACTTCGTGCCGCTGCGCGCGGAGCGGCAGAAAGGAGCAGAACAGGCGTGAGTTGGTTCGGGCAGGCGGGAATGGCGGCGGCCGGGTGGCTGGCGGAGCTGTGGCGCGCGCCGGGCCGGGTGCGGGCCGCCCGCAGCCGGGCACGGATCGAGCGTTTGGAGCGGCTGGTGCTTTCCCCGCACCACTCCCTGCATCTGGTGCGCGTGGCCGGACGCGCGCTCCTGGTGGGCGTCTCCCCGGCAGGGATTCAGGTTCTTGAGCGGATTGCAGAGCCGGGGACTGCGGAGGAATGGGGAGGCGACGGGCGATGAGGCTGACCCGGTGGTTGCTCGCCGCCGCCGCTTCCGCGGCCGCCCAAACCGGTCCCGGCGGACTGGGCCGCATCGAGCAGGGCACGCTGAGCGTTCCGATGCAGGTGGTCCTGCTTCTGACGCTGCTGGCGCTTCTGCCGGCGGTTGTCGTTTCCGTGACTCCGTTTTTGCGCATCACGCTGGTTCTGCACTTTCTGCGGCAGGCTCTGGGGACGCACTCGGCTCCTTCCAACCAGGTGCTGATCGGCATGGCCCTGTTTCTGACTCTGATCATCATGCAGCCGGTGGTGGCGGAGATCTACCAGAAGGCCTGGATTCCTTTAGAAAAACACCAAATGAGCCTGGCCGAGGCGGCCCGCGAGGGGGCCAAGCCTCTCAGGACGTTCCTGCTGCGGTTTGCACGGGAAAAAGACATCCGCCTGTTGCTCGAGATCACCCGCAAGCCGGCGCCGGCCCGCCCGGCGGACCTGGAGCTGAGCGTGTTGATTCCCGCCTACATTCTTTCCGAGCTGAAGGCCGGCTTTCAGATCGGGGCCGTGCTGTTCCTGCCGTTCCTGGTGATTGACCTGGTCGTCTCCGCCGTGGTCCTGTCGGTGGGCATGATCCAGCTTCCGCCGGTGATGATCTCGGCGCCGTTCAAGATCCTGCTGTTCGTGCTGGTGGACGGGTGGAATCTGGTGATCGGCTCGCTGGTGCGGAGCTTCTACCAATAGCGGGGAGGCAAACAGATGAGTCCGGAGCTGGTGGTGGAGACGGTGCGGCAGACACTGATGACGGCCTTCTGGGTGGGGGCTCCGCTGCTGGCGGTGGGTTTTGCCGCGGGCGTGGTGGTGAGCCTGGTCCAGATCGTGACTTCGATTCAGGACACGGCCTTCAATTCGGTGCCGCGCCTGGCAGCCTTTCTGGCGGGCCTGGTGTTACTGCTGCCCTGGATGCTGGAGCGCCTGATCCGCTACACGGTGGTGCTGTTCGGCGATTTCGCCCGCTATGCCCGTTGAGCTGAAGCTTCCGCTGGAAACCGTGTGGGCCTTCTGGCTGGTTTTGGCGCGCGTTGCGGGAGCCTTGGCGCTGATTCCATTACCGGGCCTTCGCGGCGGGCCCGAACCTGCACGGATCCTGCTGGCCGTGGCTCTGACGGCGGCGCTCTATCCGCGCTGGCCCCAGGGGATGGCCGGGGCGACCACGGGCCTGGCGGCCGCCTGGGTTTTGGCGGAGGCTGCGTTCGGAATCGCTCTCGGGCTGGCAGTGATGTTCCTGATTGAAGCCTTCCAGATGGCAGGGCAGGCGATCGGGCTGCAGGCGGGATTCGCGTATGCCTCGATCGTAGATCCCCAGACCCAGGCCGACTCCGGAGTGCTTCTGCTGTTCGGACAGCTGACGGCAGGACTGCTGTTTTTTGCCCTCGGACTGGAACGGGAAGTCCTGCGCATCTTGGCCGCCAGCCTGGAATCCTGGCCGCCGGGCACCTGGCTGCTTACGGCCCGGAGCGTCGAGGCGCTGCTTCAGGCAGGCGGAGGAATCTTCTCGGTGGGGCTGCGTCTGGCGATGCCCGCGGTGGCGCTGCTGGTGCTGGGCGACATTGTCATGGCCTTACTCGGGCGGGTGCACCAGCAAATCCAGCTGTTGACCCTGTCGTTCCCCGTGAAGATGCTGGCGGCGCTGTTGATGCTGGCCCTCACAGCCCGGGTCTTCCCCGAAGTGATGCACGGCTATGCGCGGCAGGTCTTTGGTGTAGTGCGCCGCATGGTGGCGCAAGGAGGTTAGCCGAGCCCCATGCCGGAGCGTGGCCAGAGGACGGAACCACCGACGCCGCGAAGGATCGAAAAGGCCCGCCGCGAAGGGCAGTTTGTGGTGTCCCGGGAATTCGTCGGCGCCATGCACTTTGCCGTCTTCGTCATGGTGGCGACGGCTTGGTCGGCGGGCTGGCTGGCCCGGACGATGGAGGCCTGCCGCTGGGTGCTCGGCGAAGCCTTTCGCACGGATCTGGAGTTGCGCCAGCTGGAGCGGATCCTTGCCCGCCTGGCGTGGCAAATCCTGTCTCCGCTGGCCGCGGCGGGCGGCTTGGTTGCCGCCGCGGCGTTGCTGGCCCATCTGGCCGTGACCCGTTTCGGGTTCAGCCTGAAACGGCTGGCGCCCGACTGCAAGCGGCTGGCCGTGCGGCCGCGCCTGGAAGAACAGCTCCGCAACAACGTGGCAGGTCTGCTGAAGGCCGTGGTGCTGCTGCCGCTGTTCGCCGCGGTGGTCTACTACGCCGCCGGGGACCGGCTGGGCGCCTTCCTGGCGCTGCCGCTCGCCGGTCTGCCGGCAGGCCTCAGAGTCGTGGCGCGTTCTGTCGAAGATCTGCTGTGGAAATCCGCCGCGGTGCTCGTCGGGCTCGGAATCGTGGATCTGGCCCGCCAGCGGAGCCGTTACCGGGAAAACCTGAAGATGAGCCGCCAGGAACTGCGCGACGAGATCCGCGAGCTCGAAGGTCATCCGCAGGTGCGCCTGCGCATTCGCCGCCTGCTCCGCGAGCGCCTCCGACGGCGGATGCTGCGCGAGGTTCCTAAGGCGACCGCCGTGATCGTCAACCCCACCCACTATGCCGTGGCGCTGCGGTACTCGATGGAGACGATGCGGGCACCGGTGGTGGTGGCCAAAGGGAAGAACTGGCTGGCGCAGAAGATCCGCGAGCTTGCCGTGGCGCATCAGGTGCCGGTGATCGAGAATCCGCCGCTGGCGCGGGCGCTGTATGAGTCCGCTGAGGTGGGCCAGGAAATCCCAGCCCACCTCTACCGGGCCGTGGCCGAGATTCTGGCTTACCTGTACCGCCTCCTGAACGGGCGGCTGCCCGGATAGCAGGCCATGCAGAAACGAAACGCCACAAGCGCACTCCGCAGGCGGAACGGGAGATAGCCCGAGATGCCCGAAGCCCGGACGGCGACGACAGGCTGGCGCTTCACGGCGGGAACCGGTGAAATGGCGGTTCCGGTGGCCGTCCTGGCCATCGTCGCCGCGCTCATCATCCCGGTGCCTCCCTTCCTGCTCGACATCCTCATCGCCGCGGACCTGTTGCTGTCCCTCACCGTCATGATGGTGGCCATGTCCATCCGCCGGCCAGTGGACTTCAGCGTATTTCCCACGACCCTGCTGCTGTTGACGCTGTTCCGGCTTGCGCTCAACATTTCCTCCTCGCGGCTGATTCTGCTCAACGGCAACACGGGTACGGCGGCGGCCGGGCGTGTGATCGAAGCCTTCGGCAGTTTCCTGGTGGGAGGGAACTATATCATCGGCGCCGTCATCTTCCTGGTCCTCATCGCCATCCAGTACGTGGTGATCAACCACGGGGCGGTGCGCATCTCCGAGGTCACCGCCCGCTTCACGCTGGACGCTCTGCCGGGCAAGCAGATGTCCATTGACTCGGACCTGAACGCCGGACTGATTGACGAGGCCGAGGCCCGGGAGCGACGCCGCCAGCTGGCTCTGGAAGCCGATTTTTACGGCGCCATGGACGGGGCCTCGCGTTTCACGCAGCGGGACGCCGTGGCGAGCGTGCTCATCACGGGGATCAACATCATCGCCGGCTTTCTGATCGGCATCTTCCAGCACGGCATGGAGTTGCGCCGGGCCCTGGAGACCTACACCGTGCTGACGATCGGCGACGGGCTGGTGACGGTGATCCCGGCGCTGATGATTTCCATCTCCGGCGGATTGATCGTGACGCGAGCCAGTACGGACGCGCGGCTCGGAGCCGAGTTCCAGCGCCAGGTGTTCGGTGCGGCCGAACCGCTGCTGCTGGCCGCGGGCGTGTTGGTCGCGGTGGCGGCCTTTCCCGGGCTCCCCAAGACTCCGTTCCTGCTGCTCGGCGCCGTTTCCGGCGCAGCCGCCTGGCGCATGCGCAAGCGTGCCGCCGCGGCTCCGTCCGTGCCCGCCGCCAAACCGCCGGCGCCGCGGGACAGCCTGGAAGACCTGTTGCGGGTGGAGCCGCTGGCGGTCGAAGTCGGCCTCGGACTGGTGAAGCTGGTCGAAGGCGGCGCCAACTCCCCTCTGCTGCGGCGCATCGGCGCCATCCGCCGCCAGATCGCCGCCGAACTCGGATTCATCCTGCCCCCGGTGCGCGTCACCGACAACCTCTCGCTCGGCGCCTACGAGTATGTCGTCCTGCTCAAGGGAGAACCGCTGGCGCGGTACGAGCTGCCCCAGGGATTCGAACTGGCGATCCCGACCACGGCGCTGCCGCCCTCTTTGAGCGGGCGGCCCACACGAGAACCCGCCTTTGGGATCGCAGCCTGGTGGGTTCCGGCGGCACAGGCGGAAGCCGCCCGCCAGGCGGGCTGCACCGTTGTGGACGCCGTGAGCGTGCTGGGGACACACCTGGCGGAGCTGATCCGGCGGCACGCGCACGAGCTGTTCTCGCGCCAGGACGCCAAGAAGCTCCTGGATCGCGTTAGTGCCGAGAGCCCGAAGCTGGTCGAGGATCTGGTTCCGAAGCTGCTCCCTCTGGCCACCCTGCAGCGGGTGGTCCAGAACCTGCTGCGGGAGCGGGTGCCGATTCGCGATGCCGTCTCGATTCTGGAGGCTTTGGGAGAGGCGGCCACGATGACGAAAAACCCGGTGCTGCTCACCGAATACGTCCGCCAGGCCATCCGCCGCGCGGTCGTCAAGCCGTATTTGAACGCCGCCGGAGAGCTGCCGGCCTGGTTCCTGGATTCGGGAATCGAAAAAGCGGTCGAGTCCGCAGTGGAACACGGCGAGCACTCCAGCCATCTGGCCGCATCGCCCGAGACGATTCGTGACATCGTGCAACGCATCGAGCGGAAAGTGGGCGCGGGCGGTACGCCTGTGGTGGTGCTGACCTCGAGCGGCGCTCGCTATTTCCTGCGCCAGATGGTGGAAACCTCGCTGCCCAATGTGTTTTTCCTCTCCCACAGCGAAGTGCCGCCGGCCGTGCGGGTTGTTTCTCTGGGGGTGATCCAGTGAAAAGTTTCAGCCGAGAGGAGGCCATGCCGTGAAGCTTAAAAGCTATTTCGCACCGACCGTGGAGGCCGCCGTCGAGCAGGCCCGGAGGGAGATGGGGCCCGAGGCCGTGATCGTCGAATCGCGCAAGGCGCCTCCGGAGGCCAGGGCGCTGGGCGCCTATGAAGTTGTCTGTGCCTTGCTTGCACCGGCTGAAGAGTCGCCGGCAAGGCTTCTGGGCGAGCTGGGTCGCATTGAAAATCCGCGGCCCGGCCTGCCGGATCTGTTGAGCCGGGAACTGGCGCAACTCCGCCGGCAGATCCAGGAGCTTCGCCAGGCGCTGTGGCGCCCCCTCAACTGCCGGGAATCGGCCGACCTGCCTTCCCCTCTGTGGGAGCTGCTGGTTGAGGCGGATGTGGATGCGGGACTCGCCCGGCAAATACTGGAGCGGGCGAACCCGGCGCTTGCCGGCGCCGCGCCTGCAGAGGCGCGCGCCGGGCTGGCCGCTCAACTGGAGTCCTGGTTGCAAGCGGCCCCGGAACTGGGCCGGGAGGGTGCGCGCCCGCGCGTGGTGGCGCTCGTCGGTCCTCCGGGCGCCGGCAAGACCACCACGTTGGTGAAGCTCGCCGTGCGCTTCGGCATCCAGCACCAGCTACGCCTCCAAATCATCTCGACGGAAAGCGAGCGCGTGGCCGGGGCAGAGCCGTTACGCACCTACGCCGCCATCCTGGGCGCCGGATTCCAAATCCTAGACACATCCGGGGCGCTGGCGCAGGTGCTCGAAGAACACCGCAACCGGGATCTGATCCTGCTCGACACGCGCGGTTTCGGCCCGGCGGACCGGCAGGAGGCGGCCGAATTGGCTTCCTGGCTGTGCCGCCACCCGGAGCTGGACGTCCATCTGGTCCTACCGGCCGCGGGCCGAACTGCCGATCTACTTTTCGCAGTGGAGCGCTTTGAGGTTTTCCGCCCGTCGAAGCTGATTTTCACGCGCCTGGATGAGGCCGTTTCGCTCGGGCCGATGTTTTCCGTAGCGGCGCTCACCGGCAAGCCGGTCTCATTCCTGGGCACGGGGCAGAGCATCCCCGAAGATCTCGAACCGGCCTCGGCGGCCAGGATCGTGGAGGCAGTCCTCGGCGGGCAAGCGCGTGCACTGGCGGCGGCCTGAGAGCCGGCCGCCCACCGGCAGCTATGTACCCATGTGCCAAGGCCGAACTGAGCAGCGCCGAGCGGGAGCGGCTCATTCTGGAACACCTGCCGCAGGTCCGGCTCATCGCACGGCGAATCCATGAACGCTTGCCTGTAAGCGTGAGTCTGGATGATCTGATCTCCACAGGCGTGCTGGGTTTGATTGCCGCGATCGACAACTTCGATCCCAGCCAGAACGTCAAGCTGAAGACGTACGCCGAACACAAGATCCGCGGGGCGATTCTGGACAGCCTGCGCGGACTGGACTGGGCGCCGCGCGACAAGCGGCGCAAGGCCAAAAAAATCGAGGCGGCCATTGCCGCAGCCGAGCAGAAATGGCAGCGGGCGCCCACTGAGGAGGAAATCGCCGAGGAACTGGGACTGACCCTTGAAGAGTACCGCTCTTGGCTGGTCGAAGTGCAAGGACTCGGCTGGGGTACGCTCGAGGGGCCCGCCGAGGGAGCGCGCGGGTTGCTCGACCGCATTTCGGACGACGCCCAGAAGCTGCCCTCGCAGATTTTTGAGCGCGCAGAACTGGAACGGCTGGTGGCCGAGGCGATCGAACAAATGCCCCGCGCCGAGCGGGAGGTACTGAGCCTGTACTACGAACAGGAACTTACGCTGCGGGAGATTGCCGAGGTCATGCACCTGCACCTCTCGCGCATTTCTCAACTGAAGTCGCAAGCCATCCTGCGGCTGCGGTCGTATCTGGAGGACCGTTGGCCCACCCGGGGCGGTTGGAGAGGATGATGACGATGGAGATCACGCCCTCGACGGACAGGACGCTGGAGCTGGCGGAGCTCTGGGCCGCAGCGTTTGCGGGCGTGGTGGAATCTCTGGCCGGCACGCGGCCGCCGTGGGAATGTCGGGGCGGCGACCCCTCAGTCTCGGCAGAAAAGCTCCTGGGATGGCAGCAATCCTTTCAGAGCGGACCGCAGCCCGCCATGTGGGCGGGCCTGGTGGCGGGAAGCTGGACCGAGACGGGACGCTCGGTTCTACAGGCGGCCGGCGTGGACTCCATTACCGAAGAGGAAGTCGCCAACACGCTCCGGGAGATGCTGGCGCAGGCCTTCTCCTCCTTTGCCGTCTCGGCCACCGCCCGGCTGGGAGCGGAGCTTTCGGTGACCGCCGGCGCGACCGCCGACGCGGCGCCGGAAGGATGGAGGATCATCCGCATCGAGTACCAGCTCGGGGACGGCGCTCCCGCAATCGCTCTGGTGGGGGTGGATCCGGGATGGATGATCGGCGAAGGGCCGGCGCAAGGGGACGCTGCAGCGACAGTGGCGCCTGACGCAGACGCCGCCTCGCCCATGGATCTGCTGCTCGACGTCGAGCTGCCCGTCTCGGTCTCTTTCGGGCGCACGCGACTGCCCCTGGAAGATCTGTTGAAACTGGGAGCAGGCAGCGTGATCGAACTCGGGCGCAACATTGACGATCCGGTGGAGTTGATCGTGAACAACCGCGTCGTGGCCCTCGGTGAGGTCGTCGTCGTGGACGGCAACTACGGCGTGCGGATTCAGCAGATTGCCAGCCGCGCCGACCGACTGCGCACCGGCTCGGCTGCAACACGGCCCGGACCCGAGGAGGCGCGCGGATGAGCATCGTTCCCGCCGGGATGACGACGATCGCGCTGGCCGCCGCCCAGGGCCTGCTGGTGCTCGGCGGTGTTTGCCTTTGCCTCTGGCTGTTTTTTCTGCTCAAACGGGATGCGCAGGCAGCGGCCCTGGAGTGCACCGAGCGCGACCAAGCCCTCCAAAGAGCCGTCGAAGAACTGCGCAAGGAGCTCGACCAGGCTCGCAGTGAGTTGGCGGCGGGCCGCGGGCCCGCCGGTTTACCACCTCTGCGGCTGGACTTGACGCGGCGCGCACAGGTGTTGCGTCTGCATCGAAACGGGCAGAGCTCGGCCCAGATTGCCTCGATGTTAGCCCTGCCGCGGGGCGAAGTGGAGCTTCTGATCAAAATCCACCAGTTGCGGCAGGCCGCGGGCGCCACCGAAGGGGCGCATCCGGAGCTTCCCGCACGCACCTGAGAGCCTGCCCGCGATGGGCGGGCGGTGCTCAGCAACCGGCTTTGGCTTCCAGGGCCCGGAGTTTTGCCGCCAGAGTCGTTCGCTTGAGTCGGAGCAGGCTCGCAGCGCGGGTTTTGTTGCCGCCGGCCCGCCGCAAGGCCTGCTCCAGGATGCTCCATTCAAAACGGCTCACCACCGCTTCAAAGTCAATGCCGTCCTCGGGCAGTTTCACGGAAAGCTCGCCCGCCACCGGCACGTCCTTCCAGTTGCGCTCCTGCGGAAGCGGGAAATCCGACGGGTACAGAACGGGACGGTCACCGCTCAGGGCGATGGCTTTCTCGACGGCATTTTCCAGCTCGCGGACGTTACCGGGCCAGGAGTATGTTCGCAGGCGGTCGAGGGCTTCCCGCACGATCTGTTTTGGGGGGATCGCTTCCTGCCGGCAGATCTTCTCGATGAAGTGGTACACGAGCAAAGGCACGTCGCTCAGCCGCTCGCGCAGCGGAGGCATTTGGATGGGGACCACGTTGAGACGGTAGTAGAGGTCCTCGCGAAACTTCCCTTCCCGCACGCGCTCGGCGAGGTTGCGGTTGGATGCGGCCACGACCCGCACGTCCACACGGATGGTCTCCGAACTTCCCAGCCGCTGGAACTCCCGCTCCTGGAGGACGCGCAAGAGCTTGGCCTGCAAGTCCACCGGCATGTCGCCGATTTCGTCGAGAAACAGCGTCCCGCCGTGAGCCTGTTCGATACGGCCGATGCGGTTGGTGACCGCTCCGGTGAAGGCGCCCTTGACGTGCCCGAACAGCTCGGCCTCGAGCAAGGGCTCCGGAAGCGCCGAACAGTTCACGGTTACCAAGGGTCGGTGCGCCCGCGGCGAGGCCATGTGCAGTGCGCGGGCGGCCATCTCTTTGCCGGTGCCGGTTTCCCCGGTGATGAGCACGGTGCAGCGGCGGTTCCGGATCAGCCGGATGATCTCGATGATCTCGCGCATGGCCGGGCTTTCGCCGACCAGATATTGGCGCCAGGGTTCGCCGGCGACGGCGGCGCCGAGGCGAGCCAGACTTTGCGAGCGCCGCTCTTCGAGGGCGGCCTCCAGGCGCGCCGTCAGGCGGCCGGCATCGGCGGCGTCTGGCAGCACGTCCCAAGCGCCGAGACGGGCCAGACGGACCGCCTCTTCGACGGTGGCTTCCTCGTAGAGGACCAGTGCGGGGACGTGGGGCGCCGCCTCGCCAAGCAACTGCAAGGCTTCGGGGGCAGTGGCCTGCGGAAGGGGGCACTGGACCACTACCGCTCCGATATCTTCTTGGTTTTGAAGGCACCTGAGCGCCTCGCCGATGCTGGCGGCATGGGTGACCGGGAACCGCTCGGCGAGCTGCCTTGGGGCCGACTCTTCCGCCGAAAGCCACAGGATCTGCAGATGGGACGACATGAGACCGCAAGACAGATCGGGCGTTGTCCGGGGGAACTTTATGAGAAACAAAGGCCTCTATGCCGCCCGGAATCTCGAAGGTGGCTAAAGTTCCCCGCAGGGCCGCCGATAAAGCAAACAGGACCGTAAGCGAGATCCGATTGGCCGGGAACAAAGATGCGAGTCGGTGACAACAACATCCGGGAGACGGGGGCCGCACGACCGGAATCCTCCGGCGGTGTTTCGCGGGCGCCGGCGCAGCCGGAGGGGGCCTATCAGTCGGCGGCCGATCAGGTACAGCTTTCCCGACTCGCACGGCATGTGGCCGAGTCACTTGCTACGGGTGAGACCGAGCATGCGGCCCGTGTGGCCTACCTGCGGAACGAATATCAGGCCGGCCGCTACCAGGTGGACGTGGCCACCCTGAGCCGCAAGATCGCCGACGAGATTCTGGCGGAAACCTCGCCGCAGCCTGCCGGGTAACTCCATGGCGATGGCGCCGTTCGATGCTCCCGCCGAGCTCGGGGAAGCGCTGGAGCTGCTTCGCCGAGCACAGAGGCTGGCCGTAGAGGGCTCGCCTCCGGCGCTCGATGAGTGCGCCGCGGCCCTGGAGAAAGCCTGCCTGCGGCTGTCGCGGCACTCGGTGATGGAGCAGGCCGGGGTTGCCCCCGCCGTGGTATTGGCCTTGCGCCGCGAAGCGGACCGCGTGACCGCTCTGCTCGAACAGACCGCCGTGTTCTACACGAACTGGGTCCGCCTGCGGAACACACTGACGGCGGGTTACTCCTCAAGCGGTGCTCCTGCGGACTGTGCGCCGGAGCCGCGCCTGAGGCTGGAGGCATAAGAAAGACTCCGGGAGAGGAAACGGGCATGTCGAGCCTGCTGGCAACGTTGATTTCCTCGTCCAACGCGCTGCGCACCTTTCAACGTTCGCTCGAAGTCACTCAAAACAACGTAGCCAACGCCGCAACGCCTGGTTATGCCGCCCAGCGGCTGGCTCTCATCGCGCAGCCCTTTGATCCGCTGGCCGGCCTTCCCGGCGGTGTGCGGCCCGGGATTCTGGAAAGCGCACGGGACGTCTACAGCGAGCAGGCCGTCCGGAGCCAGAATTCTTTGTTGGGCCGCTTTGAAGAACAGTCGCTCAGACTGGAGGCCATCGAGGCCGTGCTCCCGGTCACCGCCGGCACCGGTATTGCCGCGGCTCTCGATCGGCTTTACCAGGCTTTTTCCGCCTTCAGCACTTCGCCTTCGAGCGCCGGCGCCCGGCAGAACGTCCTCCTGCGGGC
>JBBIJF010000026.1:0-60783 GCA_037446115.1 Acidobacteriota bacterium | reverse complement strand
CCCGGCCGGGGTGCTACAATAGCTCAAATCGAAACACCTATGCTCCGTCGTGCGTTGATCACCGGCATTACGGGTCAGGACGGATCCTATCTGGCCGAGTTCCTGCTCGCCAAAGGCTACGAGGTCCACGGCACGGTGCGCAGGATCGCTCTCGAGGAACCCGAAGTGCGCCTTTCCCGCATCTGGCACCTGATGGACCGCATCCACCTGCACCCGGCCTCTCTCGAAAGCCCCGCCAGCCTGCTGCGCGTCGTCGAGGAGACGCAGCCGCACGAATGTTACCACCTGGCGGCGCAGAGCTTCGTGGCAACCTCGTACGAAGACGAGTTTTCCACCTTCAGCGCCAACGTGGACGGCACACATCACCTGCTTTCCGCACTCCGCGCGCGAGCGCCCGGCTGCCGTTTCTACTTCGCCGGCTCGAGCGAAATGTTCGGCGACGCCGAGGAGTGCCCGCAGAACGAGCGCACCCCCTTCCACCCGGTTTCCCCTTACGCCGTCAGCAAAGTCGCGGGCTGCATCCTCACGCGGTATTATCGTGACATCCACCACTTGCATGCCTGCGTGGGCATCCTCTTTAACCATGAATCGCCCCGACGCGGCGTGGAATTCGTAACTCGCAAGATCACCATGGGCGTCGCCAACATACTCGCAGGCCGCCAGAAAAAGCTGTTTCTCGGCAACCTGGAGGCGCGCCGCGACTGGGGCCACGCGCAGGATTATGTTGAGGCGATGTGGTTGATGCTCCAGCAGGACGAACCCGACGAGTATGTCATTGCCACCGGCGAAGACCACTCCGTGCGGGATTTTGCCGAGACGGCCTTTGCCTGTGTGGACCTGGACTGGCGCGATTACGTGGAGGTGGACCCGGCGTTTTTCCGGCCCGCAGAAGTCTCACACCTCCGCGGAGACTATCGCAAGGCGGCCGCCAGACTCGGCTGGCAGCCGCGCGTGCGCTTCCGGGAGTTGGTGCGGGAAATGGTCCAAGCGGATTGCCGGCGCGTAGGGGTGGAGATCCGCGTGGCGTAAAGACGACGATGGCCTCAGCCCACCACGAGCGCACCACGCCCGGCGCCGCATCCTCCTTTCGTCTCACCGCCGCCCTCATCGAACGGCGGATCGCGGCCCGCCTCAAGCGGGCCCGGGCCGAATCAGGCCATCCGCCGGCCGCCGAGGCTTCCAGCGAAACGGTCAATCTTGCCGAGCTCCTTCCGATCCCGGACGACGAAGAGTTCCTCCGCGAAGCCTACCGCCGCATTCTTCGGCGGGAATGCGACATATCCGGCTTCATCCACTACCGCGAGTTACTGCGGCGCCAAGTGCCCCGAAGGATGATTCTCAGCGCGCTGGCCACCTCACCGGAAGCCAGGCAGACCGGTCTGCGCTACACGGGTCTTACCCCGCTGGCGTCATCGCTCGGCGCCGCGCCCGGACGCTTGCGCGAGGCCGGCCGCCGCCTGCTCTGGCGCTGGCTCGGTCGCGCGCGGTGGCTCTATGATGTGCTCTGGCTGCGGCCTGTCGAGCTCGTGGGCGCAAAGGTGGACTACCTGTTACAGGAGCTCCAGGTACGAACCGAGCAACTTTCCGTCAAGACGGATGCGCTTTCGAGGGATCAGCACGCAACCGCCGAGCGACTGGGGAAATTGGAGGCCGAGCTCAAAGAACACATCGCTGGCCTCCGTGACGCCCTCCGCAACAGCCGTCCACCCGCCCCAGTCTTTGTCGCAGGCGACGGCCCCTTCGTGATCAACCTGGAAGGGCTGTTACTCGCTGTCCCCCGCCCCCAGTGGCGTCTGGCGGCGCAACTGGCGCTCCGAGGCCCTCTGGAGCCGGGCGTATTGAAGCGCTTCCGGCGCCTGGTACGCCCCGGGATGGTGGTTGCGGACGTCGGAGCCTACGTGGGACACTACACCTTGGAAGCCGCGCGGCGCTTGGCGGGACGCGGTAAGATCTACAGCTTCGAGCCGAATCCGGAGACCTTCGGCTGGCTGCGCGAGAATGTCCGGTTAAACGGATGGCACGATTCCGGCCTGATCGAGTTACGGCAGGCGGCCCTCGCGCAGGCGCGCGGTACAGCCTTACTTTATCTCAGGGAGGACGAGCCCGGCCGCGACGCTCTTTTCCCGGAGACCGTCGGCAACCCCGCTGTTTCGGTCGAAACGATCACGCTCGACGAGGCCCTCGAGGAGGAAGCGCACCTCGACCTCGTGCACGTAGATGTCGAGGGCGCCGAGGGGCTCGTCTTGGAAGGTATGTCACAAGTTCTGGAGCGCAATCCGGGCTTGACAATCATGATGAAATTCGCACCGTGCCGGCTCCTTCGGGCAGGAACGGACCCTCACCGGCTCTTGCGCAAGCTGCAAGATCTCGACTTCTCCATCCAGCGCATAGACCCAAACTCCGGGGAGCTGAGCCCCGCCGGCCCCGACCAGTTGCACACCGCACCCGCAAGCACGCTGCTGCTGAGCAGGCGACCGTCGCCCCAGGGAGGTTCTGATTGAGACCCAAAGTGGTCGTGTTGGGAGCGGGCGGACATGCCAAAGTGGTGATCGAAACGCTAGAAGAGCAGGGGTGCTACGAAATCGCGGGCTGTACTTCCGCGCTTGACGATACGCCCGACGTGTTGGGCTATCCCATTCTGGGCAACGACGACCTGCTGCCGGAACTCTTCGAGCGCGGCCTGCGGTATGCGATGCCGGCCATTGGCGACAACGCCAGGCGCCGCCGCGCGGGTTTGCGCGCATGCGAAATCGGTTTCGGTTTGGCCAGTGCCGTCAGCCCCCGGGCCGCCGTTTCTCATCGAGCGCGCCTGGGCCAGGGTATCCTCATTGTGAGAGGCGCCGTCGTGAACGCCCTGGCCAGTATCGGAGACGGAACCATCATCAACACCGGCGCAACGGTGGATCACGACTGCGACGTGGGGCCCTGGGTCCACGTGGCGCCGGGCGTGCATCTGGCCGGAGGCGTTCACGTGGGCCAAGGAGCGCTACTGGGCATTGGCTGCAGCGTGCTTCCCGGGATCCGCATCGGTGCGTGGGCGCGCGTCGGCGCCGGGGCGGCCGTCACCGCCGACGTGCCCGACGGCGCCACCGTGGTGGGCGTACCCGCGCGCGTCCTGGCGCCCCGTGAACTTTCTTCGGAACGATGAAACCGCGTTTCCTGCCCGTCGCGCACCCCGTCCTGGACGGCAACGAGCGCCTGTACGTGAACGAGTGCCTCGAAACCAGCTGGATCTCCGCCAACGGACGGTTCGTGCCCCTCTTTGAAGAGGCCTTCGCACGCTTTTGCGGCGTGGATCATGCCGTGGCCGTCAGCAGCGGAACCGCCGCATTGCACCTGGCGTTGTTGGCTCTCGGCGTGGGCCCGGGCGATGAAGTCATCGTCCCGGCCCTGACCTATGTCGCCACCGCCAACGCCGTGGTCTACTGCGGCGCCCGGCCCGTTTTTGCGGACAGCGATCCGCAGACCTGGAATCTCGACCCCGCCGGTCTCGAGGAGCTCATCACCCCCAGGACGCGCGGCATCATCGTCGTCCACCTCTACGGACACCCCGCAGACATGGACCCTGTTCTGGAAGCCGCCGCCCGGCATGGCCTTTTTGTGCTGGAAGACGCCGCCCAAGCTCATGGCGCCGAATACAAGCAGCGGCGCGTCGGGGGCCTGGGAGACGCCGCGGTCTTCAGTTTTTTCGGAAACAAGATCATCACCACGGGCGAAGGAGGCATGGTCGTCACCCGCAATGCCGCGCTGGCCGACAAGGTCCGGCTGCTCCGGGGACAGGGCATGGATCCCTCACGGCGCTACTGGTTCCCTGTCGTCGGCTATAACTATCGCATGACGAACCTCCAGGCGGCGGTGGGGCTGGCGCAGCTGGAGCGGATCGAGCAGCGGCTGGCGGAGCGACAGCACGTGGCGGCCTGGTATGATCGGCACCTGGCATCGCTCGAAGACTTCCTGATTTGCCCCAGCGCGCAGCCATGGGCCCGGCATGTGTTTTGGCTGTATTCCATCGTGCTCCGGGAAACGGTGCCGCTCGAGCGCGATGAAGTGGCGGCCGCACTGGAGGAACGAGGCATCGAAACGCGCCCGGTCTTCTGGCCCGTGCACCTGCTGCCGCCGTATGCCCCGGCCGCGAAACCCCTCCCGGTCGCCGAGCACATCGCACGTCGCGGACTCAGTCTTCCCACGCACTCCTTACTCACGGAGGACGATGTCGCGCGCGTGGCCGCCGCCCTCGCTGCAGTCTGCCTCCGGCAGCCGGCGGAGACATGACCCGATACGACAACCATGCGAGTGCTCGTCTGCACCACCATCATGCCGTTCCACCAGGGCGGCGCTGAGTTGCTGGCGGACTGGCTTGTCCGGCACCTGCGAGCCCGCGGCCATTCGGTGGACCTGCTGGAATTCCCCTTCAGCCCCCGTCCGGATCAGCTCCTCGAGCAGATGCTGGCGCTGCGACTGATGGATCTGAGCCCCTACGGGGACAGGCTCATCGCCATCCGGCCGCCGAGCTATCTCGTGCGCCATCCTTCCAAGGTGGTCTGGTTCATCCACCACCACCGCGCCGCCTACGACCTGTGGAACACGCAGTACGGAGATCTGACCTCCACTCCGGAGGGCCTGCGGTACCGCGACGCGGTCCGCCACGCGGACCGCGTGGCGCTCGCGGAAGCTCGCAAACTCTACGCCAACTCCCGGGTCGTCGCCCGGAGGCTCGAAGTCTTCAACGGCATTCAGGCTGAGGTGCTGTACCCACCCGTCGGGGACCCGGATCGGTACGCCTGCACTGCCTACGACGACTATCTCCTTTACATCAGCCGCCTGACGCCTCATAAACGCCAGTGGCTCGCCGTCGAAGCGCTGCAGCACACGCGCACGCCTGTCCGGCTCGTGATCGCGGGGCCCCCGGATCCGGGCGCGGAAGCCTACGTCTGGGACCTCAAGTCCCGGATCTCCGCCAACGGCCTCTCCGGCCGTGTGCTGCTGCTCGACCGCTACCTTCCGGAGCAAGAGAAGCTCGAGCTGCTGTCGCGCTGCCTGGCCGCTCTTTACTTCCCCTACGATGAGGATTCCTACGGATTCTTCACACTCGAGGCACAGCACGCTGAGAAGGCGGTCTTGAGCACCACGGACGCCGGCGGTACGGCGGAGTTGCTCCGCGACGGGTTCAACGGGCGTATCGTGCCTCCCGATCCGCAGGAACTCGCCCGGGTCATGGATGAATTCTATCTGGACCGTCAGGCCGCTCGCCGTCTCGGTGCGGCCGGACCCGCCCGGATTCAGGAACTGGGGATCGGCTGGCAACAAGTCGAACAGAAGCTGCTGACATGAGGATTGCCGTCGTCAACAACTGTGTCCCCTTTCTCCGCGGCGGCGCCGAATACCTCGCCGAGACGCTCTGCGAAAAGCTCACCGAGCACGGGCACCAGGCCATCCTTGTGCGCCTGCCCCTGCGGTGGCATCCGCCTCAAACCATTCTGCACAGTATTCTGACCAGCCGCCTTCTACAGTTTCCCAACACGGACCGCGTCATCGCTTTGAAGTTTCCCGCTTACTACGTCCGGCATCCGGACAAGCGCGTGTGGCTTCTCCACCAGTTCCGGCAGGTCTACGACCTGTGGGGAACGCCGCTCCAGGGACTTCCCGACGATTCTCAAAGTCGGCTCCTAAGAAACGTGATCATCCGTTGCGACAATCAATGGCTGCGCGAAGCCGCTAAGATCTATACAAACTCCCCAGTCACACAACAGCGCCTAAGGCGTTTCAACAACATCGACTCGGAGGTTTTGTGGCCGCCGCTGAAGGACACGGCACTCTTCCGTCCGGGCGAGTACGGCGACTACGTCTTCTTTCCCAGCCGCCTCAGTGCCGCCAAGCGACAGCGGCTGGCCATTGAAGCCATGGCGTACGTCAGGACTCCGGTGAAGCTCGTCCTCGCTGGTCCGCCCGATACTCCGGCCGAGCCGCAACAGCTCGAACAGCTCGCTGCCAAACTCGGGGTCGCCGGCCGCGTCGTCCTCATGGCCCGGTATATCTCCGAAGCGGAAAAGGGCGAGCTGATGAGCCGCGCCCTCGCCTGCCTGTATCCTCCCTACGATGAAGATTCCTACGGGTTCGTTACCCTCGAAGCGTACGCCGCCGCCAGGCCCGTAATCACCTGTGCCGACTCGGGAGGCACCTTGACGCTCGTGCGTCACGAGGAGACCGGCCTCGTTGTCGAACCGCGGCCCGAGCCGCTCGCTGCGGCGCTGGACCGCCTCTACCGCGCCCGCAGTGAAGCGCAGCGCATGGGCGAAGCCGGGCAGAAGCTTGTCGCATCCCTGGAGATAAGCTGGCAACGCGTCATCGAGGCGCTGACCGCATGAAAATCGCCTGGTTCACGCCCCTCGCGCGCCACAGCGCCATTGGGCGCGTCAGCGCCTCCGTCGTGCGCGAGCTCGCCACGATGGCCACCGTCCACCTGTGGCATCCGGCAACGCCCGACCCGCGCCCCGTTCCCGTACCGGCCATTCCGTTCCGGCACGCCGAGACCGTCGACGCTGACCTCCTCAGAAAATACGACCTCGTCGTCTATAATCTCGGCAATCATCTGGCTTATCATGAGGCAATTTTTGAACTAGCCCTCCGCCTGCCGGGACTCTGCATTTTACACGACTTTGTCATGCAGCATTTCTTTTTTTCTTATTTTTTTGAAAAGCTGCGTCGGCCGGAACTGTACATAGCCTCAATGGAAAAGCACTACGGCGACGAAGGCCGCAGGGTAGCCACCATGGTCGCCGGAGGACATGCTTCGACTTTCCTGAACAGTGACGCACCGCTCCGATACCCTCTTTTCGAGGAGGCTGCCGCCGGCGCCTACGGAGTAATCGTACATTCTGAATGGGCTCGACGCCGGCTCGCTCGGTCACTCACCTGTCCGGTGGGGCATCTTCACCTCCCCTACGAAATCGGCGAGCGGAGTGACACGGTGACGCGAGCCGAGCTGGGACTTCCCAACGACAAGCTCCTGGTGGTGACCGTCGGTCATATCAATTCCAACCGCCGCGTCGCGAGCGTATTGCGCGTCTTGGCCGGGGATGACGCCCTCCGCAATCAGGTCAAGTACGTCGTTGTGGGAGCCCGCGAACCCCAATGCGATCGTGAGTTGCACGAGTTGATTCGACACCACGGCCTGGAAGGCACTGTGCAACTGGCAGGGCGCGTCTCCGATGCGAGACTCGCCGCCTACCTGCGCCACGCCGACCTCTGCGTCAACCTCCGATGGCCCACGTTCGAGTCCGGCTCTGCCTCCCTCGCCGAGGAGATGCTCTACGGCAAGCCCGTGATCGTCACGGACGCAGGCTGCTACAGCGAGATCCCCGACGACTGCGTCCGTAAAATCTCGCCCCAGCGGGAGACGGAGGAACTCGCCGTTGCGCTGCGCAAGCTGGTGAGCGACAGCCGGGCTCGGCGGGCGCTCGGCGCGAAGGCGCGTGACTTTGCCGACAAGCACTTTCGGCCCTCGCAGTACGCAACCGGGCTGCTACGCTTCGCCTGGGAGGTTCGTAACGTCCGGCCCGTGCTCGAAATGGCCGACCGCCTGGCTGAGCTGCTGCAACAGATGGGCATCGGTCCTCAGGCCCCCATCGTTTCCGAGCTCTCGCGCACCTCCGCCGAGTTGTTCGGCGAGCCTGACGAACAACCGGCCTAAAGGCGGTTTCGCCTTCGCTCGGGCCGGATTCCAATCTTATCGGTCCGCTCCGCGCGACTCTACGGACTGCCGCCTCTTCAATTCGAAGACGAAACGTCCTGAGCCCGTGGCGCAGATGACCGCCCGCTCGGTTTGCCGCACGCTCGTGACACCCGGAGCACCGGCCCGCTGCCCTTGCCCGTCCCAAATCAGGCGGCCCGACTCGAAGACTTCCACGGTCTCCAGCCCCAGCTTCGGAAGATGCACCTCCGCCTGGCTTCCGACGGGTATGGTTACCTCCAGCCGCAATCCGTCTTCGCTACGCTGCCACGACGACGAAACCAGGCCTCGCACGGTCTCCACCGACCCCGAGGCCCAGCGCAGGTCCCGCACCACCTGAGGCTCGATGCGGATCTGTGCAAAGCCCGGTCCGCCCTGAATGCCCGCCAGCGCGTTATAAAACCACTGCCCCACGCTGCCGAACATCGGGTGGTTGTGGGAGTTCATGGAAGGCCCGGTCTTGTTCTGCCAGAGCTCCCATAGGGTGGTGGCGCCGTTTTCGACCATGTAACCCCAGCTCGGATACGTCGTCTGGCTCGCCAGTTCATAAGCCAGATCACTGCGATTCATGCGCGTCAGCAAGGGCATGAGATACTTGGTCCCGATAATCCCCGTTGTCAGGTGGGTATTGTTCTCGTAAACGATATCGTTGACCAGGTTCGACCACACCGCGCCCCGTACGTCTTTCGGAACGATGTCCAAGAACAGAGGCAGCAAGTTCGCCGTCTGCGTCCCGTTGGCGTAACTGCGGTTCTCCGCGTTATAGAACTTCCGATGAAAAGCCTCGGCGATCGCCTGCGCCCGTTTGCGGTAGCTCGCTGCTTCTTCCTTGCGGCCCAGAATCTCCGCCGCCCGGGCCACCAAGTCCGTGCTCCAGTAATAGTAGAAGGTCGAAACCAGGCTTCCCGGTGTCTTGCGCACCGAAACCCAGTCACCGTAGTAGGAGTAACTCACAATACCGTCTTCCGCCTTCGTGTGCAGGAAGTCTGCCCACGCTTTGATTCCTGCGTAATGTTCCTCCAGGATTCTCCTGTCGCCGTAATACTGATGCATGTACCAGGCAATCAGAGGATAAGCGCTGCCCCAGGCGGGATCCGCCGGCCGCTGGCCCCACTTGTGAGGAACGGTGTCGGTCACCGTGCCGTCCTCGCCCTGTACGTCACGAATGTTGCGGAGGAAGTTGGTGTAGAACGCCGGCATGTCGAAGTTCAGCATGGCCGTTTCCGCATAAAGGTGCGCGTCCGCCATCCAGCCCATCCGCTCGTCACGCTGATTACAGTCGGTCGGCACGCTGTGCAGATTGGTCTTGGTTCCCCAGTAGATGAGCCGCTGGATGCGGTTGATCACGTCGTTCGAGCACGAAAACCCGCCGCTGGGTCGCACATCCGTGTGAACGACCCGGCCGCGCACGGCGTCCGGCGGCGGCGTGCCGGGATAGCCGGTCAGCTCCACGTAGCGGAAGCCGTGATACGTGAAGCGCGGCTCGTAAATCTCGACTTCGCCGTCGCCCCGCAGAATGTAAACGTCGGTGGCCCGCGCGCGCCGCAGGTTCTCTACGTTGAGGGTTCCGTCCTCGTAGAGCAGCTCGGCGTGGCGCAATTTCACGGCGGTTCCTCGCGGCCCGCGCACCTTCAGCCGCACCCAGCCGCTGAAGTTCTGGCCCATGTCATACACCCACATGCCGGGGCGGGGATTCCTGACGTGCAACGGCACGATCGTCTCCACGACGCGGATGGGCGGCATCATCTGCGCCGACAGCACCCCCTTCGGCGGATCGGCGAGCCCGGCGGCTTTCCAGCCGGCGTCGTCGAAGCCCGGCTGGTCCCACCCCGGCGTCTCCAGCCGCGCATCGTAGGTCTCTCCGTGATAGATGCTGTCGGAGACGACAGGCCCCGGATGGACCTTCCACGTCCCGTCGCTGACGACCTCCACACGACTGCCCCCTGCCAGCTCGATGTTCATTTGCAACAGCAAGGCCCGTGACCCGTACCAGCCGTGGCCCAGCATGACCGCCACCGCGTTGTCCCCCGCCCTCAGATACGGCGTCACGTCATACGTGCTGTACAACACGCGCTTCTCATAAGTGGTCCAGCCCGGATCCAGTACGTGGTTGCCCACTTTTCGTCCGTTGATCCGCAGCTCGTAGTAGCCCAATCCCGAGATGTACGCATAAGCGCGCGCGGGTGCCCCGGTCAGCCGGAATTCCTTGCGCAATTGCCCGCCGCCCGTGATCCACCGGCCGCGCCACTCGGAGGCGGCCAGCAGCCCCGTATGGAAACGCGCCACACGGCTGTAGGCGCTGGCGCGCCCCTGCTTGTCCCACCAGCGGACCTTCCAGTAGTAAGTCCGCCCGCTTTCGAGCGGCTTGCCCGCGTAGACCGCGTGCACGCTCTCCGGTGAAGCCACACGACCGCTGTCCCACACATCGCCGCTCGTGACCGCCGGTTCCAGGGAGACCAGCACCTGATAGGCAGTCTGCTGCTGGCCGCGCTCCGGATGCTCCAGCTTCCAGGAAAACCTGGGCTGCGCCACATCCACACCCATCGGGTCGGCCAGATACTCCACCCGCAGCTCGCGCGGAGGCGGCGGGATTTCCTGCGCACCCGCCCGCCACACTGCAGCAAGCACTACGGCCGTGAACATCGAGAAGTTACGCGACATGTCCACCTCACTCCAGTTCGAAACTTTGACCTCGCTCGGGTACCACCGCCTCCACCTGGTAACGTTCCCGGATCGCCGTTGCCAGGGCTGCGGCCTGAGACGGCTCCCCGTGCACGAGAAACACCCTTTTGAGACCCGCCGCCAGCGGCTTGAGCCAATCGAGCAGTTCGCGCTGGTCGGCGTGACCGCTCAACTCGTTCAGCTTGACCACTTCGGCACGGAGCCGGACCGGCTCGCCGAAGATGGGCACCTCCGGCTGCTTTTCCACAATCCTGCGGCCCAGCGTGTGCTCCGCCTGAAAACCCGTGATCAGCACCGTGTTGCGCGGGTCCTCGATGTTGTTCCGCAAATGGTGCAGAATCCGGCCGGCTTCGCACATGCCCGAAGCGGAGATGATGATAAAGGGCCCGCGCAGCTCGTTCAACGCTTTGGACTGCTCGACGTCCCGCACGTACCGTAGACAGGAAAACCCGAACGGATCCTCGCCTTCCAGCAAAAACTCACGGGTGGCGGCATCGAAGCATTCCGCATGCTTGCGGAAGATCGCCGTGACGTCCACCGCAAGCGGGCTGTCCACAAACACCGGCAGGCACGGGATCTTGTTCTCCTTCAACAGCTGGTGGAGCAGGAGCACCAGTTGCTGCGTGCGGCCGACGGCAAACGCAGGCACGATGATCTTACCGCCGCGGCGCGCCGTGCGATTGACGACGTCGGCGAGTTTGTCGGCCACCGCATCCAGACTCTTGTGCAGCCGGTCCCCATACGTGCTTTCCATAATCAGGTAGTCCGCGTGCGGCAGCGCTTCCGGATCGCGGACGATCCCCAGACCGGGACGGCCGATGTCGCCCGAAAAGATCAGGCGCACGCGCTTGCCGTTGCGGTGATAGTGCAGCAGCACGGCGGTCGAACCCAGCATGTGGCCCGCATCGTATGTCTCGAAGCTCAACACCTCGTCGAGAACGGTCGGGGTGTGCAGCGGAACCGGACGGAAGTTTTTCATGGCCTGCGCCGCCTCTTCCATCGTGTAGAGCGGCTCGATCCAACCGTCTTCCGCCGACGGATCGAGCGCCTTGCGCCGCCGCCGGCGCTTGTTTAAGAATTCGGCGTCTTTCTCCTGCAGGTAGCCCGAATCCCGGAGCATCGCTTCGCACAGGTCCGTGGTCGCCGCCGTAGCGTACACCGGACCGCCATAACCCTGCTTGACGAGCGTCGGCAGGTTGCCGCTGTGATCAATATGCGCATGGGACAGGATGACCGCATCCACGTCCCCCGGAGGGAAGGGAAAGTTGCTGTTGCGCTGGCGGGCTTCCTGCCGCCGGCCCTGAAAGAGGCCGCAGTCCAGCAGATAACGCTTTCCATTCGCCTGAATTTCGTGCAGCGAGCCGGTCACCGTCCGCACCGCGCCCCAAAACGTCACTTTCATAACCCACCAGCATAGTGGAGCCTTGAAGCGCCCGCGCCCGCTTCACGGGCACCTGACAGGCGGCCTTTCAAAGCGGCGACACCCGACGCACCGCGCTCCGCAGCTTCACCGGCCCGAGGAGTCCCGATTCCAGAAGCGGCGCTCCCTTGCTGTAGTGCTTCCAGGTCGTGAACGCCACGCGCCGCCCGGCCGGCCGCGGCTTGCCCTGTACGAACCATTCCGGGATCTCGCGGATCCCCCCGCTGCCGCTGATCATGGCGAACATGCCGCCACCGCCGTAGTCGTACTCCTCGGGCAGTTCCTCGTCGCCGATCAGGCGGTTCGGCCACAGATTCGTGACGCGGATCTCCATGTGGTTCCGCCCCGCGCTCGCCGCTTCCGTCACGTCCACACGGTAGGGCGGCTTCCACAGTGTGCCGAGGGCGACGCCGTTCCAGCGCACCTCCGCGATCACCTCGACCCAACCCAGGTCGAGATACAGCCGCCGCTCCCCGCCCGGCCTCCGCGCCAGAATCACCTCGTTGCGATACGTTGCCGTTCCCGAGAAATATCGGACCCCGGGGTCCGGGTGCCGGTGAAGCGACTGAAGTTCCGCCAGCACCACTTCCGGCGGCGCTCCCGCACCCCGAGGGAAACTCACACGCCATGGCCCCGCAATTTCGCGCGGCGGCTCGATGCCCGCCACAACCACAGTGCGCGAACCCCCGGCGCTGTCGTGCAGTGCGTACTTGCCGTTTTCCCAAAACAGCAGGCTTCCCCGTGCGCCCGGAGATAACTCGAGATCCGGCGGAGCCTCCGGCGAGGGTATCGGCCCCGAGGCCAACTCCGCGATGCGCGACTCGCTCAACGCCTCAGAAAAGAGCTGCGGTTTGCCGGAGTGACCCGCGAAATAAGCCGCACCGTCTTTTTGAAACGCCTCGTCCAGTCCCGGATGCACCGTCCTTCCGGAACCGGCGGCGCGGGCAACCAGCTTTCCACGCACAAAGAGCGAAGGCCTTCCCTTCTGGTAAACCAGCGCCAGATGCGTCCAGCCGTCCAGCGGCGCCGCAGCCGAAATCACAGCCACCGGGCGCCCGCGCGCGCGTTCGTACACCACAACGCCGTTGCGGCCGGCCGCCAGCCCGCAGGCTGCATGCCCGGCGCCGTACAGCTCTTCCCCCGCCGGCGGGTAGAAAACATAACTTGCCGCCGCGAAGCTGAAGGATTGCCCCTCCTCGGCCGCTGGCGGCGTAAGGACAATGTCGAAATCGGGTTTCACCCACACGCTGATTGTGAAGTCGCCGCTCACCTCCCTGTAGCGTCCGCGCCCGGGCGCCTCATAAGGTCGCGCGCTCAGGATCCGCACGCCGCCTTTGTCCACCGAAAGCACATGCCGCGCGGGTGCCGGGGCGCGAAAGACGACAAAGACGGATCCGGCAGGATCGAGGCGTAGCGGCACCCGGATTCCTCCGGAAACATGTTCGAAGACGATGCCGCGTGTGACGCGGCCCGTGGCCGGATCCCATAGTTCCGGCTCCCGGCCCTCCACGCGAAACGTGCAGACGATCTCCTCCGTTTGCCTCCTGCGATTTGCCACAAAATAGATGTCCGCTTCCGCCGTGCGCCGGTGGATCCAGTTGATCGGAGCATCCCCGGAACGCGAAGTGATCGTTACATCCGGAGGGGCTCCGAGCCGGGACAACACCTCGGAAAGGGAGACGCCCCAGTAGACCTGCCCTTTGCCGAACGGCCGCTCGGTGCGCACTTTTCCATCGAGCTCGCCCCACAGCTCCCCGGCCAGCCGCCGCACCTCGGCGTCGTCCTCGGCCAGGCCCGGAGAGCCTTCCGGCCTCGGGCCCACCAGCACGATACCGGCGGCCACCAGCTCCCGCAACCTGCGCAGCAGCGCCAGGGTCATCGTCCGCCGCTTGGGCAGCACAAGCACCCGGTAGCTCATGCCGTCCGGCAGGCGGATGCGCCCCGCTTCGACCGATACCCGTGTGAGCAATGCTTGCCGGTCGATCGTGTCCCAGTCGTAGCCCGGCGGCGGTTGTGGATCGAGCATCTCTGCCGGCGGCGTAACTACGGGAGAGTCTTCGCCCGCCAGGTACAGTAAGTCCGCAACGAACAACCCTTGCTGGAGCAGGAACTGGCAGCGGGAAACATAGTCGAGCCAACCGCCGGCCTGCTCAAACCAGGTATTGGTCCGTTCAAACGACCAGCCCCACGGACCCATCGTCATCCCCGGCCTGGCATCCGGATGCGGCTGGTGAGCGTAGCGGTGAAAGATGTATTGATTGAGCCCCTGCGTGAACATGAAATCACCGACGGCTTTCATGGCGAAAGGATACTCCTGCCACCGCGTAACGCTGGTGAACGACTCGGCCGCCACCGAGGGCTTGCCGTAAACGTGCGCCACCGAAGCTGCCAGTTTGACGCTGCGGTGATTCCGTTGCCCGAGCCAGAACTCCCCCATCGGGACGTCGGCGTGACCGCCGCACTCCATCTCGTCGAACATCCCGGCATCGTAGGGTTCGATGTAGCACTTCAGCGAATGCTCCCGGCAAAGTTCCGCGAAGCGCCCGTAGTAATTCTGGGAAACCAGCTCGGCCTGGGTCTTGCGAACATCCCACAAAAACCTCTCCGAGATTTCCCGGCTGCCGACGAAGCGGCCCGTCATCGCAGGCATATAGCGCCACAAATCGTAGCCGCGGCGCCGCCGAAATTCCTCCGGGAAGAAGCGGGTCCAGTTCTGCATCCCCGCTTCGTAGCTGTCAATCAGCGCGCCCGCCATTCCTCGTTCCGCCAGAGGGCGAAGCGATTCCAGTAGTTCGCCGAAGAAATTGCGGAAGTGGTGGTCGAAGGCTTCGCGGCTGAACTTATCGCACTCCAGTCCCTCACCTCCGTCGGGAGCCGGACTGTTCCGCTTGCCGGTGCTCGTGTGCCCGAAGCGCAGCACGGTCCAGTTCCCTGGCGGCGCCTCCCACTCCAGACGGCCTTCCGAGTTCATGCGCCCCGTCAGATCCACGACGCTGTCCGGAGCGATCACGGAGCCGCCATCCACCGCCACCTCCGGAACCGCCGGCGGGCCTTCCGGTCCGTAGCTCGCGAGCCCCGGCCCAACGAAGTTGGCTTTGGCCTGCCAGTTAGGGATGCGTACCGCCCCGGAAAACTTCACCTCGCGGATGCGCCGCGGACGGCGAGTCACGATGCGAAAGTGCCGGGCTCGAACCGCGGCAAAACTGGCGGTGGCGGGCGCCGGACTCGGCCCGAACAGTGCCGCGAAAAATCCGCTCTCGATCGGGATATCACAGACCTTGCGATACTCGCGGCCGTCTTCGGAAACCTCAAGCGCCGGCGGAGCTGTGGATCCGAACTCGAGCCCCGGCGCCAAACCTGGAACCGGTTCGCTGGCGATGCTCACCGAGCGCACCTCCATCGGTTCGGCAAGTTCCAGTTCAAGATACCCCGCCCCGGACGCCCGCGGCGCCACTTCCACACCGGCCGAGTCGCCGCCGGCCGTGATGCGGTCCACGTCAATCGGAGCGCCGTTCACCGCCGCCCGGCTGAGGAGATCCCGCAGCGGTCGCGCCTCCCCGGGCAAGGAGGGAAACGCCAGCACCATGGCGTCGCGGTAGTAGCCGGCCCGCACCGGAGGCCGCGGAAGCACGATACTGACGCGCCCGCCGCCGCGCACGGATGTTTCCGTCCACACCAGCTGTTGCATGGAAAGCTCCGGCGGCACCCACGGCCCGCCGCTCGAGGACCATCCCGGGCAGTTGTGCAGGTCCAGCTCCAGCCCCAGGCGCCCCGCTTCTCGGATGGCATGCCGCAACAGTTCGACGTTCGCCGGACTACCGTACGGCACCGGACCCTTGGGGATGCCCGAGCTCACCTGAAACAGTTGCACGCCCCGGATACCGGCGCGCTTCATGGCTTCCAGATCCAGCGTGATCCCTTCGCGGCTCACGTTGCCGTTCATCCAGTGCCACCACGTCTTGGGCCGTGCAAACTCCGGCGGCGCGACAAATCCTTTCTCTAACGCGCCGGCGCCGGTCTGCGCGGAACGGCCCGCCCGGCCCAGAACAGCCAGTGCCGTGGCGCAAGACTGCAGGAACGTTCGACGTCTCATCCTTTCTCCTCTGCAACGATTGCTGAAAAGGGGCGGCTACGGCTGGCGCTCGGAATCGAGCTCCTGGCGCGTGAGGTCCCGTGAGGGCGACACAGCCATCGCCGCCTGCTCCCGGCGGGCCTTCTCGGCGCGCAGCCGGCGGAACTCGCTCAGCGCTTTCTGCTCTGCGGCTGCGTCCCCCAAAGCGCGGTACGCCTGCGCCAGGTGATAGTAACTTACGTCGTCCTGCGCGTCGAGCGCCACCGCCTTCTCCAAATGCGCCAGCGCCGCCCGCGGCTCACCCAGCGCCAGCAACACCCGGCCCAGACCCAGGCGCGCCTCCGGAAAGCCCGGATCCGACTTGAGCGCCAGCTCGAACAGCTCGCGGGCCCGCTCCAGCTTCCCCGCCTTGCGATGAATCTCCGCCAGCTCGTAGGCGGCATTGCCGTTGGTTGGATCCAGAGCCAGCTCCTTCTCGAACGCCTCGGCCGCTTCGGCCACATCCGAAGGCGACGCCCCGGGCAGCCGCGACCGCTCCAGTAGCGCCCGGCCCAGACGGAAGTGCGCGCCCGGTCTTGCCGGGTCGAGTTCGATCACCTTGCGGAAGGCCACGACGGCCATGTCGAAGAGTCCCTGGCTTTGGTAAGCTTCTCCGGCCGCCTGGTAGCGCCACACCGAACCAGGCGCTACTTCGGAAAGTTTGCGCATCGTCAGCCACGCGTAATTGCCGAAAACCCGGCCCGCATGATAAAGCACCTCGGGATCCTCCGGGTACAGCCGGGTCAGTTGCAGAGCCACCTCCACGGCCTGCGCATCCTGCTTGAGGGCCGTCAAGGCCCGCTGTAGGTGCAATCCGCTCAGACGGCGCAGCGCCGGATCTGCCGGCCGCCGGAACCCCTTCTCCAGTCCGGGAAGCGCCTGCTTGTACTGGCCCATTTCGGCAAGGCAGAGGGCCAAAAAGATCTCCGCATTGACCAGCCCCGGCTTCAGCCGCAAAGCTTCGCGAAACGCCGCCGCAGCTTGGGCGAACTTCCCCTGCTGGAAGTAAACCACTCCCAGACGGGCGCGCAACTCCCCGCTCTTGGGATCCCAGTGCGATAGCTTCTCGTAAGCGGCCGCGGCGTCCGCGTAGCGTTTCTCAGCGACCGCGCGTTCCGCCGCCTCGGCAAAACGCCGGAGGGCGTCCGGATCGGGCTGTTGGCCCGCCAGGAGCATCCCGGCCCAGCAGCACAGGCTCGCGATCCGGCACGCGCTCCGGAACCTTACCAAGTCAGCTTCAGCCCGAGCTGGTTGATCCGCGCGGCGCGTGCCGACAGGACCCTGCCGAACCGGGCGTCCGCCACATTGCGCACCGGCACGCCCCATTGCGTGTGGTTCCACGTGTTGAAGGACTCAAACCGGAACTGCAGATTCATGCGCTCGGAGATCCCGAAGTTCTTGAACAGACCCGTGTCCCAGTTGTTGATCCCGGGCGCCCGCAGGATGCCGCGACCGGAGTTGCCCAGGAAGCCGGCCGGCGGCTGCCGGAAGGCGTCCGTGTTGAACCACTTCTCGATCGTCGGCCGGAAACCGCTCGGGTTCGGATTCCCTACGACGTCGGCGCGGTTCGTACCGAACGTGTCGTTCAGTCCGCCGATGTCCTGCGCCGTAATGGTCATCGGGAATCCTCTCTGGAACAGCACGATTCCGGTCACCTGCCAGCCGCCGATGATCAGATCGGCGGCCTTGCTGATGTTGCTGGCATACCGCCGCCCGCGCCCGATGGGCAGCTCGTAGACAAAGCTCGTCACCAGCCGGTGGTCCACATCAAACTCCGAGCGGCCGCGGTCGCGCCGGACATCATGATTGTTCAGGAAACCCTGCCAGCCCGCCACGTCGTTGCCGATCCCTGCCGCCGCAGACTTGTTGTCAATGCTCTTGGACCACGTATAGGCCGAAGTGAACAAGAACGTGCTGCTGCGATGCTCCACCTTGGCGTTAAAGGCGTTGTAGCTCGAGTTACCCGACCAGTCGCTGTCAATATAAACCACGAAGTTCGGGAACGGCTTCCGGGCCGCAACCGGACAGTCGCCCACGGTGGGCGTCGCCGCACACAACGCCGGGTTGCGCGGAGGAAAGGCCTGCGCAATATTGCGGCGCATCAGAAGGTGCGTCCCCTTGGTGCCGACGTAATACACTTCCACGGTCGTGTTCGTACTCACCGCACGCTGGATGCTGAAGGACCACTGCTGCACGTACGGATTGCGCGGCTCCGGCGACATGCTCACCGCCAGGAACGTGTTCGCCGCCGGCGTCGCCGGGCCGAGCTCGGCAAAACTCGGAAACATCTGATCCGTCGTCTGCAGCGTGGCGATCGCCTGCCCCAGCGTCTGGATGTAGTTGCCCCGGCTCACATAGGGATAAATGTCCGCGGCGCCGTCAATCTCCCGTCCTTCGGCCGAGTCGAAGAACACCCCGTAGCCGCCGCGCACCACCGTCTTGTCGTCGCCGAACGGCCGGAAAGCGAAACCGAACCGGGGCGCAAAAACGCGCTTGGACGCATCGTAAGGATTCCGCCGCCCCGCGTAGCGATAGTAGGAGCCGTCCCCCACGATGCCCTTTTCCACCAGCGTGCGGTCGGCCACCAGCAGGCCGCCCCGCGGGTTGGCCAGATCCCGCCACCCCATGCGGTTGTTCTGCTCGTGGGGCACCGTGCGGAAGTCCCACCGAAGCCCGAGGTTCAGCGTCAGCCGCGAGCTGACCTTCCAGTCGTCCTGAATGTAGGGCGCATAGTAGCGGAAGTTGAACTGTCGCGGGTTGCCGGCACGGTCCGGCAGGCTGAAGCCCGCCGGCTGAAAGACGCTTGCTCCGGAAAAATACCCGAGCAACATGTCCGCCACCGCGTGATCGCGCGTCTGGTTCCCCGTGAAGAATCCGGAGAACGTGAACTGGCCGAGGAAATCATTGGCCAAGTCGCGTTGCAAGGACCAGCGGCGTAAGTGCATGCCCACATTGATGGTATGCCGGCCCCGGATCCACGTCGTGGCGTTGCTGATATCCCACATGGGCTGGAAACTTTCCGTGTAGTCATTCACGGCGCTGCCGCCGCCGGACAGGCCGGTCCCCACGCCTCCAAAACCCACCGCCGGGTACATGCGCTGCCGCGGACTCAGATTCGTGAACACCCCGGTCAGCCGCAGCGCTTCGATATCCGCCGGGTCGGCAGCCGGCCCGTGCTCCACCGCATCCGCCTTGACGTAGCCCAGCCGGAACTGATTGACAAGCGTGGGCCCGAACGTTTTGGAGTGAGAGATCTGCCAGTTGCGTGTCTCTTGAATGAAAAACCGGTCGCCCAGTTCCGTCGTGTTCCCGACGGCTGTGGTCGTGTATTTCGTGTTCGTAAACCGGCCGAAAACCGTCCCGGCTCCCCTCAAATCCTGATCCCCGCGCAGCGTGTATTGATCCACATCGGTCGGCAGTGAACGGCTGCGGATGTAATTTCCCTGCGGCAGACTGGCATTGGGCGACGGGAAAAACTTCGCCCGCGCCAGGTTCGCCAGGCGCGTGAAGCGCTGCTGCGGAATGGTGTTGTTGGGAAACGGCGTGCCTGTCACCGGATCCGTGATCACGCTCGTGAAGCGCCCCGCCAGCTGGTCCGGTGTCGGAATCAGCAGAAAGTCCTGAAAGCCGCTCCGCGTCCGCGAGCCTTCGTAATTGGCCAGCCAGAACGTGCGGTTGCGTCCGTCGTAAATCCGCGGCAGATATACCGGACCGCCCGCCACAAAACCGAACTGGTTCTGCCGCAGCTTGGACTTCGGGCGCCCCACCAGATTGTTAAAGAAGTTGTTGGCGTCCAGCTTGTCGTTGCGGCCGAACCAGAACAGCGAGCCGTTTAGCTCGTTGGTTCCGCTACGGCTGACAATGTTGATCTGGTTGGCGCTGAATCCGTACTCCGCCGAGTAGGTCGCCGTCTGCTCCTTGAACTCCTGAATGGCGTCCACCGAAAGGATTGCCGCCGGTGTTCCCAGGGCCGTGTCGGTGTTGGAGGTGCCGTCTAACAGGTAATTGTTGGAGGTCGGGCGCGCACCGTTGATGCTGATGGCGTTTCCCGCTCCGCGGCGCATGGTGCCCTGTTCGCCGGCCGTCTCGACCGCACCGGCTCCCAGAAACAACAGCTGGAGAAAATTGCGCCCGTTGAGCGGCAACTGCGTTACCTGCCGGTTGGTGACTACGTGGCCCACCGTGGCCGTCTCCGTGTCAATGGCGGCCGCCGCCGCCTTGACCTCCACCGTCTCGGTGACTTCCCCGACGGCCAGCTCCAGATCAATGCGCACCACCTGGTTGACATTGAGCTGCACATCCGTCCGCCGGGCCATCCGAAAGCCCTGCCGCTCCGCCGTCACAGTGTAGACGCCGACCGGAAGTAGCGGCACGACATAGTCCCCGGTCTCGCTTGTAATCGTCTCCCGCGCCATGCTGGTAAGTTGGCTGATCACGGTGACCTTGACGCCCGGTATGACCGCGCCCGTCACGTCACGCACCGTACCGGTGATCTGCCCGGTCGCCGTCTGAGCCCAAACCGCAGACCAGGATCCCAGAAGCAATACAAACATCCCAGCCATCCATCGCCGCATAAACCCTACCTCCTTTGGACTAAAGCGAACCGACTATAACACGGCACAACTGGGGCGTCAAGGATTCCGCGCGTAGTCTTGCTCGTTTTGCGCTGCAAATCGAGAAGCCGATGCCTGCAAGCACTGCAACCTTCCCTCGTTCAATCCGTTATCCGCACACTCCTCCGCTGTTCGCCGCGCTTTTACACCTGAACAGCGACCCCCGGCGTTCTGCATAGCGGAACACCGCCGCACAGTCGGCGCTCGGTCACCCGTCGAGCAATTCAACGTCGGGACAGCGAACTCTCGACGCCGGGAAGTACAATCGTTTCGCCATGACCTGGAAGCGGCTTGTCCTGATTTCCCTGCTGTGCGCGACCGCATCGGCACAAAAAAAGCCGGTGACGCTCGAAGCCCTCGTCGAACCGCCGCCGCCTGCGCCGACCACCCCGGTGTGGTCTCCCGACGGTTCGCAGTTCGTTTATCGCCAGGCCGGAGAGGTATGGCTGTATGATGTAGCGGCGCGCTCGAAACGGAAGCTCGTCGCACTCAGTACGCTCGAGCAGGCAGCCGTCAAAGGTGCGCCCGGCGGCCCGTTCGAGTGGGAAAATCGCCGCGTGCGCGAACAGCCCGTCCAATGGTTCCCCACGGCGGACCGGTTGCTGATCCTGGCCGGCGGCGACCTGTTTGTCTTCCGGATCGCCGCCGGCGGCTGGACCCAGCTCACTTCCACCCCCGAGCCCGAGCGCGATCCGAAACTTTCCCCTGACGGCTCCCGCGTATCGTTCCGGCGCGGCAACGATCTCTACGTCCTGGAAGTCGCCTCCCGGCGCCTGACCCGCCTGACAAAGGATGGCTCGCAAACCCTGTGGAACGGGCGCCTCGACTGGGTCTATCCGGAAGAGCTGGATCTCGGCACCGCCCACTGGTGGTCTCCGGATTCCAACCACATCGCCTACCTGCAATTTGACCTGAGCCGCCAGCCCCTTTACCCTCACGCGGACCTCTCGCCGCTGGTCCCCGTTCACGAACCGCAACGCTACCCCAAAGCAGGCGATCCCAATGCCGACGTGCGCCTCGGCGTCGTCGCCGCGGCGGGAGGCCCCACACGCTGGATGGATACGGGCGAAACCCGCGATGCGCTGCTGGCTCGCGTGGACTGGGAGCCCCATTCCCGTTCCCTGCTGGTGCAGCGCCTCAACCGCGTCCAGAACCGTCTGGAGCTCCTCCGGGTCGCCGCCGCCACCGGCGAGCGTTCGCTGGTGCTGCGCGAAGAAGACCCGTACTGGATCAACGTCCACGACGAACTGCGTTTCCTTCGCAACGGCGAGGAACTGCTGTGGGCCAGCGAGCAGGACGGCTTCCGCCATCTCTACCTCTATTCATCTGGCGGCAAGCTCCTCCGCCGCCTGACCTCCGGCGACTGGGAAGTCAGTAACGTCGTCTGCGTGGACGAGTCTGCCGGCGAGATCTTCTTTGTCTCCACCGAACCGAGCCCCCTCGAGCGCCACCTGTATCGCGCGCACCTGGACGGCTCCGCGCGGACTCGCCTCACCCGCGCCCCCGGCACGCATTCGATCTCCATGCCCTCCGGCTGCCGCCACTACCTGGACGCCTGGTCCGGTCTCGACTCCCCACCCCGGCGCACCCTTCATACGCGCGACGGCGGCGAGTGGGCGGTGTTTGAAGAAGCCGACCGCAAGCATGCCGAGCAGTACGACATCCTCCCCACCGAGATCGTCGAGGTGAAAGCCTCCGACGGTACGCTGCTTTACGCCCGCCTGATCCGCCCGGCCGGCTTCCGGGCGGATCACAAGTATCCGGCCATCGTCGTCGTCTACGGCGGGCCTCATGCGCAGGCCGTGCGCAACGCCTGGTCCGGTCTGTCCTGGGAGCAGGTCATGGCGCACAAGGGGTTCGTCATCTGGCAACTGGACAATCGAGGATCGGCCGGGCGCGGTCACCGCTGGGAGGCGGCGGTGTTCCGCAATCTCGGCGCTCGAGAACTGGAAGACCAGAAGGAAGGAATCCGGCACCTGATTTCGCTCGGCTTTGTGGACCCGGACCGCATCGGCATCTACGGCTGGAGCTACGGCGGCTATATGACGCTATACAGCCTGCTGCATGCTCCGGAGCTGTTCCGCGCCGGCATCGCCGGAGCACCTGTCACCGACTGGCGCCATTACGACACCATCTACACCGAGCGCTACATGGGCCTGCCGTCGGACAATCCCGAAGGCTACCGCCGCAGCTCCCCGGTCCACTTCGCCGCCAATCTCAAAGCCCGGCTGTTGCTCATCCATAACCTCGAAGACGACAACGTGCTGTTTCAAAACAGCCTGCAGATGGCGGAAGCCTTGCAGCGCGCCGGCAAGCAGTTCGACTGGATGATCTATCCGCTCAAGTCCCACGGCGTCACCGGCCCGTTCCGCCGCCACATGTACCAGCTCATGACCGCCTTCTTCGAACGGGAACTGAAGGGGAACGCGGCCTCCCCTCAGACAAACTCCGCGCGGTGACCAACGCCAGCGTGGAAGCCTGCTACGAGCCCGGCACTTTCTCTCCGCGATCACCTGACGGTCAAGCACGGCGGCCGCACATCGTCCCCGCGGCCGACCCAACCGCTGCCCTCCGCCCTGCCCGCCGTAGCCTCCATGCAAAGATCACGCTCCGAGGTGCCCCACATCCATCCGCGATTGGCTCCGACCCCCTCACGCCTCCTGGGTCCTTGCTCCCGTTCTGGTCACTGAGCCCACACGACAGTCTCGATCACATTCCGCGAATTCTCTCACCCTCGAAACGAAACTTCGCCCGCGATTACTTTGGCGTGGCAAACTGGGCGCGTGGGTCCGCAGACTTGCTCACCGCATTCTGCACCTTGTTATATTCCGCCATCTCACGTTCTGCCTTAGCGTTATCACCTTGCTTGCGATACAAGTTCGCTAGTTGAAAGTGCGCCTGCGCGGTCAGCGAGCCTTCCCCCGCAACCTCGATCACCTTGCGCCACGCCCTTTCCGCCACCACCTGATCGCCATCCAGCAAGGCCGCCTTGCCCAGTGAATAAAGCGTCTCGGGCATCCCTGGCCGCAGCTGGTTCGCCCGCTCCAACTCTGCTCTCGCGTCGCGAATCTTACCCTGCTGCAACAACGCCACGCCCAGCCGATACGCCGCCTCGGCATTCCCCGGCCGCAATCTCGCCTCGGCGCGAAACTCCTCTTCCGCCTTAGCCCACTGGAATGCACCGGCGTAAACCTGGCCCAGTGCTAAGTGAACGCCCGGCAGATCCGCCCGCAATCGCAGAGCTTGGATAAATTCCTTTTCAGCATTGGCCATTTGGCGCAGAACAAAGTAATTTTCCCCGAGGACTTCGTGGGCCCGAGCCGAATCCGGATAAGCGGCCAGCAGGGCATCAGCAGCCCATTTGGACAACAATCCGCTTGCCCGTGCTAAGTAGTACAGTAAATCCGGGTCATTCGGGCGGTCCGCCAGAGCCGCATTCAAATTGCCGACCGCGTCCTGCAGCCGGCCGATTTCAAGCTGTGCGACTCCCAAAGCCCCCTTGTCGCCCGCGCGTTCGAGATGCGGAATCGCGTCGGCAGCGAAACCGTGCGCAAGAAGAGCGTACCCGAGCAAACCGTGAGCAGCCACTGAATTCGGACTCAACTTCACAGCCTTCCTCAGCGGCTCAATGGCCGCCGCATAGTCGCGCTTCTGCATGTATGTTTCGCCCAGATACACGAATACCTCGGCCAGATTGGGCGCCAGTTCGATGGCCTCTCGGAACTCTTCAATGGCTGCGTCGTAGCGTGCCTGTTTGCGTGCTTCAAGTCCACGCCGCACGTGCTCTGCCGCGTCCCCTGCAAGCGTTTGAGGAGCCAGCCACGCCAACAACAACAGTTGAATCATCGTCTTTCGGCCTCGCGGATCTCAAGGAACTGATCGGCGCGCACACCCTCAAGCGTCTGGCGGATGCCCGAGGGCCACAACACTTCTATCCGCGCCGTTGTGGCCGCGCCCAGGCCGAAGTGGAGGCGTTTGTCGCTCGAGGAAAGGTAACTTCCCCCGGCGGTGGCATATCGGGTTTGTCCGTTCACCCGCACGCGTGCTCCAAAGCCGTCGCGGTTGCTTCGCGCGCCTCGAAGGGCGATCGTCAGCCAGTGTGCGTCGCCCCTACGATTGAGAAACACCCGCGGGCGATCCCCGAGACCGCTCACGACCACGTCCATCCAGCCGTCATTATTCACATCCCCGAACGCAGCACCCCGTCCTGCAAACGGCACGCCGGTACCCGATTCGGCGCGCTCAAACCGGCCATCCCGATTTAACGCCACCAGGGGTAATTCGCGATACCGCAACGACGGGTCAATACTCTCCACATTGTCCAAGACGTGACCCTGAGCGACGAACAAGTCCTTGCTGCCGTCGTTATCAAAATCCTCGAGACCCACACCCCAGCCCGAACTTCCGGAGGAAAGCGCCGCAAGACCCGTCTCCAGACTCCGATAACTGAACTGACCGCCTCCATCGTTATGGAAGAGCGCATAGCCTTCTCTCGGCAAAACGGTCACCAGAATGTCCGGTCGCCCGTCGTTGTCATAGTCCTGAAAAACCGCCCCCATGCCCGATAACGGCCGTCCGTCCGCCGTCAGGGCCGCGCCGGCTTCGAGGCCCACCTCGGTAAAGGTCCCGTTGCCGTTATTATGGAAGAGGTACTGTCGCATGCCGTCATTGGCGACGAAAACGTCCGTAAACCCGTCCTCGTCGTAATCGGCGAAGGCTACCCCCAGCGCTCTTCCAGCTTTCGAGGCAATCCCGGACGATCGGCTCACGTCTTCGAAAGTACCATCCCCGCGATTCCGGTAGAGAATACTCGTAGTTGCTGGAAACACACCCGGCGGACAGTACGTTCGCCATTCGCCGCCGCAAATTTTGTTCCGTTGTGTATCCCACTCCACGTAGCGCGTCACAAATAGGTCCAGCTGCCCGTCGTTGTCGTAATCGAAGAAGCCTGCTGAAGCGCTCCACCCGCTTGCCGCCACTCCCGCCTTCGCCGTAACGTCACGGAACGTTCCGTCCCGATTGTTGCGATACAGAACATTTCGACCGTACCCGGTCACGTAGACATCGGAATATCCGTCATTGTCATAATCGCCCACTGCCACTCCCATCCCGTAGCTGCCGTCCGGCACCCGGGACAGGCCGGCCTCATGGGTAACGTCCGTGAAGGAACCGTCCGGATTTTGCCTGTAGAGCCGGTTCCAGTATTGCTCGTTGCCGCGCCCGAAGCTCTCAGGCAACTGCATCGGGCTGGTCAGTCGGCCGCCGTTCACCAGCAATATGTCGAGTAACCCGTCGTTGTCGTAATCCAACAGGGCCACGCCACCCGGCATCGTCTCAATGAGGTACTTGTGCGGAGTGGGAGAATGCTGGAGAGTGAAATCAAGCCCTGGTGGCTCTTTCGGTTCAAAGATCGCCGCGGCGGCGACACTCACGACGATTACAGCGAGCCGGAGAAAAGACCGCGTTCCCCGACCCATACGTACGTCTCCTCTCCGGCGTTTCCTGGCACGCCGTCTCGCCGGGGCTGCCGGCCGACAAGGTCACCACACACTTGCTCCGGAGCTAAAACATTAGCCTCACGGCGAACTGAATCAGCCGCGGATTCGAGCCGGGCGCCGTGCTGTTAATGACCCCAAAATTTGCTGAGCCGAGTGTGGTATTCGGCGCATTAAAGCGGGCTCTGTTAAATATATTGAAAAACTCGGTGCGGAATTCCAGACCGAGTCTTTCTTCCGGCCCGAAGCGCGTTCGCTTGAAGACAGCGAAGTCAAAATTCTCGATGCGATCCGAGCGCAGTCTGGGATCCACTCGCGGCGCGTTGCCGAACGTGAAGTTCGGCGGAGCCGTAAAACACGCGGTATTGAACGCCTGGCTCAACCGGTTGCCCTGGCGCGCTGAGAAATTGCATCCCGGCACCACATTGGGCCGAATGGGCCCGGCGCCAAACAGCGTGGCATCGTTCGGAACCGCGCTGGTAAACAGCAACGGGAAGCCGCTCTGCAGGACCGTCACACCGTTCACGCCCCATCCGGAGACCACCTTGTCTCGCCATCCGCTGACGCCGGACAGAAACCTCTTGCCCCGGCCGAACGGCAGATCCAGCACATAGCTGATCACCAGCCGTTGGGGCACATCCTGAGAAGACAAGGAGCGTTCTTTCCGCAGATTGTTGTTGTCCTGGATACCTCCAGTGGCGTCCAGCCAGGAAGTGAGCGTGTCAGTATTGCTGATGAGCTTCGAAGCCGTGTACGCCACCAGGATCGACCCGGCACCGGCAAACCTTCTCTCCGCCGTCAGCTGGAATGAGTGGTAAATGCTGTCGAACGATCCCTGACCCGCAAGCTGAACACCCGTGTACTGGGGGAAGGGCCGTAGCAGCTGTCCGACCGTCGTGGTCGGCCCAGTCAGAGCCAGCGCCTGGCCGTTCACAAAGAACGGGTTCGGCACGCTGGCGGTCAAGTCAAGCTGTCCGGCCGCGGCGCGGTCCAGGAACTCATTCGGGATTTGATTGATCTGCTGTGAAAAAGCCGGAAGGTGCGTACCTTTGGAGCCCACATACGCTGCCGAGATGAACCAGCTCCCCGGCAACTCCCTCTGGACGTTAAAATTCCATTGTTGAACGTAGCCTTTCTTGTGAGCATCGCTCCGGTCAGCGATCACCAACGACTGAACGACCTGCGTATAAAACAGTTGCGTTCCCAGAGGTCCCAGGCCGCGCCCGGGCGGAGGTGCGATACCCCCCGGAAAAGGATTCGCGATCGTCCTGATCGGGACCCTCCCATCAATCGTTCCCGTAAACGACGTCGCCGCCGCGTTGATCTGGTCATTCAGCGGGTTCAAAGCGAACGACACAAAATTCGGAATCCAATTGATCCCGTACGCGGTCCGAATCACCGTCTTCGCGTCCAGGGTGTAAGCCAATCCCACCCGCGGGCTGAAGTTCCGCTTCTCGGTGCGCACATTGTGTCCGTTGTCCGGCTCTACCAAAAACACATCTCCTTTTACGGATACGCCGGCTAGTCGGTCCAAAAAGCTCGGACTGTTCGGGTCGAAAAACGACAATCGGTTGAAACGTTCCGACCACGGCCCCTGCAACTCATAACGAAGGCCAAGATTCAGTGTGAGCTTGTCACTCACCCGCCATGTGTCGCCGAAATAAAACGCCCTATAAAACTGCTTCCCGGCCGTCAGAGCCGGAACAATCGCTTGCCCGAAAAAATGGTTAAAGGCGTTCGTGGGATTGTTGGCGAACCCCAGCAGGAAATCCGCGAAGCCATTGCCGCTGAAGCACTGCGCACCGGGAATGCAGAAAGAGAACGCCCCTGAAGCCACATTCGTCTGGGCGTAATTGTCGTAGGAAAGCAGGAACTGAGCGCCGGTCTGAAACGTGTGTCGCCCTTTGATGAAAGTGAGACTCGGAGAAATATTATACTGCGTGTTACGGTCTTGGATAAAGCTCTGTCCCTGTGAGCAGACGATGTCGTCGGCAAAGTCTTGGATGCACGGCGTCGGCGGCGTTCGCATTACCGCAGGAATCACGTCGTTAAACGTTGCCGGCCAGCCGATTCTCGTCAGGTCAAAGCCCGCGTTTGTGGGCGTCCGGTTGTAGCGAAATCGGCTGACGCTGCTGTTGACGCTCAGGATGGTCGTCGGGCTGAGTGTCCAGTTATAGCCCAGGGCTACCGCATGCGTGTGGTATACTTCCGCACAGCGGTCCGCGCACAGTCCGGTGCCCAATGGGTCAATGGGCAGATCCGTGAGCTTCCAGTAGCTATACCTGCCAAAGAGCCGGTGATTTGCTCCAAGGTTCTGATCGCCTCTCACTACCACCTGGTCCTGATTCCCTCCCGAGCTGGCCGCCGTTACAAAGTTGTTCCGCACGATGCCCGTGACCGGATCCACGGTACCCGAGGCGTTGGGTGCCGGGAAAAGATTCAACAGCGCTCGCGACGTGGGATTGATGCGGTTCGCCGGAATGATGTTGCCTGAAAATCGCGTCGGAGTAGGATTTGCGGACGCACACAGCCCCTGGGCGTTGACGCTGCCGCCGCAGGGGTCCGTGAGCGGCGTCTTCAGCGCAGAGAAATCACCGGACTTCATGGCGTCGGTTGGCACCGTTGTCGTGAACGGCGTCGCCGTTCTCAGGCGGAAGCTTTCCCAACTGAAGAACCAGAAGCTCTTATTCCGGCCGTCATAGGCGCCCGGGAGGAACACCGGTCCGCCGGCATTTGCCCCGTATTGGTTCTGCACCCACGGCGGGCGCTTTCGGCCCGCGGCGTTAAGAAAGAAATCGTTGGCGTTGAGCTTCTGATTGCGAAGAAACTCGTACGCCGAGCCGTGGACGGTATTCGTCCCGCTCTTCGTCGTGATGTTGATTACGCCCCCGGAGTACCTGCCCCATTCTGCTCCGAGGTTGCTGGTCTGCACCTTAAACTCCTGAACCGAGTCCTGGGTCGGAATCAGAACCGGTAGATTGATGTAACCAATATTCAGCGGCTGACCGTCCAAGTACTCCGCGCTCTGGTTTGCAAACGAGCCGTTGACCTGGTAGTTTCCCCAGCCAAACGGATTCTTTCCGACCGGCGTGTCGGTGGACTGGTTCTGCGGAATTACAGCGGGCGACAGCGTGATCAGATTGAAAATGTTGCGGCCGTTGAGCGGCAGCTCATTCGCTTTTCGCTGGTCTACGACCTGCCCTAGCGAGGTCGTTTCGTGCTGCAACAAGGGCGTCTCCGCAGTCACTTGCACCTCTTCGGTGACCTCGCCCACCATGAGCACCACGTCGACGCGGGCCGTCTGGCCCACCTCCACGGCCACCTCTGGTTGAATGAAGCGCCGAAATCCCGTCTTTTCCACGTCCAGCCTGTACCGCCCAGGAATCAGGTTCACAAAGACGTACAGACCATCGGCTCCCGTGGGCTGCACTCGCCTTTCTTGAGTCGCAAGGTTCGTGACGGCTACGCGGGCGTCCGGGACGACAGCGTTGGACGGATCCCTCACCAACCCCGTAATTGAACCATAGGCGGTCTGCGGCCACGCTGGCCCGGCTGATGCTGCAACCCACACTGCCAAAACAGGAACGGCAACCGTTCTCACGTTCTTGACCTCCTAGCGTCCGAGTTCGATGGCACACTCGCGACCGTTACTGCCGCAGTCGTAAAAGCTCGTCGTCACAATCGTAATTTCCCGCCATTCTTGATCCGGCATTCATTCCCGCCGGATGACGGCCTCCGGTCTTATCGCCGCAACGTATGCGCACGATTAGAAACCTGTTCCACACTATTCCCGAGAGAAATACGCAAGTAAACCACACGTCCAGTGTGCACCCTGGAGACCGGTCACGAGTCAAGTCCGGAATTGTAAACTTGTGACATTCCGCTCTGGGTGTGCAGTCCCAAGAGAAGAACTCGACCCCGGAAGCGGCAGTCCGCTAGCAGCCGCAGTGCGCGCTTTGTGGGGCACCCGCGCCCACGGCTCACCCGCCCAGCCGCCCTAACACCGCCCGCACCGCTTCCACGCAAAGCGCCGCCGCGTGCTTGGATTCGGCACCCAGTCCCCCCACCGCCGCCTCCACCACATCGGCGCCCAGTGCCGCCAGCTCGCTCCGGCTCCGGCCCTCCAGCCACTCCGTCAGCGCCGAGCCGGCCGCAATCGAAGCCGTGCAGCCCCGCACCTTGTACCGCGCTTCCGCCACTCGATCCCCCTCAAAACGGACCGAAAGCCGCAAAATGTCCCCGCAGACCGGATTGCTCACCTCCACCGTCACCGCCGGCGGACCCAGCTCGCCCACGTTCCGCGGATTCTTGAAGTGCTCCAGCAACCGTTCGCTGAACATAAGCAGCCGCCTATCCGCTCCTGTGCTTCAATAGTCTCAGATGCCGGGCTGGCCGAGCTACGTAGCCGTCGTTCGGGAACGCGTCCGACCCCGCCGGTTTCATTCCTTGTTCCTGTTCGTCACCTCCCGCTGCAATTCCGTCTGCCGCACCTGCTTCTACTTCGACAAGCTCAACAGCACGGACGACCTCACTTTCACCGAAATCGAACGGATCTCCCGGAGCGCGCCTCCCTTCCGCAAGCTGTGGATCTCCGGCGGCGAACCGTTCCTACGCGAAGAGCTGGCCGAGATCATCACGCTCTTCGTCGAAAACAACGGCGTGCGCGAGGTCAACCTCCCCACCAACGGCCTGCTTCCCGAGAAAATCTTCCGCGCCGTGGACCGCATCCTGGCTCGCTGCCCGAATGTTTCCCTGGACCTGAATTTCTCCCTCGACGGCCTCGCCAACACGCACGACGCCATCCGTGGCGTCCCCAACAATTTTCAGCGTACCCTGGCCGCCCTCGAAGAGGCAGAGCGCCGTTACGCCGGCATACGCCGCCTGCGCAAAAACGTCGTCAGCGTGATCACACGCGAAAACTACCGCGAACTGGTCAGCCTGGCCCTCCGGATCCTGGAACAAGGCCGCGCCGACGGACACTACTTCGAAGTGATTCGGGGAACAGCCCCCGACATGAGCCTGAAGGAATTCAGCCGCGAGCGCCTGGCCGAGCTGCACCGCCTTCTGATGCCCGTACATCGCCGTTACGCCCGCAAGCTCTTCGCCGGACTGCCCTGGGCGGCCCGCTTCTTCGCCACCATGTACTACCTGGGCAACGTGCGGCTCCACTTCGATTTGCACGAGAAATGTTTCGAGCGTCCCCGCCCCTGGCCCATGCCCTGCACCGCGGGCCAGACTTCCCTCGTCGTGGATCATAACGGCGCTTTCCGCGCCTGTGAGCTCCGCGGCATTGTCGGAAATCTCCGGGAGTTTGACTTCGACCTGCGCGCCGCCCTCGCCTCGCCGGCCCTCGAGTCGGAAGTGGCAGCCATCCCGCACGACCAGTGCTGGTGCACCCACAGCTGCTTCATTCAGGACAGTTCAAAGTTTTCTCCCCGCGTCCAGCTCTTCGAGATTCCCTGGGCCTGGCTGCGCCAGCGGCTCGAGCGACTTCCGGAGATTCCTCTGGCTGAACTGGAGCGCTTCCGCACGCTGGAACTGGTGTGAGCCGCCCCGGGCCGCGCATCACCGTCGCCGCCGCCCTCGTCGAACGCCATGGCCGCCTGCTGATCTGCCGCCGCCGCGCCGGAGACCGCCACGGCCTGAAATGGGAATTTCCCGGAGGGAAGGTCGAACCTCACGAATCCCCGGAGCAGGCCCTCGCTCGCGAACTCCAGGAGGAACTCGGCATCCTGCCGCACTCCGTCGAGGAAATCGAGCGCTACGACTACGATTACCCTCAAGGCCCCTGTGTGCGGCTCATATTCTACCGCGTCACCCAATTTACCGGCGAGCCGCGCAATCTGGCCTTCGAGGAAATCCACTGGGAGCAGCCCCAGCGCCTCCCCGAATACGATTTCCTGGAAGGTGATCTCGACTTTGTCCGGCGCCTGGCCCGGTCTACCGCGGTGCCGTAAGCCGCAGCTCCACACCGCGCTCGCGGTTCAGCTTCTCCGTGAGTTCCCGATCCACCAGTGCGAGCGACGCCTTGTTCAGCCGGCCCTGCGTCGTCACGTACACCAAAGTGTCGCCTTCCACCCAGGAGGCTAATGCGGAGTAGATCGAGCCGTCCTTGAAAGCGATCAGATAAACGGTCGGCCGGGGCTCCTGCGTTGTGCCGAAGGCACTCGGCGCCTGATACACGGTCACTCCACCCGGCGACTCCTGCCGCCCTGCCTCCGACTCACCGCCGAAATTCTGGTGGATCACCACCGGCTGCGGAGGCGGCGGGTTCACAATCACCACGCTCACCGGCGGCTGTTCCGAGATACCACCCGCAAACACGGGGTAAGCCACGGGAACGTAGACCGGGAGGAACGGCCCCACCACCCTCCGGCCGAAGGGCGCCCCGGTGTAAGGCCGGAATCCCGACACGATCCCGCTCAGGTTGTGGCCGAAGCCCGGCGTCGTGATCGCCAGCCCGTGCCGGACCAGCGGCGGCCGGCCCGTTCCGGGAAATACCACGTTGCCGAAACTGTGCCGCGCGCCGGAACGCGCCGTCTGCCCCCACACCAGCACCGCCGCGCTTGCCGCCGCCAGCACATACCGTCCTGCACCGCTCATCTTCGCCCCCGCCTCCAGCTTAGCGCCGATCGCTTCGCAGAACAACCCCAAACCTCGCCTTCCGCCTGCTGCGGTACCATAGTGAAGGCTATGGCCAAAGGCGCCCGCAAGATGTTTGAACTGCACTGCCCCTGCTGCCAGGCGCTCCTCAAAGTGGACCCCGAAACCGAAGCCGTGATCAGCTACAAAGAGCCGGAAAAGCCCCGCACCTACCAAGACATTAACGAGGCCCTTGAGCGCGTGAAAACCGACGCCGCCCGGCGCGAAGAAGCCTTCCTGAAATCCGTCGAGGCGGAGAAAAAGTCCAAGGAGGTCCTGGCCAAAAAGTTCGACGAACTCCTCAAGCAGGCCAAGTCCAGCCCCGACCTGAAACCCCCGACTCGCGACATTGACCTCGACTGAGAACTTCTTCGGCAGGCCTGAGCGGTTCGACCCGCCCGCGCGTCAGAAAATTTGGATGCAGCCGATGATGCGTCTTCTTTTACTGGTCGGAGCTGCCGCCGGAGCCTTCGCAGGCCAGTATGCCGTGCTCGAGTCCGGCTTTCTGCTTTACGCCGACCGCTGCGAGCGGCAAGGGGACACCCTGCGCCTGTACCGCGACGGCGGCGTCATCGAGCTTCCCCTCGATGCGGTATTGCGCTGCGAGCCGGCTCCTCAGCCGCCGGCCGCCCGGCAGCCTGCTCCGCCACCCGCCCCTGAGCTCTCCCCCCAGGAATGGATCACCCGCGCTGCGCTGCGCCACGGCTTGCCGCCGCAGTTCGTTCACAGCGTTGCCCGCGCTGAATCCGCCTACCGCACGAATGCGGTCTCTCCTAAGGGGGCGCGCGGCTTGATGCAGCTCATGCCCGCCACGGCACGCCGCCTCGGAGCAGATCCGGATAACCCCGTTGAGAACGCGGACGCCGGCGTGCGGTATCTGCGCGAACTGCTCCTGAAATACCGCGACGACCCCTGGCAGGTGCGCAAGGCCCTGGCAGCTTACAACGCCGGGCCCGGCGCCGTCGAACGCTACCGCGGCATCCCGCCCTATTCGGAGACCTTGCGCTACATCGAGCGCGTCCTTCGCCTCTATCGGAACTCGAGTCGGCCCGGCGCGACAGAACGGGACTGAGGCCGGACATCTCCCAACGGTCTGCTATACTGTTAGCAAGTCAACCTGCCCGAGCGGGCCATGGCGAAACGGCTGCTAACAATGAGGAACCGCTTCAAGCTTCTTTTTGTCACCCTTTCGGCGATCCTGGCGGCAGTACTTTTGGTAGGCGCTCAAATCGGCGCGAGCTCTCCGTCCAACGAGGGGGCCTACCGCCAGATGGCCGTCTTCACCGAGGTGCTCCACCGCATCAAGAGCGACTATGTCGAAGAGCCGGATCTGAAGAGCGTTACCCTCGGCGCTTTGAACGGCCTGCTCGAAGCCATTGACCCCTTTGCCAGCTACCTGAACGCCGAGCAGTACAAGCTCTACCTGAAAAACCAGGATGCGGCCAAAGCGGACGTTGGCCTCGTGCTGGCCAAGCGGTTCGGCTACCTCACCGTCGTCGGCGCGCTCGCCGGATCGCCCGCCGCCAAAGCGGGCCTCACCACAGGCGATCTGATCGAGAGCATTCAGGGAGTGGCCACGCGCGACATGCCGCTGGCGTACGCCGAACTGCTCTTGCGAGGGGATCCGGGCACCACCGTGGAGCTCACCATGCTCCGCGTGGGCGGCTCCGAACCTCTGAAGATTACGCTGACACGCGCCCCGCTTGCCACGCCTCCCATCGTCGTGCAGATGCTTGCCGACCGCATCGGCTATATCCGGCCCCAGAGCCTCGTCAAGGGCAAGGCCCAGGAAATCGCACGGGCCCTCCAGCAGCTCCAGGCCCAGGGCGCAACCGGACTCGTGCTGGATCTGCGCCAATGCGCCGTCGGGGCCGCCGAGGAAGGCATCGCCTTGGCCGACCTGTTTCTGGACAAGGGGCTGATGACCTATCTGGAGGGGCAGAAAGTACCCCGCCAAAGCTTTGAAGCCAGCCCCGGCAACACCCTGTGGCGGCTGCCGGTTGTGGTCACCACCAACCGCGGCACTGCGGATGGAGCCGAGATCGCCGCCGCGGCTCTGCTCGACAATAAACGCGCCGAAGTCGTCGGGGAGCGCACCTTCGGCGACGCGGCCTTGCGCCGCGCCATCTCCACGCAGGACGGCGGAGCCATCATCCTCTCGGTCGCCAAATATTATTCGCCGCGCGGCAAGGCCATCCAGGACGCGGGCGTCGTCCCGTCGGTTCCGTTCGTGGAATCCGAGCCTTTCGCGGAACTTGAGGGGGAGGAAGAAGCCCCGGAGCGCCCGGCCGCCCCGCCGCCTCCGGTCCGGCCCGAAGAGGACAATCTCCTCAAGAAGGCCATCGAAGTGCTCAAGACCGCCGCTCCGGCGCAGGCGGCCCGCATCGCACCCCGGGCTCTTCCGCTTCCTGCGAGTCCTCAGGCAGTCATGCCGCGAGGCTGATTACAGGGAGTTCGATCTATGCCGCTTTACGAGTATCGCTGTGAGACGTGTGGAGACGTCTTCGAAGTGATGCAGAAGGCCGCCGACGCGCCTCTGGCGGTGCACGAGGGCTGCGGCGGTCGCCTGGAACGGCTCATCTCGCCGCCCGCCTTCCAGTTCAAAGGATCCGGGTGGTACATCACCGACTACGCCCGCGCCGGCAAAGACGGCGCCAAGGCGAAAGAAGGCGCTGACGGCAAGTCGGCCGCCACCGAATCCAAGGACGGCAAGAAGGCCGACTCGACGTCCGCCGCCTCGGGCAAGGACGGCTGACCGCTCAGCCGGGCCTCGCCTCACCGTCCCGGCGCGCTCCGCCCCGGGAAACGCCCGGCCGGACGCTCGTCCCCCGGGCCCCTTAGCGCTCGCCCCACTTGAGCTTCTCCCGGAGCACGTCGAAGAACATCATCCTCGGCGGGCGGACCAGCAGCAGCGAATGATGCGAGCGCCGGCATACCACCCGGTCGTGCCGTTTCAGCGGCTCGCCCACCTGCCCGTCAATCGTCAGGTACGTCTCCCCGTCCGGACCGAGGTTCAGGATCTGAATGACGCTCGAATCCGGCACGATCACCGGACGGTTGGTCAGCATGTGCGGGCAGATCGGAGTCAGGCACAGCGCCGCCACGGTGGGGAAAATGATCGGTCCCCCCGCCGAAAGCGAGTATGCCGTCGAGCCGGTCGGCGTGGACACGATGAGCCCGTCTGCTTTATAGGCGCACACGAAGTGGGCGTCCACATGCACGTCCAAATCAATCATGCGCGCAATGGACGCCTTGGTCAGCACCACGTCGTTGAGCGCTTCGTAGGCCGACACCGGCCTCTCCCCGCGCACCAGCTCGCAGTGCAGCATGCTCCGCTTGCCGATGCGATGCTCGCCGCGGAAGGCGCGCTCCAGCTCCGGATAAATCTCCTCCACCGTGATCGCGGTCAGGAAGCCCAGCCCGCCCAGATTCACCGCGAAAAGGGGCACCTCGCGCCCCCCGATGGCCCGGGCCGCCGAAAGCAGCGTACCGTCGCCCCCCAGCACGATCACCAGCTGGCAGCCCTCCGGAACCTGCTCGCGGGGCAAACCCCCGGCTTCACCCGCATAGTCCGCCGTCGTCTCATCGCAGCGCACTTCGATCCCCCGGGCGCGGAGCCACGCAAGCAGTTCCGGCACCACCTCAGCGGCCCTGCGAATGTTCGGCTTCGTCATCACCCCGACCGTCTTAATGACCGGCATACAGTAGGAATTCCTTGTTCCCTTCCGCCCCCGCGATGGGGCTTTCGATCACCGACACCCTGAAGCCCAGCGCTCGGACCGCCTGCGCCACCCGCTCGCAAGCCGAACGGTGCAGCTCCGGGTCGCGGACAATCCCTCCTTTGCCCACCTGCCCGCGACCCACCTCGAACTGGGGCTTGACGAGTATAACCATTTCCCCCGCCGGCTGCAGCAGCGCGGAGACCGCCGGGAGGATCAACGTCACCGAGATGAAGCTCACGTCGCAGACCGCCAGATCCACATACTCGCCGATATCCTCAAACCGCAGATAGCGTGCGTTGATCCCCTCGCGAACCACCACGCGGGGATCCCTGCGGAGCCGCCAGTCCAGCTGCCCCCGGCCGACGTCCACGGCGTACACCCGCCGGGCGCCCCGCTGCAGCAGACAGTCCGTAAATCCCCCCGTCGAAGCTCCCACGTCCAGGCACACCCGGTCCCGGACACTGATGCCGAAGGCGTCCAGCGCGGCCTCCAGTTTCTTACCGGAGCGGCTCACATACGCCGGCGGCGCCGCCACCGACAGGCCCGCATCCACGGCCACCATCTGGCCGGGTTTGGACGCGCGCTCGCCCTCCACGAAAACCTCACCCGCCAGAATCAACGCCCGCGCCTTGGCCCGCGACTCCGCCAGGCCGCGTTCCACCAGCAGTTGATCCAGACGTTGCCGCGGAATTTTCATGCGCGGCGGCGCACAATCAGATCCGCCAGTTCCGCAAGATGCCTGCCCCGCCCCGCAAACACCTCCAGCGCCCGGTGCGCCGCAAGCCGCTCGGCCTCCGCCAGCTCGTGCGAGCGCTCCACCCCGTAGACCGCCGGAAACGTGATCTTTCGTCGCGCCGCGTCCTTGCCCGCCGTCTTGCCCAACCTCTCGGAGGATTCCTCCACATCCAGCAGATCGTCCACGATCTGAAACGCCAGACCGATGTGCTCCCCATAGCGGGAAAGCGCCTCGAGTTCTCTCGCATCCGCGCCGGCATAAATGCCTCCGATGCGCACCGCCGCCCGGATCAGTGCCCCGGTCTTGGCCCGGTGAATCGCTTCGAGCACCGCCGCATCCGGCGTCTTCCCCTCTCCCTCCAGATCCGCCGCCTGACCCGCGATCATCCCGCCCACGCTGCCTGCCGCCGCCGCCAGTTCGCTTACCATCCTGGCGCGCCGCTCCCCGTCCACCTGCTCCAGCCCGCCGAGCACCGCAAATGCCAGCGTCAGCAACGCATCGCCCGCCAGGATCGCAATGGCCTCGCCGAAAACTTTGTGGCACGTCGGCCGGCCGCGCCGGAAGTCGTCGTCATCGAGCGCAGGAAGATCGTCGTGGATGAGCGAATAGGTGTGGACCAGCTCGAGCGCGCAGGCCGCGCGCTCCACCCCGGCGGCGTCCTCCCTGACGGCACGGGCCGCTTCCATACACAGCAGCGGGCGGATCCGCTTTCCTCCCGCAAACAGACTGTAGCGCATGGCCCGGTGCAGCACCTCCGGAGGCGCCGTCTCCTCCGGAACCACCCGGTCGAGCTCCTCTTCGATTCGCCGGCGCTCCTCAGCCAGGTATGCGGAAAACGTCATCCGTTGTTGGAGCGAAACGGCTCCGGCTGAATCTTGCCGTCGCGTTTGAGCAGGACTTCCACGCGCGTCTCGGCTTCTTCGAGCTGCTTGCGGCATGCTTCGCTGAGCTGGACGCCGCGTTCAAACAGCTCCAGCGCCTTCTCGAGAGGCAAATCCCCGCCTTCCAGCTCGCGCACCACCTTTTCGAGTTCCTCCAGGCCCGCTTCGAAACCGGCCAAAGGATTGCGTTGTTCCTCCGGCATGCCTCCATTCTAAAGGATCCTCGCCCGCCCGACTCCGCGCTCCTCGAGCCCCCGCGACCAACCGCCCGAGGCTGCCTCGCTACTCCAGCGTGAACTCGGCGCTCAATCCGCCCACGCTCACCCGAAACCGGCCCGGCTCGGTCACCCTCCGGTTGTCCCATCCGACGAAGGACAGATCCGCCGCTCGCAGCCGGAATGTGACAACCCGGCTCTCGCCCGCCTCCAGCTCGATCTTCCGGAAGCCTTTCAGTTCCTTGACCGGCGGCGTGATACTGCGGTACAGATCCGAGACGTAAAGCTGAACCACTTCTTTGCCCCGCCGCGGGCCGCTGTTGCGCACGGTCACGCTCGCCGTAAGCTCCCCGTCGCGAGCCATCTTCTCAGTGCTCAACTTCAGGTCGGAATAAACAAAGTTTGTGTAACTCAGACCGAAGCCGAACTCCCACTGCGGCTGAAACACGTTACCCTCCATCTGTTCGGCGTACTTATGATCGTACGGCGTCAAAGCGTTGGGAGCCCTGGGATATGTAAACGGCAACCGGCCGCTCGGATTGACTTCGCCGAACAGCACTTCTGCAATCGCCCTCCCTCCTTCCATCCCCGGCAGATAGGCCAGCACGATCGCATCGGAAAGATCGGCCACCTCGCGCAGCACGCGCGGGCGCCCTTCGACCAGCACGGTTACGATCGGCTTGCCGGTCTTGGCCAATTCCCGCACGAGCTGCCGCTGCGCATCCTCGAGCGTCAGATCGTCAATGTTGCCCGGCGTCTCGCAATAGGCGCGCTCACCGAGCACCGCCACGATCACCTCCGCTTGCGCCGCCGCCTCTACCGCTGCCCCAAGATCCAGTACACGGTCAAATGACGCACCCGGCACATAGCGAGCCCGTTCCCCTGCGGCTGCCCGGAGCGCCCCGAGAATCGTCAGCTTGTCCTTCGGGTACAGCTCTTCCCGGTCCCCCTGCCACGTGATCGTCCAGCCCCCGTTCAGCGCAGACCGTAAGTCCGCCCCGGGGCCCGTCACCAGAATGCGGCGATCTTTTCCAAGCGGCAGCACCCCGTTGCGGTTCTTCAGCAGGGTGATGGCCTCGCGCGCCGCTTCCAGATTGGCCTGCTCGAACTCCGGCCGGTGAAAGGCGCCGAGTAACGAGGCATCCGGGCGCGGGCGGTCGAACAGGCCCGTCAAAAACTTCACCCGCAGGATCCGCCGCACCGCATCGTCAATCCGGCTCATGGGAATCAAGCCTTCCCGAACGCACTCGATCACCAGATCCCGGAAGCTGAAATCCATCGGAACCATGCTCATGTCCACGCCCGCCATCACCGCAATCCGCACGGCCTCCTTCGGACTCTCGGCGATGCGATCGCGCGTATGCAGCCGCTTGACGTCCTCCCAGTCGGAAACCACGAACCCCGGAAAGCCCCACTCCTGTTTGAGAATTTCCGTGAGCAGTCGGCGGTTCGCATGCCCCGGAACGCCGTTGATTTCGCCCGAGTTCACCATCACCGTCAGAACCCCCTCCCGCACGCCCGCCTCAAACGGCGGCAGGAAATACTGCCGCAGCAGGCGCTCATCCATCCACGCCGGGGTGCGGTCCTTGCCCGTGAACGGAAAGCTGTAGCCGGCGTAGTGCTTCAGGCAGGCCGCCACCTTGTCGCGCGCCCCCACATCGCCGCCCTGCATGCCGCGGATGTAGGCCCTCCCCATCTCGGTCGCCAGCAGCACATCTTCGCCGAAGGTCTCCCAGAAACGCGGCCACAGCGGCTGGCGACCCAGGTCGAGCACCGGATAAAAATTCCACGCTATCCCGGAGGCCCGAACCTGGTAGGCCGTGATTTCCCCCGCCCGGCGCGCCAGCTCCGGATTCCACGTCGCGGCCATGGCGACCGCCTGCGGGAACAGCGTCGCCCCCGTCGTGTAGTTGGCCCCGTGAATCGCATCAATGCCGTACAGCACCGGAATCTTCAGCCGCGTCGTTTCCACCATGTCCTGGATCTGATTCAGAATCCGGTGCCAGCGCTCCGGGCTGTAGGCATGGTCCACCACGTTCAGCATCGAACCCACGCCGTAGCGCACCACCGCCTCTTCGAGTCGCCGGGGATCCAGGTCGCCGGCGGCGTTGGAGGCCACCACGGCGAGCGTGACCTGCGTCATCTGCCCGGCCTTCTCCTCAAGCGTCATCTTCCCGAGCAGCTCCTCCACCCGCGAGCCAACGTCTGCCCTCTGCGGCCGCAGGACCACTGCTGCCGCCAGCACCACAACCAACGTCCTCAAAACCGTCCGCATGGTCCGAATTCTACCCGCAACACCGGCTCCGGCGGTACAATCCCAACGCGAGGAATCCCGTGAGTCGCCAGCAGGCTCTGTTTCCGGCCGCGCCGCCCATGGAAACGGAAGGTCCCCGCATCTACTCCATCGGCCACTCCACTCGCCGCCTCGAGGAGCTGATCGCCGTCCTGAAGCACTATGGCATCGGCCGGCTCGTGGACATCCGCCACTTTCCCATGAGCCGCCACAATCCGCAGTTCAATCGCAGCGAGCTGGAACGAGCCCTGCCGCAGGCAGGCATTGACTACATCTGGTTGGAACGCCTTGGCGGGTATCGCACCGGCGGTTATCTGGCCCACATGGAAACCGAAGCGTTCCGCTCCGGCCTGCTCGAACTGGAACGTCTGGCCCGCCAGAAGCCGACCGCCTACATGTGCGCCGAGATCAAGTGGTTCCAGTGCCACCGCCGCCGCGTCTCCGACGCGTTGGTCGAACGCGGCTGGTCGGTGATTCACATCTGGGACGAACGCCGCGCCGACCGCCACCGCCTCAAAAACAACCGCATCAAGTGCGATTGAGGGCCCCGGACCCCTCACTGCGGAACGGAATCAGGAAGCCCGCGCAAGGAGACGGACCGGCCGTCGAGGGACGTCGCAACCCGAGCTAGTTTTTCTCCGCCCCGTGCCTGACCAGCCATTTCAGGAGCGTCGTCTCCCCGACGACTCGCGCACGCTCGGTGAGCTTTGCCATTTCGGCCTTGTCCTCTTCGGTGTTGCGGAAGGGGATGGGGCGACCTTCCGGCGCCACGTAGGCGATGAGTTCGTCCGGAGGAGCCTTGAACTGCTTCAACTGCCGAGCAAGCCTGGCTCCCGCCCAGATCTTTTCCTGAGCCGGCAGAATCACGCCAGAGGGACCACGCCCCCACAGCCAGGCTCTGGCTTCATCGAGGAGCACATCCACAAGATTCCCCATGTCGCCGGCTCTCCCGGCGGCGAGGAAAATCTCAAGCCGCTCCGGGCGGTCGGCTCGGGGCCGCACCCGCAGCAGATGCCTGCTCCCGGAGGGGTTCAGACCCAGAAAGATAATGTGGCTCTCGTTCCACCGCGAGTCTTGCTGCAGATCCTCCCGCCTGGCGGCATGGACGATGGGAGGAGGTCCTGTGACGCGGGCCGAGGTGCGCTCCCGACCTGCTGCAATTTCCCAAGCCAGAAACTGCGCGGCCTGCCTCCATTCGCGGCGATCCTCGGATAACGCGATCAGCACCGGATCCCGCCCCACCGCATCCAGCCGCGGGTCTTCCCCTGCCCATCGGCCCCATTCGGTCTCGATCTCCGTGCGGGAGGCCACTGACACATAGCGATAGAGAGCCAACGTCGTCTCGACCGCAACACGGAACTCTGTGCGGAATACTTCCTGCAATGCGGCGAAAGTGCGGAAAGCAGGCGCGTCCTGATCCAGGCTCTTCGGCTCAAAAAGAGCGAAAGGAAGTAACCACTGTCCCTGGTAGTGAGCCAACAGCCAGCGGTGATAGAAGCCCCAGCCTTCCTGCGCCGGCTGGAACCACTCTCGCAGCGCAGGATGGAAGCTTTCAAGCGCGCTCGAAAGGCTGTCCGGGCTCCACGGCCGCACATCTGGCAGCTTGGCCGCGCCGGGTATTGTGCCACGCTCCCGTTCATCCACGGCAAGGGCCGCGGCTGTGCCTTCCAGATAATCATGGGCATAGCCTTGGACCGCTTCGAACAGCTCCGGCAGCAGCTCGGGAGGCTGGATTCCCACGAAGAACGGGCTGGCGACGATCTCCTGCTGCCTGCCCGTACCGTACCGGCGAATCACCCGAGTCTGCAGTTTCAACGGCAGGTGCACCAGCCAGTTCCGCAACGGGGGCGGCAGTAGCTCTGCTTTCGGGTCCGCCGGGCCCATCGTGAAAAGCGGCGAGTGGCTCATCGACAGTGCGTCTTGCGCGAAGTGGCTCGCCACGGAGGCCAGAAAGCACCCCCGGGCGTTGTCACCCTCGCGCAAAGCCTCGACGGCCTCCCGAACAAGCAGCCAGGTGGCCCAGCGACCATACACACCCTGAGCGATCTCCCAATCATTCATCCGGTCCGGGTAAACCCCGAACGCACACCACTGCGAGCTGGAGCGGAACGGTTCGGGCGCCAGCCGCGCCGCAAGCCGCGACGCGGCATTGTGCGCCCCCGTCCACGCAAAGGAACTCGCCGCCAGCACCAGGCTCAAACAGCCGGCCCGGAGGACCCGCGTCAGCCCGCAACTCAAAACGACAGCTTGGCGGCCACCCATACCCAGCGGGGCGATGCTCCGCTCTTTGAGGCGGTGATCTGTCCAAACAGCGAACTCGTCGGAGAGGTGTCAGGTGTGGCAGGATCGATGTGGTTCAAAGCGTTGTACAGATCCCCGCGAATTTCCAACCGCACCCGCTCGCGCACCTTCACCTGCTTTACCAGTGAGAGATCCAAAGCGTGGACACCCGGAGCGCGCACGCCCGCCAAACGGAGCGGAAATGTTCGGATGTTGAAGGCGAGCTGCCGCCGCGCATCTCTTTCGAAACCCGCTGCGGTGTTGAACCAGCGGCTCAAGCTCCGCTGCGCCGACGGCAGCCGAATCTCTTTGATGTTGCCCAAAAAGAGCACGTTACCCCAGCTGAGGGCTTCGCCGCTCTGCGCATTGTACATGCCCTGAACCTGCCAGCCTCCCAGAAGCCCCTGCGGCAGCCCTCGCCAGCCTGCACCGAACTTTTTCCCTCGGCCAAAGGGCAGCTCCCAGATTCCGGCCACTGCCACCCGGTGGGGCCGGTCGAGACTCGAGATGACCCGGTGAGGCGCCGGGTCCGTAGGATTGAGAAATGAATCCGCCTCGATCAACTTCGACCACGTATAAGCCGCCTGATAGCTCCAGCCACTCGCAAAGCGGCGCCGGGACCTGAGTTGTAAAGAATGGTAGGCCGATGATCCCAAGGGCCTCCTGGCTGAGACCGCGCCGCCAAAATGGGGATAAGGCCGCAGCAGCTGCATGCGCTGCACCGTGCGGCCCGCCAGCGCCGTGCCGGCGAAGTCCGGGATCCCAAAGAAAGGATTACGTACTTGCGCGGTCAGAAAATCAATCACCCTCTGGTCCCGAAACGGCGACGTGCTCAGGTATTCCCGCGGCGTGGGGTTGATGTCTCGGGTCACCTCCAGGCTGCTTCCCCGGTTACCCATATAAGCCAACTCCACGGCGACTTGTCCCGGCAGCTCTCGCTGGATACTCACCATCCAACGCTCCATGCGAGGCGCTTGCGGCTCAGGGTCAAAATAGCTGATACCGCGGCCCAAGAATGTCCGCATCCCCAGACTTGCTCCCGGCGGCTGCTGAATTCCGTCGGGAAAAAGCTCTTCCAGATTCGCTCGGAACGTGAGCCCGTTATCCAAACTCGGAACAATCAGCGTACGCTGCGAGAATCCCGTTTGGATGACACTGCGGCGATTGACGCCCAGCTGGTCAAACATGACGACGTAGCCCCCTCGCAGCACTGTCTTGGCATTCAGCGAGTATGCCAGGCCCAGCCGCGGACCCCAGTTGTTCCGGTCCGCGCGCCACAGCGTCCGCGGCTCACCTCCGACTCCGGCAAAGCTCAGACCTCCCCAGACTCGGAAGCTCTCAGGTGGGATCTCTGGAATCGGCGCTGCGGCGTAGTTGGCCTTCGCAACTGCCTCAATCGGGTTTGGGACGTTGTCCACAAATCGCCGCACCGAGCGATTGTATCTTTCCGTAGTTGGACCCTCGTACTCATATCGTAGACCCAGATTCAACGTCAGCCGCGGCGTGATTCGCCAATCGTCTTGCACGTAGAAACCATAGTACGTGGACTGCTCGGAGCGTGCTGCGTTACGGTCCAGCCCTCCGCCCGTCGGAAGGCCTAATAGAAAACTCGCCAAGCCCTGTCCGATGGGCGCCGCAGGCGAGTTGTCCAAAGGCCCGCGGGTGTAAGTCGAACTGAATTCAAGGCGCGGCGACGCATTGCCCCGGGAAAACGCATTCCAGCGGATGGCCCGCAGGTCGGCTCCCGCCCGAACAGCGTGCCTGCCCGCGGTACGGCTGAGGTTGAACGCTCCCAGGGCGATATCGTGCGCCGCATGAGAACGGCTAATGGATCCAAGAGTGGCGTAACTGTCCGCCACCACCTGCGGGAAGTGCGCCCCGTCAGATCCCGCTAAGCTGGCTAACGTAGCCGGGAAGCCTAGCTCCGTCAGGTCAAAACCCTGACTCCTTGGCAATGTACGGCGCAGCATATAGCTGCGCCCGCCTCTGAAATTCAGCACCGTCTGTGGGTTGGCCACGTATACGTAGTCCACCGAGCCTCGTTTTACTGTGTCATCGGTACCTCGCCCGGTTGCATTGCTGTGGTGGTAGAAATACTGCTCGGCGGGTTCCGTGAAAAACTGGCCCCAGTAAAAAAGGCTCACTGACAAACGATGCCTTTCCGACACATGATGATCGAGCTTGGCATTGTAACTGTCTGCCCGAGTCCAAAAAGGGTTAGGACTGAAATAGTTCGCGCGCCCGTCCGCCGTGCCCGCCGTGTTCGGCAGGGGCCAGTGATCCTGAATACGTTGCGCAATCCGGTTGAGACGGATGCGAGGCAGCACATTACCGGGAAACGGGTCGCGGGCGACTCTGCCCCCGGCAGCCACCCGTGCCGTTGCAGGATCGTAGATTTGGTACTGCGGCCCGAGTCGCAGCAGTCCGGAAAAATCACCCCCTCGCTGCTCCTGGGAAGGAACCGTCAACAGCTGGCCCCCGGTCTGCACCCGTCGAAATCCTTCCCACGTGAAAGCCCAAAACGTGCGGTTCCGCCCCTGATAAACTCCCGGCAGAATCACAGGTCCGCCCGCCGTCACACCGTAGCGGTTCCAGATGTTGCTGCTCTGCGCCCGGGCCCTCTTCTCAGGAGTCACCGGACCGGTTGCCGGATCGTTCAGCCACTGCTTGGCGAAGTAGTTCATCGCCGTCATGACCCGGTTGTTGTGATATTCCCACAGCCGCCCGTGTAACTGGTTCGTTCCCGAACGCAAAGTCGCGTTCGCCACCCCGCCGGATGTATGGCCGATACTGGCATCCACCGGGAAGATCTCGACACGCAACTCTGCCACCGACTCGGACGGCACGCTTTTGGCGGGGAAGGCTCCGAACATTTGGGGCATTTCGTCTACGGTCAGCTCGATCCGCTGGTCCTTACTTCCCGCCACGGACATCTGAACTCCGGCCTGGGCCGTTGTGGGATCGATGACGCTGGTCAGAGCGCGCACCGTCGGCATCGCAAGCAAACGCATAATCCCGTAAAGTCCTCCGCCCACCAGCGGCACTTCCGCTATCGTCTTGCCCTCAAACAGCATGCCGGCCGAGGCAGTATCGGTAGCCAGCGCCATGGGAGCTGCGGAAACCTCGATGATTTCCGCCGCCGGTGCTACATTGAGCTCAAAGTCGAGGCGAAGAACCTGACCCGCCTCCAGAACAATTCCGGTGCGGGTGGCGGGCCGAAAGCCTGTCTTTTGAACCGTGATCTCATACTTGCCGGGTGCTAGAAAAGGAATGCGGTATACCCCGGCCTCGTTCGAACGCGCCGGGTATCGCGTCCCTGTATCGACATTCCTCAGGCTCACCTCGGCCTCGGGAATCACGGCTCCGCTGGGATCGAGGATGTGACCAGTGATCTGGGCCCTTTGAGCCACAGCCAACGGTGCCCAGATGCCCAGGACGACTACGACTGACATTGCCCATTTGCTCGACATACGCGCCTCCAATGACACGCTCAGTGCTCCCTGAGAATCGTTTGGGCCGCCACCGCGGGCGGCGCCGAAAAATCCCCGGCGATTCCAGCCTCGGTCGATCGCACCAGTGGCCCTAACACCGCCAGAGCGGATCGCAGATCCCGCACCGTCAGTTCCGGCGGCTTGGTCCGGAGCATTCCTCCGCTGTCGTGAACCGGTAAGCCTGCTCCGGCGAACAGGCCCACAACGTGGCTTCGCACCTGCTCGACCGTGCGAAAGATCTCAAAAGCTCTCTCCTGCCAGGAACCGTACCCCGGGGACGTCCATTCCACGTCCCTTTCTTGTCGGTCTCGCGCAATCGCGCTCAGCGCGGGACCCAGCTCCGCTCCAGCCTCTCGAGCCCGGGTCTCGAGTGCCCTCAAGTGGTCGCGTACCATGACCTCCACGAGGCGACGCGATTCGGGCGGTAGGGCCGCAAGAACGTCCGAAGGAAAATGCTCCGCCAGCTTGCGCAGAGCCCACCCTTCCGACAACAGGGCGTCACTGAAAGAGACTGCCGAACTAACGAACTCATTAAGCCTGCTGGTGGGTCCTCCCGCACCTTCCTGGTCCGCAAAGTAGCGCTCCAATGCTTCCCGAAAATACAGATCTTCGCCCTGAGAAATGACAAGCGGAGGTCCGGCGGTGGGCGCCTCTCCCGCCGGCTCCTCCTCCGCTGCTTCATGCACGGTTCTGATTTCCACCCGTAGCCACGGCGCACCGCCGATTTCACTCAGCGCGGCCAGCAACTGGCGCTTACGCTGCTCCTCCTGCACGATTCCCAAAACGAGCAGCCGGCCACCAGGAGTCCGTTTCACTTCGATCGGTTCTCCAAGACAAGCGCGGACTTGATGAATCGCGTACAGCGCGGCCGCTTCCTTGACGCGAAGTTCCGTATCGGTGGGCACTCCAGCCGGAGGCACTGCGGTGGGTACGGCTCGCGGCCTCTGCGGGGCAGCCTCGAAATCCTCGATGGCGGGCGGCGCCTGCCGGGGAATCGCACGCCGAATCTCACGCCCGCGGCTCGGCAGGCTGCGGAATTCTCGAGCGTAATACCAACCCGCAACCCCGCTCAGGCACAACACTAGGCAAATCGCCAGCGCCACCACTCTTACCGGCAATTTTTCCCGCCATATCGCCGAACTCCGTTCCATGGCGAGATTCCGCTCGAAGGCCCTTTGATACTGCAGGAGACGAAATTCGGCTTCGGCCACCCGCGCCGGTGGTGGCAGCCCGAGGTCCCCAAGGCGTTTTGTCAGAACCCCGATCTCCTCTTCCAGATCTTCCTTCCGTACCCGACATTGCCAGCAGACGTCTAAGTGAGCGCCAACCGCGGCCCGCTCCCGGCGAGATAGTTCGCTGTCGAGGTATGCCAGGAGCACCTCGTCACTGCAGTGTCTTTCGTAAGCCGTCCTCTTCTTCATAGCTTGCGGCAACTCGGAGAAGCCCTCCTGCCCTGCGAGCAGCTCTGAGCTTTCGAAGGGCCCTGGCCAGCAGGGTCTTCACGGAGTTAGGACTGATGCCCAACTGGCGAGCGATTTCTTGGTAGCGGAGCGGTTGGAGCCTTAACAGCAACACCTCCTGTTCTCGAGGCGTCAAGGCCGACAGGAGAGACCGGAATGCGTCCAGCTCCGCCAGCGTTTCCCCCGTCCCGCCGGTGATATCCGGGAAAGCGTCGAAGTCAGTCGGCGGTGCGACGGTTTCCGGGTGTCTCCTTTGTGCGCGCTGGTGCTTGAGGATCGCCCGGCGGAGGACACAAAGCATCCAACTGCGGGGGTCGCGCACGCGTTTGCCTTGGCGCAGCGCGGCGTATAAGTCCATGAACGAGTTTTGGACAAGATCCTCCGCCACCTCGAGCGACCCTGTCGCCCATAGTGCATAATGCACGAGCGCACGATAGGAGGCCTCGAACAGCTCACTGATCAACCTCCCCGCCTGACCCTCTGTCATGGGCTCTCAGCATAGAGTACCCGCAGCCGCCCGTTTTGGGTGACAAGCAAAAACAACCGCGCATCAAGTGCGATGGAGGGCAGGCGTCAGCGCAGCTTCAGGTATTTGCTGAGATTTGGCGAGATAAGTCGCTGGATGTCCGGATCTTGAAGGTTTTCACGAGAAACCACCGTGGCGTGCAAATCCATGCGCTTGGGCGGCGAGCCCCCCTGGATTTTTTCCACCAGCGTCCGCACCGCTTCGTAGCCCATTCGAAACGGATCCTGCACCACCATGGCGTCAATCACGCCCGCTTTGAGATCCGCAATCATGCTTTCGCTCGAGTCAAAAGCCACGAACTTGATTTTCCCGGCCAGGTTGCGTGCGCGCAGCGCCAGGGCCGCCCCCGTCGAACTCGGCTCGGTCGAGGCAAACAGGCCGTCCAGGTCGGGGTGGGCCGTCAGGATGTTCTCGCTCGCCGCCACCGCCTTGGCGCGGTCGGAAAGGCCGAACTGCCGGGCCACCACCCGGATCCCGGGAAACTCCTGCGCCATGGCCTCGTCAAAGCCGCGCTCGCGCTCCATCGTCGAGAAGCTCCCCGGCGCATGCATCACCACCGCCACGTTGCCCTTCCCCCCGACCAGCCGCGCCAGTGTCCGCGCTGCCAGGCGTCCCGCCTCGTAATTGTCCGTGGCCACAAACGTCGTGTAATTGTCCGAGTCCAGCCCCGAGTCAAAGATCGTCACAGGGATGCCCGCTTTCATGGCCCGATCTACGACGCCCACCAGAGCCTTGCGTTCGGCCGCCGCCAGAGCGATGCCGTCCACCCGCCGCGCGATCATCGAATCCACAATCTGGATCTGCCGGCTGTACTCGGTCTCCGTTGCCGGGCCGTTCCACAGCACCTCGACGCCCAGATCCTGCCCGGCCGCCACCGCACCCGCCTGCACCGACAGCCAGAACAGATGCGAGGTGCCCTTGGGGATCACCGCGATGACCTTCTTGCGGCTGCCGCCGCACCCGCAGGTCCCCAGCCCCAGCACCAGCAGCAGCGCCGGCAGCACCTTCTTCATTGCGCGCACCAGCCTCCGTCAATCAAAATGTCCGTCCCCGTGATAAACCCCGCTTCCTCCGAACACAGATAGAGCGCAAGCTGCCCCACCTCTTCCACCCGGCCCCACCGCCCGAGCGGGATGCGCGAGATAAACTGCTGGTTCAATTCGGGGTTCTGCATTAGCTGGGTGTTCATCTCGGTGGCGAACGGTCCGGGGCTGATCCCGTTCACCGTGATCCCTTCCGGAGCCAGTTCCAGAGCCAGCGCTCGCGTAAAGCCGAGCAAGCCCGCCTTGCTGGCCGAATAGGCCGTGCGCCCCGGAATCGAAACATGACTCATGATCGAAGTCATGTTCAGGATACGCCCGTAGCCGTGCCCCTTCATGTGCGGTATGAAAGCCCGGCACAGCAGGAAGGCCGCCGTCAGATTGGTGTCCACGACCTTCCGCCACTCCTCGAGCGTAAACTCGGTGATCGGCTTGCGCACGTTGATGCCCGCGTTGTTGATCAGAATGTGCAGCGTGCCGAAGCGCGCGATCACGTCTCGTTCCAGCCGGCGCACCTGCTCTTCATCGGTGACGTCGGCGCAGAAAACTTCCGCTTCCGCCCCGAGCCGGCGGGCTTCCTCCCCAGTCCGGCGCAGCAGCTCCAGGTCGCGGGCCACCAGCGCCAGCCGCGCGCCGGCGCCTCCCAGAGCCAAGGCCATCGCCTTCCCCAAACCCCGGCTCGCTCCCGTGATCAGCGCCACCCGGTTGTCCAGCCTCGGTCCGCTCATTGCGATTTCTCTTTGCGGGAACGCTGGGGCGCAGCTGCCAGAATCCAGTCGGCCACCGCGTCCGGATCGTCGAGATTCCTCACCACCAGCTGGCTTGTCTCTCCCGCCGTTTCCACCGATACATCCCCGATGCGCAGCAGGCGCTGTAGCAACGTCTGATCCACGCGCACGTCCTGCACCTGCGCCAGAGGGATGCTGCGGCTACTCCGCCGGAGGATTCCCGTCTCGTACCGCAGCTTGCCCTCGCTGAGCGTCAGCCGCGTGAAATGCAGTCGCAGGTGACTGCGAATGGGAAAGAAAAGCAGCGCCGCCGGGATCAGCAGCACCGCCGGGCTGTAAGAACCCAGCTTCTCGTTATTCACGTAAGCCAGCACCGACAAAAACAACACCAGGAACACCGCCCAGTAGGCGGCCCGCACTAGCTTCATGCTCGGCCGAATCGTCGTCTCTTCCACACCCTCTCCAACCGCGCTACTCTACCAAAATTCCGTCAGCCTGGTGTGTCCCCATTTTTCGAAAATTCCGTCAGCCTGGTATGGCACCTTTTCCTGGGACCTCCCCGGAAGCGAAAATCCGTCAGCCTGGTATGTCCCCTTTTTCTGGTTGGGCCCGCTCCCGCAAAATCGCCGCCCGGGGGCAACCAGATGAACTGAGAGCACGGCGCCCGTCCCGACACTGTCATTTCAGAATGCCGCGCGCAAGCCGTTGCATCGCCGTGGGCTCGCCCCACCACGTCACCCAGCGCGGGGTCGACGGCCGCGAAACCTTCTCCTCCGACGCGGACCGCATCGCCTACCTCGAACTCCTCAAGCAGAACCGCCAGGACGCCGCCGTCCGGGTGCTCGCTTGGTGCCTCATGAACAACCACGTGCACCTGATCCTGGTCCCAGAGCGAGAGGATTCCCTCGCCGTGCTCCTGCGCCGCACCCACGGCCGATACGCCCAGTATTACAACGTCCGCTCAGGCCGCACCGGCCATCTGTGGCAGAACCGCTACTTCGCCTGCGCCCTCGGACCGACCCACCTCTGGCGCGCCCTCGTCTACGTCGAGCGAAACCCTGTCCGGGCCGGCTTGGTCAGTAGAGCCGAACAGTACCGCTGGTCCAGCGCCCGGGCCCATCTCACCGGCCGCGACCCGCTGGGGTTACTCGACATGGACTGGTGGATCCGCGAGGGTGCCGCCGCCGAATGGCCCGAGCTGCTCGACGGCCTCGACCGCGACGGGCACCAGGAGCTGGTGCGCTGCACCTACGCCGGCCGCCCTTTCGGCGACGCGCGCTTCGTCGAGGAGCTCGCCGCCCGGTTCAAACGCCATTGGACCCGCGGCCGTCCCCGCAAACCGCAGCGCCTGTTTCTGACCACCTCCGCAGTCCCCTCTGATCGCCTCGCCATCTGAGCCATCCCAGCACCAAAATGGGGCCATACCCAGGCTAAAAAGGGGACACACCAGGCTGACGGAATTTTAAAAACGGGGACATACCAGGCTGACAGAATTTCGGACGGCATTTCGGACCGAATTTCGACGGGACGGTTGACCCCCCGCTCCCACCGCGCTATCGTACTCATTGAAGGACGCGCGTTGCCCCCCAACACGGCGCGATCCGTTCTGGGCTTATGGCACACTACGTCAAAATCGGGACCAAAAGCGAATTCGAGGAGCTTCAAGGCGGCCGCATGGTGGAAGTCGCGGGCCGCAACATTGCCGTCTTTAACGTGGATGGCAAGCTCTACGCCATCGACAATGACTGCACCCACGTGGGTGGGCCCTTGGCCGAAGGCTTCCTCTCCGGGGAAATCGTCACCTGCCCCTGGCACGCCGCGCAGTTCGACCTCCGCACCGGCCAGGTCCTCGACGGACCGGCGTCCGAAAATGTCCACGCCTACCCCGTGCGCATCTCCGGCGACGACGTCGAGCTCGAACTCCCCGACTGACTCCCCATGTAGCTCTCGCAATCCCGCTCCGCCCGCACCTCCGCCCACCTCAACTCAGAATGCCGCCTCAAGAGGCCGCCCCCTCCCGCCCCAATCTACAAAGTCCCCCTTGACCTCCCCGGCCGAACCAATGTACCCTTGCCCCGTACCGCCCCAAATACCATGAAGCTCACCCGGCGGAGCCTGTTCGTCAGTGCGGCTGCAGCGACCGCCGCCCGAGCCGCCGGCGGCTCCCCGGAAACCGCTTTGCCGCTCATGCCCGGCCGGCGATTCTCCGGCGAAGCGCTCCGCGAAATCGCCTTCCCCCTCGGCGGAATCGGCACCGGAACGATTTCCCTCGGCGGCTACGGCCAGCTTCGCGACTGGGAAATTTTCGGCCGGCCTGCCAAGGGCTCGCGTAATCCTTTTACCTTCGCCAGTATCCGCCTGGCGGGCGGCGGCCTGAAGCGGCCGATCATTCGCGTGCTCGAACGCCAGCCTCTGCCCCCGTTCAACTTCCCGCACGGCGTCCCGCGCGAAACCAGCCTCGGCTTGCCCCGTTTCCGAAGGGCCGTCTTCGTCGGCGCCTACCCGTTCGCTCAGCTCCATCTCTCCGACGCCCGCGTTCCGGTGATGGTGACGCTCGAAGCCTTCAACCCCATGATCCCGCTGGACACCAGCGCCTCCAGCCTGCCCGTGGCCGTACTGGAGTATACGACCGCCTCCCGGGCGGACTCGCCCATGGACGTCGCCGTGGCCTTCTCCATGATGAACCCGCTGGGCGCGGCTGCCCTCAGCCTCCGGGGCGGCCGCCGCGCCCCGCACTTCGGAGGAAACCTGAACGAGTTCCGCCGCGACAAAGGTGTCGCAGGCATCTTCATGTCCTCCCGCAAACTGCTGCCTACGTCACCTCGCTACGGCACCCTGGCTTTGCTCACACACGATGGCGACCTGTCTTACCGCCTCCGCTGGGAGCACGGCTCCTGGTGGGACGAGTTCCACAAATGGTGGGACGAATTTCTGGAAAAAGGCCGCTTCCCCAACAACACCGCGCCGCCCTCGGAAAACGGCTACACCGAGTACGCAACGCTTGCCGCTCACTTCACCCTGGAGCCGGGCCGGAGCCGGAAAGTGATCTTCGTTCTGGCCTGGCACTTTCCCAACGTGGAGATCAACTGGACCAACGAAGAGAAACTGCGCGGCCTCGTGCTCAAGAATCACTACGGCACGCTGTGGCCCTCAGCCTGGGAGCCGGCGCGCTACCTGCTGGAGCACTATGACTCCTTACGGCGCCGCTCGGAAGCCTACCGCGACGGCCTCTACGGCTCCACTCTGCCCCCGGCCGTGCTCGACGCCGTTTCCAGCCAGGCCTCCATCATCCGCACGCCCACGGTCATGGTGCTCGAAGGAAACAAGACACTGGCCTTCGAGGGCTGCAACGACGATTCCGGCTGCTGCCCCATGAACTGCACCCACGTTTACAACTACGCCCAGGCCATGGCCTTCCTGTTCCCTGAGCTGGAGCGCAGCATGCGCGAGACCGACTTTCTCGTCAACATGCGCGAGGACGGCAGCATGGGCTTCCGCACTGCCGTGCCCCTCGAAAAGGGCGGCCGCGTGCCGTTCCCCGCCGCCGACGGCCAGATGGGCTGTGTCATGAAGGCCTACCGTGAGTGGCAGCTCTCCGGAGACGACGCCTGGCTGCGGAAGCTCTGGCCCGAGGTCAAGCGCGCGCTTGAATATGCCTGGACGAAATGGGATGCCGATCGCGACGGCGTCATGGAGGGTGAGCAGCACAACACCTACGACATCGAGTTCTACGGTCCCAACACGATGATGGGGACGCTGTACCTCGGGGCGCTCACCGCCGCCGCGCGCATGGCCCGGCACCTCGGCGATACGGCCGCGGCCGAAGAGTACGAACGGCTGGCGCGCACCGGCAGCACCAAACTCGATCAACTGCTGTGGAACGGTGAATACTACGTCCAGCGCATTGATGCCTCAAACCCCAAGGCCGCCCGATACCAGTACGGTGACGGCTGCCTCTCCGACCAGTTGCTCGGCCAGTGGTTTGCCGAAGTGATCGGCCTCGGCAAGCTCCTGCCGGCGGAGCACATCCGGCAGGCGCTGGCCTCCGTCTTCCGGTACAACTTTCGCGAGCATTTCGAGGACTTCCCGAACGTCCAGCGGCTTTATGCACTCAACGACGACAAGGGCCTGCTGCTTTGCAGCTGGCCGCGGGGCGGCCGTCCGGAGCTGCCTTTCGTCTACTCCGACGAGGTCTGGTCCGGCATCGAGTACCAGGTGGCGGCACACTTGATCTACGAGGGCATGCTGAAGGAGGGGCTCACCATCGTGCGCGCCGTCCGCGACCGCCACGACGGCATCCGCCGCAACCCCTGGAACGAGTTCGAATGCGGAAGCCACTACGCGCGCGCCATGGCCAGCTGGTCGCTGCTGACCGCTCTGAGCGGCTTTCACTATTCCGCACCCCGCCGCGAAATCGCCTTCCGTCCCCGTTACCGCCAGGCTGCCTTCCGGTGCTTGTTCTGCGCAGGCACGGCCTGGGGAACCTACCGGCAGGACCTGACTCCGGGAGTCTTCGACGCCGCCGTCGAGATCACCGAGGGACACATTGAGCTGGCCCGGCTCCGTCTGCCCTTCTCCCGGCCCCGGGCGCGCCTGCAAGCATCGGCCCCTGCCGAATTGCGCCTGATGGAGGGCGAGGCTGCGATCGAGTTCTCTCCGCCCCTACGGCTCGAAGGCGGCCGCAAGCTCGAGGTTTCGCTTCAGTATTGATCCGCCGGGGGGACTCGACTGTGCGCGTCCTTTCTAGAAACTGAAGCCGAACTCTCCGAAAACGTTCACCCAGCGATCCTGCGTCCGCACGCCCGGCACATCGCCTAGCGGATCGCCCTCCGTATGTCCCCGGTATACTTTCGAGGTCGCACCCACCCAGAAATGACGCCCGCTGTCCAGGGCGAAACGTCCCCCGAGCAGGCCGTAGTATCCCCACCCACTCCGCGAACGGCACACCGGACAGGCGACACGGACGAAATCGCTCGGCTGGCTCAACCGCTCCGAGTACCTCAAATAGGCACCCCCCGCACCTCCGGACACGAGCACTCGCCCCGAAGCCAGCGGCAGAATCGCCCGCCCCCCGAAAGGCAGGAAAAACTGGTAGTCCCGAATGCGCAGAAACCCGATCTGGGTCGGGAGAAATTCCCGAATGCGTGCCGCCCGGAACACCGTATCTATCCCGAAATCCGCCTGGAAATACCGGTGCCAGCGGTAACCATACCCCACGGAAACCGCGCTGCTGTTGCTGAACGGGCCAGCCAGCTCACCTCGCGGCAACCCGGCGCCCGCTCCCACCGTAATGTTATGCCTCGGGTACCAGGACTGCCCGCCGAGCGGCAACGCCGCAAGCAAGACCCACGTCGCTTTCATGCTGCCCTTACTGACGGTCGGCGCCCTCCGGGGGTTCCAATCAGGACCCAAGAGCCGCTCTCCCAAAACGAGCCTCCATTTTCCCCTAGAAGGGCTCCCGCACGTCAACCCGTATTTTATAATTGCGTCAATCACTGGCATGGAGGGAATAACTGGGACCAGCCGCGTTTTGCCCGGTGCCGCAATCTTCTTCGGCATCGTTTTGCTTGCCGGACCTGCGTCGGCGGCCGAAAAGCAGGTAAGCATCAACGACTGCACCTTCGCCGTCAACCCGGACGGCTACCTCAGCCGGGAGTCTCGCGGGCGCCAGGACCTGTTCGATCGTGTCCGCGCATTCGCGAAGTCGGGTCCGCGAGTCCTGGCCGCTTCCACAGTGCCGGCTGACCAGATCCCGCGCCGCAACTTCGTTGACGACGAAATTTTCGGGCGCCTGGCGGCGCTCGGGATCCCTTCGGCGCCTCTGGCCTCGGACGCCGAGTTCCTCCGCCGCGTCACTCTGGATCTCACCGGACGGCTCCCCACCCCGGATCAGATTCGCGCCTTCCTGGCCGACACCTCCCCCGACAAGCGGGACCGCGCCATCGAGCGGCTGCTCGATTCCCCGGAATTCGTAGACCGCTGGACCCTGTGGCTCGGCGACCTGCTCCAAAACAACGCCCAGGCTTCCAACTTCAGCCGGCAAATCAACGGGCGCAACGCGTTTCACGCCTGGATCCGTTCCTCCGTGGCCCAGGACAAGTCGTTCCGCGACATCGCCTACGAGGCCGTCTCCTGGCGCGGCAACAACTACGACAACGCCACCGGTGCGGTGAACTGGGCCGTGGGAGCCCGCACCCCCATGGGCCCCATCCAGGACACCTACGACGCCATGCTGGCGCGCACCGCAACCGCGTTCCTCGGCCTCGGCCACTACGATTGCCTGCTCTGTCACGACGGTCGCGGGCATCTCGAGCAGGTCAGCCTTTGGGGCGCACGCGCCACACGGGCGGAAGCCTGGCGCATGGCGGCCTTTTTCTCCCGCATGCGACTCAACAACCGCCGGACCGACCAAAACGATTTCTACTACCGGAGCGTGGACGTCACCGATGCCGCAACCGGCTCCTACGCCCTCAACACTGACTACGGGAACCGTCCCGCCCGGCGCCCCATCGGGACGTTGACCAGCATCACTCCGGAATACCGGCTCAACCGCGCCACTCCTTCCGATGGCAACTGGCGCGCGTCTTTTGTAGACAATCTGATCCAGGATCCGATGTTCGCCCGCAACCTCGTCAACCGGATCTGGAAGCAAATGTTCAACTACGGCTTGGCCGAACCCGTGGATGCGCTCGATCCGGCCCGCCTGGAACCTTCGAGTCCGCCCGAGGAGCCGTGGACCTTCCAGACTGCCCATCCGGCGCTGCTGGACCGCTTGGCCGCCGAATTCCGCAGCCTCGACTTTCACCTCCGGCCGTTCCTGCGCCTGCTGGTCCAATCCTCCGCCTACCAGCTCAGCGCGCGCTACGACGGCGAATGGAAGCTCGATTACGTTCCTCTGTTCGCTCGCCGCTACCCCAGACGTCTCGAAGGCGAGGAGATCCACGATGCCATCGCCCAGGCCACCGGCATCCCCGGCCGCTACAGGGTGCAAGGCTGGACCGATCTTGTCCTGTGGGCTTTGCAACTGCCCGAACCTGTGGAGCCCCGCTCCAACCGCGCCGTGGCCAATTTCATGAATGCGTTCTTCCGCGGCAACCGGGACACGCAGCAGCGCAGTCAGTCCGGCTCCATCCTCCAGCAGTTGAATCTCATGAATGACAACTTCGTGCTGAGCCGCCTCCGGGTTTCCGCCTCTCCCACGCTGCGGGCCGCCGCACAGCTGCCCACCAACGGAGCGGTGCTCGACGAACTGTTTCTCCTGTTTCTTGGCCGCTTCCCGTCGGAGAACGAGCGCGCCGCAGGCCTGGCGCATCTGGACAAGGCCGCCACCCCGGAGCAGCGCCGCGCGGCCATCGAAGACCTGGCATGGGTCTGCATCAACAAGACGGAATTTCTGTTCAGCTATTGAGAGGCAAAAGGCAATGAAGGATCGCTTCGGATTCGACTGGGGCCCGATCCCCGGAACGAACTTTTGGAGCCGCCCCCAAATCGGACGGCGCGTCTTCTTCCGGCACCTGGCCGCGGCGGTGGGCGGATACTTCTTGCTCCCGCACCGGCCCATGGAAACCGTTGCCCAGGCCGCCGTGACCCCCATCGCCAAGGCCGCCAACTGCATCTTTATCCTCATGGCGGGCGGCCCCAGCCACGTGGACACCTTCGACCTCAAGGAGGGTTCCTGGACGCCGCCGGAGTTCAATCCCACCAGCTACGGCGACCTTCGCTTTCCCCAAGGCCTCATGCCTTCGCTCGCCGAACATCTGAACTCGATCGCCTTCGTCCGTTCCGTCCGCGCCTGGGCCGCGGTCCACGGACTTGCGCAGACCTGGGTCCAGATCGGCCGCAATCCCACCAGCGCCCTGGGCAAGATCGCACCCCACATCGGTTCGGTCGTCTCCCTGGAACTCGGACCGAAGAGCGAAAAACAGATTCTCCCCGCGTTTGTTTCGCTCAACACGGGCGGCGGCGTGGGCGCCGGTTATCTGCCGCCCGAACACTCGCCGTTTTTCGTCACTCCTTCCGGAACCGGCCTCGGCAACACGACGCACCGGCCCGAGGGTCGGGACGATCCGGATCGCTTCAACCTCCGCTACCAGCTCCTCCTTCAGATGGATTCCGAATGGCGCGCGGGCCCGGATCTGGGACCCGGACCTGCCGAAAGCATCGTCTTCAACGAGCGCGCCCGGACGCTCATGTACAACCCCGCCGTCGAAGGCGTATTCACCTTCGGCCCCGAAGAGCGGGCGCGCTACGGCAACAGCGCTTTCGGCAACGCCTGCATCACCGCACGCAACCTCCTGAGGGCGGACCTCGGCACGCGCTTCATCCAGATCACGGTGGGCGGCTGGGATAACCATTCCGGCATCTACACCGGAGCGCTCAATGCCGCCAACGAGAACTCTCTGGCCCGGCAGTTCGACAAGGCTCTGGGAGCGCTCATCGCCGATCTCAAAGCCGACGGTTCCTTCGATCGCACTCTCATCGTCGCCATGGGCGAGTTCGGCCGTACCGTCGGCCCCGTCAACGCCCAGAGCGGCCGTGACCATTTCTTGCAGCAGGCAGTCCTGATGGCCGGAGCGGGCATCCGCGGCGGCCGCGCCATCGGCTCCACGGACGCCGAAGGCCGCGCCACCGCCGAGCCGGGCTGGGCCCGCCAGCGGGATATCCGCCCCGAGGACATCGAGGCCACCATCTACTCCGCCCTCGGCATTGACTGGACTACCGTGCGCCACGACGACCCCCTCGGCCGCGGCTTCGAGTACGTCCCCTTCTCCGACCGCGACCTCTACGGGCCCGTCCACGAGCTCTGGAGCTAGCGCCCCTTCAGGCCGGCGCTGCAGCCAGCCGCAGGAAGCGCTCGTAGGCCGCCTCCCAGCGCTCGTCCACCTTCGGTTCGAAGCGGGCTGGCTCGAAAGAGCGCCGCACCAACTCCCGCGCCTCCTCCAGCCCCCGCAAATGCCCCGCCCCCATCGCCTGCACCAGCACGTTGCCCGTCGCCGTTGCCTCCGCCGGACCCGCCACCACCAGGCGCCCGGTCGCATCCGCCACCAGCTGGTTCAGCACCGCGTTGCGCGAGCCCCCTCCCACAATGTGGATCACTTCCAGCTTCCTCCCGAGCAACGACTCCAGGCTCTCCAGCACCTGCCGGTACCGCAGCGCCAGACTCTCAAAAACCGTGCGGCAAAACTCCCCCGGCGCCTCCGGCGACCTCTGGCCCGTGGCGCGGCAGAACGCCGCGATCTTGGCAGGCATCTCACCCGGGTGCAAGAATGCGTCCGGATTCACCAGCGGGCCGAACGGCCGAGCCCCGGCCGCCATCTGCGCCAGCTCCTCATAGCTGTACTGCACGCCTTCCGCCGCCCAGGCCCGCCGGCACTCCTGAAGCAGCCACAGGCCGGCAATGTTCTTGAGAAAACGGATCCGCCCGGCGGCGCCGATCTCGTTGGTGAAATTCAACTCGAGCGACCGCTCGTTGATCAGCGGCGCCGCCAGTTCCACCCCCATCAGCGACCAGGTGCCGGAACTGATGTAGCACCAACTTTCCCCTTGGGCGGGCACGGCCGCCACCGCCGAAGCCGTATCATGGCTCGCCGTCGCATACACGGGCGCCGCCCAGAGCCCGGCCGCCTCGGCCACATGCCCCAGCAGCGGTCCGAGCAACGTCCCCGGCGGCACAATCTCCGGCAGAATGTGCACCGGCAGCTCCAGGCGCTCGAACAGCTCCGTAGCCCAGCGCTGCTCCACCGGATTGTAAAACTGAGACGTGCTGGCAATCGTCAGTTCCGAACGCTGCACCCCCGTCAGCCAGTAATTGAACAAATCCGGCATGAACAGCAGCATGTCGGCGGCCTCCAGACCGGGCGAGCCCGCCAGCTTCATGGCGTAAAGCTGGTACAGCGTGTTGAGTTGCATGAACTGAATCCCGGTCTGCGCAAAAATCTCCTCCTTCGGCACCACTGCAAACGTGCGCTCCAGCATCCCGTCGTTGCGCGTGTCCCGGTAGTGCATCGGATTGGCCACCAGCGCGCCGTCGCGGCCCAGCAGCGCAAAGTCCACGCCCCACGTGTCCACTCCGATGCCGTCCAGTGCAACCTTCCGCTCGCGCCCGGCCGCAGCCAGACCCTGCTCTATCTCGTAAAACAGCCGTAAACTGTCCCAGTAGAGACCCGTTGGCAGCCGCACCGGCACGTTCGCAAAACGGTGCAGCTCCTCGAGCTCCAGCCGCGAATCCGACAACGTCGCCAGCATCGCGCGCCCGCTCTCTGCGCCGAGATCAAACGCCAGGTAGTGCTTCATGGCCGGATTTTCAATCATAATCCGCCCGGCGCGCCGCACTCCCGCCACATCCGGGGCCTCTCGATACCAGCCCGTTCGCCAACTCGGCCTGATGTCGCTGACGGTTCCGCGGAACTGTGCATGTAGAATCCGCCGGTCACAGCGGTTCGGAAACTCGAGACGCCCGGCGGTTCAAGTACTTCCTTCATCCCCGCCGGCGTAAGTTCACCATCGGGCGGCTACACTCCCACAGGGAGCCTCCAGAGCTCCCTCACGAACTTCAATCCCCAAAGGAGATTCACCCCATGGCAGCCATCTCAGAAGCCAAACTCGCCGCCAACCGCGCCAACGCCCAGCTCTCCACCGGTCCCAAAACCCCCGAGGGCAAGGCCCGTTCCGCCCAAAACGCCCTCAAACACGGCCTCACCAGCCGCTCCCTCGTCGTCC
>JBBIJF010000025.1:0-64001 GCA_037446115.1 Acidobacteriota bacterium | reverse complement strand
GCCCATCACGGCGGCCAGGTTGTCGGCCACCGCCTCGGCCCTGATCCCGGCGGCGCGGGCGACGCTCGCCGCCACGCCGCGGATGGTGCCGGGCATGACGAAGCGGTCGACCGCGTCGGCGGCGAGGCCGGTCTTCGCCAGCAACGCCTCGACCACCGGCGGGACGATCTTCATGTAGCCCTCGTCGCGGATCCAGCGCTCTTCCCAGCCATAGTCGAAGTCGGTCTCGTCGCCGCTCGACTCGAACGGATGACCACCCTTCCCCCTTCACGGGCGCGTCCGAAGGCCTTCTCGCGCCGGCGGCGATCCCTCCGCCCGCCCCGACGCCTGAATCGCGCCCGACGGTGATTCCTGCCAAGCCGATCCCCGTGGCGCCCAAGCCTGGACAGATTCTCGGCCCGCGCCAGCCGCTTCCCGCAACGGGGCCCGTCATCGTCAGCCCCGAATCTCTTCCGCGCCCTGCCGCTCCTGCGCCGCCCCGACCCGCCACGCCGCCCGTGCGCCCGGCGCTGACTGCGCAGCCGGCGCGTCCGGTGGTGCCTCCGCGGCCGGACGTGCTGGCCCGCCTGGCGCAGCAGCCCAAGGCCATGCCCGGCCAGCCGGTCAGACCTCCCCGTGCGGCAGCTCCGGTCCCGGGGCAGCCCATCTACCGTGGTCCGATCCGTCCCGGTCAACCCCTGCCGGCCAGGCCCGGTACCCCGGGAGCGCGCGTGCAGCGGCGCACCGGCATGCACCCGACCGCAGCTCCGGTCGAGGTCACTCCGGCGGAAGCGGCCCGGCGTCTGGCGGAAAAACGGGGTCGCGCAGCGGCTCGAGAGCGTGAGCTCGAACACGAAGAGAAGCTGTTGCGTCCGGCCGCCCGGCGCGCGCAGGAAACCCCGGTCGCTGTCAACCGCGAAATCACGATTTCGGAAGGCATCACGGTCAAGGAGCTGTCCGAGAAGCTCGGTTTGAAGGCCAGCTTCGTCATTAAGAAGCTTCTGGAACGGAAGATCTTCGCCACCATCAATCAGACGCTGGACGTGAAGGTGGCCGAGGAGGTGGCGCGCGAGTTCGGCGCAACCGTCAGCACCACCAGCTTCGAGGAGGAAACCGCCCAGCTAGTGGAGCAGGCCGCGGCGGACGAGGAACTGGTCGAGCGTCCCCCGGTGGTGACGGTCATGGGCCATGTGGACCACGGCAAGACGTCCTTGCTCGACGCGATCCGCGCCACCAACGTGGCCGAAAAGGAGGCCGGCGGCATCACTCAGCACATCGGCGCCTATTGCGTGGAGAAAAACGGGCGCAAGATCGTCTTCATTGACACTCCCGGCCACGAAGCATTCACCCGGATGCGCGCCCGCGGCGCCAAGGTCACCGACATCGTCATCCTGGTAGTGGCCGCCGACGACGGGGTGATGCCTCAGACGCTGGAGGCCATTGACCATGCCCGGGCGGCGGGCGTACCGATCATCGTCGCCATCAATAAGATCGACAAACCCGACGCCCAGCCCGAGCGGGTCAAACAGCAGCTTGCCGACCGCGGCCTGATGCCGGAAGAGTGGGGCGGTGACGTGGTCATGGTGCCGGTCTCCGCCAAGACGCGCCAGAACCTCGACCTCCTGTTGGAGATGGTGTTGCTGGTGGCCGACCTGCAGCAGCTCCGGGCCAATCCCAACCGGCCCGCGACGGCCACCGTGCTCGAAGCCAAAGTGGACCGGGGGCGCGGCCCCGTCGCCACGGTGATCGTGAGGCAGGGTACGCTGCGCGTTGGCGACTATTTCATCTGCGGCACCGTGCTGGGCAAGATCCGCGCCATGTACAACGACCGGGGCGAGCCCGTGCGCGAAGCGGGGCCCTCGATCCCGGTCGAGGTGCTCGGTCTGGAAGCACTGCCCGAGGTGGGCGACACGCTCCAGGTGATGACCGACATGGCCAAGGCCAAGCAGGTGGTCATGTACCGCGAGAGCAAGGCCCGCGAACAGGCCATGGCCCGCACGGCCCGCGTGTCGCTTTCGCAGCTCCACGAGCAGATTGCCGCCGGAGAAGTCAAGGAACTGGCGATCATTCTCAAAACGGACGTCAGCGGCACGGCCGAAGTGCTCTCGGAGACTTTGCAGAAGCTTTCCACGGACAAGGTCCGCGTCGTCATCCTCCATGCCGGCGTGGGCGCCATCAACGAAAACGACGTCATGTTGGCGTCGGCCTCCAACGCCGTCATTGTGGGTTTCAACGTCCGCCCGGAGCGGAGTGCGGCCCAGCTCGCCGAGCAGGAAAAAGTGGATATCCGGCTGCACACGATCATCTATGAGCTCGTGGATGAGATCAAGCGGGCCATGGCGGGCATGCTGGAGCCCGTCTACCGCGAGGTCTACAAAGGCCGGGCCGAGATTCGCGAAGTGTTTCACATCAGCAAGGTCGGCAACGTGGCCGGCTGTGTGGTGCTCGACGGCGTGCTCAGCCGCGACAGCGAAGTTCGGCTGTTACGGGACAATGTCGTCGTCTACACGGGCCGGGTGGCGTCCCTGCGCCGATTCAAGAACGACGTCAGCGAAGTCAAAAGCGGCATGGAATGCGGTGTGGCTCTGGAAAACTTCGGTGACATCAAGCCCGGCGACATCATTGAAGCGTTTGTAACCGAGCGCGTGGCTGCGGAAGCCCTGGTGTAACTGCCGCCCGGGCTCGCGCCGCCGCGGAAGATGGGAGGGCGGTCGGCTCGCGAAGTGTTCCCCGGCCGCCGGCCGGTATGGCGACAATCGGTGTGCTCACTCTGGAACTGCGCTTAGACCATTCGCATTCGCTGAAGGATAAGCGTAACGTGGTGCAGGGCTTGAAAGACCGCCTGCGGCGCAAGTTCAATGTGGCCGTGGCCGAGATCGACTGCCAGGACCTCTGGCAGCGTGCGGTCGTGGCGGCCGTCACGGTCTCGGGTGATCATAACCATGCCGCCCACGTGCTCCAGCTGGTGGAGCGAGAGGCCGCCATGATCCTCGGCGGGGACCTCGTCGAGGCCACGGTGGAGTGGCTGGAGTAAGGGGCATGGATCCTCACCGTGCCGAGCGGATCTCTGAGGCTCTGCGTGCTGAGCTGGATGAACTGATCAGCTATGAAATGTCCGACCCCCGCGTGATGGCCGTCAGCGTCACCCAGGTCGTGGTGACTTCCGATCTGCGCCGCGCCCGGGTCCGGATCGCGGTCCGCGGCGGACCGGCCGAACGCCGGGAGGCCCTGGCGGCGCTGGACGGCGCCCGCGGGTACCTCCGCCGTGCTCTGGCCGCCCGCCTGCGCCTGTTTCGGATCCCGGAACTTCGTTTCGAAACCGGGAGCGAGGCGGCCTTCCCGGAGTCCCTCCCGAATGCCTCCCCGGCCGGCAGCGGAGAAAAGCCGCCCGAATGAAACATTTTGTGATATTTTTGATATCCGGGACTCTTCTCCGGGCCGGCGACCTGCTCCGTTTCGAGGATAGCGCGGAGGCCATGGGGACGGCGTACTCGGTCGTCCTCTACGGCGAAGACCAGGAGACGCTGGAGGCGGCCGCCGGCGCGGCCTTCGACGAGGTCCGCCGGCTGGACCGCATGCTTTCCAACTACCGGCCGGACAGCGAGTGGTCCCGGGTAAACCGCATGGCTGCGGACGGTCCCGTGAAGGTGTCGGCGGAGTTGTTTGCGCTGCTCGAGCGCTGCATGGACTACAGCCGCCAAAGCGAGGGCGCCTTTGACATCACCGTCGGCCCGCTGATGCGCATCTGGGGGTTTTATCGGGGAACCGGCCGGTTGCCGGCGCCCGAGGAGGTGGCCCGTGCGCGCAAAACCGTCGGCTGGGCCAATGTGATTTTGGATGCCCGGCATCAGACGGTTCGGTTTCGCATCCCGGGCGTCGAGCTCGATCCGGGCGGCGTCGGAAAAGGCTATGCGGTGGATCGCATGGTGGAAGTTCTGAAAGCACATGGAATCGCCTCGGCGTTGGTCTCTGCCGGCACCAGCAGCATTTACGGGCTGGGGCGTCCGCCCGGCGAGGCCGGCTGGCGGGTCCGGATCCGCCACCCTCGGGATTGGACGCGCACTGTTGAGGAGGTCGTGCTCCGCGACGAGTCGCTTTCCACCTCCGGCGATTACGAGAAGTTCTTCGAGGCCGGCGGAAAGCTCTACAGCCACATCATGGATCCCCGCACCGGCCGGCCGGCCGCCTCCGGTGTCGTCTCCGTTTCTGTCCTGGCCCCGAGTACCCTGGACAGCGAGGTTTGGGCCAAACCCTTTTTTGTTCTGGGCCGCTCGTGGGCGGCTCGCAACAAACCCCAGCAACTCCGTGTGTTCATCTGTGAGGAAACAACCGAACTGGCATGCGCGTGGCTACCATGAATAATCGCTTTCTGGATGCCTGCCGGAGGCGGCCTACCGATGTCCGCCCGGTCTGGTTCATGCGGCAGGCGGGTCGTTATTTGAAACCGTACCGCGACATCCGGGCGCGGCACACCATCTTGGAGATTTGCAAGCGGCCCGATCTGGCGGCGACCGTAACCCTGATGCCCGTTGAGATCCTGGACGTGGACGCGGCCATCATCTTTGCCGACCTGCTGCTTCCTCTGGAGCCGATGGGCTTGAAGCTCCACTACGCCGCCGGCGAAGGTCCGGTCATTGAGAATCCCGTCCGCACCTCCCAGGACGTGGACACGCTTTCCATCTCCAATACCGATGATCTCGGCTATGTGGGCGAGGCCATCCAGATCGTGTGCAAGGCTCTGGGCGGCCGCATTCCGGTCATCGGCTTCGTCGGTGCGCCCTTCACCATGGCCAGCTACATGATCGAAGGCGGCATCTCGCGCACCTTCCTGCGCACCAAGCGGATGATGTACAGCAACGAGACGCTGTGGCGGCGCCTGATGGGCAAGCTCGTGGATGTGCTCGGCCCGTACGCTCTCATGCAGGTGGCCTCCGGCGCCCGGGCGATCCAGGTCTTCGACAGCTGGGTCGGGGCACTTGGCCCGGACGATTACGTCCGGTTCGTCCAGCCCTACTCCCGCGCCCTGATTGACCGCATCCGCTCGAGCGGCGTGCCCGTGATCCACTTCGGCACCGGCATTGGCGGCTTTTTCCGCGAGCTGCACGCCGCCGGCGGAGACGTCCTCGGCATTGACTGGCGCATTAACATTGATCAGGCGTGGATGGACATCAGCTACCGGACCGCCATCCAGGGCAATCTCGACCCGGCGGCTCTGTTTGCGCCTCTGCCGGAGCTGAAGATGAAAGTGCACGAGCTGCTGAAACGCACCGGTTCGCGCCCCGGCCACATCTTCAACGTGGGCCACGGGATTCTGCCCGAAACACCCGTGGAAAACGTCAAGGCCTGCGTTCAATTCGTGCGCGAATTCCGCCTCTGAATGGTCCGAGGTGACGGGCCGGCGCAGGGCAGGGCTGAGCGCCTGCTAGGATGGTCTTCTATGTTGGACAACTTCCGCCACTTCCGCGCCGGCCCGGACCCTTTCGGCCGCACGTGGCAGGTGGATTTCCTCTGGCTGCAAACCGCGATCGCCATCCGCCACAGCGACACCGTGGACGTAAAATTCCTGATCTCGAACGGCGACACGCACCTGGAGAAAGTCATTGCGCTTCCTCACGCCGAACTCGCCGCCCTGAGTCAGAAGACCGGTCGCCCCTTGACCGATCCCTGGTGCTCCCGCCTCGCGGCCCTGCACCTGATCCACATGATCGAAACCGGGGAAGACCTTGAAAAGGACCTCGTGACTGTCTCGCCGGAGGATCTGGAGAAGTACAACGCCATGCTCGAGCAGGCAGCTCCGGCTCGCCAGTAGGCCTCCCGCCCATGGATCTGGCCACGAAACTGCGTGAATGCGGCGTGGTGGGCGCAGGCGGCGCGGGATTTCCCGCGTACGTCAAGGCCTCCGCCCAGGTCGAATTTGTCATCGCCAACGGAGCCGAATGCGAGCCCCTCCTCCACAAAGACGTCGAACTGATGAAGCACTTCCCGGCCGAGATCGTCTCCGGCATGGAGCTGCTGCGCAAAGCCACCGGCGCGGTCCGGGCTTATTTCGGGATCAAGAAGAAAAACGCCGACGCCGTCGAAGCCATTCGCCCCTACCTGGATTCCGAGACGGCCGGGTTCGTCTTCCTGGGCGACTTCTATCCCTCGGGTGATGAGTACGAGCTAGTTTATGAAGCCACCGGACGCCTGATTCCGCCCGGCGGCATCCCGCTCCAGGTCGGCTGCGTGGTGAACAACGTCGAGACCCTTTACAACATCCACCGCGCCGCGCAGGGCATTCCCGTCACGCGGAAATTGGTCTCCGTCGCCGGCGCGGTGCGGCAGCCCAAGGCTTTCTGGGTTCCCGTCGGCACCGCCTTCGGCGACCTGATCGCGCTCGCCGGAGGCGCTACGGCGCCGCGCGTGGGCCTGTTTGTGAGCGGCATCATGATGGGCACGCTCACCTTCGATCTGGACGATGTCGTCACGCGCACGACCGCAGGGCTGATCGTTTTGCCGGAGGACCATTACCTGATCGCGCGGAAAAACCGACCCATCGAGGCCATGAACCACATCGGCAAGTCCGCCTGCGACCAGTGCAGCTACTGCACAGAGTTCTGCCCGCGCTACCTGCTCGGCTACGACGTCCAGCCCCACAAGGTCATGCGCAGCCTCGGGTTCACTGCTACCGGCGCCCAGATCTGGAACCAGTGGGCCGAGCTTTGCTGCGGCTGCGGTCTGTGCACGCTGTACGCCTGCCCGGAGGACCTGTTTCCCAAGGAGGCGTGCGACCAAGCGAAAGCCCACTTGCGTGCGGCCGGGATCCGGTTCCGGCAGGAGCGTTCGCCGGTCGTCCATCCGATGAAGGAGTACCGCCGCGTGCCTTTGCCCCTGCTGCGCAAGCGCCTCAGAGTGGACGAATACGAGTGCGAGACTCCCTACGAGGCCATCGAGCACCGGCCCTCGCGCGTGCGCCTCAAGTGGCGGCAGCATGCCGGCCGTCCGGCGCATCCCGTCGTCCGGGAGGGCGATCGCGTCGAGGAGGGGGCGGTCGTCGGGCGCGTGGATCCGCCCGACTTGGGCGTGCCGATCCATGCCAGCATCTCCGGCACCGTCGTCCGGCTTACGGACGATTACGTCGAAATCCAGGCTTAGAAGGACGCTATGGCGAGAAACTCCATCGGATTGATTGAACTCGGCAGCATCGCCGCCGGCTATGAGGTGACGGATGCAATGCTGAAAGCGGCCGACGTAGAGCTGCTGCTGGCCCGCTCCATCTGCTCCGGCAAATATATGGTCATGGTGCGCGGCGACGTGGCCGCCGTCGAAGCCAGCGTGGAGGCGGGCAGCCGGGCGGGAAATTTCTCGCTCGTGGACCGCTTCGTGATCCCTAACGTGCACGAGTCCGTCTTTCCCGCCCTCAGCGGCACGGCGCGGGTGGAAGCACTCGAGGCCTTGGGCATCCTGGAGTCCTTCTCCGTGGCCTCGCTCATCGAAGGCGCCGATGCCGCCGCGAAGGCCGCCGCTGTGCGCCTCATCGAGATCCGGCTGGCCATGGCGCTCGGCGGCAAAGCCTTCGTCACGCTTACCGGGAGCGTGGCCGCCGTGCGCAGCGCGGTAGAGGCCGGCGCTCAAGTGATCGGCCGCAAGGGCCTTCTCGTCAACAAAGTCGTGATCCCGCAGCCTCGCCCCGAGCTTCTCTCCGAAATGATTTAGAACTCCAGCGTGTTGTGCGAGACCAGGGACAGAAATTCGTCCCGCGTCTCCTTGCGGTCTCGGAACGCACCTCGCATGGCGCTCGTCACGGCACCGGAGTGCTGCTTTTCCACCCCCCGCATCATCATGCAGAGGTGCCGGGCCTGACAGATCACGCCGACGCCCAACGGATCCACCGCCGTCTCGATGGTGTCCGCAATCTGCTGCGTCATGCGCTCCTGCAGCTGGAGTCGCCGTGCGAACATATCCACGATGCGCGGGATCTTGCTCAGGCCGATCACCTTGCGGCGCGGCAGATAGGCCACGTGGACCTTGCCGAAAAACGGCAGCAGATGATGCTCGCACAGGCTGAAAAACTCGATATCCTTGACGATCACCATCTCGTCATACTTGACGGTGAACAGCGCCCCGTTCAGGATCTGCTCGACGCGCATCTGGTAGCCTGCGGTCAGGTACCGCAGCGCTTTCTCCATGCGCACGGGCGTCCGCAGCAGCCCCTCACGGCTCGGATCCTCGCCCAGTTCGGCCAGAATCTCGCGGACGCGCGCCGCGATCGCGCCCTCCGCTCTTCCCGGGGCCATCACCTGGACGATCGCTTTCGACTTCTTCATAGGCGCTCCAGTATCTCGAACGTGTTGCGCTGCGTCTCCCGCAGGCGGATGCCTGCCAGGCGCACCTCGTGCCCCAGTTCTGCCCAGCGCTCCAGCAGCCGCCGGCGGATCAGTTGTGTCAGGTTCTCCGTGGTTGGAGGCGCCTGAGAAAATTCCGGAACCTCCGCGTTCAGGTTCCGGTGATCGAAGGCGGCCAGCACCTCTTCCGCCACGAGCCGGTCCAGTGCTGCCGGACTCAGAAGACGTCCGGTGGCCTCATGCACGGGCCCCGTCACGCTCACCTCCAGCACGTAATCATGCCCGTGCCCGCTGGGATTGTTGCACTTGCCGTACAGCGCCTGATTTTCTTGCTCGGAGAAGGCGGCCGCGTGCAGCCGGTGCGCCGCCGCAAAGCGGTACCGCCGCGTGACTTGCAACCTCATGCCTCCTCCCCGAAGCATTCTGCCCAGAAATCATCGGTCTCATAAACGCGGACGGCGTGAAGGCGCACCGCTCCGTCAAAATACGGCTTGACGCGGCGCCAGATCTCGATCGCCAGGTTCTCGGCCGTGGGAACGACGCGGTCGAACGGCGGAACCTCGGCATTCAGGAAACGATGGTCGAACGGTTCCACGATCTCCCGGTGCAGGACCTCTTTGAGTCGCTTCAAGTCCAGCACCATGCCTGTGGCCCGGTCCGGCTCGCCTGCGAGCGTCACCTCCACGACGAAATTGTGCCCGTGGCCGTGCGGATTCGCCGCAGGACCGTAGAGTTCCCGGTTCGCCTCCTCAGTCAACTCCGGACGGCGGCACACGTGGGCTGCGGAAAACTCCACTCGGCGTGTAATCAACATGCCTCTCACTTAGATGCTCGAACCGGCCCGACGGGTGCCGGCACCCGCGGTTGAGACTTTCAAGGCAGGGTTGCTGTCGTTCGCAGCCCGGTTCGTTACCCTTAGAATTATAGGGAGATTTCATGACGGCCGTCAAAAGCGACCGCCTCCTCGAAGCGATCGTCGGCATCTGCCTGCTCGGTCTTGGCTACGTCATCGCCGATGCCTTGCGGGATCGCGTGGTGGGCGTCGGCGATACCGCGCCGGACTTTTCTATCGTCACGGACAATGGCCGGCGCATCTCGCGCTCCGATTTCGGCGGCAAGTTGCTGGTGGTGAACTTCTGGGCCACCTGGTGCCCGCCCTGCGTCGAGGAGATGCCCTCGCTCGAGGAATTCCACAAACGCCTGGCTCCTGCCGGCGTCGTCGTCCTCGGCATCAGCGTGGACAGGAACGAACGGGCCTATCGCGCCTTTCTGGAGCGTGCCGGCGTGACCTTCGCCACGGCCCGCGACCCCGAGGCCCGCATCAGTTCCGCATACGGCACCTACAAGTACCCCGAGACGTACATCATTGACCGGAACGGCAAAGTTGTGATCAAGCACATCGGCCCGCGCGACTGGACCGACGAGCAGCTGATCCGTAGCGTCCGCGCCCTGCTTTGAGCCCATGATTCCCGACCGGGTTAAGCGCCAGATCGCCGCCATCGTCGGACCGGCGGGCCTGCTCGATCGCCCCGAAGACCTCATGCTCTATGAGTACGACGGCAGCGTGGACAAGGCGCGTCCGGACCTGGTGGTGTTTCCCCGCACCACCGAAGAGGTTGCGGAAATTGTGCAGATTGCTGGGCGTCACGGCATTCCCGTCGTGGGGCGAGGCGCCGGAACCGGCCTGAGCGGCGGAGCCATTCCCGTCGCCGGCGGCATTGTGCTTTCCTTTGCCCGCATGGACCGCATCCTCGAAATTGACATCCCCAACGAGCGCGCCGTCGTACAGGCCGGTGTGGTCAACCTGGATATCAGCCTGGCGGTTCAGAACCACGGCTACTTCTACGCGCCGGACCCCTCCAGCCAGAAGGCCTGTACGATCGGCGGAAACGTAGCCGAGAATGCCGGCGGCCCGCACACCCTGGCTTATGGTGTGACCGCCAACCACGTTCTGGGTCTGGAAGCGGTGCTCGCCGACGGCACAGTGGTCTGCACAGGAGGCAAGGAACCGGACTTGCCCGGCTACGACCTGACGGGCTTCCTTACCGGGTCTGAGGGAACGCTCGCCCTGGTGACGAAAGTGATCGTACGCCTCATGCGCATGCCGGAGACGGTGAAAACCGCGCTTGCGATCTACGACTCCGTCGAAGGCGCCGGCCGCACGGTCAGCGAGCTCACCGCGCGGGCCATCATCCCGGTGGCCCTCGAAATGCTCGACGGCGTGATGCTGCGCATGGTGGAAGAAGCCACCGGTGCCGGCTACCCTCTGGACGCCGCCGCCGTCCTGCTCATCGAACTGGAGGGGTTGCGCGAAGCCGTCGAGGAGCAGATCGGGCAGGTGCGCGAGATCTGCCTGGCTTCAGGTGCGCGCGAATTCCGTGTCGCCCGCTCGGCGGAAGAACGGGACCTGCTCTGGAAAGGCCGCAAGAACGCATTCGGCGCCGTGGGCCGCGTGAGTCCGTTCTACTACGTTCAGGACGGAGTCGTGCCTCGTACGCAGATCGCGCCGACCCTTGGCTTCATCCGCCGGGTCGCCGAAAAATACGGCCTTGAGATCAGTAATATCTTCCACGCCGGTGACGGCAACCTGCATCCGATCATCCTGTTTGACGCTCGCAGACCGGGTGATCTGGACAAGGCGCGCGCAGCCGGAGAGGAGATCCTGGAATACTGCATCTCGGTGGGCGGTTCCATCACCGGAGAACATGGCGTGGGCCTGGAGAAGAAGGAGGTCATGCCGAAGCTCTTCAGCGAGGAGACCCTCGACACGATGCGCGACCTGAAGAAACTCTTCGACCCGGCCTGCCTCCTCAACCCGGGTAAACTCCTGCCCACCGGCAAAGGCTGCCTGGAGATTCGCCAGCCGCCGCTGTCCCCGGGCAGTGTCCTTTGGTAGGGTCTTTGCCCTTCGCGAGCATGCTCAGCGGCAGGCTTGCCGGTGAACCGCGCACCACAAACGCGATCGGGCACAATGGTCGGTAGAGCGATGCCGTCTGTGCGCCCGGTTCCCGTCGCGTTGACGATTGCCGGCTCGGACCCGAGCGGCGGCGCGGGCATCCAGGCGGATCTCAAGACCTTCCACCAGTTCGGCGTCTACGGAGAAGCCGTGCTTACGCTGCTCACCGTGCAGAACACCCGGCGCGTGGAGCATGTCGAGTGCCTGCCGCCGGATCTCGTACTGGCGCAGCTTCGGGCCGTGCTCGAAGATATTCCACCCCGCGCCGCCAAGACCGGAGCTCTCGGCAACCGCAAGATCGTCGAGGCCGTAGCCGAGGCGGCCGCGGAATTTGATTTTCCTCTGGTAGTGGATCCTGTGATGATCAGCAAGCACGGTGCGCCGCTGATCGCTCCGGAAGCTCGTGAGGCGCTGCGGGACCGCCTGCTGCCCCGCGCCTTTCTGGTGACCCCCAACCTGCACGAAGCCGCCGCCCTCACCGGGCTGGAAGTCGCCGACCGTGACACGATGCGCCGCGCGGCGCAAGAGCTGTGCCACATGGGCGCCCGCGCTGCGCTCATCAAAGGCGGACATCTGCCCGAGGCCGCCACCGATGTGTTGTTCTGCGACGGCGCCTGGTACGAGTTTTCCGCACCGCATCTGGAAACGCCCCACACGCACGGCACCGGCTGCACGTATTCGGCGGCCATCGCCGCCGGCCTGGCCCGCGGCTGGCCGCTCGTGGACGCCGTGCGCCGCGCAAAGGACTTCATCACCGAAGCCATTCGTTCCAACCCGGGCCTGGGCGGCGGCGCCGGTCCCGTCAACCATCACGCGCCGGCATGGAGAGAAGAATGAAATTTTCCGAGGCACTGATTCTGTCCATCCGCAAATCGGAGATTCCGCTCCGCTTTGAACCCGGAGCCGAGGAGGCCGTCGCGCAACCGGTCACCGAGTTCATTCGTCTGTGGTTGCAGGCGCACGAGCCCGACGATCCTTCGGGGGATTTTGCGTACGGCCAGCGAGCTCTGTTGCATCGCCTCCTCGAAGAAGTGGATGATAAAAGAGATTTGCCTGAATAATTCCTGTATGGAGGAAAAATGAAGCAGCTAGCACTCGTATTCAGCGGACTTTTGGTGGCGGTCGGCGTCGGCCTCTTGCCCGCACAGCAGAAAAAAGAGCCGACCACGCTCGTATTTCCCTCCAAGATGTTCGGCGATGTGACCTTTCACCACGCCAAACATATCGAGCGGGAGAAAAAAGACTGCAAGGTCTGCCATGACGCCCTCTGGCCGCAGGACGCCAAGGCCCCTCTCAACTACAAAGCGAACATGCACAAGACGGCCGAGGCCAAGAAGACCTCCTGCGCCTTCTGCCATGTGGCCGGCGGCAAGGCCTTCGCTAGCGCGAACAATTGCAACAAGTGCCACGTGAAGAAGACCTGACGCTCGGCTGACGGCTGCGACTCCGGCGGTCTGCGCCTGTTATACTTCCTCAGCATGGCGGCCGCCGGGCTTGAGCGCCGGCTCGGCCTTTGGGACGCAGTTTCACTCGTCGTAGGCGTCGTGGTCGGCGCCGGAATTTTCCTTACGCCGGGGGTCGTGGCCGGACACGTGCCCTCGCCGGCGGGGATGGCCGGCGTGTGGCTGGTGACGGGCCTGTTCACGCTCACCGGCGCCCTGGCCTTTGCCGAGCTGGGAGCCATGCTGCCGGCCAGCGGCGGCCAGTACGTTTTCCTGCGCGAGGCCTACGGCCCGCTTGTGGGGTTCCTGTGCGGCTGGGCCTTCCTGGTCGTGATCTGGAGCGGCACGCTCGCCGCCCTGGCGGTGGCCTTCGCCTCCTCTCTGAGCCATCTTGTGCCACTCAGCCCGACGGGAGAAGCGATCGCAACAGCGGGCACCATCGCGGCGCTGACTGCCCTGAATTACCGGGGCCTGCGCCTGGGCGCCCGCGTCCAAAATCTGCTCACGGCAGGCAAGCTCGCCCTCCTGGCCATCCTGATCGGCGCCGCGTGGTGGCGCGGGCCAGGCGGACCCGCCGGCCCGGCTGGCGACTGGTCCTGGCGGGGGCTGATGCTCGCCGTGGCGGCCTGCTCGTGGACTTACGACGGCTGGCAGGCTCTCAGCTTCGTCTCCGGTGAGATCCGCCGGCCTGCCAGGAACCTGCCGCTGGCGCTGCTCGGCGGTTTGGCGCTTGTGACGTTCGTCTACGTCTTCGCCAATGCGGCCTTCTCGCCGCTCCTGCGTGCGGCCGCAGATAGCGGTTCCGGCGGCAGCCTGCTCGTGGCCGCGGCCCCGCTGTTCGGGCCGGCCGGGCAGTCCGTGGTTGCAGTTGCGGTTCTGCTGTCCATCGCCGGCGCACTCAACGGCGGCATCCTGGCTTGCTCGCGGATCTACTTCGCCCAGGCTCGCGACGGCTTGTTCTTCTCCCGTTTCGGACAAATCCATCCCCGCTTCCGCACCCCGGCGTTCTCTCTGGTGTTACAGGGCATCTGGGCGGGCGTGCTGGCCCTGAGCGGCACGTTTGAGACGCTGCTCACCTACACGATGTTCGGCAACTGGATCTTCACGGCCCTGGCGGCTGCCGCCGTGGTCGTGCTGCGGAGAAAGCGTCCCGAGCAGGAACGTCCTTACAGGACCTGGGGCTATCCGGTCACACCGCTGCTGTACTGTGCCCTTGCCGCAGTTCTCGTGGCCGGCTCGATCGCTGCTCACCCGCTTGCGTCGCTGGCTGGTGCGGGTCTCATGTTGACGGGCGTTCCGGGCTATTACCTCTGGCTCACGGTCGCACACCGGCGGCGCCAACGGCGTTGATCGCGGGCTCGGAAACGCGCCGCCCGGCGGGTAGCTCTCCGGCGGAACGCTTAGAATGGTGGCGAGGATGTCCAAGCGCATCCACATCATCGGCGGGGGGCTTGCCGGAACCGAGGCCGCCTGGCAGCTTGCCAAGGCCGGTCTTCGAGCGACACTTTACGAGATGCGCCCCTTGCGTTCCACGCCCGCTCACCAGACCGCCTGGCTCGCCGAGTTGGTATGCAGCAACTCCCTCAAGACGGAACAGGAATACACAGCCCCCTGGCTGCTCAAAGAAGAGTTGCGGCGCATGGATTGTCTTCTGCTCCGGATCGCAGCCCGGGCGCGGGTGCCCGGCGGCCATGCGCTTGCGGTGGACCGGGAAGCGTTCGCACGCGAGGCGACGCGCGTGTTGGAATCCTTGCCGGGCATCGAGATCCGGCGCGAAGAGGTGACCCGGGTGCCCGTGGACGGCATTGTGATCCTGGCCACCGGCCCTTTGACTTCCGATGCGCTGGCCGAAGACCTGGTCCGGCTCACCGGTTCCGGCCGCCTCTATTTCTACGACAGCATCAGCCCGATCGTGGATGCCGAGACCATTGATTTCTCGGTGGCGTTCCGCGGTTCGCGCTACGGCAAGTCGCTGGATGGCGGCGCCGACTATGTCAACTGCCCTCTCGATCGCGATCAGTACGAGCGATTCGTGGACGCCTTGCTCACGGCGGCGCGCCACACGCCCCACATCCCCGACGACATCCCGTTTTTTGAAGCCTGTCTCCCCATCGAGGAACTTGCCCGGCGCGGGCGCGACACCCTCCGCTTCGGGCCCATGAAGCCCGCCGGGCTCGTGGATCCGCGGACCGGCCGTTCCCCCTACGCCGTCGTACAGCTGCGCCAGGAGAACCTCCGGGCCGACAGCTACAACATGGTCGGCTTCCAGAACTACTTGAAGTACGGCGAGCAAAAGCGGGTGTTTCGCATGATCCCGGGGCTGGAGCACGCTGAGTTTCTGCGCTACGGCCAGATCCACCGCAACACGTACATCAACGCCCCGGCGCTGCTTACCCCGACGCTGCAGCTTCGGAGCGAGCCGCGCATCTTCTTTGCGGGACAACTCTGCGGCGTCGAAGGCTACGTGGAATCCATCGCCACGGGGCTTCTGGCGGGACGCTTCGCAGCGGCCTTGGCCTGCGGCGAACAGCCCCGGCCGCTGCCGCGCGAGACCGCGCTCGGTTCGCTGTGCGCCTACGTCTCTGGCGCGGACCCGAGGGACTACCAGCCTGCCAACATCACCTTCGATTTGCTCCCGCGGCTCGATGAGAGCGCGGGGCGGTTGCGAAAGGACAAGCGCGCCCGCCACCAGGCGGTCTGCCGCCGCGCGCTTGAAGCACTCGATGAATACCTCGGCGTCTGCGTCTGAGCTGGAGAGCTGGATCGGCTGCTTTCTGGCGGCGCTTGCGCGTGAAAACGCCTCGCGGCACACCCGCCGCGCCTACGCCGCGGACCTGCGGCAATTCGCGTCCTTCGTGGCAGCCCGCGCCTCCGAGGGGCGGCCCGTGCGTCTCGATGTGCTGCTCATCCGCGAATGGCTCGCAGACCTCTATCACGCCAAACTGCGCCCGGTGACCTTGCGGAGGAAACTTGCGGCCCTGCGCTCGTTTTTCCAGTTCCTGCTCCGCGAGGGGAACGTCCCGATCAACGCCGCGCGGCTGACTGCCACGCCTAAGGCGCCCCGGACGCTGCCGCGCGTGATGACGGCGGAACAGACCAATGCGCTGCTGGACGGCGTGGCCTCGCAGCCGCCCCGCCCGCCGGTGGTTCGCGACACTGCGATTCTCGAGCTGCTTTACGGCTGCGGGCTCCGCGTGAGCGAACTGGTGGGTCTGAACGAAGAGGACTTGGATGCCTCCGAAGGCTGGTTGCGCGTGCGGGGCAAGGGCCGCAAGGAACGCCAGGTTCCCATCCCCGCCAAAGCGCTGGCAGCGCTGAGGCGCTATCTCGAACAGCGCCGCCCCGCGCCCGGGGAAGCGGCACTGTTCCTCAATCCCCGCGGCCGCCGCCTCACCGACCGGTCGGTGCGCAACATCGTCAAGACCTGGAGCCGCTTGCTGGCGGGCGACCCGTCGCTACATCCCCACAGCTTCCGCCACGCCTACGCCACGCACCTGCTTGCTGAGGGGGCCGATTTGCGGGCGATCCAGGAACTGCTCGGCCACGCCAGCCTGTCAACCACCCAAAAGTACACGCAACTTGCGCTTACCGAGTTGATGGCCGTCTACGACCGCGCTCACCCGCGCGCCTGAGGCCCTGACGGCAAATGAAGTCGGCGGCGGTCATCAGATCGTCCGAGAAAATCGAACAATGTGTGCCACAATAATTTCGAGATTACCGGCACCCGAACCGCTGGCGCCGGGCTTTTGAGCTTCGAATAGTTCTGGGAGGTGCTTAGCTTGAGTCGCAGGATCCTTTTGCTTTCAGCAGCTGTAGTGACGGCTTCCGTGTGGGCGCAACAGGCCGAACGGCGTCCTCTGCCTGCCGGTCCGGTAGGTCCGATCGTCATCGGAGACAAGAAGTACTATGAGGCGTACGTAACGCCTGACCCCGACGGCCCGACGCTTCACTGTGTGGGTCCGGGTATGGACTGCGTCATGAATGCGCGGCTGTTCATGCCGCGTTCGCTGAGTTCTTCGCATGACGCGACGTTGCAGGAGACTTCCGCCGCCATTAACCGGATCCTGGAGTCGCTGAATCCCCCGCCGGGCCGGAGGCTCTGCCTTTATCGCAGCGCCGCGGGCCCTGTGCTTTTGTGGGCTGCGGCGGGACCGCCGCGAGCGGGCCTCCCCGCTCCGCCCCGAGGCGCCGCCGGCAATTTCGCCGCAAACAACGCCCGTATTCCGCCCGGCGCCATTTCCGACTCCCGGGCGATCGCCAATGCCCTGGGTTTGCGGCGGACCAACGGTGGTAATCGCTTGGCAAAGGTCATCTGGGATGAGCATGGGCACAGCTATTTCACCTGTCCTGACCCAGGCACAGACTGTGAGATCCGCGCCAGCTTCGCCCTGGTGACGGCTCGTACCCCGAGTCACGACGGGACGTTGGCCGAAGCGACGCAGCAGATCAACCGCATCCTCGAGCGGGCGCAAAGCAGGGCCCCGCGCCCGGATCGGACGATTTGCCTGTTTTGGAGCCCGGAGGGTCCGGTTCTCATTTGGACCTCCCTGGGGGCAGTTTCGGGGCGTGTCTCCGAGCCGGGGAGCCCGGAATACCAGAAGGCCCTGGGCGAGTTGCTCGGGCGCTAGCCAGACGGAAAAACTCCATGGTAAGTGCCCCGACCTCCATACGGGGCACTCACTTTTTTTGGGGTGTGCAAGTCCTGCCACTGCATTTGGTTAGAGTCAAACTCTCCCGTTAGCTGCCCGACAGTTGACAAAACTATGCTAAAGTTGCATAATAGTGGTGTGCTAATGAATGGCGTGCCTGCGCATCGGGTAACGTCAAACGGAGGATGTTCAGAACCATGAGCAAGATCATCGGCATTGACCTGGGAACGACCAACTCGGTGGTGGCCGTCATGGAAGGCGGCCAACCTGTGGTGATCCCTAACCAGGAGGGGGGACGGACCACCCCATCAGTTGTCGCCTTCACCAAGAGCGGAGAGCGCTTGGTGGGGCAGGTGGCCAAACGCCAGGCGATCACCAACCCGGAAAACACGGTCTACTCGATCAAGCGCTTTATGGGGCGGCGCATTGACGAGGTCACCGAGGAAATGAAAATGGTGCCCTACAAGGTCGTGGCGGGTCCCAACAACGACGTCCGGGTCGAGATCATGGGGAAACGTTACTCGCCTCCTGAGATCTCGGCCATGATTCTGGGCAAACTCAAGGATGCGGCCGAAGCGTATCTGGGCGAAAAAGTCACCAAAGCGGTCATCACGGTGCCGGCCTACTTCAACGATGCTCAGCGGCAGGCCACCAAGGACGCGGGCAAGATCGCCGGCCTGGAGGTGATGCGCATCATCAACGAGCCCACCGCCGCCGCGCTGGCCTACGGCCTGGACAAGAAGAAGGATGAGACCATCGCCGTGTACGATTTCGGCGGCGGTACTTTCGACATCTCGATCCTCGAAGTGGGCGAGGGTGTGGTGGAGGTCAAGTCCACCAACGGCGACACCCACCTGGGCGGCGACAACATTGACCAGCGCATCATTGACTGGATCGTGGCGGAGTTCCGCAAGGAGCACGGCATTGATCTGTCCAAAGATCAGATGGCGTTGCAGCGGCTCAAAGAAGCTGCCGAAAAGGCCAAGATCGAGCTTTCGACGCTGCTGGAGACCGAGATCAACCTGCCCTTCATCACGGCCGACGCCAGCGGGCCCAAGCACCTGCTCATGAAGCTGACGCGGGCCCGCTTTGAGCAGATGGTTGAGGACATCCTCATGAAGAGCGTCGGGCCGTGCAAGCAGGCCCTGGCCGATGCCGGACTGACGCCGGACCGGATCCACGAAGTGGTCCTGGTGGGGGGCTCCACGCGGATCCCGCGCGTGCAGCAGATCGTGCGCGACCTCTTCGGCAAAGAGCCGCACAAGGGCGTCAACCCCGACGAGGTCGTCGCCGTGGGCGCCGCGGTACAGGGCGGCGTGCTCGCCGGCGAAGTCAAGGACGTGCTGCTGCTCGACGTCACGCCGCTGTCGCTCGGCATCGAGACGCTCGGCGGCGTCTTCACCAAGCTCATCGAACGCAACACCACGATTCCCACGCGCAAGAGCGAGATCTTCTCGACGGCGGCCGACAACCAGACCTCGGTCGAGATCAAGGTTTATCAAGGGGAGCGCGCCATGGCGGCCGACAACCGGCTGCTCGGCGTCTTCCAGCTGGTCGGCATCCCCCCGGCGCCGCGCGGCGTGCCGCAGATCGAAGTGACCTTCGACATTGACGCCAACGGCATCCTGAACGTGAGCGCGCGCGACCTGGCCACGGGTAACGAGCAGAAGATCACCATCACCTCCTCCTCCGGCCTGACCAAAGAGGAGGTGGAGCGGATGGCGCGCGATGCCGAAGCGCACGCCGCCGAAGATCGCCGACGCCGCGAGGAGGTCGAGGCGCGCAACCGCGCCGACGCCATGGTCTACAACGTCGAGAAGATGCTGCGCGAGCATCGCGACAAGATCAGCGACTCCGACGCGCGCGAAATCGAAGCCGCGCTCGAGGAAACCAAGCGCGCCATGCGCGAGGGCGGCATTGACCGTATCAACAGTGCCACCGACCGCCTCACCCGCGCCAGCCACAAACTGGCCGAGGCCATGTACCGGGCGACGACCGCACAGCAGGCCGGTGGAGGCGCCTCCCGCGAAACCCCGCGCGAAAAGGAAAAGGAGAAGGAGACGGTCGTGGACGCCGAGTTCGTGGACGTGGACGACAAGAAGAAATAAGCCTCCGGTCGCGGCCGCCGCTGAGTTCGCCCTCGCGGTTGTCGGACCGCCGGAGGCGGAGTCCGTATGCCGGTCACCGCTCAGGACTACTACCAGATCCTCGGCGTCAGCCGCGACGCCAAGCCGGAGGAAATTCGCAAAGCCTACCGCCGGCTGGCACGAAAGTACCATCCCGACCTGAACCCGGGCGACAAGTCCGCCGAGGAAAAATTCAAGCAGATCCAGGAAGCCTACGACGTTCTCTCCGACCCGCAGAAGCGCCAGATGTACGACCAGTATGGGTTTTATTCGCAGACGGGCTTTGCGGGCGGAGGGCGCGAGCAGGGCCCGCGGGTGGACTTCGGGGGCTTTGATTTCTCTGATTTCTTCACGCAGGCCACCGGCGGCCGCACGACCGGCGCCTCCTCGGCGTTTCGCGACATTCTCAGCCAGTTCTTCGGGCGCGGCTTTCGCCAGGAGGCCGCTCCCAGGCCGGAGAAGGGCAGCGATCTGGAGTACGCCATTAATGTGGACTTCTGGCAGGCGATTCGCGGCACGCAGGTCCGTTTGAATATCACGCGTCAGGAATCCTGCGCCTCCTGCGGCGGTACCGGGCGTACCGGCACTCAGACCGTGGTCTGTCCGGAGTGCGGCGGCTCCGGCCAGGTGACGCAAGTGGCGGGCGTGATGCGCTTCAGCCTGCCGTGTCCGCGCTGCGGAGGTCAGGGTACGCTCCGCAATACCTGTCCCGCCTGCCACGGGGATGGGCGGATCGCGCGGCCGGAAACGGTCGAGGTGCGCATCCCGCCCGGCGTCAAGACCGGCGACCGGCTGCGCGTTGCGGGCAAGGGCAACGCAGGCACCTACGGGGCGCCGCCGGGTGATCTCTACATCACCGTTCGCGTCGAGCCGCACCCGTTCTTCCGCCGGGAAGGCGATGATATCCACATCACCGTCCCCGTTACCGTCACCGAGGCGGCTCTCGGCGCCAAGATCGAGGTGCCCACCATTGACGGCCGCGCGTTGCTGAAGATTCCTATGGGCACGCAAAGCGGCCAGAAGTTCCGCATGCGGGAAAAAGGCGTATTCAACTCGCGCAAAGGCACCCGGGGCGACCAGATCGTGGAGATCATCGTGCAACCGCCCAAGGTCCGCGACGAACGCACCAAAGAGATTCTGCGGGAGCTGGCCGTGCTGAACCCTGAGGATCCCCGGGCGGAAATCTGGTCGAAGGTGTAGGATGGCGCGCAAACGGGGCAAGGCGGCGTACATGATCTCGGCGGTGGCCGAGAAATACGGTCTCCATCCCCAGACGCTCCGGCTCTACGAGCGCGAAGGTCTCCTCAAGCCCTCGCGCAGCGAGGGCAACACGCGCCTGTACACTGAGGAAGACCTCGAACGGCTGGAGGTGATCCTCAAGCTCACGCGCGAGTTCGGCGTGAACCTGGCGGGCGTGGAGATCATCCTCAACATGCGCGAGAAAATGGCGGCCATGCAGAAGCAGATCGAAGAACTCGTGGCCGCTCTCAATGAGGAACTGGCGCGCCGGTTCCCCGCTGCAGAGGCGCAGGAGAAGCATTCCCTGATTCCCGTCGTGCGTGCGGCGCCGGTCGTGGCCCCCCGCCCGGCTCGCCGCCGCGCGCGGGCGGCCGAGTCAGCCCCATCCGCTTGAACTTGCCCGCCTAACGCAGCGTCTGCAGGTACTCACCCGTGCTCGCATCCACCAGAATCGAAAAATTGCTGGTGGCGACCGAATCTCCCCACAGCACGCGCCAGGCGGGATTGGGAAAGCGGCGCGTACGCTCCAGAATGAAGTTCACGCGCATGTCCGGGTGCTTCTTGGCGTAGTCGGCGCCTTTCTTGAGTGCGGTTTCGTAAACCTCGTTGCTGTCAGTCTTCACGGCGGCAATAGGGTAAGGTTCGGCGCCTCCGCGCGGCCCGGAATACGTCTCTTCGAGGCCGGCGAAAACCCCCTCGTGCAAGTTGCCTGGAGCTTCGATGACCGAATAGGTGTACGTTCGCGCGCGGCCCAGGCTCGGCGAGACAAAGGTAGCCTCCCAGGCGGCAGCCTTCCCCGCCTGATACGGCACCCCCTCCAGGTGCAGGCTGCGGAGGCGCAATCCCTGGATGTCGGGCGCCCAGGCACGGGCCGCCGAGTACATCTGGTGGAAGGCCCAGCGACCGGTCACGGGCTCAGGGGGCTTTGCCGGGGCTTTGGCCTTCTCCACCGGCCTGGGAGCTTCCGCGCAGCCGCAAAGAACCACCGCCAACAGGGCGGGAACCAACCAGCGGTTACGTGGCTTCATGACAGTATCGTTGTTCCGGCCCATTTTATCGCGGAGTGCCGGGACAGCGCTTCGACTTTTTTACAAGTCAAGTAACCCCCGGACACGGATCTGTGCCATAATAATCGCAACATCAGCGCGAGGGCGATTGCCATGAAAGCAGCGGGCAGATTGATCCCAGTGGCCGCGGCAGCGGTTTTGACACTGACCGGTTGGGCCCAGCAGGGCGGGGGAGGCGGTGGCGGGCAAGCGCCGCCGGGCGGCGGAGGAGCACCGGGTGGGACCGCTCCACCAACGCCCTCCCCTTCCATTCCGACTCCGTCCACCACGGGACGGGAGCGCCAGCAGATCCCGCAGCTCGGCGAGCAGCAGCCGTTTCCGGAGATGCGGCGCCCCATTTTCCTCTCGGGTAAAGTCATCCTGGAGGACGGAACTCCGCCGCCGGAACCGGTGGTGATTGAGCGTGTGTGCAACGGCGTGGTGCGTCCGGAAGGCTACACGGACTCCAAGGGGCGGTTCAGCATCGAGCTGGGGCGTAACGCGCTCATGATGGCGGATGCCAGCGTCGGCTCCGCGGCGGATGCGGGATTCGGCGGCATGGGCGGGCTGAGCTCGCAGCGCGGCAGTATGGCCAACCTGGGCAATCCGATGGGAGGTTTGTCCGAGCGCGACCTGATCGGATGCGAGCTCCGGGCGTCGCTGCCCGGCTACCAGTCTCAGGTGGTCATGCTGAGCGGCCGCCGCCTGTTCGACAATCCCGACGTCGGCACGATCCTTCTCAAGCGGCTGGGCAATGTGGAGGGCACGACCATCAGCATGACCAGCTTGTCGGCCCCGAAGGATGCCCGGAAAGCGTACGAGAAAGGTCGCGAAGCCGTGGCCAAGAAGAAGTGGAACGAGGCGCAGAAGCAGCTCGAGAAAGCCGTACAGTTGCACCCCGAATATGCCGCGGCCTGGTTTGAGCTCGGCCGGGCGTTCGAGTTTCAGAACAATGCGGCGCAGGCGCGCGAGGCCTACGGCAAGGCCTTGGCTGCCGATCCTAAGTTCATCAATCCCTACCTCCAGCTGGCCGGCATTGCGGCGCGCGAGCGCAACTGGGAGGAAGTGGCGGAGATTACCGATCGCATCTTGCAGCTCAATCCCTTCGACTTCCCTGGCGCGTACTTCTACAACGCAGTGGCGAATTTCAACCTGCGCAAACTCGATGCCGCCGAGAAAAGCGCGAAGGAAGCGCTGAAGTTGGACACGCGCAATCGCTTCCCGAAGGTGAATCACCTGCTCGGGCTGATTCTGGCGCAGAAGCACCAGTTTGCCAGCGCGGTCACCCACCTGCGGAACTATTTGACTTTGGTGCCGGACGCGCCGGACGCCGAGACGGTCAAAAAGCAGCTCGCCGAGGTGGAGCAGTTCGCAGCGCAGGCGGGCCAGGCGCCTCCGCAGCCCTAAAAGCTAACGGTTACGCGGACCTTATCCGAGGTGGGCGTCCAGCATTTTCTGGACTTCAGACTTGCCCACCGCCCCGACGCGCTGGTCCACGACCCTGCCGCCCTTAAATAACAGGAGCGTGGGGATGCCGCGGATGTTGAAGCGCATGGCGGTGGCGCCGTTGTCGTCCACGTTGAGTTTGCCGACCTTCACTTTACCAGCGTAGTCGGCCGCAATGGCCTCGATGGTGGGCTCCATCATGCGGCAGGGGCCGCACCATTCCGCCCAAAAATCCACCAGCACGGGCACATCCGAGTTCAGGACCTCGCGGTCGAAGGTGGAATCCGTCAGCGTCAGCATGTTGGCGCCAGCCATGGTCGGTTTTGTATCTCCCTGTTGCATCTCATTCAAGTAGATGAAGACGGGGCCGAGAAGATTCAACCCTCCAGAGTCCGGTACAAGAGCTGGTACTGGGCCGCCGAAGCCTTCCAGGAAAAATCGCGCTGCATGCCGTTGCGCATCAGGCTGCGCCACCGGCCCGGCTCATGCCACGCAGCAAGAGCCTCGCGGAGCGCGCCGAGCAAGGCGACACCCGAATACTCCTTGAACTTGAAGCCGGTGCTCTCATCAATGGTATCATCCAGGCCCCCGGTGGCGCGCACCACGGGCACGGTTCCGTAGCGGAGGCTGTAGATCTGGTTGAGGCCGCAGGGTTCGTAGCGACTGGGCATGAGGAAGATGTCGGCGCCGGCCTCGATCTTGTGGGCGAGTGCGTTGTCGTAGGCGATGCGCACGGCGATCTTGGAAGGGCAGGCCGCGGCCAGATCCCGGAACAACTGCTCGTAACGCGGCTCTCCGGTGCCGAGCGCCACCAGCGAGAGGTCCATCTGGACGAGCTCGCCGGCGATCTCCTCGAGCAGGTCGAAGCCTTTCTGACTGACGAAGCGGGAGACGATGCCGACCAGGGGCCGTTCCATGGCGGCCTCGGACAGACCGAAGGCGGCGATGAGGTCGCGCTTGCAGATCTGTTTGCCGCTCAGATCGGCCGCCGAGTAGCGGGCGGCGATGTAGGGGTCGGTTTCCGGATTCCACTCCGAGTAGTCAGCCCCGTTCAGGATTCCGTAAACACGGCCCGCGCGGGCCCGCAGCACGCCGTCCAGGCCGAAGCCGTACTCCGGCGTCTGGATTTCGGCTGCGTAGGTCTTGCTGACGGTACTGACGGCATCACTCCAGATGATGCCCCCTTTGAGAAGATTGACCTTGCCGTAGAACTCCAGCCCGTTGATGTGGAACACGCTGTGGTCGAGCCCCATCTCGGGCAGGGTCGTCGGCTCAAAAATTCCCTGGTATCCGAGATTGTGGATGGTGAGGAGGACCCTGGAGGTCATCAACGTGGGGTCTCCTGCCAGGACGGTGCGCAGGTAGACGGGCACCAGCGATGCCTGCCAGTCGTGGCAATGAAACAGGCGGGGGCGCACGAGGTGGCGGGCCAGAGCGATGGCCGCACGGCAGAGCACCGCGAAGCGGATGTGGTTGTCGGGAAAGTCCCGGCCCGCCGCGTCGGTGTACAAGCCCTCGCGGGCGAACAGGGGAGGGCAATCCACGAGGTAGTAAGGGACGCCGGAGCGGTCGGCCGCCCAGATGTCCACCGGGTAGCAGGTGCCGCCGAGCCAGACGGGGTGGCCGGCCCAGATGCGTTCGCCCTCTTCAGCGTTGCCGCCGCGGTAGCGCGGTAGTACGACGGCGACCTCCTCACCCAGGGCGTGCAACGCGAGCGGGAGCGCACCCAGGACATCCGCCAGCCCGCCGGACTTGACAAACGGACTGGCTTCGGGTGTGACCATCAACACCTTGCCCGGCATGGTAAAAAAACAGCCTATCATTCGCGTGCGTTCTGGTATGCTGGCACGTTGTCCGGGAGGCGACTCGAGATGGCAGAGTGGAGCGCACGCCGAAGACGGCTGGCCGCGCTGACCTGCGCGGCCGCGGTGGCGGGAGCGGTGACGTTGTGGTGCCAGCAGAGGTCACGGGAGCGAACTTCGCCGCCGGGCTACGAGGATACCCCGGTACTGCCTGGGCAGAAGTGGCGCGTGCACGACTTACACCGGCCGCATCCGCCGGTGGTGGCGCCGGGGGCCCGAGCGGGCGATCCGCCTTCGGATGCCATCGTGCTGTTTGACGGCAAGGATCTGTCGCAATGGGTGCAGCGCGGGCGCGGCGCCGAGCGAGGCAAGCTCGTCTCACCCCGCTGGAAGGTGGAGAACGGCTACGTGGAGGTCGTGGGCGGCACGGGCGATCTGGTGACCAAAGAGAAGTTCGGAGATTGCCAGCTTCATGTCGAATGGGCGGCGCCGGCGGAAATTGACGGTTCGGGGCAGTGGCGCGGCAACAGCGGCGTACTGCTGATGAGCCGCTATGAGATCCAGGTGCTGGACTCGTGGGAAAACCCCACGTATGCCGACGGCCAGGCCGGGGCGATTTATGGCCAGTGGCCGCCCTTAGTGAACCCTGCGCGGAGGCCGGGCGAGTGGCAGAGCTTCGACATCGTCTTCGAGGCGCCGCGGTTTGAAGGCGATCAACTCGTCAAGCCCGCCTACGTGACGGTGTTTTACAACGGCGTGCTGGTGCATCACCGCCAGGAGATCATCGGTCGCATGGCGCACCGGCGCGTAGGGACGTACGCACCGCACGGGCCGGAAGAACCCCTTGCTCTTCAGGACCACGACACAAAGGTGCGGTATCGCAACATCTGGATCCGGCGACTGAAGGGCTACGATCAGTAGACCGGGGGATGCTCCCCGGGTTCCGGTTCGGCCTGCGATTCGAGTTCTGAGGCCGGACGCCAGACCGTAGTGCTGATATGGGGAACCGACGAACGCACTTCCGGCTGATCACCGCATCCACCCTGCTGCTCGTGTGGGTCGGCTTGAGCCGCCTGGAGGCGGCCGGTCCCGTCCCGCAGTGGCTGCCGCTCGAAGGCGACCTGGAAGGCGTCCACGATCCCGCCATCATCAAAGAACGCGACACGTATTACGTCTTCTCGACCGGAGGAAGACCAGGCCAGGGTGTGATCCCGATCCGGGCCTCCCGGGACCTACGGCACTGGACGCTTGCCGGTTATGTGTTTGACAAGCTGCCGGAGTGGGCGGTGCAGGAGATCCCGAAGGCAAGAGGGGCGTGGGCGCCCGACATTTCCTACTTTAACGGCAAGTACCACCTGTATTATTCCGTTTCGACCTTCGGCAGCCGGAATTCGGCCATCGGGCTGGCGACGAACAAGACACTGGACCCGACGAGCCCGGATTACAAGTGGCAGGATGAAGGGATAGTGCTGCGGTCGTACGAAGACAAAGACGACTGGAACGCCATTGACCCGAACTTAGTTGTGGAAGATGCGGATCACCTCTGGCTGTGCTGGGGAAGTTTCTGGGGCGGAATCAAGATGCGGCGCATCGACCCACGCACCGGAAAGCTGTCCGCCGCCGACACAACCCTGTATTCGCTCGCGAGTCGTCCCCGGGAGGCCCCCGTCAACGGGGCGATCGAGGCTCCCTTCATCATCCGCCACGGCGGCTACTGGTATCTGTTTGCCTCCTTCGACCGATGCTGCCGCGGCGCCAAGAGCACCTATCACGTGGTCGTGGGGCGTTCCCGAAGCGTCACCGGTCCGTATGTGGATCAGTCCGGGAGGTTGATGACCGAAGGCGGCGGCAGCGTCGTCCTCGAGGCCACCACGCCGAACTGGCGCGGGCCGGGGCATAATGCCGTTTTGCGGGACCAGAGCGGCGACTACCTGGTATTTCATGCCTATCATGGCACGAGCGGCAGGCCGTACTTGCATATCTCCACCATGGTGTGGGAGGACGGCTGGCCGCACGTCGCGCCTCTGCCTTAGTTTCAACGCAGTGTAATTGGTCAGTCTGCCCAGCCAAACCGGTCGTTTCAGCCCCTCTGCGGTTGTTCTCCGCCGGCGCCGGCAGCTCGTAAAATCTCCCAGCCGGCGGGAGAGGTTTTGGGCCCCGGCTGATACAATACCGGATGCTTCGAAAAGGAGGGGCGCGAGTGATGCCGAAGATCGTGGCCGTGGCGACAGCCGTGCCGCGGTACCGTTACGCGCAGGAGACGCTGCTCGAGATGGCCGGGCGCGATCGCCAGCGCGAGGCCTTCTTTCTGAACAGCGACATCCGATACCGCCACCTGTATTTCGAACCCGGATTTCGGGGCGGGGAGACGCTCGAGGAAATGAATGAACGGGCGCGGCGCGGAGCCCTGGAAATCGGCAAACAGGCGCTTGGTTGCTGCATGAGCCGCGCCGGTCTCAGCCCGGGCGAAGTCCACTTTCTGGCTACCACGACGTGCACCGTGACGCTGTGCCCGCATCTGGATACGCTGTTCATCCGTGATCTCGGTCTCGGTCCGCGCATCCAGCGGGCGCATATCGGCGACAGCGGATGCGCCAGCGCCATGGTGGCGTTACAGGCCGCCTGGAACCACGTGCGCGCCTATCCGGGGCACCGCGCATTGATCGCGGCCGTGGAGATCTGCTCGGCGGCGTACTACCGCGACGGGACGACCGAGTCGGTGATCGGCGAGGCGATCTTTGCCGACGGTGCCGGGGCCCTGTGCCTGGCCGAGGACGACTCGCGCCCCGGCTTCGAGGTGCTGGCGCACCACACGGTGATCCGCTCGGAATCCATTCACCTGATGGGATTTGATTTCCCGGGAGGATACCGGCGACTGGTGCTGTCAAAAGACGTGCGGCACACCGGCGCCAAAATGCTGGAGGAACTGGCGGGCGAGATACTTGCGGCGCACGATCTCAAACACCAGGACATCCGTTTCTGGATCCTGCATTCCGCCGGCCGCAAAGTGCTCGACAACGCACAGGCCCTGCTGGGCCTGAGCGAGGAGGAGATGGCCTTCTCCCGCTCCGTGCTGCGCGACTACGGGAACATGTCTTCGGCCACGGTGCTGTTCGTACTGGAGCGCGTGATCCATTCGGGGCTTCCTCGCGACGGCGACCTGGCGGTGATGGCGGCGCTCGGTCCGGGTTTTGCCGCCGAGGGGGCACTGCTCCAATGGCGGGGCTGAGGACGGTGGTGCGCGCGGCACGGCAGGAAATCCTGGATCAGGCCGTTCTCGATGAGGCTGAACTCGAGGGCAGCCTGCGTGACCTCGAGCGGCTGAACCGTTGGTTCGGCGGCACGGCGGCGGTGCTGGAGGAGCTCGAGAGGCTGCAGGAGAAGGCCGGCAACGCGCCCTTGCGGATCCTCGATGCCGGGACCGGAGGTGCGGATATCCCGCGGGCGATTGTGCGCTGGGCGGCACGGCGCGGCTTTCGAGTGGAGATTGTGGCTTGCGAACGGCACCCGCAGATTGCGCGTGCGGCGAGAGAGCGCTGTTGCGGCTTCCCGGAAATCCGGATCGTGGAACAAAACCTGCTGGCGGCCCGGTGGACCGCCGCGTACTTTGACTACGTGCTGTGCTCACTTACGTTGCACCACCTCGACGACCGTGACGCCGTGGCCTTGCTGCAACGCCTGGCCGAGGCGGCGCGCAAAGCGGTCATTGTCAGCGATCTGGAGCGCAGCCCTGTAGCGCTGGCCGGCGTGTGGGTAGCCACGCGGCTGCTGAGCCGGAACCGGATGACACGCCACGACGGTCCGCTGAGCGTGCGGCGGGCGTTCCGGCCGGAAGAGCTCGTCGAGCTCGGCCTCCGCGCAGGGCTGCGCGTGAGCCGGTGTTACCGCCGGCCGTTTTTCCGGCTCGTGGCCGTCTTTGAGGGGGCGGCAGGCGGATGACGGACGTGATCATTGTCGGCGCCGGTCCGGCGGGCAGCGCGCTGGCACTGCAACTGGCGCAACAGGGCTGCTCGGTGGTGCTGTTGGACCGCGCGCGTTTCCCGCGCGAGAAGCTTTGCGGAGATTTTCTGAATCCGCGCTGTGTGGCATTGCTTGAGGAGCTGGGCGTCGCCGCGGCCGTGCGGGCGAAATCCTCTCCGGTGAACACCATGCGCGTGGTGGCGAGCGGCGGTGAGTTCCGCGCCGCATACCCGCAGGGAAGCGGCGGACTGGCGATACGGCGTTCGGAACTGGACCGGCTGCTGCTCGAGAGGGCCTGTGCGGCAGGAGGCGTTGAGTTTATCGAGGGCGCGCGTGCGGAGGAGCTTCTGTTTGACGGGCAAACAGTTTGCGGCGTTCGGGTCCGGCTGCACGGGCAGAGGATCCCGTTGACAGCCCGGATCACGGTCGGCGCCGACGGGAGGAACTCGCTGGTCGGAAACCGGCTCGGGTTGCTCCGGTTGCACAGGCGCCACCGCAAGACCGCGCTCGGGACTCGTTACGAGGTGGCGCCGCTTGCGGCAGCCATGGCGGAGGTGTTTCTCGGGCGCCGCTCGTACGCCATCGTGAACTATCTGGCGGATGGCACGGCGAACGTCAGCGTTGTGCTGGATCACCCGGAATTCGTTGCGGCCAGGCAGGAGGGCGCCGGGCTGTGGTCATGGGCAGTGAGCCGTTTTCCCGAGTTGTGGCCGCGGCTGCGCGAGGCCCGGCAGGCAGCGCCCATCGAGACACTGGGCCCTCTGGCACGATGTGCCCGCCGGGTTTCGTTTGCGGGCGGATTGCTCGTGGGTGACGCCGCGGGATTCTATGATCCGTTCACCGGCGAGGGTGTGTGCGCGGCGCTCGAGTGCGCCCGGATCGCGGCGCCGGTCATCCAAAGGGCGCTCGAGAACGGCGATGTGTCGGCGCGCTCACTGTGCGCCTACGAGCGGCAACGCAAGCGCCGGCTCGGGGTCCGTTTCCGGCTGCAACAGCTCATTCAGGCTGTGATTGGAGAGCCGGTAGTGGCCGGGGCGTTTGTGCGCCTGCTCGCCGAAAGGCCCGAAGCCGCGCACCGACTGCTGGCCTTGGTGGGGGGCGTTACCGCTAAGGTCCCGGAGAGAGCTCCCGGATGCGGATATTGCGGAACATGACGACGGTGTTGCGGTCGTGGAGTTGCAGGCCGATGGGGCCGCGTTTGGGACGGCCGGGGTCGCCGGCGTGCTCGCAAACCAGTTGGCCGTTCAGAAAGACCTTGATTCCGTCGTTGCGGGACTGGATCTCGAGATGGTTCCAGTCATTCTCGCGTTGCACCCCGGGGCGTGCCTGAGCAAACAGATAAATGCTGCCGCTCGGGTAGCGGTCCGGGTAGCCCATGCTGATCTGGATCTCGTAGCCGATGTGCGAGGGTGTGCGCTGGGGATCGTGCGCTTCGCCCACGGCCCACTGGGCGCGGGAGCTGTCGCGGATGGAGACGCCGCTGTTGCCCTGATAGCGGATCCAGTAGTCGAGTTCCAGGTCGAACTCGCCGAACTCTCTTTTGGTGTACAGCCAGGCCTGGTGGACGGCCTTGCGGAGGTCGCGCTGGCCGAGCAGCGTGCCGTCCCGCATGACCGTCCAGAGGCCGTCCCCGACGGACTCCCAGCCTTCCAGGTCTTTCCCATTGAGTAGCGGGACCCAGCCGGACTGGGCGCGGCAGAAGACCGCCAGCAGTAACGTGCAGGCGGCCAAACCTGTGCGGAAGTTCATGGCGCGGGTCAAAGCGCCATTATTCTAGCAGACCCGCGCCAGGGGCTCAGGCCGCGTTCTGCCGGAGCGGGGGCCGTAGCGTGCACCGGCGTTGGTTTGGGTCCGAGGCCACGCGCGGCGTCGCGGACAGGTCGGGCTCCCGCGTCGTCGAATAAAAATACTCATCGAGGGGAAACAGGCCGTAGGGCCTCAGCTCGCGAAATACACGCCCGAGCTTTTGCTCGATGCGGTAGACCGCGTGGAAGAAGTTGCCGCGGTCCAAACCCAGTTTGCGGCAGCACAGCTTCCAGTCGCCACCCAGCAGGAAGTGGTACTTGAAGATCTTGTACTCGAGTTCGTTGAGCGTCCGGCGGCTGACCAGGCAGAAGTCCGCGATGTATTCTTCGTCTTTGCGGCCCCAGACAAAGCGGCCGTCGCGCCCGCGGACTCGCTCCAGAGAGACCTGGCTCATGTATTTTTCCTTTTCGACGCAGTGCCGGAACCGTGCGTAGCAAGCGCGGAAGATGGCCCTCAAGACGCAGTTGCAGGGCTCCAACCGGCTCCCGCGGCTCATCCGCAGCCCCAATCCGTGACACTGGGTGCAGCTTTGGCGAGCAAGGGCGATGGTGTCTGATCGGGTCCATTGCATGACGTATTGTTCCTCCCGCCGTCCGCCGCCTGGCGAGGGGCGGCGTCCGGTACTCGTCCACCACCATATCGCGGCCGAAAAATCCGTCAATCCCCTTAAAAAAAGAATTTGAAAATGGGAGGAAATTTCGGCCGGAGTATCAGCGCATGCCTCTGATTCTTAAGGAGAAAATGTTCGAAAAACTTTTCTCAATAAATCTTCGAAAATACTTGTGAATTTCTGGTATGATTTCTTATGCCCGGTGGTCTATTTCGGACAGAAATATCCCGGGCGGTGGCAGTATGAACTTCGAGGAGTTGCAAGCCCGCTTGCTCGCCCTGCTCCGAATGCGGCTCCGCAATGGCGAGATCACCGAGCGGCGGCTGGCACGCCTGACCGGATTTTCACAGCCTCACATACATAATGTGCTGAAAGGGAGGCGGGTTCTCTCAGTGGAACTGGCGGACGAAATTCTGCGGCGGCTGCGGATCTCGGTGACGGATCTGATGGGGCCGGGGGAGCCGGGCGCAGGGCGCTTCGAGGGAGAAGCGACGGCTCCGGTGCTGGAGGGCTGGCTCGGCCCGGGGCTGCCGCTGCCGCGACACCCGAGCGCGGTGGAGCGCTACCCGTTTCCGCGGGGGCTTCTGGCGGCGGTGGAGGCGCCCGCCGTGGTGCGACTGTCCGCCGATCCGCGCATGCATCGCTCGATCCGGCACAACGATTTGGCGCTGCTCGACCACGCCCGCGCCCGCCGGATGCATCCGGAGCCGAACTTTCTCTACGTCATCAGCCGGCACGGAGAGGGACTGATCCGCCGCGTGCGGCGGGAGGGGAACTGGTTGCGGCTGTTGACGGACGACTGTCTGGAGTCCTCAGGGGCGGAAGAATGCGTCTCCCTGTCAGACCGGCACCTGCTGGATGTAGTGCGCGCGCGGGTGAGCTGGATCGGCCGTACCTTCGACGAACCCTGAAGTGCCTTCAGGCTGCGACCGGGGTATGCCGCCTGGCGGCAACCTCGCGGTAGATCTCCAGCACCTGGCAGGCGGTGCGTTCCCAGCTGAACTGGCGGGCGCGGCGGCGGCCTCGCTCGATGAGCTCCGCACGCAGCGATTCGTTGGTGAGGACTTCACGGATGCCGGCGGCGATGTCGAAGACGTTCTCCGGGTTGACCAGCAGGGCGGCGTCCCCGGCGACCTCCGGCAAGGAGCTTACGTTGGAGGTCACCACGGGCGTGCCGCAGGCCATGGCTTCGAGAGGCGGCAGACCGAAACCTTCGTACAGGGAAGGAAAGACGAAGGCGGCAGCGGTCTTGTAGAAGACTTTCAAGGTGTCCAGCGGCACAAACCCGAGAAAGCGCACCACCGCTTCGACGCGCGTCTGGATGACCGCGCGGCGCACGGCGGGGTAGCGCGAGATCTCGTCTCCGATGATGATCAGCCGGAGGTCGCGGTAAACGGGATGGTCTTCCAGACGGCCGCGCACGACGGCGAAGGCTTCGATCAAACGCGGGATGTTCTTTTGGGGGCGGATCGTGCCGGCGTACAGCAGGAACGGATAGTCCACCTGGTAGCGCTCCAGGACACGCTGCACCTGCTCGGGCCCGGGGGAGTCTTCCAGGAACGCGGGGTCCGGGGCGTTATAGACCACCGAAATGCGTTCAGAGGGTACTCGAAACAGTTCCTCGATATCCTCCCGCGTGGCGTGGGAGACGGCGATCACGCGCTCCGCACGCAGCAGGCCGCGCCGGAACTGGTAGCGGCGGAAATTTTTGCGCAAGGTACGCTGCTGGTCAAACAGGAGGCTGCTCATGTCATGGATGGTGACCACATAGGGCGAGGGCATGGCGATGGAGACCACGTTCAGCGGGATGTGGAACAGGTCGGCGGAGAAGTGGCGCAGGTACCAGGGGAAGGCCAGCTGGTCCAGGGGATCGGTGTCGCGTCGCTCATAAGGAGCCAGCTCAAAATTGGGCGCAAGACCGGAGAGTTCGCCGAGATCCTCGGGGTGGGCTACGAGAATGTAGCGGTTCTCCGCGTCGAGCCGGGAGAGCGCGCCGAGCAGGTTGCGGATGTAGGTGCCGATACCGAAGTCGCGCAGGTGGCGCGTGTCAATGACGATGCGGAGGGGCATTCATCCGGCAGCGACGGCCTGCAGTTTCCAGGGATAGAGTGGGAACCGTTCGGTGAGGGCGGCCACGCGCTGGCGCACGGCGACGGTGACTGCTTCCGAGCCGGGATGGGCGAGCACTTCGGCGATCAGAGAGGCCACCTCGCGCATCTCGGCTTCCCGGAAGCCGCGCGTGGTGACGGCAGGGGAGCCCAGGCGGATGCCGCTCGGGTTGAGCGGCGGATTGACGTCGAAGGGTATGGTGTTCTTGTTCACCGTGATGTGGGCCTGATCCAGAGCGGTTTCTGCATCGCGTCCGCGGATGCCCTTGGCGAAGACGTCCACCAGGAGCAGATGCGTGTCGGTTCCGCCGGAGACGACGCGGAAGCCGGCTTCCTTAAGCCCCTCGGCCAGGGTCCGGGCGTTGGCGAGGACTTGCCGCTGGTACTGGACGAATTCCGGGGTCATGGCCTCGCGGAAGCAGACCGCTTTGGCCGCGATCACGTGCACGAGCGGCCCGCCCTGCACGCCGGGAAAGACGGTCTTGTCGATGGCGGCAGCGTATTGCGCGCGACAAAGGATCAGTCCGGAGCGGGGCCCTCGCAGGGTTTTGTGGGTCGTCGAGGTCACGATGTCGGCCCACTGACAGGGATTCGGATGCAGGCCCGCGGCGACAAGGCCGGCGAAGTGCGCCATGTCCACCAGCAGGATGGCCCCCACCGAATCGGCGATCTGGCGGAAACGGGCGAAGTCCAGCACGCGCGGGTAGGCGCTGCCGCCGGCGATGATCAGCTTGGGCCGGTGCTGTTCGGCCAGGCGCGCCAGCTCTTCGTAGTCAATGGTCTCATCATCCCGCCGCACTCCGTACGGGATGACTCGGTAGGTTTTGCCGGAGAAGTTCAGATGGTGGCCGTGGGTGAGGTGTCCGCCGTGGGACAGGTTCATGCCCAGGATTGTGTCCCCGTGCTGGAGGACGGCGGCATAGGCCGCCTCGTTGGCTTGAGAGCCGGCATGAGGCTGTACGTTGGCATGTTCGGCCCCGAACAGCTGTTTGGCGCGCTCGCGGGCCAGCGTTTCCACCATGTCCACATACTCGCAGCCTCCGTAGTAACGCTTGCCGGGGTAGCCCTCGGCGTACTTGTTGGTGAAGACGCTGCCGGTGGCCTCCAGCACGGCCTCCGAGGTGAAGTTTTCGCTCGCAATGAGCTCCAGGCGGCTGTGCTGGCGTTCCAGTTCGCCGCGGATGGCGCGCCAGACTTCCGGATCCACTTCGGCCAGCGGCCGCGACATCAAGCGTTGGTGGTCGGTCATTTTGTTCCGGTCTCGGCTGGTTGCCGGGCGGTCCTACGGGGCCGGACGGATGGCAAAACTCACGCGCCGTGCCGCCGAATTTCCCCGGAAGGCCAATTCTAACATGCTACAATGTGTGCTTCGTTTCCGCGGCCCGCCACCCGCGCGCGTTTTTGCCGCACCGCGAACCGCAACGCTTGATTCTCGTGGGCAATTCAACCGGCGGCAGGCCGGGCCGCCTGCGATTCGCATGCACTGGAGCCAGCTGTTCATTCCCACGCTGCGTGAGGCCCCGGCGGACGCCGAGGTGCCCAGCCACCGCCTGCTCGTGCGCGCCGGCTACATCCGCCAGGTGGCGGCCGGCATTTACAGCTACCTGTTCTTGGCGCAGCGTTCGCTGCTGAAGATCATCCGCATCGTGCGGGAGGAGATGGACGCCATCGGCGCGCAGGAAATGCTGTTGCCGGCGCTGCACCCGGCCGAGCTGTGGCAGGAGTCCGGGCGCTGGGAGCTGATGGGCGATAACATGTTCCGCCTCAAGGACCGCTTCGGGCGCCCCCTGTGTCTGGGGATGACGCACGAGGAGGTCATGACGGCGATCGCACGCGGGGAGCTGCGGAGCTACAAACAGCTTCCGCAGATCTGGTATCAGATTCAGACGAAGTTTCGCGACGAGCCGCGGCCGAAATCGGGTCTGCTGCGGGTGCGGCAGTTTCTGATGAAGGATTCCTATTCATTTGACCTGGATCCGGCGGGTCTGGATGTCTCCTATGAGAAGCACCGCCGGGCGTACTGCCGGATCTTCGACCGCTGCGGCCTTCAGTACATCGTGGTGGAGGCCCATTCAGGGGCGATGGGAGGGAGCCAGTCGCACGAATTCATGGTGCTCGCCGAGGCGGGCGAAGACTGGGTCGTGCTCTGCCCGGGCTGCGGGTACGCGGCCAACTTGGAAAAAGCCCAGTCGGCGCCGAAGCCTCCGGACGTTCCGGACCCCGAGGGAGACCTGGAGCCGGAGGAGTTTCACACGCCCGGCCGTAAGACGATTGCCGAGGTTTCGGAATTCACGGGCCTGCCCGCCACCTCCCAGATTAAGAGCCTGGTGATGATCGTGGACGGCGAGCCGGTGCTGGCCCTGCTGCGGGGCGATCACACCTTGAGCGAGACCAAATTTGCGGAAGCGGTGGGCGGGGCCGAAGTCCGCCCGGCTCACGGCGGAGAGATCCGCGGCTGGTTCGGCGCCGACGCGGGCTCGCTCGGTCCGGTGGGCGTCAGCGGCATCCGCATCGTAGCGGACTTGGCGCTCGTGGGGCGCCGCAACATGATCTGCGGGGCCAACAAGGATGACTACCACCTGCGGCACGTCACGCCGGAAGAGGATTTCACGGCCGAGTATCACGACCTGCGGCAGGTGGAGGACGGAGACGCCTGCCTGCGCTGCGGGGCGCCCCTCGAACGGAAGAAAACCGTCGAGGTCGGCCACATCTTCAAGCTGGGCTACAAGTACTCCGAATCGATGGGGCTGCGCGTGCTGGACGCCTCGGGCAAAGAGGTGACCCCGATCATGGGCTCCTACGGGATCGGGATCGAGCGCATCCTGTGCGCGGCGGTCGAGCTCTACCACGACGAAGACGGCATGGCCCTTCCGGCCCCGATTGCGCCCTTCTCTGTGGTCGTGACGCCGGTGAACCTGGCCGACGAGGGCCATCGCCGCGCAGCCGAGGAGATCTACCGCCGTTGCCTGCAGCTGGGCCTGGACGTGTTGCTGGATGATCGCGACGAGCGGGCGGGCGTGAAGTTCAAAGACGCGGATCTGATTGGGATTCCCTACCGGATCACGGCCGGCAGAAAGCTCGCCGAGGGCGTTGTGGAGGTGCAGGAACGGCGCACGCGGCAGAGTTGGGAGGTACCGGTCGGTGAGGCGGCCTCCTCCGTGGCGGCGCGTGTGGAAGCCGCCATGAGCCATGGACGCTGACTGGCGGGCGCTGCGCACGGAATTTCCAGCTCTGGCGCACTGGACGTTTCTGGATACGGCCACCTTCGGGCAGCTTCCGCGCCGCGCGGTCGAAGCCGTGGTCCGACACTTCGCGCACCGGGACGAACTGGCGTGCGCGGACTTTCTGGACTGGTTCGATGATGCAGACCGCCTGCGCGCGATGATCGGGCGGCTGATCGGTGCGGGCGCAGACGACATTGCCTTCGTTCCCAACGCAGCGACGGCACTGGCCCTGCTTGTCGAGAAGATCCCCTGGCGGGCCGGAGACCGCGTTGTGACCTTGCGGGACGAGTTTCCCAACAACCTCTACCGCGCGGCGGTGCTTGCCCGGCGTGGCGTGGAGGTGGTGGAAGCGGGATGGCCGGAGTTGCTGAAGGCCCTCGAAGCTCCGGCACGGCTCGTGGCGGTCAGCACGGTGAACTACACGACCGGGTTTCGGGTTCCGCTCGATGAGCTGGCGGCCGCGGCGCGCTCCTCCGGTGCGCTGCTTTATGTGGACGGCACGCAGAGCGTGGGCGCATTGCGGTTCGACATACGACAGACCCGGCCCGACATGCTGGCCGTACACGGCTACAAGTGGCTGCTCTGCCCGAACGGAGCGGGGTTCATGTACGTGGCTCCCCGGCTGCGGGCTTGGCTGGAACCGACAATCGTGGGCTGGCGGAGCCATCGCGAGTGGCGTCGCGTGGATGCATTGCATCACGGCCCTCCCGAGTTCAAGGAGGGCGCAGAGAAGTACGAGGGCGGCATGCTGAGTTTTCCGCTGCTGTACGCCATGGAGGCCTCCGTGGGGTTGATGCTGGAGGTCGGTCCGCAAGCCATCGAGGACCGGGTGCTCGACCTGGCTGGCCGAGTGCGCCAAGCGCTGCGCCGGCTGGGCGCGCGCCTGCCCGCCGATGAAGCGCCCCATTACGAGTCGCCCGTGGTGGCGGCAAAGTTCGAGGGCCGGGAGGCGGGGTTACTGGCGCGGGCGCTCCGCGACAAACGCGTGCTGGTTTCCGCCCGCCACGGTTTCCTCCGTGTGTCCCCCCATTTCTACAACGACGAAGAGGACATCGCGCGCCTGGAGGAAGAACTGCGGAAGCTCGTGTGAGCCAGCCGGATCGTATACTCGGAACTGGAGCCGGAGGGGTGATGAAGATCGTTTCGTTACTGCCGAGCGCCACGGAGATCGTCTGTGCGCTGGGTCTCGGTGAGGCGCTGGTGGGCGTGACGCACGAGTGCGATTACCCTCCGTTCGTGTCGGACCTGCCCAAGGTGACGCGGACGCGGATTCCGGCGGAGGCGTCGAGTGGGGAGATTGACCGGATCGTGCGGGAGCAACGCCACTCCGGCCATGCGCTGTATACGCTGGATCTGGCCACCCTCGAGGAACTGGAGCCGGATCTGATTCTCACGCAGGCATTGTGCGGCGTCTGTGCGGTGGCGGAGGAAGAGGTTCAAGCCGCGGCCTGCCGGCTGCCGGGCCGGCCGCGCGTGATCAATCTGGAGCCGCGGCGCTTTGCGGACGTGCTGGCTTCGATCCGCCTGGTCGCGGAGGCAGCCGGTGCGAGCAGCCGCGCCGGGGAGCTGATTGCCCGTCTCGAGTCGCGGGTGGATGCGGTCCGGAACCGCACCCGCCGGCTGCCCGCGCGACGGCGTGTAGCCTTTCTGGAGTGGCTTGAGCCACCGTTTTGTTCCGGACACTGGACTCCGGAACTGGTGGAGTGGGCAGGAGGCGTGGACGTGCTGGGCCGGGCGGGCCAGCCCTCGCGAACGGTGGGTTGGGACGAAGTGCTCGCAGGGAAGCCGGAGGTTGTGTTTATCGCCTGCTGCGGCTTCGGGGTGGAACGCACGCTCCAAGATGTAATGCGCCTCAAGGAAGTTCCGGAGTGGCGGCAGCTTGCCGTTGTGGGCGCGGGCCGGGTGTATGTGACTGACGGCTCGCAATATTTCAGCCGCCCGGGGCCGCGGCTGGTGGACAGTCTGGAAATTCTGGCCCACGCACTGGACCCGGACCTCCACCCGCTGCCGGAGGGTATGAACTCTCTGGTCGAGGTCAAATGGTTCCCCTCCGGCGTACGGGCGTCACGATTGCCGGACTTCGTGAGGGTGCGTGTAGAATGAAAGTGTCTCCTCGCGGTTGAGGCGAACGCTCATGCGAGCCCGGATTTTGATCCTCCTCGCCACGCTGCTGGCTCTCACGCTGGTGAGCGTCCGCCTTCACCCTGGCGACTTCGAGCGCCCGGTCTGTCACTGCGCGTTGTGTTCGGCAGCCGACCAGCCCGCCGAGATCCCTCTGGCAGCGGCGCCCCTGCGGTTGGAGCCCTGGGGTCCCGCTGCCCGCGAGGCGGCTGCCCCGGACGTGTCTGTTCCTGTCAGGGCGTGCGATGCTTGCCGCGCGCCTCCCTTGCCGGGCCACGTTTCCTGAGGGGTTGGCCGCCGCGCGGCGGCTGGGGAAACAGGCCTGGGTGCTGGGTACGGAGAGGAGGGCTTGCAGACTTGTTCCCAACGCTCCCGGCACCGGTTAGTCCACCGACAGGGAGGGTGGTTATGGCAGGATTTTGGGGAAGCCTGGAGACTTCGCTTCTGAGGCAATTGACTATTCGCGTCCGGCGGGGATGGGCGGGGAGCGTCGTGCTGAGTGTGATGACGGCGCTCGCCAGCGCTGCGGCCCAGGCGCCGTCTCCGGGGACGTTGCGCGGCACGGTGCGGATCGAAAGAACGGGAGATCCTTTACACGATGCCAGCGTGCTGATTGTGCAGTTGGGGCGCTCGGCGAGCACGGGTCGAGACGGCACGTACGAGTTCAAAGACGTGCCGCCGGGCAGATATGAGGTGGTCGCCCACATGCACCCGCTTACGGACGAGCGCCGTACCGTCGAGGTTCCGCCGGGCGGAGTAGCCGTCGCGGATTTCGGGCTGCGGCTGGCTCCGGTGCATCAAGAGATCACGGTGACGGCTTCCGGCAGGGAACAGACCACGCTGGAGGCGTTTCATTCCGTCGCGACTCTGGAGCAGTTGGATCTGGCCCCGCGGGCGGCAGCGTCGCTGGGGGAGGCCCTGGATAATCAAAACGGCGTAGCCAAGCGCAGCTTCGGGCCTGGCAGCAGCCGGCCGGTGATCCGCGGCTTCGACGGCGACCGCGTGTTGATCTTGCAGGACGGCCTCCCGACGGGGACGCTCTCGTCGCAGTCGGGAGATCACGGCGAGCCGGTTGACCTGAGCTCGGCCGAGCGGGTCGAAGTCTTGCGGGGGCCCGCGACTTTGCTGTACGGTCCGAACGCCATCGGCGGCGTGGTGAATGTGATCTCGAGCCATCACCTGATCCACCAGCATCCTCACGAGGGTCTGCGGGGATTTGTCACCGGCAGCGGCGGATCGAACAACGGTCACGGCGGGGTATCGGCCGGGTTTGAATTCGGTCGCGGGGACTGGCTTGTTTCGGGGGGCGGTAGCGGACTGCGCACGGGCGACTATCGCACTCCGCAAGGCCGGCTGAGGAACTCAGAGACACGCGCCGAACACGCTTCGGGCGGGTTGGGTTACTACCGCGACCGGGGATTCTTCCATGTTGAGTACGCCGTCGGGGACGGGCGTTACGGAGTTCCCGAGGTCCCCTTTTTGGAGGAAGGGCCGGTGGACATCGGTTGGCGCCAGCACAGTCTCCGGTTCAATGGCACCATTCGGCAACCGGCCGCGGCCCTGCCTGAGTTTAAGCTCTTCGCGGCATACACGGACTGGAGGCACAACGAGATTACGGGTGTTGAAATCGGGACCCGGTTTTCCAACCGGCAGTTTCTCTATCGCGGCATCTTTGAACAGCGGCCTTGGGGCAGGCTGTCGGGCAGGTTCGGGTTCTCGGGTTTGCGGCGTGCCTACCGCACGAGGGGAGAGGAGCAGCTGGCCCCGCCGGTGACGCAGGACGGTATTGCCGGGTTTGTGGTCGAGGAGGTGTCTCTGGAACCGGTCCAGCTCCAGTTCGGCGCGCGGGTGGACAGCACGCGCTACGATCCGGAAGGGCGTTCGGCGCGCTGGTTTACGGGGCTGTCGGCATCGGCGGCGGTGCGGGCGCCGCTATGGCGGAACGGGGCGATCGTGGCCTCCTACAGCCATTCGTTTCGCCCGCCGGCCCTCGAGGAACTGTATAACTTCGGGCCCCACCCGGGGAATCTCGCCTTCGAGATCGGAGACGCGGACTTGAAGGCGGAACGCAACAACGGCGTCGAAGTTGCCGTGCGGCACGCAGGGTCGCGTTTCCGCGGCGACGTGAGCCTGTTTTACTACCGCATGAGTGATTTTATTTTCCTGGCCCCGACCGGTGAGTTCGAGGAGGGGCTGATCGCCGCGCGCTACCGGCAAGGGGGCAGCCGCTACATGGGCGCCGAAGCCCGCACGGAGCTCCGACTCGGCGGGGATGTGTGGCTCAAGCTGGGTGTGGATTCCGTGGATGCGCAGCTGCGCGAAAGCAGGACGCCTTTGCCCCGCATTCCTCCGGTGCGCGGAAAGATCGGCCTGGATGCGCACTTTGGCAGTTTCGGTATCGAGCCGGAACTCGTGCTGGCCAACGCCCAGCATCAGACGTTTATCACGGAGACGCGTACGCCGGGCTACGCGCTTTGGAACCTGAGCGCCTCCTACACGCGAGCCGGGTCGCACTCGCTGCACTTGTTCTCGGTGACCGTCTTCAATGCCGCCAACCGGCTCTATCGCAACCACCTGTCGCTGATTAAGGACTTCGCTCCTGAAATCGGACGGGGAGTGCGTTTCACTTACAGCGTGAGATTCTTCTGAGAGGACTACGTGTTCATGAGCGTACGGGTTCGCTGTATCGTCGCCGGGTTGGTCCTGGCTGCGGCGGGATTCAAGCTGGATGGGCAAACCAAAACCCGCAACGTAGTCCTGGTAGTCTCCGACGGCCTGCGGTGGCAGGAGGTCTTCCGAGGGGCCGATCCGTCGCTGCTCGATTCCAAGCGAGGGGGCGTGCGGGATGCGGACAAGCTCCGCAGCGAATTTTACCGGCCGGAGCCGGAGGCGGCGCGTCAGGCGCTGCTGCCGTTTTTTTGGTCGGTGGTGGCGCGCCAGGGCCAGCTTTTCGGGAACCGCGACCGCCGCAGCATTGCGCGCGTCGCCAACGGACTGAACTTCTCTTACCCGGGCTACAACGAGATGCTCACCGGGCGGCCGGATCCGCGGATTGACCGCAATGATTTCGGGCCCAACCCGAATGAGACGGTCTTTGAAATACTCGGCCGGGAGGAAGGATTCCGAGGGCGAGTGGCCGCCTTCGCCACCTGGGGTGTGTTCAACGACATCTTTGCCCGGGAGCGCAGCCGCATTCCTGTGTACGCCGGCTGGGATCCGCCGCTGGAAAGCTCCGGCCCCCGCCTGTTGCTCTTGCGCGAGTTGTACCGAACTACGACGCGGATCTGGGAGGACAACTCTCTGGATTCGTTGATGCATGCTGCGCTGAAGGAGTACTTACGGGAGCACCGCCCGCGCCTGCTTTTTGCCGGGTATGGGGAGACCGACGAATGGGCCCACGCGGGCCGCTATGACCTGACGCTGCGCGCCGCGCACCAGTTCGACCGCTTCCTGGCCGATCTGTGGGAGACGTTGCAGGGTCTTCCCGAGTACCGGGATCAGACGCTGTTGCTGGTGACGACGGATCACGGGCGCGGTTCCGGTCCTTCGGAGTGGCGCCAGCACGGCCGGAAGATTCGGGGTTCCGAAGCGGTGTGGATTGCGGCGCTCGGCCCCGACGTGGCGGCGCGGGGCGAACGGGACGACGTGGGCGAGGTCACGCTCGGCCAAATCGCCCCCACCATCGCAAAATTCTGTCAGCCTGGTATGGCACCTTTTTCGCAGGCGCCCCCGCTGCCGTTCTAACCGGGCCGCTACCGGAGACCGCGCCGCTTCAGATGGGCCACCAGCGCGGCGGGATCGTCGGTGATGATGCCGTCCACGCCGGCGGCGATCAACCGATCCCACTCCTCGGCGTCGTTGACCGTCCACGGCACGACCTGGAGCCCGGCGCGATGGGCCGCCCGGACCTGCTCGGGGGTCACCAGCCGGTACTGCGGAGCCACGATCTCCGCCGCGGCTTCGCGGGCAACGGAGGCGAAATCCCTGGCTCCGGCGGACCACAGCGCCGCCAGGCGGATGTGCGGTGCGAGCCGCCTCATCGCCTGTAGCGTCCGGAAGTCGAAGGACTGCACGATGACCCGTTGCTCGAGCCCGTGACGGCGGATGGCGGCGAGCACCAGGCGGGCGAACTCCTCCGGCGGCGGCGCGTACTGCGGCTTGTCCGGGAAGCTTTTCATCTCGATGTTGAAGCCGAATGCGCCCCGGGGCGCCAAGGCCAGGACCTCGTCCAGCGTCGGGATTCGCGTTCCCGGAAGCGGGCGCTGTTTCGGGAACGCCGGGTTTTTCTGTGCGCCGCAGTCGAACTGCCGCACCTCCTCCAGCGTCATCTCGCGCACGACCCGGCTGCCTTCCGGACCCTGGCAGATGGCGGGGTTGAGCACGGGGTCGTGCACGACCACGGGAACGTCGTCGCGCGTCACGACCACGTCGAGCTCGAGGAAGTCGGCGCCGGCTTCGATGGCGTGTTCGAAGGCCGGCAGCGTGTTTTCCGGCAGCACCGCCCGCGCCCCTCGATGGCCGTGAACGGCGACGCGCGCGGAGGCCGAGACCGCCAAAACCGCAAAAAGAGGCATCATTCGCCACAACATCCCCGAAGTAGAATACTCCACGGCGGCCCGGCACGGGAGCAGCGCGAGCGGCAGGTTTGGGAACGGGCCGGGCGCACGGAGGGGAGCGAACGATGAAGGATCTGATTGAAGGGATGCTCGATGCCTACGATCGCGGAGCAGTAAGTCGCCGCCAACTGGTTGCAGGGCTGACGGCGCTTGTTGCCATCCGGGCGGACGCGCCGGCGGCCGACTCTACGTTTCGCGCCGCAGGGTGGAATCATGTGGCCCTGCGCGTCACCGACGTGGCGCGCTCGCGGGATTTTTACCAGACGCACTTCGGGATGCCTGTGCTGAGCCAGTCCGGCTCCGGCTGTTTTCTCGGTGTGGGCCAGGAAGGCTTTTTGGCGCTGTTCCGCGGCGACAAGGCGGGCCTTGACCATTACTGCATCGCCATTGAGAACTTTCGTGCCGAGGCCGTCTTCGAGGAATTGCAGCGGCAGGGATTGAAGCCTCGCCGCCCCGCGGGCACGGATCGCGTGTACTTTCCTGATCCGGACGGGCTGATCGTTCAGGTATCGAGGCTGGGGCACAAGCCTTAGGGGAGGTGCGTCTGCTCGAGTAGCGCGGAGGTAGCAGGGATTAACCGCTACAGGCCAAGTCCGGCAGCCACCCGTGGGGCAGGCCGGCGGTCGCGAGCCGCTTGACGCGGTTGGGGCTCCGGGTGTAGATTCGCGCGCAGAACTCCATTCGGGAGGTTGCCGGCATGCCCGCGCGCATTATCCCTTGTCTGATTCTTTCCTGCCTCATGGTCGCGCCTCTGCTCCGGGCGCAAGATCCGCGGGGCGCCATCGTGGGTACCGTGCGCGATGCGACCGACGCCGTCGTTCCTGGAGTAACCGTGCGCGCTACGCACTCGGAGACCGGAATGAGTGCTTCGGCCACGGCCAGCGCCGCCGGCGTGTTTCAGATCCCTTTCCTGCCCCCCGGACGCTATCGCGTCAGTGCCGAGCTTCCCGGGTTCAAACGGTTCGTTCAGGACAACGTCGAGGTACGAGTGGGAGAAAGCGTGGATCTCCCGATCCGGCTGGAAGTCGGTCAGGTGACCGAAAGCGTTGAAGTCACCGCCACGACTCCGCTGCTCGACACGGCCGGCTCGTCCCTCGGCCAAGTCATGGACCGGCGCCGCATCCTGGAACTGCCGCAGCGCGGCGCCAATCCGATGGAACTCACCTTGCTGGCGCCCGGAGTCGTGAACGCCACAAATCTCCGGCTGCGGAAGGCGTTCGCCCCCGAGGCCACCTCCCAGATCGCCGTGGACGGAGCCGGCCAATATAACAACGAGTTCCAGATTGACGGCATCAGCAACATGTCCGCCGACCGGGGGCGGGGCTATGGCCGTATTGCATTCAGCCCGCCCATCCACGCTGTGCGTGAGTTCAAAATGCAGACGACGTCGTACGATGCCAGCGTGGGGCGAACCATGGGGGCCGTCATCAACGTCAGTACTGCAAGCGGCACCAATGACTGGCACGGGGAGCTGCATTACGTCTTGCGTCACAGCTCGCTGGATGCGCCGAACTTTTTCAACAACAAGGCGGGCACCAAACCAGGCGTATACCAAGATCACCGCTACGGCGGGTCCATCGGCGGGCCCCTGATCCTGCCGGGAATATACAACGGCCGCCAGCGGACGTTCTGGTTTTATGTGGGTGACGATAACCGGTTCGGCGTACCCACGCGCTGGACGCAGACGGTGCCCACGGCAGCCCAGCGCGAAGGCGATTTCTCGGCGCTGCTCCGGTTGGGTTCGACATACCAAATCTACGATCCGTTCTCCACGCAACCCGCTCCGGGAGGTCGTTTCCGGCGCCAGCCGTTTCCCGGAAACGTGATCCCCAAGAACCTCCTGGATCCCACCGGACTGAAGCTCGTGGCGCTGTACCCGCTGCCCAACCAGCCGGGCACCTCTGACGGGCGCAACAACTTTTTCCTTTCCAACAAGGCGCTCGAAAAGATTTACCAGCACCTGTTGCGGCTGGACCACGCGTTCAACGAAAACCACCGGGCGTTTCTCCGGCTCCATTACGACTTCTGGTTCGAGGACAAAAACGACAGCTTCGGCACGCACATCAACGGCATTCATCTGAACCGGCCCAATCGCGGCGTGGCAGTGGATGACGTAGTGATCCTTAACCCCACACTGGTGCTCAACGTCCGCTACGGGCTGACCAGCACCAAGTGGTGGCAGTACCGGCGGACGCGCGGGTATGATCTGTCACGTCTGGGATTCTCAGAGGGTTTGATCCGATTACTCGATCCCAGGCAGGCTCCCGTTCCGCGCATTCGTGTGGGTGCTTTCTCGACTATCTCCGACTGGGAATCTCCCGGAGACGGATACAATTCGAGCCTGATCCATACGCTGGGCGGCCATCTCACCAAGATGCATGGCCGGCACGCCTTTAAGTTCGGGGCGGAGCTGCGCGTGGAACGGAGCTTCAACAACCGGCGACCGATTGGAGTGGCTCCGGATTTCTCGTTTACGACCACCTATACGCGGGGACCGCTGGACAACTCCCCCGCGGCTCCGATCGGACAGGATCTGGCATCGCTGCTGCTTGGCATCCCGAGCGGCTCCATGGAGGTCGCAACTAGTTCGGCTTTACAGAACCGCTATCTGGGCGCTTACTGGCACGACGATATCCGCCTGACACGCGCGCTGACGTTGAACATCGGGCTACGGTGGGAGTTCGAAGACCCCGTAACCGAGCGCTTTAACCGGCTCGTGGCGGGCTTCGACTTCACGTCCCCGAACCCCATCGAGTCGCAGGCAAGGGCCAACTACGCAGCCGGTCCGATTCCGGAGCTTTCGCCGTCGGATTTCCGGGTGCTGGGCGGCCTGACGTGGGTCGCTCAGGGAAGGACTGGCCGGAGTCCTTTTGTAACGGACAAGCACAATGTGATGCCCCGGTTCGGGTTGGCTTATCAGCTGAACTCCAAAACGGTGATTCGCGGCGGTTATGGCATGTTCTATGACACGCTGGGCATCCTCAAGACCGTGGCAATTCAGACCGGCTTTTCGCAAAGCACGCCGATTCAGGCTTCCCTGGACAACGGGCTCACCTATGTGGCAAAGACGGCGAATCCCTTCCCCAACGGGTTGCTCCAGCCCCGAGGCCCCGCCGGCGGACTCACCACGAATCTGGGGCAAAGCATCGAGTTTCATAACCCCAACCGCCGTCACGCCTACGCCCAGCGCTGGTCCCTGGGCGTCCAGCGCGTCTTGCCGGGGGAGTTCCTGATCGAGCTTTCGTATGTGGCCAACCGAGGAACGAGGCTGGAAGTGACTCGCGAGTTGAACACGACCCCGGCCCGCTACTTGAGCACAAGCCCGTTCCGGGATCAGTCCACGATTGATTTCTTAAGCCGCACGTTTCCGAACCCGTTTTTCGGTCTGGATCCGGTCTATGGACGGAACATTTCTCGTGCGAATCTGCTCAGGCCGTATCCTCATTTCGGCAGCATTACGACCGGAGATCCGGCGGGTTACTCCTGGTACCATTCGCTCCAGATACGAGCGGAAAAGCGGCTGTCGCGCAGCTACACTGTGCAACTGGGCTATACGTTTTCCAAGCTGATGGAGGCTACCGAGTTTCTGAATGCTTCTGACCCGATGCCCTACGAAACCATTGCCTCGCTCGATCGCCCGCACCGGCTCACCGCCAGCGGGATCTGGGAGATCCCCCTCGGGCGGGGACGGCGCTTCGGAGGCAACTGGAGCGGTCCTGTGAATTTCGTCCTGGGAGGCTGGCAACTCACCGCCATCGTGGCGCGGCAAAGCGGCGCCCCGCTCGGCTTCGGCAATGCGATCTTCACCGGCGACATCAAGAAGATCCCGCTGCCCAAGAGCCAGCGAGACGTGGACCGCTGGTTTAACACGGAAGCCGGTTTCAACCGCAATTCCGCCCAGCAACTCTCCTTCAACCTGCGAGCTTTTCCGCTGCGCTTCAGCGGCATACGCGGCGACGACCAGCGGAGCTGGGATTTTTCGATCGCCAAGGATTTTCCGCTGAGGGGGGAGCGTGTGAAGATGCGCTTCCGCGCCGACGTGTACAACGCCTTGAATCAAACCAACTTTAACAACCCCAACACGTCGCCGACCAGCACCGCCTTCGGCCGCATCACCGCCACTCAGGGAGATGCCCGCAACTGGCAGCTTTCTTTGCGCATGCTATTCTGAGCAACGCCCCACCATGTCAGTGTGCGGAGGATGATCATGCCGGAACCGAATACTTCCGTTTTCAGTCGCAGAACGTTCGCCCGAACCGCGGCGGCCGCCACGGCCGCCAGCTACTCCCGGATCCTCGGAGCCAACGAGCGCGTCGGCATCGGTTACATCGGCCTCGGCAACCGGGGAGACCAAGTCCACGATGCCTTCCTCGAACACGGCGACCAGATCACCGTGGCGCTGTGCGACCTGCGGGACGACTATATGGATTTTGCCGCAAGGAAATCGCGGGCCAATCCGAGAAAATACAAGGATTATCGGAAGCTGCTGGAGGACCGGGACGTGGATGCAGTGGTGATCGCTACGCCCGACCACTGGCACGCCCTGATGTTCATTGACGCCTGTCATGCCGGCAAGGACGTCTACGTGGAGAAACCTCTTTCGCTCACTGTCGTGGAAGGCCGCCGGATGGTGGAGACGGCGGAGCGGACCAAACGGGTGGTCCAGGTGGGCATCCACCGCCGCTCTGCCCCGTTTCTCAAGGAAGCCGCCGAGTTTGTCCGCTCCGGCGGCATCGGGCAAGTGACGGTCGCCCGCAGCTACCACATCCTCAACGAGTGGCCGAACGGGATCGGCAATCCCCCGGACGAGCCCCCGCCGAGCGAAGAAGAATGGGAGATGTGGCTCGGACCGGCGCCCAAAGTGCCCTACAACCGCAACCGCACTTACTACAATTTCCGGTGGTTTTATCACTACTCGGGCGGGCAGCTCACCAACTTCGGCGTGCACTACCTGGACATGATCCGCTGGTGCCTGGGCAAGGATGCGCCGCGGGCCGTCACCGCTATGGGCGGCAAGTACGCCGTGCGCGACAACCGGGAGATCCCGGACACGCTGGAGGTGCTGTGGGAGTTCGACGGTCCTACGCTGGTGATCTTTGCGCAGTACAACGCCAATGCCGCGCCCGGCAACATCCAGGACGCCGAGATCGAGTTGCGCGGCACCAAGGGCACGATGTACATCCACTCGAACCGCTGGGAGGTCGTCCCCGAGAGGATCACCGAGATGACACGCTTTGCCCGCACCCCGCTCGACCGGCAGAGCGAGCGAGCCTACAACCCATCCCGGAAGCCGGTCATCGAACCGCGCAGCATGAAGGGCAGTCAGGACACCGCCTTCCACGCCCGCAACTTCCTGGACTGCATCAAAACCCGCAGCCGGTGCAATTGCGACACCCTTACAGGGCACCTTTCCACGGCGGCGACGATCATCGGCAACATCGCCCACAAGACCAAGAGCTATCTGGAATGGGACTACCGGGCCGAAAGGTTCACGAACAATGAAGCAGCCAACCGTTACCTGCACTACCGATACCGGGCGCCGTACAAGCTCTCCTGAAGGTGCGCCGTGGAGATGACCCGGCGAGAGTTCACCCTGGGCACTGGCGCGCTCGGGTTTGCCGCGGCTCCGGCCGCGCCTCCTCCGAGTCTCTGTCTGTTCTCCAAGCACCTGCCGGAGCTTGGTTGGAAGGACTTGGGCCGGGTGGTCCGGGAGATCGGCTTTGCCGGCGTGGATCTGACGGTGCGTCCCAAGGGACACGTCTTACCGGAGCGGGCTGCGGAGGATTTGCCCCGGGCGGTCGCCGCCATCCGCGCCGAAGGGGTGGAAGTGCCCATGATCACCACTGCGCTGACCTCGGCTGCGGATCCTGCTGCCCGCCCGATCCTGGCCGCCGCCGGGAGGTTGAAGATCCCCTACTTCAAACCCGGCTACTGGATGTATCGCGAGCAGGACAGCGTCGAAACCCGACTCGCCGAAGTACGGCGGGCGGCGGAAGAACTGGCGGCGCTTGGCCGGGAGTACGGCGTTGTGATGGGCTTCCACAACCACTCCGGCCTCTACGTCGGCCATAGCTTGTGGGAGATCCGGGAGATCCTGGCCGGCTGCGATCCCCGCTGGGCGGGTTACTACTTCGACCCGTGCCATGCGGTGGCCGAAGGGGGCGCCGCCGGCTGGTTGATTGCCCTACGCCTGGCGTTGCCGCGCCTGAAGATGGTCGCAGTCAAGGATTTTTACTGGGAAAAACGGGACGGTCGCTGGCGGATGCGAATGTGCCCGCTCGGCGAAGGAATGGTGGACTGGCCGCGATTCTTCGGCATGCTCGTCGCGGCTCGTTACTCCGGACCGATTTCGCTCCACGTCGAATACGACCCGCCGGATGAGCGAGCGGCCATCGCCCGGGATTTCGAATTCCTGCGCCGGCAGATTCGCCTGGCCTACGTGTGATGATCCGAGGCCGCCAGCGGCTCCTCACAGCGGCAGCAGTCGCTGCAGCGCCGGCATTTTTCGCACAGGTGGTTGTCGCAGGCGTCCTTGGTACACCATGCGCAGATTTGTGTCGAAGCCTCACCGCAGATGCTGCAGGCGAATGAGTGGGTTGCCGGCGCCGCCGGTGCTGTTTGGGACCTTACTTCCGCGGGGGCGTGCGGAGCAGCATCGTCCGGCATCGCTGCGCCTCCTCGTGCATGATCTTGAGCTCCGCTTCCTTGGCCGAAGCAAGCTGAACCAGATAGCTGCGCAGCTTTTCGCGCCGTGGAGCGGTCTCTGAGTAAGCTCCCTTCAGCAGATCGGCCAAGGCGGGGTTCTGGTACTTGCGCACTCCCTCGCTGAGAGACTCGAGCATGGCCTCGACCGCCATGGAACGCAGGTGGACCTCGAGGGCGAGGGTGAGCCGCTCAGGCTCGGCAGCGAGCCGCTCGAGCGAGTCCGTCAGAAACCCGAGTTCTTCCGCCAGCGAGCGGAGCTGAGCCTGGTAGGTGGCGGGGGCGCCTTTCGCGACCCAATCTTCAGGCTTCACGCCGGAAAGAAGGGGTCTGAGCCGCGCAAGTCCGTCCCGGAGAGCTTGCAGGTTATCGCGAACCTCCCATTCAGGCGGAAGCGAAGGCGACTGCGCCCGGGCCAAAGGCGGTCCCGCTGCGAGGGCAAGGGCGCCGATCCAAGTCGCGACTCTTTTGGAGAGCGAAGTCACGCTTCCAGTGTCGCACGAGGGCAGGGAGCGCCGACTAGCCTCCCGGAGGCGGTGGGGGAGGTGCCGTGCCACCGCCATCGCCGGGAAGCGGCGGCGGGGGCGGAGGAGGCACAGGGGCTGGATCGCCAGGCAGCGGCACTCCCGGCGGAGCGCCGCCGCCCGGGATGGTGGCGCCCGGGACTCGGCCGCTACGGTGAACGAGGGTGTACAGGGCGTCGCTCAGGGCGCGGAAGGCCGCATTCAACACCGAGTTCTTATCGATGCGGGAGCGCGCCAGCGGTTGATCGCGGAACACACGCAGCCATTCGCCCGCCTGCAACACTCTCGGCTTACCCGGATGGCGGGCGTGTTGCACTTCCACCTCTCCCTCATCCACGACGATCAGCGTGGTCTCGTCGGTGTCCTCGACTTCGACGTGGAAAACCGTGCCGCGCACGGAAATCACGGCGGTAGGTGTGCGGATGCGGTTGAAGTTCGGCTGGCCGCCCCACTTTTGGATCTGCACCTTGACCCGGCCGAGCAGTACGTCCAGCAGATCCCGCCAGTTGCCCGGGGTTTTCCGGAAAACGACGTGAGAGTTCGGGTAGACCTCGAAGGTGCTGCCGTCGGAGACCTCCAGAACGGCAAAACCATCCGGCCCGGTCAGAATGGTTTGCTGGAGTTGGACGTGGTCGCCGACGTTGAGCGCCCAAGGGTAGCCGTCTCGGAGGACCGAGACTTGACCGGTCAGGGCCACCACCTTTGCGGCTCCAGGGGAAGGGGTGAGCCACTTGCTGACCTGGGCGGAACACACCATCGCCGTCGCTGCCGCCAGCAGCGCCGTGTACGGCGTGCGCCGTCTACGTTGCGACATCTCACCCTTCCTGCCGCCGGACTCGGTTGCTCCGGCGGCAGGGCCCTGTTCTAACGCCCAATCGTCCCTGCATGTGGGAGACCTTAGTTACTCTACGATAAAAGTCCAGCGAATTCAAGAAATTCTCAGCGAACGGCGATAGAGAGAGGGTACAATGGTCTCAACAGATGTGTCGAAATGCCCCAGCCTTGCCCCCGCTCGCTCGGGCAAGGGCCTTGGCTCCGTGGCTCGGGGCTTTGACAGTTTGCGTTGCCTGGTCTCAACAAGGACTGCCCGAGACGGTGATCCGTCCGGACTGGCAGCGGATCGGGGGCCTGGCGGTGGAAGCCGGTCTGGGCTCCCCGGCCGGAGGACCTGTCGAACGGGTTTGGTTTACGGAAAACGGAACCGTCGTCATTCGTACCGCCTCGGGGAGATATTTCTCGACCGCCAACTTCGGTAAATGGGCGCCGCTTGACCGGTTCGAGGAACCACCCCCGGCTGCCTCGCCCATCAAGTTTTCCCCCCGCGACCCGTCGCGGTTGTACGCCGCCGGAGCCGACGTTTACCGGTCCGATGACGGCGGGCGGCACTGGACCAACCTGACCCGGCTGCGCCGCCGCTCCATATTGGGTGCGGAGGTATGGGATTTGGCAGTATCGCCGGAAAACCCGGATCAGGTCATCGCAGTCAACGACTACGGGGTTTGGATGTCCCTGGACGGAGGGCTGTCGTGGGTGGGATTGAACCAGTCCCTGCCCAATCTTCCGGCCAGGAAGCTCTTGGCGCTGCCGGAGGGAATGCGCGGCGCACGGGTGTTGCTGGACCCGGGGGGAGCTGCGGAGTGGTTCCCGGGGGAGAAAGAGGTCTGGCATCCGGCGCCCGTGCCGGAGGACTACGCAAATGAACGTGCGGTGCTCGAAGCTGCCGCGCGGCAGTTGGGCGTAGAAATCTCCGCCGTCGGCTTGGGACCCGAGCACTATTACGCAGGGGCCCGCGACGGCCGGATCTGGGTGTCGCTGGACCGCGGCCGGAGCTGGCGCCTGGTGCGACTGGCAGAGCGGGGGCCTGTTCGCGTTATTGCCGTGTCCGCCGTTTCCGAGGTGGCCGCCGCGGGATTGGATTCCGACCACGGTGGTTCCCGCGTGCTGCTCACCGTGAACGGAGGGATCTCCTGGCAGGACATCACCGGGGATCTTCCGGCCGGGAAAGTGAGCGGGCTGGCCATTGACCGGGAAAGCGGTGCGGTCTACGCGGCCACCGACGCCGGCGTCTTTCTGGCGTTCGCCGGCGTGCTTGGAGCCCTCCCTCCCACTGGTTGGATGCCTCTGACTGCGAATCTGCCCTCGGCCCGGGCTCTGGATGTGCGCCTGGACTCCTCGGGCAATCAGGTCTACATCGTGCTCGAGGGTTACGGGGTGTATTATGCGCCCGCGCCGCACCGATTCCGCGACGTGCGTGTGGTCAGCGCCGCGGACTACCGCGAACGGCCGGCGGCGCCGGGAGCGTTGCTCAGCGTTCTGGGAGCGCGGCTCGTACGGGCTCGCGCCGGGGTGCTGAGCGTTCCGGTTCTGTACGCCACGGACACGGAATCGCACATCCAGATTCCCTTCGGCGTATCGGGCGAAGCGACGCTGCTCGACCTGGAGAGCCCTTCCCGCCGTTTGACGATTCCGGTGCCGCTCGAGGCGGCGGCGCCTGCGATCTTCGTGGACCCGTCGGGCACTCCCCTGCTGCTCGACGGCGCCAGCGGGACTCTGCTTGACGCAGCCACGCCGGCCCGATCAGGGGGGCGCGTGCAGATCCTGGCCGCAGGATTGGGCAAGGTGGTGCCCGACTGGGAAGCGGGCGTGGCGGCGCCGTCGGATGCACCGCCTCGGGTGGCCGCGACGGTGCGAGCATTCCTCGACCGCCAGCCCGTGGAAGTCGTTCGGGCCATCCTGGCGCCAGGCTACACCGGCTTTTATCTGGTCGAGATCCGGTTGCCTGCGATTACGGTCTATGGGCCGGCGGAGCTGTATCTCGAAGTGGGCGGCAAGGAAAGCAACCGGGTGCGGATTTACCTGGAGCCCTGAGCCGCAGCAAACGCCCTTGCGGTACACTGCTATGATCTTAGGGATTGATCTATGCGCAAACTCAGCCACATCGGGTTAGGGGTTGTTGCCTCATTGCTTCTGCTGGGGCAGGCTTTGAAAGAGGAGCCGGAGAAGCTTGCTCCCTATTATCCGACGCCGGAAACCATCGTCGAGCGGATGCTGCAGCTCGGCGAACTCAAGGCAGGGGAAAAAATGTTCGATCTGGGCAGCGGTGACGGGCGCATCGTGATCATGGCCGCCCAGCGGTTCCACGCCGATGCGACAGGTATCGAGCTCGATGCAGAACTGGTGCGCCAGAGCACGGAAAAGATCCAGAGCCTGCGCTTGCAGAAGACCGCCCGCATCATCCACGGCGACATCCTCAAGCAAGACATCAGCTCCGCGGATCTGGTCACGGTGTACCTGCTCCCTTCTTCGAACGAAAAGATCCGCCCGATGCTGGAGAAACAGCTGAAGAAGGGGGCGCGCGTGGTGGCGCACGATTTCGAAATCCCGGGGTGGACTCCGGAGAAGGTGGAGCACATCGAAGACGACGGCGAGGGGCGGAGCCACACCCTCTATCTGTACAGACGATAGACGGGACGCCGGAGGGAGCTGTCCGGCGTGTGTCGGGGCGGGCGGCGGATGAACGAAGGCGAAGGTTTGAAACGGCTCCCCGGAGAGGCGCACACCGCTATCTGGCTCGCCGCACTGGCCTGGGTCCGCCTGGTATGCGGGCTGGCCGTTGCGGCGCTGGCCGACTTTGTCTCCCCGGCCGGCCGCGTGCTCGCGATCGCGTTTGTTACCTACGGATTGCTGATCCTGCTGAGCCGGAGGCTGCGTCGGGCGATCTTCTCCTGCCTGTTTGCCGACACGTTGTGGTTTCTCGGGCTTGCGCACCAGGCGAGCGGACACGGATGGGTGGCCGCCGTGTTGGTGGTGTATCTGATGACCTCTGCGGTGGCTCTGCACCGCTGGCGGGAGATCTGTCTGGTGAGCGGCGTCTGCGCCGTGTTCCTGATGGCGCGGCATTGGCAGGCGCCGTGGGAAGGCTGGCCCGCGGATCTGGGGTTGCCGGTGCTGGGGGTGGTCGCGGGGCTGCGCAAGCGGCAACTGGAGCAGCGGCTGGCGGCCTGCAACGCACACGCAGCCCGGCTGGGCCGCGAAGCAGAAGAGGCGCGACTGGCGGAACGTCAGCGCATCGCGGCGGATTTCCACGACGGGCCGCTGCAGGAATTCATCGGTCTGGTGCTTCGCCTGGAAGTCGCCAAGAAACTTCTCGAGCGCGACGCTGCGGCGGCCGCTCGGGAACTGGCGGAAGTGCACCGGCTGGCGCAGAGCCAGGTTCAGGACTTACGCGCTTTCCTGCGAGGAATCCGTCCTCTGGAAGTGGAGCGGACGGGGCTGGTCGCGGCCCTGGAGCAGACCGTTCAGGATTTTCAGAAGAACAGTCCGATTGCCGTGTCCTTCACCCACGGCGGAAAGGCCGATGGCATATCGCCGGAGCAATCGCGTGAGCTGGTACAGATCCTCCGCGAGGCGCTGCACAACGTGCAGAAGCACTCACAGGCCACACGCGCCGCTGTGGCTCTGGTGCAAAGCCGGAACTGGTTGGAACTGTCGGTCGAGGACAACGGAAGCGGCCTGGACTTCAGCGGGGCGTTCGAACTGGAGGAACTGGAAGCGTTGGGACGAGGGCCCAAGAGCATCATGCGGCGAGTGCGCGCCCTGGGAGGGAGCCTGACGGTCGACTCCCGGCCGGGCCGCGGGACGCGCCTGCACCTCCGTGTGCCCGCATGAGGATTTTTCGTGTTGCCGCCGCGGTGCTCGCGGTGGTGCTCTCGGGCTGCGGCGGCTACGAGGATTTCGTGCTGCCCGCACCGGGCGGCCCGGGGATGGCGAGCGGCTTTCGGTGGATCGAGTATCCTGCGCCCGTGATGCCTCGCGGCGCGCCGGGCGAGTGGGACTCGGTGGATGCCCTGAATCCGTCCGTGCTTCGCTTCGGCGGCCGTTATTACAACTTTTACTCCGGTTTCGACGGCCGGACATGGCGCACCGGTGTGGCCGTTTCCCTCGACGGGCGGGCGTGGGAAAAGCAGGGACCGGTCCTGGAGCCGGACGTGCGCACCTGGGAGGGCGACTATATTGCAGCCAACGGATCCGCGCTGCGACTGGGAAGCGAGTTCTACTATTGGTATCAGGCCGGAGACCCGCCCCAGATCGGTCTGGCGCGCTCGGCGGACGGCCGGCGGTGGCACAAACATCCGCAGCCGGTGCTGCGGCGTGGCCCGCGCGGAAGCTGGGATGAGCGCGGCGTGGCGGATCCCTACGTGATTCACGCCGGGGGAGCGTTGTACATGTACTTTCTGGGGCAGGACCGCGCGCGGCGGCAGCGGTTGGGCGTGGCCCGCTCGGCCGACGGTGTTCACTGGCGCAAACTGCGTGCCAACCCCATCTTGGAGTTGGGCGAGCCGGGAACTTTTGACGAAAACGGCTTGGGTGAGCCCGCCGTCTGGGCCTCGCATGGAAGCTACTGGATGCTGTACACGGGTCGGGATCGCGCCGAACACCGCCGCATCGGTCTGGCGCGCTCGCCAGACGGAGTTCGGTGGGTGCGCGCCTCCGGCGGCCCGCTGGCAGAGGGATCCAAGCCGTGGAATGCGGCCGTGGTTTGCGATCCGACGGTACTCGAGGAGGGCGGGCGCCTGCGAGTCTGGTTCGGTGGCGGCGACCGGCCCCGGCCCGATGAGCGGCTCAACGGCCAGATCGGTGAGGCGGAACTGGAGCCGCTCGGTGCTACGCTGTCCAAGTGAGAATCGGAATTACCTGCTACCCGACCTACGGCGGCAGCGGGATTGTGGCGACGGAACTGGGCCTGGCGCTGGCCGGCCGCGGCCACGAAGTGCATTTCATCTGCTACGCCAACCCAATCCGGCTGGATCCCGACACGCCGGGGGTTCACTACCACGAAGTCGAAGTTTCCAGCTATCCGTTGTTTCAGTTCCCGCCCTACTGTCTGGCGCTGGCCTCGCGGATGGCTGAAGTCGCCGAGCAGTACGAGCTGGACATCCTGCACGTGCATTATGCGATTCCGCACTCCATTGCCGCCATGCTGGCTCGCAACATGCTCGCGCGCCGCAGGAAGTTGCCGTTCATCACCACCTTGCACGGGACGGACATCACGCTGGTCGGCGCGGACCGGTCCTATTTTCCCATCACGAAATTCTCGATCGAGCAGTCCGACGGCGTCACGGCCATCAGCGAGTATCTGCGGGCGCGCACCGTAGAGGTCTTCGGCGTTGACAATGAGATCCGCGTAATCCGGAATTTCGTGGACTGCGATCTCTACAGGCCGCAGCCCAGGCACGAACGCCGGTGGGGCGCGCCGGGAGAGGGAATTCTGATTCACATTTCAAACTTCCGTCCCGTCAAGCGTGTGCTCGACTGCGTCCGCATCCTTTTGGAGGTGCGGCGGCGGGTGGGAGCACACCTGCTTATGGTGGGGGATGGGCCGGAACGGGGTCCGGCCGAGCGTCTGGCGCGCGAGCTCGGCCTGGAACGGCACGTCACGTTTCTGGGCAAGCAAAGCCACGTGGAACGACTGATCCCGCAAGCGGACGTGCTGCTGTTGCCGAGCGAACTGGAGGCCTTCGGGCTGGCCGCGCTCGAGGCCATGGCCTGCGGGGTGCCTCCGGTGGCGACGCGTGTGGGAGGCGTTCCGGAGTTGATCGCCCACGGGGAGGACGGTTTCCTGGAGGCGCCCGGAGACATCGCCGCACAAGCTGCCCGGGTGGTGGAGCTGCTGACCGATCCGGCGTTGTACGAACGCGTGTCAAGGGCGGCGCGGCGGAAGGCGACGGAGCATTACTCGAGCGCCCGGATCATTCCTTTGTACGAACGCTACTACGAAGAGGTGCTCTCCCGATGAGACAGACGGTGGCAATTCGCGCCGTGCTCGCGGCCGCAGTCTTATGGGCCCTGTTGGCGCTGTCTCGAGGACGGGCCGGACAGACTCCGCCCATGAGGTGGTACAAGGGCAACCTGCACACGCACACGCTGAACAGCGACGGGGACTCAACCCCCAGCGAAGTGGCCGCCTGGTACCGCGCCAACCGGTACCATTTTCTGGCGCTTTCCGACCACAACTATTTGACGGACATAGCGGGTTTGAACGCCGTGCACGGTGCCAAGGAAAAGTTCCTGCTCATTCCGGGCGAGGAAGTCACCGACCGCTTCGAGGATAAGCCGGTACACCTGAACGCTTACAACCCGCTGGCCTTGGTCGAGCCGGCTCACGGCGCCACGCTCGTCGAGACGGTACAGCGCAACGTGGATGCGATCCGGCGGGCCCGGGGCGTGCCGGCGCTCAACCACCCCAACTTCGGCTGGGCTGTGAGTTCCCGCGATCTGTTGCAGATTCGCGATCTCAACCTGTTTGAGGTTTACAACGGCCACCCGAAGGTCAACAACTTCGGCGGGGGCGGCTTCGAGTCTCTGGAAGAGATGTGGGACGCGGTGCTGACGGCGGGCCGGCAGCTGTACGGCATCGCAGTGGACGACGCACATCATTTCAAGAGTTGGGGCCGCGAGTACTCCAATCCCGGCCGGGGCTGGGTCATGGTCCGGGCTGCGGCTCTGACGCCCGAGGACATCCTTCAGGCGCTTGCCACGGGGAATTTTTATGCCTCGACCGGTGTCGAGCTGAACGCGATCGAAACCACGGAAGAGGAGGTGCGTCTCGAGATCAAGGCCGATCCGGCGCTGCGCTACACCACGCATTTCATCGGCGCGGGAGGCGAAGTGCTGGCCAGGTCTTACGACAGCACCGCCGTTTACCGCTTCCGTGGGGGCGAATCTTACGTGAGGGCGCGCGTGGTGGCCTCAAGCGGCGATACGGCCTGGGTGCAACCCGTCTTCCGTGCCCGGTAGTCCGGTTCTCGCGGCGGCTAGACTGGAAGTGTATGCGGGCGCTCGCCCTCATTGCCGTGTTGGCGGCGCAGGCCCCGGATCCCTCCGCTGAGGGTCTGCGCGCTCTCGAAGCAAACCGTTACGAGGAAGCGGTCGCGTATTTCACCAAAGCGGTCGAGGCGAACGCCCAGGACTACGCCGCGCAGTTTCACCTGGCCCTGGCGCTCAGTCTGCTCGGGCGCGACGCCGAGGCCATCGCCCGTTACAAGACCGTCCTCGAGCTAAAGCCGGGGCTGTACGAGGCGGAGCTCAACCTGGGCATCCTGCTGCTCCGGCAGAAGCGACCTCAGGAGGCCGTTGGACACCTTGAGGCCGCGGCGCGAGAAAAACCGCAGGAGTTCCGGCCGAGCTACTACCTTGCCGAGGCGTACTTTGCCCGCGGCGACTATGCCCTGGCTGAAGAATATTACGGGCGCGCCGCGGCTGCGGATCCCAAGTCGGCGGCGGCCCGCGCGGGACTCGGCCGTGCTCGGGCGCGGCTCAACCGCCTTACGGAGGCCGCAGCCGACTTCCACCGTGCAGTGGAGCTGGATCCGGCTTATAAGGATGTGCTGCTCGAGCTGGCGGCGCTGCTCGAAGCCGGCGGACAAAAAGAACAGGCCGTCGCGCTGTACGAGCAGTTTCCGGATAACCCCGGGGCCCGCGAGCGGCTTGGTGAGCTGCTGATCGAAATCGACAAACCTGCTGAGGCGGTCCCGCATCTGGAGTGGGCCGTCGCGCATGCCCCCACGCCCGCCAATCGTCTGGCGCTCGCCACGGCGTATGTGCGGACCAAGCAACTCGACAAGGCGCTGCCGCTGATGGAGCAGGCCGTAGCGGAGGCGCCGGACCACGCCGGGCTGCGCCTGATGTACGGACGCCTGCTGCGGGACGCCAAGCAGTACGCAAGGGCAGCGCGTGAGTTCCACCGCGTCGCGCAAGCGCAACCGGATTCGGCGGAGGCCTGGAAGGAATTGGCGGGAATGCTCATCCTTCTGGAGGACTACCCCCAGGCGCTCGCGGCTCTGGACCGGCTGAAGTCTCTGGGAGCCGAAACACCGGCGCACTACTATTTTCGCGGGATGATTTACGACAAGATGCGTCAGGCCGGGCCCGCGATCGAAAACTACGAAAAGTTTCTGGAGCTCAGTCGCGGGGCCAACCCCGAGACGGAGTTCGTCGCGCGACAGCGGGTGCGTATCCTCAGAAAGGAACAGAACCGGCGGTGAACAAGCATCTGGTGGCGGCGTTTCTGGCGGCGTGCCTGGGGCAGCCCGACGCCCGGGCCGCAGATTTGTCGCGCGCGCTGGCGGAGCCGAATCTGGAAAAGCGGTCGCGCCTGGCTTTACAGAACGCCGAGGCGGCGTTGCGCCGGGCCGCAGAGGCGTATCAAGCCGGCAAGTGGGAGGAGACCCGTCGGGGTCTCGAAGAGGTTCGCCAGTCGGTCGAAGTCAGCTACGCCGCGCTGAAGGCAACCGGGAAGAATCCCCGACGGAGTCCGAAACACTTCAAACACGCCGAGGGCCGCACGCGGAACCTGTTAAAGCGGCTCGAGGATCTGCGGCAGCGGTTCAGCATCGAGGACCGGCCGCACATCGAGACGGTCCAAAGCTACGTCCAAAAGGTTCACGATGAGCTGCTGGGTGGTATCCTCGGCACGATAGTCTGGAGCAAGAAATGAATCGGCTGGCCAAAGCGCTTCTGTTTTGTCTCGGAGGTGTGCTGCCGGTGGCGGCCCAGCGGGACTTTTTGACGGCGGACGAAGCCGACCAGATCCGCCTGGTGCAGGAGCCCAACGAGCGGCTCAAGTTGTATCTGAAATTTGCCGAGCAGCGGCTCGAGCTGGTCAAGCAGCTGCTGGCCAAGGACAGGCCCGGCCGCTCGGCTCTCGTTCACGACGCGCTCGAACAGTACAGCGAAATCATTGATGCGATTGACACGGTGGCCGATGACGCGCTCCGGCGCAAGCTCGACATCAGCATCGGCATGGCGGCAGTCGTCGAGGCGGAGAAGAAATTGCTCGAGACGCTGCGCGCCATCCAGTCCGCTCAGCCGCGGGACCTGGCCATGTACCAGTTCGTGCTCGAACAGGCCATCGAAACCACGGCCGACAGCCTCGAGCTCTCCATGGAGGATCTGGAGAAGCGCACCGAGGAGGTCGTGGCTCGCCAGGAGCGGGAGCGCAAGGAGCGCGAGAGCCTGATGTCGGCCGAAGAAGTGGAGGCCAGGCGGGAAGCGGAAAAGAAAGAGGCGGAACAGAAACGAAAGGCTCCCACACTGTACCGCAAAGGTGAACAGCCGAAGAAGAAACCCTGAGACATGCGGGAAGGACTCAAGCCGCGTACGGTCCCCGGCTGGGATCAGTATTATCTGGAGATCTGCAAGGTGGTGGCGGCGCGCAGCAAGGATCCCAACACCCAGGTCGGCTGTATCATTGCCGGTCCGGCGCATGAGATCCGCTCCACCGGTTACAACTCCTTCCCCCGAGGCATCCGTGACGACGTGCCGGAACGGCTGACGCGGCCGGGCAAGTATCTGTGGATGGAGCATGCCGAGCGCAACGCCATCTGCAACGCGGCGCGGTGCGGCACGCCTCTGGAGGGCTGCACGCTCTACGTGGAGATCATGCCCTGCATGGACTGCGCCCGGGCCATCGTTCAGGCCGGCATCAAGGAGGTGGTGATCTCGGCCGAGCGAATGGCCCAGTATTCCAGTCAGTACTACGATGAGCACTTCAAGCTTGTCGAGGTGCTGTTTGCCGAGGCGGGCGTCACGGTGCGGCGGGTTTGACCTTGCGGGCAGAGCCCAATATACTCGTACTCTCAGCCCGGTAAGTCCATGAAGTTATATCTGAAGCCGACCTGAATGAGCTGCCGGAAGGCCAGGAGTTTCCTGCGCGACAAGGGGATTGCTTTCGAAGAGGTGGACCTCAGAGGCGGCCTCAGCGTCGGGGAGCTGGATCGTCTGATCGGCGACCGCGACTATACGCAGTTTCTCAATCCCAGGCACAAACTTTACCGCGAGCGAAATATGAAGGAAAAGCCCCCGTCCCGCGCCGAAGCCCTGCGCCTGATGGCGCAAGACCCGGACCTGATCCGGCGGCCGCTGCTTGTGAAGGGCAAACGCGTGGTGGCGGGCTTCTCTCCGGAAGAATTTGAACGGCTGGTGAGAGGATAGTCCCGTGCGCCTGAGGACCGCGCAAGGCCGGCTCAAAGTCGAGCACAGCATCCTCGAAGGACTGCGGCCCGTGCTCGAGCGCCTGCTGGCGGATCATCCCGCCATCCGGTCGGTCATTCCGGGCGCGATCCGGCCCGTGCGCGAGGCGAAGGGAAGGATCAAGATTCGGGTTACCGTGCCCACCACAAACGGCTGGAAGGCGATCGCACTGGCGGCCGGGGCTCGCCAGGAGCTGTTTATCAGCACCGCGCTCGACAAAGAAGAGCTCGAAGCGGCCATTGAGCGCGCCCTGCAAACGCGGTGACGATCTTCACCGCGGTCATTGCGGAGATTTTTCTTCACCGGGTTTCCATCCAAGGTGCAAAGCGACGATGCCGCCGGCAAAAAGGTCGAACTCGACCGGCTGGAAGCCGGCGCGTCGCATTTCGCCGGCTAACTCGCCCGGGCCCGGGAAGTTGCGGACAGAATCGGGCAGATAAGAGTAGGCTTCCGGGCAGCCCGAGACCCACCCTCCGATGCGGGGTAGGATGCGGTGGGAGTAAAAGTCGTAGAGCCGGGCAAACAGGGGATGCGCGGGCCGGGAAAATTCCAGAATGGCTGCCACGCCTCCGGGTTTCAGGACCCGCAGCATCTCCGCCAGACCGGAGCGGTAGTTGGCCAGGTTCCGAAAGCCGAACGCCACCGTGACGGCTTCAAAGGCGCCGGCGGGGAAAGGTAACCGGAGGGCGTCGGCTTCCACCAGACAGGCGGTGTTGCGGCGCAGCTTGCGGCGGGCGGCGGCCAGCATCGGGTGGCAGAAATCGGCCCCGACGGGCGAGCGGGCGCCCTCGGCGAGGAGGGCGAGCAGCAGGTCGCCGGTGCCGCAGCAGAGGTCCAGCACGCGGGCGTGCGGCTGGCGCAGCACCGGGCCCAGCCGGCGGGCCGTTTGCCTGCGCCACCACCGGTCCAGGTTGAACGAAAGCAGGTGGTTGAGCAGGTCGTAGCGGGGCACGACCCGCGCGAACATGACCCGCACCCACCGCGCAGTTTCTTCCTCGCTGTTGCGGCGCGGAGCCCGTGTGCCGGGCGCGCGTCCGCGGAGCTCGCCTTTCATTGGAGCGCTGCTTCCACAGCCGCCAGCACGGCTTTCGGGTCCACGCCCGAGACGACGCTCACCTGGCCGATGCGGTCCGGGAGAACAAAGTGGATCTGGCCGTGGCGGGTCTTCTTGTCCGCGGCCATGCGCGCCACGATGCGCTCCGCCGCTATGTCGTCGAGGGGGGGAATCGGTCCGTACAGACTGATGGTATGCAGGATCGTGGCGCTGTCTTCGGGGCTGAGCCGGCCGAGCATCTCCGCCAGGTAGACCGCGGCGCGCATGCCCCAGGCCACCGCCTCGCCGTGAAGAAAGCGGCAATAGCCCGTCTCCGCCTCGAGGGCGTGGCCGAAGGTGTGGCCGAAGTTCAGGATGCGGCGCAGGCCGCCCTCGCGCTCATCGGCTGAGACCACATCCGCTTTGATCCGCACCGACTCGGCGATGACCGCGTCCAGAACCGGCGCGGAACGGTCGAGAACGGCCTGAGCACTCTCGCTCATGGTGAGAAACAGCTCCAGGCTGCGGATGACGCCGCACTTGATGACCTCATAGAGTCCGGCCCGGTACTCGCGCTCGGGCAGCGTCAGGAGCACTTCGGGATCGATGAGCACGGCAAGGGGCTGGTGGAAGGCGCCGACCAGGTTCTTGCCGGAAACCAGGTTTACGCCGGTCTTGCCGCCCACGCCCGCATCCACCTGAGCTAGCAGCGTGGTCGGCAGTTGCAGCACGGGGATGCCGCGCATAAAGACGGCCGCCAGAAATCCGGCCACGTCGCTGACGATGCCGCCGCCGAAAGCCGCCACCACGCTCGAGCGGTCCCCGCCGCGGCGGACCATTTCCTCAGCCAGCCTCTCCACTTCGGCGAGCCGTTTCCGCTCTTCACCTCCGGGGAAGAACAGCACTTCGAAGGAACGCCCGGCCATTCCCTGCCGCAGCCGCTCGCCGTGGTATTCCCAGACGTCCCGGGTCGTTACGACAAAAATCCTGCTGGCGCGCTCCGGCAGAAATTGTGCGGCCTGGCGCAGGATTCCCCGTTCGACCACAGCGGGATAACACCGCTGGGGCGTGACGACCCGAAAGGAGGGCATATCCGAGTTGTACCACGGGATTGGGAGACCTCCGGCGATCGGGAGCCTTCCTCCTAATCCCGGCCGAGGGAGGGGCCGATAGAGGGTTGTGGAGCGCAGGCGTCAACCTGCCGACCACAGAGAGGGAGGCTCGTCAGTTATGCGGATCCCGGCCGGGCGGATCCTG